>NZ_JACHIO010000012.1 GCF_014203225.1 Granulicella mallensis | reverse complement strand
TCCTCACGCGCTGCCGGCGACCAAGCTGCCGCCTTCCATGCTGAGGTTCAAAGAGACGCTTACCTGTTTTGTGCGAGGGACGGAACGGTGCGGGCTGTAGCTAGCGTCACCCGAAGTTCCTCGTAGAATACGGCGGTGTCCGACGGTGCAGCATGGCATGCCAGCCGCCGCACTATCACTTCCGCCGGATTCCTTCCTGCACACGGCTAATCGGTACCGATAAATGGGATGAGCAGGTCCTCCGAAGGAGGAGCAGACTGTTCCCATGAAGAAGCCAGCGCAGCACCTCATCGCTGAAGTCCCACGCAGACAGGCCAAGGTTGAGATCACGATCGGCATCGACCTTGGCGACGTCTGGAGCCATTACTGCACCCTGAACCAGGACGGAGAAGTGGTCGACCGTGGCCGCTTCAGAACTACCCCGAAGGCGATCGAGAAGTGGTTCACCGACGTGGCTCCAGCGCGGGTTGCGATGGAGGCTGGAACACACTCGATCTGGATCAGCGCACAGTTGCAGGAACTAGGTCACGAAGTCATCGTGGCGAACGTTCGCGAGTTGCGGGCGATCTCGCACAGTGACCGGAAGAGCGATCAGGTCGATGCTGAGAAGCTGGCGCGTTATGCCCGGCTTGATCCGAACATACTCCGGCCGATCGCCCACCGAACTGTCGCACAGCAGGAGGCTCTCACACTGATCCGTGCGCGGGCTTTGCTGGTGCGGCTGCGCACGGCAGCGGTGAACGCCGTTCGTGGTCTGACGAAGTCGTGTGGCTACCGTATGCCTGCTTCCGCCACAACGTGCTTCGCCCAGCGCAGCCTGGCCGTTATGCCGCCTGGACTGGCACAGGCGCTCGGTCCGGTACTTCAGCAGATCGCGGAGATGACAGTAAAGATCAAGCTGTACGACCGGCAGATCCAACACCTCGGCCAGACCGAGTATCCGGAGACGCAGGCGCTGCTGAAGGTTCACGGCGTCGGTCATCTCACCGCCCTAACCTTCGTGTTGACGCTCGGAAGCAAAGAGCGGTTCGGACGAAGTCGCGACGTTGGGTGCTATCTGGGCCTGCGACCGCGTCGAAGTCAGTCTGGAGATCATGATCCGCAGCTCGGCATCACCCACGCCGGTAACGCCTATCTCCGAAGTCTGCTAATCGAGTGCTCCAATCACATCCTTCGACCGCACGGACGAGACTCGGCCTTACGACAGTGGGGCCTGCGCCTAGCCGCCCGAGGTGGCAAGCAGGCCAGAAGTAAGGCCGTCGTTGCCGTGGCCCGCAAGCTTGCGGTGTTGCTTCATCATCTCTGGAGCACCCAAGCTACGTATATGCCGTTCTACGAACAAGCTGCTTGAGGGATCAACATGTTCACCCGTTGCGACGACACCGTGTTCCGATGACTGCGAGCCGACTTCGGCCTTCGAGGCCGACCGATAAATGGCAGCATCGACTCTCCTCTCGAACCCCAACAGGCACCGAGCTTGCATGAAGACAGCTCATCAAGAGTGCGAATAGAAACACGGTGGAGAGCAACGAAACCAAGAGCAACAACAAAAGCAAAAGCCCTATGAAGGAAAAAATAAAGAACAATCCCTTGACACTAGTGACCTGCTCATAGAAAGTCGGCTTTTGGGAAGTGATCTGTTAGAAGATTTAGTGACGGGAGGCCCAGGGCGTGTCATCAAATTCTTTCTGGAACGAAATCGAACTGTGTAACCAGTTTGTTGAGGCAAGTTGCGGAAGGGCATAGCTTCAGCTATGCCATAAAAGTCGCTCTGAAGGAGTCTACCTCTCTGCCGAAGGCTGGAGCGAAGGCGTAGCCGCAACGACTGAATTGCTTTCTTTGGTTGTGGCGAAACCGCCACCCGAGCCACAAATCCCACTCCGGCGAGCCCTACAGAGTCTTGGCAGCACGGAGGAAAGCAATTCAGTCGCTCCGGCTATGCCTTCGCTTCAGCCTTCGGCAGAGAGGAAGAGATCTGCTCACCAACTTGTTCGGCATGGCTGAAGCCATGCCCTTCCGATTCGTGCTTCGGCACAGAAAGCGATGATCAATCTGCAGGTGGATGATCTGGAGGTAGTGCTGGACCGTTTGATAGAGGAAGGCGTCACGGTCGATCCAAAACGCGAAAGCTATGACTTCGGAAAGTTCGGCTGGATCATCGACCCGGAAGGAAATCGTGCCGAGCTTTGGCAGCCTGTCGTAACGGAATGATGCTGAGTTGGCCCAGATTGGTTCTCGTAGGGCGGCTTGTCGTCAGTGATTGGTTGCTGACGGCAAGCGCGTTTCTCGGTACGCTTGGAAGGGGCTTTGCGTCACTCCAAAGAGTCATTTCAATCATCGCGCTTGTGCGTAAGTCCCACTGATGCGAGGTAAACTGGCGCGGTGAATCAAAAGAACAAGGAACTATGGGTTATTCCGAGTATCGTGACACTCGTGTGGGGACTTGTCCTCATCCCTGTGGCTGCGTGGCTGACCAATGTTCCGATGCGGACAGTCGTTACCTTCGCTGGAATCAAGAACCTCTGGTTCGCGCCGGTTTCAGCTTGGGTCGTTTTGGTTGTCCTGGTTGCGGCTGGCTGCATCTCCTGTTTGTACTGGCGCTCACGTACGGCACTCAATGAGGAACGCAGGAAGAGCCAGACTCTGGAGACTGAGGCTGTGAGTGCCAGCGAGACACAGCGGCAAGAGACGATGGACCTTATCAACACGCACCAAAGGGAAATGAACGCAATTCGCGTTCCTGCACCGTGTCTCGAAGCGGTATGGGAAGAAAGCTTTTGGGGAGAGGATACGGTCGACGGTCAACCGGCTATTTATCTGTCGGGGTGGGCTTTCTTTTCAATTCATTACGGAGCTTCGGCGTGTGTGTTGGTTCAGGCTTCCGTTAACGGCAGCGAAACAGTCTCCATTCCTTCTATTCATTTGGGAGGACGCTCGAACCGAAAACAATTCTTTACGAACGTAGTGCCGCCGATTGGGACTCATGGTGAACCTCTACAGGCGACCATCACATTTATCGATACTAGAAATCGACGCTACGTTCTTCCTGAAAGAACCTTCCAGTGGCGCTCCAGCCTTGGGGACAACTAGCGTTGACGTGCTGCGGCGGGTTGCTATCCTGGCCGTATAAGCAGCCGAACGCGATGTTGTTGGTCCCAAGCTAAACGCCGACATCTGGTGTTCTGATTCCAGTTCGCTCTGTCCGGCCACCAGACAACGGGGACCCCCATCAGTCCAGCAATATTATTGTTTCTTTAGACTGCTGCATAAAACGCATGACCATTGTCCCCCGTACGTGGGGGAGACAATGCTGGGCCTATGGTGTGTCTTTGTCTCGGTTATCCAAAAACGTTGCCTTGGAGCCCTCAAGCTCCATCTTGTTGATGACTACGGTCATGAATTGTGCGTCGGCTGAAATCTCGGGAATTGTCATCTGAATCTGTGTCTGAATGGTTGAATCTTGCATGTCCTTGAACTTCTGGCTCAACTGGGCGTAGTCGAGAACCCACTGCGTCTCAAGATTTTTGCAGCGCGCGGGAATCGGGTAAACATTTTCGTCGTGACCCTTTTGCGGAGAGTTGAGGATGTACCGATAGTAAGGGTTCTGCCCTAAGGCTAATCCGTCATGACGAGCGGCTTTGATTGCATGGTGGCACATGGCAATCTCCTCTAACTGCCCAAATTGGAATTCCACGTTGGCTTCTTGCTCGGCGCGAGAAGGTGGAGCTTGGGTCTGAGCGACAGCACTAGACCACGCGAGGATCAGCGAAAGCGCAACAAGAGTTTTCATTCACAAACCTCAATTTGAAAGGTGCAATCTGCAAAACGGAAATCGAGTCCGAAACTGAAACCTTCGAAAATTCGCCGGGAAGTGTAGATCAATCTTTCCCTTCCGCTTCGGCAACGCGAAAGTATGTCTTCATAGACTTCCACAGGTCATGAAAGGTAGGTAGGTCCTCAAAATAAAGATTAGGATACTCAGCAGCCCATAAATCCTGATAAGTCAGCTTCTTAAGTGATCCGTTCGAGGGTTTAGTGATGGAAGGGCTAGAAGTCTCCTGACAGCCTCGCTACTTCACCGGTGGCCCGTCGAAGTGAAATACCTCGCGCAACGGTGACCACTTCTCGCCCGGCAGGGCATCGGGCATCTGGGCCTGCATGGGGTCCATGATCTTCCACCAGCGTTGGGTTTCGGGGTCGGCTGCCATCTTGAGCATGTCGGCTTCGTAATCGGTGCCGTGGTACTCGAAGTAGGCGAATAACACGCCGTTGCGCAGGAAGATGCTGTAGTTGCGAATGCCGCAGTCCGCAATTCTTTCAAGTACACCGGGCCAGACGTCGGCGTGGTAGCGAATGTATTCGGCTTCGTCTTCGGCGCGGAGTTGGATGACCTGGGCGTAACGTTGCAAGGGATTGTTCTCCTGAGGCGTGGGTACTGTCGTTGCGTGGCGAGTCGATATTGGGTCGCTCGGTTGCGTTGTTTTAGCCGTAGAGGATGACGGTCAACCGGCGTGGACCGTGGACGCCGCGGATGCGTGTCATCTCGATGTCGGAGGTCGCCGATGGTCCGGAGATCGTGGTGATGGGCTTGGTGGTTCTGCCTGCGATGGCGGTCATCGCTTCAGGCAGAAGCTCGAAGACCTGGTCGCGGTGTACGAGGCAGATGTGGTGGTCGGGCATGAGCGTGATGACGCGGCGGCCCTGGGCGCCGTCGTGTACCAGGATGATTGTGCCGGTCGCGGCGACGGCGGCCTCGCAGGTGGTGACGACGGCTGCAACGCCTTCGATCTCGGAGGTGGGGAGAGCATTGTCGAGCTTGAACTCGAAGCCTGGGGGAAGACAGGCAGCGGGGAATACAGGGGCGACGAGGGCGCGGTGCTCGTCCGCGTGCTGCAGGGCTTTTGCGATGGCTTGCGGTATCTCGGATTCGGCGGTGACCTGGAGGATCTCGCTGTCGTAGTCGACGAGCCGGTCGATGAAGAGTTCCAGGCAGGCTTCGCGGCTGAGCTTTCCGATGCGGTTGTAGGTGTGAGAGAGGCGGGCGTGCGCGGCGACAGGGTCGGAGGGCGCGGTGTGCAGTGCGGAACGGACGCGGGCAAGAATCTCTTCGCGGGCGGTCATGCTCTTTCCTCGGCTTTCTTTTCGCGTGTTTCCTCTCCATTTTTATCGCGTGCTTTCCACCAGTCGCGGAAGCTCTGTTTAGGGATGGGGCGCAGGTCGCGTGAGCGTGTCCAGCCGCCGGCCATGCCGGGCAGGTTGGTGAGCTGGCCGTCGCGTTTGAAGATTGTCTGGCCGATGCGTGCGAGGCGCTGCGCGGCCTCGTAGCGGCGATGATCCTGGAAGACCGTTGCGACGGTTTGCATCGCGATGTTCTCGGCGGAGAGCTTGCCGCCGAGCGTCTTCTGGTCTTCGCGAACGACGCGTCCGCGGAGATGGATCAGCACCTCGGGGATGTTGATCTTTACCGGGCAGACCTCGTAGCAGGCACCGCAGAGAGTAGACGCAAAGGGCAGGGAACGAGAGTGTTCCAGCGACTGCAACTGCGGCGAGAGAATCGCGCCGATGGGGCCGGAGTAGATGGAGCCGTAGGCGTGGCCGCCGGTCTCGCGATAGACCGGGCAGGCGTTGAGGCAGGCTCCGCAGCGGATGCAGGCGAGGGTCTCGCGTTCGATCTCGTCTTCGAGAAGCCTGGTGCGGCCGTTGTCGAGCAGGATGACGTGAAAGGCCTGCGGGCCGTCGCCCGGAGTGACCCCGGTCCAGATGGAGTTGTAGGGATTCATGCGCTCGCCGGTGGCGGAGCGGGGAAGCGTCTGCAGGATGACTTCGAGGTCGGCGAAGGTCGGGAGGACCTTCTCGATGCCGATCAGCGTGATGAGCACCTCGGGCAGCGTGACGCACATGCGGCCGTTGCCTTCGGACTCGACGACGCCGACCGAGCCGGTGGCGGCGATGGCGAAGTTCGCTCCGCTGATACCGATCTTTGCGCGCAGAAAGCGGTCGCGCAGATAGTGGCGAGCCGCGTTGGTCAGGTCTTCGGGCTGCTCGGTGAGTTCGGGGAGGCCCATCTGCTTGCGGAAGATGTCGCGGATCTCGACACGGTTCTTGTGCAGTGCCGGAACGACGATGTGCGAGGGCTCGTCGTGGCCGAGCTGCACGATCATGTCGGCGAGGTCGGTCTCGATGGGCTTGATGCCCGCGGCTTCGAGCGCGTGGTTCATCTGCACTTCGTCGGAGGTCATCGTCTTGACCTTGATGACTTCGAGGCCGGGCTCCGTGCCGCCGTAGTGACGGATGAGGTTGATCGCGATGCTGTTGGCTTCGTCGGCGTCGCGCGCCCAGTGGACCTTGCCTCCGGCCAACTCGCAGTTGCGGGCGAACTCTTCGAGGTAGTGGTCGAGGTGCGCGAGGGTGTGCGCCTTGATGTCGCTGCCGGCCTGGCGGAGGTCTTCCCAGTCGGGCATCTCTTCTACGCGCAGCGCGCGCTTGTTACGGATGACGTTGGTGGCATGGGCCACGTTGCGGCGAAGCTGGTCGTTCTTGAGCGCGGACTTTGCGGCGATGGGGAAGTCGGGCGCTTGGGAGGTTTTGCCGACGATGACGCTCACGCTAGGCCTCCCGTGGGCTCGATGGACTCGAGGATCTCGGCCAGGTGCATCGTGCGGACCTTCGAGCCGGAGCGATGGAGGCCGCCGTAGATCTGCATCAGGCAGGAGTTGTCGAGCGCCGTCACGATCTCCGCGCCGGTCTGCACGACGCAGGCGTCTTTTTCTGTGAGCATGGCGACGGAGACGTCGGGGTTCTTTACCGCAAAGGTGCCGCCGAAACCGCAGCACTGTTCTTTGTTGGGAAGCTCCAGAAGATTAAGGCCGCGGACGGAGCGCAGCAGCTTTACGGGGGCATCGCCTACGTGCAGCATGCGGAGCGAGTGGCAGGAAGGGTGATAGGTGACGCTGTGCGGGAAGGTCGCGCCGACGTCTTCAATGCCGAGCCGGTTGACGAGCAGTTCGGAGAACTCGAAGACGCGTGGCAGCAGGCTGTGGACGTCCGCGAGGAAGGCGGGATCGTTTTCGGCTTCGGCCATCATCACGTAGTGCTCTCGCATCATGGCCACGCAGGAGGCCGAGGGAACGCAGACGGCTTCGGCATCGCGGAACATTTCGACGAAGCGGCGGACGAGGGGCACGGCCTCGCGATGGTAGCCGGTGTTGTAGTGCATCTGCCCGCAGCAGGTTTGCTGCACGGGAAACTCGACGGTGTGGCCCAGGCGTTCGATCACATGGGTGACGGCGATTCCGGTTTGAGGGAATAGCGTGTCGTTATAGCAGGCGACAAAGAGCGCGATACGCAGGGAACTCCTCCATGGAGCGTATATCAGGAGCGAAAAACAGTTTTCAAAGAGATTCTAATCTCTTTGGTGGTGCCAGCAATGTTATGTGAAGCTCTTCTGGTTGTTGCCTGTAGCTTTCGGGCGGTTTGGGCGAAGAACGGGAGGAAGCAGGTTCACTCGCTCCGCTCGGAATGACAAACCAGAAAAGCAAGAGCAAAAGCAGAAGCAGAAGCAGAAGCAGAAGCAGAAGCAAAAGCAGATTCCCTTCGGGAATGACAACCAGAAAGGCAAAGACAACAGCAAAGGCCGTGGCCGTGGCAGAGGTAATTTTTACCCGGTCGCTATTCTCAACTTACCTTGAGATAACTTCCATAACCGACCACGACCGTCGAACCAATAAGGAGAGCGAGTCCGCAGCCGACCAGCAGGCGCGTGCGCAGGCTGGTGTCCTTCCACTCTTTCAGGGCGATGCCCCACAGGTTCGCGAAGATGATGATACTCGCCATGTGCAGCGTCCAACTGGCGAAGTCGTACTTGCCCATCTTGGTGGTGCCCATGGAGTAGAAGAAGAACTGGAAGTACCAGATCACACCGGCAGCGGCCGCCAGCAGGTAGTTGCGCGTGAGGACGCTGCTGCTGATGCGCTGGGTGAGGTGGCGGGGGTCGATGTCCTGCAGCGTCTCGCCGGTGACGACGGCGGTGCCCATGGGGTTGTCGCCGGGTTCGCCGGCGAACTGGCCGATGGAGCGGTTGCGAACGATCAGGATCGCCGACCAGATGAGGTTGGTAACGAAGCCTCCCCAGAGGACGACGATCAGGACGGGAAGGTTGGACCAGAGATCGGTGCTGCCCGCGGCAACCAGTTCGGTGCGGGCGATGTCGGCGATCGGCTTGCCGGCGTCAAGGCCGAAGGCGAAGAAGGAGCTCATGATGCCCGCGAAGATCGCGATGACGAGGCCCTTGACGAAGGAGAAGTCGCGTTCCCCGGCGGCGGCCTTGTCCTCTTCGCTGATCTCCTGTTCCTTGGAGTAGCCGGCGGCTCCGCTGACAGCGATGGCGAGGATGCACATCGCTACACCGCACAGGATCACCTGTCCGGAGCGCTCGCTGATAATGGTGTGCATCTGGCCGTGAAAGATGGGCGGGATCAGGGTCCCGAAGGCCGTGCAGAAGCCCAGCGCGATAGCATAGCCCAGGCCCAGGCCCAGGTAGCGAATCGCCAGGCCGAAGGTCAGGCCGCCGACGCCCCAGAGAATGCCCCAGAAGATCGCCCAGCCGATGCTCGAAGCCGGTGCGGCGTGCAGCACCCGAAAGAGGTGAGGAACAAAGATGGAGGCCAGCAGCGGAGGGGCGATCAGCCAGGCGGCAACACCCTGGATGATCCAGTAGATCTCCCACGACCAGCGTTTAATGCCGCGAAACGGTATGAAATTGCTGGCTGAGCAGAGACCGCCAAGCCAGTGAAAGATGACGCCGATAAAGGGATTCGGTCCCACGTTGACCTCGAACGCACGTTCCGGCGATTGAATTTCGACAACTTCCGGTGGCGCAGCTATCCTAACTGATAGGGAGATCGATAAGAAACAATTTTCCTATTGAAGGGAGCTTTTTGAGGGAGTAAAAGAAAGTACGTAGCATTTCTCCTGCCAAAAAGTTTCAATACGTATTATAGTTCCGTTTGAGAAGAAGGCCCGCTTTTGCGTCAGCCCGAGGTGAATCGCTCCATGCCAACCGATCCAATCAAAGAGCGGGTGTTTCGCGCACTCGATACATTCGCCATTGAGATTCCCTCCTGGGGCTTTGCCAATACGGGGACGCGCTTCGGCAAGTACATCCAGGCCGCGGCGGCCACCAATATCGAAGAGAAGTTTGCCGACGCCGCCGAGGTCCATCGGCTGACGGGGGTTACGCCGACGCTGGCGCTGCATGTGCTGTGGGACCTGCCGAACGGCGTGGCCGACGCTCCGAAGATCCAGTCGCTGGTCGAGAAGACCGGCATCCGTGCGGGGTCGATCAATCCGAACCTGTTCCAGGAGGCCGAGTACAAGTACGGCTCCATCTGTAACCCGAGTGCGGAGGTTCGTGCGAAGGCCACCGCTCATCTGCTGGACTCGGTCGCGATCGGCAAGGCCCTGGGAGCCGCTGAGGTCTCCATGTGGGTGTCCGACGGATCGAACTACCCCGGTACGCAGAGCATGCGCCGTCGTATCGGCTGGATGAAGGAAGCTCTTGCGAAGACCCATGCGGCACTCGCGCCGGGACAGATCATGCTGGTGGAGTACAAGCCCTTTGAGCCGGCTTTCTATCACACTGACATCGCCGATTGGGGCATGGCGCTTGAGCTCGCACGCAGCGCCGGGCCGCAGGCGAAGGTGCTGGTCGACACGGGCCACCACTACCAGGGCACGAACATCGAGCAGATTGTCGCGTGGCTGATCGAACTGAATGCGCTGGGTGGGTTCCATTTCAACGACCGCAAGTATGCGGATGACGACCTGACGCTGGGCTCGATCGACCCGTACCAGATCTTCCGTATCTTCCACGAGATTCTGTTCGAGCAGAGCAAGGGCGGGGCGTTCAAGTCTCCGGCGTTCATGATCGACCAGAGCCACAATCTGAAGGGCAAGGTGGAGGCGATGGTGCAGACTGTCGTCACGGCACAGGAACTCTACGCGAAGGCTTCTCTGGTGGATCAGGACACGCTGGCCAAGCTGCAGGACAGCTGCAGCCTGGTCGATGCGGAAGAGGCCTTCCGCGGGGCGTTCTGGCAGGATGTGCGTCCGCTGCTGGCGGAGTGGCGTGAGGCGCGCGGTCTGCCCGCTCATCCGCTGGCTGCCCTGCGCGAGAGCCGCTATGTCGAGCGCACCACCGAAGAGCGCAGGGAGAAAAATGCCGGGGGCGGAAGCTCATACGCCTGAGACCCTTGTCAAGGGCGTAGAGTGCCGAATGAGGGGCCGCAAAATTGCAATTTCATCTTGAGGCCGCACGAATTCATTAGGGGAATTGGCGCTCCTTGCCGATAATGGACGCGTAGGTTTCTAACTAGTCCTAAAGAGGTTGTAATGGCGCCCAAGACGAAGACCAAGCGGCTGTACCTGATCCCCGTACTCACCAAGGCTCTCGATATCCTTGAGCTTCTGCAGAATGAAAACCAGCCGATGGTGCTGGAGACGATCCACAAGCGTACCAAGATCTCGAAGACGACGGTCTATCGAATTCTGAAGACCCTGGTGCATCGGGGCTACGTTGGGCAGACGGCGGACCGGCACTATCGGCACATCGCACGGCCCAAGAAGCTGCGCTTCGGCTTCGGCAGCCAGAGTGCGGAGATGCCGTTTTCCGAAGCCGTGACCGTAAGCCTGCGCGAGGCGGCTGCGGCGGTCGGCGTCGACCTGCTGGTGCTGGACAACCGCTACAACGCGGAGACGGCCATCGAGAATGCGGAGACGTTCATCCGCGAGCGCGTCGATGTCATCATCGAGTTCCAGGTGGACGAGCACGCCGCGCCGATTATTGCCGACAAGATCGCCGAGGCGAAGATACCCCTGATTGCAGTCGATATTCCGCATCCTCATGCGACGTACCTGGGCATCGACAACTATCGTGCGGGTCGCGAAGCGGGTGGGGTGCTGGCGGAGTTTGCGCAGCAGCGCTGGGACGGGGAGATTGACTGGATGGTAGGGCTTGATCTTGCGGAGGCCGGACAACTGGTGCAGAGCCGCATTACCGGGGCGTTTGAGGGCGTGAAGACGCGGCTGCCCAATCTGCCCGTCGAATGCTTTGTGCGGATCGATGGCAGGGGAATGCGCGACATCAGTTACAAGGTGGTCCTCGACTTTTTGAAGCGCCACCCGAAGGACAAGCACATCCTGATTGCGGCGGCGAACGATACGAGCGCGATGGGCGCTATCGCAGCCGTTCGCGATCTGGACCGCGAGAAGCACGTGGCCATTGTGGGACAGGATTGCCTGGAGGAGATGGTGATCGAGATGCAACGGCCGGGAAGCCCGGCGATTGCTTCGATCTCCCATGAGGTGGGGCTCTACGGTCCGAGGTTGATTGACCTTGGCCTGGCGTTGCTGCGCGGTGAGACGGTGGCTCCGTACAACTATGTGGAGCATCGGGCGATTACGGCGGACCGTGCCGGGCGTGTGCTGGAGGCGGATGCGGGGCTTACCGTGGCGGCTGCGGCTTCGCATGCTGGTGGCGAGAATAAATCCGCGCCGAAGCGTAGCCAGAAGCTGAAGCAGGGCGCGGCGCGGAAGACGTCGTAGCCTGGCAATTTTTGCCATAGCCCATGTGGCTGCCTTTGTTTTTCTTTCTGTCATTCCCGCAGGGAATCTGCTGGCTGGAGTGGCACGCTCTTGAGCGGGAGGACTTCGGTCCTCCCGCTACGAGTTTCTGAGCTGCGGTTTGGCTTCTACGAAAGCAATTCAGGGATAAGTCTAGGGCAGCTTGTCTCGCCATGGCTAAAGAAGGCAATTCAGTCGTTGCGGCTACGCCTTCACTCCGGCCTTCGGCAGAGAGGAAGGAACCTTTGGGCGATGCCTTGGTGGCCTGGCTGAAGCCAGGCCCTCCCGGTTTGTGCCTCAACAAACTGTTTGCACCCTTCACTCCATAAAACAGTTTGATAGCAGATCCTGGCATTCGCCCTCGTGGCCAAAGCCTTGCCTCTCCGAAACGAAAAACAGATTCCCTGCGGGAATGACAAAAGAAAGACAAACAAGAAAGGCAAAAGCAGATTGAATCTGTTCTGTGAGGATCGGATAAATACCCCTATAGAAATAGTTGTTCTATTGATAGTTGGTGTGTAATCATCATTACGCCGCGAAACTGGCGCGAGACCCACCACAGGAACCGATATCAGAATGACGACCTCGAACAAACTCCACTTTCTCGAAGACCGCTGGGATGAAGCCGTAGCTTCCAAGCTCGACGCTCCAGAGTTGTTGCGCTACCGCTCGAATCTGCTGGGCTCCGACCTGCGACTGACGAACTTTGGTGGGGGAAACACGAGCTCGAAGATCGAAGAGACTGACCCGCTCGACGGGCAGAAGAAGACGGTGCTCTGGGTCAAGGGATCTGGCGGCGATCTGGGCAGCATCAAGCGTTCCGGCTTTGCGACGCTGTACCTCGACAAGGTGCTGTCGCTGGCCAAGAGCTACAAGGGCGTTGAGTTCGAAGACGAGATCGTTTCGATGTATCCGCTCTGCACGTTCAACAACAATCCGACGGCGGCTTCGATCGACACGCCGCTGCATGGCTTTCTGCCCGCGCCGCATGTGGACCATCTGCACCCCGACTGGGCGATTGCCCTGGCTGCCTCGGCCAACGGCAAGGAGAAGATGGAAGAGTTCAATCAGCGCTTCGGCCACAAGATGGTCTGGGTGCCGTGGCAGCGTCCCGGCTTTGAGCTGGCGATGATGCTGCAGAAGGCCGTGGCGGCTACGCCCGGCTGCGACGGTGTTGTGCTCGGCGGACACGGTTTGTTTACGTGGGGACAGACGCAGCGCGAGAGCTACCTGAACACGATCACGATCATCGATCAGCTCGGACAATTTATTCAGGAACACGCAGCGAAGAAGGGACCGAGCTTTAGCGGCGCGAGGTACTCATCGCATGATGAGCGGAAGAGTCTTGCGGTGCAGTTGATGCCTGCGATTCGCGGCCGTGTCTCGGCAAAGCAGCGGGTCATCGGCAGCTTTACGGATGCGCCGGATGTGCTCGCATTTGTGAACTCGAACTCGGCGAAGCAGTTGGCGCATCTCGGCACGAGCTGCCCGGACCACTTCATTCGCACGAAGATTCGTCCGCTATTTATCGACTGGAATCCGACGGGGAGCATTACCGATCTCGAGGCCAAGCTGGATGAGGCCCTCGAAACCTATCGCGCCGAGTATGCGGAGTACTACAAGGCCCATGCGACGCCGGAATCTCCGGCCATGCGCGATGCCAGCCCGACGGTGGTACTGGTGCCGGGCGTCGGCATGTTCAGCTTCGGCAAGAACAAGGCAGAGTCGCGCATTACGGGTGAGTTCTATATCAACGCCATCCATGTAATGGAAGGCGCGGGCAGTATGGACGAGGGCAAGCTGCCCTCGGAGCTGCCGCAGGCAGGCTGTGCGCCGACTTCGGCGTTCAGCGTGCATGAGAACTACGTAGCGCTTCCGCCGAGCGAGGCCTTCCGTATCGAGTACTGGGCGCTGGAAGAGGCGAAGATTCGCCGTCAGCCTCCGGAGAAGGAACTGAGCCGGCGCGTGGTGTTGGTCGTCGGCGGAGCGAGCGGGATTGGGCGTGAGACCGTCTTGCTGGCTGCGGAACGCGGCGCGCACATCGTTGTTGCGGACCTTTCGCTTGAAGCCGCGCAGAAGGTTGCGGACGAGGCCAAAGCTATCGGTGGCAAAGAATGCGCGGTGGCAGCAGTGATCGACATTCGCAAGCGCGATGCGATCAAGAGCGCGCTGGACGCGACGATTGCGGCCTTTGGCGGCATCGACATCCTGGTCAATACCGCTGCCATCTTCCCGACCTCGCCCGACGGCATTATCACGGACGCGCAGTGGGGTGTGACGCTGGAGATTAATGTCACGGCGAACTACCTGCTCACCGATGAAGCGCAGAAGGTCTTCAAGGCGCAGGGAATTCCGGGCAGCGTGGTGCTGACGAGCTCGGCCAATGCAGTTGTGGCCAAGCGCGGCTCCGAGGCCTATGACGTGAGCAAGGCGGCGCTGAGCCACCTGGTGCGCGAGTTGGCGATTACGTACTCGCCGCTGCTGCGCGTGAACGGCATCAGTCCGGCGACGGTGGTCAAGGGATCGACGATGTTCCCGCGCGACCGTGTGAAGGCGTCGCTCACGAAGTATGGAATTCCGTTCGATGAGAGCGGCAGCGATGACGAGATTCGCAACCTGCTGGCGGCGTTCTACGCCAAGCGTACGCTGACGCATGTGCCCATCGATCCGAAGGACTGCGCTGAGGCGATCCTGTTTGTTGGCGGCCCGAAGGCTCCGGTGACGACGGGCCACCTGATCCCGGTGGACGGCGGCCTGACCGAGGCTTATCTGCGATGAGCGTGGACGGTACAGCGGCAACTCTTCCTCTTCCGGTTCCAAACGACCGACGGGCTCTGGTTGCCATCGATCTAGGAGCAGAGAGTTGCCGCGTATCGTTACTGCGCTGGCTGGAGCAGGGGCCCCGGATCCAGCTTGTCCATCGCTTTGCGAACCACGCTGTTGAACGCGCGGATGGTCTGCGGTGGGATCTCGGGATGATCCTCGAAGGGCTCTACGCCGGTCTGCGCCAGTGCGCGGAGATCGCGACCGAAGGGGTACGGTCGATCGCTGTTGACGGTTGGGCCGTGGACTATGTGCGGCTGGACGACCAGGGCACGGCTATTGCCGATCCCTTTTGTTATCGCGATGAACGTACGGTTGCGGCTGAGCCGGTGTTGCATGAACGTCTCTCCGCTGAGCGGATGCGCGAGATCACGGGCTTGCAGCTGCTGCGCATCAACAGCGTCTACCAGATGTTTGCCGACGATGTAGAGAAGAAGAAACACTGCTGGCTTAACCTGCCGGAGTATGTTCTGCATCGGCTTGGCGGCCGGGCGGTCTCGGAGCGTACGAACGCGACGCATACGCAGATGGTGGGCCTCGATGGCGAGTGGTCGAGTGAGATCTTTGGCGTGCTTGGGCAGACGATCGCGGATGCGCCTCCGATTGTTCCTCCGGGAACCGATATCGGAAAAGTGCAGGGCGAGTTGGCCATGCTGCCGGCGTTTGAGAACACGCGTCTGATCGCTCCGGCGTGTCACGATACGGCTTCGGCGATTGCGGCGATTCCTGACCCAGGCGATGACTGGGCTTACATCAGTTCGGGTACGTGGTCGCTGGTGGGAGCGCAGTTGGAGGCTCCTGTAAATTCGGCTGCCGCGCGGGAAGAGAACTTCACCAACCTGGGCGGCGTCGATGGAACGATCTGCTTCCATAAGAACGTGAACGGCATGTGGCTTCTGCGCCAGTGCATCGAGAGCTGGAGCGCAAAGGGCACGACGCTTGATCTGCCGGTACTGGTGGAGGCTTCGACGGCGTTCGGCCCTCGTGAGTATGTGCTGGATGTGGACGACCCTGACCTGATGCTGCAAGGCCATATGCCGGAGCGCATCAACGCGCAGCTTCGCCGGCGCGGGTTGGCGGAGTTGAGTGTGGATGTGAAGGATGCGGCGGAGATGGCTTCGTTTCTCTTCTACAGTCTGGCGGCGCGTTATGCGCATGTGCTGCACAGCGTGGCGGAGATTACGGGCAAGCGCTTTCGGCGGCTCTACCTTATGGGTGGTGGAAGCCAGAATGAGTTTCTGAATCGGCTGACGGCGGAGGCTACGGGACTTGAGGTGCTGCGGGCTGGGACGGAGTGCTCGACCCTGGGGAACTTCGCTGTTCAGCTTGCGACCCTGGAGAAGACGGGTGAGACGGTGTCGCGACCGGCGTGTGTCTGGGCGGCGAGGCTTGCGAACGCGCAGCAGGGTTAGAGCTTCTAAGTTTTGCTGTTGTTTGTTTTTCGTCGTCATCCTGAGCCGTATGCGAAGGACCCCCGCATTTTGGATCACCAGTAGCGATATGGGAAGCCACAGATCAAGGGAGCATAGCTGAGGCAGAGATTGTCGCCCTTCCAGGTCTCGCCACCGCAGCGCAGTTGTGCCTCGCCCAATGCGGGGGTCCTTCGCCTACGGCTCAGGATGACGACGAAGAACAAGCAACCACAAGAACAAGCAACGGCAAAAACAAACAACAGCGGAACAAGCGACAGCCAAGAACAGGCCGCAGCAAAAACTGCGCTATGCTGAATCCACACGAATCATCCAGCCGGTTACACCGGCCCAGTTATCTGGGTCCTTAACCGAACTTCTACCTGCGAGGTTGAACGATGGATTCTTCCACGGTCGCGACGATCAGCGACGGTCCGGAGACAGCGGCCTCGCCCTCGTATGGGTTGCGGCAGCAGGTACTCTCGCCGCTCGAAACCCTGGCGCAGTCCATCTCTCTGATTGCACCCAGCACGACACCTACGCTTACAGTGCCGCTGGTCTTCGGATTGTGTGGGGCGGGTACGGGGCTTGCCTATCTGATCGCTCTGGCTGCAATCGTACTGGTTGCCATGTGCGTGGCGAGTTTTGCGCGAGAGTCGGCTTCACCCGGTTCGCTGTATAGCTATACGCGCTCGTCGCTTTCTCCGGCGTGGAGTGCGCTTACCGCATGGGCACTGTTCTTTGCGTATGTGATGACTGCGTCATCGGTCATCGGAGGCTTCCTCAACTACGCCTACATCTTTCTCGATGAATACCATCTGCATGTGTCTCCTGTGCTGCTTTCGCTGGTGGCGGCGGGTGGAGCGATGGCGGTCGCGTACCGCGATGTAAAGGTATCGGCGGAGCTGATGCTCTGGATCGAGGCGATCTCGGTATGCCTGATTACCTTCGTCGTCGGTATTACGCTGTGGAAGCATGGTCTGCATTTTGACATGTCGCAGGTCCGCCTCCGAGGAGTTTCAGCGCCGCAGGTAAGGATGGGCGTCATGCTGGCGATCTTCAGCTTCGTAGGCTTCGAGAGTGCAACGACCCTTGGTGCGGAGGCCCGCGAACCTCTGAAGACGATTCCTCGCGCTGTGATCCAAAGTGCTCTGCTGGCGGGCTTATTCTTCATTGTCTGCGCGTATGGTGAGGTGCTTGGATTCCACGGAGCCTCCACCACGCTGGATGCCAGCGCCGCGCCCTTTCACTACCTCTCCGCGCAGGCTGGTGTCAGGTTTGTTGGCCCGATCATCGATGCGGGCGTGCTCGTTAGCATGCTGGCGGCGACGCTGGCTTGCGTTATCGCCGCTTCGCGCGTTCTGCTGTTGATGGCTCATCACGGCCTGGCGCATAGCCGGTTCGGAGTCACGCATGCCCGGAACGAGACGCCTGGTATGGCCAGTATTCTTGCGGCAGTACTCGCCTTTGTGCCTGTAGGAGTGCTCGCCCATCGAGGAGCCAGCGGCGCCGATATCTATGGCTGGATGGGCACGCTCGCCGTCTTTGGCTTTCTTACGGCATACACGTTGGCGGCGATTGCGCTCGCCGTGCATCTGCGGCGAGAGCAGCGTCTGAGCGTGGGGTCAGGTTTGCTCGCCGCCGTTGCCACAGTGGCGATGATTGCCGCACTACTCTGGAATATCTTTCCCGTGCCGCCTGCGCCACAGCGTTATTTTCCTTACATCTACCTTGTGTACCTGGTGTTAGCGATGGCCTGGTATGGAATCAGCAAGCGTGAAGCGTAGGGTGTGTCACCTAATTCGACATTGCTATTTGAGATAAAGATTGGCCGACCCATTTCGTGCCTACAGAAATACAAAAGGGAGAGGAAATGTTCAAACAGTCACGGGTATAAGCCCCGAAGGGGCGACCTATACCAGCCCAGGGTGGAGGCATGCGCAGCGAGTGTTTTATCCTCGCCGGGGTGCCGGAACCTTGGGGCAAGTGGCAAATTAGATTGAGCGCTGTAAGCGCGACCTATCGTGCAACAGCGATAGATCGCCCCTACAGGGCTCTACCTTCACTGGGCTCCCAACCCAGGGTTACGGCGACACGGCGAGCAAAGAACGCTCGTGAGTCGCCTCACCCTGGGCTGGGATATATCGCCCCTTTGGGGCTTATACCCGTGGCTGTTTGAGCTTCTACACTCCATCTTGTGTGGATGTAGGCGCAAAGTGAGCAGACCTTGTCTTTATCTCGAACAGCAGTTGGATGACACACCCTGGAGCGTCGAAAAGCATATTCCTATTGGCCTGAGATGAATTCTCGGTTATTCTTTGGTCATCGCAACAATTCATGGGACGCAATCTGCTGCCCTCATCCAGTATCTGGCTTCGAACTTAACCATTCGATCAAATGCATTTTTGCATTTAGTCGAATTGCTCAGTAAGTGTCCTTGAGGCACGGCGCGGAGTTGTATCTGCCGTCGAAACTAGAACGTACAACCCCGGAATACAGAGGGCTGTCCCTCCGTTTTCAGACATACCGATTGCACCGGAAACGAGTTTCAGAACGACGGCCGCTGGGCTGCATGCGATACGTGTTTCTTCTTTGCAGCTCTCCCGTAGGTTCTTCCCAGGAGGTAACACCTTGCTCTCCCTACGCAGAATGGCCGCGGCCTTTGCTCTTTCCACTTTCTGTCTCTTCCTGCTTGCGCCGCTTGTTGCGCGAGCGCAGCAGACTCTCGGAGGGATCGTTGGAACCGTGACCGATCCTTCGGGAAGCGTCGTACCTGGGGTGCAGGTGAAGGCTGTTTCGGACGATACGAAGCTTACCCGTACCGCACAGTCCAGCGCGCAAGGTTCCTACACATTGAATGACCTGCCTATCGGTAAGTACACTCTGACGTTTACGCGCGACGGTTTTTCGAGCCAGAGATATCCCGGCATCCTGGTCCAGGCTGACCGTACGATCACCCTTCCGGCGCAGCTTGCGGTGGGAGCTGTATCGGATTCCGTAACCGTCGATGTCAATCCGCTGCTGAATGCGACCGACACCACGAACGGCTATGTGCTTGACAAGTCGCAGATTGAAGCGATTCCACTGCCGACGGGCAGCTTTACCGGAGTGGCGATTCTTTCGCCCGGAGTTAACTCCGAACTTGCGGGCGGTACGGGTGCGAACTCCGGCCTGGGCAACGCTCCCATCTGGGCCAATGGCCAGCGCGATACGAGCAACAGCTTCTCGTTGAATGGCGTCGACGCCAGCAGCCTGTTCAACGGCAAGAGCACCAGCCAGGTGGGTTCGGCTCGCGTGATCAACAGCACGGGCGTTTCTACCAGCAATGGCGCGGCTGGCGTCATTCAATCCGCAGCCTCTATCTACCTTTCGATCGGTAATGCTATTCCTACTCCGGCTCCTGAGACAATCGCGGAGGTTCGTGTCAACGCTTCGATGTACGACGCGCAGCAGGGTTCTACCTCCGGTGCGCACATCGACCTGAGCACCGCCTCCGGCACGAACACCTATCACGGCACGCTCTATGGCCGTCGCGGCACGAACTGGATCAATGCCGCTCCCTTCTTCTTCAAGAACGATATGGATGTTCCCGACAACCTGAAGAACCCCGAGCTGCACCGCTATCTTGTCGGCGGTACGTTCGGTGGTCCCATCCTCAAGGACAAGCTCTTCGGCTTTCTCTCCTACCAGCATCTGCATGTCTCCGATCAGGAGATCGGCGACTCCTTCATGAACGTCCCTGTCGGGCTCTCCGACAGCACTCGCAGCGCCTCAGGCTTTGCAAGCATCGTGAACGCACAATTTCCAGATGCCAACCAGACTCTTAGTGCCGGCAATATCGATCGGACAGCCCTGGCTCTTTTCAACTCGCCCGCATTGCCCGGAGAGCCTGGTAAGTGGCTCATCCCCAATGACACCGGATCGGCAAGTCTGTCTCCGACGCATCCCTTCAACGCCTTCTTGCCGGGAACCGGCCGCTTCAAGGCGGACATGCTGGTCGCGAACCTCGACTACAACGCCACGACCAAGGACACGATCGCGCTGAAGTACTACTATCAGCACGATCCCACGCTCGCGCCCTATTCCTACTCCAATGTTCCCGGCTTCACCGAGCACCTCGACTCCGGCGCGCAGGTCTTCTCCATCGTCAACACCTACCTGGTGAAGTCCAACCTGAGTACGACAGAGACACTGGGTTTTCTGCGCGAGAAGACCTGGGGCGACAACGAGCAGCCCTTCGGTCCGAGCGCTATCCCCGGCGGTTCGGAGGGTAATGTCTCCATCAACGAATTTGGTTCGAACTACTTTCCCGGTGTTTCGATCGTGAATGTATTGGGCAGCGCTGCAGCCAACGCCGGTCTCTCCGGCACGGGCATCCTGAACATCGGTCCCAATGCGGAAGGGCAATCGTCGAACACGGGTGTCTTTCAGAACCGCTTGCAGCCTACCGGTAACGCGATCTGGACGATCGGCAAACACACGGTCAGCTTCGGAACCAGCTACAGCTATACCCAACTCAACACCATCGACAAGCGTACGGGTACAGGTACCGTCGCCACGGATGACCTGAGTGCGTTTGCGCAGGGCTACGTCACTCCTGGCAGCTCTTCTACGAGCTTCTATGTCAGCTCTTTTCTGCAGGGCGATGCCAGCCGTTACTATCGGGCGAACCAGATCGGAAGCTACGTGCAGGACAAGTTCCAGGTCACGCCGACTCTCAGCTTGACGGCCGGTGTGCGCTACGATTGGGACGGTGGACTAACGGAGAAGCAGGGGCGCATCTTCAACTTCGATTTCCCCGATGCCAGCCATCCCAACGATCCGAACGCCTATCAGTACAACGCGGTAGCGGACGTGATCACGCAGCCCGGCTTCATCATCGCCGGTAACAATGCGAACGGTACTTCAGGCGTAAGTCCAACGACTCTTACTGGCCGCCAATGGGGGATTGGTCCGCGTATCGGGGCAGCCTGGCAGCCCGAGATGTTCCATAACAAAGTCGTTATTCGTAGCGGCTTTGGCATGTACTACGACCGTGGCGAGCTGTTCAGCTACTTCTCGCCTGGATATGCGATCGGCACCGTTACGGGTGGCCCCTTCGGCGTCAATCAGCAGTTGCCTTTTGTAACTGCGCAGAGCTGCCCGAACAATACTCTCTACGACGGTTACATTCCTACCTGCGGCGCGAATAACCTGGGGCCGGGTAATACGAACGATCCCTTCTCCCCTCCGAACCAGACGCCTACGGCGGCAACCGGTAACCTGGCTAATCCTTATACGAATGTTCAGTCCGCGGCCCCTTCCAATCCCAAGGCCTCTGACCTGAGTAAGTACCTGCCGAACCTGGGGGAGATTAACAACGGAGGGCGGCCTATCTCGCTGGGCGTTTATGATCGTGGCAACAAGCTGCCCTATACCTATAACTACACGCTGGACGTTCAATGGCAGCCACGCAACGATCTGGCTATCGAGCTTGGCTACGTTGGCAATCTTGGGCGCCATCAGGTCATTCCTGTTCCGTTCAACCAGCCGGGAATTGCCTCGCCTACTAGCCCCATTCATGGTGAAACCCTCTCCTACGGTTACAACGTAGGCGGAGCTACGCTGAATAATGGCAGCAGCTACGACACCGATTATGAGGGAGGCAACGTCGACCATCGCGTTCCTTATATCGGCTACGCGGCGGAATCGATCGACTATAAGGCCGCTGGCGTCGATGCCTATAACGCGCTGACGGCCCACATTGAAAAGCGCATGAGCCACGGCCTGCAGGTCGCTGCGTCTTACACCTACTCCCACGCGCTCGACGAACAGAGCGGCCTGGGGCTCTTCTATAACGGCAATAACCCACTCAACCTGCGGGACGGATACGCTTCGTCCGACTTTGACCGCACCCATGTCATCAACTTCAATTACGTTTACAAGCTGCCGGATTTTGCTACCAAGTTCACTGCTAAAGGCTACCTGGAAAATGGCTGGTCGCTGGTCGGCCTTACCGTGCTACAGAGCGGCCAGCCCTATAGCGTCATCGATTTCAGCGGTGCCATCGGCAGTGTTTACTACGGTGTCAGCGACGGCATTACCAACCCCATTGTGCCGCTGGCTCCTGGCTGTACGCCGAAGAATGCCAAGACCGGTCTCTCCGGAGCGTTTGGAGACTTTGCTCTCAAGACCTCCTGCTTCGCTATCCCGGTACTGCCCGCAGGAGGGTTGAATGGTGCTATCCCCGCCTCCGATCCTTACGAAACGAACTTCACTACCGGACAACGCAATATCTTCCGCCAGGCCTTTCAGAAGCGCGCGGACGCCTCCCTGGTCAAGGTCACCAGCATTACGGATCGTTACAGCCTCAAGTACACGTTCGATGTCTACAACCTCACCAACACCAGCAGCTTCGATGTTCCTGGCAACGAGGTGTCGCAGAACCAGAACTACAATGGATTCCCGGTCGCTGGGACCCCGGTTCTACCTACATCCTGCAATGCCAGCAACACGGGTTTCTATAATTGCCCCTTTAGTCTCGGTTCTGTCACCCACACCATCGGCAGCGCGCGCCAGATTCAGATGTCGTTGCAGTTGAGTTTCTGACGTGGTTCGTTACCGAAGCATAAAATGGCGAAGCCTAGGGGCTTCGCCATTTTGTTTTGCTATCCGGAGGATGATTTGCAGGGGTGAGCTGATGAAGATCGCCGAATAACAGCTTCATGCCTTCTTTAGGCATATTTATCTATCCTTATAGAGGAGATACTTTGTCCGTTCGCCTCAGATCCGTCATTGCCACACTCGCAGCCTGCGTATTGGTTGTTGCGTTCGGGGCTATCAACGTTCGGCATACGTTGGGTCTCGCGACCATGATTCCGCTCTATATGCTGCTGACGCTCCTGGTGGCGTGGCGAGTCGGGTTTCGCGCAGCCATGGTGGTATCGATCTGCGCTACGGTGAGCCTGGACCTGTTTTTTTCGGAGCCGCTCTTTACGCTTCGCGTCGCCTCGCCAGAGAACATCACGGCCCTCGCCACATTCATCTGCGTGTCGCTGCTGGTAAGCTATCTTTCCCATACGGTGAGGCGGACGGACCGGGCCTTACAGCGTCACGATGAGCAGCAATTGGCGCTCTATGAGTTATTGCAACGCATGTTGCTCCTGGACTGGAGAGAGTCCGTCGGCATCCATCTCAGCATGCTGGTGCAGCAGTGCTTTCATCTTGACGGTGTCGGTCTCTGGGAGGCTCATGGAGAACGCTTTGCCTGGACTGGCGATGCCGAAGGGGCCTCCGAGTCTCTGAGAGCGGCCTTGTTGGCAGACCGGGATGTCGATTCCGAAAGCAGGAAAGAAGCGATTCGTGTGCTGCGTTCCGGAACACGCCCGGTCGGGGCGGTGCTGTTGCGTGGAGACTTGATCGATCCGCTGATGGCCAGCGCGATCGGCACGCTGATGGCCTCCGCGCTGGAAAGGGCTCGCGCGCTCAAAGCAGAGGTTGTGGCCGAGTCTGAAAAGCTCTCCGAACAGCTTCGTTCGGCGGTGCTCGATGGGCTGGCGCACGCGGTGAAGACACCGCTGACGACGATTGCCATTTCGAGTGCGGGACTGTCCGAGATCGGCGGACTTACGCCGGTCCAGATCGAACTCGTCGATCTCATCGAAGGGCAGGCGTCCCGGCTGTCGAGCCTTACCAATAAGTTGCTTCGTACCTCCAGGCTTGATGTTGGTGAGATGAAGCTGCACCGAAAGCCACTGGAGTTGCGTGCGCTGCTGCAGGCGACGATCGAAGAGCTGGGCTCCGAGTTCGATACCGAGCGGCTTCATACGCACTTTGAAGAGGGGCTGGCTATTGAAGGGGATCGTGAGTTGCTCAGTATGGCCCTGGCCCAGATTCTCGAGAACGCGCTGAAGTATAGCCCGGCAGCCTCTGCCATTGAGTTGTCCGCGAAGGCGGATGGAGGCTCCGTGATTCTTTCGATTCACAATGACGGCTCGTACATTCCAGTGGAAGAACGGGCTTTGATCTTCCGGCGCTTCTATCGCAGCCAGGATGTGGAGCATCGGGCACCTGGGACGGGAATTGGGCTTTCCGTCGCATTGCGAGCGGTCGAAGCGCATGGTGGTGAGCTATGGGTGGAGAGCGAGCGCGATACGGGAACTACCTTCTCTATCTCGCTCCCCGCTAAAGGTCTTTCTATTTCGTTATCTGCATAAAGGAGAAGCCAGTGACACAAGGCTCGGTATTAATCGTTGAAGATGATTCTGCTCTAAGGCACAGTTTGCACAGCACACTGCAGGCCCTTGGATTTACTGTGGCCGATGCCTCCAATGGAGAGAACGGTCTGCTGGAGCTGCGCAAGACCGCTTATGACGTCGTGCTGCTCGATCTGAATATGCCGGGTATCGGAGGCATGGCAACCTGTCACAAGATGCGGGAAGCCTATCCCCGGCTGCCTATTATCGTGTTGACCGTTCGCGACAAGGAAGAAGATAAAGTGCTCGCACTGGACGCCGGTGCTGACGACTATGTCACCAAGCCCTTCCAGTTGTCTGAGCTGGCAGCACGCATTCGCGCGGCTGTTCGCCGGGTGCGCACTCCGGTAGGAGAAGATACACGCGCGATACAGATTGGCGATGTGGCAATCGATCCGGTTACGCATCGCGTTACGAAGCGCGATGAAGAGTTGCACATGACGCCCAAGGAGTTCGAGCTGCTGCATCTGCTGATGCAGCATGCGGGAAAGCCGCTCGCGCATAATCGTCTGTTGAAGACGATCTGGGGGTCGGAGTATGGCGGCGAGCGGGAGTATCTGCGGACCTACATTAGCCAGTTGCGGAAGAAGATCGAGGATGATCCTGCTGCGCCGCAGTATCTTCTTACTGAGAATTATGTCGGGTATAGGTTTCGGCAGGAGTAGGTGCTTGAGGTATGGCTTCAGTTAGCCATACCTCAATTGGTTTATTCGTAGTCTTTAATATCGTTCTATCTCGCCACTAAAGCGTCATCCTGAGCGGAGCGTCCCGTTTTTGGGACGCGGAGTCGAAGGACCCCGAGGGCTATAATCCCTGCCCAAGCTCTCCGGAACTTTTCTACCTCAAGCGCCTGAGCCTGGACTTCTGTGGTGGAAAAGGTCCCGACGGTATGGGCGAGATCAAGTCCCCTCGGGGTCCTTCGACTGCGCACCTCGCAAAAAGCGCGAGGTGCTCCGCTCAGGATGACGTTTCTGTGGAGGGATTGAACAAGAAGATCGGGGACATATATCCTGGTTTTGGTTTACACCGTTGTCACCCATAGCAGCGGCTGCCGAACAGGGAAGTTGCGGATGATCTCCGCGGTCTTCGGGTCTGGCGGGAGCGTGCGCCAGAGGGCAATAAACTTCTGCTCGTTGTAGGCAAGGCCAGCGAAGAGCAGGCTGGGCTGGCGGTTGGGCATGTCGTCGAAGTACTCCACGTCCTTGGGGTAGGGCCACTTGCTCTTGTCCTGGATGAACGGGAACATGAAGTCGACGGCCTTCTTATAGCGATTGCCATTGGGCAGAGCGAACTGCCAGAGGTCGTTGGCCGAGCCGTCGTTCGTGGAGATGAGCTGGCAGAGGATGGCTGTTACGTCGAGGTCGAAGAGCGAATAACTATAAGGCTTGGTGCGTGCCAGCTCCAGCGGGAAGCTGCCGTTGGGCGCGAGCTGGTCGGGCATCAGGTTTTCTTTGAAGCGCTTGCGGCAGAGTGCGATCGCATCCTGATTGCCGATGTAGACGGCGAATGCCGCAGCCTGCGCGACCCAGCAGGTGCCGTGATTGTTCTTGGCCAGTTCTTCCTCAATGCCGTTTTTGGAGGTGCTCATCCAGTCGAGATATTGCGCGAACCACTCGTGCAGACCCTGGATCTCCGCAGGTGTGAGGACGTTGGCCTTCTCGAGGTGCCGCATCGCGCGCGTAACCTCGATGAGATGCAGCGTGTCGATGATGCCAGTGCCACGGCCGGGGCTGACTCCGAAGATCGCCTGCGCATATTGCAGGTTGGGGTTCATCTTCGTCGTCGGATCGAGGAACCAAGCACGCAGATGGAGTGCGGCATGTTTGGCGTAGCGAGTGTCTTTGGTGAGCAGCCAGGCGGCTGTCAGCGCGGGGACGTGCAGGCTCAGGCGAATGAGGGCTTCACGATGGTCGTTGAAGTTCTGGGGGTTGGAGAGGCCGTCGCGGCGGATGTAGGGGCCGCCGGGGTTCTTCGGGTCCGGCCACCAGTAGTCGCCCTCGGAGAAGTAGTCGTGCGGGCCGCCGGCGCTGCGTGGCGAGTGTGACGCAGTGAGAGTGATTGGCGGTTGCGGAAGGTACTCATTTGCGGCGCGCAGAACACGGTCGTGGTCGATGCGGGCCACCTCTTTTGCGGTGATCAGAGGAGCCGCTGTGGGTGCGAGGGCACGCAGCTGGGGTGTGAGTGCCAGTGCGGCGGCGGAGAGAGTGAAGCGGCGGCGGTCGATCATGGTGGCTCCTGGTGAGCTGAGGGGGGCAGCTACGAGCTATGAGGTGACGAGCTACGAGGGATGAGCTAGTGCTTCAGACGATGGAGACAAAGGCGGCTGGTACGCCTTCGGTGACGACCCCCACTGTGTTGGCTCCGTTGTTGCGCTGAAGGCTGATCTGGGAGCGCCCGTTGTACATCTGCACGACGCGGGAGCCGGTGGAGGTGCCGAGGTTGTCGATCAGCTTGCCGCTGCCCGCGAGAGTGTAGTGAACGATGGCATGCGAGTCGAGGCAGAGCACGCCGTTGGCATCGAGCAAGGTGGCTTCGACGGTGGCCTTGCCCCCTTCGCGCGCAAGCTCACGCAGCACCAGCTTTGCGGGTTTGCCCCACTTGGCGGTTTGGTACTCGAACTCGATCTCGTCGGTGAGGGTGATGCCATTTTTCTTCGCGACGACGCGCAGATGGTTCTTGCCGGGCACGAAGTTAGCCATCCAGCGCAGGCCGGCGGCGGGAAAGTTCTGGCTGTCACGTTGCTTGGTACCCACGGATTTGCCGTTGACGAAGAGCTCGGCGGACGGGCAATTGGAGTAGACCTTCACCATGCGCTGCTCGCCTTCCGCACCCCAGCGCACCGGCCATGAGTGGCCGTAGAGATGCACCATCGGCTCTTCGCTCCAAAAGGACTGGAAGACGAAGTAGCCTTCCTTCAACGTCATATCGCGTTCGAGCAGGCCCTTCTGGTTGATGCGAGGAACAGGATTCTCCGCGCGCAACGGCGTGGTGAAGTCCTTGAAGATCCATTGCGCGGAGCCGGTAAACCAGGGCAGTGTCTCCTGCACCTTGAGGTGCCAGTCGAAGAGATTGCAGGCGTAGCTCTCGGACCAGTCGCCATCCTTGGAGATGCGCGGCGCGCCGCCGGTGGGCAGGTAGTCGAGGCCGCGCTCATCAGTGCCTGTGCCGGTGGCGATCCTGGCGAGGGAGGCGTCGGGGTTTTCGGAGTGGCGGCGTGCGTGGCTGTCCGCGCCCCATTCGATGTGGATGAAGTGTTTGACGCGTTCGCGTTCCGTCTCGAGCGACTGCTGATATTCGGTATAGACGCCGCGATACCAGCCTGCCCAGATGGAGGGCGAGTATACGTCTGGGATATCGCGTGCGAAGTCACAGCGGCGGAAGGAGGTGACGCGCGTGGGATCGAGGCTGTGCGCGAGCTCGTTCATCTCCTGCATGAAGCCGCGGATGGCCTGCTGATCGAGCGTGGGATATTCATTAGGCCAGTCATCTTCATTGCCTAAGCCCCACATCAGAATGGAGGGATGGTTGTAGTGCTGGTCGATCAGGTGCGCGAGCATCGTGCGTGTCTGCTGCTTCCACTGCTCATCGCCAATACCGGCGCGGCACCATGGTGCTTCTTCCCAGACGAGGATGCCGAGTTCGTCGCAGAGGTCGAGCACCTGGCTGGTCTGCTGATAGTGCCCGAGACGGATGAAGTTGGCGCCCATCTTCTTGACCAGCTCCATCTCCTTGCGGACGAGGTCGTCAGGCTGCGCGGCCGCATAACCGGCGTGGTCCATGTGACGCTGCGTGCCGCGCAGCAGAAGACGTTCGCCGTTCAACTTGAAGGGCCCGTGGTCGACCCATTCCGTGTGCTTGAGGCCGAAGCGCTCCGTCATCTCACTGTCGCCGTACTCGCTGCTGAGCTTGACGCTGCAGGTGTACAGGTGCGGCGTCTTTGGCGACCAGAGCTTCGGTGCGGTGATCTCGAAGGAGGCAATCTCTGTCTCGTCGTTCCACATCGCAAGGGCCTTTGTCGCCTGATGGACTACCTTGCCGTCGGCGTCGTTTACTCGGATGGCAAGGGTGGTCTTGCCGGAGAGATTCGTTGGGTTGTGCAGGCGGCCTTTTAGAGCGACTTTGGTTGGAGCGCCGAGAGCTACTGTCGGTGTGATGTGGAGTGATTCGAACGATACCGCAGGGGCATAGACGAGGTGCACATGGCGATAGAGTCCGCCATAGAGGCTGAAGTCGCTGAGGTCCGAGGGCGAGCGTTCGAGGTCCTGAGAGTTGTCGCATAGGACGGCGAGTGCAATGCCGCTCTCTTTGCCTTTGGTAGCTGCTCCGGGGACCGGCGTGGCGGTGGCGAGAGCTTCGGTGATGTCGTAGACGAACTCGTCATAGCCGCCTACATGCGTCCCTATGAGCTTGGTGCCGATGTAGACCTGAGAGGTTTGGCCGGCGCCTTCAAAGTGCAGCAGGGTGCGGCCGTTCTTCAGGGGATTCGTGGCTGGAATGTGGGTGCGATACCAGCCATGGCCGCGGTAATACGGTGTGTCGGGATCGCAGGCGTCATAGTGATTGAAACAGTGCGGGAGAGAGACCTTCTCCCACACGGCAATCTCGTCTCCGTGCCAGACCGCCCAGGGACCGGCCAGCGGGCCCTGATAGTACTCCCAGGGCTGGTCCAGTTTGAGCGAGGTGGACGAGGCATCCGCCGCAGCAAGGAAGGGCCGCACAATGGATGCGCTCAAGAGGGACGCGCGCAAGGGAATAGTTCCCTGTGCGATGGCCGCGGTTGCGGCGAGAGACTTCAAAAACTGGCGGCGAGAAGGAGAAGAAAAGGTGGGTGGCATGGGTATGAAATCGCTCGGCCAGGATAAAGCCGTCTCCTGCGGTATATCTAGGCCGGGTTGCGCTTGTCAAGCGGTTGTACAGAAAGGAAAGATGTCGCGCGCTTGAGATTGATGGAAAGGAAGAAGGCCGGATAGCGCATGGTCTACGCTTCCGGCCTCTCTTTGTGATCTCGTCTTAGGCGTTCATATGTACGAACTTGGCGTTCTTCTGCGCGGTGATGACCAATTCTGCGGCTAAGAGAGCCTGTTCCTGGTCCTGCGCCGTGTGCGTGCGGTTGACGATATCCGCGACAAACTGGGGGCCGAAGGGCAGATCGATGTTGTTGCAGTCGATGTAGCGCGATTGCTTTCCGTCCACGATAAAGAGGTTGTTGCCCTGGGGTTTGACGGCGACGTCGGTGTACTTACGCACCTCGATATACCCTTGCGTGCCGAGGATGAAGAGTCTTCCGTCACCCCAGGTTCCGAGCGCGTCGGGCGTGAACCAGTCCAGCCGAACGTAGCCGAACCCCTTATTGCCGCGCAGAACCATGTCTCCGAAGTCCTGGAAGCGCGGGTGCTCCGGGTGCGCGATATTGGCGATCTGCGACTCGACGATTTCAGCCTTCGTCGATCCTGTGTAGTAGAGAAATTGATCCACCTGGTGCGAGCCGATATCGCAGAGAATGCCGCCGTACTGATCGGGGTTCCAGAACCAGTCGGGGCGGGGTGCTCCGCCGCCGTTGTCGCCGACCTTCTGCATGATCTGGTGCGGCGCAATGTTGATGGTCTGGATGACGCGGCCGATCGCTCCTGCCTGGACCAATTCTCCAGCCTTGACCGCTGCTTTCACCTCCAGCAGCTCGCTGTACATGATGCCGTAGATGCGCTTGGTTTCGGCGATGGTCTTCCGAACTTCGGCAAGCTGCTCCAGTGTCGTGATGCCGGGTTTGTCGCTCAGGTAATCCTTGCCGTGCTTCATTACTTTGATGCCAAGGGCGGCACGCTCGCTGGCGATCTTCGAGCTCATAACCAACTGGATCGACTGATCGTTCAGGATCTCCTCTTCCGAAGAGGCGACTTTGACGTCGGGGAAGCGCTTGCGGAACGTGGCAATCTTATCCGGTTCTGAGCCATAGGCCGCCACCATGACACCACCGCCGCGTTGGATGGCGCCGATCATTCCGTAGATGTGGTCGTGGCTCATGCCGCATACGGCGAAGCGAATGGTGTGGCTGGGTTTCGCCTCCGTCTCCTGCGATGGCTGTGCGATCTCATGCACGATATGTCCACTTCCGGTATGCGCTGCGAAGGCCGATTCCGGCAAGGCTCCCATGAGTCCCACCGAGCCTATTGTCTGCAAGAACGACCGCCGGTCCATTCCACTGCCTGCACTCATCTATTCATCCCCTTTACCTGCAAATTGCGTGTTTCATCTTATTCCGATGGAGCAACGGCTGTCGCGCTGCCATGACATGTGGAACGAAGAGGTGTCCGTCTCCGGGGGGAACCGTGGTTTGATGTTCGAACGTAACCTATCGCGCCCAGGAGACTCTAACAGTATGCGTTGGTGTGTGTTTCCTTTCAGAATGTCTGCGGCATCGCGCCCTTTAACAGGAGAGTTGATCCAGCATGAACAATCAGAGTGAAACATCAAACCGTGATAAAGCGTCACTCTTTGGCTACTTTGACTCGCTCTATCGATATCCTCTCAACCGCTGGGCACCCATTCCCATACGACTGATCGTTGGCTACGGTTTTATGCAGCACGGTTACGCAAAGTTGACCAAAGGCCCTGAAGCCTTTGCCGTGATTCTGCATGCTCTTGGTGTGCCGAGTCCACATCTTATGGCCTGGCTCACGATTCTGATCGAATTGTTCGGCGGCCTGGCTGTTCTTCTGGGCGCATTTGTGCCGCTCGCCAGCTTACCGATGGCCGTGGTTCTACTGGTAGCTGTTTTTACGGTGCATCTGCCCTACGGTTTTAGCTCCATCAAGATTAAGGCTGTGACTGCTGCTGGCGCTCAGTTCGGGCCGCCGGGTTATGAGTGCGACTTGCTCTATCTCGCTTGCCTCGCGACACTCGTCCTGGGTGGTTCAGGACCGTTATCGATAGATGGTCTCGTCAAGAGGCGCTTGAAAGTAGAATAATCGTTTCCATGCCGACATTTGGAATCGAACCTGTCGATAGGAACAAGCTGAAGAGGCAACTCATCAAGTCCGGGATGAGGCCGAACGACGATCGCGATGCCGCGTTCCGTCGCGTCATCCGTTCTATTCCCAAAGGCAAAGTGAGTACCTATGGAAAGGTCGCGGCTGCGGCAGGATATCCTCTCTACCATCGCGCGGTGGCGCGGTTGCTGCGGATAGACCCAGACGCTTTACCTTGGCATCGTGTGGTAGGTGTGGGCGGAGAGATCAAGGTGCGCGGTGAGGGTACGGCTGAGCAACGACTGCGCCTGCAGATGGAAGGTATCAAGTTTTCTGGCAAGCATGTCGACATGGAGAAGTACGAGCACTTTTTAAAACCATGGGAGTAAAAAGAGACAGCCCTATCTTCAGGTCTTGAGACATTGTGGTCCACCGACAGCTATCAGGGCTGTCAAATCCTGAAACAGGATTTACCTTTTGTAACCAGGAGGTCTTTGATGTCTAGAACTCTCGTTGAAAAACGCGCTGCATTTCGTGCTCTTCATCAACAGGGCTGCTTTGTTCTTCCGAACCCCTGGGATATAGGAAGTGCCAGGATATTCCAGGACCTGGGGTTTGCCGCTCTGGCTACCACCAGCACAGGGTTTGCATGGACCATAGGTAGACCAGACTACGCGGTGACACTTGGCGATGTTTTGCAACATCTGACTGCCGTCAGCGGCGCTGTCGATTTGCCGGTGAACGCCGATTTCGAATCCGGTTTTGCTGCCGATCTCCAGGATGTAGCGGCGAATGTCACACTCGCGGTAAAAAGCGGTGTGGCGGGATTGTCTATTGAGGACCGGGTCGTTGGCGATGTAAATAAGCTCTACGAAACGTCTCTCGCCGTGGAACGGATTCGTGCCGCACGTGCCGCCATCGATAAAACAGGTGAAGACGTACTGTTAGTGGGCCGCACGGAGGGACTGTTGATTGGGGGATCTGTCTCCGTTGCGATCGATAAGCTGGTTGCGCTGGCCGATGCTGGCGCCGATTGCCTCTATGCGCCGGGTCTGGGCATGCCGGCCCTGAGCACGAAGGAGGACGTCATCGCGCTCGTGAAAGCAGTGGCACCTAAGCCGGTCAATATTCTGGTGGTAGGACCAGGTACTACCCTTGCGGAGTATGCCGATCTCGGCGTGCGAAGGATCAGCGTGGGTGGCGCTCTCGCGCAGATTTCATGGGGCGCGACATTAGCGGCGGCGAAACAGTTGAGGGACGGCTCCTTCAATGGATTGGCAGGCGGGTCTCTTAATCGACAACTCAACGAGATGTTTGGCCGCTTTGTCTAAAACTGCAGCATCATGGAGATGCCGGAAAAGGACATCTTCATGCCCAGGAGCGCTGAGAATAGATTAGCCGCCGCATCCTTACGGCAAGGTACAAGTGTGATGAATCGTCAAACCATGCCAGCTGAAAATCCCATTCAGGGTCTCCCTGATATCCTCGCAAATGGTTTGAGCGTAGTCTTCTGCGGAATCAATCCCGGTCTGCGTTCGGCTGTACTTGGATACCATTTCGCTGGCCGCAGCAATCGCTTCTGGTGTGTTCTTCATCTTTCGGGATTCACGCCGAAACAAATACTGCCTGAACATGCCTGTTCGTTGCTTGACTATCGCTGTGGGCTCACTTCCGCTGTAGAAAGGCCCACGGTCTGTGCCAACGATCTGAGGAAAAGTGATTTTATTGACGCGCGTCCTGAACTGGAGCGGAAGATCCGGCAGTATGGTCCACGTTACATTGCCTTTCTGGGAAAGCCAGCGTGTTCGGCGATCTTTAATCAGCGGGAGCTTCCGTGGGGGCAGCAGTCTATGCGTTTTGGCGGTGCCAAGGTATGGGTGCTACCGAACCCCAGCGGACTTAACCGTGCCTTCACTCTTGAAAATTTGGTCACTGCTTACCGGGAGTTGGTTGAAGCCGCAGGATTGTAGGCAGAGGAGGTTCGGACAAGCGGTTTGTACTCAGGATGTTTATTGAGAAAGTGATAGACAAACGGACAAATGATTTCGACCTTCAAGTGGTTCTCCTTTGCATATTCAAACGCCATTTGGGCAAGCTCTGTGGCGATACCGCGACTTCGAAGTGCAGGAGCCACTTTGGTATGCAAAAGCGATATTGATTTATGGCCGTCGATCTCATAGGCAAGGTAGGAGATCTGGCCCTCGCGCTCGATCTTGAACCGGCCCATTAATTTCTGTGAAGGATCATTGTTCATCATTGACCTCGTCTTATATTTTGCGGTTGGTGCTTCACAAGCACAAGCTTACTCTTGAAGCCCTCTGCATTACTCTCTGTAGAGTGAGATGCATCTTGTTGGCCTTCGCGTCATCATAGAAAAAGGCAATGACTATGGTCTACAAAATCATCGATTCTCTCGTCGGAAAGTTAAAGCTTGTAGCGAGCGATAAAGGACTCGTTGCCATTCTTTGGGAGAACAACAATCCGCGCCGAGTACGTTTGGGAAAACTTGCGGAGGATGAGAAACATCCTATCCTTCTCGAAACAGAGAGCCAGTTGGGTGAATACTTTAGGGGAAAACGAAAGTCATTTTCGCTTCCGCTTGATATGAGAGGCACTCGGTTCCAGAAGAATGTCTGGGAAGCTCTTCTGGCTATACCCTTCGGCGAGACGCGGAGTTACGGCCAACTTGCGAAACAGTTAGGGAATCCTAAAGCAACACGAGCAGTTGGCGCCGCCAATGGCAGAAATCCGATCTCTATCATTGTTCCATGCCATCGTGTGATTGGATCATCCGGCAAACTAACAGGGTTCGCAGGCGGCCTTGATAGGAAAGCGCGCTTGCTGGACTTGGAAGGCAACGCTAGACCTGCACGTGGGATAGCAGCCAAAAGATCCCTGTCTGAGTCGCACGTTGACCGAGTAGCTCAGCCAACTTTGTTCGGTTAGTAACAGCCGCGAAATACACGAATATATTTAATTATTTTTTCTAAAAATTACCACGTAGAGAATATATCGCCCTCTACGTGGTAATTTTCGTGATCTACTGGGCAATGCGCGGTAACTACACCTTTCGGAATATTTAAAATACTGTGTTTAAAAAATTAATGACGTTTTTAATTTTCAAAAAAAATGCTTCAGGAATGAAACTTTGTGTCGACCATGCAGAAGAGCTGGTTTCTTTTGTTTCAGTGCGAGCTCATCCGCAGCGATAGGGCAAACCGATATTTGCAAGTAGAAAGAACTCCCGACATCAGGGGCGAAAAAGTTATTAAATGAAATTTTCCCCAGTCAATTTACCGATTGAAACTTCGTGGTGAGGATTGATCATTTTAACGATTCTGTTGTAGCTTTTTAATCATTCCTTCATCAGCTATTGCCTGTGGTGAGTCAACCTGATCACAGCAATTGATGTAAGTAGTACGAGTTGGGTCTCCCGTTGGTCGTAAATCGCAACCGCTGAGCACTGTTACGTCAGGTAAGGAGATGTACGATGTTGTTCCAAAAGGAAGAGCCCATTCTTAATGGGCAGAATTCTTGCGCCGAAAATTTCCGGTGCGCCTTCTCACCATCCACGTTCGATCTCTCCGCTCAAGTTGCGATTGAAAAGATCAGCGAGTTGCTGCGCCGGAAAAAAATAGAAGGCGTTACGCTCGAACAGCCTGAAGACTTGATGTCTGAAGCGCGTGGACTCATGACCGCTCATAGCGGATCTGACGCTCCCTTCGATCCTGAGCGATTCTCCAAGATTATCGACCTGTACTTCCGAACCAGCATTAAGGTCGGATCTACCGGCTATATGGCACGGCAGTTTTCTTCTGTCTTCCCTGTAGCTGCGGTCTTCGATATGATCACGGCCATTTCGCCACAGCCTGCTTCGTTTTATGAGGCCGGGCAGCTTGCCAATGTCGCCGATAAGATCATCGCGGAAGAGTTTGCCCGTCGCATCGGATGGGATCCCGATACCTGCGACATGATCACGACGTCAGGTGGTTCTCTGGCAAACCTTACGGCGGTTCTCGCTGCACGGAACGACCGCCTGTATGCCAGTTGGAAGACCGGTGTTACGCGGCGAAACGGTACTCCTGCTATCGCAGTAAGTGATGACATCCACTACAGCGTATGCCGGGTCCCTGGAATCATTGGAATTGGCCAGGACAATATCATCCGTCTGCCACTCAACGATCGCCGCCAGATCTGTGTTCGTAGAGCGGTCCCTATCCTCAAGGAAGCGCTTGCGGAAGGCAAAGACATTTTCTGCCTGGTTATCTCGGCGGGTACTACACCCGTTGGGGCCATCGATCCCCTCGAAGAACTGGCTGATTTTGCAGAAGAACATGGCATATGGCTCCACGTAGATGCGGCACACTGTGGCGCTTTTCTGCTATCGGAGCGACTCAGACCCAGGCTGCGTGGAATCGAACGAGCAGACTCCTTCTGCATTGATGCGCACAAGACCTTGTTTGTCCCAGCCCTCTGCACGCTCTTGTTCTATCGTGACCGGTCGAAGGCACGCGGCGCCTTTTCGCAAGAGGCCAGCTACGTCTTTGATCATCACGAGAATTCCATGACGCGATTTGAGAGTGGTGCGAAGAACTTTGAATGCACGAAGCGTCCGGCGATTCTCAACCTATGGTTGATCTGGGCTATGTTCGGGCCACAAGTTATCGCACAAAAGCTGGAGTATTTGGTAGATCTCACCTGGGATGCCTATAGCTATCTCTCGTCCCTGCCGGATTTTGCAACTGTCCACGAACCGGAGGCAAATATCTTGTGCTTTGAATACAGGCCCAAGGGATTCGACTCCGCCCAGATAAGTGAACTGCAACTTACTCTGCGCGATGCTATTCGCGATGGTGGGCGATTTTTTATTTCCAAAGTAGAGATCGAGGGTAGAAACGTGCTTCGCATTGTCATGATGAACCATGAAATAGAGATGGACCACATAGCTGCTTTGATATTTGAAATACGGAGCAAGGCCGCAGAAATTATGAAGTCCTGGGACGTACAGGCCCTCGACGGAACGATGGTGGCTCAATAATGACCGAAGCTACTCTCTCTCCAATCGATACTGCACACGAGCAGCTTGCAAATTCGGTTATCTCCGACGATCAGCTAACCCCGGATTCCATTGAAGCAGTTCTGGCTCTTCCTCAATTTCTGTCTGCGCTGCGAGACATAGAGCAGCGCACTCAAGTCTCCTACGATTGTCTTCCGATCGAGATACAACACACGATTGTGTTGCGCCGCCTGCGCCAGTTAGTGAATATCGCGCGACTCAATCCCTTATGGCGCGAACGGATGGACGCGGCCGGTCTGTCGGGAGGCATCCACAGCTTCGAAGACTTTCAAGCCATTCCGCTCACTGATAAAGAGACCTTCCGTGATTTCTTTACAGGGGACCGGGCCGGTATGGTCGTGCCTATCGAGCGCGGCGGCTTCGAGGTTGTAGCCAGCGGTGGGACTAGTTCCGGCAAGCCGTCTGAGACGGTGTACTCCCTGAAGGAGTTACAGAGCACCTACGAGCTTTCTGGAGAGTTTATCGGCCGCCATATGATGCTTCGGCATCTGGGCGAGAGTGGGCCGCGATGGGTTGCGACGACACTGGCCGACTACCAGATGTGGAGCAGCGGAACGATGGTGGGAGGGGTCCTGCAGAAGATCCCTGGCGTGAACTACATCGGGGCGGGCCCCATGAGTCCGGAAGTCTATCGACTCATGATGTCCTATCCGGGCACCAAAGCCATCATGGGCATCACCCAGAGCATCGCCCTGCTTGCCAGCTTTGCGGAGGGCCTGGACATTGAAGAGCGTGATAGCTTCCGGGTGGCGCTCTATGGCAGTGGTGTCTTGCGGAAGAAGATCCGCGACGACTTGAAGACCGCTTATCCCAACATCGCTATTCTCAGCTACTTTGCCGCTACGCAGGCGGAAGCGATCGGGTTGCAACTTAGCGAGGACTCCAATCTACTTTCGGCGGTGCCCGGACTGCACTTCATCGAGGTTGTCGATGCCGATGGCCGATGGGTCGCGGAGGGGGAAGAAGGGGAGCTGGTTGTCACACGTTTGCACGCGAATGAGGCTCCGGTCTTCCGTTACAAGATAGGTGACCGGGTTATTCGCCGGCCCTACCTCGCGACACCCTTGCTCAATACGGCGCAGTTCGAGTTTGTCGGACGCAGTGGCGATTTTATGCATATTGGCGATACCCAGTACAACGTCAAGCAGGCGTTCGAAAACATCGCACAGGAGTTCCAAAAACAGGGAATCCTCGATATTGATGAAGTAGCGGCAGAGGTTCAATTCATCAACTACCGGGAACGGAAGGAGCTGCACTTATTGGTGGCTACCCCCGCCTATCTTGAGCTGCTTCCGGTAGTGGCTCAGCGACTTGGTCCGGCAGGTGCATCGCCGGTCATGATCAATGGCCTGATCCGCTCTCTCTCCGTATTCAACAGCCTGGAAGCCAACGACGCGTCGTTACGACGCACCGGATATAACTTCGGCTTGCGGCTGATCGCTCCTTCCTCTCCAGATCTGGTGCGGACAGAGGTCGGTAAGGTTCCTTTGTTGGTTGATGTGGTATCAGGCAACGATGGATCCGGGCTCTAAATTGTTCCATTCACATAAACGATTTCAGCGAAAGGAAATGCCCAGTGAGTAAGCTTAATATTCAGATATTCGTCGATGTCATTGCGATGATGACCGGAAGTCCTGTCGAGAAAACAGTTTTTATCTATGACGACAGCCCTTCAGGTAGCGTTGGCAAAGGCACCCATAAAGCAATTTCCGCAGTCTATCCCGGTCAACTGATCCAGTGGAACCTGTATCCAGTGGATGTCCAGACACCGGTGTGGCTCGGTGGCATTACCTTCGGCCCTCAGGAGACCGGAGCCGCTGCGACCCCGCAGGCAGGTTCTACCGCAACAACCAATTCGTCAAATGGAGCTCAGGCAGGCCAAGGCCTCGTAGGTAGCGAGACCCCCTGGCTCTGCACCTGGACGGGCTATGCACCGCTCTGCATGCTTCCGAATTATGGGCACCCCTATACGCTTCATCTGCAATTCGGCACAACGGGAAAAATGATCAGCGTCGCTGGTCCACAACTCGCTTTTCCCACGATGTATGCTCCTGCCCCCGTTAGGACGGACAGCGTCCTCTAATATCCGCTACTAGCACAACGAACCCTAAAAGAGGAATCTATGCAAAACGGAATCATCTTGTTGGTGGATGTCGACGCCCTGCTGGAAGAGCGCCGGGTCGAGAACAATGTCTATCTCTTAGACAACACGAAAAAACTTGGATCTATTGGTGAGGGAACCACGGATCTAACAACGAATATTGTTGGTGCTCTTAATCCTGATGGGTCCATAGCCGGCGAAGCCGTCATGAATTGGCTGCCCTACGGAATCGCCGCCGCACCGAATCCAGTGTTGCGGGTTGCGGCGAGAAAAGATCATGGCGCTGCGAGATTTCATGAGCTCCTCGCCGAGCTTAAAACGGCATCCCCTGCAAATGTAGCGAAGATCGTCGCCCGTCACGAGAAGATTGCGAACCAGCAAGAGTGCGCGACCTTCGAGCGTAAGGATGGACGTCATCACGAGGTCCCCATGGCTTTTGCGCATCCTGCTGGAGTCTCGAAGGGAGAAACCACCGTCAGCGCAGGGGATTTGTCGCCATTGATCTCCGACATCACCGGTCCTGCTGTGGACAACGGAGTGCTCTACCCGGCTCAATACGGGTCTCCGGATGCCATCACAGAAGGCTGGTATTGGAGTGCGACCGTGGATACGCATAAGACCGGTCTTCATGTCTACCAGATCCACTTGCTTGTCCATCGCCCCGTCGGTAAGAAAGGCGAGCCTGTGGTGTGGAAGCCTGAAACTTTTGTCGTAAATGCAAAGATCAACGTCACGGCCGGCACTATCGCCAATGGCTTCACTGGGTATGGACCTGGTGTACTTCCGCTCGTACCGCAACTAACAGCAGCATAAGTGATGGCAACAAAGGAGACTAAATATGATCAACGTGAAATCCATCATTGATGTTGTCGGCGCACTCGACGATAACACGCTTGCAGGGAATTGCTACCTGTACGATGACAACCGCCGCGGAGGCTCCCTGAATCAGGGAACTCACAAACTGGCAACAGCAGTTAAAAAGGGTGACCAGATCCTTTGGACGGTTACACCGATGGAATGCGAAGCCTATGCGGACATTACAGCGATCAATGTTCCCCAGGATATCTGTGAAGTAAAGCGCTACACCTATGACGGCACCGCAATCGTCTATTGGCTCGGAACTGTGAAAGAGGCCGTGGATGATCTGCCTTATTCCATCACTCTCAATGTAGGTTCTCACTCGTTCAGCATGACCTGTGACCACGGATCGAGACTCATTAAAGGAAACGCCTAAATGACCACTACAGCGGAACAGATACAGGAGAAACCAGTCATGGCGCCGAATGATAAAAATTTGGATAACCCACTGCCTGGTCAATTCAATTCGACCCAGCTCAATGTTGTTACAACCCTTGATGTCGCTAATACTGTTGCGTCGAAGTCGATCGACGGGCGTGCGTTCCTGATGGACAATAGCCCCCACAGTAAGGGCAAGGGAACGCCCCAACTGCAGACCATCTGCAAGCAAGGACAAGTGCTGAACTGGCTTATCTATTGTTTGGATATGGACCAGCGCCAGGATAAAACCTGGCCGCCGATGGCCCGTATCGTCAACATCGTCTTTCTGGACGAAGGTGGCGAAGAGGTCCTGGGAACGCAGGTCTGTTCTGACCTGAAGATCTACGGAGGTCCTGACGAGATCCGTAGCCCTTACACGCCCTCTTATTACTATTGGGCGGGAATGGTTCGTCCAGACCTGGAGCCGGGAATTTACAAGTATCGGTTGGTTTACGAACTCGACGCCGACGGTGGCGGAATGAAACATTATTTCCAGCTCTCAGAGCCATCGCTGCGTGTACTGCCGTACGATTTTGTGCCCCAGCATCCTCATAAAGACTAGCTGTTATCGCCTGGATCTATAGCATCCTGAACAGGGCTATGTGTCAGCTTTGATTGTTAGTATCGCTTGATCTTTTGTAATTCGAGAGAGCCGCCGTCAAGGGGCGTGCAGAGGTGGAAAACGCATAGCGGTTTCCATTTCTCCATGCCCCTTGTCTGCTTACGGCAGTCAGGTTTGTGGTGAGTGGTCTGTATCCCAACGGAGAGTGCGGTCTGACAGTGTTGTAGGGAATAGATCTTATAGCCGACTTTCCGGAGACAATGAGTTGCGGGATTGCATGGAGTTACTCCTGATCTTCGCTGTTTCATATCCGCAGATGAAGATACAGCGTTTGTTATTGGCGTGATGTAGCTTTGCACAGCAGGGAGCGGCTCCCCCGCGAGCTAGTAAGAAGAGCTTGGCTCCGGCCAACATTCCTAGTGTAGGGGCGATGAAGTAGATCCAAAGCGCGTGCCAGTAGCTGATATAGGATGCGGACCCAAACGTTCGCGCGGGGTTCATGCTCATCCCTGACAACGGTGTTTCGAAGGTTATGTACGTTGCGTACAGTACCCCCACAAAATAGGGTGTAAATTGTGCCAGTGATTTGTGATTGGATACGAACAGGATCGTGCTCATCAGCGTAAACGAGATCACCAGTTCGGCAATAAATGCGACCAGACTTCCGTAGACGCCCGGCGCTGTTACTGCATAGTGGATCGTATCGTTCTGCACGATACTTCTCAATACGTAGGCGGCGATTGAGACACCACTCATCGCGCCAAAGAACTGTGCCATGGCGTAAAACAGTGCATCCCAGAACTTCACCTTCCCCAGCCGATAAAAGGTAAAGGTGATGGCTGGATTGAAATGACCACCGGACTGCTTGCCCCACGGCGTCATGATAATCGCAGCCAGCATCGTTCCTACGCCCAATCCCATGAGGGCTCGACGTAAGACAGGACTGGCAATCATATGTCGAACCGGAGAAGCAGGATGTTGTAGCAGAGCTGCAAATATGCAGACAAAGAACATATATAAGGCTAGCCCGGTAGCTTCCATCAGGTATTCGGGCCAGTGCAAGCGCAGGCTGTCGGCTGCATTCAATGTGTCACCCCGGCGGAGTATTTGCGGGTAGTCCTCCATTTCCGCGCCGGTTATGTCTTTAGCCATTTGTTTTCCAGTCACCCTGCATGGGATGGCTGCTCTCATGCTCCATGGCGAGATGAGGTAGGTCGTGCATCTGGAATGCCAAAAACAAAACGCCTTTACTCAGGAGGGACGATGGGGAAAACGCTCTAAACTGACGGGGATTCCTTCTGTAAGAGGCACGGAGAGCCGGCGGTCGGAGTGACGAAGACGTGACGGATAGCCAACACTGGCGAAGATTGGTCGCGACCCTCGTCGCGGAGATGGTCTATGGCTCAGCCGGTCGAGTGGTTGTTCCGGGGATCGCAGCGTATGCTGGGGATTGCCCGCACGAAGCATCACTGACGAAGCGAGTGTTGACGAGTTTCATCGTGCAATCTGACACTATATAGAAATATCAAACCCTCCGCACAAGTGGGACATTCTTCTGCTCCGGAGTGGCGTTGAGAAAGGAGAGCTAATGGAGTCAACGACACAATCCTCCCGGCCGGCATTGAACGCAAAGGATGAACTCGGCGAAATGGGTCTTTTTTCCAGTGAATCTGTACTCAACATTTTAAAGTTGATTCTTGCCGGATCTCCGCTGCCCGAGGTGCTCACGATCATCGCTCAATTGGTCGAATCTCGCGGGGACGGCACATTGTGCACGATCTGGCTTCCGGACGATGATGGAAGACATCTTCATTGCGCCGCGGCGCCAGGTCTTCCCGGATTTATCGAGGGGACAGGGTCCATGTTGATTGGCCCCCAGGGCGGGTCCTGCGGCACCGCCGTTTACCGAAAGCAGCCAGTCTATGTGAGCGATATCCTCGAAGATCCTGTCTGGGATCATTATCGGCATCGGCTTCTGCCGTTCGGAATTCGTGCGGTCTGGTCGCTGCCGTTATTTACCAGCGAGGGGCAAACCCTTGGAACGTTCGCCATTCATTATCGGGAAGTACGCAGCCCTGACGAAGCTGATCTGAAGTTGATCGAAAACGCCAGCCACATTGCTGGAATTGCGATTGAGCGCCACCTGAATGAAGAGCAATTGCGGCTTGAACGGAACCGGTTGCATCTGCTTCTGGAGATTACTAACAGCATGGCATCGAAGTTAGACATGCGTCGTTTGGTGGAGGTGTTGTCTACGGATTTGTTGCGAGTAACCCGGTGTGATTTTTGTGCTTTGCTTCTACCCGATAGCGATAACGGGGGATTGCGCGTAACTCCACTGTACAACCCTGGCGCGCGAGGCTCTCTGCGTGACGGGGCTATCATCCCTAACGATGGTTCCTTCTGTAGCAAGGTCGTGCGGACCGGCAAGACTCAATACTTTGACAACCTGGAGTCCGTTCGCTCCGATGCTGAACGTTCCGGTAACAGCGCAGCTCAACGGATCTATCAGAGCTTGATGGACGAAGGCCTGGTGTCGGGATGCAGCATTCCATTGCTCACGAAGAATGGTGTGATTGGGGTGTTGAGTGCTCTAAACCGCTCAGAGAGAGCCTTCGACCAGGTGGAAATTACCTTTCTTGAACAGGTCGCGGGCCAGGTGGCCATAGCTGTCGAGAACGCGTTGGATTATGAGAAAGCGATAAGGGATCGAGACAAAGAGGCGAAACATAGGCTTTATCTTGAAGAAGAGATTCGCGCCCAGTTTGGAGAGATTGTCGGAGATAGCCCTGCGTTGAAGACCGCGCTGGACCTGGTATCCATCGTGGCGCCGACGGATTCAAGCGTGCTGATCATGGGCGAGACAGGAACCGGCAAAGAGCTGGTCGCGCGCGCGATCCATAATTTGAGCGGCCGCCGGAGCCGGTCCTTTGTTAAGTTGAACTGCGCTGCAATCCCACTTGGACTTCTCGAAAGCGAGTTATTCGGGCATGAAAAAGGAGCGTTCACCGGAGCGATTGCGCAGAAGACCGGGCGCTTTGAGCTTGCGAATAAAGGCACCCTCTTCCTGGATGAGGTCGGCGACATTCCCTTGGAACTTCAAGCGAAGTTGTTACGAGTCCTGCAGGAACGGGAGTTTGAGCGGCTCGGCAGCAATCACACTCATAAAGTCGACGTCCGTCTCATAGCAGCGACACACCGCGATCTTCCCGCCATGGTCAAGCAGGGCACGTTTCGCGAGGATCTTTACTATCGGTTAAAAGTATTTCCGATTCATATTCCAGCCTTGCGACAGCGAACGGAAGATATTCCGAACCTGGTCCAGCATTTTGTGGAATTCTATGCGCGCCGAATGGACAAGAGAATCGAGGAGATTCCTTCCGAAACGATGGATGCCCTGGTACGGTATCGCTGGCCTGGTAACGTTCGCGAGTTGCAGAATTTTATCGAGCGGGCAATGATTCTCTCGCCCCATACGGTTTTGCGAGCTCCCATTTCGGAGTTAGAACCGTTCAGTACTCATAAAGGATCGAACCCACCGTTGACAGGTCTCGAGGATCTGGAGCGGGATCATATCCTCCGGGCGCTGGATGCCAGCGATGGGGTTGTCGGTGGCCCAAAGGGCGCTGCGGAACGATTGGGCATGAAGCGAACAACCCTGGTTTCTAAAATGCAGAAACTCGGGATAAGTCGTGCCATGTCCGCTGAACAGAAGAGTGTTGGGAGTCCTCTACGCTCGAAGTGATCGACTTCTCTTAGGCTGCATCACGTGCCAAGTCTTGCGACGGAAACCCGTCAGTGGCGAAAATCAGTCCTGATTTCGTCAGGGATGACCCGTGTGCTTCACGTCGTTGGTGACGATATAGCATTGCAAATACATAACTTATACCTCGGTTTCGCTGGACGATAGAGTTCCATTTTTTTTGGCACGTTGCTTGCAGCACAGAAGCTGTGTCGACATTCGGAATGTACTGTCCAGTTTGTGGCGGACATGCCGTCTGCAATCAGAGCCTCAGCGGATGATTACCCCTCATGTCTACTCTCCAGTCAAAATATCAAGCTGTGCGATCGATGACGCGCTCTCTCGTTGCTCCTTTGTCCGCGGAGGATCAAATGGTGCAGTCGTGTCCGGAGGCCAGTCCGGTCAAATGGCACCAGGCGCATACCACCTGGTTCTTCGAGACCTTTGTTTTACGGCCGTATCTCTGCGACTACAGGCCCTTTCGCGAAGAGTTTCATCGCCTCTTCAATAGTTATTACCTCGCGCTTGGTGAAGAGATTCCCGAGAAGAAGTTGCGAGCCTCGTTTTCTCGGCCGTCGCTCGATGAGGTTCTGGCTTTCCGTGCCCATGTCGATCAGGAGATGGAGAGATTGTTTGCGTGTTCCATCGACCCAGAAGTATCAAGGCGGATCATGCTGGGGCTGAATCACGAACAACAGCATCAGGAACTTGCCCTGACGGATATCAAGCATGCCTTTTTTTCGAATCCCCTACGTCTCTCCTACGGATCTGCGGCGCTGCCGAAAGAAGCTCCTCAGCCGAGTCCTCAACTCAGATGGCTTGATTTTGAGGGTGGGATTACCGAGATCGGGTATACGCTGAACGTTGCCGAGCCTCTGGACTTTTGTTTTGACAACGAGACTCCGTGCCATAAGGTTTACCTGGCCCCATTCCTGATTGCGAACCGTAAGGTAACCTGCCGTGAGTATTTAGAGTTCATGGCTGATGAGGCTTATACGCGCCCTTCGCTCTGGCTGTCTGAGGGGTGGGAAGCTGTAGCGCGAGGGGCCTGGAAAGCACCGCTCTATTGGGAGCGAGACGCCGGCGATGCGGCAGGTTGGCGCGTCTTCACGCTCAAGGGATGGCATGGCCTTGCGGAGTTGCTTGATACTCCCGTCTGTCACGTTAGCTTCTTCGAGGCAGACGCCTTTGCGCGTTGGCGTGCCTGCCGGCTTCCAACAGAGGCAGAGTGGGAATCGATTGCGAGCAGGGAACGCCGGCATGGAAATCTGCTGGATACCGGAAGGCTGCATCCTGCTGTGGCGACTGGCACCGGCATGGAGCAACTATTCGGAGACTGCTGGGAATGGACAGCCAGCCCCTACATGGGCTATCCGGGGTATAAACCCCTTCCTGGTGCACTCGGAGAATACAACGGCAAGTTTATGTCTAACCAGATGATCTTGCGGGGAGGGTCGTGCGTCACCCCCGCGGATCATGTGCGTGCAACCTATCGCAATTTCTTTCATCCGGCGACCCGCTGGCAGTTCACGGGCATACGTCTGGCAATTTGAAGGTCTTCATTCGCAATGACTAAGTACACTCAAGTACTCGATCTGGAGTGCGCATCGGCTAACGGTAAGCACTCAGAACTTATCATCGAAGTTCAGCGTGGTCTAATTACGAGGCCTCGATCACTCGCCCCCTGGATGTTTAAGGAGCATGTGTGGTTTTGAGAGATGAGGCTCCCGAATTACGCAGGTATCACATTCTGTGCGTGGATGATGAGATTCTAGGTGCCACCATGCGCGGAGAGAAGCTCAAAGAACACGGTTACTCCGTTGTTCTCTATCATTGTCCGCTTGCGGCTCTTCGCTGCGACCTCTCCAGGTTCGATCTCGCGATTCTGGACTTTCAGATGCCGGGATTAAATGGACGAGAGCTCTTTCTGCGCATGCGGGCATTGGGTGCAAGGTTTCCAATTGTATTGCTCTCAGGAGGCGTGAATACACTTTCACATGAAGAGCGCGTTCTATTTGTGAGGTGCATCGACAAGGGCATGCCTATCGGACACCTGCTCGAAACGATAGCGAAAGTTCTGGATCCAAATCAGGCGCCTGATCCTTGCACTTGAGGACAGATATGCTACTTAGATGTTTTGCGCGGTTCTGCGGCGAAATTGTGGATGCGCTATCTGGGCCGTGAATAAATATAGGAAGGCAAAATAGTATTCTGCGACGGTCGCTACGTCCGAATCCCGTCAGTGTCGGGCTCTAGTCATCTGTTCGTCACCCAGAGCCTTAACTCTGCCCGCCTGACTGCGTGATCTAATCACTAGCAGGAAGAGGCTTATAGCAGAGAGTTCTTCTTCTCATTACAGGTCTTCTCGATGGCCCGTCGATTGCTTTTCTATCTACTCATGCGGGATACCTCAAGACTTGCTTCGTCTGAGTGGATCATTCAATAGCTAATAAATCAGTGGAGGAATCATGGACAACCTAAGAACATCGTTAGCAGCAGCGCAAAGCAATGGGACGGCCATTGGACACTTCAACATCTCCGATTGGGTTTTGCTGAAGGCTGTATTTTCGGCTGCGCAGGAACTAAAGGTTCCGGTAGTCGTCGGTTTATCGGAAGGCGAGCGAGCCTTTGTGGGGGTCGCTCAAGTCGCGGCCCTGGTGAAGAGCCTTCGTGAGGAACAGGGTGCCCCGATCTTCCTCAATGCCGACCATACGCATTCCCTGGACAGCGCCATCGCAGCAGCCAAAGCCGGATTTGATTCCATTGTGTTCGACCTGTCCGCACTGCCGTTTGAGGAAAATATCAAACAGACAAAGCAGGCGGTGGAGGCGTTGAAGTCAATCAATCCGATGATCCTGATAGAGGGAGAGATTGGAAACATTGGAACAGGATCTGAGATTCATGAATCCATGGCTGATCTCTCGAGCGAGCTTACGACACCAGAAGAAGCCAGGCAGTATGTCGAAAGCACCGGAGTCGATATCCTCGCTCCTGCGGTCGGGAACGCGCACGGCATGTTGCAGAGCATGTTGAAGGGAGATGTGAAGAAGCACCTCGACATTCCCCGGATACGCGAGATCAAGCGTGCCTCCGGAAGCTTCCTGACCTTGCATGGTGGCTCCGGTACGGAGGATCGTGACCTGCAGGAAGCGATCAAGGCCGGGATCAATATCATTCACATCAACACCGAACTGCGCGTTGCGTGGCGGCACGGCCTGGAAGACGCTTTTGCGAAGCAGCCGCGAGAGGTTGTTCCCTACAAGCTCTTACCGGTAGCGGAAGAAGCTGTTAAGCAGGTTGTTCTTGCCCGGTTGCGGCTATTCAATCAAGTGCAGTAGCCGCCGGAATCTGCGGCAGATCAGGTACTGTGACGACGTCACGACCGAATCTCGTCAGTGTTGGAAGTCCGTCGCGAGTTCGTCAGTTTGAGGCAGGACCCCTCGGCGTTTGTATAGGGGGATCTTGCTGTACTCAAACGACTTAGCAAACAGCCAATCTCAATTTGAGATTGGCTGTTTGCTTGCATCGTAATAGGGTGCGGCTCGTGGTGTTAACGATGACCAGCAGTAGTGAGGAGAGATCTTATGAGTCAAGTCCCTGTGACATCCGTGCATAAAGTTGAAGCGGACGGAATCCAAGTCTTCTACCGTGAAGCCGGCGATGCAGCCGCGCCTGTGTTGCTCTTGCTGCATGGGTTTCCGACATCATCCTTCATGTTCCGCGATCTCATCTCTCGTCTTGCGGACAGCTACAGGGTGATCGCGCCGGATCTGCCTGGATTTGGGTTTACGGAAGTACCCGAAAAGCGAAACTACACATACTCATTCGACGCGCTGGCCGGTACGGTGCAGGCCTTCACGGACGCGCTTGGCCTCACTCGCTACGCGATCTACATCTTCGACTATGGAGCGCCTACAGGCCTCCGTCTGGCCATGAGCCGCCCCGAGCGAATTACCGCGATCGTCTCGCAGAACGGTAACGCCTACGAAGAAGGATTGGGCGATGCCTGGGGGCCGATCAGAACGTATTGGGCTACGCCGACAGCAGAGAACCGGGAAGTGATCCGGAAGAACATCTTGAATTTTGATGGAACTCGCTGGCAGTACACGCACGGTGTCGCAAATCCCGAGAGCGTGCCGCCCGAGTCTTACACTTTGGACGCTGCTTTGCTGGAAAGACCGGGGAATACGGATATTCAGCTCGATCTGTTCCTTGACTACGCGTCGAACGTGAAGCTTTATCCCAAATTCCAAGAGTATCTTCGGAAGTCGAAGCCGCCGCTGCTGGCAATCTGGGGCAAGAACGATCCCTTCTTCATTCCGGCAGGGGCCGAGGCCTTCCGCAAGGATCTGCCGAACGCGAAGGTCCAGTTTCTGGATACAGGGCATTTTGCTACAGAGACACACTCCGTCGAAATTGCCGCTGCGATCAAAGAGTTTCTGGGGTCGAACGGCATCTCGCGATAGAAAGGCGGCAGGGAATCACGATGAATTCTTTTTCTGAAAATGTAACGGTTGTACTCGTTCATGGGGCATGGGCTGACGGGTCCTGCTGGCAGAACGTCATTCTGCCCCTGAAGCGACAGGGTCTGAAGGTCACATGCGCAACGATTCCACTTACATCGCTCACGGATGACATCGCTGCCCTCCAGCGCGCAATCGAGAGAACCACGGGACCTGTTGTTCTGGTTGGTCACGCGTATGGAGGGGCTGTGATCGCTGGCCCGTCTGACGATCGAGTCAAGTCGCTCGTGTATGTGGCGGCCCTGGCGCCTGATGAGGGGGAGACGGTCGCGGATGTGTTTTATCGCGCTGCTCCACATTCCAAAGCTCCGCAACTCGCACCCGATGAGCATGGCTTTATCTGGATGCCGGAAGAAGGCTTCAGCAACGCCGTGGCACACAACGCATCTGCGGATCAAACGACGATTGCGTCTGCAGTACAGAGGCCTATCTCTGTGAAGTGCATTCAGGAGAAAGTTCCTGCACCCGCATGGAAGACGAAGCCCTCGTGGTTCCTGATTGCGGAAGAAGACCGCATGATTCTTCCTGAGACTCAGCGGTACATGGCAAATCGTATGAATGCCAAGATCTGGTCGCATAAAGTGGATCACTCTCCCATGCTCACAGCTCCGTACCTTGTGGTCGAGGTGATTCTGGAAGCTGCGCGTGGAGCGCTCGCCTCGTAAATCGCTAATGAAGAGGAGGGGCGCACCTCCTCTTCGTTAGAAACATGGAACGTGCTCAACGACACTCGTGTCGACGAAGAAAGGTGCTTATGAAGCCCAACTCTGTTGCTGTTGTTACCGGTGCAAGCCAGGGAATTGGCCGCGCTACCGCAGTGCGTTTGGCGCGTGATTTTTCAGCCGTAGTGCTCGTCGCCAGAAATCAGGATGAACTGCAAAAGGCTGCGGCCGATGTCAGCGCCGCAGGCGCCGAGTCGCTTATCTATGCGCTCGACCTGCGAGACCCGCAGGCAGTAGAGACGGTCGTTAAGGGAACATTGGAACGCTTTGGCAGGATCGACGCCCTGGTGAATATTGCGGGAGCTGTTCCCCAGATTGATCTGTTTGAGATGACGGATGCGCAGTGGAATGACGGATTGGAACTCAAGCTGCACGGCGCACGCCGCCTGACGGTACGAGCCTGGGATGCGTTGAAAGCCTCAGGTGGATCTGTCGTCCTGATCTCCGGCAGCGCCGCTCTCGACCCAAAGCCTGGGTTCGCCGCGGTCGCCGCGATCAACGCTGCAATCATTGCCCTCGCAAAAGCGTTTGCAGAGCAGGGGATCAAGGATGGAGTGCAGGTCAACAGCGTGGTTCCAGGTGCTGTGATGACCGGACGCAGGCAATCGTTCTTCGCGAAATGGGCTCCCGCGCACAACCTCACCGTGGAAGAGGCGCTGAAGAAGTTTCCAGAGGAAGCCGGTATCAGCCGTTTCGGCAAGCCAGAGGAGATCGCTGATCTGATGGCGTATCTGGTATCGCCGGCGGCGAAGTGGATGACGGGATCTTCTATACGAATGGATGGCGGCGAAGTCAAAGGCATCTGAATCAGGAGCCCAGTACAGCTTTGGTTCGCGAATGCTATTTGCTAAACCAGCATGACGGGAGAACCTATGTCTCCGCGAAAAGCGAACATTGAACGACTGGCTACCTTTTCAGACGGGGTGTTTGCGGTCATCATCACGATCATGGTTCTGGACCTGAGGCCGCCAGAGCACCCCACCTTCGCATGCCTTCTGCCATTGTGGCCGACTGCGCTGAGCTACCTGGTAAGTTACCTGTTCATCGCCATCGTTTGGACGAATCACCATCACCTGCTGCGTTTTACCGATGAGTCGACGCCGCGGTTGATTTGGATTAATTTCGCGCACTTGTTCACAGTATCGCTGGTGCCGTTTGCAACGGCATGGGTTGCGAGCACACGTATAGCTGCGGTTCCTGTCTTCCTTTATGCAGCGGTATTTGTTCTGGTGGAGTTGGCTTATCTTCAGTTCGAGCACCATGCCCTGACCCGGGCAGTAGTTGAGGAGATTTCGCCTCGCACTCGCAGGCTTGCCTGGATACGCTCACTCGTTGCGCTCGGACTCTTTCTCACTGCGATGCTCGTATGGTTCGAGTTTCCGCGATGCAGCTTCGCACTGGTGTGTTGCGCTGTCCTGCTTTATCTGGTGCCGGAACCTCCAGTGCCCCCAGGTGAGAGCACGGACTCGATCTCTCTGAAAACGGTATGACTGCCCTGGAAGGACTCAACAGCAGCCGGGCTCGTTTGGTTAAGACATCGCTGGAAACAGCTTCAAAAGAATGATCCCCATGGTCCAAAGCGGAGGAGAGTCGGAGTTGATTGATGTTATTTTGGCTGGAAATACCCAGCTTTATCATCAGTTAATTCTCCCTTATGAGCGGAGCGTCTACCTGATTTCGCTTTCCTACATGAAGAACGATAAGGATGCTGAGGACGTAGCGCAGGAAACGTTCGTTAGGGCCTTTCAGAATCTAGGCTCCTTCCGGGGCGATAGAAAACTCAGGACGTGGTTTATCCATATCGCGATCAATGAGGCAAAGAGCCGATTGCAGCAACAGGCGATCATCCAGACCGCTTCTCTACTAGAACCTGAGAGCGAAGAGTGGCTTATGTCTCCGGCACTTTTGAGCGACTGGAAAGAAGTTCTTTCTGACGTGGTCGAGCACGAGGAGATCAGAAGCCTGCTGCAGCATGGCTTTGGGAGGCTTCCTGACATTTACCAGCGAGTGTTTCTCCTGCGCGATGTAGAGGAACTCGATCTAAATGACACGGCACAGATTCTGGAGATGGATGCCTCGCTGGTGAATATCATGTCCCACCGGGCTCGAATCATGCTGCAGAGCTTGCTGACGCCACAATTGAAGGCAATCAACGTCACCTCTAAGGAGATGAGGTTCAAGAAGGTATTCACGCACTGCGACGAATCAAGCAGCTAAAGTCCGTCACTGTCGAAGATCCGTCGTGGCTTCGTCAGTTGGAGACGGCGATTGATCATGACGCTGCAATCGATTTTGCAGAGCAGGAATCACTTAGCTCGATAACCTGGTTGAAAAGGGGATGCGCTGAGTTTGGTCTTTCGATTGCAGCCAAACAGTTAACTTTCGTTACGTCATCGCTTATATGCAGTTACATCAACCACAGTAAGGAGAAGTACTTATGGATCGGGTCTCGTCTGGACAATCAATGAACGCGGAGAATCAAGACCTGGTTTCTGCTGGCTCCTCAATGGAAGCCAAAAGCATCCTAACCAAGGTAGCTGCCTGGGTAAGTGATCGTAATATCCCTTTCCTGATTTCCAGTATCGGCATGATCGTGATGCTCCTTTGGGCGGGGTCTTTCAAGATGACGGCTCCCGGTGCCGAAGGCATTATTCCGCTGGTTTCAAATAGCCCGCTGATCAGTTGGCACTTTAAAGTATTCGGTCCTTATGTCGGCTCTGATTTAATTGGCCTTACCGAATGGATCGCTGCCACCTTGATGATCGTAGGCTATTTGAAACCTAAAGCCGGTATCGTGGGTGGGCTCATCGCATGCGTCATGTTCTTCATCACCAGTACGATGATCATTACTACTCCGGGCGCAACGATTGTGGTTAAAGGGCTACGGTATATGAGTCTCACGGGCTTGTTTCTTTTCAAGGACATCATCTCCCTTGGGGTAGCGTTCTACCTCGTCACCTATTTCGGCAAAAGGGCTATCCTCTCCGAGAATAAAAGCTAATCGCGAAGCGGGACGAAGCGTTGCAACGCTCCTCTCCGTTTGGAGCGCTCGGGATGACAACAGGGCGTTGATGGCACAAGCATGCAAAGAGGCCGAGATCCTCACACGCATCCTCTACAACGGAGAACATCACCTATGGATCTTCAAGCACAACCCGAAGTTTACGATCTTCTGATCCTTGGTAGCGGTGCAGGCGCGAAATTGCTGGCCTGGACCTTTGCGGGGCAAGGCCAGCGCGTCGCTGTGGTCGAGCGCAAGTATGTTGGAGGAGCCTGCCCGAACATCGCATGCCTTCCCAGTAAGAATGTGATTCATACGGCGCAGATCGCGCACAACGTTCGGCGCAGCGACGAGTTTGGCGTCAGCGTTGATAACTTTCGTGTCAATATGCCGGCGGTTAGAGATCGCAAGCGCAGGATGGTCCAGGGATTGGTAGACACGCATCTCGCTCTCTACAAGCAGAGTGGCGCGGAGCTGATCATGGCATCCGGCAGATTTGTGGAACCCAGGATACTGGAAGCAACTCTGGCGGATGGAACGAAGCGATTGCTGACCGGCAAGAATATTGTGATCGGAACAGGGACGCACGCGGCTATCGAGAACATTCCCGGGATGGCAGTGGCACAGCCGCTGACCCATGTTGAGGCTCTGGAGCTCGATGTCGTGCCCGAGCACCTGATCATTCTCGGAGCCGGGTACGTAGGGCTGGAGTTCGCACAGGCGATGCGCCGGTTCGGCAGCCAGGTCACGGTCGTAGACCGCAACGAGCGTGTGATTCATGGCGAGGATGAAGACACCACGGAGGGATTGCAGAGCCTCCTCGAAGACGAAGGCATCAAACTGGTTTTGAATGCCAAGTTGAAGAGCATCGCTGGAGTCTCAGGAAAGTCAGTCCGTGTCACTCTCTCGCAGAATGGTACGGAGAAGTTGCTGGAGGGAACGCATCTTCTGGTAGCGGCTGGACGTGTGCCAAACACGAAAGACATCGGGCTGGACCTCGTTGGAGTGGAACTGACAGAGCGCGGCTACATCAAAGTAAACGAGCGCCTGGAGACGACTGCGCCCGGAGTGTGGGCGGTGGGTGAGGTCGCGGGCAGCCCGCAGTTCACCCACATCAGCGAGGATGACTTCCGCGTTGTTCGCGACAACCTGCTCGGCGGGAACCACGTGACTACGGGGAGACAGGTACCCTTCTGTCTCTTTACAGACCCTGAATTCGCACGCATTGGAATGAACGAGAAGGAGGCCCGGGCCAGGGGGATCGCCTACCGTCTCTTCAAGGTCCCGATGACGCATGTGCTGCGGGCGCGCAGCCTTATGGAAACGCGTGGATTCCTCAAGTGCCTGGTGGAGCGAGACAGCGACCGCATCCTCGGATTTGCGGCGTTCGGTGTGGGAGCAGGCGAGATTATGGGTTGCGTGCAGATTGCCATGCTGGGAGGGATGCCCTACACCTTGCTACGAGAGGCTATCCTCGCACATCCTACGATTCCAGAGGGATTGATCGCTCTGTTTTCTTCCGCTGCATCTTAGAGCAAATCTCCTGTTACTGGGAAGTTGAATCGGGCGTGCAGTACCGTTTTTCTGGGGAAAAACGGCCATAAAGGTCGTGGCTTCGCTATACACCTACAGGAGATTTGCTCTAGCGCCTGAATCGTTCATTCTCCGGGAATATTTCGTGAGTTAGCGGGTTGTAATGCCTATGGGGTTCTTTGCGTTTCCTGCACCCCCATAGGCAGCTCCCACTCGACGAGGTTCATCCATTGCTACGATTTCTCCGCACGGAGTTTGCCATTGGCGGCTTCACTCAGCGCCAATCTGATCTAAAACTGTCGGCGAAGGAACTTAAGCACGAACAGATGGCCCATGACTCCCGCAACGAAGTCACTGACGCTCGTCGACCTCAAGACAAATACGAGGGCTTGAACGGAACATCCACTTCAGATCGCGTGAAGAGCAATTCACGTATCCCCTCGCTTGATGTGCTCCGTGGTGTGGTCATGATTCTCATGGCGCTCGATCACACAAGGGACTTCTTCACGAATCAGAACATCGACCTGATGGACCCTTCCCATCTGAGCCTGCCTTATTTCTTTACCCGCTGGATTACTCACCTCTGTGCGCCTACATTCGTCTTTCTCGCTGGAGTGGGAGCGTACATGCAACTCGCACGGGGACAAAGCAAAGGCGCAGTTTCGCGTTTTCTCGCCATACGCGGTTGCTGGTTGATCTTTCTTGAACTGACAGTCGTCTATTTTGTCTGGATCGGGATGCCTGGAGTCAGCATTCTGCAGGTGATCTGGGCGATTGGCGTGTCGATGGTCTTTCTGTCCGGATTGGTCTGGTTACCCATTCCCGTGGTCGCTGCGATAGGAGTGATCTTCGTTGCGGGGCATAACGCTCTGGATGGCATCCATGCGGCTTCCCTGGGGCATTGGTCCGGTCTTTGGATGATCGGACACGAGTCGGGCTTCGTGAATTTTCACGGCAGACCGATCCTGTATATTTTGTACCCTATCGTTCCCTGGAATGGACTGATGGCCCTGGGCTTCTGCTTTGGCCGCTTATGGATATCGCCAACTGCGCAGCGCATTCGCTGGTCAGCCGGGCTGGGCGCGGGGTTCGTTGCACTCTTTTCGATACTCCGAGCTTTCCACGGATACGGCGATCCCAATACGTGGACCAGCCAGCACGGCATAGCGCCTGCCATTACGACCTTCCTCAACGTAGAAAAGTACCCACCCTCGCTGCAATATATCTGCATCACGATGGGACTCTCCCTCCTGCTCTTAGCCTGGTTCGAATCGTTGATCTCTTCCGGCCGCGCGCCCTGGCTGCGGAGCACCGCGGAAGTCTATGGACGTGTTCCTCTCGCCTACTACGTACTGCACGTGGGCTTGATCCATCTCCTCACGATTATTACGTGTGCTCTTACCGGCCATGACTGGCATCGCTTCACGACACCGCTTCCATACGGCAGCGTGGCACTTGGGACGCCGCAAGGTTACGGCTTTAGCTTGCCTATTATTTATCTCATCTGGATTGGCATCGTCGCATCGCTATATTGGCCTATGAAGCGTTACGCGAACTATAAGAGAACTTATCCCGAAAACAAATGGCTCAGTTATCTCTAATCGCGGTGAAGCGTTCACCTAAGTGGTTTTCCATAGGCGGTTCGGCCAAGTACCAGTTGCAGCTGTAAGAAAAGTAGTTGTGACTCTGTATTTGTGAGAGATGCGAGTGGGGCCACTCGCATCTCTCGCGGGAGCAGGGAAGGGTTAGATGGCCAGGGACCAGTGGTCTTTTACGAGTCTTTCTGCGGTATCGAATTCGGGGGTAAGGGTGACAGCTTTCGCCAGTCCTTCCAGTTCATCGAGCACCAGATTGTCGGTCTCATTCTCGGGAATGTAGTTGGGGAGGGTGGGGTTGAGATAGGCATAGCGACCAGGCAGCATCATGCGAGCGAGGTCGGGGATGAGACAGGTGGACGTTCCGTTGAGAGAGGCGTTCAGGATTGGCGATGGTGTTCCGTTGATGAGGAGAGGCGGAACGTTGTAAGGGTTGTCGGGGTCGCCTGTTTGCCATTGCTGGAAGCCCCAGGTCTTCGTTGCGCTTCCAAGACTATTTGCCATGAGACCTGTACCGAAGCAGATAGCAACGATATCACTTGGATTGACACCCGAGTGAATGGCCAGGGCGATCGCCGCGAGGGTGGGGTCGTGGTTAACGAAGGCACCATCTATCGTGCCTTGATAGTTGCCGAACTGATGGGAGCCAAACATGCCAGGCATGGCCGATGTGGCAACGACCGCATCCGCGAGTTTGGTGTCGGAGGTAGTCGATTGGGGAAAGTTGTTAAGGAGAAGCGGTTGCCAGGGCGTGCCCTTCTGGCCGACGTCGAAGGTCGTGAAGAGAAGTTTCTGATTGATGTCACTGAGTTTCTTGAGTCCGTACTTTGCGTACATCCCCGCAGCAAAGAGCTCGACGGGATAGGCTGGCTTGGTAGGATCGCCGCCGCTGTAGTATTTGATATAGAACTCACGGTCCGTGGTCCTATAGGTGGTGACGATCTCCTGCGGGCTCACCCCATTCACCAGAGCGGCGATGATGGTACCGCCGGTGGAGGTTCCAGCCAGCATGCTGGCGCCTGAGACGACATTGGAGTGTTTCTCAAAAAGCGCATTCAACAACGTAGCGGAGGCTAGTCCGCGGATGCCCCCGCCGACGAACGACAGAATCGTAAAACTGCTCATGATGATTCTCCTGCTTGTGTTGCCCGGCCATTTGGAACGGGGCTATGTGGGTGGATGATCGCGCAGCTACAGCGGAGATGAGAACGCTTGCTTTGGCCTCGTAGCCGGCATGGGCAGGGTTTCAGTCCGGGAATTAAGTAAATGGCATATTAGGGAAGTTCCTCTGTTTCTTGACGGAGTATTCGATCTTCATAATGGTTGCTTCATAAGCATCATGAAGATCGTTCATGGGTAACTATCTCCGTCCTCTGGTCCCGAAAGAGGAGGTGGAGATAGGCCCGGGCTTTAGTCCGTGCAATACGGGACCAATACGAATGGGGCTTCAGCCCCTGGGACAAGTCTTCCTTTCCCTTGGTATCTCTGCCTGTGGAGGGGAGAGCCTATCCCAGGGGCTGAAGCCCCATTTATCGGCTGTCTTGAATGTCCGGGCTAAAGCCCGGACCTATCTCAGAAGCAAAGACAAAAGCAAAAGCCGCTATCTCCGATTCGTCAGACATTACCTAGTGCAAAGGCCTCTCCTGAGGCGGGAGCCATTATACTAATGCGAACCGAACTCAACTCTCGCCTTCAAGCGAGAGTTGAGTTCGGCCCGATCACCAGTGGTCGTTATCGTGTCAATTGGTATACATCGACGCCGCCGTTGTAATTCGGTACGTAGATGTGGCCGCCGTCGATCACCGGCGGGTCAAACTTGTTGAACAGGAATGCAATGCCTTCGGCCTGCGAATCCCATAGGACTTTCAACGAGCCATCGGCAGCAACGTGGACCGGGTCGTATACCAGTAAGCGCCCGTTCGTTACGGCCTTGTTGGCGTCGCGGTAGGGAATCGTGCAGGCCAGGATAGCCGTGTTCGGGTCGGCCCCATTGCTGGATCCGCTGCAGAAGCCTCCGGGCATGCCACCGTGTTGAACGGTTGTGCGAACCTCTGAGCTGGCAAACTCATTGCTCTGGGCGAGATAGGACAACGTTCCTGTGTCACTCACCTTCCATTTGTGGAGTTGGTTGTTCTCGCCCCAGGCGAAGATCGTCCATGAATTCAAGACAGGATCGAAATACTGGACCGGCGTCATGTGCATGTGCGCCGTGTCTCCCCAGGGAAAGAAGTTCAGGACCGTCGGATCTGTGGGACATGGATCGACTGGTCCCGGATCAACCGTCAGCCACACTGGAGCGCCGGCGAGCTTCGCGCAGTTGGCCGGGGAATTCTTCAGATCGGCAACGGTCGTTCCTCCCATGTTCGTCGTCTTGATGGGAAAGGCAATTCCATCCTTACCACTGGCGACACATACGCCAAGGGGAAAGATGCAGGCCGGACCGGCGGAGCCCCAGTCTTCGTCCGCCCAGGCGCCCTGGGCCATATCGGGATAGACGCGGACGCTCAGCTTGCCCTCCGCGCTCATGGAGGTTTCCACTCTGGCATTCTTGAGCGACATGTTCATCCCGCTGCCCACAGGCTTGCTCATCGCCTCGGTCGCGGCATTCATTCCGGCGAGCTTGCCAGCGGGAGGCGCCTGGCCGCCACTTCGGCCCATATCGGTCCAAGGAGTCCAATGGTCCACAACCGCAATACTGGCTTTGGTGTTCCCTGAAGGGGGTGTGTACTTCAGCTTGAGGAATGACTCTCCCCACTGGGTCGCGCCGTCGAAATCTCCGTTACCGGTAATCACGTACAGATTGCCCTGCGCGTCTGCCGCTGCGCCTTGTCCGGCCATCCAAATGCCGGCACCCTCTCCGGCAGTGGTCGCGAAGATCGCCGTCTGGGTATTGCTGGCAACATCGAAGGCGAAGCAATAGCCGGCGGCGCCAGGGTCTGTCTCATCGATGGTGCCTGAACAGCCAAGCACTGTCTTGACGCCTGCGACATTGGTTTCGACGAGAGAGGATCTCTGCTTCCGGGGAAAACCGTTGAAGTCCTGCCCATTGCTGGATCCCTGGATCATGACCGGCGGGGTGACCATGCTGCCGTCGCCCACATTGAGAACAAACATAAAGTATCGCGCTGCCTTCGGATCACTACTGGCGGGAGCAGCCGGCATGGGAGTCCCCTGGGCATTCGGCACCACCCAGCAAACCTGATAGAGACGCTTCAGTTCCGGGTCGATGGCCCCTGTCGACACGCAGCCCCAGTGTTGGTTGATGCCCCAGCCATCAATAGCCCTGGTCCCGTCGATCGGGGTTCCCAGCTGGACCTGCCAGATGCCCGATCCGTCATGCGCATCCACTCCGCGCACAACGTTGGCCATCGACGGCAGCACCATGACATCCCGTACCCCTCGTGGAGTTGTCACCTGCGGCAGGATGAGCGGCTGCGCTTCCATGCCGCGAGCGTCTCCGACCAGTGGGATAATTGTGCTTCTCACGATGCCTTTGGTGCCAATGGACGCCTGCGTCAGTATCGTCTCGTGCGAGTTCCAGCCGCTCCTGGAGTTGTCCGCCGAGCGGGTAACCCAGGGCACCATGGTTTGGGCCGTGAGAGGAAGAAAAGAGAGCAGACCGATCGTTCCGGCTGCTATGCGAAAAATCTTTGAGATCAGAGAAATTCTCAACGTGATGTCCCCCCTGTAATTAACTACAAATTGATAGCCTGTGCCGCTTGCCGCCAGACCGGAACCCGTGGCCGAGATCGTGTGCCAGCCTTCTGAGACAATAGTTTTTCCATCTGGAGATACGACTGTCGTCGAGAGCGCGGTTCCCACCGGAAGCTGCGCTGAAAGTCGCAGCGAGATCTCCGAATCGTTTGCGCAATCGATATAGGTCCAGCCGGCATGTTGTGCTGTTGGATAGGCGTCGATATTTTCCGCAGCGTTGCTGACGGATTGATATCCCGCGCGTTACCCGCCATGCCAGCCCTCTGTCTCTAGATTGGTTGAATGGCCCGCAAGTAATTTGGTGAGAATTCTACTTTGCTATTCATGTGGCTTTTGGTCAAGAGATTTAAAAAAATTCAACGAATTTTCCTGCAAGCGTTGTTTCGCAGACACTCCATTGGCCGCCACATTTTTTGCGCCACGCACTCTTTGTTGAAGAGGCCTGTGCCCAAGGTGGCATAACTTGCTAGGGGTCGGAGTCTCGGTGCATAACTCCGATTACCCTGGGGGGCGCTGATCGAAGATTGAATTTCGGTTGCCTCCCCATACCTGGGAAATAGGAAATGGCAGATAACTAACAAGGCATACAGCTAGGCGCTTCTCAGATGCGAGTGTAGGTACGAAGCTAGGTCTATTTAGCGTGTTCGATGAGAATCCGTTGTGCATGCACAATATTTTCGAGCTAGCTGGTTGCTTATTCGCAATGCTCTCCAAGAGGCGAGCGTGCTTGTTGAAGTGATGACCGTAAAACACCAGCGACTTAATCCTGGGCTGGTCGCCTCGGTCAGGAGAAGAAGCTGTAGTAGCCTCGGCTGAGAGCTTGTTGAACCTGGTTCCGAGAACCTCGATCCAGGTAAAGGAGAACTCATGAAGGCACTTGTGGTGAGTCAACCGGGCGGGGACTTCGAAGTTCATTCTGTCCCCACACCAGAGCCGGAGCCTGGCCATGTGCTGGTCAGGATTCAGGCGTCATGCATCAATCCCCTCGACACAAAGATCCGCGCCGGAGCGGCCGCTCACGCTAAACAGCCTCTCCCGGCCGTTCTCGGACTTGACATGGCAGGGGTGGTGGAGCGCGTGGGCAAAGGTGTCCTGGATTATTCGGTTGGAGACGAAGTCTTTGGCATGGTCGGTGGTGTAGGTGGCCATCAGGGGACCTTGGCGGAGTATATCTCCGTACCCGCAGTTCTGCTCGCCCACAAGCCCAGGATGCTGAGCATGCATCAAGCTTCCGCGCTTCCGCTCGTCACGATCACTGCGTGGGAAGGACTGATCGACCGCGCCAAAGTTCATGCAGGCCAAACCGTGCTCGTGCATGCTGGGGCGGGTGGGGTGGGACATATCGTCGTGCAACTCGCGAGGGCTCAAGGATCTGAGGTATTTGCAACCGTGTCTCCAGAGAAGCAGGACGTTGTCGTCCGGCTTGGGGCGACGCCCATCGACTATCGTTCTAACTCCGTTGAGCAGTACGTCCAGAAATACACAAATGGCGCCGGGTTCGACATCGTCTACGATACGGTCGGTGGTTCCACGCTCGATGCGTCCTTCCATGCGGCCAAGACCTACACAGGGCATGTTGTCAGCTGTCTCGGCTGGGGGAGGCCACTCCCTTGCGCCATTATCCTTTCGCGCCGCCAGCTACTCGGGAGTGTTCACATTACTTCCGCTTCTGACTGGCAGAGGGCAAGAACAGCACGGCCAGATTCTAAGAAACGCGGCCGCATTAGCCGATGCCGGAAAGCTAATCCCCATGCTCGCAAGTGAGGTCTTCACGCCCGAGCGGACGGCGGCAGCTTTCGACCTGGTAGCGGCAGGGACGATCGGCAAGGTCGTCGTTGACGTTTCACGCTTGCATTGATTCTTTCTCCAAGTCGACCAAGCGGTTGGGAGGAAGGATACCGTTGAGCTGCGCGTTCATTTCGGGCGCTGCAGAGATTTGTCGTAAAGTTGCATTAGACAAATTCAAGGATCTGAGGAAGGTCTGTGATGAAGATGCTGCTTGCATTGCTTGCTCTATCTGCGCCGGTGGCGGCGCAAACACCGATGCCGTTGATTCCGCCCACAGGTTACGTTGGGGGTGCCGATGTCAATCTCGCGTACTGGGTCTATGGCCAGCCGAGCAAGGCAACGCCGGTGTTTGCGGTGAACGGTGGTCCAGGGCTTTCGCACATCTACATGGTGCAGAACGATGTATGGCTGCAAATTGCGAGGCATCGGCAGGTGGTGTTCTATGACCAGCGCGGGACGGGCAGGTCTCCTCTGAAGCACGCAGATGCGGCGATGGGAATGGACGCACAGGTGGCAGACCTTGATGCCGTACGCGCGGCACTGCACCTGGACAAGATCGATCTGTGTGGCGACTCGTATGGAGGCTTTCTGGTGACGGCCTACACGGCGGCTCACCCGGAGCACGTACATAAGTTGATCATCTCCGACGGCACAGTGGGTTGGAAGAGCATCGTACACCTGTTTCCGCAGGTGTTTCCGGACAAACTGGAGGCGCAGGAGGCGAGTATGAGGGCCTCCACCGCAAACGACGAGGAGAAGGCGCAGCAGGGGCTGCGCGACCACTTCGGCATGATCTTCTACAGCCGCGAGAAGCTGGACTACTACATGAGCCACGCGAAGGACTTGGGCAACTCGCCTGCGACGGGCCAGGCGGTGCAGGCTGCAACGGAAGACCTGGACTTGATGCCGGCGCTACCGAAGTTCTCTGTTCCGGCATTGGTCATCACGGGGCGCTATGACATGAACGTGGCGCCGCTGACGGCGTGGCGCATCTATAAGGCGATCCCCGGAGCGAAGTTTGAAGTCTTCGAAGAGAGCGGGCATCTGCCAAGCTATGAAGAACCGGAGAAGTATGTGCGGGTGGTAAATGCGTTTCTTGGCGAAGAGTAATGATGCCGCCATGCTTTCGCGCTTTTAGGGGTAGCCGCGATTAGTCGAGAAGAGAGAACATGCCTATGGCCGTCTTCCGATGGCGAAACTATACGCGCTGGGGCATGAGTACATCATGCCAAATGGACCCGAATTGGGTCTGGGGCGAAAATGCCCATGGCTTTAACTAGTTGATTCTTTGGTGTGTAAATGGTCGGCCCTGGTGGACGATTTTCGAACTTTCCAGGGTTCAGAATCAGCCCTTGGCTCCCTTTGGGGTCCCTTTAGACCTTCACTCCGACCGTAGTTGCCGAAAACCCCGTATTACATCAGGCAGGCCCAATTTATGGAATGCCCTGTGTGATCCGCGGAATGGTTCCGGCTGTGCTACTTGGCGAGAGAGATGGCCGGTTTCCCAGCCAATCTCTGGCTGATATGTTGGCCCAACCGATCTGCAAAGCTGACCTGTCCAGTCAAGCCCTGAATTGGTGAAATGCGCATAAAGCAGACGGCTTGAACGGCTGCTCCTTCTGAACGCGCTTCTGATGTGGATTAGTGCCGCAAGAGTTTCGTAACTCCCTCGTTCGAGCCTGCGTTTCAGGAGACGTTCAACAGATGACTGGGCCAGAACTCGAGGAGGCCGAACACACCAAGGGCCACCACTGGGGCGGCCCATCTGCGCAAGCTAGAGTTACGTGACCTGGTTTGTTTAGTTGTTGTTGTGCCAGTTTGCGTTGGAGCGGTCGCGCAGGCCGATGAGCGAAGGAACGAGAACGATAAGAGCAAAAACGGCAACTTCAGTAGCGAAATACATGGTGAGTCTCCTTATTCGGTGAATGGTTGGAGTTGGGTGTTGTGTTCCGTTTGCGATTACAGCGAGTGCCAGTTGGCATTGCTGCTTGAGCGAAGTCCGATGAAGGACGGAACGAACACGGTGAGGACAAGGACGGTTGTAGCGATAGCGAAGTACATAGGTAGGTCTCCTTTGTCGCGCACGGGGGCAGCGACCGCTTGTGTAAAAGCATTCAACTTTTCAGTAGTAGGTTATTAGGTTGGTCGCTTGGCGTTGTTTGCCGCTTAGCGATCTCATCTCTGCTTACATAGACTCATACGAAGGGAGTTTTTCTATGGTTCCCTAAATTTGCAAAAAATCATATCGATTCTGCGGACCGTACATTCGTAACAGACTCGAGCAGGCCCGCTGAGGAGGGTGACGGAAGCCGGGAAGGGATCGACCTATCTCGACCTTACCGACGAGCAGTTCTGTCGCCTTAGTGAATAGTGCTCGGAAATGCGCCACTCGTGATCGGGGGAAGGTGCAGATGGCTTTGCCACAGCCGGGGCATGAGAACGAGAAGCCCATGGATTCGGAACTATAGGTGAGCATGGGGCCGAACCCTCTGTGAGATGAGGGAGGTTAGCACGGAACGGCGTTATCCTGGTTGATCGTTAAAACCTGCTGGCCTGCGGGGAGTGTGACGGTGGCTGGCACGGTCGTCAAGGTTTGCCAGCCACCGATCCCGTCGAATAGTAGTAATCGTTCGCGGCGGTCGACGTGCTCGAAGATCCGGCCCAAGAAGCTATTGCATAGGTCGCGAGGCCAATCGGGTCCGTGCCGGTTCCGCTCAGTTCGACGGTACCGGTTGAGGTGGGACGGAAGGTGAAGGTTGGTGTGTTGCCATCCACGAAGGGCGCCTTCACGTCGGTGCTGCCCGCGGCAAGAGTGAAGGCGGTTACTTTGCTGCCCGATGTAACGACGAGTGTTCCCGGCTGCGCCAGGTTGGCGGTGACATAGATCTCGTCGGCAATGGGGCCGTTATCGGTGCTTGCGGAGATGGTGGGAGTGTTGTTGGATGCCTTATCGTTCACCGATTGTGTTCGATACGCCCAATAAATCGAATCGTTGGTGATCGCGGGCTGAACCCCTGTTTTATACCATTGGATGAAGTACGGCAGTAGAGCCGTGGCTCCGGCATGGGTGTGGAAGTAACGTAACACTCCGGTCGGCAGTCCGCTCCCGGTGAGATAGTTTGCGTACTCGTATTTATTAGGGTCGTCGATGGGACTTACATAAGTGCCTTCCACGAAGTCGTTCCATGTGATGATCTCGACCCAGTCGGGATGAGAGACGTTGATGGCGTCCATCCACATCTTCCGCATGCCGCTATATCCGCTGTATTCGTAGTATTTATAGGAGCTGGCTGCGTTCGCGCCCCAGAACTGCAGGGCGATCGGCGCCATATAGACCTTGCCTCCATTATCCTGAACAACGGTGGCATAGTCTTCGCTGCTGGGAATCTGGTCGATCGTTCCACCCGACCCTGGAACGCCTGCGATTCCCCAGTAGAGCGATCCGTTGATAGTAGAGCTCCACGAATTGAAACCGGATTGAACCTCTGAAAGGGTTGGGATATCTCCGCCCCATCCGTTAAAGAACGCCGGAACCAGGAAGATCTGTAAGTCGGCGTTGCTCGGAGCTCCACCCACCTCAATCGTCGGCCATGTGGAAGAAACCGACTGCATGGATGGTTTGGTCCCGTTGGCCAGGTCGGAGCGGATTTGCTGAAAGCCGGAGGTCCCGATCTGTGTTTCACCGGAAAACGTGCTCAGCACAAAAGCACCGTTGTACTGATAGTAGACAGTCGAAAAGATGGGGTCGTTGGCGAAACGCCGCATCATGTCTTCCGCGTCGCTGACCGTGTTGCCGCAGCAAAAATCGTCGGAGAAAAACAGTTTGAATCCGGTATGGAGTTCGTAAGCTGCCTCAAACATCTGCGAGGCATACGCAATGTAATATTCCGAGGAGACACCTTCGCTCAGCCAACTTCCAACATCGAGGGCAAAGCCGTCAATGCCGGCGGCCTGCGCCTGCTGGATCTCTTTTTCGTACGCCTGAACTTTCAGCTGGCCTGTCGTATCCGTATTGCCTTGGTAGTCCTGATTCGTTAACAGGTAGTGAGCGAAGACTTTTTTCTGCCCCATGATCTTCTGCGGGGCCAGAAGAGAGAAGAGTGTGAGCACCAGAAGCGGCAAAAGGATGTCCATGCGTGAGATTCGAAGCGTTTGTTTAGGCGAGGGCACGGCGGGTAACCTCCAGGTTCAATCCAAATATGCGCGGGACACTGGCACCAGCCACCATAGCATGCCAAGGAGTACTGTCAAGGGCGATTTACTTCTAACAAAAAATAAGTCTGAAAAATTGCAATAGGCAAGCGAGGATGTATGATCGGCACGCCTTGAACAGAGAGATAGGGCTTGGTTGAGATTGAGGCATTTTTTACCTATTGAGTAGTTGGCTAGCCAAGGCGAGGCAGTTACTTCTGTATTGCTGACAATCCGGGAGAAATTGCCCCACGGTAAGGATTCGTGTTGGATTGTCACACTATGCCTGAATTGCTGGCTTATCGGGCCTTCGCTGATCGGAAGTGCTCAATGATGCTCTACAGTCTTGCCGCTTCGCAGCTGTGCGCCCTAATGAGCGGGGCGCGAATTTCGCACGCTGTGCCACAAACGGTCGTTTGTGCCCGCACGATTCGAGGCACTCAAACCTAATAAATCATTGGGCTTTTCAAGAGACCCAAACCGCTCCTTTGTGGCACACCATTCAGTCCGAAGATCGCAGCACCCTCTAAAAGCTGTTCCATCTTCATCGGCCATGAAGCATGTTGCTTTGAGAATTATTTGGCGTAAATCTTTGAGCGATAAATGGCGTAATGAACATCCCAAGACTGCGAGCTGAGCCGTCGCCGAAAAAGGCTCAATTGCCGCGTACCACTTAGAATGAGTCAGTTACTCGACAATGAGCACGACCGCATCGGAATCCGCAATGAAATCCTGAACTCCCGTTGCAGCGGCTGACCTCTTAAGCGCCATAGACTGCTCAAAGATTTACGCCATATTGCGATCTAAGCTACAGTCCTGTGGCACAGGCCCAGGTTGGCAAGTTCGAGAGAAAACCGGATTCGACAAGAGTGCTTTCGCTGTCGACTGGGAACGCAAGACGGTTACCTGTCCTTCTGGCAAACAAAGCATCTCTTGGTTGCCAAACACATATCCGTCAAATGGGGTGGTCTTCGAGGCCCGCTTTGCCCGACGCGACTGCACGCCCTGCCCCTCTCGGCCTCAATGCACGCGATCAAAGCTGGAGCCACGTATCGTCGGTCTGCAAAGCCGCGAACATCATGAAGCGCTACAGACGATGCGAACGCAACAGACAACTGAGGAGTTCCGCAAAGCCTATGCATTACGTGCGGGCGTCGAAAGCACCCACGCTCAGGCAAGTCGGCGTAGCGGCTTGCGAAATGCCCGCTATCGAGGACTTGCGAAGACCCATCTTCAGCACGTCCTCACCGCAGCCGCCATTAACATAGTGCGGATCGCATCCTGGACGAATGGAACACCCGTCGCAAGCACAGGCTGCTCACACTTCGCCGCTTTGCAATTCCAAGCAGCTTGATTTCGCTACCAGTGTCAATGTTGGGTTGACCCCATGTAGCCTTCCCGCCGAACTCGACAAAAGCATTTCAGCGTTGAACAACAATCACAGAGAAAGTTCCTGGAACAGGAGTTGGACGATATTGAAGCTCTTCGGAAACTACTGTGGAGTTTTGTCCATATTTTGAGGTCACAAGATAGGCTTTCGAATCTTGATGGCTTGCGATCATCGTTCTAGCGCCCGTCTGAGTTTTTACCTGTTGCACCTTGGCATATCGAGTCGGAGATTCACGGCGGAAGATGGAAAGTGTTCCGTCGATATCGGCTACGAAGACCAGGTTTTGTTTCGGAGAGAAGTCAATATCCCCGGCTCCCGGCGAAACCTGACCGATGGTTGTAACATGGCCTGTCCCCGCATCGACGGCGACTAGATTATGGTTTTCGCAGGTCGTGAAGAGTTGATGGTGGGCCGCGTCGATAGCGAGACTGTTAGGCCCAGTGCAGGGCGCAAGCTGCCAGTTAGCTGCAACGCTTCGCGTCACTGCATCGATGCGAGTGATTTCGCCCCGCGCGGGCAGTGCTACGAAGATGGAACCCTTTCCATCTGTGATAGCTGAGCTCGGGCGGCCGGAGAGAGGAATGGTTGCGACAACCTGGTTGGTTGCGGCGTCGATGACGGTTACGCTGTGGCCGTGCGAGTTGAAGGCGAAGACAGATTTAGAGACCGGGTCGAAGATAATGGCGGCGGGCACTGCTCCTGTGCTCACTGAGGTCACGAGTTTGAGGCTGGAGCGATCGAAGACGCGGACAAAGCCCTCGCTTCCGTCGGTGAGGTCGGTGACATAACCGTATCTACCGGAATCGTCGAGAGCGATATCACGAATATTCTTCATGTCTTCGACTTCGCCAATCAACTTGCCTGTCTCGCTGTCGACGACCATCACGAGATTGGTGCGGGGAATGTAAAGACGATGTGCGGGAGCGTCAAGAACGAGAAATCCCCATCCTCCTTCGCCACCCAGATTCCACTGGCTCTTCACGTGAAACTGCGGCAGGACCGTTGGGCCGGAGGCCTGGAGGCAGTGGGGTAAGAAGAGGACTCCCATTGCCAGCATGAAGAATCGAAAAGCAAAGGTCTTTGAGGCCAATTTCCGGATGCACAGATTGTTCATTTTTACTTTGAATTCCTTCTCAAGAAAATCTGCTTCGACGGCCAGTGTAGACCGGCCGTCGAAGCGGTGAAGCTAATTGCATTAGTTATTAGTTGGAGGGGAATTTTTGGAGGGGAATTTAAAGTCATCCGTCAGGTCGCCGATAGCCGGGCTGTTGGTCGGGACGTAGGGATTGGCTTCCTTCTGGACCGGATTCGGCAGATTATCGCGGCTACGAGTGGAGACAGTTGGGAGACTCCAGTTCTTTTCGATGAACTTGAGGAGAGAAACGTGATCGCCATACTCGTGCGATACGTGGCCGCCTTTGGAGTACTTCGAGACGACGATCAGGGGGATGCGAGTGCCATCGCCGAAGAAGTCAACCGGCTGAATGTAACCCGAATCATAGTATCCGCCGCCCTCATCCCAGGTGATGAAGATGGCAGTGTCAGCCCAGAGAGCCGGGTTGGCTTTGACCGCATCGACGATTTTCTTGGTGAAGCCTTCAAAGAGATCGAGTTTGGAGGATGCCGGGTGACCATCGTTGAAGCCGCTGGGCTTGACGATGGAGACTGCCGGCAGGTTGCCCGTATCGATGTCTTCGTAGAGCTCGGTCGTGTCCGCGATGAACTGCTCGCGAGTAGCCTGGGTGCCCATGAACTGGGTCTGGTACTGGAAGGGGTTGCAGATGTTGCAATATTCGTCGGAGGTGTTCGACTCAGTGGGGTCGGTTACATAGAGATCCCAGTCTTCGCCGAAGTACTTGAAGGGCACGTTGTGGGCAACGAGGTCGTCACCGATGCTCTTCTGGCTGGTGGGAGGAATGGTGAAGGGCGACAGGGCGGTTGTGGAACTACCATCACCGTTGAAGCCGGGGTTGTAGTTGTTGACGAGATAGTAGTTGCCTTTGACGCAGTTGGGGCTGATGGGGTGCTTGAGGGACTGAAGGTAGTTAGTAACAGCCGGGACGCCAGGCTGGCTGATATCGCCGCAGTTGACGTAGCTGCCGCCACTGTAGCCGTCCTGGTCATAGAAGTTATTGGTGTTGACCTGCGGGTTGGGGTTCTCGATCTGGTTCGTCATCGGAGGTTGTACAGCAACTCCATTGGCGTTGGTGAAGAAGATCGAGTCGCCGAAGCCAAACATGATGTGGTTAGCTCCGGTTCCACCCATGACCGACTGGTGGAAGTTATCGCTGATGGTGTAGTCGTCGGCGAGTTGCTTGAGGTAGGGGGCGTCACCCTGCGCCATGTTGTAGAAGCCCATGGATGCGGAGCCTTCGCCGGTGCTGGTGTTGTTGAAGTTGCTAGGCTGGGCTGCGCCGTTACTGCCGGTACCGACCGTGGTCTCAACCCAGGGGAAGAGGTCGTTCAAGCAGCCGCTGGCGTTCTCTTCCGTGGTGAAGTCGATGCTGCAGTCGGTTTGCTGCCACATCTGGAAGAAGCGGTGGACGGGGCTTGCGGTGTAGGCGTCGTATGGCATCTTCGGGCCACTGATCTGGAAGACACCTTCGCGCAAGGAGGTTGCATCGGTGATGCGGGTATCTATCTGACCGCTAGGGATACCGGTTGCACCCGTAATGAGGAACTGGTTGTAGGCAGGGGCAAGACCCTGATCCACAAGTTTAGCAACCTTCAGAGTCGTAAAGGGAGCGGGGCCAGCTACAGTAGGCGCTTCCGGACCACCGGCCAGAGCGGGAGGAAGAATGCCAAAGATGCTCTTGGACTGGGGACTGATGGCGTAAGCTCCGATGCCGGCGGTGGTGCTATCGACTGCAGAGAACTGTGCGGAGAGGGCGTAGTTGACGCCAGGCTTGCCGTTCGCCTTGACGATCTTCTTGGAGAGAAGGTTGGTGATGGTCTCACCTTCCTTTGGGGTGTAGGTCGCGTAGACGTGATCGAAGCTGCGGTTTTCTCCGATGATGACGATGACGTGCTTGATCGGAGTGGTGGTGTCAGGAGCAGCAGTTTGGGCGTACACGGATTGTTGAAGTCCCGCGAACACTTGCAGCGCGATCAACATCATTGCGCCACACTTCAATGTTCCATTATGGACAGTAGCTTTACGGCTCGATTTCAAGATGCAACCTCCAGAAACTGAGGAACGGTTTGGACCGTTGGGCAATAACCCTCAGCCAGACAAAAGTAGAGGTTTGGGATCGTGAAATTGTCATGCAAAGATGAATTGATCAAGAATTACGCTTACGAAATTCGCTATATTCCGTCGCAAAAAAAATAATGAAAGAAGCGGCAACGCAATATAAATCATTCGCATCTTATGCGAATTAAATTCGAGTTGTTCGATGCGAGCTAGGCGATAACTTTGTACGGTCTCATCATCTCGTTATCCTCGTGCTCGAGGATATGACAGTGCCATACGTATAGAAGTTCCTGGCCAGGTGTAACGGCTGCACCCGGCGGTAGATCGAAGCGCATGATGACGCGGGTGACGTAGCCGGGGTAGGACTTAATGGTGTCCTTGCTTGCGGGACGCTCGTTACTTTCGGGAGGCATGGGTTTGCCGGTGAAGACCAGCTTGCCGGTCTGCTGGTAGGTTGGCACATCGAAGGACTGACGATTCAAGACCTGGAATTGCACGAGATGAACGTGCAGCGGATGAACATCGCCTGTGATGTTGACGAAAGACCAGATCTCGGTGCTGCCGGCCTTCGGGTCTTCGGTGATGGGCTCGTGCCAGCGTGCATTGCCCAGGAGACCGATGATCACATAGCCGTCGGACGGCCGTTCCTTCTCCGATACGAGAAGAAGACGTTCGCGCGTGGCGTAGGTCGGGTTGAGGGGCACGAACGGGACTAACGTCTCTGGCAGGGAGCTAGTGTCCTTACCTGTGAGGGGCTTGGTTACCTTGAACAGCATGACATCTTCGGCAAGATACTGGCCGCCCATCGTATACGGAGCAGGAGCATCATTAACAAGAGCGAAAGATTTGCCTTCGAAGCCGGAAAAATCGACAACGATATCAAAACGCTCCGCCGGCCCCAACAACAGGTAACGCAACTCTAAGGGAACAGGAAGTAAACCGCCGTCGGATCCAATCTGATGGAACGCTGGCACATCGAAGGATTCGTTCTGGATCTTACCTGTTGGGTCTGAATTGAAAAGACGGAGATGGTAGAAACGAGAGTTAGCGGCGTTAAGGATGCGGAAGCGATATCTTCTTGGCTCGACGTTGAGGAACGGCGTTACCATGCCGTTGACGCAATTGTAGTCACCATAGAATTCCTGGACCCAGACAGGATGTTCTTTGGGACCGTTGACGACGGTGGGGTAGTAGAGAGAACCGTCGTGATGGAAGAGGCGGTCCTGCAGCATGAGTGGAATCTCAAACTCACCTTGAGGAAGGTTAAGGGCCTTCTCTGCCTCGTCGCGGATGAGATAGAAGCCAGCCAGACCGGCGTATACGTTCAACCGGGTGAGGCCGAGGCAATGATCGTGATACCAAAGCGTCGTTGAGGGCTGGCAGTTTGGATAAGACGACGGCCGGGGATTGAATTTGGGGCCGTGCTCACCCTTTGCAGTGAACCACGCCTCGGGGTAACCGTCGTCGTCTGGAAGAACGCAGGCGCCGTGGAGATGGGCAACGTTTCGGACCGCAGGCAGAGAGGATTCCGCACCGTGAATCGAGTGATCGATAGGGAGGAGATGCCTTGTAGGTAGTTTGCTGATCCATTTAATGCTGAGAGGATGCGCGCTTTGTGCTTCGATAGTCGGTCCCGGCCATGACCCGTTGTAGCCCCAGAGGAGCGTAGGGGGAAGATCCCGATGCACCTTCTGCTGGAACTGTCGCATTTCTATCTCGATCAGTTCGTCAACATCCCCGGTAGGGCGGATGACGGGCGGAAGGGGCAGCGGATCAATATAGCGAGTCAATTTGACGGCGCTTCGAACCGGAGGGGGTGAGGCCATGGCCTGACCGAGAGCCGGAACACCCTTCTTGAGGGTGAGCCCTGCTGCAGTGTAGAAGCTGCTACGAAGAAGTCGTCGCCTGCTCAACATGGCTTGGAGCCCAAGCCGATGTCAGTGATGGATGGTGGAATTTGCATTAGGCGTGTTCTTCGAATTGCCCCTGAAGCATAAGACTTCCAAAGAAATATATCCATCATCTATTACGAATACGTGAATGGCTTCGTGCATCGGCGATTTAGCATTCGTCCAGAATGGGAGGAAGTAAAGTGAGCGTATTTGTGATGATTTGCTTGAAGTGCGATGAGTGATACTTGGTGTAGACATCCTCAGGAGGCATATATCGTTGAAATACAAATCCACATTGCTGCTCTGTGCATTGGCGGCGAGCGGTATGTCTCAGGCGCTTGATGCTCAGGCACCAGACCGATCAGTTCTGCCGATTCAGCCAGCGCCCTTCAGAGGGAAAATCGGGAGTAGCCTCGCAAATTCTACCGGTGTAGCTCTGTCGACCATCCGACCACCAGAGGGTGCGCCCAATGTTCTGCTAGTGCTAATGGATGACGCGGGTTATGGGCAATGCGGTACTTTCGGCGGGCTCATTCCGACGCCGACCCTGGACTCGCTTGCCTCGTCGGGCCTCCGCTATGATCGTTTTCACGTCACTGCACTTTGCTCGCCCAGCAGGGCCGCCTTACTGACCGGCCGGAATCACCACGCTGTGGGAATGGGCACAATTACAAACCTTGCAACCGACTTCCCCGGATACACGGGAGCTATACCGAAGAGTGCCGCTCTTCTGCCTCAAGTGCTACAGATGAACGGCTATGCTACTGCGGCTTTCGGGAAGTGGCATCTGATCCCTGAGAATGAGGACACGCCTTCGGGGCCGTTCGATCATTGGCCCACACGGCAAGGGTTTGACGAGTTTTACGGTTTCCTGAACGGCGAAACAGATCAGTGGTTTCCAGAGCTTACGTCCGGCACTCAGCCCGTGGAGATGATTCCACCGCCGGGCAGAAAAGCTGATTTCACGCTGAACGAAGACCTTGCTAATCATGCGATCCGCTGGATCAAGTCTGAGAAGTCGTTAGCGCCGGACAAGCCGTTCTTCGTATACTTCGCGCCCGGGGCAACGCATGCGCCGCTACAGGCTCCGAAGATGTGGATCGACATGTTCCGAGGCAAGTTCGATATGGGGTGGGATCGATATCGTGAGCTTGTCTTTGAACGTCAGAAGGCATTGGGGGTAATTCCTGCTGACGCGAAGCTGACACCGCGCCCGAAGGAAATTCCCGCATGGGACTCGCTTACCCCCGATCAGAAAAAGGTTGCCGCCCGCTTGATGGAGGTGTTTGCCGGCTTCATGGCGCAGACCGATCATGAGGTCGGGCGCGTGATTCAGGCCATTCGTGACACAGGCCAATTCGACAATACGCTGATCTTCTTTATCGCCGGTGACAATGGCGCCAGTTTGGAAGGTGGCCTGAATGGAACGGCCAATGGGATGGCTGCGATCAATGGCGTCCCCGAATCCACCGATGACGTATTGAAACTGTTGGACCAACTTGGCGGTCCAACAACGACGCCACATTATCCTGTCGGCTGGGCGTGGGCTGGGAATACCCCGTTTCAGTGGGGAAAACGAATAGGCTCACATCTTGGCGGTACTCGCGACCCTCTGGTCGTGTCCTGGCCGAAGGGAATTCACGATCACGGCGGAATACGCGACCAGTTTGAAGACCTTACCGATGTAACTCCAACGATTCTGGATGCAGCACATGTTCCAATCCCCGTTGAGGTGAATGGCGTCAGGCAACAACGGATGGATGGTATCAGCATGTTACCTACGTTTGCCTCTGCGTCAGCACCCGGTCTGCGCACAACACAATACTTCGAAATGCTGGGAAATCGAGCGATCTATAACGACGGGTGGATGGCGGCGTCCACGAGCGGCTTGCTCCCGTGGGTGTACACGAATCAGCCTCCTCCAGACCCGAATTCCCGGCCATGGGAGCTCTATCACCTGAGTCAGGACTACTCCGAAGCAAACAATGTCGCCTTGCAATATCCCGAAAAGGTTGCTGAACTTGCGACGATCTTTGACGCCGAGGCAAAGAGGAACAATGTCTATCCTCTGGATCCGAGGTTCGGAGGCAGGCAGCCTCGGCCGGAAGGCAGACATTTCACGTATTTTACGGACACAGGACACCTGTATCTTTCACTTACGCCCGCTTATGAGAATCATTCTCATAGAATTACGGCCTATCTGGATATTCCCCGCGACGGTGCGAACGGTGTCCTTATGGCAGACGGTTCAAAGAACGGGGGCTTCAGTCTCTTCCTAAAGGATGGGAGACCGACGTACACGTACAACTACTTTAAACGCCGCGTGACCACGTTGTCCTCACCTCAACCTCTTCAGCCGGGTCGAGCTAAAGTGACATTGGAGTTCGCCTATGACGGGCTTGGCTCGGGCAAAGGCGCGAACATTACGTTGTTAGTGAACGATAAGCCCGTGGCAGCAGGCAGGCTGCCTGAAACGGTTAAAATGGCGTTCTCGTTCGAAGATACGTTCGATATCGGCGAGGATACCGCATCGCCCGTTGGAGACTACGAGAGTCCCTTCCCGTTCACCGGCACCATCGAGCATATCGATCTGGATATTGAACCCTAGAGGGCTTAGCTGATCATTTCTATGCCAGGGGAGATTTCAAAGATGTCTTCAATAATCGGCTCATCCCATGGAACAGCCTCGTAGTATCCGGCCTGCGGAGAATTCCCTGGGAGGCAGTATTGGCTCTTCCAGTGCGGTCTTTGCTTTGCGCAAGGGACAGCAGCCGACGCCGGAGAACATAAAAAACTCCATAGAACAGCAGAGAGCATCAGGCGGTATTACCCTGGGAAGCACTTCGGTATCCAGCGGCACCATCGCAGATTTCTGCAAAGAGCTGGAAAAAGGGCTGGATCGCAAGGTCGTCGATGAGACCTACCTCACGGTCGTTATGACTTCAATGTGGTCAGGGAAGATCGCGCACGCGATGAGTTCTTCGACATGCTGAGAGAGCATTTGGGACTCGCGTTAATACCAGAGCAACGGGATATACCGATGCTGGTTGTCCGTTCCATGTAATGCCAAGTGGGTTCCGGCTTATCCGACGGCTGCAGCGAACCGTTGTATTCAGCAAAATGGCCCATTTTGTGCCGAATCGTTGCCATACCCCTTTCCGAGCGACTACCAATCCGAGAGGCTCCTCAACATCATGCTCGAACACGGCCACATTGACGCCGCCTTCGACTATGTTCTCAACTGCGACGTTCCCTTTGGCTACGTCGCCAATCTGATGCACAGCAGATGCCCGTCTTCGATCCTGCACTTCTTCTGCTCGGCAAGCTTCCGGAACACCTCGCCCAAATGCTTCCGAAGACTGCCGTACAACACCTTCCGGCGGGACTTCGGTATAAATACAACGTGGTACTTGCACTCCCACTTCGAGTGGCTCAAGCTCTCGAAGTCGTCCATCCAGTTTCTCCTTGAAGTGTGCTTGGCGGCTCACGACTCGGAGTCTCTGGGTGACTCACGAAAATGTCAAACTTCTACTGCCTCCCCGGCTGAGCCGGGGAACTCCCGTTCGGATTAGGATTGAATGCAACTCCGCCGGATCACGACACATGGCAACTGGATTCCGGAGGTCGACAGCCTGCGTTTCATCGCTATCGTCTCCACGCTGTTTACCCATATCCTCGGCGAGACGGTCATCCAGGGCAGATGGGTGCTCTCCCCTGATTCTCACAAACTCTTCAATGAAGTTATGTATCGTGGGGGCCGCGGAGTGCCTCTGTTCTTTGCCATCAGCGGATTCATTCTGGCTCAACCCTTCCTTCGCCATCATCTGCTCCACGGCGAGGCAGTCTCCGTCAGGCGTTTCTATCGCCGTCGGCTGACGCGACTCGAGCCGCCATACATTCTCTCCCTCCTCATCTACACCACTGCATTGCACGTGCATCATCCTCTGCACATGTTGATCGAGCCTCTGTTGGCCCACATCTTTTACGTGCACAACTTCACCCACCTGATGCAGCTTAACTTTGTCACTTGGAGCCTTGAAGTGGAGGTCCAGTTCTATCTTCTTGCTCCCCTCTTTGGATATCTCTACGCGATCTCATCCACGGCAAAGCGCCGGGGCATTCTCCTCGCGATCTTGTTGGCCAGCGCCACTCTCCAACGTCTCTTGCCTGGCATCGCTGCCACCAGCCTGCCTGGTCAATTGCAGTTCTTTCTCGTGGGATTTCTGGTGGCCGATCTCCGCGCCACTCGCACCTCATCGACCATCAAGCCGTGGTGGGATATCGTCGGTTTTGTCGCCTGGATTGCAATCTTTGCGATTCCGAACCGGTACATCTCGTTTTCCCTCCCCCTTCTCATGCTCCCAGCCTATCTTTCTGCGTTCAATGGCCCCATCACCCGGCGTTTCTTCCAGACCCGATGGGTCGCTCTCACTGGCGGTATGTGCTACTCCTTCTACCTCATGCACATACTCGTCATCACGATGGCCTTCAAGGTCACCCGCCGTCTGATTGTTCCGTCCAGCATCCCGATAAGCTTTCTCCTCCAGGTTGTCCCCCTTGGGATCTGCATCTTTTTCTTCTGTACGGCCTACTTTGTTTTCATCGAACGGCCATGCATGGACCCCAACTGGCCCCGGAAGCTGGCCGCTCGCTTCGTCAAGGCCCGTCAGGTCGTATTCACGTCTTAACATGCAGTCGAAAACACTTCGTCTGCCTCTATCCGTTTTCTTGCTGGATATTCGCACTCGCCATTGCATCGGTAGTATCTGAAATGTGCGTTGTAGCTCCATGCAGACCGAGGCGTTTCCTGGAGGCGCCCGAGGAGTTGAGCGACCTCCTGCTCCGCTTCCTGGCAGACTCGCGCTAAAGCCCGAATTGAGCTCCCAACGCACAAAAGCGGCTCTTGAGGCTGCGAAGGCTCGCGGCACGGTGCTAGGCGGACGCCGCGTATCTGCGAAAGCCTGTGTCGGTATCGCGGCTGAGGGGCGCAAAGCCGGGACAGCGATACGGTCGCAAAAAGCCGATGAGTGGGCGCACGACGTTCTGCCTGTGATCGAAGATATTCAACTGGCTGACCCTGTCAGCCTCAAGGCAATCGCCGAGGGTCTAAATGAGCGTGGCATTGTGACGCGGCGGGGTGGCGAGTGGACGCCCATGCAAGTGTCCCGCGCGATGAGCCGGACGGCCTGATGCTTGCGGCGATTGACCCCCGGCTTGGAATTCAGGCCATTGGGGAAACCGCATAACTCATTGATTCTATAAATGGTCGGGGCGAGAGGATTCGAACCTCCGACCCCCTGGTCCCGAACCAGGTGCGCTACCAGACTGCGCTACGCCCCGAACCTCTGGTGGTGTTGTCTTGCCGGCTTGTGATGGGGAGCAAGACGCTCAGTTCCTAAAACCTCTGGAACCTGCCACTTGCCGACCGACTGATCTAGTCTAGCAGAAAATAAGGGTCTTGCCTCGATGTTGCGACCTGAGAAGCTGTCCAAAACTGTTCCAGGGCATCTTCTGAACGTTGAGCCGGAGATTGCTGAAGCTATACGGCCCGCGTAGAATAGAAGGAGTGAATGTTACCTGTATGTGCGGTTGTCGCTGTCCACAGCTCTTTGGCTGTTGTTGACACCTTTCCGCAACCTGGCTGTCCTTCTCTTTTACAGCCTGTAGTTGGTACCTTTACCCCCATCAAATTCCAGATTTATCCATTGCCGGCAGGTCAGCCGGAGGCGCGGGTGCAAATGCGCCGAACCAGGAGGATTCCTTGCCAATCAAAACTGCTCCAGAAGAAAACGTCTCGGAGGTGCTGCGCGAGCGGCTGAACCATCTGCAGGCGCTTGAAGCCGAGAGCCTCTATATTCTGCGCGAGGCTGTGGCCGAGTTCGCGAAGCCGGTGATGCTGTACTCCATCGGCAAGGACTCGAGCGTGATGTTGCGGCTGGCGCAGAAGGCGTTTTATCCGGGCAAGATTCCGTTTCCGCTGCTGCACATCGATACCAGCTACAAGTTTCCGGAGATGATCTCATTTCGCGACACCTATACGAAGGAGATCGGCGCCGATCTCATTGTGCATCGTAACGAGGCGGCGATCGCCGATGGAGCCAGCCCCTGGAAGCTCGGCACGCAGAACTGCTGCGGTGCTTTGAAGACGCGGTCTCTGCTGGATGCCCTGGAAGAGGGAGGCTTTGACGCTGCCTTTGGCGGCGCGCGGCGCGATGAAGAGAAGAGCCGTGCGAAGGAGCGTGTTTACAGCTTCCGTGACGGGGCAGGACAGTGGGACCCCAAGAACCAGCGGCCCGAGCTGTGGAGCCTCTACAACTCGCGCCTGCGCAAGGGCGAGAGCATCCGCGTATTTCCGCTATCAAACTGGACGGAGCTCGATATCTGGCTCTACCTCTACTCGGAGCAGATCCCTATCGTCCCACTGTACTTTGCGGAAGAGCGTCTGGCGGTTGTGCGTGGCGGTTCGATCACGCTGATACATGATGGCGTACGGCTGTTGCCCGGCGAGAAGCCTGAGCTGATGAAGGTGCGGATGCGTTCGCTGGGCTGCCTGCCCTGCACAGGTGCGATTCGCAGCGATGCGGATACGCTGCCGAAGATTATCGAGGAGCTGATTACGTTCCGCCGCAGCGAGCGCGAGAACCGCGCGATCGATCACGATGAAGAGGGCTCCATGGAGCTGAAGAAGCGGGAGGGCTACTTCTAAATGAGCACACAGGGATTGGGTTTGAACGATAGTGTGCGCGAGACGGCCTTCCGCGCTTTTCTCGATGCGCATCTCGACCAGGAGATGCTGCGCTTTACTACCGCCGGTAGTGTCGACGACGGCAAGAGCACGCTCATTGGCCGTCTGCTGCACGACACCAAGAGTGTGTATGAAGACCAACTCGCTTCGATCCGTGCCAGCCGAGTGAACCGCGCGGGTGCGGGTGTCGTCGATCTCTCGCTGCTGACTGATGGTCTGAAGGCGGAGCGCGAGCAGGGCATCACGATCGATGTGGCCTATCGCTACTTTTCGACCTCGAAGCGGAAGTTCATCATCGCCGATACTCCCGGGCACGAGCAGTACACGCGCAATATGGCGACTGGAGCTTCCACCGCCGACGTAGCAATTGTTCTCATCGATGCGAACGCTTTTGCGAAGGCCGATGGCTTACTGCCGCAGTCGCGCCGCCACACGTATATCGCCAGCCTGCTGCGGATTCCGCATGTGGTGGCGGCGGTGAACAAGATGGATCTCGTCGGTTACTCCGAAGAGCTGTTCCAGCGCATTCGCGAGGAGTACGGCAAACTTACGACGCAGCTCGGTCTGCCGAGTGTGGAGATCATCCCCGTGAGCGCGTTGGCTGGCGACAATGTAGTGGAGCCCTCGACGGCCATGCCGTGGTACACCGGTCCCACGCTGCTGGAGTACCTGGAGACCGTGCCTCTGGAACTGGTTGAGGCCAAGCATGGACCACTGCGTTTTCCCGTGCAGTTGGTTGTACGGCCCGATGCGACTTTTCGAGGGTTTGCCGGCCGCGTTGAACGCGGTGAGGTGAAGCCCGGTCTGCGGGTGAAGGCGTTGCCGAGCGGGCGCACCACGCGCGTGAAGAGCATCGTGACCTACGATGGCGAGTTGAAGTCCGCGAGCTTTCCGCAGAGCGTAACCCTTGAGCTTGAGGACGAGATCGATCTCAGCCGCGGCGAGATGCTGGTGGCAGAAGATCAGGCATCGCCGCTCATCAGCACGCAGTTCCGCGCGATGGTGGTGTGGATGGGCGAAGACCCGCTCGTCGTAGGCAAGACCTACCTGGCCAAACACACGACCCGCACCGTGCGTGCCACTGTGCGGACGATCCGCTATCGCGTGGACGTGAACACGACCGAGCATCGCGATGCTGCGAAGCTCGCGATGAACGACATCGCCGAGGTGGAGTTCGAGACCAGCCTGCCGCTGTTCTTTGATACCTATGCCGAGAGCCGCGGCGCGGGATCGTTGATCCTGATCGACGCGGTAACCAACGCAACGGTGGGTGCGGCGATGATTAACGCGTCGATAGATGACTCCGAGAGTGCCATCGAGCACAAACCGGCCTTCCTCTTCTTCCAGGGCGATGAAGCTGCGGCCATTTCGTTCCGTGAAGAACTGCATCATCTCGGTCAGCGGGCGGTGATCGTCGACGATTCACTGATTCCGGAGAGTGCTCTGGTAGCGGTGACTCGTGCTCTGCAGCTTGCGGGTGTAACAGCCATCTCCGCGCGCGCAGCTCTGAGCTCTGAAACTGTTGCCGCGCTTCAATCATCTACTGAAGACCACTTCGTGCAGGGCCTTGAGGCTGCGCGGACCTGGCTGGAGGCGAAGCGATGAGCACGGTGTCAGTCGATGTCGAATCGTTGCAGGCGGAAGAGCTGGTCGCAGAGATCGTGCGCGAGTCGCACGGTGAATCTGTGTGCCTGACGAGCAGCTTCCAGACCGAAGACATGGTCGTGCTGCATCTGCTGCGCAAACAGCTGCCGCATGTGCCGGTGATCTTTCTCGAGACGGGATATCACTTTCCCGCACTGATCGAGTATCGCGATCGTCTGGCGCAGGAGTGGGATTTGAACCTCATTAACGCGATGCCGCGCACGACGCTCGCCGAGCATGAGAAAGAGTTTGGCCTCCTGCATATTGTGGAGCCCACCAAGTGCTGCCAGATTCGCAAGGTCGAGCCGCTCATGCGCTCGCTGGAGCCGTACTCCTGGTGGTTTACAGGGCTGCGGCGTGAGCAGTCTCCGACACGCGCGGGGCTCAAGAAGATTGAAGACCATAAGCTGCCGACCGGCAAGCAGATGAAGAAGATCAGCATCCTGGCGGACTGGGACTGGGCACGGGTTGAGGCCTACGCGCAGGAGCACGGGATTCCACGGCTCTCGCTCTACGACCAGGGCTATACGAGTATCGGCTGCGAGCCCTGCACGGCCATTCCAGCAGCGGGTGCGGATGCGCGCAGCGGACGCTGGGGCGGCAAAAAGCTGGAATGCGGCATCCATACCTTTAGCGAGAAAGAATAAGCGCAAAGGAGTATTCTGCGCATGATGCGCGAACGTCGCCAGATTGTTGAGCTTTGGGAGCGGGGCGATGCCGAAGCCCTGGTAACGCTCGTGCGCGTGGAAGGCTCGAGCTATCGTCGTACAGGCGCACGGCTATTGGTGGCTGCGAACGGCGATTATGCAGGTTCTATCTCTGGTGGCTGTTTGGAGGCCGAGGTCGTTCGCAAGGCGAAATGGCTCGTCCGCGAGGGCGCTACGATTCAGCGCTACTCGACCTTGTTCGATGACACGGCTGAGATTCCTTACGGTCTCGGGTGCGGTGGCACGGTGAACCTCTTGCTCGAACCAGCGGGGACACCCGAGTTCGAGAGGCTGATGGAGGCCATGCGTTCGTCCCTGCGGGGCGAGACGCTGTTTGTCGAAACGGGGCTTCCGATCGTTGGAACGGCACTGTACCGTATCGTCCAGAGCGTGAAGACTGCTTTTCCTTCACGTGTCAGTTCTGACTGTCATTCCGATTCCGGCAACACCTTCTGCGAAACGCTTGAGCCGCCACAGCGGCTCTTTGTCTTTGGGGCGGGCGACGATGCTCGGCCGGTTGTGCGCATGGCATCGCTGCTGGGGTGGAGCGTTATTGTGGTGGATGCGCGTCCCCAATGGGCGCGGGCCGAGCGCTTTCCCGAAGCGGAGCGTGTGCTCGTATTGCCAGTTGCTGACGATTTGCATATCGATTCAAGAGATGCCGTTGCCGTGATGACGCATAGTTATGAGCAGGACCGAGCGTGGCTTGCGGCTGTCTTGCCCCACAGCCCACGCTATCTCGGATTGCTGGGAGCGCGGCATCGCAGCGCCCTGCTGGTGAGCGAAGCGGCTGTCCTGTTGGGGTGGACGCTGGAACGTGTCTGCGCGGGAATCTTCGCTCCTGTTGGGCTGGATCTTGGCGGCGATGGCGCGGAGGCGATTGCTCTTTCAATCGTTGCGGAGATTCAAGCCTGTCGCGAAGGGAAGCTTGGTGCCTCGCGGCGCATGGCCCCCGAAACGGTTATGGCGCTGATCGCCAAAGAAGGAGCGTCGCGCTACGTACAGACGCAGTGTGCTCTATGAGTATTGCGGGTATTGTTCTGGCAGCAGGTTCTTCGACCCGGCTGGGCAGGCCAAAGCAGACAGTTGTGCTCGATGGTGAAACGCTGGTGGAGCGTGCCGTGCGTGTGGCGCAGGAGGCCGGACTTTCGCCGGTGATCGCTGTTATTAATCCTGAGGGCGACTTCGGTCACTCGCTGCAACAGTTGGGCTGCCTTGTCGTGATCAACGAAAGTGCCGCAGAGGGTATGGCGTCCTCGATTCGCCGCGGTGTAGTTGTGGCGAAGATGCTGAAGGTCAGTGGCGCCGTATTGATGACCTGCGATCAGGTCGCAATAAGTCCTGAGCATCTGCGGGCTCTATGCGAGGAGCCTGCAAACATCGCTGGTTCAGGATACGCAGGCAGAGTTGGCATTCCAGCGTACTTTCCTGCGTCGAGCTTCGAAGGCTTGCAGCAGTTGAGTGGCGATGTGGGTGCGCGTGAGCTGCTGCGGACTGCGCGAGTGGTGGCGAATGAAAAGCTTGAGCTCGATATCGATACGGAAGAGGATCTAGCACGCGTACGAGATACGCTCTCGTAGCGTGGGTCCGGACTGGGGCAGATGTCTTGTTCAGCTTCGAGCTATGAGGTGACGAGCTACGAGGTGGTTTTGGCTGCGAAGCACAAGATCGAACGGGTTTAGCGTCCCTGAGCGACCAGCTTCGACTGAACGATGTCGGCGAGGTGGCCCACCGTGTGCATCGATTCCAGCTCGGCGGTCTGGAACTTGATGCCGAAGCGCGACTCGATGGCTACGATCAGGTTGATGTGGTTGAACGAGTCCCACTCGGGAACGTCCGCAGCCGTGAGGCCGGGGCTGAGTTCGATGGAATCGTCATCAAAGAGATCGTGAAAGATTGTGGTGAGCCGCTCGTAAATATCGTGCTGTTGCATCAGCACATTATATCGGCGGCTCCTGTTAGAAGTGGCGCAGCTTGGGGCCTGGGGTCTCGCGTATTTCGGTCGCGGCCGAGGCCTCTGGACGGCTGGGAAGTGGTTTTTCGATGCTCTTCTCGATGGAGCGGCTGACCAGGTCGCGCGAGCCGAGTCCGATTGCCAGCGAAAGCGTCAGGACGATGCCGCCGAAGAGAATCCCGAAGGCCAGTTCAACGACCGTGCCGCCGATGTGCAGGTGGTCGAGCGCCATGGCTGCGGTAAGCACCAGAACGAGCCACTTCACACCAAACGAAAGAAAACGCGCATATTGCAGTTGTGCGTTGACGGCTCCAATGAGCACGGAACGCGCGAGAAACCGCGCCAGCAGATTGCCGGTGAAGAGGATCAGGATGGCGCCGAGGAGGTGTGTCAGGTAGGGAAGAACGAAGAGCGAGACCTGATCGTCGGCGGAGTAGGACGCGTCGAAGGCAGAGATACCGACGGCGACACCCGCAAGGATGCAGAGCCAGAAGACCACACGCGCAACCAGCAGTGTGGGCGAGTTAGAAGGTGCCCAATCAGAGAAGTTGACCGGCGAACTGATCTTCTCGCTGGCGGCGATGCGTTCGTCGAAGCGAGTTGCGGTAAGCAGTCGTCGTACGAGTGAGGCAAGCAGGAAGCCTATGGCTGTCAGCACGAAGACAGCGAGCAGAAAGGCCAGCAAGCCGGGAAGAAAGCGGACGAGCACGACCACTACGCGATGGGTGGACTGAAGAAGGGCGAATTTGATTTGCTGACCCATGATGATTGGCTCCTGAGTTCGTTGGTGCCGGGATGCTGTGATTCCGAGGGTATCGGCCGATTGCTAAGGATTGAAACGGTCCGGCCAGCGCCAGCGGGCAACGACGTAAGGTTTTTCGGCGGCGAATGCAGCGGCCGTCTCTTCGACATGAAGGGCGGAGCGCGTTGCATCGCCGGCTGCGCGGCGAAGATGCGAGGTGACCCATGCCAGGTAGAGCGGTGTCAGTGCGCCGAGCAGATGGCCGCGATTGATCGTCCGCAGGTGATAGGCGAGGACAAAGTCATAGACGACTCGCGCCCACAGGTCTGGCGGCATCAGGAAGCTCTCCGCCGGTGCGAGCGACAGCTTCTTCAGCGCCAGCAAGGACTGCGGCGGAAGCACCAGCGACCAGATCTCCTGCAGGTTCAGATAGGCGCTGCGGAAGCTCTCCGCCATGGCGCGAACTTCCGCAAGCTCTTCGGTTTCTGCCCCCAGGGGGATGGGCTCGGCGGTCGGAAGGGCAGAGATGGAAGCCCGGCTGCGCTGCCAGAAGGGAGCCTTGGCTTCGATGTCGGTAAAGAGCGAACCTGCGACCTCGGCAAGCAGCGAGTTCAGATCGGCATCGCCGGGGTGCGGCATCGTCCTTTCACCCGCTTCGACCTCACGAACAACGAATGCCGCGACGGAAGCTTCCGCCACTGGCCAGAGAAGCGGCGTGCTCTGAGCGGCGCTTCCCAATCTGCGGGCGGCTGCGGCGAGACGTTCCGCCATACGCGAAGAGAAGGCTACGTCGAGGGGCAGGGGCAGATGCGTGCCCGCTCCGAAGAGCGCGTGTGTCAGGGGATAGAGCAGCGCGGAACTCACGAGGGCATCGTGCGGACCTGTCTGGTAGCGCGGCAACGCCAGGTCGACCCGCTGGCTCAGGACGGAGGCGACCAGGGCATGCAGGCCGCCGGTCGAGAGCGAAACGGTCTCCGCACCCAGCACCAAGATCGTCGATGCCCCGTGTTTTTGTGCGAGATCGGCCGCGCCGAGATAATCGCTCGCTGTAAGGGCCCAACCTGCATGGGGAAGCGATGCGGGATATTCGACCAGTTGAATGGTCTCGCTGGCCGGTGTGTTCTCCGGCAGAACATCGGGCGAAGCGAGCAGAACGGATTGCCCGGGAAGAGCGGCGGCGATGCGTTCGTGCATCGTCTGCAACGCCTCAGCGCTTAGTGACGGAAGGCAGATGAGCACCGAGGCAGCGCTGCGTGCCGCTGTTCCCAGCGGGTTTTCATTCGAGATGTCGGCGATGGGCAATGAGGACATGAGGGTTCACTAGACAGTGCAACAGTAGACGGTTAAGCAGTATCACGGGCGAGTGCCAACAGGCCACTCAAGGGAATATGCAGCCATTCGGGACGATTGTTCAATTCATACAGCAACTCGTAGAGCGATTTTTCCAGCAGCAGGACACGCAGCATCGTATCTGCCTGAGACGATCTGGGAAGCAGTGACTCCCCCTGCCTACCGGCGGAGTGGATTGCATCGCGATAGGCCTGAAGAAACTTTGTGGATACGGCATTTTCCCAGAGTGACGCCCATCCCGTGAGAGTTACCGACTGTTCCGGGCGGCGCTGGGTGTAGCGGTCAAGCGTGGAGCGCGAAGCATAGCTGAAGCTTCGTAACATTCCGGCAACATCCTTCAACGGAGATTGTTTCAGACGCCGCTCTTCCAGCGGCCGCGCAGGTTCTCCTTCAAAGTCTACGATGAGGAAGTCGGACTTTACATGCAGCAGTTGACCTAGATGATAGTCCCCGTGGATGCGGATGCGTTGACCGAAGGCCTCGGGGGCAGCCGCAGCCAGGGACTGGGTGCGCTTCAAGAGTTCGCTGCGGTGGCTCAGGAGCAAGGCTGCACGGTCGACCAGGTCGTCGGGAATCGCTGCAAGGTTGCGCTTGAGAGCTCCGAGCGTGTGCTCGACCTGTTCGCGGATGCGTGCGGAATCGAGAGCGAGATCCTTGGCTGCGGTAGCCTTTGCGGCAAAGGCGGCATCGTCTGTTGGCGTTGCCAGGGCAAGATGCATCTGCGCGGTGCGAGTGCCGATCAGTGCCGCGGCCTCGAGCGAGAAACCTGCGTGCTCCTGCGCATCCTGCGGGATCTCCGCTTCCGTAAGGAAACTTGCGGGCTTGCCGTACGACGCAGGTTGCGGGGTGTTCGCGACCGACTCATAGAAGCGAATCAACTCTTCTGAAAACCACGACCATCCATCGCCTTCATTGGCTGCGAAGGACTGCAGGAAGGCGAGGGTTGTTCCATCGGCCTCGTGATGCAGCTCGCCCAAATAGGCGGGGATGCGGTCGAAGTGCGCCACATCGGTGAGAAAGCGGCTGATCTCGACGTCTGGATTTTCGCCGGGCTGCAGGCGGCGGAAGAGCTTGAGGATGGCTGTCTGACCGAACAGGAGGCTGGTGTTGGACTGCTCCGCGGAGCCGACGCGCGACTCCGTTTGCGTGAGGCTCGCGGGATCGAAGGCGGGGGAATGCGAGGCCACAAGCGTTGCACCGGCTTTCGGAGAGGTGATGAACATCTCCAGCAGCGCCTGTCGAAAGCCCTCGCTTGCGGTGGCGTCGTAGAGCACCGAACCGCTCGAAGCATCTCCCAGCGTTGCCAGGATCGCCTTCGGTGAGTTCTTGCGCAGGGCCTCTGCTGCATCGCCTGCGGCGATGGCGAGTGGAAGCTGATAACGCTCGGAGCTACCGTTGTCATAGGTGACATCGATCAACGTAACGGCATACTCGCTGTTGGCGAGCGCCAGCGAAGAGCCAACAGTCGCGGAACGGATCTTGCGCGACTTGCTGCCGAACCAGCGTTGTTGCTCGAGATAGTTCGGCAGCAATTGCTGCAGGAGTTCGTGCCCGCCGCCCTGCAGAAGGATTCCGATGGACAAGGTGGGCGATGCCTGCGTCTTGTTTGGCACGATGCCCGCCAGAGCTTCGTTCTCAGCGGTTGCCTCAATGGTCGGGGCTTCCGGCTTAGGTGGTGCAGGCTGCAGTTCGAGCCAGAAGAAGCTGTACGGCGCAAGCGTCAGAGTATAGGGCTGATCGGTGATCTCGGGGAAGGCGACGTAGCCCAGCATCTCCATGGGCTGACGTCCGACAAACTGGGCCAGGTCGAGCGCGACAGGCTGGGCAAAGCGCGACAGGTTGGCGACGCAGAGCACCGTCTCCGACGCGCCGTCCTCATATTTGTGGTCGCGGATGTAGGCGAGAACCTTGCGGTTCGACGGGTGCAGAAATTCGAGCGAGCCACGGCCGAAGACCTGGAACAGCTTGCGCAGCGCAATCATGTTGCGCGTCCAGTGGAGCAGCGAGGAGGGATCGCTGAGTTGAGCCTCCACGTTGATCGCCTGGTAGCCCCAGATGGGGTCCATGATGACCGGGAAGTAGAGTCTCGCGGGCACGGCCTTGCTGAATCCGGCGTTGCGGTCGGAGTTCCACTGCATGGGGGTGCGCACGCCGTTGCGGTCGCCGAGATAGATGTTGTCGCCCATGCCCAGCTCGTCGCCGTAGTACATGATCGGCGTTCCGGGAAAGCTCAGCAGCAGGGAATTCATCAGCTCGATGCGGCGGCGGTTGTTGTCGAGCAGGGGAGCGAGGCGGCGGCGGATGCCGACATTGACGCGCATGCGCGGATCGGCCGAGTAGGCCATGTACATGTAGTCGCGTTCGTCGTCGGTCACCATCTCGAGCGTGAGCTCGTCGTGGTTGCGCAGAAACAGTCCCCACTGGCAGTTGGCGGGGATGTCCGGGGTCTGCGCCATGATGTCGGTGATAGGCAGGCGATCTTCCTGCCGCAGCGCCATGTACATGCGCGGCATCAGCGGGAAGTGGAAGGCCATGTGGCACTCGTCGCCGTCGCCGAAGTAGGGTCGCACGTCGGCGGGCCACTGGTTGGCTTCGGCCAGCACCAGACGGTTCTCATAGCCTTCATCGATCGCAGCGCGGATGGCCTTGATTGCGGCGTGAGTCTCGGGCAGGTTCTCGCAGTTGGTGCCGTCGCGTTCCACCAGGTAGGGAATCGCATCCATGCGCATGGCGTCGACACCCATGTCGAGCCAGAAGCGCATGGCCTTCAGCACCTCTTCCATCACGGCCGGGTTGTCGAAGTTCAGGTCGGGCTGGTGGGAGAAGAAGCGATGCCAATAGTACTGCTGGGCCTCTTCGTCCCAGGTCCAGTTCGACTTCTCGGTGTCGGTGAAGATGATGCGGGCGTCCTTGTAGATCTGGTCGCTGTCGCTCCACACGTAGTAGTCGCGTTCGGGACTGCCCTTGGGCGCGTGACGGGCACGCTGGAACCAGGGGTGCTGGTCGCTGGTGTGGTTGATGACCAGCTCGATCATTACCTGCATGTTGCGCGCGTGCGCAGCGTCGAGAAACTGCTGGAAGTCCGCGATGGTCCCGTAGGAAGGATTGACGTTGGTGTAGTCGGCGATGTCGTAGCCGTCGTCACGCAGCGGTGAGGGGAAGAACGGCAGAATCCATAGGCAGGTGACGCCGAGGTCCTGCAGGTAGTCGAGCTTGGAGATCAAGCCCTGAAAGTCGCCGATGCCGTCGTCGTTGGAGTCCGCGAAGGCGCGTACGTGCAACTCGTAGATGATCGCGTCTTTATACCAAAGTGGGTCGGTGGCGCTGCAGGATTTCTTCACTCGTGAAATGCCTCTCTCGTGCGGGGCTTCTGAGGTGGTTGGATGCAGATTTGATGGTTCGCGGTGGTTATTGTGGTTGCCTGTATTTCGTCGTCATCCTGAGCATAGGCGAAGGATGACGACGAAATACAGGCAACCACAAAGGCAGCTGCAAGGCTTAGGCCTTCTGCGGCCTCACAATTCGGAACACATGCGCCGGCATCACGCTGGGGTTGAGCGCGACGTAGTTCCATTGGTCGTGCCATTGATAACGCGCGCCGGTGAGCAGGTCTTCGACCTCAAAGCTGCCCTGCCAGGGCAGACCGAGCTTGTCGAGCGCGAGGTCGATGATCCCGGCCTGCTCATGGAGCGGGTCGAGATTGACCGCGATGAGGATCGTGTCCGAAAAATCCGGAGTCGACTTCGAGTAGCAGAGCAGATTTGGATTGGGGCACGAGTGGAAGTGCAGACTCTCGTTGCGCTGCAGCGCAAGGCTCTCGTGACGAATCTTGTTGAGCTGCGTGATGAGCGGAGCGATGGACAGCGGCGATGAGCGATCCCACTCGCGAATCTGGTACTTTTCGCTGTCGAGATACTCTTCCGATCCGGTCTTTCCGGCTGTCGGCTTGGCGGGACGGCCCTCGCACAGTTCATAGGCCGGGCCGTAGATGCCGTAGTTGGCAGACAGTGTGGCTGCCAGGATCACGCGCTGCATGAACATGGGCCGGCCGCCGGTCTGGAGCTGCTCATGCAGGATGTCAGGCGTATTCGGCCAGACGTTGGGGCGGAAGAAATCCGAGACGGGTGGCTTTATCAGCTCTTCGAAGTAGCTTTGCAGGCCGGGCTTATCGGTGCGCCAGGTGAAGTAGGTGTAGCTCTGGGTAAAGCCGCCCTTGGCCAGCGAGTACATGACGTGCGGACGCGTGAAGGCCTCGGCGAGGAAGAGAGCATCGGGGGCGACGGCCTGGACCTCGGCTATGCACCACTCCCAGAACCGCAGCGCCTTGGTGTGGGGGTTATCGACGCGGAAGACGCGTACACCGCGGTCGACCCAGAACTTGAAGACGCCGAAGAGAGCATCCCAGAGGCCGCGCCAGTCGCTCGACTCGAAGTTCAGCGGATAGATGTCCTGATATTTCTTCGGGGGATTCTCGGCGTATTGGATCGTGCCGTCGGGACGGTGAACGAACCAAGCAGGATGCTGTTTTACCCAGGGGTGATCGGGCGAGCACTGGAAGGCGATGTCCAGTGCCAGCTCCATGCCTTGCTCCTGCGCTGCTTTTACCAGGTCGTCGAAGTCGGCCAGTGTGCCCAGCTTCGGATGAATCTCGGTGTGACCACCCTCCACCGCACCGATAGCCCAGGGACTGCCCTCTTCACCGGGTTCAGCGGTTACGGAGTTGTTTTTCCCCTTGCGAAACGCGACACCGATGGGATGAATCGGCGGCATATAGACCACGTCGAAGCCCATCGCGGCGATCTCCGGAAGCCGGGCCTCGACGTCCTTCAGGGTGCCATGCCGGCCCGCAACCGAAGAGGCGGAGCGCGGAAACAACTCGTACCAGCTCGAAAAGCGCGCGCGTTCGCGATCCACCCAAAGCGGCAACTCCACCGGGTACTTCGTAGCAAACGAGAGGTCGGGATACTTCGCTACAAGCGCTTCCAGTTCAGCGGTGATGGGCGATTCGTAGAACGGCAGGTTCGCCTCGGCGAGGGCTCGCAGTTGTCCGGCGGCAAGCTTCAGTTCCTTCGCGTCGCCTCCCTTGGCCCGCGAAGAGGCCGCATCCAGATGGTTGGCTCCGATGCGAAGCGCCAGTGGAATGTCCTGCGGCGTCGTTTGCTGCGTTGGCTCTTTCGGGTCCGGTTGAGCTGCCAGCCGTTTGCCGAGATCGTGCACCCACGTATCGAAGTGGTCGACCCAGGCTTCGACAGTGAAGTTCCAGGGGCCGACCTTGTCGACGGGAAAGGTTGCCGTCCACAGATCATTCGAAAGCTCGCTGAAGGGAACGGAGTTCCATTTGCGCTGTGAGGAGTGCCGATAGAGCAGGCGGGCTGCAACATGATCGTGGCCATCGCCAAAGATCGCTGCCGTGACCTCGACGAGGTCTCCGACGACGCGTTTTGCGGGATAGCGGCCTGCATCGACCTGGGGTTGAATCTCTTCGATGACAATGCGGCGGCGGCCTTCACTCGGTTTCATGCTGTACGTCTCTCCTGCGTCAATCTTTATGTAAATTCAATCGTTTGCAGCCAACGCGAAACGCTTGTCCGGCTACGACGCATCCAACGGTGGAAGATGTCTTTCCAGCGTCTCCACCTTACACCGTTCTTTCTCTAGGGTAAGGGATGCGCTGGGGTAAGAGCTGGTTGTGCCGTGGATAGTGATAGGGCTGAGCCAGCACGGAGGAACTTGTGTCGAAGTGGTTCGGGAAAGAAGAAAAGCAAGCTCCGCTCCATGCGGCTCGCATTGAAGACTACGCTCTCATCGGAGATTGCGAGACGGCGGCACTGGTTAGCCGTGAGGGCTCGATCGACTGGCTGTGCTGGCCGTCCTTTTCGTCCGGCGCCTGTTTTGCGGCTCTATTGGGAACGGCAGATAACGGCTATTGGAGAGTGAGGCCCGAGGCTGAAATTCAGTCGACTACCCGGCGTTATCTTCCCGGCACGATGATCGTCGAGACTACGTTTGTTACCAAAGAGGGCGAGGTTACTCTTACCGACTTCATGCCGCCGCGCGGCAAGCACTCCGACGTGATCCGCATCGCGACCGGTGTTCGCGGCAAAGTGAAGATGCGCATGGAACTCGCGATACGCTTCGACTATGGTCTTACTGTTCCCTGGGTCACTAAAAAAGATCAGGACCTGCGCGCCGTCGCTGGGCCGCACATGGTGGTGCTGCGCAGCATATGCACGAGTGGCGTAGCTATCGAGTTAGAGGGCGAAGGCCTGAAGACCGTCAGCGAGTTCACGCTCCGGGAAGGGGATCGTGCTTGCTTCGTGCTGACGTACGCGAACTCGACGGAAGAGGCGCCAACGCCGGTAACTCCAGAAGACGCTCTTGCCGACACGCAGGACTATTGGTGTGAGTGGACGGCGCGCTCGAAGTACGAGGGCGAGTATGGCGATGCTGTGGCGCGAAGCCTGATGACGCTGAAGGCGATGACCTATCGTCCGACGGGCGGTATCGTTGCCGCAGTGACCTCGGGGTTGCCGGAGAAGATTGGCGGTGAGCGTAACTGGGACTACCGCTACTGCTGGCTGCGCGACACGTCCTTTACGCTGCTGGTGCTGATGAGCGCTGGTTATACGGAAGAGGCGGTGCAGTGGCGGCTATGGCTGCTGCGTGCCATCGCCGGAGCCCCCGGCCAGGTGCAGAGTCTTTATGGCATCGGTGGCGAACGGCTCCTGGTTGAATGGAATGCGACCTGGCTACGCGGCTATGAGGATTCCTCGCCGGTACGTTTTGGTAACGCTGCGGCCGGGCAGTTCCAACTGGATGTCTTTGGAGAGGTCGTGACGGCACTGTATCGTGTGCCCGACGCCGATGAAGATATCCGAGTTCCGGCCTCCGCGCTACAGGCTTCCCTCGTCGATCACTTATGCCATGTCTGGGAGGAGCCGGATGAGGGTATCTGGGAGACGCGTGGAGGACGCAAACACTTTGTACACAGCAAGGTCATGGCGTGGGTGGCGCTCGATCGCGCGCTCAAGAATCATGAGCGCTTCGATGGGCGGGGTGACGTCAAACGCTGGCGTAAGAACCGCGACATGCTGCACAAGGAGATCTGCGAGAAAGGCTTCGATAAGAAACAAAACGCCTTTACGCAGAGCTATGGCTCAAAGGAGCTGGATGCGTCGTGCCTGCGTTTAGGTCTTGTCGGATTTCTGCCGATGGACGATCCACGCATCATCGGTACTGTAGATGCGATCCAGAGAGACCTCATGAAAGACGGATTGGTGCGACGCTATATTCCGGCGGAGGCTCCCGATGGATTGAAAGGGGATGAAGGTACTTTCCTGGCGTGCAGCTTTTGGCTGGTAAGTTGCTTGCACCTTATGGGGCGCAGAGAGGAAGCCAGGGAGATATTTCACAGGCTGCTGGCACTGCGTAACGATGTAGGTTTATTGAGTGAGGAGTACGATCCGGTCAATAAACGCATGCTGGGCAACTTTCCACAGGCGCTCTCTCATATTGCGCTGGTTCATACAGCCTTTACACTTTCAGATCACTGGAAACCCACTCCTTATACCCCTTGAGGTTACCCAGAAGTAGTTGATTATCGCCCCAATGCAACCTCATACCTCGTGAAGTGACTCTATCGATACTATAGGTGGCTCACGAGTGTGGGGCATTCCTGCGGGCTCAAGCGGTTTCATCCTATGTGTAGAGCAAAAGTGTAGGAGACTCATGGGTTTCCTCATGGGAAATCACATGGCGCAAGGTTGCGGGATGACCGCAATCGTGAAACCGCCCTAACGTACATAACCACAGATGGGACAAAACCTAACCTATGGCGAAGACTCCGGGGTCGACATATCGGCTGCAGCTGCATAAAAACTTTACGTTCGACGATGCTGCGTCGATCGCCGATTATCTGAAGGCTCTTGGTGTTACCCATGTCTACACGTCGCCCTATCTACAGGCAGCGCCGGGAAGTATGCACGGCTACGATGTGGTCGACCATCGCAAGGTGAATGAGGAACTTGGCGGCGCGGAGGCGCACGAGCGTTTCTGCGCACGATTGAAAGAGCTGGGGCTGGGGCAGGTGCTGGACATCGTGCCGAACCACATGAGCCTTGGCGAACAGAATCGCTACTGGTGGGATGTGCTGGAAAACGGCACCAGCAGCCGCTATGCCAGCTTCTTCGACATCGACTGGAACTCGGCGGAAGAGCGTCTGCGCGACAAGGTTCTGGTGCCGATTCTTGCGGACCAGTATGGCCATGTCGTCACAGAGGGCGGCATCAAAGTTGTGCGGAGAGGAAGCGCCTTCACGGTGGAAGCCGCTGGGCAGGCGCTTCCGGTTGCTCCCGAGAGCCTGTTTGCCATCCTGAACAAAGCTGCGGAGTATGCCAAGAGCGACACGCTGAACTTTCTGGCCGCCAGCTATGGACGGCTGCCGTATCCGGACCTGTCGGACCGGCGGACTACACTGGCGCGCCACCGCGATAAGAACGTGCTGCATCGCCTGCTCGACCGGCTATGCGGGGAAGAGATCGATATCTGCGAAGCTATCGATCGAACGGTGAAGGAGTTGAACGCGAACCCGGACGCGCTCGACGCGTTCCTGACGCAACAGCACTATCGCCTCGCTTACTGGAAGACGGCGGACCAGCAGCTTGGCTATCGCCGCTTCTTCGATGTCAACACTCTGATCGGCCTGCGCGTCGAGCGGGAGTATGTCTTCGATGAGACGCATGCGTTGATCGTGAAGTGGCTGAAGCAGGGGCTGCTCGACGGCGTTCGTATTGACCACCCGGACGGCTTGCGCGATCCGCTGCAATACTGCCAGCGCCTGCGCGATCGTGCGCCGGACGCATGGATCGTCGGCGAAAAGATTCTTGAGCCTGGAGAGTTTCTGCGCGATACGTGGCCGATACAGGGAACCAGCGGTTACGACTTTCTGAACGCCGCCATGAACGTACTTGTAAAGCCCGAAGGCCTGCGCGAGCTGGGCAGGTACTACGAGAAATTTACAGGTGAGTCCACGGACTTTCCGGTGATCGTGCACGACAAGAAGATCGCCGTTGCCCAGGAGGCCCTGGGCAGCGATGTGAACCGGCTAACGAACATCCTCGTCGACATCTGCGAGAGCCATCGTGAGCAACGCGACTTTACACGCGCCGAGATTCGCCGGTCGATCCGCGAGGTAGCCGCCTGCTTCTCGGTTTATCGAACGTATGTAATGCCCGATCGCGAGGAGATCAACGACGAGGATCGCCAGGTGATCGAACGCGCAACCCAGTGCGCCAAGGACAATCGTCCGGACATCGATGGCGCGCTCTTCGACTTCATGCGCGATGTTCTGCAACTGAAGGTGCGGGGCGCCAACGAGAGCGAGTTTGTCTATCGCTTTCAGCAGTTCACCAGCCCGGTGATGGCAAAGGGCGTGGAGGACACGGCTTTTTACTGCTTCAATCGGCTGATCGCGCTGAATGAAGTGGGCTCCGACCCTTCGCACGATGGCATCAGTCTCGCGCAGTTCCATGAGTACAACTCGACGATGCAGCACACCCATCCGGAGACGATGACCTCGCTGGGCACGCATGACACCAAGCGCAGCGACGACGTGCGCGCGCGCCTGATCGTGCTTGCCGAGGTGCAGAAGGCTTTTGCGCAGACGGTCAGGCGATGGTCCAGGCGCAATGCGCACTATCGTACCGGTGAGTTTCCAGATCGGGGCACGCAATGGTTTCTGTATCAGACCATGATCGGAGCGTGGCCCATCAGCGCGGAACGTCTGCGGGAGTACATGCAGAAGGCCATGCGCGAAGCCAAGGTGCGCACCAGCTGGGTCGCGAATAACGAGGCGTACGAGAATGCGGTCAATCAATTCATCGATTCGATCCTCGGCGATGAAGAGTTCGTTGGTGAGCTTGGGGAGTTTGTATCCAACATCCTTCTCGCCGGGCGCATTAATTCGTTGTCGCAGACCTTGTTGAAGTACACCGCGCCCGGTGTGCCGGACCTTTATCAGGGCGGCGAGCTATGGGATCTGTCGCTGGTCGATCCGGATAATCGGAGGCCGGTAGAGTATGAGCTGAGACGCAAGCTGCTGGCGGAGATGGAAGATCTTGACGCTGCAGGCGTCATGGCGAGAATGGATGAAGGGCTGCCGAAGTTGTGGGTGATTCGTCGCGCACTACGGTTGCGGGAACGGCATCCGGATTGGTTTGGCCGCGAAGCAGACTATGTGCCTCTGTTGGCGAACGGAACAAAGAGCGGGCATGTGATCGCGTATCGCCGTGGGGTCTATGTACTGACCGTGATGCCTCGTTTCTGGATGACGCTGCGCGGTGACTGGGGTGACACCTCGATCGTGCTGCCCGACGGCAACTGGAAGAATGTGATGACCAACCAGACGATGCCTGGCGGAACGATAAGGCTCTCCGAGCTGTTGCGAGAGTTTCCCGTCGCTTTGTTGACCCGTGAGGGGTGAAGTTTCTTTAGGAGAAAAGAATCAATGCATGAGTTTGCAGTGTGGGCGCCGAAGGCGAAACGCATGACTTTGAAGCTGGGTGAGCAACTGCTCCCCATGGAAGGCCCGAACGATCATGGCTGGTGGCGTACGGTTTGCATGGAAGCGCGGTGTGGCGATGACTATGCCTATCTGATCGACGATGATCCGACTCCCTATCCCGATCCCCGCAGCCTGTGGCAGCCGTATGGAGTCCATGGAGTTTCGCGGCTGTACGACCATCGCCTCTTTCCGTGGACCGACCAGCGCTGGCAGGGGCCGCCTCTGTTCGGAGCAGTCCTCTACGAGTTGCACATCGGGACCTTCACGAAGGAAGGAACGTTTGACTCCGCGATTGAGAGGCTCGATCACCTGGTAGAGCTTGGGATTACACATGTGGAGATCATGCCGGTGGCGGAGTCTCCCGGCAATCACGGCTGGGGCTATGACGGCGTCGCTCTGTCCGCAGTGACGAACAAGTACGGCGGGCCGGATGGCCTGAAGCGCTTCGTCGACGCGTGCCATAACAAGGGCCTCGCCGTCATTCTCGATGTCGTCTACAACCACTTTGGCCCGACAGGGAACTACACGCATAAGTTCGGACCGTACCTGACCGAAAAGCACAAGACGCCCTGGGGCGATGGCGTGAACTTCGAAGATACCGGCAGCGACGAAGTGCGCCGCTTCTTCTGCGACAACGCCATCATGTGGCTGCTCGAATATCACATCGACGGTCTGCGCCTGGACGCCGTGCACGAGCTTACAGACCGGTCCGCCGTTCACTTCATGGAGCAGCTCTCGGCCGAGGTGGAGACGGTCGGCGCGATGCTCGGGCGCAAGCTGGTGCTCATCGCCGAAAGCGATCTGAACGATCCGAAGGTCGTACGCCCACGCGAAGCGGGTGGGTACGGAATGGATGCTCAGTGGTCGGATGACTTCCATCACGCACTCTTTACTCTGCTGCACACCGGGAACGGGGGTTACTACGACGACTTCGGACGCTTCTCCTACCTGGCGAAGGCTCTGAAGGAGATGTTCGTGTTTGACGGCAACTACTCCATCTATCGCGGCCGCTCGCACGGCAGGCCGATCGATGGACTCTCGGCGCACCACTTCATTAGCTTCATCCAGAACCATGACCAGGTCGGCAATCGCGCGACAGGAGATCGTCTGGAGCACATTGTTGGTCTTGATGCGGCAAAGGTTGCGCTGGGAATGGTGCTGACCGCGCCCTTTATCCCCATGCTGTTTATGGGCGAAGAGTTCGCCGCATCGACACCGTTCCTCTACTTTGCCGATCACGAAGACGAGCAGATGGCGAAGCTGGTCTTCGAGGGCCGTAAGAATGAGTTTGCAGCGTTCGGCTTTGAAGAGGCGGAACAGATCCCCAACCCGGAGAAGCCGGAGACCTTTGAAGCGTCCAAGCTGAAATGGGACGAAGTCCATGAAGGCAAGCATGCGGAGATGCTGGATTGGACGAAGAAGCTGCTTCATCTGCGCCGTCACTCGCTTTCGCTCAATGATGGCGATCTGAGCCACGTGTTGATCGACTGCCACGAAGAAGAGCGGTGGCTCACGATGCAGCGCGGCAGGATGCTTGTGGTGTTGAACCTGGGAGACAAGCTGGCGCGGGTAAAGACGCCGGGACAATATGTCCTGGCGCTGGCGTCGAAGCCGGAGGTCGCGGTCGCACCGGGTGAGGTGGGCATGCCTCCCATGAGCTTTGCGGTATTCTCCGCCGAGGGCAGGGAGCGGGTGTCGTAGCATCGATTTATGCCATCTATAAAGGATGTACAGTCGCCCCCCATCAAGACCATCAGCAGCCGAGAGGTGTACCGCAACCCGTGGACGCGTGTGCGTGAGGATGTAATCGAGCGCGAGAACGGCACGCGTGGGATCTACGGTGTTATGGACAAGGACCCGGCCTGCATCGTCATTCCGCTGGAGCAAACACCGGAGGGCGATTTTCTTTGGCTGGTGCGGCAGTATCGCTACACGGTGGGAGACACGTTCTTCGAGCTGCCGCAGGGCGGCTGGGAGACGGCCGACGTCGACCCCGAGGAGCTGGCTCGCGGTGAACTGCGCGAGGAGACCGGTCTGCTGGTCGATCGCATGACACACTTGACCGATCTATGGATTGCCTATGGAGCGATGCGGCAGATTCACCATGTCTATCTGGCTGAAGGGCTGACGCACGGCGAGACGGAACGCGATCCCGAAGAGCAGGACATGACCGTGCATCGAGTCCCGGTGAGTGAGTTTGAAGCGATGCTGCTGGATGGCCGCGTGATGGATAACTGCACGGCGTCAGCCTGGGGGGTGTATCGGGTCTGGCGCGATCGCAGGGATGGCGTTGTTCGCGGTTCGTAAAATGGTTTTATTATCGGATCACCGAAACATTGTCATCTCGACCGAAGCATGATGGCTTTATCGTCATGCGTAGTGGAGAGACCCGCAGCTTGCCCGTACAGGCAATAGTGCTTGCACGAGCAAACTGCAGGCTCTACATTACGGCGCAAAGTGCGCGCCTTCGGTCGAGATGACAGATTTGTGGGGACTATTTAGAGGTAGAAGCGTTTCATCATTGACACTGAACTCTGCCCTAAACCTTATTGCGCCGAAAGCAATCCGCGCTGTGGTCGTTGACGATCCCCGTCGCCTGCATCCAGGCATAGACGATGACCGGCCCGACGAACTTGAAGCCACGTTTCTTAAGCGTCGCGGAGATCTCTTCGGAGAGCGGTGTCTTCGCCGGCACAGGACCTTTGTTGCGGATCGGTTTATTCCCGGCCATGTTCCAGATATAGGTGGAAAAATCCTCACCAGCCTTCTGCATTTCAACGAAGATGCGAGCACCATTGATCGTAGCTTCAATCTTGGCGCGCGAGCGGACGATGCCCTCGTTCTTCATCAGGCGTGTAATATCGCGCTCTGAGAACTTCGCGACAATGGCTGGATCGAAGTCTGCAAAGGCCTCACGGAAAGCCTCACGCTTGCGCAGGATGGTGATCCAGGAGAGTCCGGCCTGGAAGCCCTCCAGCATCAGCATCTCCCAGAGCGCGCGGCTGTCGTACATTGGCACGCCCCACTCTTCATCGTGATAGGTCTGGTATAACGGGTCATTCCCAGACCACGCGCAGCGTTGGAGATCCTGTTTTGCCATCTCAGTTCACCATCTTCTGGCGGCGGGACATGAAGTCCATCAATAGATAGTTGCCCAGGTTTTGCGGCGTGGTGAAGTAGGCTTTGCCGCGGCACATGGCACTGACTTTCTGCACGAACTGGACGAGGGCGAAGTCCTGCGCCAGCATGAAGGTGTTGATCATGATGCCCGCGCGCTTGCAGCGGCTGACCTCCTGCAGCGTCTCTTCGATCACGATGGGATCGAGCCCGAAAGCGTTCTTGTAGATGCGGCCGTCAGCGAGTGTCAGCGCGGAGGGCTTGCCGTCGGTGATCATCACGATCTGCTTCATGTCCTTGTTCGACCGTTGCAGGATGCGATGCGCAACACGCAGACCCTCGCGGGTGTTGGTGTAGTGCGGGCCGACCTTGACGCGCGGCAGTTGCGAGATGGGAATCTCCTCGGCGGAATCATGGAAGAGCACCAGCGAAAGCGTATCGCCCGGATACTGCGTGCGGATGAGATGGCTGAGCGCCATCGCGACCCGCTTCGCCGGGGTGAAGCGGTCTTCGCCGTAGAGGATCATCGAGTGCGAGCAGTCGAGCAGAACGACAGTAGCGCAGGAGCTCTGGTAGTCGGCCTGCTGCACATGGAGATCGCTGTACTCCAGGTTGAGTACGCCACTGCCCGTCGGCGCGCCTTCGCGAGCGAAGACCGAGTTGAGCGTGGCGGTGATGTCGAGATTGAGCGAATCGCCGAACTCATACTGCTTCGAAGACCCATTGGTCTCCACTCCGGCGGCTTCGTAGCTCGTGTCATGGCGGCCGAGCGACGACTTGCCCAGAGGACCGAGCAGATCACGCAGCGCCTTGTAGCCGAGGAAGTCCATACCCTTATCGGTGACCTCAAAGCGCGAGGACTCACCGTCTCCCTCTTCGCCTTGTCCCTGGCCTTCGGCGGGCTCCTCGGCGTTGAGGAAGTTCTCGTCCTTCATGCGCTGGACGATCTTATCGATCAGCGCCTCGACCTGATCTTCCGGCAGGCTGTCGAACTGCTCCTGCGCGTCTTCGTCGAGCAGGTCGCCGGACTCCAGCGCCTGGCGGATGGCCTCGCGCAGGTCGTCCATGGTCTGCTCGCCGTCCATGTTCTGGAAAGGCGAGAAGGGGTCCTGAAAGCCGGAGTCGAGCAGGAAGTCGGAGAGCGCCTGCATCAGGTCGTCGAGCCCGAAGCTCGTGGAGAGGTCGCCGGTGAACTTGGTATAGCGGGTGAGCTTCATAGGGGCCTGCGTTCTACATTAGACGCTCGGCGATGGTGGAGGATGCGGGGAGTAGTTGTCAGTTCTCCATTCCGCCGAACCAGCGAAAGGAGAGCTGACAACTACCTTACAAACTACGACTTGGTTCCTGAGAGAACGGCGAACCGGTTGTCCTTGAACCAGCAATCGGCATCGGTGAAGCCCGCTTCACGCATCCAGTGGAGTTGGTCTTCGACGGAGGCGCAGCGATCGTCCTGCTGTCGGTAGAGTGAGTCGGCGATCTGCTGGGGGGTGGCCCCGGCTTCACGTACCTGCTGCAGCCAGATCACCTTGTAGTGCGCGTCGAGGGCGGGCGTGGGGCCTGCCACTTGCTCGGCATTGACGAAGGTGCCGCCGGGCCGGAGCGCGGCGTAGATCTTTTTGAAGAGCGACTTCTTGGCCTCGTTGTCGAGGTGATGGATCGAGAGCGCCGAGACGATGGAGTCCTGGTTGTGAGGCAGCGCTGCTGTGGCGTAGTCGGCGACCTCAAAGCTCACATTCGAATCGGTGCCGAGACGGGTGCGAGCCCGTTCGAGCATCGGCTCGGAGACGTCCATCAGGTGAATGTGAGCCTTGGGATACCACGTGCGCACAAAGGTCGAGAGCAGCCCTGTACCTGCGCCGAGGTCGAGCACGCGTTCTGCGCCGCCGACGATGAGGTCTGTGGTGCGGCGATAGAAGGCGTCATAGCAGGGAATCAGCTTGGCGCGGTCGGCGTCGTAGGTGGCGGCGGTGATATCGAAGATTTCCTGGGTAGGGTTAGACATGGTTGTTTCCAAGGATAAGCGTTTGAGCGAATTATGTCGCTGGCTGGAGTGACGGGTGGGTAGTACGGTTCACTTTAGAACCCGCTTTGGTGCTGTGACTGCCTCTGTCTTTGTTCTTGCTTTTGTTTTTCTGGTTGTCATTCCGAGCGCAGCGAGCGAACCTGCTGTCTCCCGTTCTTCGACTGAACTGCCCAGAAAATATAGGCGAAAAGCAAGGAGTTCTCTTCGCCGCCGCATAGCATTCATGGCGACATCAGCAAAAAACGGGAGACAGCAGGTTCGCTCGCTGCGCTCGGAATGACAACCAGAAAGGCAAAGGCAAAAGCAAAAGCAAAAGCAAAAGCAAAAGCAAAGACAATAAGAATCAGCCCCGGACACCGCTAAGCACGGCAAAGCTGCTGGCCTTGTACCAGCAGTCGACCTCGGTAAACCCGGCGTCGCGCAACCATGCAAGTTGCGGCTCAACGGGGGTGCGGCGATCTTCCTGCTGGCGATAAAGCGAGTCGGCGACCTGCTGCTCGGTCGCGCCCAGGGCACGGACGTCGTTCAGCCAGCGCTGCTGGTAGAGCGTTTCGAGCTCAGGGGTAGGACCGGCGATGTGGTCGGCGTTGATGAACAGCCCGCCCGGCCGAAGCGCCGCAAAGATCAAGGGAAGGATGACGCGTTTCTGTTCGTCCTCAAGATGATGGATGGAGAGCGCAGAGATCACGGCATCACAGGGTGTTGGCAATGGCTCGGTGGTGTAATCGGCGAGCGTATAGGTGAGGGTAGGACTGTCCCCAAGCCGCTGGCGGGCGAGATCGAGCATCGGCTGAGAGAAGTCGATCAGGTGAAGATGCGCCTCAGGAAAGGCCGCACGGATCATCGCGGAGAAGAGTCCCGAACCCGCGCCGAGTTCCACGATGCGCGTAGCCTCTGCGGGAATCTGCTCCAGTGCGGCGGCATAGAAGGCTTCATGGCCGGGGATGAGCCGCATGCGATCACGGTTGTAGGTGGCGGCGGTGGCATCAAAGACGGCGCGAGTGTTATTCGATCTCATGCCTAGAACATAAGTGGATGTGATGGATAGCGCAATAAGAATAAGAAAATCTAATGGGTTTCAAAGCTAATGAGATTGGAGTTGCCCCAGAGGTGTGAACGCGGCAAGTTGTATTCACGTACTACCCAAACCCTGTCATCTCGACCGAAGACGGCGTTCTTTGCCGTCGTAGTGGAAAGACCTGCAGCTTGCTTGCGCTAGCACCGATGCCCCGCATAAGCAAACTGCAGGTCTCTCCACTACGCATGACGATAAAGTCATCATGCATCGGTCGAGATGACAGCGTTTCGGTAACACACGTGAAACGCAGCTGTTAGGTGACCCCTCTGTTGCGGAACCGTTTAGTTGAATCCGCGCCGAGTGCGGTTGTGTGCGTCTTCCCGCTCCTGCTCGCGCTTGCGTTCGGCGAAGTTCGCTGCCTCTTCGTTTCGCTTGCGTTTTTCACCGGCGCTGAACTTGCGTGCCTCGCTGCGCGAGATGCGCTTGTGCGCGGTCATACCTTCGAGCAGGAACTCCGCCGCTGAGACGGCTACCTCAGGCTGAGACTTCGAGGTGATCTTGAACGGTGTCAGCTTCTCGAAGAGGCCCTGGATCTGTTGGAGTTCTGCCAGAACAGTTGCGGCGGGCTGCTTGTCGTTCAACTCCACAGCACCGCCGAGGTTGAACCACTGCTCGATCTGCTGCGTGTTGGTATCGGCAAAGTAGCTGTCGAAGATGTTGGCGACAGAGCTGCGAATCAACTCGCGGATGACGTTGTCCGAACCGCGCATCTCGCCTTCGTACTCAAGCTCGATCTTGCCCGTGATGCCCGGCAGCGCGGCGAAGATATCGCCGACCCGAGGGACGACGAGCGACTCGCCATGAATCAATGCCCGGCGTTCGGCGTTCGAGACCACAAGCTCCATCGTGCTGATGGGCAGACGCTGCGATACACCCGAGCGCTTGTCGACCTTCTTGTCCTCACGCGCGACAAAGGCGATCTGCTCGACGATCTGGCGGATGTAATGCGGAATCTCGATACGCTGGATGGCATCATTCGAAGGGGCATAGCTGCGCGCCGTCCAGGCCTCCTGCTCCGTGATGCTGATGGCTTCGTCGAGCGACTCGGGGTAGTGCGTGCGAATCTCGCTGCCGATGCGGTCCTTGAGCGGAGTGACGATCTTGCCGCGCGCTGTGTAGTCCTCGGGGTTGGCCGAGAAGACGATGGCGACGTCGAGCTCCAGGCGCACGGGATAGCCCTTAATCTGTACGTCGCCCTCCTGCATGATGTTGAAGAGAGCGACCTGGATCTTGCCGGCGAGGTCGGGGACCTCGTTGATGGCGAAGATGCCACGATTGGCGCGGGGCAGCAGCCCGTAGTGCATGGTCAGCTCGCTGCCGAGCTCGTGGCCGCTGCGCGCGGCTTTGATCGGATCGACGTCGCCGATGAGATCGGCCACGGTCACGTCCGGCGTTGCCAGTTTTTCGACGTAGCGCTCTATTGGCGTCATCCACGCGATGGGGGTGTCGTCGCCGAGCGAGGCGACAAGGTCGCGCGAGAACTTCGAGAGCGGGGCGTAGGGGTTGTCGCGCAGCTCGGAGCCGGCGACGTAGGGGCTGAAGGGATCGAGCAGCGTCGTCAGCGAGCGCAGAATGCGTGACTTCGCCTGGCCGCGCAGGCCCAGCAGGATGAAGTTATGCCGCGAAAGCACGGCATTGATCACCTGCGGGACGACCGTGTCGTCATAGCCGACGATGCCGGGGAAGAGCGATTCGCCTTCCTTCGGCCCACCGGGAGCGATCTCGCGCAGGCGGGCGATCAGGTTGTCGCGAAGCTCGTCCTTGACGCTGCGGGAGACGCGATCGGCGGTGTAAGCAGAGGTGCGGAGTTGACCCAGGGTGCGCGGAAGTGCAGTCGACGGCATATGTAGAAGTATAGATGTCTTACAGGGAGGGAGGATTCGCGGATGGCTGTCTGTTCTCAATTGCGCGAAGCGCGTTCGTTGACGCCTTAGGGTCAGCGAGACGGAGGGAGCCGTAGCCTTTAGGCTACGGAATAGAGGCTTAGCAAAGAATTGGCCTTTAGGCCCGGGCCTTCTTTCGGCTGCGGGCAAAGAGCCCGGGGCTAAAGCCCGATTCTCGCCTGGCCCTTATTCCGTAGCCTGAAGGCTACGGCTCCCTCCGCCCCGTGACGCTGAAGCGTCACGGTTTGCGCTTCGCGTTAGGGGGCGCCCTGATTCTTTCTTCAACATGCTAAGGCTTAGCTCAAATCATCCAGCATCGCCTGCATCTCGCTGGCAGCGTGAGCGTTGCCGGTGCGGGCAGCGGCGGCCAGACCGGCAGTAAGGCGCTCGCGGGCCTCGTCTGCACGGCCGGCCTTCAGCAGCTCCTGGGCGGACATCTGATAGGCCGGCACGTAGTCCGGAGTGTACTGCAGGATGGTCGAGAACTCCGTGAGCGCCGCCTCCTGCTTGCCCTCGGAGGAGTAGGCCATGGCGAGGCCATAGCGGGCGAAGGCGTCGGTGGGGTTCTGCTTCAGGATTTCGGTGAGCATCGCGATCTTGTCCATCTGCTTAGGATGCGGGGAACGCTGGCGAAATGCAAAAGGGGTGCCGGAGAGCAATGATTTGACGGGCAATTTAGAATGGAGAGATGAGTGAAGGCATGTTAGTGCGGCCCGTGAGTGAGTCGCAATCGGAGCGCAGCGAGATTATTTTTCCGGGAGACGCCAATGCGCTCGGCAATCTCTTCGGCGGCCGGCTGATGCAGTTCATCGACCTCGTCGGAGCGATGGCGGCCAGCCGTCACGCCCGGGCCATCACGGTAACGGCGTCCATGGATCACCTGGACTTCGTCGCGCCGGTAAAGGTTGGAGATCTGCTGATCCTGAAGTCCAGCGTGAATCGCGCGTACAAGACTTCGATGGAGGTAGGCGTGAAGGCGATGGTCGAAGATGTGCGCGCACAGCGTCTGCGGCATGTATCGTCGGCCTATCTCACCTTTGTCGCGGTAGATAGCACGGGACAGCGCATCGAGGTGCCGCAGGTTCTGCCGGAGACCGAAAATCAGAAGCGGCGATTTGAAGATGCCGCCCGCCGTCGCGAGATGCGCTCCGAGGAGACCCTGCGCAAGCGGGCGATGCGTGCGGCGATGGCGCCGGAGTGGCATGCGTAGGGCAGTAAGTTTTTAGCAGGAACAGTTAGCAGAAACCAGGAAGAGCAAGGACGAATTCGATGGGACATAGTGGACAGGGAATGCCGCAGGGGCCTCAGCCGTTGCCGGGTGTACAGCATGTAGTGGCGGTGGGATCGGGTAAGGGCGGCGTCGGCAAGACGACGGTGAGCGTCAACCTTTCGGTGAGCCTCGCAAAGCTGGGCTACCGGGTGGGTTTGATCGACGCCGATATCTACGGGCCGAACGTTCCCACGATGCTGGGCATTACACGGCAGCCGAACATCATCGGCGAAAACCGCATCGAGCCGCTGCAGGCGCATGGCGTCAAGTTCATCTCCATCGGGCTGATCTCTCCCGGCGACAAGCCGATGGTGATGCGTGGGCCGATGCTGCACCAGATCATCCGGCAGTTTCTGCAGCAGGTGGAATGGGGCGAGCTGGACTTCCTCATCGTCGACCTGCCTCCGGGCACGGGTGATGTCGTGATCTCGCTGGTGCAGACGGTGCCGCTGACCGGTGCGGTCGTCGTCTCGACCGGATCGAGCGTGGCGTTGCAGGATGCGCGCAAGGCGCTCGAGATGTTCCACCAGGTCAACGTCGAGGTTCTGGGGCTGGTCGAGAACATGAGCCAGATGACGCTGCCGAGCGGCGAGATCATTGATGTCTTCGGAGCTGGTGGAACGGAGCAGACGGCGAAGCAGTTCAACCTGCCGTTCCTGGGCTCGATCGATCTCGATCCTCGTGTACGCGAGGGTGGTGATCGCGGTCTGCCGGCGGCACTGGGCACCGAGGAGTCTCTGCGGGCGCGGGAGTTTGCGGCCATCGCCCTGAAGATCGCCGAAAAGGCCAAAGAAGTCGCGTCACGCAGCGAAGATGTATTGGAGATTAGTTAGAAACAGGAAACAGCGAAGGCCGTGAGACCTGAGCTGGAGGCTATGATGGCGAGCATGAACCAGATGACAATACGGCAGCGGCAGATTCTGACCGCGATCGTCGAGAACTATATCTCGACGGGTGAGCCGGTGAGCTCTGGCGCCATTGCGCGTTCACAGGCCTTTGAAAACGGTGCGATGAGCGCCGCTACGATTCGCAACGAGATGGCCGACCTGGCGGACGCCGGTATGTTGGAGCAGCCGCATACCTCGGCTGGCCGCATTCCTTCGGCCGAGGCCTTCCGCATGTATGTTGCCCAGTTGCATGGAGGCTTTGCCGGACGGCTGCCGGGGCTTTCGCTTGCTGAGGTGCAGTCGCAGATCGACTCCAGCTTTGCCGGGGTCGCCGGGGCGCAGGCTCTGCTGGCACGGACCTCGCATGTGCTGGCTACGCTTTCCAGTGGTGTCGGCCTGGCCATCGGTGCTATCGCGAACGCCGATCTGCTGGAGCACGTACACTTCAGCCGGCTGGCTGCGCGGCGGGTACTCGCGGTGCTGGTCACGCGCAGCGGCATGGTGCGCGACCGGGTGCTGTCCATCGACCGCGATCTTTCGCTGCGCGAGCTTGAGACTGCCGCAAACTTTTTGAACGAACACTACCGCGGCTGGAATATCGAGCGGGTGCGTGCCGAGCTGGCACAGCGATTAGAGCGCGAACGAAGCGACTACCGGGAACTGGCTCAGCAGTTGTGGGCAGGTACCGTGCCGGAGGCTGCGCACGCGGAGCAGGCGGTCTACGTCGAAGGCGTGGCCAACCTCGTCGGCCTTCCGGAAGATCGTGCCCAGTTGCGCGAGATGCTGGCGGCGCTTGAGACCAAGCAACGCCTCGTGGAGCTGCTGAACGCCTACATCGATTCGCGGCAGGAGTCGGTGCGCGTGGTATTCGACCTGGAAGAGCAGGCCCCGGAGATGGCAGGGCTGGTGCTGATCGCCGCACCGGCGCGCGTCGGCGGCGAAAGCGTTGGAACCGTAGGCGTGATCGGGCCCAAGCGTATGCACTATGAGAATGCGATGAGCGCGGTCAGCTACATCGCGCAGGTGTTTGACCGCATCAGCAGCGATGCAGCAGGTGGAATGTTTGGACCGCCCCCGCTATGACCCTGAAGCGGAACCGGATAGACGAAGTTCGAGATGCATTCGCGCGATGGTCGCGAATGGGAAACAATGAAGACGGAGCAAAGATGAGCACACAGGACATGACACAGGAAGAGATGATGGACGCCACGCAGCCCGAACCAGAGAACGGAACCGAAGTGATCGAGGCCGATGCACAGCAGGCAGAGATGGAACAGCTTCGCGGCGAGCGCGACCAGTTGAAGGACCGCCTCGCGCGGCTGCAGGCTGAGTTCGACAACGCCCGCAAGCGTGAGATCAAGGAACGCCAGGACGCTCGTGACTACGCCGTGCAGGGCGCGGTTGAGCCGTTCCTCGGCGTGATGGACAACTTTCAGCTCGCGCTGAAGGCCGACGGCTCCGCCGAGCAGCTGCGTACCGGGGTCGAACTCATCCTGAAGCAGATGGAAGAGGCCCTGAAGGGCTTGCAGGTGCAGCCGGTTGAGACGGTGGGGGCGCAGTTCGATCCGCGAATCCACGAGGCTCTGGGCAGCATCGAAACAGTGGAGCACCCCGATCACCAGGTGTTGGAAGAGATTCGCCGCGGCTATAAGCTGCGTGACAAGCTGCTTCGTCCGGCGCTGGTGCGGATCGCAGTGAACACCGCACAGAAGAGCGAGTAGAAACCAGGCGCGACCCATTTAATAGCGAATAAGGAATCAGGTAATGGCGACAGCAACGATGAAGATGGATTACTACGAAGTTCTAAGCGTGGAACGCACGGCGACCGATGCCGAGCTCAAGGTCGCGTATCGCAAGCTCGCCATGCAGTTTCATCCGGACCGCAACCCGAACAATCCGGAGGCCGAGGAGCGCTTCAAGCAGTGCAGCGAGGCCTACCAGGTCCTCAGCGATGCGGACAAGCGCGCCGCCTATGACCGTTACGGTCATGCCGGTGTCAGCGGCGCCGGACCGGGCGGCTTCAACGGCGGCGGCAACCCGTTCCAGGGGCAGGGCGACCTGGGGGATATCTTTGGCGACCTGTTCGGCGAGATGTTCAACATGGGCGGCAGCGGCAATCGCCGGGCGTCACGCGCCCAGCGTGGCCGCGACCTGAAGTTCGACATGCGTCTGGAGTTTGAGGAGGCTGTCTTCGGCGTCGAGCGTGAGATTACGATCCGTCGCGCCGAGGTGTGCGAGGACTGCTCGGGTTCAGGCTCGGAGGGCGGCAAGCAGCCGGAGACCTGCCAGCAGTGCGGCGGCCGCGGACAGATTCGCACGCAGCAGGGCTTCTTCTCGGTCGCGAGAACCTGCCCGGTGTGCAGCGGAACGGGCAGCATCGTCCGCAACCCCTGCAAGACCTGCAAGGGCGATGCGCGTCTGCAGCGTGAGCACAAGATCCTCGTCAAGGTTCCGGCGGGTGTCGAGCAGGACACGCGCATTCGCTACAGCGGCGAGGGCGACGCAGGACGCTTCGGCGGTCCGGCAGGCGACCTCTACGTGGTGCTTGAGGTCAAGGCGCACAAGTTCTTCGAGCGCGATGGTGACGACCTGCACTGCGTAATTCCGGTGAGCTTCCCTCAGGCGGCGCTCGGCACCGAGATCGAATTGACGACGCTCGAGGGCAAGGAGACGCTGAAGGTTCCCGAAGGCACGCAGAGTGGCAAGGAGTTCAAGCTGAAGGGTAAGGGTGTCCCTCACCTGAACTCGCACGGCAAGGGCGACCTGATCGTCGAGGTACGGGTGCAGACCCCGAGCAAGCTCAACAAGCAGCAGAAGGAACTGATGAAGCAGCTTGCCGAGACGATGACGGTGGAGAACACCCCGGCTTCGCGCGGACTGTTTGGCAAGGTGAAGGACATCTTCAGCTAGAGCAAGGTGTAGGAAGTAATTGAACGGCGGTGAGGCGATAAGCTTCACCGCCGTTTTCGTTTTTAGGCGAGCCCTTGTGTAGAGCAAGCCACAATCGGGTGCCCCATCCTCGACGCGCAGTTTTGCGCGGCAGGGTGGGGTATCGCTTGCGATAGCAAACGACCGCTCTCATGAATCGGGCCACCGTCGCCTCTACAAACTAAGAACGGTCGTGCTTCGCACGATACCCCACCCTGCCGCGCGATGAAACTGCGCGTCGAGGATGGGGCACCCGACGGTGGCTTGCTCTAAAGCAAGGCCGAACAGATAGCCAACCCCGCAATCGCTGCAGTCTCGGCACGCAGAATGCGCGGTCCCAACGTGACATGCTTCCATCCATGTTCGGTAAAGAGCTGCATCTCCTCGGCAGTCCAGCCACCCTCGGGACCAACGGCCAAAGCAACGGACTGACTCGCTGACTCGCTGACTTGCTGACTCGCTTGCTGCAACGCCGCAGCGATCGTGTTCTCCTGCTCCGTCTCGGCGAGCAGCAACTTCGTCTCCGCGCTCACCGACTGCAATGCGGCCTTCAACGTCTGCGGATCATCGACTGTAGGCACATCGCTTCGCCGCGACTGCTGCGCAGCCTCGCGCACGATGCGTCGCCAGCGTTCGACACGTTTCGCCGCAGCCTGGGAGAGATGCTTCTCCGTGCGCCGAGCGAGCACGGGCGTGATGCGCTCCGCGCCGAGCTCGGTGGCCTTCTCGATGCCCCACTCCATGTGATCGAACTTGAAGACAGCGAGCAGCAGATGCACCGGCAGCGCGGCATCGGCTTCGAGTTCCTCGTGCAGCGTGAAGACGACTTCGCTATCGGAGACGCTCGTGATCTCGGCGCGATGCAGGAAGCCGTTGGCGACGACGTCAAAGATTTGTCCGGGCTCCGCGCGCAGCACTCGCGCGAGATGAGCGGCCTGGTCGCCGGTGAGCGAAGCGGTTGTGTCGGTGAAGGTGTCGGCGATCCAGCGGCGGCGCGTCATCCTCGTAGGATACTGCGGGAGCGCCTATGTACGACAGGGCACATAGAGGCGTGCACGCGAATGACCCTATAAACATTGGGTGTTAAACACCTCGGGGAACGCTCTGTATCGCGTTCCCCGAGTGTGTTGCCTTTAGTTTGATGCTTTGCCTGGTTGCGTTTGCCTGCGCTCCCATATCGACAAAAATCATCGATGCTGCATTCACGATGTGAAGCAACTAACGAAGGTATAGATTTTGTGCGGCGCATAGTCAAGAAAAAAAGTGATATATCGCAAAGGAATTTTCTCGGCGAGGTCGCGACACGAATCGTCTTTGCAGATTCCTGATGGCCTCACCGGGCTTCATCGCACCTGATGGAGGTGTCGGAGGAAGAGAAAGAGCCCTACCAGGAAGTCTTGTACGCTATGCGCGACGATGACGGCGCGCAGATTGCCGAAGCGCAACGCGAGAGTCGCGAACACCAATCCAAGCAGACCGATGAAGACAGCGCCCCCTATTCCTTCATAGAGGTGAAGGCTCCCGAAGAGGACAGACGTGATTGCGACAGAGAGGATCTCGGAGAATCTCGGCGATGTTCCGGTTCCGCGAAAGAAGGCGATGGAGTGGCGCAGCAGGTATCCGCGAAAGATGTGCTCTTCGCAGAAGCCGGCCGTGAAGCTGACACCCGCCCACAACAAAAGTTCGAAGCCTGTTGTAGGTGCCGTGGCCTCGACGATCTTGTTCTTCAGGTGAAGCCGGGACGCGACCTCCTGATACACGACCGAGGTGTGCGAGGCATGCCGCAAGGCCAGAATGTAGGCGAAGCCCATGACGGCGAGGTAGAACATTGCCGAGCACGCCAGATAGATCGTTATGCCCCGCACGCTCTCAAGGAGCCATGAGCGGCGGTTGTGCAGCAGTGTGTTCCAGAAAAAGAGTCGACGGCGATACAAGCCGGCGACGACGCAACCGAGCAACATCCAGATCATCAGCATCTGTGAGCAGTAACGCACCGGGTGGTCCGTCGTAGTGATCTCGCGATGTCCAAAATGCGACAACAGGGCAAGGCCAGCGAGCAGTGCGACGATGCCGAGCGTATGGAACCAGGGTGCAAGGAGCTGTGGGACGTCCTCTGTCCTCGAGGTTTCCGCGAGGGGAAGCAAAGGATCGGGCAAAGTCTCTGTCATGGGACGTATACTACGGCGTTCGCCGTCTTCTTGCGCGCAAGTGCGGGCTGCTGCGAGCGAGGAGACTGAAGGAGATTCAGAATGCGTAATGTCGTAATCGTAAGTGCGGTGCGGACGCCGGTCGGGAAGTTCCAGGGCGGGCTGTCGGAGATGTCTGCGGTAGAGCTGGGCGCTATCGCCGTGCGAGCGGCCGTGGAACGCGCCGGCATCGCTCCGGACAGCGTGGACGAATGCCTCATGGGCTGTGTGCTGCCTGCAGGGCTCGGGCAGAACCCGGCACGGCAGGCGGCCCTGCGTGGCGGCCTTGCGGACACTGTAAGTGCCCTGACCCTCAACATGGTGTGCGGATCGGGCCTGAAGGCTGTTGCGCTCGCGGCACAGGCCATCGCACAGGGCGACGCGGAGATCGTTGTGGCGGGCGGCATGGAGTCGATGTCGAACGCGCCGTACCTGCTTCCGGGTGCGCGCAAGGGGCTGCGCATGGGAGATGGTGCTGTGGTGGACTCGATGATTCGCGACGGACTGTGGTGCGCGTGTGAGGACTTCCATATGGGCATGACCGGCGAACTCGTCGCAGAGAAGCATTCGATCACGCGCGAGCAGCAGGACGAGTACGCCCTGGCCTCACACCGCAAAGCTGCCGCAGCCTGGCGCGAGGGCCGCTTCGATGCCGAGGTGGTGCCGGTCGAGGTGAAGGGCAGGAAGGGGTCCGTGATGGTAACGCGCGATGAGAGCGTCCGCGAAGACGCCTCCCTGGAGGCGCTCGCAGCCTTGAAGCCGGCCTTCAAGAAGGACGGCACAGTGACGGCGGGGAATGCTCCCGGAGTGAACGACGCAGCAGCGGCGGTAGTAGTGATGTCGGCGGAGAAGGCGCGTGAGCTCGGGCTCAAGCCGATGGCGACCATCCGGGCGCAGGCCACCAGCGGCGTTGCGCCGAAGTGGGTGATGCTGGCTCCGGTGACGGGAATCAAAAAAGTGCTGGAGCGCGCGAAGTGGTCGATGGATCAGGTCGACCTGTTCGAGTTGAACGAGGCCTTCAGTGTGCAGGCGCTCGGCGTGACGAAAGAGTTGGGGCTAGGCCTGGACCGCGTCAATGTAAACGGCGGTGCCGTGGCGATCGGACATCCCATTGGAGCCAGCGGGGCGCGCGTGCTCGTAACGTTGCTGCATGAGATGCAGCGCCGGGACGTGAAGAAGGGTGTAGCGGCGTTGTGTCTGGGGGGAGGGAACTCGGTGGCGTTGGCGGTGGAGCGGTAAGTGGATGTTATGGCCACCGCTGCGAAGCGTGACGGATGCGGATAATGCGAACAGCATCGCTGGTGACTTTATAGACAGCGATGTAAGGCCATGGGTGGAACAGAAGCTCACGGGTTCCCGGTAGTTCGCCTGGCTTGCCGACATTTGGCATGGCGGCAAGCTGCATCACTTCTTTGTAGATTCTGTTGGCTACTCGGATCGCAGCGTCTGGGCTTCCTGCTGCAATGAAGTCGACCACGCCATCGAGATCCGACGCGGCGCGCGGCGTCCAGATAATCTTCATGCAGCTTTTTGGATACGCTTGTGAAGCCGTTCGAAGACCTCTTCGTGCGTGAGCCAGCCGTCTCGCTCGGCGGAAGCTTCACCTTCCTGAACCTCTGCGGCGAGAGTTTCCAGATGATTGAGATAGCTGTCGACAGCTTCCTGCGCCAGTTCATCAGGCGTGCGATGAGAGTCTTCAGCAAGCTGCTGCAATCTCTGCTCTTGCGCGGGAGTGAGGTGGAGTGTCATGAGTTCAGGCTAGAAGAGTACAAAGTGCATGGTCAAGCTCGAAAACAAATTTCCGTCAACACTCAATGATGTTGAGCGCCAGCCCAGCCAGGCTGGTCTCCTTGTAACGCGACTGCATGTCCATGCCCGTGCGGTACATCGTCTCAATCACCTGATCGAGCGAGATCTTGTGGCTTCCCTGATCGTTCATCGCGAGCCGCGAAGCATTGACGGCCTTCACCGCGCCCATGCCATTCCGCTCGATGCACGGAATCTGCACGAGACCCCCGATGGGATCGCAGGTCATGCCGAGGTTGTGTTCCATCGCGATCTCCGCCGCATGTTCGATTGCGCTGTTGTCTCCACCCAGCGCGGCGACGAGACCACCCGCAGCCATGGAGCAGGCCACACCGACCTCTCCCTGGCAGCCGACCTCTGCGCCGGAGATGCTGGCATTCTCCTTGTACAGAATGCCGATGGCGGCGGCGGTGAGGAAGTAACGCAGCAGGCCGGCTTCCTTCTCCGCTTCAGACAATTCATGTGACGCATGGTGCAGGTAGAAGTGCGCGATGGCCGGGATGACTCCCGCAGCGCCGTTGGTCGGTGCTGTGACGACGCGACCGCCAGCGGCGTTCTCTTCGTTCACAGCCATGGCGACGAGTGTGACGGAGTCCATCGGCGCGAGCGGATCGCGCGTGCGGCCCTCTTCGTCGAGTCTCGCCAAACGCCGGGCAAGTCCCGCGGCGCGGCGGCGGACGTTGAGGCCTCCCGGCAGCGTGCCCTCCGTGGCAACGCCACGGTCGATGCAGGAGCGCATCGTCTCCCAGAGCGTAAGGATGGATTGCTTCACCGCGGACTCGCCATCGTGAACCGCGCTGGCATCCCGAGGTTGTGGGCGCACGATCGTCTCCTCGTCGAGAAGCGCGACCTCGTTCGCCAGAACGATCTCGGGGATGGAGAGATGCTGTTCGAGGGCAAGGGCGAGCAACCGCTCAGCACTTGAAAAAGGGTAGGGCACCTCGCGCTTCTTCGCACTGCCGGGATTCGCAAACTCTGCCGCCGAGACGATGAAGCCACCGCCGATGGAGTAATAGACCTCGCTCGTCAGCGTATCTCCGTGGATATCGCGTGCGGTAAAGCGAAGACCATTCGGATGAGTCGGCGTCTCTGGATCGGGATACATCCGGTCGCGATGGAAGAGCAGATGTTCAGCCTCCCGAAAGGCGATCGGATGACGGCCAAGGAGCTGCAACTGCTGTGACGAGCGAACGGCGGCAACCAATGAATCGATCTTCGCGGGATCTATGTTGTCGGGCGCTTCGCCGAGCAGCCCGAGAAGGACAGCGCGATCCGTGCCGTGACCAATCCCGGTGAGCGCGAGCGAGCCATAGAGCTCAACGGTGATCGAAGCTGTCTTCTCGATCAGACCATCGGAGTCGAGCGTGCGAACGAAGCGCAGGGCGGCGCGCATCGGGCCGACGGTGTGAGAGCTTGAAGGGCCGATACCGATTTTGAAGAGCTCAAAGAGACTGGTGTTCATAGACATCCTGCGCCAGTTGGCACGATGCCTATTGTAGGCGGCTCCTGGAAGCCTTGGTTGTGGAGACACGCTTCTTCGCCGTCTGTTTGGAGAGAACATGGTGAAAGGCTGTCGAAAGCGCACCCGCGAGAACGGCCTCAGGTGCATCGAGGCGTACGAGCGTCATGCCCATACGGCCCCACCCACCAGGTGCAGGCGTGAAGAGCTCGGGTGCATCCGCGAGAACGCCTGCCTGTTGTTCCGGTGTGAGCTTCAGTGTGCCAAGGCCTTTTTCGCCATAGGCAAGCGTGGCGAAGATTCGGTCGTGGATGCGGAAGTCCGGAGAGCCCATGTGGGCGCTCTCGACGGCTTCGGGGAGAGCAAGAGCGAGTTTGCGGAACAGGCTGGTGTTGGAGGCCATGGCTGGAACCTCTGGTTGGAGTGAAAAGAGTTTACTTCTTTACCTCTGGTGTTGGGGTGGAAGCCTGGGCCGTTGCTCTGATGCCTGTGCTGCGAAGATACGCTGCCGCGGCGGTCAGGCGCACAGGCGCCTTGGAGTCCTGAAAGACATCGAGCAAGGAGCTGGCGGTAGCCTTGTCGTGATAGTCGCCGAGCGCTTTTGCCGCAGCGGCACGAACGGCGGGGTCCTTGTCGCCGAGGGCTTTCACGAACAGGTCGCGGAGAGATCCTGACCGTGTCTTGGAGAGCTCTGTGATGGCGATGACGTGAGCGGATTCGCCGCCGTTCTTGCGGATATATTCATACGCCGTGATGCCGATGCCGAAGGGGCCAAGCAGCATGGAGGCTCCCTGGAGCGCGCCGATCTTGGCGATGGCGGAAGGATTGTGAAGGTCCTTGCTCATGGTGTGCATGGTGCCGTTGATGAGGCCGGAGTTGGCTTTGCGGTCTCCATCGACGACGTCCATCAGGATGTCCTCTCCAGAGTGGTCGTTGGCCTTGGAGAGCGTAAGAGCGGCGGCGAAGGCGACCTGCGGCTCCTTGTCGTTGAGTTTGTCGCGCAGATTGCTCATCAGGGCGCGATTCTTGGTCTGGCCGGCGGCGAGAACGGCGGCGGTGCGGACGTCGAGATCGGGATCGTTCATGGCGTCGGCGATCAGATGCCCGGCCCGGGCATTTGTGCCCATGGTTCCAAGGGCCGCAAGGGCCTGGGTGCGAAGGTCGGAGTGTTTTTCATCCTTGATGCCATTGAGAGCGGTGTCGAGCATGTTCCAGGCGGTCTCTGTGTTGTTCAGGTGCGGGGCCGTCGCAGCGGGGCTGGCATCTGTGGCGTTGCTGGTGTCGACAGGTTTCGCGGGAGCTTCCTGGGCGTAGACGGACAGCGGAGCGAGTGCAAGCGTGGATAGCCCAAGCATAAGGATGCTGGATCGGAGCGAGGAAAGAAAAGGGTTCATAGTGTTCTCCATAACGTGGGCATGCCATTTGCCTTTCGCGGTAGAGTGTAATGCTACACTTGCGAAAAATTACCGGCGACATCAGGCAGGTTCATGCTCTTCAAAACTCGTAGCGCGGCGGTCTATGGAATCGACGCACACATCATCGATGTCGAGGTCGACTTCTCCGGCGTAAAGCTGGACCAGGAGAACTTCAGTACTGTGGGACTGCCGGACGCCGCTGTGCGAGAGAGCCGCGATCGCGTCCGTTCCGCGATCAAGAACTCCGGCTTCGACCTGCCGCCGACGCGCATCACCATCAATCTCGCGCCCGCCGACCTGAAGAAGGAAGGCTCCGGTTTCGACCTGCCGATTGCCGTCGGTATTCTCGGCGCCTACGGTGGTCTGGCGATCAAAGACGTCAGCGACTTTGTGATGGTCGGCGAACTGGGCCTCGATGGCTCGCTGCGAGCGGTGCAGGGAATGCTGCCGATTGCTGTCGCCGCGCGGGCTGCGGGAATTCGCAACCTGGTGATCCCGGCGGCGAACGCCCGCGAGGCCGCCGTGGTGCAGGGTGTGAACGTCTATCCGGTGAACAGTCTGCTCGAAGTGCGCGAGTTGCTGAACTCCGCCGAGCTGGGTGGCATTACCGCGACCCCGCTGGCCGTCGATACGCAGGCTCTGCTGAGCGATGTGCAGGAGTATCAGGCGGACTTCCGCGATGTGCGCGGACAGCACGTGGCCAAGCGGGCTCTCGAAGTAGCAGCCGCTGGTGGACACAACATCCTGATGATCGGACCGCCGGGCAGCGGAAAGACGATGCTGGCCAAGCGTCTGCCTTCGATTCTTACGCCGCTGCGCTTTGAAGAGGCCTTGGAGACCACCAAGATCCACTCGGTGGCTGGGGTTCTGAACAAGGATGAAGGGCTCGTGACGCACCGGCCATTTCGTTCTCCGCACCATACCATCTCAGATGCAGGATTGATCGGCGGAGGAATGATTCCGCGGCCCGGCGAGGTCTCGTTGGCGCACAACGGCCTGCTGTTTCTGGACGAACTGCCGGAGTTTCCGCGCAATGTGCTGGAGGTGCTGCGGCAGCCGCTCGAGGATGGAACGGTCACCATCTCCAGGGCGGCGATGAGCCTCAGCTTTCCAGCCCGGTTTATGCTCGCTGCTGCGATGAATCCTTGTCCCTGCGGCTATTACAACGATAAGAGCCGCGACTGCATGTGTACGCCGCCGATGATCCAGCGCTACGTCGCGAAGGTGAGCGGGCCGCTGCTGGACCGCATCGATATTCATATCGAGGTTCCGGCGGTGCAGTACAAGGAGCTGCGCAGCGGCACGGCTGCGGAGGGTTCGGCGGAGATTCGCGCACGGGTACTGGCGGCTCGCGAGCGGCAGCATGCGCGGTTCCTGGAGAGCGGTGCGAGGACGAAGGGTTCATCCAAATCAGCCAGCCGGGCCGTGTTCTCCAATGCGCAGATGTCGACCCAGCAGATTCGCGTGCACTGCGAACTGGCAAGTGAGGCCGAGCGGTTGCTGGAGCGCGCGATGCAGCAACAGGGCCTGAGCGCCCGTGCTCATGACCGCATCCTGAAGGTCGCGCGCACGATTGCCGACCTGGACGCGGCGAATGGGATTGAGGTCAGGCACATCGCAGAGGCGATTCAGTATCGGACGCTGGACCGAAGCTACTGGGCCTAGAGCAAATTTCCTGTAGGTGTATAGCGAAACCGCGACATTATGGCCGTTTTCCCAGAAAAACGGTGCTGCACGCCCGCTTCAACTTTCCTGTTACTGGAAAGTTGAAGCGGGCGTGCAGCAGAAAGAGAGCTCGGGCTTTGATGTTACTTGCCGTGGTTTTCCTGGGCGGCTGCGGGAACGCGGGTGCTATGCATGAAGGCGATCTTCCAGGTGCCCGCCTGTTTCTGGAGGAAGGCCGATTCCAGCCAGGTCTGTTTCACTGTGGCGCCGGAGGCATCCGTGATACTTCCTTGATTGACGTAGGCCACCCAGGCAGTCTTGCCGTTGATATGAACGTCAGGGTCGGTCACATTCCATTCGTAGTGTTTGCCTGCGGCATGTTGTGTCTTGATCAAGGCCATGATGGAGTCTCCATTGAACCGGGCACCACCATCGTAGATGTAAAAGCCTGGTGCAATGACCGAGTCAAACTTCTTAATATCGTCCGCTCGCGCTGCAGTAAATATCGTGCTTACTGTATCGATGATCTTGGTCTGGTTGGCAGTGAAGGATTTTTGCTGAGCTCGCGCAGTAAAGAGATTCACGCTGGAAATGAGCGCTAAGATAATGGTGCAAAGGGCGATACGCCGTCGTGATGACATGGAAACAGACTCCTGTTTTGTAGATGATATGCGCAACGTCCCCTCATTCTGCGACGAATGAACGACTTCCTGCGTGAGGGCAGTTGCTAGACGTGGCTATCCTCCCGCACGACAAACCGATCGAAGAGCGTCAACGGAAGAATCTCAAAGCGATCGAGCGCGAGCGTGATGCCCAGTACGGTGTCGACCTTCACGATGGTTCCGTAGAGATCGACCCGGCCGCCACGGCGCAAAGAATGAGTCTCGGGATACCGATCGATATCGATGTACGCGTAGATAGGCTGATCCATACGGGAGAACCGATGCCAACCGCGCTGGTTGAAGGCGAAGTGTTTGAGCGAGCCGCGGTTCATATCCAGGGCGTCGAAGAAACGTGTCTTCCAGTACACGCTCAACCCCAGATACCTGGAGGCGATCACCTCATCGCGCTGGAGCGAAGGAAGGCGCTTAATCGCACGGTGGATCTGGGCCTGGGTGGGAGTCTGCGAGTAGGTCCCGTTCATAGGCCGTAGCATATCAAGGCGAATTCCGGCTCCGGTATCCCTTTTTACGGAAGTGCGGTGACAAGGATTACAAAAAAAAGTATTGACCTCGGGCTTTGCACGCGATAAGGTGCAGAAGTACCGTAGTTTCCGGCCATGAGCTGTATTCCGGAGCGGTCCAACTATCTTGCAGGGCGGTCAGACCGCTATCCACCAGCAAACCAACCTCATGCCGTTCTCGCCGTAGCGAGTGAATCACGCCGTTTTTTTGTGCGGCAACCTCCAATCGAATGCGTTTGCAAACTGTTGGAAGAAAAGCGCTTTAGCGCGATATTTACGTTGTTCGAGGCAAATAGAGATGCGACGCCGGGGCTTCCGGGTGCGTCTAATCCGTAAAGGTCTGCAGGCCACTTTCCCGCCGGCGGATATTCAACACAGGCAGTTCGGCCAGAGCGCATCGCAAGTTTGAAGACGCTCATGCCTCGCAGAACGAAGGAGATAACATTATGCGCTCAGATCTTATTTTTGGAGCACTCACCCACGTCAACAACCGCTACAAGCTGTGCCAGCTGGCTTCCAAGGCTACCCGCAAGCTGCACAAGCCCAACACGCGTTTGCAGGACACAACCAACGAGGTTCTGGACCGCTTCAAGGACACCGTTCCGATGAATGTGGCCGCTGAGGCCGAGCTGGAAAATGCAGTTATGGGTCGCGCAGCTTAAGCTGCGCGACAGTACTTCTTAGTTTTCAACAGACTCTCTGGTAAGCTCTCTTTCAAGACCCCGCAGACTTGAATTTTGCAGTTGTACCCGGTAGGCTGACTCTCAATACCCCCGCATTACCGTTTGACACCTCTCTCGCGGTGCCTGCTTTCGGCGAGTTTTCCTGCAAGCAGGACCTTCAACTTCCCTTCCGCAACACCCCAAATCCCCCAAAATACGATCGAACTTCAGGAATTCATGACTATCTCCGAATTAAAAGAAAAGAGCATTGCAGAACTCGGCAAGCTCGCCCGCGGCCTTGAGATTCCAGGCACCAGCGGTCTGCGCAAGCAGGACCTTATCTTCAAGATTCTTCAGGCTCAGAGCGAAAAAGAAGGCCACATCTTCGCTGAAGGCGTGCTGGAGATCCTGCCCGACGGATACGGCTTCCTCCGCTCGCCCGACTACAACTACCTGCCGGGACCGGATGACATCTACGTTTCTCCGAGCCAGATCCGGAAGTTCGACCTCAAGACCGGCGACACGATCAGCGGCAACGTCCGCAGCCCGCACGAGGGCGAGAAGTACTTCGCGCTGGTCAAGATCGAGGCGATCAACTTCGAGTCGCCCGAAGAGACCCGCAACAAGATTCTGTTCGACAACCTGACGCCGCTCTATCCCGATGAACGCATCAAGATGGAGACCGTGCGCGAGGCCATCTCGGGCCGCGTCATGGATCTGCTTTGCCCCATCGGCAAGGGCCAGCGTGGCCTGATCGTCGCTCCGCCGCGCACCGGTAAGACCGTGCTGATGCAGTCGATCGCGAACTCGATTACGGCCAACCACCCGGAGGTGGTGCTGATCGTTCTGCTGATCGACGAGCGTCCGGAAGAAGTGACCGACATGCAGCGCTCGGTAAAGGGCGAAGTCATCTCGTCGACCTTCGACGAGCCCGCCGCGCGCCACGTACAGGTGGCCGAGATGGTCATCGAGAAGGCCAAGCGCCTCGTCGAGCACAAGCGCGACGTGGTGATCCTGCTGGACTCGATTACGCGTCTGGCGCGTGCCTACAACACGATCGTTCCGCCGAGCGGCAAGGTGCTCTCGGGCGGTGTCGACTCGAACGCGCTGCAACGCCCGAAGCGGTTCTTCGGCGCGGCCCGCAATATCGAAGAGGGCGGCTCGCTGACGATCATCGCCTCGGCCCTGATTGATACCGGCTCGCGCATGGACGAAGTCATCTTCGAAGAGTTCAAGGGCACGGGCAACATGGAAGTGATCCTGGACCGCAAGCTGGTCGACAAGCGTGTCTTCCCGGCCATCGACATCCAGCGCTCGGGCACCCGTAAGGAAGAGCTGCTGATTCCGAAGGACGACCTGCAGCGCACCTGGATTCTGCGCAAGGTTCTCAACCCGCTCTCGCCCGTCGAAGCCATGGAACTGCTCTCCGACAAGCTCGGAAAGACGAGAAACAACCAGGAGTTCCTGCACAACATGAGCTCGCTGTAACGGCGTACTGGTGGCATAAGAAGAGGCGCGGCCTATGGGCCGCGCCTCTTTGTTTTATTGCGCGAAGCGCGTTCTAGTACCCGTTGGCGAGCATATAGTCCACCGTCAGCCAGTCCTTGGCGGCATGTGCGGTCCGCTGTGCGGCGTACTTCGAGAGCACGTCGGTCTCGAGGTTGACCGGCGAGCCTGGAACGAGGCTGTGCAGGTTCGTCGCCTTGTAGGTATGGGGGATGACGGCAATCTCGATGTGCAGCCCCTCGACCTTGGCGACGGTGAGGCTGATGCCGTCGATGGTGATCGATCCCTGCGGAACGATAAAGGTTGCCAGCGTAGAGGGAATCTCGATCGTCATGCGCCAGTCTGAGTGATCCTGGTCGGGGTGCAGCGGAACCAGCGAGATCAGCTTTCCCACACCATCCACATGTCCCTGCACGACGTGGCCGCCCAGGGGCGAACCGGCAGGTGTAGGCAGTTCGAGATTGATCGGTGTCCCGGGCTGCAGGTTCGTAAGCGTGGTGCGGCGAATGGTCTCGTCGGCGAGATCGGCGGCAAAGCGGGTTTCGTCGTCCGCGAGCAAAGCCGTAAGGCAGACGCCGTTGACCGCGATGCTGTCGCCGACCTTCCAGCGGCTTGCAAGCTGCGGTGCAACGAGGGTGATGCGCGTGGCTCCCTCGGTCGGCTGGAGCGAAAGGACTTTGCCTGTGGTTTCAATGAGACCGGTAAACATAGCTCTAAGTTAACAGGAAACAGGGGGCTATGGGCTGAGAGAGGTTCCCGTAGAGGTGTGGAGGGCTCATTTCAAACTCACCACAAAATTGTCATTTCGACCGGAGGCGGCGTACTTTACCGCCGTCCATTCGACTTCGCTCAGGACTGAGAGACCTGCAGGCTTGCCTGTGCGGGTACTATTGCCCGCGCCGACAAGCTGCAGGTCTCTCCATTGCGCATGACATAGAGCCGTAATGCTTCGGTCGAGATGACAAGGTAACGGGTAGGTTTGGAAAGAGCCTTCTATCTCTATGTGGGAATTGCCCTAGATGCCGGCCCATGGATCGTGCAGATACCCGGTGATGCGAACATCCTCAGCTGTCCCGTGGGGGAGGCTGGTACGTTCCATGCGTTGCAGTTGTTCCTGCACGACGTAGGGGGAGGCGATGCCTTCGGCGAAGGGGATGGCGTCGAGGCCCAGTTCACGCTCGGCATAGTAAAGGGTCAGTTTGTCGACCAATCCCACACGCAGCAAGCTGCCATTGAGCGACGAACCGCCTTCAACCAGCACACTGATGATGTTGCGTTGCGCCAGCATGTCCAATGCAGCGCGCAGATTGAGATGCCCCCCGCTGCCCGAAAGACGAAGCACTTCCACACCGCAATTGGAGAGAGCCGCTTCACGATCGGCAGGCGCGGTCATAGAACAGAGCAGAAGCAGATCACTCGACGCAGACCGCACCAGCTGCGAGTCCAGGGGCGTCCGCAGATCGCTGTCGAGTATGACGCGCAGTAGCGAACGCCTCCGGGGAAGGCCGCTACGATCGGTAAGGGAAGGATCGTCGGCGAGCACGGTGCCGATGCCTGTAAGGATGGCGTCAACCTCGTGGCGCAGCCGATGGACGTCCGCGCGTGCCGCTTCACCGGTAAGCCAATGGGGCTGGTTGGCCGTGCGGACAGAGGGCGCAGGCGCGAGCTTGCCGTCGACCGACACGGCGGCCTTCAGCGTGACAAACGGACGGCGATGCTGAATCCAGTGGGCAAAAGCATCGTTGAGGCGTCGTGCCCGTTGCGCCGGTGCGGAGGCCGGATCAGCTACTACAACCTCGATTCCAGCCGTCCGAAGTTTGGCGAGACCTCCACCGCTGACCAGGGGATTCGGATCCACGGTGGCAACTACACAGCGAGCGATATCCGCTGCGATCAGCGCGTCGGCACAGGGGCCGGTGCGGCCCTGGTGCGAGCAGGGTTCAAGGGTGACGTACGCGGTTGCGCTTTGCGGAGTATGTCCCAAGGAGGCGGCCTGCTTCAGAGCGGCGATCTCAGCGTGATCGCGCTCGTCATAGTGGTGCGCACCTTCGCCGAGGACTGCGCTGTCGCGAACCAGCACACAGCCGACCGTCGGATTGGGCGAGGCGAGGCCAACGGCCTCCTGCGCGAGATCCAGGGCGCGTTGCAAGTGACGTTCATCGTGCGGGAGTAGCGACATACAACCTCAATCGAGCAGGGAATCGACGAACGCGGCAGGATCGAAGGGCAGAATATCTTCCATCTTCTCTCCGACGCCGGCGTAGAGCACCGGCAGGCCTAGCTCACGGGCGATAGCGACGACGATGCCGCCCTTGGCCGTGCCGTCGAGCTTGGTGAGCACGATGCCGGTGACGCGCGCGGCCTCGGTGAAGAGCCGGGCCTGCTGCAGCCCATTCTGTCCCGTCGTCGCATCCATCACGAGCAGTGTCTGGTGCGGTGCGCCGGGGATGAGTTTTTCGGCGGTACGGCGCATCTTGTCGAGCTCCTTCATCAGGTCGCTCTTGGTGTGCAGTCTGCCTGCTGTATCGACGATGAGAATCTCCGTCGCACGGGCCTTCGCGGCGGTGCAGGCATCGAAGAGGGCCGCAGACGGGTCGCCGCCCTGGCGCGTCTTGATGAGCTGCACGCCGGAGCGTCCGGCCCAGACCTCGAGCTGCTCGATCGCCGCGGCGCGAAAGGTGTCGGCGGCGCAGAGCAGGACGCTGCGGCCCTGGCTGCGATAGAGTGCCGCCAGCTTGCCGGTGGTGGTCGTCTTGCCCGTGCCGTTGACGCCGACCATCATGATGACCTCAGGCGGCGTAGAGGGATGCGCAATGGGGTGGGCAACGCTGTCGAGGATGCGGCGCAGCTCGGCCTTCAGCAGGGACTTAAGTTCGGCTCCGTCATTGATGCCCTGGCGCAGGGCGCGCTCGCGGAGATGCGTGATGATCTCGCCGGTGGTGACCGAACCGATGTCGGAGGCCAGCAGCACGAGTTCGAGGTCGTCGAGGTTGTTCTCGTCGATCTCGCGAGTGAGCGCGACGACGCTGCCGATGGACTCGCTGAGGGCCTCGCGGGTACGCGAGACCGCCTGCTTCATGCGGTCGAAGAATCCGCGGGGTTTGGACGATTCGGGCTGCGAGGGTTCGGGCGCGGCTGGGTTGGGTTCCGGGGTTTCTTTGTCGCGCTTGCCGAAGAAAGAGAAAGCCATTTCCCTTTAGTTTAGCGGAGGATGCGGTGTAGGCTAAAAGCGACAGGAGGAATCCATGGCGACGGCGACAATCTATCCCGTTTCTAAGGCTGAGAACCACCGTGTTCCGGTCGAAGTCTATCTGACGTCCATGTACGATCCTGACTGCGACTACGTTGACGGCGAACTATTGGAGAGAAACGTGGGCGAGACGCCGCACGCGAGTGCGCAGAAGTTCTTCATTACCTTTTTTGCAGTGCGTGAAAAGGCATAGAATGTACGTGTGTTTCCGGAAGATCGCATCCAGGTCTCCGATACCAGGTATCGCGTCGCAGATATCTGCGTCGTAAAGAGATCGACACCCCTCGAGACCATTATCCGCACGCCGCCACTGCTCTGTATCGAGATACTTTCTCCCGAAGATCGCATGTCGCGAACGCAGGAAAAGGTGGACGACTACATCCAGATGGGGGTACAGGCTGTGTGGGTCATCGACCCGCGCCGGCGCCGCGCCTATGTGGCAGATCGTTCCGTCACCCTGCAGCCCGCAGAAGATGTGCTGACGCTTGAGGGCACCGAGATTCGCGTTCCTGTCGCTGAAATTTTCAGCGAGTTGGATGAGATGGACGCGCTCGGCTAGAGCTATTCCGTCCGTCCCGGTCTCGCCATCAACTCACGAATTGCATCCTTCGGGCTCTTGTCCTTGTGCAGGATCGCCGCCATCTGCTCGGTGATCGGCATCTCCACGCCATAGCGTGCCGCCAGGCCGAGCGCTGCAGTAGTGCTGCGGACGCCTTCGGCAACCTTGCCATTCAGCCCGGCGATGATCTCCGGCAGCTTGCGTCCCTTGCCCAACTCCACGCCGACCGTGCGATTGCGTGAAAGGCTGCCGGTGCAGGTCAGCACCAGGTCGCCGACTCCTGAGAGTCCGGCCATGGTATCCCGGCGTCCGCCGCAGGCTACGGCGAGCCGCGTAATCTCCGCGATGCCGCGTGTGATGAGTGCCGCAGCAGAGTTCGAGCCCAACTCCAGGCCGGTGACGATGCCCGCAGCCAGCGCGATGACGTTCTTCAGCGCTCCCCCGAGCTCGGTTCCGGTTACATCCTCATTGCGATACACACGCAGCGAGGAAGAGGTGAAGTCATCCTGCAGAGACTTGCCGAGTAGCGGGTCGTCAGTGGCGATGGTGATCGCCGTCGGCATGCCTGCGGCGACCTCCTGTGCGAACGAGGGGCCTCCGAGAGTGCCGATGGGATTGTCGCCGTGCTCCTTCATGACCTGCGACATGCGAAGAAAGGTTTTTTCCTCGATCCCTTTGCTGGCCGAGAGCAATACTTGGTGCGGCTGCAGCGCAGGGGCAATCTCAGTCATGACAGCGCGCAGATGTTGCGAAGGCGTGACACAGAGGATGATGTCTGCACCCTCAATGGCCTTAACGAGCTTGGAGGTGATGTGAATCCCCATCGGCACGATGAAGCCGGGCAGGTAGCGCAGGTTCTCGCCAGTCTCGGTAAGCTCCGCCGCGTGCGCGGGCGAGTGTGCCCAGAGGCAGAGCTCATGCCCGCCTCGCCGGGCCAAAGAGACTGCCAATGCTGTTCCCCACGACCCCGCACCGATCACAGCTATCCGGCTCATGCCTGTACCCCTTCAGTCTTGTCCTTTTTGCTTCCAAACTTGTTTTCTTTGCCCTGCAGCAGCCTCGAGATGTTGGCGTGATGCTTGACGATGACCAGCAGAGAGATGAAGACCATGCTGCCGATGGCGACAGGTGAGTGGTCCGGAGAGAACTTCACGAACAGGAGCGGCAGCACGACTGCGCCAAGGATCGACGCCAGGGAAACGTATCGTGTCAGCGCGAAGATGACGATGAAGATGACAAGCGCAGCCAGAGCCGAGGGCCACGAAAGCGCAAGGTAGATGCCCAGCGCGCTGGCGACTCCCTTGCCGCCGCGGAAGTCCAGCCACACCGGAAATACATGGCCCAGGATGGCTGCGACCGCGGCCAGGGGCGCGAGGTCGAGGTTGCTGGAAGGCGCGAAGTGTTTCGCGATCAGGACGGCGGCAATGGCTTTCGAGCAGTCCAGCAGTAGCGTCAGGATGCCGAGACCCTTGGCCCCGGAGCGAGCCACGTTGGTGGCGCCGATGTTCCCGCTGCCGGTGGCGCGGATATCCTCCTTGCGGAAGATGCGCACAAGGAGGTAGCCGAAGGGGATCGACCCGAGCAGATAGGCAATCGCGAGGATGAGAATAGAGGTCTTCATAAGAACCGGGCTGACTTGTCGAGTGTAGCAAGGAGGCTTCTGGAAACGCCTTGGCTACTGGAAGCTGCGCCGCAGCATCTCCAGGGCGTGCTCCGAGGCCCACAGGCGCACCCGATCGCGGTCTCCGGCGATTTCGAGCCGTTTGACCTGGGTATCGTCCTGGTCGGCCAGCCCGATATAGACGAGCCCAACCGGTTTACCGGCGTCCGGCCCGGTCGTCATTGGAGGACCGGCGATACCCGTAATGCTGAGCCCCAGCGAGCTTCCGGTGCGCCTGCGGATCCCCTCGGCGAGCGCTCGCGCGACCTCCTCGCTGACCGCGCCCTTCTCTGCGATCAACTCGGCCGGCACATCCGTGAAGACCGTCTTCATCGCGTTGGTGTAGACAACTACGCCGCCCGCAAAGTTACGGGAGCTATTGGGGATTCTCGTGAGGCGTTCGGCGAAGAGTCCGCCGGTGCAGCTCTCCGCCGCGCTCAGGGTCAGGCCGCGCAGCCCGAGCATCAGCAGCACGACCTCTTCGAGCGACTCTCCGTGAGAGGAGAAGATATCGTCGCCCATCTCCTGCTCGACGAGCTCGGCGACCGCGTCGACCCGCGCCTGGGCCTCCTCCATCGTTGGCTTGGAGCAGAGGAAATGCAGTTGGATCTCTCCGGAGCCCGCCAGGATCGTGGTCTCCACGTCGCTGAACTGCTGATAGATCGGTGCGGTGCGCGCGTCGACCTGGCTCTCAGGGATAAGCGCCATGCGCAGCAGCCGCTTGGCGAGCGAACGCCGCGGCAGGGAGAGGGCAAGCCTAGGAACACACTCGTCGTCGAAGAGCGGCATAAGCTCCTTCGGCGGTCCGGGCAGCAGGATCACGATCTTGCGATGTCCCTCAAACGAGGTGTCAAGCCACTGGCCGGGCGCGCTGCCGTTCTTATTGCTCAGCAGCTCGGCTCCGTCGAGTACGTCCGCCTGGCGCTGGTTGTTGAGCGGCATCGCCATGCGGCGGGCGATAAATCGCCGCTGCAGCTCCACCAGCACGGAGGGCTCGCGGTGCAGCTCCAGGCCGAGTGCCTCGGCGGCGCACTCGCGCGTCAGGTCGTCCTCCGTCGGCCCCAGGCCTCCCGAAAAGAGAACGATGTCGGCACGGCGCAGGGCGATGCGTATGGCATCGACCAGATGCTGCCGGTTGTCGCCGACGATGGTCTTGAAGGCGACCGAGACCCCAAGGTCGTTGAGACCTTGCGTGAGATACAGCGAATTCGTGTCCTGACGATGGGGCGTCAGCATCTCGGAACCGACGGCGATGATTTCAGCGATCATGGGTGGCTTGTTTGATGCTAGAGCAAGTCTCCTGTTGCTGGGAAATTGCAACGGGCGTGCAGTACCGTTTTTCTGGGGAAAAACGGCCATGAATGTCGTGGTTTCGCTGTACACCTGCAGGAGATTTGCTCTATCGCGAACGGAATCGATTGAACGACCGAGGAGGTGGCGGAGGAGTTTCAGCGGAGAGCAGGGCCTCAGGATTGAAGGCCTTTTCCTTGCGCCGGGCCCTTCCCAGGTCGAGCTCATAACGCCTCATCGCCATGCCAATGTTTCCCTTGACCAGCGCGGCTAGTTCCGCAAGCAGGTCGCGCCCCTTGAGCGCCTCCTCGGCGGTACGTTCTTTGAGCAGAGCCATCTCGGATTGTCCAAGAGCTTCGATCTCGGAGGCGACGATCTTGAGGTCCTCCTTTGCCTGCTCGATTTGCATGAGCGTGCGGGCGAGGGCGGAGGCCATATCCTCGGAGCTCCATGAATCGGTAGAAGGGTCGTAGCCGTTGAGCATGCGCTGCAGGACTGCTGCGTCATCGCGGCGGTAGGCTTCGTTCGCCTGGGCCATCAGGTGGGTGCGATGGCGCTCGTCATGGTCGTCGACAGCGAAGTCCGGATGGATGAGCTTGGCGACCTCGCGGAAGAGGATCTTGAGGTCGAGCGAGGGTTCCGGGACTTGCACTTCGGGGACTGCGGCTTCGGGCTTCTGCGCGGCCTCACGGGCGTAGCGTTCGCGCTCCTCCGGGGTCTCCTGGGAGACCTTCAACTCGGCAATGCGCTCCTCCCACTCATCCAGCTGCCTGTAGAGCACACCGATCTGGCGAATGTAACGAGCTTCAAAGCTGAGGATCTGGTTGCGCAGATGTTCCAGCTCCAGCTCGCGCTCAGCCAGCGCCTTGCGGATGGAGGCGAGTTCGTGACGCTGGCGGCCGAGTTCGACCTCCTCAGGCGTGGGCTCGCGGAAGATTGCTGTGGACATCGGTGAGATACAACTCCGTAGATTCAATTATCTACGGAGACGAGCACTAATTCAGCCCCGAAGGGGCGACCCATCGGTGGCAGCACGTTAGCGCGGGAGCGTGCGCCATTCGAGCACAGTTCCGTCAATTGCATCGATTTCAACAACAGTTCCAGGAAGCGAGCTACCGATGTTCACGCTGTAGACAAATCTTCCGATCGGCTGAGCTTCTTTCCACTCCCCCTCAGCCTGCAGAAAGTGCAGCCGGATATTGAATGGACCCTGGGCACTCCGCCCATTGGCCTCCGCATACTGCTGCACACGGACAATGGCTTCCTCCCGGCTGAGCACTTTCTCCCGCATTCGCTTGATCTCTTCCCGGCGTCGTATCCAGGGCGGCTTTTCACCGCGTAGGACGCAGATGGTTGTTTGAATCAGAGACTGCAGGATGCGCCACGAATCCCGAAGCAGGATGACAAGGAGAACCACGGTTGCAACCAGACAGCCCACCGCTATCGCCGACCCGATGATCAAATCCTGAGTGTAGAAACCAGGATTCTCCTGTGCATGGACGATCATGGTTGCCACTGCCGGTGGGCCTTGAGAACCCCAAGGTAGGCCGCGCACGCCGAGGCTCCGAGTAGCGCACTCTTCCATGCGATCCCGTGGAACCACGCTGCCGTAGGCATCTGAGCCGGGGGCGCATGCCGATAGAAGTGATGGGCTTCGACGAAAGCAACGATTGAAGCGATCGCCGCCCCAGCCAGAACAAAAACGCCCGGCTGCCAGGCGCGAAGATTGTCAGAGATCACAACAAAGGGCAGTAGCAGAAGCCAGCAGGGCAGGATCACCAGCAGCGATCCGAGGGCGAGCAGGAGAAAGTACCGATCCATGTGGCCGTTATCTACAAAGAATGCAGCTACGGCAGCAGCGGCAAAAGCGACTAGTGCAAACAGCAGGATTCGCTTCCCACGGCTCATGCAAGCGTTCTCCCCTGGATGCCCAAATCGACATGGAAGATCGTCGTGTTGGTCGCCAGGGCGGCACAGCCGTCCTCAAGGAAGGCGAGACCGACGAGGTCGTTGCCCGAGACGATGAGTTCGGCCTGGCGTTCGTGATTAATCTTTACGATTCCACGGCGTCCGTGCAGCGAGGCCGCAACATAAAGATTGCCGTCCGCATCGAAGGCCATGCCTTGTGGACGTCCCAGACCACGATAGAAGACAGTGGCATTGCCCTCGGGGTCGATGGCGTGGATCGACTGGTTGGACGACGTGGTGGGTGCGGTTACGAGCAGCACGCCGTCATCGCGGAACGCCAGGTGATAGGCGGCGACGGACGGTTCGAGAGTCGCAAACACGAAGATCTCCCGCTCGCGATTGATCTTGAAGATGGTGCCTGAGCGGTCGCCGACAAAGAGGCTGCCCTCACGGTCGAAGGCAATCCCTGTAGCGATGCCCATGCCCTCGGCGAACATGGAGATCGCACCGTGCGGCGAGATGCGATAGACGGTCCCCTCGGCGCGTGAGCTGGCGTAGAGATGGCCGTCGCCGTCGAAGGCCAGCGCCGAGACGTTCATCAGGTCGCGCACGAAGGGCCGCACCTGGAGATCGCGGTCGATGCGGAAGATCGACACCGGCACCCGTTCGCCGCGTGGGCCGGAGACCATCGCGAAGAGATTGCCGTCGCCGTCGACGGCGGGGTTCGAGACGAGGTGCAGGTTCTCGGCCATCGGGATGGCGATGTTCGCGTGGAGGATGTTGCTGGTGAGCCCATCGCGATGGAAGACGAGATCGCTGGCGATGGCACCCTCGGGCACGCGTACAAGCGCCCGTGTGTCGCGGCTGAGGTCAAGCATAGCGGCAGCCTCGCCAAAGAACACCTGGGGAATTTGCGGCTCGGGCGTACCGGGGCGCAGCAGGCGGCTGCCGAAGACCTCGAAGCTGCCTCCTGGGATGGCTGCCTTGGGGGTCAGGTGGTCGAGATGCGGAGCGTCGGGCCGGGTTGGATTCAACAGGTTCATCTATCGGTAAGCGTAGACGCGGCGAAGGGCGAAGGCAAATAGTGGTCGGTACCTTTGCTTTTGTCTTTGCTTTTCTGGTTTGTCATTCCGACCCTTCGGCTTCGCTCAGGGTCGGAATGACAAACCAGAAAAGCAAGAACAAAAGCAAAAGACCTAAACGAACCGCCCTACAAGCAACGCCACCACCAGCGCAAACACACCCGCCACAACATCATCCAGCATGATCCCCGTGCCTTCCGGCAACGCTTCAAATTTGCGAATCGGCCAGGGCTTGAAGATGTCGAACAGCCGGAAGAAAACCAGCGAGATCACCGCATGCTGCCAGTTGGGCCGAACGGCGATGAGCGCGATGAGCTGTCCCGCGACCTCGTCGATAACGACGAACCCGGGGTCTTCACGGCCGGCTTCGCGGGCGACGATTGTCGAGGCAGGAATGCCGATCAGGGTGATGGCTATGGCGGCAATCGCAGTCCCTATAGCGAGAGCGCCGAACGTGGCCTGGAATGCATGGGCGGCAGCGTACCAAAGCAGCACCGCTGCGATAGATCCATAGGTTCCCGGCCCAGGCTTAAGCAACCCTGCGCCGAAGAAGGTGCCGAGAGCCCAGGCCCATCGTGTCTTGGGCCCGCGAAGTTCAGAGACAGAGACGCTCGGCTGATGCGCCATTAGTTCTTCCACTTCGATTCATCGGTCGGATGTTGCTGCTGCTGGGCGTGCTCCAGGTCTTCCAACAGATCCGGGTCGAGGATCGGCGAGCTGATCTTGTAGTCACCCGAAGCCCACTTGCCGAGGTCGATGGTGCGGCAGCGCTCGGAGCAGAAGGGAACCTCAGGCGTGTCGAGGGGAACGTCCTTACGGCAGATGGGGCAGCGGAGTTTTTTGGTCTCAGGCATGGCAAACTTAAGTTTAGATGATGGAGCGCAGCAGGCCACCTTCAGCGCGCACAGCGGCTCCGTTGGTCGCTGCTGAGAGCGGGCTGGCGAGAAAGGCGACAAGGTTTGCGATCTCGGAGTCTTCGATGAGCCGCTGCAACAGAGAACTCTGCCGGTGCTTTTCGAAGAATTCCCGTTCGGCCTGCTCGGGGGTGGCATTCGGGATGGAAGACATCTTCTCGAGGAACTCCACGATGCCTTCAGAGCGCGTGGGTCCGGGCAGGACCGTATTGACGGTGACGGCAGTGCCTTTGGTCCGTTCGGCGAGCCCGCGGGAGATAGCAAGCTGAGCGGACTTGGTAACGCCATAGTGCACCATCTCGGGCGGGGTCATCACGCCGGACTCGCTGGAGATAAAAATCACACGTCCAGAGTTGCGCTCGATCATGCGAGGGAAGTAGTGCCGCGAGAGCCGGACACCGCTGAGGACATTGGTCTCGAAGAGGCGCAGCCAGTCGCCATCGGTAATGTCTACGAACTCTTTGGGCTCGTAGATGCCGAGATTGTTGATGAGAATATCGGTGTCAGGAACCTGTTGAAGAAGCGCGGCTGCACCTTCGGCGGTTGCCACGTCAGCCACCACGGGAACAACTCTGGGGATGCCCGCGAGAGCCTGCGTAAGCTTGGCTTGGGTGCGGCCCGGAACCGTGACGGTAACGCCTTCGGCGGTCAGTGCCTTGACGGTGGCCAGGCCGATGCCGGCTGAACCTCCGGTGACGATAGCGGTCTTGCCGGTGAGTTGCAGATCCATGAGGTCTCCTTATGCCGGTTAGGGCAGGTACTTGTATGGATGTTGGCGGAGGAGTTGGGGATTCATGAGGGACGGCTCAAGGCACAAGGGGCTTTGGGCGGAGTTGAGAGAAGCAATTTTGTGACAGCGGGAGATTTAGGTGGTCACAACTAGTACGAAGAGGTAGGTAAAAATCGATAACCAGGGATAGTCATTTCTGCGCTTCCGTCGATCATGATGTCGTTATCGAATCGAATGTTGAAATCGCTGAAATTGATGCTCTGTTCAAAGTTGTCATATTCATCTTTGGCCGGTGTGACTGCAATGACGGTGTATTTTAATTCAAGTGCATGGCCGCCGGGTTGCCGAACAAGAAGAAGGCCGTTCGTACCGACGAACTCCTGTAGCCGCTTATCGACTTCACTCATGCTCTCTCCAATCAGACCTACTCGATGATTCTTGCGACGACGTCGTAGTCGTGGCTCTCGGTAATCTCGGCGCGATAGAACGTCCCGGGAACCAACACTTCATGCGGCCCGAAGTCGTTGATCAATACCTTGCCGTCGATCTCGGGGGCCTGATCCAGCGAGCGGCCCTGCCAGAGGAGTTCGGTCTCTTCGCTCTCGCCTTCGACCAAAAGGTCGATCTCGCGTCCTACCCAGGCGCGCCGGGCTTTGGTGCTGATCTTGTTCTGCAGCTTCATCAGCTTGCGGCGGCGAGCCTCGATGGTGCGCTTCGGCACCTTCTCGTCGAGCGAGAATGCACCTGCGCCCTCCTCATCGGAGTAGCTGAAGACACCGAGCCAGTCGATCTTGGCCTCCTGGACAAAGGCCAGAAGCTCCTCGAAGTCGGCTTCGGTCTCGCCGGGGAAGCCGACGATGAAGCTGGTCCGCAGCACGAGGCCGGGAACGATCGAACGAGCCTTGTCGATGATCTGCAGGAAGCGGTCGGCGGTGCCGCCACGCTTCATGCGGCGCAGTACGTTCGCGCTGGCGTGCTGCAGCGGCACATCGAGATACTTGGCGACCGTGTCGTGCTTCGCAATCGACTCCAGCAACCGCGTGGTGACCTTGTTCGGGTACGCGTAGAGGAAGCGCAGCCATTTGAGGCCCGGCAGCGGTGCGAGTGCGTCGAGCAGGTCGGCGAGCTCCGGACGCTTGCCGGTGACGGGGTCCTTGGGCAGGTCTTCGCCGTAGCAGGTGGTGTCCTGGCCGATGAGCGTGATCTCGCGAACGCCCTGCGCGATGAGCGACTTCGTCTCTGCCACGATGCTGGCGAGGGGGCGCGAACGGAACTTGCCGCGCAACTGCGGGATGATGCAGAAGCTGCACGGGTGGTCGCAGCCTTCGGCGATCTTGATGTACGCCGAGGCGCGCGGCGTGGTCAGGATGCGCGGCGTCTCGTCGGAGTAGAGGTAGTTCGGCAGGGCGGGGGTGGCTCCGTCCCAGGCCTCGCGCGAGAAGCGCCCGGCCTGTTCGCGGGCATCGCCTTCGGGGCGGCTCGACTGCGCATCGAGCGAGACGCTGTGCGTGGTTTCGTGAGCGATCTGTGGCCCGTCGGACTCGGGGCGTGAGTGCTGGTTGACCGACGACGCATGCCGCTCGATCTGCGCGGTCGTCAGGATCGCGAACGGAGAGTTGTTCTCGGCAGGCGTGGGGCGGGAGAGGCCGGCGGCCTCCATGATCGCTTCCAGTTCACCCGTGCCGACGACAGCATCGACCTCCGGGATGTTCTTGCGGATCTCATCGCGGTAGCGTTCGACCAGGCACCCGGCGACGATAAGCTTCTGCGCGCGGCCGCCGTTGGCGATCTTGTGCTGCACCATCTCGAGGATGGTGTCGACAGACTCCTGCTTCGCGGAGTCGATGAAGCTGCAAGTGTTGACGACGAGGATCTCGGCATCTTCGGCCCTGGGGGTGAGCTCCGCGCCGCCACGATGCAGCAGGCCCATCATGACCTCGGAGTCGACGAGGTTCTTGGGGCAGCCGAGCGAGACGAATCCGACCTTGGGGCGGCGGGTCTGGGTTTCAGTGGCTGAATTTTCGAGGGTGGGGGAGAGGCTCACAACTAACCATTTTAGCAGGTTTTACGCGGGTTTTGGGTGTGCGACAAGCCAATCGCCTGAATGTAAAGGGCCATCGCACGAATGTGAAATAGAGAGGGAAACGCCAGAAACTGGCGCAAATCCAGCCCCTTCGGGGCTCAATGAACCAGGGAATGCTGCAACTACATAATGTGCGGCGGGATCGGTGGCAAAGGCACAGGCTTCGGCGCAACGTGGCTGGTGACGATCACCCCGTTGGTCTCGAAATGGCTGGTGCGGTGGTCGGTAGAGTGCCCCAGCATCACGGCCTTGCGAAGTATCGAGAGGTGGCGGCGCGAGTTGTCCTCGAAGTGCCGGCTAATCGCACTGTCGTAATCCACCACGAGCATGTAGGTCGCGGCGCACTTGGGGCAGTAGATCGGGTCTTCCAGGGTCCGATGGAACGACCCGGGAGGCAGAGGGCCTACCGGGTCGGTACCGGAACGAATCGCAGCAATAATCAAACTCACCTATCCAGAATAAGCGAACTACCAGATATGAACGCGATCCGCCGGGGCCAGGTACAGAGTCTGACCGGGTTTTACATCGAACGCAGCGTACCAGGCATCGAGGTTGCGAACGGTATCGGCGCGGAACTCACCGGGCGAGTGAGGATCGGTAAGGACCTGCTGGCGTAACGCCGCCTCGCGAGCCTTGCCTCCCTCGCTCTGCGCATAGCCGATGAAGAACTGCTGGTCTCCGGTGAGGCCGCCGACGACGGGCGCAGGCTTGCCGTGCAGCGAGGTCTTCCAGGCATCGTAGGAGGCCGTGATCCCTGCGAGGTCGGCGATGTTCTCACCCAGCGTCTGATGTCCGTTCAGGTGCAGGTCAGGGAAGGGCGCATAGGTGTCGTACTGCTTGGCGAGCGCCTCGATAGAGGCGTCAAAGTGGGCGCGGTCGGCGTCGGTCCACCAGTTGCGGACCTTGCCCTGGGAGTCGAACGCCGCGCCTTCGCTGTCGAAGGTATGCGAGATCTCATGTCCGATGACCGTACCGATAGCACCATAGTTCACGGCGTCCGGTGCCTTGGGGTCGAAGAACGGCGGTCCGAAGATGGCAGCCGGGAAGTTGAGGCCGTTGTCCAGTGGGAGGTTGACCGCGTTGACGGTCTGCGGAGTCATCGTCCACTCCTTGCGGTCGGTGGGTTTGCCGATGCGCGCCAGAGAGTAGTGGTAGTCGAAGAGCGAAGCGCGCCACAGGTTGCCAAAGAGATCGCCGGGCTCGATGTTGAGGCCCTCGTATGAGCGCCAGTGGTCTGTATAGCCGATGCTGACCTGCAACGTGCCGAGTTTGCGCAGGGCCTCTGCCTTGGTGCCGGGCGTCATCCAGGTGAGGTTTTCGAGACGCGCGTGGAAGGTGGTGAGGAGGTTATGCACCATCTCCTCAACCTTGGCCTTGTCGGCGGGGGTGAAGTACCGCGCGGCATAAAGCTGGCCGACGGCGTCGCCGAGGACGCCGTTGACGAGAGCCACGGCCCGCTGCTCGCGGGGACGCTGTTGCTGTGCCCCGGTAAGGATCTTGCCGGCAAAGTTGAAGCGCTCATCGGCCAGCGGTGTGGATATGGCGACGGAGTACTGCTCGATGAGATGGAAGGCGAGGTAGTCCTTCCAGGTATCGATCGGAGTTGCGGCAACGATCGCGGCCTCCGCGGTCACGGCAGTAGGCTGCCAGACGATGAAGTCGGGCTGCTGTGCAAGGTCTGCCGCAGCAAAATAGGCGTTCCAGTCGAGGCCCGGCGCGTTCTTCGCGAAGTCCGTCTTCTGCCAGACGTTGTTGGCCTTCGCGATGTTCTCGTCTTCGGCGAGCGAGAGATGGTGCTCCGCAATGGAATGCTCCAGCTCGAGGATGCCCTCGGAGCGCTTGTCGGTGTTGTCATAACCCGCGAGCTTCAGCATCGCGGAGATGTGCTGCACGTACTTCTCGCGGATGGTCTTCATGCGCTCGGAGTCGGTCAGATAGTAGGCGCGGTCGGGCAGTTGCAGCCCACCCTGCATCAGGTAGGGCGTGTAGTGATCCGGGTCATTGAAGCCGGGCGCGATCCAGATGCCGAAGAGGTTAGGCGTGTGGAAGTTGGTGTTATTCAGCGCATCGGTGTCAGCGCGCAGCGTATGGCCAAGCGCGGTGGCCAGCTCGCGCTGGTTGCTGATGGCTGCGATCTCTTTCAGGTGTGGCTTGAGCGCGGCCATGCCGTGGGCGTCGATGGCCTGCTCGTCCATGTAGGAGGCGTAGAGGTCGGCGATCTTGCGCTTCTCGGTGCCCGGCGCCGTATTGGCCTTGACGGCCTCTTCGATGATTCCGGCCACGCGCTTGTTGACGACGTCGGCGAGCAGCGAGAAGCCGGTCAGGCTGGTGCGGTCGGCAGGAATCTCGGTCTTGGCAATCCATGTGCCGTTGGCGTAGCGATAAAAGTTATCGCCAGGCTGCACGGTCTTGTCCATGCTGGGGGCGTGGACGCCGTGAACATCTTGCGCGGAGAGGGTAAGCGCGACAGGAGAGAGCAAGAGGGCGGAGCAACCGAGAAGCAGCACTGATTTCATGGGGAGGATTTTACAGGGTGCGGAGGTAGATAAGCCCCTTCGGTGTCTGGACTGTTGCCTAGATGAAAGAGGACACGAGGGGCGGCAACCAGAGCGTCTATGCTGAGAGGACATGGCGCAGGCAATCAGTGAAGAGTATGAGAGACGGCGGGCAGCATCAGCGGGCGAGTATGCGCGCGAGACGGAAAAAGGCGCGAGGTTCACCCTTTTTGCCTTCGTTGCCCTGGTGTTCTGCGCGTATTTCCTGTGGAGCGCCATTCGTACGAGCGGAAGTCTCTGGCTGGTAGCAGCGGCAGCAGTGGTTTGCGCAGTAGCAACGGTTCTTTCGCTGCGTACGAGAAGGTCTTCGGAACACGCATCCCGTCTTTCGGCGTTGTATGAGGAGGGGATGGGGCGCGTGAACGGAGAAGCGCCGCAGTCCGGGTTTACTGGCGAGAGCTTCGCGGAGGCCGGACATCTGTACGAGCGCGATCTCAATGTCCTGGGCAAGGATTCATTGTTCGGCATGCTTGCGACCACGCGAACGATGGTGGGACAGCGAGCCCTGGCGCGAATGCTGTTGCGCTCGGTAGAGGCTCGTACCGTAAGGCAGCGGCAGGCTGCAGTGCAAGAGCTTGCTCCACAGCTCGATCTGCGGGAACAGGTAGCACTGCTGGGCCGCTGGGCCTTTGAGGAGCTGCCCGCCGAGAGCTTCGAAGTCTGGCTGGATGCGGAGCGCAGCAATTTTCCGAGGTGGGTGCGCAGCGTACTCCTGTTGCTCACGGTAGCGTGGGTTACGGCGATTGCCGCAGGCCTGATCGCACACGTTGAGATTAGCTTCCTGGTACGAAACGTTATAGCCCTGCTAGGACTGCAAAATGCGCTTTGTCTCTGGCTGCGGCCGAAGGTGCACCTTGAGCTGGAGGCGACGAAGAAACTGGGTAGTCAGATTGCCGTCCTTCGCGAGGGGCTGCAGCTGCTGCGCGGCTCGAACTTTGCGGCTGAGCGGCTGGTTGCGTTGCAGAGCGGCGTTGAGGATGAGGATCGCGCCCTGGCGCAGTTGCAGCGCCATCTGGTGCTGGTGGAGCAACGCGCTACGGATTGGTTCTATGTTCCCAGTCTGCTGATCGGTGCCGGTACGCATGCGGCGCTCTCACTCGATCGTTGGAAGCAGCGTTTCGCGGAGCCAATGCGGAACTGGCTTGATGCCTGGGCGGAGTTCGAGGCCTTGTTGGCGCTGGCGACGTATGCGGCCGAGCACGCGGAGAATGTCTATCCCGAAGTTGTGGACCAAGGACAGAGGAAGACCGCGCTCTTTGAGGCGGAGGCGATGACGCATCCGTTGCTGCTGCGTAGCGAGGCGGTCGCCAACGATGTGTCACTGGGGAACCGAGTGCAGTTTCTGCTCATCTCCGGATCGAACATGGCGGGCAAATCGACCCTGCTGCGAACGATCGGCGCGAACGTGGTGCTCGCGCTTGCGGGAGCTCCTGTGCCGGTCAAAAGGATGAAGCTGTCCGTAGTTCATCTGGGGGCTTCGCTGGCTCTTACGGACTCGCTGGCGAAAGGGAAGTCGAAGTTCCTGGCCGAGGTGGAACGCCTTCGCGATGTGCTTGCGCTGGCCAGGGCGAATCCTGCGTCGAGCCTGTTTCTGATCGACGAGATCTTCAGCGGAACGAACTCACTGGACCGCCGGGCGGCGGCTGAGGCTGTGCTGCGTGGGCTGGTTGCAACGGGAGCTGTCGGTGCGCTCTCCACACATGATCTTGCGCTGGCGGAGCTGGCTGAGAAGCCGGAGCTGCACGGAAGCAACGTGCACATGGCCAGTCCCGATGAGGCCGATCCTCTGGGCTTCGACTATCTGCTCAAACCAGGGATCAATCGCACGACCAACGCACTGGCGATCGTGCGATTACTCGGGCTTGACAGCTAAAATTCCCAGCGCAGTTAGAGCTCCCAGCGCAGCAGGGTAGCGCCCACGGTGAAGCCCGCGCCGACGCTGGCCAGCAAAACGAGGTCGCCCTTCTTGAGGCGGTTCTCTTCGAGGGCCGTGTTCATCGCCAGGGGAATCGTTCCGGCGGTCGTATTGCCGAAGCGGTCGATGTTGATGATGACGCGCTCCTCCGGCAGTTGGAGCCGCTCCGCTGTAGAGAGGATGATGCGCTTGTTGGCCTGGTGCGGAATGAAGCAGTCGAGGTCGGAACCTGTGATGCCGTTCCGTCCGAGAATCGTCTCGGCGGCTTCGGCCATCTTGCGCACGGCGAACTTGTAGACGGCCTGGCCGTCCTGGTGAACGAAGTGCTGCTTCTTATCGACGGTCTCGTGGCTGGCGGGCAGGAGGCTGCCGCCGGCGGGCATGTTGAGGCTGACAGCACCAGAGCCGTCGATCTCATGCCAGAAGTCGATGAGGCCGATCTCGCCTTCTTCGCAGGGCTCGATCAGGACGGCGCCCGCGCCGTCGCCGAAGATGACGCAGGTGGTGCGGTCGGTGTAGTCGATGATGGAGCTCATCACGTCAGCGCCGATGACCATGACTTTCTTGTGTGCGCCGCTCTCGACGAGCTTGGCGCCTACCTGCAGGGCGTAAGGGAAGCCGGAGCAGGCGGCCGAAAGGTCGAAGCCCCAGGCGCCCTTGGCCCCGATCTTGTCCTGCACCAGGCAGGCGGCGGAGGGGAAGAGCATGTCCGGGGTGACCGTGGCGACGATGATGGTGTCGAGGTCGCTGGCTTCGATGCCACGCTTGGCCAGGCAGCGGCGGGCGGCTTCGGCGGCGAGGTCGCTGGTGCCGGTGCCCTTATCGACGATGTGGCGCTCACGGATGCCGGTGCGTTCGGTAATCCACTGATCGTTGGTGGCGACCATCTTTTCCAAGTCCGCATTGGTCAGCAGACGAGGTGGAACGTAGGTTCCTATGGCAGATATTTTGGCACGCACACTGTTCCGAGGTTTCAACGTCAGGGTCAAACTCAAATCCTCCGAGGTACTAAGCCCACAATGAGCATCTTACCGTGCCTGGGGCACGCGATCATAAAAGTGGAGTAAAAGTCTGTGGAATCAGTGGTTTGCGGGGATGTGCCGAGAGGAAGAAAATGTACCGGGTTTCCCTACTGCGCCCGTATCGACCCGTTACCGTTGCTTCCTTCCGGACCTGGCGGGGTTGGCGGGAATACGTCGCGTAGGACCCGGCACAAGAGCTAGTTTACCACCGGATTCCACACTATGCGGCCTCTCGGGCTGTGGACGAACGGTCCCTTTTGAGCGGCTGCATCTCTCGCGATGTCTTGTAGAGCTTCCAGATGCCAAGCGCGGTAAAGATCAGGATGAACGACCAGAGCGCGATCAGGACGGTAGTTCCCCAGCGAGTGGAGAAACTCGACCAAAGATGCAGCACCTGGCGACCGTAATGGATGCCGAGCCAGGCGGCGATCGAGTGCCGTACCAGGCGGCTCAGGGTGAAGGCGGTCATGAACTTCCTGCGCGACATATGCACCGCGCCCGCCGCCAGCACGAAGGGCGAAAGCGGCATCGGCGGAGGAAGCAGGGCAGGGAGCGAGACCGCGATGATGGCGTGCGACTCCACCCATCCTGTAGCTCGTTTCAGAATGGCGGCGGGAACATGCTTTTCGAGGAACTTCATGCCCCCGGCCTGGCCGACCGCATGGGAGAAAAATCCTCCCGCAGCCGAACCCAGGGTCGCGATGCACACCAGCAGAATCACGTTGGTGTGCCCGGCGGCGAAGAGCACGATCATGATGTCCGTGACGCCGGGAATGGGCAGAGGCACGAAGGAACTGTCGACGGTGGAGACGAGAAAGAGTCCCAGCAGCCCCAGGTGCAGGAAAAAATGCACGAGGCGACGATCCGCAGCCAGGGTAAACCATGCGGCAAGAGCGTGAAGTGGGGGGCTCATCCTGTTGATAAGACGCGAAGTTGGAGGAGGAAGTCGCGAAGAATTAAGTTTTGGTCGTTTTTGCTGGCTTAGCCCAGCAGGTTCAACCCCGGCAGCGGCGGTAATGCCCCAATCTCCGCAGCCAGTCTCCGAAAGAGCTCGATCGCCCGCAGGCAGTCGGGATCGAGCGTGTAGTGAATATTGCGGGTGAGATACGTGTGGATTGTTTCAGCGGAAAGGGGCAGGCGCGGCGTCCATTCGCGGACGAGGTCTTCGACGTGAGCTGTGCCGTTGTCGCGGCTGGTGACGAGGTCGGCGATCAACTGCTGCGCGCTCACTCCGGAGCGCTCCAGGGCCTCGGGCCGCAGAGCCCAGACTGCGGCAACCCAGGGCAGGCCGGTGTGCTCGCGCCAGAGCGTTGCAAGATCGAGCCACAGCAGAGGCTCGTCGAAGGCTGCATCGATCTGTGCCCGGTGCTCGCGGGCCAGCAGCGCAGGGTCGCCGATCAGCAACGCGGCGTCTGCGACGGCAAGCATGGCGAGCGGGTCGGCAGGGCGTTCGACATAGCTGGGGCGCGTGTTGTGAAAGCGCTCGAAGAGGATATGCGTATAAGCCTGCGAGCTGCGCGAGGCGGCATCGGCGGCGACCGTGACTACGCGTTGTAAGGCTCCATGCAGCGGCAGCCGATCGGGATTTTTAACCAGCAGCAGGATACTGCGTACCTCGTGCTGCGAGGCGATGGTGCAGCCGGGCACGATGGCCAACTCCGGTGTCAGCGCAGCGATGGGGATCAATCCCAGATCGGCCTCGTCGGTGAGCAGTTCATGGGCGCACCGGGCCGGTGAGGTGTAGTGCACCGTGTAGTTTTTACGAAGCTGCGTTGCGGCGGGCTCGTGCTCAAAGTTATAGAGCAGAGGAGCAGGGTTCAGAAAAGCGATTGCAGAGACTCGAAGAGGCACAGGACGATTCTAATTCCCTCGCATGTGATCAAGATGAGATAGGATGCGAGCAAACGCAGCGAAAAGGAAGTGGGATGTCGCAAGGGGTAAAGGAAGAGGCACATCTGGCATGGTTGGCATTGGTGCTGACACCGCGGATGGGACCAACGCGGTGTGGTCGAACCGTACAGCGTCTGGGTGCAGTGGAGCGTGTATTTTCAGCATCGCTCACCGAACTTGAGAGCACCGGCATGCCCGCTGAGGCGGCGCAGTTCTGCTTCGACGGCCGTGCCCGGGCAGCAGCGCTGGATGAGGCTCAGCGTGTCGCAGAGGTTGGCGCAAGCTTTGTCACTCCTGCGGACGATCTCTATCCGCAGCGTCTGCTGGAGATCTACGATCCTCCGCCGGTGCTTTGGGTACGCGGCAATGCAGAGGTGCTGAATCGTGCAGGAATTGCGGTGGTAGGCACACGGCATCCGACGCCCTATGGCTCGGGCATGGCCGAGATGCTGAGCCGCAATCTGGCGCGTCGCGGGGTGGTCATTCTCAGCGGCATGGCGCGCGGCGTCGACACCTGCGCGCATAAGGGCGCGCTCGATGCAGGCGGCATCACGATAGCCGTGTGGGGCACGGGGATCGATGTCATCTATCCGAAGGAGAACAAGAAGCTGGCCGAACAGATCGTGCAGCAGGGCGGTGCGCTGATCAGCGAGTTTCCGATGGGCACTTTTCCCGCGCCACAGAACTTTCCGATCCGCAACCGCACGCTCAGCGGGATGAGTGTCGGCGTACTCGTCGTGGAGGCTGCGGAGTACTCCGGAACGCGCATTACCGCGCGCTGCGCTCTCGAGCAGAGCCGGGATGTCTATGCGGTGCCGGGCAACGCGACGAACAAGAATGCCTGGGGACCGAACACGCTCATCAAGCAGGGTGCAAAGTTGACCGCGACGTGGGAGGATGTTTGGGAAGACCTACCCTCGCAGGTGCGCGCGGAGCTAGAGGGACGGTTGGAGGCGCAGACCGGGGCCGGGGACAGGGGCAATGAATCCTCGAACGGGGGGAGCGCATCTTTATTCACCGGAGCCGCAGCGCTATTCACCGAAGCCGCTGCGATGCCGCCAATGAGCGAACAGGAGCGGCTGGTGATGCAACATCTTCGCCAGGATGAGGCCTTGCAGCTCGACGAACTGATCGAGCGGCTGGAGCCGAAGATGGTTTCGGGTGAAGTATTTACGGCCTTGTTTGAGCTTGAACTCGCAGGGCGTGTGAAACAGATGCCGGGGAAAAATTACGTGCGCAGTTTTTAGAAATCAGACGCAAAATTTATGGCTCTGGTGGATACGTTAACACGTCCAACAGAACATCTGCGTGTAGGGTTGCGTATGAGTGATCCGGGGTAGCATCGTTTTGGCCGGTTTGACTTTGCCTTGGCAATACGTGTTAGTTTGCAATGGAATTGGAAACGGAGACGGGGCTTCGGCCGGTCGTCTCTGAATAGGTGTGCAGTATGGCAAAAAATCTAGTGATCGTAGAGTCGCCGGCGAAGGCGAAGACGATCGGAAAATATCTCGGCAGCGACTACGTGGTAGAGGCCTCGATCGGCCACATCATGGACCTGCCGAAGAACGACATTGGCGTGGAGCTGAAGCTGCGGACCTTTGAGCCGACGCTCATCGTCTCGCCCGGCAAGGAAAAGATTGTCGACCGCCTGAAGAAGCTGGCCGCCAAGAGCGACGCCGTGTTTCTGGCGCCCGATCCTGACCGCGAAGGCGAGGCCATTGCCGCGCATCTGAAATTTCAGCTGCTGCCGTCGATCAAAGACAAGAGCAAGATGCGGCGTGTGACCTTTAACGAGATCACGAAGAAGGCCGTGAAGGCGGCATTTGAGCACACCCGCGAGGTAGACGAGAATCTCGTCGATGCGCAGCAGACGCGGCGCGTGCTTGATCGCCTGGTGGGCTATCAGATCTCTCCGCTGCTATGGGACAAGGTCCGCCGCGGCCTGAGCGCAGGACGTGTGCAGACCGTCGCGCTGCGGCTCATTGTGGAGCGTGAGCGTGAGATCAACGCGTTCAACCCGGTGGAGTACTGGAACATTGATGCCGTGCTCGCTCCCCAGAAAAATGGACAGGAGTTCACGGCACGCATGGTGGGCGTGAAGGGCCTGCCGATTCGGGTGTCGAACGGAACGGATGCCGAAGGCAAGGAGCAGTTTCTCTCCAACGCGCTGCCCGATAAAGAAGCCGTCGATGAGGTGATGTCGCAGCTCGAGAAGGCGACGTGGCGCGTTCGGTCGATCGAGAAGAAGGAACGCCGGCAGAACCCGCGCGCTCCGTTTACAACCAGCCAGTTGCAGCAGCAGGCCGCAGGCCGGCTGGGCTTCAACGTGCGTCGCACCATGGGCGTGGCGCAGCGTTTGTACGAGGGTATCGAGCTTGGCTCGGAAGGCACGGTGGGTCTCATCACCTACATGAGAACCGACTCCACCCGCATCAGCCCGGATGCCGTAAAGGACATCCGCGACTGGGTGCAGAAGAAGTTCGGCGCGAACTATCTGCCTGCCAAGGAGAACGTCTACAAGAGCAAAAAAGACGCGCAGGATGCGCACGAAGCCATCCGTCCGACGAGCATCAGCTTCGTTCCGGATGAGGTGCGCAAGTATCTCTCGGATGAGCAGTATCGCCTCTACAAGCTGATCTGGGAGCGTGCAGTCACCAGCCAGATGACGCCCGCGATCTTCGATCAGACGACGGTGGACATCGAAGCCAAGGCAGACGTGAGCTACGACTTCCGCACGACGGGAAGCATTCTTAAGTTCGACGGTTTCCTGCGCTTCGATGAAGAGGCGAAGAAGGCCCGCGCCGCACGAGACTCAAAGGCTTCTGCCGCTGCGATTGCGGAGGAGAAGAAGACCGCGGCTGCCAGCGCCGATGGCGATAGCGTCGCCGAGGCGTCGAAGGACGCGACCTCGGAGGAGAGCTCCGCCGAGCGGCGTCTGCCGGAGTTGAAGGACGGTCAAAGCCTCGAGAAGATCAAGCTCGATCCGCAGCAGAAGTTTACGCAGCCACCGCCGCGCTTCAACGAAGCGAGCCTGGTGAAGACGCTGGAAGAGAAGGGCATTGGACGGCCTTCGACTTATGCTTCGATCATCAACACGATCCAGGAGCGCGACTACGTCAAGAAGCTTGCGCAGAAGCTCGTCCCGACTGAGATCGGCATGGTCGTCACCGAGCTGCTGGTGAAGAACTTCCCGTACATCTTCGAGACTGGTTATACGGCGCAGCTCGAAGGCGAACTGGATGCGGTGGAAGAAGGTTCGGAGAAGTGGACCGATCTGCTCAAGGGCTTCTACGGCCACTTCGAGAAGGAGTTGAAGGTCGCCGAGACGCAGATGGAAGACATCAAGCGGATGGAGCTGGAGACGCAGGAGATCTGCGACAAGTGCGGCAGTCCGCTGGTGCTCAAGTGGGGCAAGTTCGGCAGCTTCTACTCCTGCTCGGCCTTCACCAAGGCCAAGCCCATTACGGTGGCGCAGGGTCCGTTCAAGAAGGACCCCAAGGCTGCCGTCAAGAAGGTGCTCGACACATTCCAGTTCCCGATGCGCGTCAAGGCGATGAACGACGATGTTGCTGAGTTCTCCGAAGAGGTTGCGGACAAGTCAGCCCTGATGGAGTCGCTGCAGCGCGCCGCGGCGCTGGGCAAGAAGCAGAGCGTAAAGCTGGTAGTGGAGCCGGAGAGCTGCGACTTTACGAAGGAGAACTTCGCCGCCAAGCCCGACCTGAACTCTCCTGAGGCGGACGGCGAGCAGGAAGATGAGTTCTGCGACAACTGCGGACGCACGATGGTGCTGCGCAACGGACCCTGGGGACCGTTCATGGCCTGCCCCGGCTACAACGAAGACCCACCCTGCAAGACGATCCGCAAGCTTACGCAGAAAGTGCAGTCGAAGCCGCCGGTCGTACTGGAAGAGCCCTGCCCGAAGTGCGGCAAGCCGCTGCTGCAGCGCGACGGCCAGTATGGCGAGTTCGTCGCCTGCTCGGGCTACCCGAAGTGCAAGTACGTGAAGCAGGAACTGCTCGATGTGCCGTGCCCCAAATGCGGGGGCGAAGTGGCGGTGCGCAAGAACAAGCGCGGCGATATCTTCTATGGCTGCACGCGGTATCCGAAGTGCGACTTCACCAGCAACCAGAAGCTGGTGAATGAAACCTGCCCGAAGTGCGACTCGGCCTACCTGGTGGAGTACGCGAACAGCGAGGGCACGTTCCTGATCTGCCCGAACAACCGGGAAGCATTGCCCAAGCGCAGACCGCGCAAGGGAGCCAAGGAAGAAGAGGCTCCTACGACGCCGGAGTGCAGCTTCGAGAAGAAGGTTGGACCGCCCAAACCGAAGGAAGCTCCTGCGGAGTTGACGAAGCCCGATCCAGAGAAGACGAAGATCCTGGTCGAGGCGATGGCCTGATAGCCAAGGGAAGCTGGAAATTGCAACTCGAAGGCCATGGTGTTTGAAGGCTATGGCGTTTTGAAAGGGCGGGACTTCAGTCCCGCCCTTTCAAAACTCAAGTCTCATCTCTTCAAAACCTTGTCTTCGAAGGGACGACTTTCTTCGGCTTCCTACACGTCGAATTCTATGTAGTTTCGTAGGAGTTTTGGTCGATACTTCCATTTCCAATATATTTATGCTATAACCGTAAAGGGTACGCGGTTTGACCGCGGCACAGGAGTTCCCTATTTGCAGCGATGCAGGCGGGGCCTGCCTGCTGCATCTGATTGATACGATTGGAAGGCGGATATGGCTAAGGCAATTTGGAACGGACAAACTCTCGCGGAGAGCGAGAAGATCGAAACGGTTGAAGGCAACATTTACTTTCCGGAAGAGACTGTAAATCGTGCCTTTCTGAAGCCCAGTTCGACAAGTTCGAACTGCCCGTGGAAGGGTCGCGCACGCTATTACACGGTGCTCGTAGATGGCCAGGAGAACCCCGATGCGGCCTGGTACTATCCCGATCCGAAGCCAGCGGCCAAAACCGTAAAACACCACGTCGCCTTCTGGCGTGGAGTAGAGATTGTCACCACGTAAAACGGGTGAGTTTCCTGTGTGTAAGTTGTGAAAATCGCTCCCCTTAGGGAGCGATTTTCTTTGTCTGGGAGATGGTTTTGAGGTGTGTTTGAGCCTGTCGCAAAACTGACAGAATGCCCTGTTACAGATCTTTGGGCTTTTCTCCTACGGGTAAGGCCACTGGAACGAAAAACATCTTAGCGAGTTCCTCAGGCTTCAGGCCTGCTGCCATCAACTTCTGAACCATCGCCATCTGTTGTGTTTTGTATTGTTCACTGGGTACGAACTGTTCAGAGATGAAGTCGCTCTGTGCTCCCATACCACGACGATCAGGAGTACCTCTTTGTTTCGCCATGACGCACCCTCGCCTTCAAATTATAGGGCTGCGGATAGAAACGGCCCTAGGATCAGGGCTTCTCCGGTGCCTGTACGAGGTCTCCACCGCCGATGATCTTTGAGCTGACGTGGGTCTTCTCGAAGTCGCGGTTCTGGGCATCGATGACGATCTCTCGGCTGAAGAAGAACAGAACATGGAGCTTGAACTCGGTTCCAAAGCTGACCGGGAACCAGACGCCGTCCGGTTGTGGGGCATAGAGGATGGTGAAGCCCAGGCCGGGCACGCTGGTTCCGAGCAGCGTGCGCACCGCGAAGGGAATATTGCGTGCCATGACTGTACGGACGAGCACCGGCTGGTAGGAGACGGTATCGATGTACGCGTCCCCTTTCCAGCCGAAATCGTCCTTGTCCTTGGGGTGAAATTCGATGTGGAAGCAATCGTGGCCGTTGCGTGGCGCGCGACCTAGCAACTTGAACTGGTAGTCCTGCTGGCTCTTTGAGGTCAGCGGAAAAAGCCCCTTGCTGATGCCGTCTTTCGACTTGTCGTTAGCGATGAGGTTGGAGCGCATATTTTCAACGATGTCGCGGTCCGTGGTGTCATCTCCAGTGTCGATCGTGAGGCTTTCGTGATCGGCATCCACTGGCGGCTTGCCTTCTCCTTTTGGAGAAGGCAGTTGGGTGTAGGTCACATATTTGTGCTTAACCAACAGTCGGCCGTCGAGCTTGAGAAGCGCTTGTTGGGAGTCTTTGCCGGAAGGCGTCACCCGAGAGTCGGTGGTCTCTTCGCACATAAGGGTCCTACCCTTGCGCGAGGTGACGTGAGCGTGCTGCACGTAGACGTAGTGAGCACGCTGGGTCTCTGATTGGTCCTGATTGACGGCGACACGAGCCATGATAGCTTCAGCCGTTAGGCCCTGCTCGGCCGGGGCTGCGGATTGCTGTGCGGTCAGAGGCGCCAGGGAACAAGCGAGCACAGTGGCGAGGGTAAGTTGCAGGGGGCGCATAAGGGCTGTACGACTTGGGTAAGGCAAAGGTTCCGGAGAGATCTACATCTTTGTCCCCGACCACTCCAGATACGAGTGGAAGTCATCGCTACCAGGCGCAGCCATCTGGAATTTGCCGCTCATCACAGCTTTGGGACCGATGCCTTCAAGGTGATAGGTAAGACGAAATTTTGGTGCGGACGAGGGTCCCTGGGATAAAAAGACAGCGGTATGCGGATCGGGTGTGGAGACGGTGTAGTAGATGACGTGGCCTTCGCTGTCGAGATAGAGAGCAAAGATCGAGGTGTTATGCGATGCGCCCAGGCCATGCGGGTCGGCAAAGATGGTGAGCTGATCATGGTGGGTGCAGTCGAAGCTCTGCGGGCCTTTGCAGGAGTCGGCGGAGCTGGTTCGGGAGAGCACGTGACCGTCGAGATCGCGGCGAAAGGCGTAGGTTCCGCTGGCATTGGCTCCAGCCGTACCAGCGGTGGCGTCGGTCTTTGCGGCCCAGGAGCCGAGAAGGAAGTCGAGCGAGGAGAGCGTGTCTGTAGTTGGCGTGGGAGCCGCAGTTTGTGCGGCTAAGGGGCGCATGGTGGCTGCGGCTAGCAGAAGCACGGCAAGTAGATAGCGCATGCGGCCAGCATAGCAGCGAGTTCCTGAGTTCGACAGACTTTTTAGCAGGGAGCGCGGATGTTAAGTAGTCAGCTTAGGCAGGCGATTTACAGGTCAGGGGTGAGCATCTGATAGCGGATGAAGAGCTTCGGAGCATGGGTCAGCCAGTTCAGCTCGACGGACTGGCCGGGATCGCGCCAGTTGATCGTACAGGCATCCGCACCGCAGCCAGCCTGCCTACTGATGGGCGCGGCGTACTTGTCCGTGAGCGCACGCGTGAGCCTGGCGGAGGCGAAGGCAAGTAGCGCATTTTCCCCAGCGATATTGGGGAAGCTCTGCCTCATGGCGGCGAGGTCGAGTGAGAGCGTGACGTCCATCAGGCCTCCGGCGCTAGTGAAGCGGAAGTCCGCACGCAGAGGCAGGGCATTCTTCATGCCTGGCAGGAGCAGTTGGTAGTCATTGACCGATTGCAGCGAGCCTTCCTGGCTGGTCTCGACGTCGAAGTTCTGCGCGGCGAGTGCGGCACGGACGTTGTCGCGGCTCTCGCCGAAGCTGAGGCCCTTCCAGGTGGTTTGCGCGTGGGCTATGGAAGCAAGGCTAAGGCTGAAAAGGAGCAAAAGAGTCTTCACGTGGAACCTCAAAGAGGAATCAATGGCAGGTGTCTTGCCGTGTGACGTTTGATCTTTGCCCAGGGTATCGAAAAGCTTGGCGCAAAGGGCACAAAGAAAAGAACCAGGTTTCGCCACGGAAGTTGTGGCGAAACCTGGTTCTTTTCTTACGGCTGAGCTTACGAGTGCTTTATGCCTTGACGACGTTGCCGTCTTCGACCTTGACGGGGTCGAGGAAGGGCATTGCCTTGCGGAGCTCGGCTCCGACCTTTTCGATCGGATGTGCGGCTTCCTGCTTGCGGATGCGGGCGAACTCGTGGCGTCCGGTCTCGTTCTCCGCGATGAACTTCTTCGCGAACTCACCGGAGCGGATGTCGGCGAGCAGGCCTTCCATCGCCTTCTTGGTGTCGGCGGTGACGATGCGCGGGCCGGCAACGTAGTCGCCCCACTCGGCGGTGTCGGAGATGCTGTGGCGCATGTACTCCAGGCCGCCACGGTACAGCAGGTCGACGATGAGCTTGAGCTCGTGCAGCACTTCGAAGTAGGCGAGCTCGGGCTGGTAGCCCGCCTCGGTCAGGACTTCAAAGCCGCACTTGACCAGCGCCGCGGTACCGCCGCAGAGCACAGCCTGTTCGCCGAAGAGGTCGGTTTCGGTCTCTTCGGTGAAGGTGGTTTCGAGTACGCCGGCGCGGGTGCAGCCAATGCCCTTGGCGTAGCTGAGAGCTAGTGCGAGCGCGTTACCGCTGGCATCCTGCTCGACAGCGACGAGGCCCGGGACGCCGCCGCCTTCGGTGAAGACCTCACGGACGCGGTGGCCGGGAGCCTTGGGAGCGACGAGCGAGACATCGACGCCGGCGGGCGGCGTGATGGTGCGGAAGCGGATGTTGAAGCCGTGCGCGAACATCAGGGTCGCGTTGGGCTTCATGTTCGGCTCGATCTCCGCGTGGTAGACCTTGGAGGCGGTCTGGTCGGGAACGAGGTTCATGATGACATCGGCCCATGCGGAGACTTCCGCGACCGTGCCGACTTCGAGACCGGCGAGCTTGGCCTTCTTGGCGTTGGGCGAGTCAGCACGCAGACCGACGCGGACATCGACGCCGGAGTCCTTCAGGTTGAGGGCGTGAGCATGGCCCTGCGAGCCGTAGCCGATGATGGCGACTTTCTTTGCCTGGATAAGGGAGAGGTCTGCGTCTGCGTCGTGGTAGGTCTTTGCCATGGTGTCTTCTTTCTGATTGGGTGTTGTTAAGAGTTTATGCGTGCTCGCAGCGATGTTGGATCACTTCGAGAATGCTGGACTGGAGATTTTGCATCACGGCATCGGACCAGAGGCCCGCGTAGCCATTAAAGTCGGTGGAGAGCCGCTGGTGGCTGGTGAGGTGGAGAAGCACATCGCCGTTAGGCAGTGGCTCCAGGAGGTACTCGCCATCCAATACATCGAAGTAACGGCCACCGATAGTGACGTGCTCATCAAGTGTTGTTGGCGGAATATGAGCGGTGTCGGCTTTGATGCCGAAGGCGAGACGATGTTTAGGCTCCCATGCGGTAACGGTTTCGATAAACGTGAGACCACGCTCGAAGCTTGCGTGGCGAACTCCGCCGATGCCTTGGTAAGAGAGTGTCGCCTCCACGGGCCGAGGGAAGCCGATACGTTGGGCCCAGGTGGTGTGAAGTTCGGAGGGAGAGATCGCTGGTACACGTTCAATGTTGTTCCAGACGATTTCAGGCGAAGCGTGGATGCGGATTTCGCTGGCCACGGTGCGGATGTGTGTTGGAGCGGTGAATCCTGGTTCGGCACTTGCGATCAAGAAGGGGATCACCGCGATACATGCGGTTGTTCCTCTGTTGATGCGATAGTGTGAACGGCTCGCAAGGCCGCCGATAACGCCACCGAGGATAGCGCCGACCAATGCAATAGGGAAAGCAAACACCACGCAGATGGTGCCTTCCAGGTAAAGCAAGATGGCAGCAAGCATGGCCAGGAACACCGTGCCGATGGGTAGCGCAAACCACATCCATACCGGTGCTGGTGTTGCAACCGAGGCACGGCGTACTGCAAGGATGCCCATCACCATTGGCCCAAGGAACAGAAATCCGATTGACATCACCACGCTTGGGCCGGGCCAGCTAAAGTGCGCAAGAAGCCGGAAGAGCAGCCCATAGGAAACTCCAAGCGCAAGCCCCTCGACGAGGTAGCGCATGTTCAACGGATCTGCTTGCGTAGTGGTCATGAAGGACGTTATGCCTCGTGCTCTCCGAACTCGGTAGGCAGAACCTCATCCTCGGGAAGGGCATCGGGGTCGAAGGTGTCGGTGGTATTGGGAATGCCCTTGGTTCCGAGAGCTTTCAGGACGCGCGAGGTGTGGTGGCCGCGTCGCATGGCCATGCGGCCGGTGCGGGAGACCTCGAGGATGGTGTAGTTGCTCTCGCGTAGCACCTGGATGAGGCCTTCGATCTTAGAGGCCGAGCCGGTCATCTCCAGCATGATGGACTCGGGTGCGAGATCGACGACGCGCGCGCGGAAGACCTGTGCGAGCTCAAAGACCTGCGAGCGCGAGTGCAGGCCGTGCGGAGAGTCGGGACCGGCGGCGACCTTGATGAGGCAGAGTTCGCGCACGACAGCCTCGGAGCGGTTGACCTCGTCCACGTGGACGGTGGTTTCGAGCTTGTAGAGAGAGGCGCGGATACGATGCGCCGCATGCTCGTGGGCCTCGCAGACGATGGTCATGCGTGAGGTGTCAGGCTGCTCGGACTCACCGACCGTCAGCGAGACAATATTGATGCTGAGCCGGCGGAAGAGCGAGGCGACGCGGGTGAGAACACCGGGCTTGTCTTGAACGAGAGCTACAAAGGTGTGGAGCATAGGACCTCAGAGTGTAGAGAGTAGAGGGTAGAGTGTAGAAAAAGCCGGTTATGAGGGCGCAATGTAAGGAGTGTCGGGGTCCCACAGTTGCACTTCGTGGTTCTCGTCGTGGAGAAGTGCCCCGGCGTCTCGTTCGTGATTGGTAAAGCCGCCGTAGGTGTAATCGCCTGCCCCGTGATAACTGCCGCCGCAGGGTGGCGGCCCTTCGGCGTACTTCTCGCTCGCGCATTTCGCGCCCCGGTAGATGTGAAACCAGACCATGGGTTTGCGGGCGTCGATCAGCTTCTGGCTGATCTTCAACTTGTCGAGTGTTCGAGCATGCGCGGCATCGCGAAGCTGCCAGATCAGGCTTTCGATCTCCTCGTCGGAGGCGTTGTCTTTGGTGACGAGGGTGAAGTTGCTGTCATCGTGATGGAAGACTTTGAAGGCAGGGGGTGGGACGGACGGGCGTGCAGGTGTTTGTGCCTGTTGGGGCTTGGGTGCCGGGGCTGGGGCTGGTGTGGATTTGCAGCCGGACAGAAGAGCTACCGCAGCCAACGCGACAAAAACCGATGAGCCCAAAAGTTCACGACTGCGTGCGTCGACGCGTGTGAGGATACCGGGTTTGTCTTGGACCAGAGCTGCGAAAGTAGGAAGCATCTATGACCTCAAATGAAACGAGCTTGTCCGAGACCGCAAAAGAAAATGGTTTCGGGAATACCGGGTTGATCCTTGCCTGGTATCTGTGGCGCGATTCTGTTCCATGCGACCGGCATGCTTGCGCCAGACTTCATTTCTCCAAGCAGGTCACGCAGAAAGTCTGGAAAATAATTGCCGAGACGATGGATCGTCATGACGAGGTTCAGCTTGTTTCCAGTAGGATTGAAATTTTTAATATAGCCGTCAGGATTGTTATCGTTTGCTATCCAAAGTAGCTTCGTTCCTGCGTCCGATGCGTTTTTGATTAGTTCCGTGCCAGAGATAGTGCTCGTTCCGATGCAACCATCTGGAGTGACATGGGTGTAGAGATGAACGATCTCGTAGCCGTTAGCCATTTCGGAGAAAAGTTCGTCTGAAGTTTCAAAGTTCGTGATCTTTGTGCCCGGGAAATACCGGCGGTATGCTCCTTCGTCTTCTATTACGAGGGCCTCAAAGCCAGGGCCGAGCGAACACACCAGAACCTTGGGGTTGAGTGGATCTGGTGTGCGCTTACGAAAAAAATCAGCAAGACCCATTACTTATCCTCCGCCGTCTCAAGCAGAGGATCATGCTGAGGCCTGCGCACCATCTCATGCAGCGCGGCGCCGGGGGCGATCATCGGGTAGACGCCGTCTTCCTTCTCGACCTGGAAGTTGATGAGGAAGGCCTTGCCGCTGGTGCGGGCCTTGGTGACCGTCGGCGTTACATCGGTCCGCTTGCTGACGTTTGCGGCTGCGATGCCGTGCGCGGCGGCGAGCATGACGAAGTCCGGCGAGAGGATCGGGGAGGCCGAGTAGTTCTTCTCGTAGAAGGTCTCCTGCCACTGGCGCACCATGCCGAGGAAGCCATTGTTGATGACCGCGATGTTGATCGCGAGGCCCTCCTGCACGATGGTGGAGAGTTCTGCGGCGGTCATCTGGAAGCCGCCGTCGCCGGCGATGACCCAGACATCTTTGTCGGGGCAGGCAGCTTTTGCGCCGATGGCTGCGGGCAGAGCGAAGCCCATCGTTCCGAGGCCGCCGGAGGTGACGAGCGAGCGCGGAGCTTCGTGCTTGAAGTACTGGGCCTCCCACATCTGGTGCTGGCCTACGTCGGTGACGATGATGGTGTTTTCGAGACGGCCTGCGGCCTGGGCCTCGCGCCAGATGTCGTGGATGACATGCGCGGCGTAGAGGTGGCCGTTGTCGGGCAGGTTGATGATGTCGCGTACGGCGGCGCTGCCCTTGCTGGCGTTGATCTCGCGCAGCCAGCTTGTGTCGGTGTTCTTCGGCAGCAGCGGCAACAGCAGTTCCAACACTTCCTTGAGGTCGCCAATCAGAGCCACATCCACGCGAACGTTCTTGTTGATCTCGGAGGGGTCGATCTCGATGTGGATCTTCTTGGCGGTAGGCGCATAGCTGGCGAGGTTTCCGGTCACGCGGTCGTCGAAGCGCATGCCGAAGGCCAGCAGCAGATCGGCTTCCTGGATGGCGTTGTTCACCCACGACTCGCCGTGCATGCCCATCATGCCGAGCGAGAGAGGATGGGCGGCGGGGATGGCGCCAAGGCCGAGGAGCGTTGAGGCGATGGGGATCTGCTGTGCTTCGGCGAACGCGATGACCTCGCGCTCCGCGCCGGACTCGACGATGCCGTGGCCCGCGAGGATGACGGGCTTCTTCGACTGCTTGATCAGTTCGATGGCCTCACGGATGGAGGAGGAGTCAGCCCTGAGCATCGGGTGTGGGCGATAGGATTCCGGCTTTGCCGCTTCGAACGAGAAGGTTGCGGTAGCCTGCTGCGCATCCTTGGTGATGTCGACGAGCACGGGGCCGGGGCGGCCGGAGGTCGCGATCTGGAAGGCCAGGCGGACGGCGGGAGCGATATCTTCCGCGCGCGTAACCAGGAAGTTATGTTTGGTGATCGGCAGGGTGATGCCGGTGATGTCGACCTCCTGGAAGGCGTCGCTGCCCAGGACCTTGCTGGAGACCTGGCCGGTGATCGCGACCATGGGGATGCTGTCGAGCATCGCCGTTGCCAGGCCGGTCACGAGGTTGGTTGCGCCGGGGCCTGAGGTGGCCATGCAGACACCGGGACGTCCCGAGGCACGGGCATAGCCATCGGCCATGTGTGCGGCGCCCTGCTCGTGGCGGACGAGGACGTGGTGGATGGTCGGGAACTTGCGGAGAGCGTCGTAGATGGGCAGGATGGCGCCGCCGGGATAACCGAAGACGGTCGTCGTGCCTTCACCCGCGAGCGTGGCCCAGAGAATCTCGGCTCCGGTAAGGGTGGGGTGCTGCTGCGATTGGTTAGCCATCGTTGCTCCTTTGCTGCGGGTTAGGTGTCGAATATTGCTCGGTAACTAGACTGTGATCGTGCGTTCCGGCGAGCCGGTCGGGCCGGCCCTCAGGACGACCTTCGCGCCTTTACAAAGCGGGTAGGAGTGGAGGACCGGATCGATGAGCGAGAGCATCTTTTCGGAGTCGGTGCCGTAGAGGAACAGGACGGTTTCCGTGGCGCGCGTCTCTGTGCCTTCTACGATGCCATTCGCGCCGAGCGCTTTGGTGAGAAGGCCGTCGAGGGTGACTGTGTCGCAGCTTCTGTAGATCGATTCGTCCAGGTCTACGGTGTTGATGTAGATGAAGATGGCGTGCTCCGGTGGAGGTGCTTGCTGCTTGCCGAACATCTTGTCGATGAATGCCATTTTTACCTCTAGGGCGAAGGCCCGATGGTGTTCTTACTGCTGCTAGCAAAGAGCGGGAGGAAGCAGGTTCGCTCCCCTTCGACTGCGCTCAGGGTCGGAACGACAACCAGAAAAGCAAGTGCAACAGCGACGACAGAAGCAGATTCCCTTCGGGAATGACAACTAGAAAAGCAAGTGCAACGACTACGTGGTGACAGCTCCTTCACTCGCGCTGCTTACGGAGTTTGCATACTTTGCAAACACGCCGCGCTTGTAGCGGGGTGCGGGAGCTTTGAAGTTTTTGAGGCGGGCGGCGATCTCTGCGTCCGGCACGTTGAGCGTGAGCTTGCGGCCCGGGATGTCGAAGGTGATGGTGTCGCCTTCGTGTACTGCGCCGATGGGGCCGCCGAGCTGGGCTTCGGGGGCGACGTGGCCGGCCATGAGGCCGCGCGTTGCGCCGCTGAAGCGGCCGTCGGTGAGCAGGGCCACGGTCTCTGAGAGTTCGGGGATGCCCTTGATGGCTGCGGTAACGGCGAGCATCTCGCGCATGCCGGGGCCGCCGCGCGGGCCTTCGTAGCGGATCACGAGCACGTCGTTGGGATTGATCTTGCCTGCGTTGATCGCGGCGAAGCAGAGGTCTTCGCTGTCGAAGACGCGTGCGGGGCCGGTGTGGTGGATGCGCTCGTGGCCGGCGACCTTGACGACGCAGCCTTCAGGAGCGAGATTGCCCTTGAGGATGACGAGTCCGCCGGTGGACTTGAGCGCGTTGTCCCAGGCGCGGATGATGACCTGGTTGGGAGTCTCGCTGGCGGTGGTGGCTTCTTCGCGAATCGTCTTGCCGGTGACGGTGGGCGTGTTGCCGTGCAGGAGCTTTTTGTCGATCAGGCGCTGGGCGAGGACTCTTGACCCACCCGCGTCTTGATAATCTTTTGCCACGTACTTGCCGCCGGGCTGGAGATCGCAGATGAACGGCGTCTTCTCGCTGATGGTGTCGAAGTCATCGACCGTGAGCGGGATGTCGAGCTCCTTGGCGATGGCGATGAGGTGCAGCACGGCGTTGGTCGAGCCGCCCGACGCGCAGACGGCGGCGATGGCATCTTCCAGCGATTCGTGGGTGATGATCTGCGAGGGCTTGAGGCCGGCACGGGCGAGGTCCATCACGATCCTGCCAGCTTCGCGCGAGGCCTCGTGCTTCTCCTTGGACATGGCGGGGACGCCGGTGATCTGAATGGGCGAGATGCCGAGGAACTCGCCGGCCATCGCCATGGTGTTGGCCGTGAACTGGCCGCCGCAGGCGCCAGGGCCGGGGCAGGCCGAGGCTTCGACGGCTTCAAGCTGCTCGTCGTTGATCTTTCCCGCAGCGTGCGAGCCGATGGCTTCAAAGACCTGCTGGATGGTGATGTCGATCTCGGTCTTGCCGGAGGCGTCGGGCGTCTTGCCGTCTGCACCGACGTGCAGGTGGCCGGGGGCGATGGAGCCGCCGTAGAGCATGAGGCCAGGGATATCGAGGCGGGCGAGCGCCATCACGGCGCCGGGCATGTTCTTGTCGCAGCCGGCGATGCAGACCAGGCCGTCGAAGGAGTTGCCGCGGGCCACGAGCTCGATGGAGTCCGCGATCATGTCGCGCGAGATGAGCGAGGCCTTCATGCCCTCGGTACCCATGGTGATGCCGTCGGAGATGGTGACGGTATTGAACTCCATGGGGGTGCCGCCGGCTTCGCGGACGCCCTGCTTGACAGCTTCGGCGATGTCGCGAAGGTGGTAGTTACAGGGGCCGATCTCGGTCCAGGTGTTGGCGATGCCGATGATGGGCTTGTGCAGGTCTTCCTTGCTGAAGCCGACGCCGCGGAGCATGGCGCGGGCTGCGGCGCGCGAGGGGCCTTCGGTGAGGACGATGCTGTTCTTCTTGCCGGTGCTGGACATTTTCTCTCCGTGGGTTGCGGTGGTGGTACGAGCGAAAAACGGGAGGAAGCAGGTTCCTCACTGCGCTCGGAATGACAATTAGAAAAGCAAAGGCAAGAGCAAAGGCCGTTGAGGTTAGGTAGTGGTCAGGGCCTTTGGTGCTACCCAGAACTCTTCGTTATGCTTTGTTTCGTAGCTGTCGAGCTCGTCCTCATGCAGCAGCGTGAGGCCGATGTCGTCGAGGCCGTTCAGCAGGCAGTGCTTGCGGAATGGGTCCATGTCGAAGTGGGCGCTGAAGCCCTGTTCGTCGGTGACGGTCTGGGCTTCAAGGTTAATCGTGAGCTTGTGCTGCGGGTTCTCGGTGCAGAGCTTCAACAGAGTTGCGACTTCGTCATCGGTGAGGCGGCAGAGGATGATGCCGTTCTTGCCTGCGTTCGAAAAGAAGATGTCGGCAAAGCTCGGCGCGATGACAGCGCGAAAGCCGTACTGGTTGATCGCCCAGGCGGCGTGCTCGCGCGAGCTGCCGCAGCCGAAGTTCTTTTCAGCGATGAGGATCTCGGCGCCTTTGTACTCCGGCTTGTTCAGCACGAAGTCCTTGCGCTCGGAGACGTGGTCCGGTGTCTCGAGGTCGTAGCGCCAGTCGAAGAACAGGAAGTCGCCGTAGCCGGTGCGCTCGATGCGCTTGAGAAACTGCTTCGGGATGATCTGGTCCGTGTCGATGTTCGGAAAGGGCAGCGGAGCGGCGATGCTGGTGATGATGTTGATCGGTGTCATGTTCATTCCCTCAGGGGCTGAAGCCCCTTCTCTGCGAGTGTTCTAACGGACGGGCTGAAGCCCGTCCCCTTCAAGGCAAAACGATCAATCCCTGCTATGAAACCTTGCTATGAAACTTCCAGTTGCGGACATCCGTGAGGTGTCCGGTAATGGCGGCGGCGGCGGCCATGGCGGGCGAGAGCAGGTGCGTGCGCCCCCCGCGCCCCTGGCGGCCTTCAAAGTTGCGGTTGCTGGTGCTGGCGCAGCGTTCGCCGGGCTGCAGGATGTCGGGGTTCATGCCGAGGCACATGGAGCAGCCGGGCTCGCGCCACTCGAAGCCTGCGCTCTTGAAGACCAGGTCGAGGCCTTCTTCTTCAGCCTGGTGTTTGACCGACTGCGAGCCGGGGACAACCATGGCGCGGACTGTGGTCGCGACGTGATAGCCGTCGACGATCTTGGCCGCGGCGCGAAGGTCTTCAATGCGCGCGTTGGTGCAGGAGCCGAGGAAGACCGCGTCGACGTTGATGTCTTCGATCTTCGTGCCGGGCTTCAGGTCCATGTACTCGAGGGCGCGCGAGAAGGACTTCTTGTCGGCTTCGCTGGGAGCGTCGTCGATGGAGGGAACCGTGCTGTCGATGGTGGTGACCATGCCGGGCGAGGTGCCCCAGGTGACACTGGGCGCGAGCTTGGTGGCGTCGATGTGGAGCTCGCGATCGAACGTTGCGCCTTCATCGCTGACCAGCGAGGCCCAGTTCTGCACCGCCAGATCCCACGCTTCACCCTTGGGGACGAAGCGGCGGCCCTTGAGGTAGTTGAAGGTCGTTTCGTCAGGAGCGATCATTCCTGCGCGTGCGCCGGCTTCGATGCTCATGTTGCAGATGGTCATGCGGCCTTCCATCGAGAGCGCGCGAATGGCTGAGCCGGCGTACTCCACGACATAACCCGTTGCGCCATCGGTGCCGATGCGGCCGATGATGTCGAGGATGATGTCCTTGGCGGTGACGCCGTAGGGCAGCTCGCCCTCGACGTTGATGCGGAAGGTCTTCGGCTTGGACTGCGGCAGCGTCTGCGTGGCCATGACGTGCTCGACCTCGCTGGTGCCGATGCCGAAGGCCAGGGCTCCAAACGCTCCGTGGGTGCTGGTGTGCGAGTCGCCGCAGACGATGGTCATGCCGGGCTTGGTCGCTCCAAGCTCGGGCCCGATCATGTGCACGATGCCTTGCTCAGCTGCCTGCACGTCGAAGAACTCAATGCCGAACTCAGCGCAGTTCTTGCGCAGCGCGTTGACCTGCGCATTGGAGATCTGGTCGGCGATGACGAGACGGTCCTGCACGCTGGTCGTGGGCACGTTGTGATCTACGGTCGCGATGTGGCGGTCGGGGCGGCGCAGCTTGCGGCCCGCGAGGCGGAGGCCGTCGAAGGCCTGCGGTGAGGTGACCTCATGTACGAGCTGGAGGTCGATGTAGAGGATCGTCGGCTCGCCGGCAGGCTCGGCGACTACGTGCTGCTGCCATACCTTCTCGAACAGGGTGCGGGGGGCGACGACTTGCGGCGTATTGTTTGTCTCTGTGCTCATGGCTAGTCTTTGTCTTCTGGGTGTGGCGTGATGGTGTCAGGTTGAGGTGCGAGGGTGTTGGCTCCGGCGAGTTGCGGGTCGAGAGCGAAGGGCGAACCATCCGGCTCGACCAGGAGCGCGTGCGTGATGTGAGGAACGAGACGGTGCGCTTCGGCGAGGCGTGCATCCCAATGCGCAAGGCTTTCGGTGAGCTCGAGGGGAAGGGCGTTGGCGTCGATTGTGCGGTTGGGGAAGAGCCACAGGCTATAGTCTGCGGCGGCCTCATCGGTGGAGTGACCTTCGGTCGTCCAGTTGACGGCGGCGAAGACCAGTAGCGGATGTGCTGTGCCGAGGTCGATCCATAGCAGGCCATGGGCAGGGCAGAACCTGGGCACGCAACCGTCCACGCTGAGATAGCGATTATGTTCTGCCGTGACTGTACCGTACTGCGAGAGAAAGAGCGGGATGACGGTGGCGAGAGACTGATGCGTCTCCGGGGGGCCCCACATTGCCTGTGGCTGCTTGAAGAAGCGCTGCAGCAGGGCCTGGAAGCGCGCGTCGAGGCGGAGATCGTCGGCACGGCCGTTGGGGCTGGGTTTGGCGAACTGCCAGAGCCATTGCAGGTCGTCGGTGGCGTTGGGGCTGCGGTGGGCAGGTGGCTTGGGCGGGGGAGCGACGAGGTTGTCGGGGTTGGTGATCTGCGCATGCGTTGCCGCTGCTCCGGTGAGGAGGAGTACAGCGGCGAGTTGGAGAAGTTTGCGCATGGTTTGTGGGAATTGACTTCAGTGGTGGCCCGGCGAAGCAGATTCCCTGCGGGAATGACAACTAGAAAAGCAAGAGCTATACGGCGTGCAGTGACTGGTGGCGGTCGATGGATTCTGCCAGAGCCTGGTGTACCAGCTTGCCCATCTGCTGCGTCGTAACGTTTGCCGCAGTATTGCCGCGAGAGATATCAGCGGTGCGATGGCCAGCTTCGAGTACCTTGGCGACCGCGACTTCGATAGCCTGGGCCTCCTGCTCGAGACCACCGGAGTGGCGCAGCACCATCGCAGCGGTCAGGATCGCGCCGAGAGGGTTGGCTTTGCCGGTTCCGGCGATATCCGGAGCGGAGCCGTGTACGGGCTCGTAGAGGTTGACCTTACCGCCGATGGTCGCCGAGGGCAGCATGCCGAGCGAGCCGGTGATCACGCCGGACTCGTCCGAGAGGATGTCGCCGAAGAGGTTTTCGGTGAGTACGACATCGAAGTTGCGTGGGATGTTCATCAGGTGCATCGCCATCGAATCGACGAGCTGGTGCTCGACGGTGACGTCGGGATAGTCAGCCTTGAGTGAGTCGACGGTGGCGCGCCAGAGCTGCGAACACTCCAGCACGTTGGCCTTGTCGACCGAGGTGAGCTTCTTGCGGCGCTTCTGCGCGAGCTCGAAGGCGGCGCGTGCTACGCGGACGACCTCGTCGCGGGTGTAGCGCATGGTGTTGATGGCTTCACCGCCACCGTTGGCTCCCGCTTCTTTGTTCCACCAGCGTGGCTGGCCGAAGTAGAGGCCGCCGAGCAGCTCGCGGACGAAGAGAATGTCCGCGTCCTTGGTTACTTCGGGACGCAGCGGAGAGTTCTCCGCGAGCGCGGGGTAGGCCACCGAGGGGCGCAGATTCGCGAAGCCGCCCAGCTCCTGCCGGATCTGCAACAGGCCGGCCTCGGGACGCTTGTCCGGGGTCAGGTGGTTGAACTTGTTATCGCCGACCGCGCCGAGAAGGACAGCGTCGCTCTCGAGGCAGGTGTCGATGGTGGTCTGCGGCAGCGGCGTGCCGTTGGCGGTGATGGCGACGCCGCCGATGAGGGCTTCGGTGAACGTGAACTCGTGGTTGCCGAACTCGGCTACCGCTTTGAGAATTTGCGTGGCTTCGCGGGTGACTTCGGGGCCAATGCCGTCTCCGGCGAGAACTGCGATCTTCAGCTTCATTACCTATCCTTCAGCATTCGTACAGGTTCAAAATGCGGGGGGCCTTCGTCCATTCGACTTCGCTCAGGACTCAGGATGACGACGAAAAACAAAAGCAACGACCCTACGCGACCGGGGTTGCCAGCGGTTCAACATCGTGTGCGTTGAGCAGGGCGACGATGTCCTGGTCGTAGATCGACTTCTTGCGGTCAGCTAGTTCTGTGAAGCGCTCGTAGACCGTATCGAGTTCTTCGCGAGTGAGCTTGTGGCCGAGTTCGGCCAGTCTGTGCTCCAGGGCGCGGCGGCCGGAGTGCTTGCCGAGTACGATGTTCTGTCCGGTAAAGCCTACCGAAGCGGGCGTCATGATCTCGTAGGTGAGCGGGTTGGCGAGCACGCCATGCTGGTGAATGCCCGACTCGTGCGCGAAGGCGTTCTTGCCGACGACAGCCTTGTTCGGCGAGCACTGGAAGCTGATGATCTCACCGAGCATCTTCGAGGTTGGGTAGAGCTCGGTCATTTTGATGTTGCTCGTGTAGGGGTAGCGGTCGTGGCGCGTGATGAGCGCCGCGGCGATCTCTTCGAGTGCTGCGTTGCCCGCGCGTTCGCCGATGCCGTTGATGGTGCACTCGATCTGCCGGGCTCCGCCTTCTACGCCGGCCAGGGAGTTGGCGACAGCCATGCCGAGGTCGTCGTGGCAGTGGGTGGAGAAGATGATGTTCTCGCTGCCCGCTACGCGCTCGCGCACGGTGCGGAAGAGCTGCGTGTACTCGGCGGGGGTGGTGTAGCCGACGGTGTCGGGAATGTTGATCGTGCTGGCGCCAGCCTGTACCGCGACGGTGACCATCTGCACGAGGAAGTCGAGGTCGGAGCGGGTCCCGTCTTCGGTCGAGAACTCGACGTCGTCGACGAAGCTGCGTGCGAGGCGGACGGATTCAGCGGCCTGGTCGAGGGCCTGGGCGCGAGTGATCTTCAGCTTGGCCTCGAGATGCAGGTCGGAGCTGGCGAGGAAGACGTGGATGCGGTTCTTCGCGGCGGGTTCGACGGCGCGCGCGGCGGCTTCGATGTCCTCGCGCTTGCAGCGGGCAAGGGAGGCGATGCGCGGGCCGTGCACCTCTTTCGCGATTGCGTGCACGGAGTTGAAGTCGCCGTGCGAGGCGATGGCGAAGCCGGCTTCGATGATGTCCACACCGAGCTTTGCGAGCTGATGCGCCATGCGGATCTTTTCGGTGTGGTGCATGGTACAGCCGGGCGATTGCTCGCCGTCACGCAGGGTGGTGTCGAAGAAGACGATCTGATCGGTGTGCGCCATAGGGAAGAACCTTTCCGTCTCGACCTAAAGCATAACGTACACTTATGTCTCAGGTGGGATGTATGCGAATTTCTAATGCTGGTATAGGGGAATGCTGGCCTGAGAAAACGGTACTACTTTGCCTCCGATAAAAGCAAAGGCCGGGATGCACATCGGCAACACCAAAAGAAGGCGCTAAGAGCGCAGGGAAGGGCGGGAACGCGTGGACTTATTTCAGTTGGAGACGTTTCTGACGGTAGCCGAGGAGCGCAGCTTTTCGCGAGCAGCGGCGCGGCTGCATCGAACCCAGCCTGCGGTCAGCCAGGTCATTGCGAAGCTCGAAGCAGAGCTTGGCGAGACCTTATTGGAGCGTTCTTCACGCGACGGCACGCTGACCGATGCGGGCGAAGTGCTTCGTGAATATGCCGAGAAAATGTTGAATCTAAGGGCCGATGCCGCCTCGGCCCTGGTCGATCTGCGTTCTCTACATACGGGACGTCTGAACCTGGCAGCCAACGAGTACACCTGCCTTTACTTACTGCCGCTGCTGGACGCCTTCCGGCGCGAGCATCCGCGGGTAAAGGTGGCGGTGCAGCGAACATTGGCTAGCCGCATCGCTGACGAGATCCTGCAGCACTCGGTGGAGCTGGGGGTCGTCAGCTTCCGGCCGGACGATCCGCAGGTGCGGTCGATGGTGGTGTACCGCGACGAACTGGTCTGCATCGTGAATCCTGGCCATGCGCTGGCGAAGGATGGCAAGGCTTCGATCCAGCGGCTGGGGCGGGAGGTCTTTGTGGCGCACAATGTGCCGTCACCGCTGCGCCAGAAGGTTATTGTCGCCTTCAAGAGGCACAAGACACCTCTGCAGATGGAGGTCGAACTGCCGTCGCTGGAGGCGATCAAACGGTTTGTGCAGAGTGGCAATGGCGTGGCCCTGGTTCCGAAGCTGACCGTTGAGGGGGAGCTGGAGACGGGTGCCCTGGTGGCGGTAGCTGTACCCGAGTTGCAGGTGGAGCGCAAGCTGCGGCTGGTGTATCGGCGACAGGCGGCTCTGAGTCATGCCGCACGAGCGTTTCTGCAGGTGGTTGAAAAGCATGCGGAGGCCCATGGCGATCCGTTTTGTTTTATTGCAGAGCGGGCGTAAGAGGGGAAGCCGTTTTATTGTCAGCATGAGGCTTAACACAGCGCGAAGCGCAAACCGTGACGCTTTAGCGTCGCGGGGCAGGGGGAGCCGTAGCCTTTAGGCTACGGAATAAAGAACAGGCAAGAATTGGGCTTTAGCCCCGGGCCTTTTGTTCGCAGCCGAAAGAAGGCCCGGGCCTAAAGGCCACATCTTAGTTAAGCCTCTATTTCCGTAGCCTAAAGGCTACGGCTCCCTCCGTCTCCCTGACGCTAAAGCGTCAGGGAACGCGCTTCGCGCTACGTGCGTGATGAAGACGATGAACGATGCCTGTCCCTACGCTGGCAAACCTCGAAAAGATAGTTCCGGAACGGGGAACCTTTCTCCCTGCGGCACGTCTTTAATCGGTAGCTGTGCGTGTTGCCATTCCAATGAATCAAGACCGTTCGCTGGGGCTTCGGCTGCACGGAACGCAGCATACTGTTGCGAGATGAAAGTGAGTTTAGTCATGATGCCGAAGGCAATGGAAAAGAACAGAATGCGCACGGCAGCCGTGCTGCTGTGCGGAGCGATGCTGACCGTACTTCCAGCGATGGCGCAGCAGGATACGCCGCCGCAACAGGGGCAGGGCCAGGGCGAACACCGTGGCGGCATGAATCCGGAGCGCCGCGCGGATCGTCTGCAGAAGGCGTTAGGTCTCACCGCCGATCAGACCACGCAGCTGAAGACGATCTTCACCGATGAGCAGGCCAAGGGTGAGGCTCTGCGGAACGATACGTCCGTGCCCCAGGATGAACGCCGCTCGAAGATGATGGAGCTGCGCAAGGACGAAGACACGAAGGTCCATGCCGTTCTGACCGACGAGCAGAAGGCAAAGTACGATGCCATGCAGCAGGAGCGCATGCGTGGCCGCCAGAATGGCGGGGATGGCAATGCTCCCGCTCCTGCATCCGCGCCCTCGATGTAGGAATAGCGTTCGATGAAACAGGCTGTAGCACACGGGAGGTCCTCTGCGGAGGCCCTCCCGTTTTACGCGGCAAAGGGGTGTGGTGACGGATTCCTTTCGAGAAACGCTGAGGATGGACGGCGCAGCAGCACAGTCAGCGGGTACAATTAGTCATTAGCGCGCCGCGGGTTCGGTTATGAGCTCTCCGAAGATATTGGAGTAGCGAAGGGCCTGGGGAGCGATTGCGAAGGGATTTCTGCAAGCATGAAGAAGATGATGTTGCTCGGCGCTCTGCTGGTATGCACCGCCGCCGTGGGGTACGCCCAGGAAAGCCGGCAAGACGTGAGTGCGAGCGCCTACGGAGTATTTGACTCTGAAGTACACGGCCCCGGCGGTGTGACAGAGCATGGAACGAGTGCTCTTGGCTTCCTCGGAAGTTACCGTTACTCGGTGACGCCGCGCAGTGCTTTGGAGTTGAACTATTCCTTCCTGCAAAACTCGCATAGATACGGCAATCCTAGTTTCAATATCGGCACACAGAATGTGCCGATTTACGTTCACGCCAGGCAGCAGGAGATCTCCGGAGCCTACGTCTACTCACGCAATTACAAAAGGTACAATCCGTTTCTCGAGGTCGGTGTCGGTGGCATCCTCTTCTCGCCGATTCAGGATTTCGGCACCCAGGTGCTGAGCCTTAAGCGGAACACGAATATCGGAGCTCTCTTTGGTGGTGGTTTGGCCTACGAGATCAGCCCCAGCTTCGACATCCGGGCAGAGTATCGCGGCTTCCTCCTCAAAGCGCCTGACTTTGGCGCTGGTGGCGGCATCTTCAAGACCAATCGCTACGAAGTGCTCTCGATGCCGGCGATCGGTGTTGCTTACCACTTCTAACGTCAGTTCATAAAGCACAACCAGAGGCCCGGCAATCGCCGGGCCTCTGGTTGTTTGTGGAGGGGATATTTTGAGGGCAAAGTCTGGGAGAAGCAAACCTTTTCCCTTGCTCTTGAACTCTCTCAGCAAGACCCAACAGCTACTTTAGGGTCTGTTATCAAACTGCTATTTGAGATGGAGATTGAACCATGCAAATAGCTTCCTGAGACAAGACCCGGTGAAACCGTGCCCTTCCAGGTCTTGCCTCAACAAACCGTTTGCACCCTTCGACTCCACGACAAGAATAGTTAGATGACACGCCCTGGAGAAGAAAGACAAACAGCAAAGCCCCGGATCTCCGGGGCTTTGCTGTTTGCATTGAATTGAAATTTAGCGACGAGGTTTGCCAGGAGGGAAGTGGTAGGCAACGCCAAAGTTGATCATGGTTGGCGAAAGACCATGGTCAAGCGGGTAATGAGAGGAGAACCATTTCTGGTACTCCCCTTCGACTCGGATATTGATATGGGATTGCACGGCAAAATCAGCGCCAACTCCAAGATCAATCATGTTTGTGGCTATCTCGGGATAGGCAGGCTCGCCGACCTCCAATTGATTTTGGATAAGAGCTGGAGGTGAAGAAAACTGCCCGCGTCCATAGAGCGCTTTGCCATAAGGCTTGAGACGTCCGAAGCGCCAGAAGTATCGGCCACCGGCTTCATAACTGCGCTGGAAAAATCGATTGGGTTGAGCATCGTCCGGATCATTGAGCTGTCGAAAATCGACCTCCACACCTATGTGTCTGAGGAAGTCGAAGTCGCTATAGACGCCAAATCCGCGGATGTAGGTGACCCCGAAATCCGGGTTGGCAACGGAGTAGGTGGCGCCGACCTGCAAGTCGCCAAGGCGACTTGCAGCCGGTCTGGCCTGACCGGCTGCAAGTGAGGTACCTGCGGTTAGAAGTGCGAGCGTAAGAACAAGTTTCTTCAACGATGAGCTCCATCCATACCGCTACAAAGGAGCGGTCTAGTTCTGCGGTGGGGTGGACGTGCCGGTAGTGGGCTGCGGTTGAGTGGGCTGTACTGCCGGAGCATTGTCTACCGGGGCATTGTCTGCTGCTGGGGCCGGAGCGGCTGCCGGGGCGGCCACTGGAGCTGCTGTGGGCTGCCAGTAGGCGAGCCGCTGGTAGACCGGGGTGATCTCAAAGGGGATCTTGTCACGCGAGCTCAGCAAGGGCTCGTAGGTGGTATGCATCTGGATGACCTGATCGGTCCAGGCATCGTACCGGAGGTACTGGCCCAGAGGCATGGCACCCTGCTGCTTCAGGTCGTTGTTGTCGAGCTTGGGGCCCTTGGAGACGATAGCCTGCATCCAGAAGGTGCCATCCGGCTTCAACAAGCCATCGCCGATCTGCGGCTTGTTGAGCTCCGGCAGACCCTTTTCACGGGCCTGGAGCTGCTGGAGATAGAGAGAGAAGTACTTCTGGCCGTCGGCGAGATCCTTGGCGTTCAACAGCTCCATGGCCTTCTTGGCTGCCTCAACGTTTTCGGCGTTGGTGTGGTGCATCGGCAGACGCTGGAAGGCTCTCTCACTGGGGAAGAGCAGGCGGTCACTGAAGGCGTACTTGGTGTCTACCCGGTGGCCGAGCAGGATGTGCGCTACCTGGAAGGCCAAAAGGGCATTCAGGTTGGCTCCCTGCTGGGCACCATCGGTCGTTGGAATTGCCGTGGTGTCGATCAGGCTCTTGGAGATCAGGATCGTGTTTCCGATGGAGAGCGACTCCAGCGGTGTGGTCAGCAGGATACGAACCTTGAGGGGACGTGCCGTGGGGATCTGGTTATAAGCAAGAATGTTGTTGGCCAGGTCCGAGAGCGTCTTGTCGAAGTCGCTAGGAGCATCGACGAGGCCGGCAGTGTAGAGGCGGTCGATGACATTGTCCTCAGCCTGTTGGACCCACTCACGCTGTGCCTGCAGGGGGCTGACGTCGGGAGCCTGTTGGCTGGTGTCGATCGCGCCTTCCACTTCCAGACTGGTCTGATCGGTGTCCTTGTTCGGGATCTTCAGCGAGTAGCCCCAGATGTGGCTGACGGCCTTGAACTTCAGGACGTGAGCCGGGCTCTTGGGGTCGGACTCTTCAATATAGGAAGCCGTCGGCATCCAGAGACCGTCCTGGACGTTGGTGCGCCACGAGTCGAAGTGATAGAACTCGGCGCGGTCCTTATCTTCGCCGGCGAGATCGCCGTTGTAGCGGACGATGTTGCCGCCGTTACGCTCCACCCAGACGCGTCCGAAGAAGCGGCCTGCGCTTCTCTTGATCGGCTCAACGTCGAATACGACGGTGGGAACCGTTCCGAGAAAGTCGTTACGGACGAAATAGAAGTTGTAGTGCTGGCGATCGAAGGCATCGCCGTTCGGTCCATTCGTGTCGATGACGACCATGCGAACGAAGCCGCCCTCGTCATAGCTGAGGTGCAGGCTCTTGGTCAGGCCGGCCAGGCCACCGAGCGCCTGTTTGATCCCACTGAACTTTCCGGTTGAATCCTTCTTGCCGTCAGCATAGCCGACTTCGGTGATCTCTCTGCCGAAGTTGATGCGGGTCAGATAGTGCGCATCCATCTCGGGTACCTGAATCATGGCCGGATCGGGGCGCATGTTCTGGATGTAGGTCTCCACGAGGGGCTGACGCTCCCTGAGAGTCTTGATGACGGCCGCTTCGCGGAGGATGGCCTTGTCGATCAGGGCATTCTGGGCCGGGGTCGGCTTGCGGGTGACCGTCTGGTCGGTCTTCTTCTTTCCGAAGACGCCAGCCGAAGCTGGCAGGGCCGAGGCAGCCAGAAAGGTGAGGGTCACAGCGGCAGTAAGTTTCGTCCGGAGATTCATTGTGTCTAAAGACTCCTTTGGTTCAATCGGATGCCCCCAAGAGGGTATTCCGTTCGGATGTTTCGGTAAAGCGTTCAGGATTCGGGAACAGCCCAGGGGGCGGATTTTAGCGAAAATCTCGTCGTCCCTTAGGTTAACTCATCTGGAAGTTGATCTTGACGACACCTTCCCAGTCGACCGGATTTCCCGAGGCGTCTTTGGCAGGCGTGAAACGCGTGTTCTGAGCAGCCTGCAGGGCGGATTCGTCGAGTCCATGTCCCAGACCGCTGGTCACGCCCAGAACCTGTACCGCTCCTGAAGCCGTAACGCGGATACGTACGGAGACTGTGCCTTCCAGGTGTATGGACTTGGCCTCGGCGGTATAGACCGGGGTGGGCTTATAGGTGACTTTCGGAGGTGAGGCAGCCGTTGCGGTACGAAGCTGGGAGGTCGTTGCGGCTGGTGGCGTCGCTGCCGTTTGCAACTGTACCTGCCGTGGCGAATTCGCGTAATTCTTTGAATTCAAAGGACCATTGCTGCCCGGAGTGCCCAGTCTTACGCCTTTGACCTCGCGCGATCCGTTGTCCCGGCCATTGAGGTTGGTGCAGTTCGGGCAGCCGGAACCGAGGTTGACCGAGGTCGCACGGGGACCGCTGCCGGTGTTGGAGGCATTCATGCCCGGTGCGCCCTGATTCCCCAGGTTCACCTGGGATACCGCAGGACCTGTCGTCGGTTTCAAAGGATTATCGGGCTGGCCCAGGCGAACAGGCGTGGGATGCACATCGTTATTGGGAACATGGGCTGCTGCGGCCGTGGCGAGGTTCACCTTGACCGGCGCGGGCGGCGGTGTAATGGCCTTGGGCGGAGCCGGCTGCGTGACCACAGGCTTCGGTATCGGCACAGGGATCGGCTTTACCTCGGGAACCTTCTCCGGAGGAGGTGGGGGAACGATCTTGGGCGGATGCAGAACCTCCCTCGGCGTGGGGATCGGCTTCGGCGGAGGTGGCGGTGGTGGCTTGGGAACCGGTGCGGTCACGGGCGGCGGCGGGGGAAGCGTGAGTACCGCAATCTGCTTGGCGACGGTAGGATTGGTTTTCACTATGTAGCCGAGAACTACAATGACAGCGGCAAGGACGACATTGACGATGATCGAGGTAATTGCCGCACTTCTGCTGCGCTTGCCATCGTCAAGAACGCCGAAGTGGCTAAAGCTGATGTTCTTCGGGTTCGGGTCGTTGCTGCGAAGCGGCTGGGCCATGTGTTCGTGGGTCCTTGATGCACTTGATGCATTGGCTGTAGTTCCGTAACGACGCAAAATTGTGCGAACGATCAAACGGATGAAGTTATGAGAAAGATATCAGAATCCGCGGCTTTAACCCCTATTGGGGGGATGCCGCTTTAGATGCTGCTCTATGGACAAACCTCTTTGGTTTGATACCGTCACGAGAGTAAGCGTTGTTCCACCCCAGGCAACTACTTCTTCATGCAGGTGATAACCCTTGATATTAGACGGTTATAACGGAAATTGGGTGCGGGCAATCTACTCTCCTGTTCAGGCGATTTCTCTGTAACTGCTGGTGTATACAGGATCGAACTGCGTTTGGGGGATCCTTCCAAAGAGGGGCTGCGGCACGATCTTTGCAAGGTCACTGCGGCGATGAAACTGCCAGCGGCAGCATCCATGTAACTGAAAGTCCAAAGTTCAAAATCCGAGGAGTCACAAACTATTTATGAACAGCATGATGCATAGCATGTTCCACCTGCCATTGCCGGTGATGGAGAAGATTCTTCGTCCTGTGATTGTTTACCTGTTCCTCATTGGGTTTCTTCGGCTCTTTGGCAAGCGCGAACTGGCGCAGTTGAACCCGTTTGACCTGGTGGTTCTGCTCAGCCTCTCCAATACGGTGCAGAATGCGATCATCGGTGACGATAACTCCGTGAGCGGGGGGATCATCGGCGCCTTTGCGCTGCTGGCTATCAACTGGTTGTTGATGTGGCTTCTGTACCGGTCTCCCAAATTGAATCAGAAGCTGGAGGGCTCAAAGACGGTGCTGATCCAGGCTGGCGTCGTTTCAGAGGAGGCGATGAAAAAGGAGACCCTGACCTTCGAGGAGCTGATCTCGGTGCTGAATAAGAATGGGTTCAACAATCCCGCCGATGTCGAAGAGTGCGTCCTTGAACCGAACGGCACGTTTTTTGTGAAGGGTAAGACTCCTACGTCGGAGACGGTGCATAGCCGGGAGCTGCTGAATGCGGTGGAGCGGCTGACAGCGGAGGTCATGGCGATGCGAGCAGAGATGCAAGCTCGGGGATAGGGTTCTGGATGATGCCTAATGGGTTGTGGTGGGGTAAAGCAGATTCCCTGTAGGCGGAGAAATCCTAGAGCGGCCTGGGTGTGTTTGCAGTGGCCAACTTGGCGCGCGCTTTGATCAGGCGGGCTGGCGGCACAGCAAGTTCTGCATCGCGCACGGCCGCGCGGTAGCCTCCGAGAAAGATGGAGTACATCACCGCGAGAGCGCAGCCGACCCCGAACACAAAGCCGAGAAAGAATCCAATGGTGGAACTTATTAGAAAGCTCACAAATTGATGATGTCATGCCCTTGCTGCCCGACGCACGTTTGCCTGTGGATGAGGCGATGACGTACCTTTTGGCTCTGGGCCTATTTTCGTAAGGCAAGGAATCTATGCCCCGGAGTCGAGAGTCGTCTATGTCCGTTGAAAGCACGCCTGTGGGAAGCACGCTAAACGAAAACTTTGAGTCTCTTATGCGGGAAGACCGGGTCTTTCCGCCTCCTGCGGCCTTTGCCGCCCGGGCACGTATCGGCAGCGAAGCCGAGTATGAGCGGATGTACAAGCGCAGTATCGAGGCTCCGGAGGAGTTCTGGGCCGAGGCTGCTGCCGAGCTGGAGTGGTTCACTCCGTGGACGAAGGTGCTCGATGGCAGCGGGCCGCATGCGAAGTGGTTTACCGGCGGCAAGCTGAATCTCTCGCACAACTGCGTCGATCGCCATGCCAGGGGAGCACGCAAGGACAAGGTCGCCCTGCTGTGGGAGGGTGAGCCGGGAGAAGTGCGCAAGCTGACCTTTGCCGAGCTGCACGTTGAAGTCCAGAAGTTTGCCAATGTGCTGAAGTCGCTCGGCGTGAAGAAGGGCGATCGCGTTGCGGTGTACATGGGCATGAGCCCGGAGTTGGCGATTGCGCTGCTGGCCTGCGCGCGCATCGGTGCGGTGCATTCGGTGATCTTCGGAGGATTCGCAGCGCATGCGATCTCAGACCGGGTGAACGATTCAGATTGCCAGGTGGTCGTGACGCAGGACCTCAGCTATCGTCGCGGTTCCGAGGTGAAGCTGAAGAAGATCGTGGACGAGGCGCTGGAGAAGTGCCCCGGCGTGCGAAAGGTGGTCGTGTATCAGCGCGTCCCTTCGGCGACAGTGGCGATGAAGGAAGGCCGCGATCTCTGGTGGCACGAGGCAATGGCCGCTGCTGCTGCGGATTGCTCTGCTGAGCCCATGGATGCTGAAGATCCGTTGTACATCCTGTACACCAGCGGGACTACGGGCAAGCCGAAGGGACTTGTTCATACTACCGGCGGCTACTCCGTACAGACCTACCTGACGAGCAAGTACATCTTCGACCTCCAGGACGAGGACGTGTACTGGTGCACCGCCGACATCGGCTGGGTTACAGGGCACAGCTACGTGGTCTATGGCCCGCTGCAGAACGGCGCGACGGTGATGATGTATGAAGGCGCGCCGAACTGGCCGGAGAACGACAGGTTCTGGAAGATCGTCGACGATCATAAGGTAACGGTTTTCTACACCGCGCCGACGGCGATCCGTGCCTTTATCAAGTGGGGCAACGATTGGGTGCACAAGCACTCGCTGGCCAGCCTGCGGTTGCTGGGAACGGTTGGCGAACCGATCAATCCCGAGGCGTGGATGTGGTATCACCGCGAGATCGGCAAGGAGCGGTGCCCGATCGTCGATACCTGGTGGCAGACGGAGACGGGCGCGATTCTGATTGCGCCGATTCCCGGTGCTGTTGCGACGAAGCCCGGCTCTGCGACAAGGCCATTCTTCGGCGTAGTACCGGAGATCGTGACCAAGGAAGGCGATCCGGTGCCGGCAGGGCAGGGTGGATTGCTGGTCATCAAGAAGCCGTGGCCGTCGCTTGCACGTACCATCTGGGGCGACGCGGAGCGGTACGAGCAGGCGTACTTCTCGGAGATCCCGGGGATCTACTTTACGGGCGACGGCGCACGCCGCGATGCCGATGGCTACTACTGGCTGATGGGCCGTGTGGACGATGTAATCAACGTCAGTGGCCACCGGTTGGGCACGATGGAGATCGAGTCCGCGCTGGTGGCACATTCGAAGGTGGCTGAGGCTGCTGTGGTTGGGCGTCCTTGCGAGATGAAGGGGCAGGCAATTGCCGCGTTTGTGACTCTTGAAGAGGGCTACGAGCCGAGTGAAGAACTCCGGCAGGAGTTGCGGCAGTGGGTCGCGAAAGAAATTGGTGGGCTCGCTCGTCCTGACGACATGCGCTTTACGCAGATGCTGCCTAAGACACGTTCAGGCAAGATCATGCGGCGGTTGCTGCGCGAGCTTGCAACGACCGGCGAGGTGAAGGGCGATACGACTACGCTGGAGGACTTTGGCGTGCTGGCAAAGCTGAAGGAGAACGAGGAGTAACGGACTGGTCGAACTCGCGTTCTTCCTTTATGGGATGAGGGTGTAAACGGTATATGCTGTGGCCATGGCTATCACCCTCACCCCGGAACTGGAAGCAATTGTGAGAGAAGATGCGCGTCTCTCCGGTTTTGAAAACGCTGAGACTTATCTTGCGGAACGTCTTACGGCGATGCACGAGCAAGAGCTTTTTTTAAGTGAGAACCGGCAAGAGATTAGTGTCATGATCGAGGAAGGCTGGGAGCAAGCTGAACGGGGTGAACTGCTCTCCCCTGAAGAGGCGAAGCGCAATCTCAGCAAGTGGAAGCAAGAGTTCCTGGCAAAGCGCTCTGCTGCATGAGCGCCTACCAGCTAACCCCTAAAGCGACTCGTGACATCTTCGATATCTGGCTTTGGATTGCCCGCGATAGCGTTGAATCTGCTGACCGGGTAGAGATCGCTATTTTGGAGAACTGCCAAATGTTGGCAGAGATGCCTAAAGCTGGACATCTCCGTATCGATCTAACGAAGAAAGCAGTCCTTGTTTGGCCTGCGTCACCTTATGACAAATATGTGATCGTGTACGATCCGCGTTCGAAGCCATTACGCATTTTGAGAGTGGTACATGCCTCGAGACGCAAAGTCTGGCGGCGAGGTATCTAACTCAAGGCGTAGGCAGCTTGCAGCAGTCGCCCGCAACGGGAGCGTCTTCCGCGCTGGCGTCGAGTGCGACCTTCCATTTCCCAGCGACTTTCTTCCAGAAGGTAATGTAGCGGCCGGAAAGGGTTACTGGCTGTCCTTTAGCATCGTGCGCATGGGCGTCGTAGTGGCCCCAGGTAAAGCCGGTGTCGCCGGAGGGGCCCATCTGCGCGCCTTCGGCGTACCAGGAGAGCTGGTAGGTCTTGGGGTCCCAGTTCGCCGCGGCCGCAATGGCCGTCAGGCCGAGGACGGCGGGTTTTCCATTGTTGAGTGTGACTCCGTCATCAGCAAACCATGAGGCGAAGGCCTTGCCGCCGCCCTGGACGACAGAGTCGGAGAACTGGCCTTCCAGCTTGATCAACTCCAGCGTGCTGGGAGATATCGTCGGTGTGGTGACGGGGTTGATTTTGAACTGAGAGCTCAGTGGATCGCCGGGCGCGGGGGCCGTCGCTGCTGGCGTATTCTGCGCCAGCATGCCTGCGGGGACGAGGAGAGCGGTGGCCAGAAAGAGACGTGGGATCATGGCTCGATGCATGGGGAAATTGTACTTGCGGAAGGGCTGAGAGTGGGCGCTTGCCGCAAGAGCGAGAGTGCATCCTTTAGCTACGATTACAGCTAGCTGCGATTGCACCTGTCGCTGTTGTCGCCTGCTCTCATCCAGTAGAACCCTCATGCGGGAGTGATGCATGAGGATCCCACTGGATGGGCGGCGAGTCCTAGTGATGTCCGCCACCACCACCGCCGCCACCACCACCGCCGCCACCACCGCCGCCGCCACCACCGCCGCCGCCACCACCGCCGCCACCACCACCACCGCCGTGGCTACCACCACCCCCTCCGCCGCCACCACCGCCGCCGCCACCACCGTGGGAACCGCCTCCTCCGCCTCCCCCACCACCTCCACGGGAGCCACCGCCGCCTGAGCTGCCACCAGAGCGCCCTGCGGAGCCGGATCCTCGGGAACCGCCGAAGCCTCCACCGTTATGGAAGGATCCACCGCCCGATTGTGCCCTGTCTCCATGGTTGCCAAAGGGTTCATTCACCGTGGTTGTACGGCCTCCCTGCGTGACCTGGCGGGCCACCATGAAGCTTTGCGACTTATGGTCGAAGGTGATGGGTGTTCCAGGGTGCATCCCATGCGGGTCTTTGTTGCCGGAGAAGGTGGCTATGTGAGCTTCGACGTGCGGTGCCTCCGCCCGAGCGAGGGGAGGGTAGTATGCCTTGCGGAACTCTTTGGGAGGCTCCTCCAATAGCTTGACCTGAGATCTGGGATCGTAGGCGACACGCTCGATAGAGCCACCTTTTTTGCCGCCCGGTGCGAAGAGTCCGTGCTTCAGATTCAGCGGAGGTTTGCCCGCAACATCGTGCGGATGGATGGGAACATAGCCTGTCTTGTGTCCGCATTTGACCCAATGCATCGGGGGATGATGGTGTCTCTTATCGCCTACCACCCACACGTACCGATTGTTCCGGTAGAGCCAACTGCCGGCGTGGCAGACGGTCCAGTCATAGTCATAATCGTCGTAGGTCAGTTCGCTGTCGACGATTGTCGACTGGCCGGTGTCGGGATCGTCCTGGATCAGGTAGTGCAGTCTGTCGGGAGTGCAGGGAAAGGGGTCTTCGTCCTCCCAATACAGTAAGGGGGGAGCACCGGTGCCGTAGCTCTCCAGGGGAAGAGGTCCGGCTTGTTGTGGGTCCGGTGAGTCAGCTTGCTGTGGGTCGGATTGATTGCCTGCTGCCGTCTGGTGGGCCCAGCCATGGGTCGGCTCCCAGCACGTGCCGTAGGGTTCGCAGGGGAAGAAGGTTCCCTTGGCATTCATATCCGCCAGTCCAGGAATCGGAGTGGCCAGCCCTGCATCTTTCATGACGGCAGAGACAGAGGCTGCTCGCGCGGCACGGCGAGTGGCTACCCAGTTGTCCCATTCGGAGAAGTTGGAGATGTCCGACACGTCTGGAACGAGAGGTTGGCCTCCGCGCGAGATGAAGGTCTGCCCCTTTGTGCCTTGCACCATCTCTGTGGAACGTCCGATATGAATATCCGCGTCCTCTTGCGGGGTGACGGACATGGCATCCATATAGCTGTTGATGCGCAGGTAGGCTGTGTGGGGATAGCGGATGGCGATGCCGTTGGTAGGAGTACGAAGCAGGAACCATTCGCCCGCAACGATAGGCTTGACGTTCAGCGTGGCTGTGCCGGTGAGCAGCGTCATCTCTGTACGAGGCACGCCGCCTGTGGTCTCTAAAAGATCGAGACTCAGCGCGGAGTTCTCGCCCAGGTACACGGTAGAGGCATCTTCTAACTCGATCTCGGCACGGCCCTGACCTGTGACGAGATTGAAGCCGTCTTCCAGGGGAAGGTTGGCTGCGGCCTTCTCCCAGACGGCTCCGGTAGCGTGTTCGGCATCCTTGCCGCGCGAGATGCGCACGTCGCCCTGAACGAGGCTCAGTCGCACGATCTGCGGATAGGTGGCTGGAGGAGTGGGTGGGGTGGGGGGCGCTTGAGCCTTAGCTTGTATGGGGTTGCCAAAGAGGGCGAATGCGCTGAAGAGGAGGAGAGTCGGCAGATATTTGCAGCGAGCGATGTTCATGAGAGCCCTCCGTGCGGGCTTGCACCATGTTCCCGAAAAAGTACGCCAGAGGATGGCGGACAAAATTCTTTCAGTCGCTGGAAGGCTATTGATAGCCAGCGACTAAACAATATACGTGTGATAACACCCCTTTGGCCCCGAATGTTTCGATTAATCCTTTAACTATTTGAAGAGGTGCTTAACAACGTGCCTATTCCCACCGGTCACTGATATTCTTCGCGGAATGGCAAAAGGATTTTCAAAGAAGGATCTGGTCCTGCTCGGGCCAGGATTGGCGGCTCTGGCGCTCGGAGCAGTGTTGCAGCTCCCTCATGTACACGTGCCGCACGACGTTGCGCTGGGGATGCGTTGGCTGGGTGTAGCTTTGCTGGCGGCTTTTGCTGTACAGCGGAGAAGTCTTACGCCCTGGATCTTTGTGGCGATGGTCGCCGGTGCTGAGCTCGGCTTCGATGCTCCGCACTTCGCTGTGGGCCTCCGCGTGTTTTCCGACATCTTTCTTCGGCTCATCAAGACCATCGTCGCTCCGTTGATCCTTGCGACGCTGGTGGTAGGCATTGCGGGGCATGGCGACCTGAAGAGCGTTGGCCGCATGGGCATCAAGGCGTTGGTGTACTTCGAAGTGGTTACCACGCTGGCGCTGGGGATTGGGCTGTTGGCGATCAACATCACCCGGGCCGGTGTAGGGTTATCGATGTCAGCCGCTACGAAGACGGCGCAGGTTGTGAGCGCACCGCCTCCCACGCACTGGGATGATTTTCTACTTCATGTCTTTCCTGAGAACATCGCCAAGAGCATTGCCGAAGGACAGATCCTGCAGGTTGCGGTGTTCGCTGTCTTCTTCGGCATTGCGTTGGCGACGTTGAGCGAAGCCAAGCGAGGGCCTGTGCTGCGGCTGTGCGAGAGCCTCAGCGAGGTGATGTTTCGCTTCACGAATGTAGTGATGTACTTTGCGCCGATCGGCGTGGGTGCGGCGATGGCGTATACCGTCGGCAACATGGGGCTGGGCGTGCTGGTGAACCTCGGCAAACTATTGCTGACACTCTATGGCGCGCTGGCTATGTTCGGTGTGCTGGTATTGCTCCCCGCCGCGATGCTCTTCAAGGTGCCGATTGCGAAGTTCATCGCCGCGGTCGCCGAGCCGGCCACGATTGCGTTTGCGACCGCAACCAGCGAGGCCGCTCTGCCGCGTGCGATGGAGCAGATGGAGGCGCTCGGAGTTCCGCGACGCATCGTGGCGTTTGTCATTCCGGCAGGTTATAGCTTCAACCTGGACGGCTCGACGTTATATCTCGCCGTGGCGAGTATCTTCGTCGCGCAGGCGGCGGGTATCTCCATGTCGATAGGTCAGCAACTACTGATGATGGTGACGCTGGTACTGACAAGCAAAGGTGTTGCTGGCGTTCCACGCGCGACATTGGTCGTGTTGCTCGCGACGGCCTCGACGTTTCATCTGCCGGTCGAACCGATCTTTGTCATCCTTGGCATCGATGCGCTGATGGATATGGCACGAACCATGGTGAACGTTGTGGGTAATTGCCTGGCTAGTGTCGTGGTGGCGAAGTGGGAAGGTGTCTTCGGTACGGAGTTACCAGATGAGGTGGTGCTGGATGGGGTGGAATCTTAGCCATAGTGAATTTCACAAGGGTGATAAAAAAACATCATTAAAATGAAATCATTCATCGTGTGATGGCTCTATAGTAGGGGGAAGGCCCCCGTTACCGTACCCCCATAAACTTTATAAGGAACCATTCATGTCTCGTGCTGCGCTGCATTGGGTTGCGCTTGTATCTGTTCGTCTGCGTATTTTAGCTGCATTTCTGCTGTTTACTGGCCTTCCCCTCTACGCACAACTCACGACGGCGGAAGAGAAGGGGTTGCCACCGAATAGCGTCTTCCATCTGGGGGATATCGATGCGGTCAATCTGCAGAATGGAAACTTGCATATCTCCATTCCCATTGCGAGCGAAAAACAACGTGGTGGGATGACGCTCAACTGGACGCTGGTGTACGACACACCTACATGGCTAAAGGAATGGGTTCCAGATTTTTGCGCATCGCAGACTCCGGCCGACAAAAAAGTCGTGGTCGGGCAGAATCCTCCACCTCTGCCGCCCTGTCCTGTAACGGGCCAATATGATGTTTCTGAAACTGGGCAAAGCTCGACGAACTGGCGTTTTACAAACCCTTACCAGTGGGCTGCTTCTGGAACCAAGCATGTCGACAACTGCCCAACCCCTGTCTTCGTAAGTGGTGGAGGTCCTCCGTACGATTACAACATGTATTACCTGTATACGTATTACACCAACTGGGTGGTGCGTGATTATCAGGGTACGGCGCATCCGGTTCCTATCCGGGCGGAGAACTATAACGCAGGTGGAACTTCTGCGAGCAATATCAACTGCCTGGGATCCAGTCTTCAAGGGCCGGCGCTTGATGGGTCTGGCATACTCCTGAATACTCCTAATGGGTTTGATTCCACGAATAGCGTTATCTATACCAAAGACGGCGCGCAGATGCTGTATACGCCATATCAAATCCGCGATGCCAATGGAAATCTGGTCACAGCCACGGCGGATACCTTAGGGCGGAACATCGTCACTACAAGCAACGACCCGAACTACCCACCGCCAGGTACGGGGCCAGCACTCCATGTGATTTACACGGTAAATGACTCCAATGGCAATCCGCAGCAATACCATGTCGATTATGAAGAGGTTCAGTGGACTTCTACGGCTTGCCCTCAATCTGGAGTCGGATTGGCCCCGAGTGGGCAGCCGCAGTGCAACGAAATTAGCACCACCGGTATTGAAGTAAGTCGCATCACTTTGCCCGACCAGAAGGCTTATGTATTTACCTATAATGCTGGCAGTCCAGGGGAGCTTTCGCGCATCGATCTGCCTACAGGAGGATCGATCAGCTATACCTATACCGACTTTTATCAGGTATCGTATAGCCCCGGAAAGGGACTGCGGAATAATGTTGTCGGCGGTCGTGCGGTGCAAACCCGGACCGTGACTATAGATGGGCAGTCGTACAAATGGACGTACAACCCGACCGCCTCTTCCGACAAGGTCACCGACCCCGATGGAAATATCCAGGTTCACAACTTCGGCCCGGCGGGTGTGGTGGTGGGCAGCGCTTCCTATTCTTCGACCAGCAAATATGAGACCAGCACTACCTATGCCGATCCGACGGGCCACGTGCTGCGTAGCACGCAGACGGATTACGCCGCGGAATTTGCTCCGATGGACAGTGGTGTGGCGAATGTTCGGCCCATCCGCGTAACCACTACGCTCGACAGTGGGTTGGTCACGAAGAAGGAGACAGATTACGAGACATTCTCCTATACATGCAATCCCTGCCAGGGAGGCGGAGGCGTAGCCTCGCGCCTGAATCCGACCGAGGTGCGCGAATTCGATTATGGCGCTGGAGCTCCGGGGCCACTCGTGAGAAGGACAGACTATACCTATCTTCACAACAACAATGCCAGCTATACGCCGCTCAATATTGTCGATAAGCCCGTTATAGTGAGTACGTACGACGGCGCCGGAAACCTGGCGGCGCAGGCTACGTACGAGTATGACAACTACACACGCTCCAATCAAACAATCCAAGCGAGTGGGGCGATTCAGCACGACACTGGGTTCGGAACGACCTATCATACGCGCGGGAATGTAACGGCCGTCTCCCACTGGCTGAACACGACCAATTCCTTGCTGACGACCACAAGTCAGTACGACGATGCCGGAAACATCCTGTCTACGATCGATCCAAAAGGAAACCTGACCAGTTTTAGCTTCGGTGATTCCTGGGCAAATACAGCTTGCGCGCCAAGCGGCCAGACAAAGGCATTTCCTACCAGTGTTACTAATGCAAAGGGCCAAACTACAACGTCGCAATATAACTTCTGCACGGGAACGATTGCCTCTTCTACGGATCCGAACCATAAGACGACCAGCATCTCGTACGACCTGCTGAACAGGCCGAGCCATGTGAACTATCCCGACGGAGGATCGACGGGTTACTGCTACAGCGACGATCCGAATAGCAGTTGCTCCGGCCCGATGTTCAGCATGGTAGCGACCACAGCCGTCAGCCAGGGTGCCAGCAAAATTACAACAATGGTGTATGACGGGTTGGGGCAGGTGAAGCAGACCCAGCTTAATTCCGATCCGAGCGGGACCGTTTATTCGGATACGGTATCCGACGATCAGGGCAGAGTAGTGACGACCTCCAATCCCTACCGCACCAGCAAAGATCCCAGCTATGGAATTACCTCCCAGACCTACGACGCGCTGGGCAGGAAGCTGGTACAAACCAATCCCGACCAATCCACTGCGTCCCTGTCTTATAACGGCAATGTCACCACCGTGACCGATGAAAATGGAAATAAATGGCAGCAGACGACGGATGCTCTGGGGCGGCTTACTGCGGTAACTGAGCCCAATGGGGCCATGACCAACTACACCTACGACGTTCTCGGAAATCTGCTGAATGTTACACAGCACGATCTGTCTGGCGGCGCGCGCGCACGCAGCTTTTCGTATGATTCGTTGTCCCGGTTGATTACATCGCAAAATCCTGAGTCGGGTACGATCTGCTACGGACAATGGAGTAGTGGCAAATGTGTTAATGGCTACGATGCAAACGGGAATCTGGTTTACAAGACGGATGGACGCGGCATCACGACGAATTACAACTACGATGCCTTGAATCGATTGTTATCGAAGACGTATTCGGACGGGACTGTGGCCGCTGCATTCAATTACGACGAAACCGGCGACTGGGGCGCTCCAAGCTGTGGAGGAACGGGTTTCGCACAGTGCAACACAATCGGACGTTTATCGTCCTCGAACGTAGCCGACGGCTCAAACGGCAACGTTTACAGCTATGATGCGATGGGCCGGATGACGGTGAAGTCGACCTGCATCGCCAGTCTGTGTGGTTCTGACCGGATCGATCAGTTCTTTACCTATGATCTTGCAGGAAACCTTACCAGCTATGACCACGGGACCGACGCCGCGCGAAACGCCTACTATGGCGGTCATGGACTGACTTATGACAACGCTGGACGGCTGAATGCTGTAACTGGATACCAACAGCCAACGAGCCCGTCTTCTCTCTTCAAGGCTACCTCTTATGGATCGGTGGGACTATTGGAGTCGAGCCTGGGGAACGGTCTGAATGAAACCCGCTCGTACGACAACCGAATGCGGCAGACGAGCTATAACGCCCTCAATGCGGCCCAGACATCTTCTCCATCGACTTTGAATGGGTACATGGACGGTTTTTTCAACGACGATGTCTTCCGCTTCCCCAATGTGTCGATCAACGCAAGTGCGCTGCCGCAGAACGGTTTAATCGCGATCAGCGGATGGGCAGCTACTGCGGCAAGTTGTCCGGTGGCTGCCGTAGAGATCGACATCGACCAGACTCCAATTGGTTACGCCACACTGGGAGGAGCCCGACCCGACGTGCAGCAACTTGCGTATAACAACGACGGGCATCATGCGGACTGCGGGTACAACTTCACCGGGAGCATCGGGGGAGTTTCCGTAGGTACGCATACAGTAACCGCTTATGCTCTGGATGCTTCCGGAAATCGCCAAGCCCTGGTGGATGGGCCTGGCAACAACACCATCACCGTCAGTGCCGACGCTCCTCCTTACGGGACCATAGACGGCACGGCTTCGCTTCCGGGTCAGATTGTCTCGGGCGGGCTGATGACCCTTAGTGGATGGGCGATCGACAGCCAGATGCATGCTCCAGTGGGGGCCGTGAAGATCCTGATCGATGGTGTGCCTATCGGGTACGCCACCCTGGGAGGTTCGCGTCCTGATGTAGCGGCTGCCCAAGGAGATCAACGTTATGCCAATAGCGGCTGGACCTTTACCGGAAGCATTGGAAATCTCTCCGTGGGACCACACACTGTCACGGCCATCATCTACGACAGTGGCGGGCAGAGCACTCCAGTAACTCAGGCCACCGTCTACAACAGCCAGACGCAAACCTGGGGTCTGGCTCCAGTTATTATTAGCGTCGTCGCAGACAAGACATTCGTGTCCAGTTGGTTCGATTTGGTGCAGAACGCCTCCGATCAAACCTCGGTCGTGCCACTCAATGGGAGCATCTTCGCTGGAGGTTGGGTTGGAGAGACCCAGAACCAGACCGCCTGTGCGAAAAATATTAGCAGGGTCGATGTCCTGGTGGATGGCTACTATGTGGGACAGGCTCAGCTCGGGGGCGCTCGGTCGGATGTGGTGGCCGCCTTTCAGAACCCAAGTTGCCTGAACAGCGGTTGGTCGTTCACGGGCACCGTAAGCAATATCGATCCTGGGGTCCACATCTTTACCGCAAGGGCATACGATGAGACCGGTGGGTCGATTATGCTTGCCAACAGCGGAACGATGCAGATCAATGCGCAACTCTCTCCCGCATCGGTAACTGATCCTCTGCCATCGCAGTATGCCTGGTCACTGGGGTATGAGCCGAACAGCAATGTGGGATATGCGTTCGACTCCGTGAACGGTAACTATGCCTATCTGTATGACAGCCTCAACCGGCTTGTCGCTGCAGGATCGAGCACCACAGGATTGCAGTGGAGCTATGACTCGTTCGGGAACCGGACTTCGCAGGTGGTGACCGCCGGTTCGGGGACCACCAGTTACGAAACGTTCAATGGGAATAATCAACCCACCGACGTGACCTTCGATGCGGCCGGAAATGCTCTGGGCACTGGTGTGGTTCCGCTGCAATACGACGCCGAGAGCAGGCTGGTTAGCGCCAACGGTATCCGCTATATTTACGATGCCGAGGGTCAGCGCGTGGCCAAGTACAGTGGCAACGCACTGACGAACGTTTACCTGTATGACCAGGCGGGCCATGTGGTCACCGAATTGGATGGCTCCTTCAATGTCATCCGCCGGGAGGTCTATGCCGGATCGCGACATCTCGGAACCTATGACCAGAGTGGCAATCTGACCTACGTGTTGTCGGATTGGCTTGGTACGGAACGCGCCAGAGCTAACAGCACCGGAACACTCTGCGAGACCACTGCCAGTCAACCTTTTGGGGATAACCAACAAAGCAGCGGGATCTGCTTTCCGTCTCCAACGTTCTTTACCGGCAAAGAAAGAGACACAGAATCGGGGCTCGACTATTTCGGGGCTAGATACTACGGATCGAGCATGGGCCGTTGGATGTCGCCGGACTGGGCCGATAAGCCGGAGGCCGTGCCGTACTCGCAACTCGACAATCCGCAGAGTCTTAATCTCTATGGGTATGTGAACAATAATCCTCTAAGCAAAGCAGATCCAGATGGTCACTGTCCTATATGTGTCGTCTGGGGAGAGGAAATTGCAGATAGTCCTGCTGGTCAGCAAGTCGGTGCATGGGCATATGCCGGATTAGCCGCTGTCTCAACAGGGGCCGGGGCGGTTGGCGGGTATATTTCAGCTCATATAAATTCGGTCGATGTCTCGAATGCTTACTCGCAAGCACTTGCGAATGGTGCGGGTAACTCTGCTGGTGCACCCACTACCGCTCCTGCTGCCCCTGTAGGCGCTACTCCTCTGCCAGCGAATCCAGATGATCTAAAATCGCAGGGCTACACGGAAACCAGTCATCCAGACGCTGCTGCCGCTGGCCACCGTACCTTTGTTGATCCAGCGACAGGGGATAAAGTCCGCCACGATCAAGCGAAGCCTGGAGCCCCAGGTCACGAAGGTACCGACCATTATCATCGCTATAACCCAAACTCTACTGGGAAAACGGATCAATATCTTGATGCAAATGGGAAGCCGGTTCCTCGTGGTTCAGATGCTTCACATTTACAGCCACAACCTCCACCTCCACCGCCGCCGCCACAGCCTAAGCCGCAGCCGTAACAGGGAGATAATATGCAGGACACACAAATAGTGGGCTTCCACGAATCCAGTATCGTCAGCGTTCGACGTGACGGCAAAGCCGTTGTTTTGGAGCTCGATGAGGTTCATCTTGGAAGCGAAATTCGCTCTGCGACGATAACGATGAACGATGTTCAATCGATCGCTCGTGATGGCGTCGGAGTTGAAGATGTGTTAGCCGAATCCGAGGACGGCGAGGTTCTCACTCTTCAGTACACAGAGCACTCAATGCATCTGATCGTGGAGTGGCCTGACTTCGTCAATCATCAGGCCCAAACCCGCTCTTATCGGATGAGTTTCGGTTCTATCAACGTCGATATCCACTAATCAATACTTCGACTAGATCTGTGAGGTTCGTGGATGCTTCTGGTACGCCATAATTGGCACCGGAGGTTCGTCCGCTTGGCTAGCTCTAAAGATTTGGCTGATATGTCTGGTATGGGCCTGTTGGCGGATAGCCCGGGTCTCGATTCTGAGACCTGGAATTCATGTACGACGCAGGAGGCCATAGCTATGATGCAATCCGCCGCTTGTGCATCCGACGTGTGTTTTGCACCCAGTCACGTTATACCGGCAAAGAAAGAGATGCAGAATCAGGTCTCGACTACTTCGGAGCCAGATACTACGCCAGTAGCATGGGACGGTGGATGTCGCCGGATTGGGCTGACAAACCGGAGGCCGTGCCGTATAGCGATCTCGACAATCCGCAGTCTCTGAATCTCTATGGCTATGTAAAGAATAATCCGCTAAGCCAAGCTGATCCGGATGGGCACTGCTGTTGGGATCAAATTACTGGCTTTGTTGGTGGAGCTTTGAATGTGGTGCCGGATACGCTCAATCTGGGAGTCAAAGCTGTAAACCTGGTGCTTCCGTATCAAAGCCGAATCGACGAGTTCCAACGGATCACACCAGACAGTCATGCGGCTGAAGGTGCAATGGTTGTTGGCGGGATCGCCAGTATGGCAATTCCAGGAGCGGGCGAAGAAGAGGCTGCCGTAAAGGGAGCGGGTATATTGGCTAATCGAGCCCAAGGATTAGCTGGAGAAGCAAAGGTAGCTGAGCAACTGGTTTCTGAAGGAAAGACAATTTTAGGCAGCCAGGTTGGAGTCCAAACAGAAAAGGGACTGCGTGTAGTCGATCACTTAGTTCAAGACGGAGGCAAACTCGGCGCAGTTGAAGTGAAGACGGGTGGAGCAACTAGGACGGCGGCTCAACTGGCTAAAGATGAATCGATGGCAACTAAAGGCGGCAAGATTGTAGGGAAAAATGCACCTGAAAATCTTCGCGGCCAAACCGTCAAATTACCAACGGAAGTGAGGAAGCCCTAATGATCGAAGCAACCGAACTTCCGAGTGCGGAGCAGCAAGTCCTTGCTGAGCTGGGCACCCGCATTAAAATATTTAGGTTCAATCCGAAACCGTCAGGGCAGTCTTTTTATAGGACCACCCTAACTGGAAAGTGGGCATTTCATATCAGCTTCATCAAACATAAAGGAGACTTCGATCTCACCGCTGATGTCGCTGTCCGGATCGACAAAATCGAAGATTTGGTAAACGAATACGATGCTAAAAGGACTTCTGCGGAAAAGCGCAAGAGCATGACTCTGGGGGGTGAATTAGGTAACCTCTCAGTGGGGCGGCCTCTTCGTTGGAGTGTCGCTAGCGTTTCGGACATACCGACAATCTGTGATCAGGTTCTTGAAGCATTTGGCAAGATCGGCTTGCCCTTCTTGGAGTCTTGCTCCGAGGTTGCTGGTGCCTATCGAATACTTAGGAGCTCCGACCCAAAAGAGCTTCACTTAGCTCCGTTCCCCGGCCCCCGTTACATGAGAGCGCTCGCTGCAGCATATCTTCTCGAAAGCGATGTTAAAGAGCGCACCCTTTTAGCGAACGAATACGAAAAAAACCTTCTGGAGAATGACGATCTCTATCTCGATGACTTCCGTGCGCTCTCTTTAGCGCTTCCTGCGGTCACTTCTTAGTCGTCAGCTATGAGAGGCGGTTGTATCCGTAGGGCCGCTTCGATGGGCTTCTCTGTGTGTAGCTGACACGGAGAAGCGCTGGTGCGCTTCCAGTGCCTTCGGACGCTCCTACGCCTCGCTAAAGCCGCCGCAGCAGCATCCTCGCCCTCCATGGAAACCGTCGCTGGAACGGGGGCCATGCTGCGCATGGGTGGATGTTGACACGTCACCCCAGAATGGGAGCTACAGAGTAACCTGAAGTTACTGTGCGGGAACTATAAGAAAACAGGCGGCTAATAGACAAAAATGTCTATGTTGGCGTTATGCTAGAGGCGAGCGCACGTTGCTGTAGGGGAACCATCTGAGAATCAATCCCTTAGCCCGGCTCCGGCCCCCTGTTGTCCTTCCAGCGACACAGAGACATGGTGCGGCCTTCTCTCCGAAATCCCTCTCAGGCGGTGTTCTCTGAAGCCGCCCTTACCGGCAAAGAAAGAGATACAGAATCAGGATTGGATTACTTTGGGGCCAGGTACTATGCCAGCTCAATGGGCAGGTGGATATCGCCCGACTGGGCAGCCAAAGCCGAGCCTGTGCCGTATGCGAAGCTCGACAATCCGCAGAGCCTCAATCTGTACAGCTATGTGCTAAATAACCCGCTCTCCAAGGCCAATCCCGACGGGCACTGCGTAGAAGACTTCTGCATCGTTGAAGGCGCAGCGGTTGTCGCCTTTGCCGAGAGTCCTGCGGGGCAGCAGCTCGAAGCGGAAGCAGAAGAGGTTGCCGAACGATATTCCGGACAAATTGAAGCCGGATTAAGCCGCGCGGGCAGCTGGGCGGGCGCTCAGTTGGCTAAAACTGGGAACTTCCTGGAAGAGCAAGCTCAAAATTTCAGCGGAACGCCGAAGAACACGGAGAGAATTCTTCAAGGAGAAGCAAACGGTGCGAACTACCGCGTTCCAGACTTGATGGTCAAAGTTGGCGAAAAGACTGCAGCCATCGGAGAGGTAAAGATACCGCTAAGCTTGGGAACAGCAAGCAACTGACGGATCTGATGGGCGCGGCTAAAGATGCGGGAGCGAAGTTCTCAATGTACCTAGGTGAGAAGACCCAGCTAACGAAGCCTCTTGCAACGCAGCTTTACAACAGTGGGGCATCCGTATATCGCTACACTAATGGGAAGTTCGTGGACATCACGAAGACGTTGAAACCTGCCCAATGAGAAAGCCAGTAATCTCCGTTCACCTCTGGACCGAACGCTTCCTCGGCGTCGAAGAAGCGCACCGCTTCTTGTCTATGATGAGAAGCTTAGAAGGTGGGAAATGGACTCCAGACAAATGGGGGCATTTCGAGCCGATCAGGAACACCTTCGCCGCTGAGGCCGAAGATCAGGTGATTCGCGCATGGGGAGAGGAGCGGAAAGGCAGGATTTCGAATTCGATTTACTTCACGAAGAAGAACCCTGCACTCCTTCTAGGAGTGACCAACTGGAAGGGGAAAGTCCCGAATCTAAATTACATCTGGTTCGATGTGGAAGCGAGTGAATTTTCAGGTTCAGATGGCGTCGTGCGGCTCATCCGTATCATCACAGAATTTATCGTCTGGAGTGGGGCGGTATATGCAACTGCTTGGCAGTCCAATCAGAGGCACCATCGGTCTGCTCCGGGAAACCCAACGAAACGGCTGGATCAGTTGAACTGGTTGACCTTCCTTGGCTATCCCTACTTGAGCTTGCTCGGAGAAGACCGAGTCCGAAACTGTTCATTTTACAGTTGCGAGCGCTTGTCCGACGGCTTGCTACTAACAGCTTCGGAAAGTCCTGACTCGCCTGCGATTACTGAATCGAACGACTTATTACTCGGTCTCGAAGCGTGTCTCGACTCGGGCATTTTTGCGACTGAAGAATACCCGGAGGTTCCATGCCGGGTACCCGCCTTCGATCTCCGCCAAACCGTCGTCCAATCGTCCTCATCTTCCTGAAGGAATCATCGCCGCGACGGGGGCCATGGCGGGTGGCCCAGGTCTGAATAGAAAGCAAAAAAGGTGGGTACCCCGCATCTCGCTTTTGAGACGTGGGCTTGTAGGATGAGTGACATACGATGGAGACGTGAAACCTTCATCTTGTGACCTTTTCTTGTTCTTGGAGGCTTCCGTATCTCGGTACTCCCGCGATGCGCGAGCTCTTCGAAGAGTCTTTGGAAAAGATGCACATGAAGTACGACTGCTATATCAATGCCTAGGTCGTAATGCCAGAGCATGTGCATCTGTTGATCAGGGAACCAAAACGGGCGATCCTGGCAAAGGCCCTTCAGGCGCTAAAGATATCCGTGTCCGTGCAGCAGAGGGAGCGGCCATTCTGGCAGGCCCGCTACTATGATTTCAATGTGTATACGGACCATAAATTTCGGTAAAAGATGAAGTACATTCATCGCAATCCTGTCATTCGTGGTCTCGTGGAACAACCCGAACATTGGGCATGGTCGAGTTTTCTTCACTACTTAACAGGAACTCCTGGAACAGTAGGGTCGAATCGGCATGGGTAGCCCGTGCTCGCGAACTTGCCACTGCGAACGCCCACATCTCAGAAGCGAGATGTGGGGCACCCACTTCTGTAGGGACGCTATCGCTATGAAATCTAGCCCACCCGCCGTAGAGATGTCGGCCACACGGCATTTGTACTCTCCCAAATTCACCTGCTTTTAAATCGCCATTAATAAGCCGCCGTTAGCATGGCCTCGCATCTGTCTTATTCAGGACGGTCCCAGTCTCCCGGCCGTTCCTCAAGGGGGATTGATCCATGCCTGTCAATCGTAGAAACTTCTTACGTGGAATGGCCGGCGCGGCGTCTGCCGCGGCGCTGGTCGGCACCTTGCACGACTCCGCCCAGGCCCAGACCATTGGCTTGCCTTCGCCCGAAGCTTCGCAGATCGAACACATTATCGTCGTCATGATGGAGAATCGCAGCTTCGACCACCTGCTCGGATGGCTGCCCGGCGCTAACGGCAAACAGGCCGGTCTCTCCTTCGTCGACAGCTTCGGCGAGTCCCATCCCACCACTCAACTCACTACCTACGTCGGCTGCGCGCATCCTGACCCGGACCACTCCTACGCTGGTGGCCGGAGCGAGGTTAACGGCGGTCTGATGGACGGATGGCTCCAAACCACTACCAACGACACCTTCTCGATCGGCTACTACACCGAAGAGCAGCTGTCGTTCTTTGGCGCAATGGCCCGCAACTTCACCACGTGTGACAACTACTTCGCCTCCATCCTTGGGCCCACCTTCCCCAATCGCATCTTCCAGCTTGCAGGACAGACCGATCGCCTCTCGAACACGCTCGATATCTCCACGTTACCGACGATCTTCGATACGCTTGCCGCTGCAGGCGTCAGTTCCAAATACTACTTCGGCAATGTTCCCTTTCTCGCACTCTGGGGAACCAAATATCTCCCTATCTCCGAGATCTTCGATCAGTTCCTGCTTGACGCAGCCGCAGGCACTCTGCCCGCCGTCTCCTTCGTCGACCCCAGCTTCACGATTCTTGACGATGGCGAGGGCAACGACGACCATCCGCATGCCGACCTCCGCGCCGGGGAAGCTTTCATGGGCCAGATCTACCGCGCTGTCACCTCCGGACCGAAGTGGGGCAATACCGTCGTCATCTTCAACCGCGACGAGTGGGGTGGCTTTTACGACACAGTTCCGCCCACTCGCGTCAACGCTCCAAACAGTGTGGATACCGATCTGGTCGAGGGCAAAACGCTTCTTGGCTGCCGCGTTCCTGTCGTCGTCGTCTCGCCCTTCACCCAGGGCGCTCCCGCAACCCCGCGGATTGATTCGAACCTCTACGACCACACCTCTGTTCTGAAGCTGATCGAATGGCGCTACAACCTGCCACCGCTCACCAGCCGTGACGCGTCCAACGACATCGCTAACCTTGCCCTTGCGCTCAACTTCACCAGCCCTGGTAACGCTGTTGCTCCCGCTCTGCCGGTCATCGTTCCACCCATCCCAACCCCCTGCGGACTCTTCGAGCTCGCCAGCGAGATCGACAATGAGAGCTACGACTTCTTCAAGCTCCTCGTCTCCGACCTCGTCGACGACTGGCGGTCGGCTGGCAAATCCATCCCCGCCGCTCCGTCGAGCTCCACGCTTCCGTCCCTCTAGGGAATTCATCGAATTCGCATGATTAAGGGCACGGGTTCATCCCGTGCCCTTAACCTTTGTGTCTGAGCAAGCTGTTTGCACGGTGCCCTAAGGACCTGTTGCAATTTTGCTAATCGCTACCAGCAGTTTGGATAAGGCTGCGCAGTTTGGGTTGCAGGGCTCGTATTCGGGTTCGCGCTGGTGTTTGTGTTGGTGTTTGGGCTTGTGCTCTTGGGGTCGGGGTTCCCGGCGCGGGGAGGCTGTGGGACCGTGGGGGTTGGGCACGGAGTGGGTGTCGGTACGCCCGTCGAGGGGCGGTCCGGTCCGTGGCGGGAGGCCAGAGAAGGAATTACTCCGAGGGAGCGCAGCCAGATGGTGGCGAGGATCGTCCAGTGCTCCTCAGGCTTTCCGGGAGGACGCACGCCGAAGCCGTGGCCTCCGGTGGAGTAGAGGTGCATCTCTACAGGGACCTTCGCTTCCTTGAGCGCGCGGTAGTAGATCAGTGAGTTTTCAACGTGAACGCCGTCGTCTTCAGCCTGCAGGAGAAATGTCGGCGGAGTTTTGGCGACAGGCACCAGAGCGGGATCAATTTCAGTAAGGGCTGGTGGGGTTGCTACGTAGGCCGGATAGATGACGAGGCTGAAGTTGGGCCGTGCATCTATCTTCGTGTCGACATCCGCCGCGGCGGGCGTGCTTTCTACATGGGTGTCGTCCCAGTGGGCGCCGAGTGTAACGGCGAGGTGCGCTCCGGCGGAGAAGCCCACTACTCCGATGCGGACGGGGTCGATGTGCCAGTCGGAGGCGTGGGCGCGGGCCAGGCGCATGGCCTGCTGGGCGTCTTCGAGGTCGGCGGGGTTGTCAGGATAGCGGCCCTTCTCCGGGACGCGGTACTTCACCAGCAGGCAGGTCATGCCGATGGAGTTGAGCCAGTCGCAGGTGTCGGTGCCTTCCCCATTCCAGGCGAGACGGGCATAGCCGCCGCCAGGAAAGACGAGTGCGGCCGCACCTGTGTTCTTCACTCCCGAGGGAGGATAGACTGTGATCGTCGGGCTCGTGACGTTCGTGAGCCGCTCGGTGCGGCGCCCATCGATCAGGGCGTCTTTGTCGGTCGTGACGTCACGTTCCGGATCGGTGGTTTGAGCGGGTTCGGGCGTTGCGTGAGGCCACAAGGGAAGAACGGTCTGCTGGGCGAACGCTGAGGGAGCGGCTGCTAGACCACAGATCGTGAGGCTGCAGGCTGTGAGGCTATAGGCGAAGGCGCGCACGAAAATCTTCATGTGCAAAATAGTACGTCTTCGGCACGTCCTGAGGAAACGGCCTGAACCAATCTATCGAACCGTACGCTTATCCAGTGCTGCAGGTCGGGCCAGAACGAACGCCCTTTCCAGCAGTTTGCGGGGAGTCTCACGCTCGGTACCTTTGGCTCGTAATTCGCCCGCCGCGTCCTGTGCGGCAAGGGCGGATCGCACCAGGACGTTCGCCAGAAGCGTGGCGTCTGCCTGCCGTCCGAGTCTTTGTCTCACTACGGGGACCAGCTCTGCCTGAGCCCGCAGATAAAAGTCGTACTTTCTCGCGAAAAGCGCAGGCTCGCCATGGATCAGCTTGCGCAGGCTTGCCGCGCGCTGCTTGTTCACTCCGTAGGCGACGAACAGGGCATGGCAGGTTTCGCGCAACGCGTCCCATATCGGCTCGTCTATGGGACGCGCTACAAACGTCTCGCGGAGATAGTCCGCCTGTTGGGCGAACCGTCCCGTGACGACGTCGTCTTTTGCCGAAAAGTAATGGAAGAAGGTGCGGCGCGAGACGTCCGCCGCCGTCGTAATGTCTTCGATCCGTGTCTCCTGGTAGCCGCGTTCGAGAAACAGGTCGATGGCGGTATCGATCAGACGCTTCTTTAGCGCGGCGCGTTTCCGCTCCCGTAATCCTGGAAATTCTTCAGGCTTCATAGTGCAATTTTGCACTCTTTGACACCTCTCGGCAACGGGAAGAGCCTTGAAGAAGTGGCTAAAACCACGCGAAAGGAAACGAATCAATATGGCAAACCAACGAGTCTGGCTGATTACAGGTTCCTCCCGAGGACTCGGTCGAGCTTTGGCCGAAGAGGTGCTGGCACACGGCGATCTGCTGGCCGCAACAGCACGAGATACCCAGCAGCTTGCGCCGCTCGTCGAGCAGTATGGTGACAAGGTGCTTCCCCTTGCGCTCGAGGTACAGGACGCGAAGCAGGTGGAGGCTGCTGTGGCTCTGGCGCACAAGCACTTCGGCCGCATCGACAACCTTGTCAACAATGCGGGTTACGGTTTTATCGGCGCCTTTGAAGAGATGAGCGAGGAACAGTTCAAGGGACAGATCGATACCAACTTCTGGGGCGTCGTCCACATGACCCGTTCAGTACTGCCTCTTATGAGGGTGCAAGGTTCTGGACGCATCTTCCAGGTGACCTCGATCGGTGGCCGTTCTGCTGGTCCGGGACTGTCCGGATACCACGCTGCCAAGTTTGCAGTCGAAGGCTTTAGCGAAGCGCTGGCGCAGGAGGTAGCGCCTCTCGGGATACAGGTCTGCCTGGTTGAACCGGGTGGCTTCCGTACGGACTGGGGCAGTGCTTCCATGGCCTATGCGCCGGAGATGGAGGCTTACCGCGAATCGGTTGGACGGCGTCGCGCGTTCATGCAGAGTGGATATGTCTTCCCAGGCGATCCGGAGAAGGCGGCTCAGGCGATGTTCGAGCTCGCAGGACGAGAGCATCTACCGCTGCGGCAGCCTTTCGGCACGGATGCTACGGTCTTTCTGAAGCATGGCTATGAGCAATCTCTTGCGGAGCTTGCGCAGACCAGCCCACTGGCGGTGACCACGGATTTCGAGGATGCTGATCCTTCGTCGACGCATGGAATCATTGAGAGATTGAGGGTGTCGGCACAGAAGAGATAGGTTGGATCGCGGATGATGTGGTCCGCAAATTCATACAGGCTGAAGGGCCGGCCTATCGCTTGTGTTGCACGATAGACCAGGCCTTCAGCCTGGAAGCAGATTCCCTGCGGGAATGACAGAAAGAAAAGCAACAGCTGGTGCGACGTCAAAGCAGAGGTTGAAGTCTTAATTTTCAGCTAGGACGCGGGCAAAGACTGTGTCGATGTTGCTGAGCTGGCGATTGACGTCGAAGGCTGCGGCGAGCTTTTCCGGAGAGAGATGCTTGTTGATCTCGGGGTCCGCCATGATCAACTCGCGATAGTTCAGCTCATTCTGCCAGGCGTTCATCGCGTGCGACTGCACGAGGCGATAGGCGTCTTCACGAGTCATGCCGGCGGCGGCAAGGTCAATGAGCAACTGGCCGCTGTAGATAAGACCCCCGGTGGACTCGAGGTTCTTCAACATGCGTGCTGGATAGACCAGAAGCTTCTCGATTAGTGTGGCTGCTTTGTCGAGCAGGTAGTCGGCGATGATCGTTGTGTCGGGCAGGATGACGCGCTCGGCGGAGGAGTGCGAGATGTCGCGTTCGTGCCAGAGGGCCACGTTCTCCAGTGCTACCTGAGCGTTGCCGCGAACAACGCGCGCAAGGCCGCTGATGTTCTCGCAGGTGATGGGGTTGCGCTTGTGCGGCATCGCGCTGGAACCCTTCTGTCCGGCGGAGAAGAACTCCTCGGCCTCGCGCACCTCGGTGCGTTGCAGATGGCGAATCTCGGTGGCGATCTTGTCGAGCGTAGAGCAGAGCACAGCCAGGGTGGTGATGTAGGCCGCGTGGCGGTCGCGCTGCAGCACCTGCGTGGAGATCTCAGCATGCTTGAGGCCCAGCGAGCGGACGATGTCTTCTTCATGCTCGGGCTTGAGTTTGCCGAAGGCTCCGACCGCGCCGGAGATCTTGCCTACGCGAAGGTCTTCGGCTGCAGCGTCGAAGCGTTTGAGGTTGCGGCCCATCTCCGAGTACCAGAGCAGCAGCTTCATGCCGAAGGTGGTGGGCTCAGCATGGACGCCGTGGGTGCGGCCGATGGTGGGCGTGTGCTGGAACTCGACGGCCCGCTTGCGTAACACCTCGCGCATACGCAGGATGCCGGCGCGAATGATCTCGGAGGCCTGGGTGAGGGCCAGGGCCTGGGCGGTGTCGACGACATCGGTGGAGGTAAGCCCGTAGTGCAGCCAGCGGGCTTCGGGACCGACCGATTCCGCAACCGCCTGGGTGAAGGCTAGGACGTCATGCCGAGTCTCGGCTTCGATCTCGTGGATGCGCTCGACGGTGAAGCTGGCGCGCTCATGCAGCGCCGTAGCGGCCTCGGCGGGCACCATGCCGGCGCGGACAAGGGTATCGGTTGCGGCCAGTTCGACGCGCAGCCAGTTGCGGTACTTATTCTCTTCAGACCATATGCTGGCCATCTGCGGACGGGTATATCGGGCGATCAAGGCGACTCCTGAGGGTATCTTTAGCTCAAAGCTAGTGTACCGAGTCGGAAGAGCAGGACTGGCTATAAATATCGTGAGGCGATATAATCGGAGGGAAATGAACATGAAAGAAGAGAACGCAAGATCGAGTGCGATTCCGCACCTCGCCGAACTGGCTGAGTTTCGGTACCAGTTGAGGACGTTTCTCAGCTTCAGCGAAGCGGCTTCGGAGGCCTGCGGAATTGCGGCGCAACAATACCAGCTTATGCAGGTGATCGCAGCGACGCCTGAAGGCCGTCCGGCGACGATCAGCCATTTGGCCGAACGCATGATTCTGCGCCATAACAGCGCCGTGGAGCTCGTAGACCGCGTTGAGAAGGCCGGGATGGTGCGGCGCAGGAACGACGAGCAGGACTTGCGGCGATCGCTGGTGGAGCTTACGCCTGAGGGGAAGAAGATTTTGCAACAGTTGGTAACGCAGCACGTGCAGTATCTCAAAACGCACGGCGAGGAGATCGCGCGAACGCTTCGCACACTGCAACCTGCTTCTCAGACTGAGAAGGCTAAGGACTTGGACGGGAGACGATGACGCAGTCCTTTACCGGCAAATCATATGCCAGCAAACTGCGGGATTACTCGGCGGACAGCCGGATCTTGTATGTGAGCGTGCTGGCGGCGGGCCTGGGCTCTGTGAGCGCTGTGGCCGCATGGGCGCTGCTCGAGATGATCGCGCTCTTCACGAACCTGTTCTACTTTCATCGCTGGAGCTTTGTGGAGCACGATCCCTGGCAGAGTGGCGTGCATTGGTGGTCCCCGCTGATGCCTGTGCTGGGTGGCCTGCTCGTCGGGTTGATTGCACGCTATCTTTCTCCGCGGGTGCGTGGACACGGTATGCCCGAGGCCATTGAGACGATTGTCTTTGGCGGAGGCAAGGTGCAGCCCCGCGTGGCGGTTTTGAAGCCGGTAGCGACGGCCATTGCGATAGGTTCCGGTGGCCCGTTTGGAGCGGAAGGGCCGGTCATCATTACGGGTGGCGCAATCGGTTCGGTGTTGGGGCAGCTATTACCGATGACCGGCTCCGAGCGCACCGTGTTGATGGTCGCAGGAGCTTCGGCCGGTATGGCGGCGACATTCAACTGTCCGATGTCGGCCACCTTGTTGGCAGTGGAGATTCTGCTGTTCGAGTGGAGGCCTCGGTCGCTGGTTCCAGTGGCGATTGCCTGTGTGACGGCCAGTGCTGTTCGGCGGTTGCTGCTGGGGCCTCAGTCGCTCCTGCATATGGCGCCGACGGGTGCGCCGATCTATCACTCCGCCATTTTATGTGCGTTGATCCTGGGGATCGTCGCGGCGTTTGTAGCGGCCGGACTGAGCAAAGCTGTTCACTTCAGCGAGGCGATGTTCGCGAAGCTGCCGATTCATTGGATGTGGTGGCCGGCGATTGGCGGCTTGGGTATTGGTCTGGGCGGGCTGATATTTCCAAAGGCGCTGGGTGTGGGCTACAGCACGATCCAGGAGATGATTACGGGCGACACGGCGTGGAAGCTGTTGGCCGGCATCCTGGTGATCAAAAGCCTGATCTGGGTGTTTTCGCTAGGTTCGAATACCGCGGGCAGCATTCTGGCACCGCTGCTGATGATCGGCGGAGCCATGGGAGCGGTAATGGGGCATCTGGCGCCTGTGATGTCGCAGGGAGCCTGGGTGCTGGTGGGCATGGCGTCGGTACTGACGGGAGCGATCGGGTGTCCGCTGACTTCAGCGATGCTGGCGCTGGAGTTGACCCACAACGGTGGGCTGATGCTGCCGGTGCTGCTCGCGAGTGTGGCGGCCTACGCAGTGAGCGTGCTGGTGATGCCTCGATCGATGTTGACGGAGAGCCTGAGCCAGCGAGGCCTGCATCTGAGCCGCGAGTTCGGCGTCGATCCGCTGGAGACCATGTTGGCCAGCCAGGCGATGCACACGAGCGTCTTCGCGCTCAACGACGATGCTACCCGCAAGGATGCCTTCGACTGGCTAAGCAAGATGGAAGAGCGAGGCGGGGAAGCCTGGTCCCACTGGCAGAGGGTCTTTCCGCTGGTGGACGCGGAGGGTAGGTTAGGCGGACTGTTGACCCGTTCGCAGATGATGACGGCAGCCAAACAGGCCGATCTGTCGCAACCGCTGGTGCTGAGCGGATCGACGACGCCGACAACGGTATCCCCGCGCAATACGCTGCGTGAGTGTGCGGGGATGATGGCGGAGACGAAGCTGACGGCGTTTCCGGTGGTCAACGGCGAGGGAAAGCTGGTCGGCATCATCACCATCGATGACCTGCTGAAGGGCCGTAGCGAGCAGGCACGTCGAGAGAGTGATCGAGAGCGTGTGTTGCGGCTGCGGTGGCCCTTTGGTGGACGTGCTGTAGGTCAGAGTGATAAGTGACAAGTGGTAAGCGTACGGCTTATCTGCCGATCTTTACTACTTGTTGGCGTTCACACCGAAGAGCTCAGCCATCTCATCGTGTAGAAAGCCCTGACCTGGCTTGTAGGGCTGGATCCACTTGCCGTCGAGGACGAACTGCGGGATGCCGCGCTTGCCGGTCTGGGCGATCACCTTGTCGGCGGCGCCTGGGGTGGTTTCGATGTTGATCTCGGTGTAGGGAATCGAGTGAGTCGCAAGAAAGCGCTTGGCTTCGCGGCAGTCGCGGCACCAGTCAGCGGAATAAACGAGAAGCTCCATAGGGGTATTGTCGCCGATATGGGAGGATGATTGCACGCGGGTGCTTTATCCCGTTGAGTGGTAAAGGGAAACGAGGTGGAGGCTATGTCGATGTCCGAAGGGATTCAAACCTGTACCAGCAGCCATTCTGTTGATGAAATCGTTGCGCGGCTGGAGACGCTGCTCAAGGAGAAAGACGTCAAGCTCTTTTGCTGTGTGGACCACTCCGGCGAGGCCAAGGCTGCCGGTCTTGAGATGCCCGCGACGAAGCTGCTGATCTTTGGGAACCCCAAGGGTGGAACTCCTGTGATGCTGGCCGCACCGAGCGCTGCGCTCGACCTTCCACTCAAGATTCTTGTCTCCGAGGCTGGCGAGGGAAAGACGGTACTTTCCTGGAACGATCCTGCCTGGATACAGCAGCGCCACGGCTTCCCAGATGATCTGGTGCCTAATTTGTCGGCTGCAGGGATGTTCGCGAGAAAAGTTGCCGAATGAGGTTCGGCTGCTACTGAGTCGCTCCGGGGATGTGGAAGTCAACGCCTGCGTCGTGATTCGCTTTCTCCGTTGCGGCAAGGTCAAGCTGATCGACTGGGATATCGCGGCGATGTCCGTCGCTGACGTAGAGGGTTGTTCGGGTCAGAGCGTAGTTGTGAATTTGCTCTGCAGGACGGCCGTCTTTGAAGATGAGGGTGACTGCCTCTTCGTTCTCAGGAGGTGGTGCGGGAAGCGCTGCTGGCCGCGGTTCTGCGGATGCCTGTTCGGTATAAGGCGGCGGAGCTCCCTGATCGGTTCCCTGGGGCGTGTATCCGTTGATCGAGTCGTCGGGCGGGTTGGCTGAAGAATCGTAGCCGCCGTTATCGGGATAGTCGAGGTAATCGGGATCCACCCAGCCGGAGACGTAGGGGATGCCTGCTCCGTAGTATGGCCTTCGATAGCGGAGGCCAGCGGAATAGCCAGGTCGGCGGTTATAGAAGTTAGGTCGGCTGTAGAAGTTAGGTCTTTGCGTATGAACGACCGGGCTGAAGCTAAGGGGCCTGCTGCCGTTGGAGATTGGGCCTCTCGACGCTCCATAATGACCTGCGGGAGAGGCGAAGCCTCCATGAAAGGCGGGTGCGCTACGAAAAGAAGGAGCGCTTCGAAACGCGGGTGCGCTTCTACCCACGCTGCTATGTCCTCCTGAGAATCCACCGCGGGCTCCGGAACGTTGGGCGCACAGAGGGAACGTAACCCCTGCAATAACCAGCGCGAGTGCGGCGAGGCGCTTCATATATCTATTGGACGCCTACAGGCGGAGAAAAGTCACGCTTTATTGTTCGTGATAGTTGCGCATGAGGCCGCCGTCGATGACATAGGTCGAGCCGGTGACGTAAGCCGCATCGTCGGAGGCGAGGAAGGCGGCCAGGCCGGCGATCTCTTCGGGGTTGGCGAGACGGCCCAGCGGGATGTTTGCGAGCAGGGCATCGAGCTTGGGCTTGTTTGCGAGTAATGAAGTATTGATCGGAGTATTTACCGCTCCAGGTGCGATGTTGTTTACGGTAATTCCCAGTGGACCCAGCTCGACGGCGAGGTCCCTCATCAACATGCGCATGGCTCCTTTGGAGGCACAGTACGTCGAGAAGTGGGGAAAGACCATATCTTCATGCACGGAGGAGATGTTGATGACGCGGCCTGGCTTTTTGGCATCGCGTAGTTTGCGGACGAAGGCCTGGGTGAGGAAGAAGGCTCCCTTGAGGTTTACGTTGAGGACTGCGTCGTAGTCGGCTTCGGTGACGTCCCAGAAGTCCGCACCCTTCTCGATGCCCGCGTTATTGACGAGGATGTCGCAGGATCCGAGTTGCTGCCAGGCTTGGTCGACAAGGTTCGTGCAGTCGGAGAGTACAGAGACGTCGGCGCGAACCAGGATGGCCTTGCCGCCTGCGGCCGTGATCTTGTCCGCGGTAGCCTGGGCCTGATCGATGTGGTCACGGTAGTCGACGACACAGTTCGCGCCTTCTTTTGCGAGGCGTTCTGCGATGGCCTGGCCGATGCCTGATCCCGATCCTGTAACGACGGCGACTCTTCCTTGCAGTGTGGGCACGTGTGCTCCTTGGGGTAACGGTCTGTGATGCAGGCAGGATAGCAGCGATGGGTGCTGGGTATTGCTAACGCGAAGGCAATTTCTTTGCGGGAGCTTTACGCGTTGCCATCGGTGTTGGCCTCCGTGAACAAGTCAGATGCGGACTTGTTCGCAGAGGTTTGAGCTGCACGGCGGGCGCGGAAGAAGTTTGTGAGCATCGTGCTGCACTCTTCGGTGAGTACGTCCTCTACGACTTCGACGCGATGGTTGAGCGCGGGGTGGTTCATGACCGAGAGCACGGAGCCGCAGGCCCCGGCCTTGGGATCGCGTGCGGCGAAGACGAGGCGTGCGATGCGGGCGTGCAGGATGGCTCCGGCGCACATCGCGCAGGGTTCAAGCGAGCAGTAGAGGGTGCAGCCGCCTTCCGGGGTCAGGAGGCGGTAGTTGCTCAGCGCGAGGCCCGCGGCGCGGAGAGCGACGATCTCCGCGTGGGCGGTGGGGTCGTTGGTGCGCAGAACCTGGTTGTTGCCGCGGCTAACGATCTCACCCACGGGTGAGACGATGATCGCGCCTACGGGAACTTCGCCGGCTGCTTCAGCAGCGCGGGCTTCGGCGATGGCGAGTCGCATGAAGGCTTCGTCGTCTGGGATTGTAGCGGTGGACATCGACTCCCGTTGTACTACTTTGTGGGGCTCGATGCGACTGGAGCCGCCATTTCCTTCAGGTAAGCGGGAGAGAGTGTGTTCTTCTGCTTCGAAAGAGGGAGCAGCGTGGGATAGAACTGCACGAAGGTGGTATCGACGGCTCCGTGATTCTCGTGGCAGCTATAGCAGTCGGCAGGTGGGGGAATGAGCTTTGCCGAAGGGGTGTTTCCGTCCTGGTCGTAGAAGGACCACTTGCCGTGGTCTTTGACATGGATTTCGAAGCCCCTGATCTCAGAGGTCTGGGTGTGGCCGCGCTTGTTAATGGACACGGGATTTTCGGAGCCGCGGATTTCGAGAACCATCGTCGTCTTGTCCGGCCAGGTGCCGGTTGTGAGGAAGCTGCGGTAGGCGGTTGGGTTGACGAAGACGTTGTTGAAGACGGGGTGGGCAGAGGGCTGAGCGGTCGCGGCGTCGTAGGACATGTCGATGCCTGAGGTGAGGAAGACCCACTCGCGATAGTGGATGGGCGCGATCAGGTCGCCGCTTGGGGTGTAGCTGGGAGCATCGGTGGTGGGGGCGGCAGGCTTTTGGGCCTCGCCGAGGAATGCGAGCAACAGCAAACCCGCGATCGGGATGAAGCGCTTGAGCATGAATGACCTCGATGTCCTTTTATACGTGGATGGCATCTGGAGGTTCCCGCGTGATGCCGAATCTTTGACCCTTCGCCGGCCGGGACCTGGAGCAGAATCCCTATCGTGCAGCCGCGATAGGTCGCCCCTTCAGGGCTCTATCTTTTCTGGGGCTGTAACCCAGGGTTCCGGCGACACGGCGAGCAAAAACGCTCGCCAGCCGCCTCCACCCTGGGCTGGGATATGTCGCCCCTTTGGGGCTTGTACTCGTGGCCGGCACTTTTTCTAGGGAAAAGTGCCCTTCAAATGATCGCCACTGGGTACATCTATAGGTATTCTGCTCTATTCATCTTCTGGGTGCTGGGAGAGGGAAAGCAGATTCCCGTCCGGATCGAGGAACCACGCGATCCGGGCTCCTCCCGGCGCTGTCCATATGCCCAGATCACTCTGGGACATGGGAGGATACCGCTTGAAGGTCACTCCCCGGGCGTGCAGGGCTTGCACTTCTTCCTCGATATCTTTTACGCGCCAACCCAGGATGGTATGCGGAACGGGCTTAAACTCACCGCTTTTGGTGATTCGAATCAAGGTTCCATTTGACTCTACGACCAGAGCAAACGGGTCGTCGCTTACAAAGCGCAGCCCCAGGACACCTTCGTAGAAGGCACGTGCCCGCACAGCATCGACGGTTGGGATGAAACCCATCACTTCGCTGTTAGAGATCATGATTCTTCCTCTCCTACCCGCTTCATAGCCCTCTTCAGATGGCGCGTGTCCTGTGTGGCGGCGATTCTTCAGAAAATAATACGCCGACTCGGAATGCTGTTCTTTTCCGCTTGGGTGAGCCGCTCACGACTTGATGCGAGGATCGAAGGGATAGCTTGCCGCTTCCGTGATGCGAAACGCCTTTGCATCCTCATGGAGAGGGTTGAAGAGAAAGTTCGTCGTGTGAGGCACGACGGCGCTCGGAATCCGCAGGAGGACCGACCGGTTTGAGCGGAGCCAATCTGTACCCAGCTGCCGCGTGGCGTCGAATCGAATTCGCCAGTCATCGGGAAGAGTTTCGGGGGTGATGGCTTCGGTCGCAAGGTCCGGCCCCTCGACGCGCAGCAGTGTGTACTCCGGGGGGATATCGTTCGAGGCGGTGTGGACACAGACTTCCAGCAGAGCGGCGGCCGGATTCTCGCTCAGATAGACCACGGGCTGGCCGCGATGATGCCAGCGGGCGCTTGCTCGCAATCCGCCCATTCCACTGAGATCGAGATAGCGGCTGATTCGCCAGAGCACCATTTAGAGGTACATGCCCTCGTCGATCTGAATGAGCAGTTCTTCGACCAGGCGGCTGCCGGTATCTGTCTTGAGAAGAGAGAGGGGCGTTCTCTCTTCCAATCGCGGCTGTGGCCTTCGCATCCAGGCCAGTGCCCTCTCACGGCTCCCATAGATTGCCTCTGCCGCAGAGAGCGTGCGAATCATGCGGAGAACGCGGTCGGACTCTTCCATCGTCAGCTTTTCGCGCCGGGAGCGGCGATGCTGGAGTGTTCGTGCGGGAATGACAGCCTCGTCAATCTCGGAACGCTCAAGGCCAAAACCCATCAGACGTTTGATCACGGAGGTGGCGAGGCGGCCTTCTACAAGGCGAAGGATGTCTGAATCTGTCGAGGGAGCCTTGACCCCCAGCCAGTCGCCGATCTGGACATTGGCAGCACTCATCGTTATCACCCTTCTACATTATGCCATATTTAGAGCGGCAAACTGTAGTTACCGCCGGGAGTAGTATCGACTGTCAAAGGAGAGGCAAACATGCCAAAGGTTCGAGTTGCGGGATTTGGTGTTTCGTTGGATGGTTTCAGCGCGGGAACGGAGCAGAGCCTGGACGATCCGCTGGGCAAACGCGGTCCAGAGATCTTTCAATGGTTCTTTCATACAAAGACGTTCCACGCGATGCACGGACAAGAAGGCGGATCGATCGACGTGGACGATACGTTCGCGCGGGGGGCGATGGAGAACTTTGGCGCCTTCATCCTTGGCCGCAATATGTTCGGTCCGGTGCGCGGCCCGTGGCCGGATGATTCATGGAAGGGATGGTGGGGCGACGATCCGCCGTACCATGCGCCAACCTTCGTGCTGACTCACCATGAGCGCGAACCGTTGGTGATGCAGGGTGGGACGACTTTCTATTTCGTTACCGGAGGTATCGAAGAGGCGCTTCGACGCGCGAAACAAGCCGCCGGTGACAAGGACATCAAGGTCGGAGGAGGCGTTTCCACCGTGCGGCAGTATTTGCAGGCCGGGTGGATAGATTCCCTTCACCTTGCGTTTTCGCCTGTCCTGCTTGGTCAAGGTGAAGCCCTGTTTGCAGGGCTTGATCTCCGTGCGCTTGGGTTCTCTGTGACGGAGCGCAAGGTGACGGAGAATGCTACGCATGTGGTGCTGGAAAAGGGATTCTAGTGTGTGTCATCAAGTTTATTGTTGGAGTGAAGTTGAGCTATGCAAGCAGCTTGATGAGACACGAATCGGAAGGGTCGGTTTCAACCGGGCCGGGAAAGCCCGGGCAAAGCCTCTTTCCACTCTGCCGAAGGCTGAAGCGGAGGCGTAGCCAGAGCGACTGAATTGTTTTCTTTGATTGTGGCGAAACGGGTGGGCACATCCTCGAATGTGTCTCCGGCGATCCATGTGCAGCTTGGGCTGCGCGAAGGAAGGCAATTCAGTCGTTGCGCCCTGCGGGCTCCACTCCAGCCTTCGGCAGAAAGGAGTGAGCCATTGAACGCTGCTTTGGCGGCCTGGCTGATGCCAGGCCCTTCCGGTTCGTGCTTCAACAAACTGTTTGCACGGCGCGGCTCACTTCACAAGCTGTTTGACGACGCGCTCTAGCGAACCTGCGGTGTGGCTGCGGGGCCGAAGAAGTGTTCGATCTGTTGGGCCAGGCCTTCGAGTGCGGGGCGGCGTGAGGTCAGAGATGTCTCGTCGAGGTTGAAGCTTTTGCGCCAGATCTCTTCGAGGATCGGAAGCAGCCTGGCGGCCAGCAGGTCGGCGGTGGGGAAGTGTGCGATCGCGGCGAAGAGTTGTTCTTCTTCGGGTTCGTACTCATCGGCTGGAGCCCCTTCGGCGATGTGGCCTTCGGGGTCTGCGGCGCGCATGAGGTCTTGAATCGATTCGAGATCGGGTGGTGGAGGCCAGGGCTTCGACATACTTAAAGCAAATCTCCTGTTACTGGGAAGTTGAATCGGGCGTGCAGTACCGTTTTTCTGGGGAAAAACGGCCATAGGTGTCGTGGCTTCGCTATACACCTACAGGAGCTTTGCTTAAGCGGGCTCCTGCTGCGTCATGCAATGCAGCGCGCCCAGGCCCCAGATGAAGTCGGTGCAGTGAATGCCGGTGACGGTGCGGGTGGGGAAGCATTCGGCCAACGTATTGAGCGCGATGCGGTCGTTGGGATCGTTGAAGGTAGGAACCAGCACGAGGCCATTGGCGATGTAGAAGTTTGCATAGCTCGCGGGCAGGCGCTGGCCTTCAAAGTGGACGGGCGCGGGCATGGGCAGCGTCTTGATGGTGAAGGGGCGACCCTTGAGATTGCGCGCGGCGTGCAGGCGCTCGAGGTTTTCGGCGAGCGGCAGGTGGTTCTCGTCGGCGGTGTTGGTCTCGACGGCGGTGAGGATAGTGTTCGGCGCGACGAAGCGGGTGATGTCGTCGACGTGGCCGTGGGTGTCGTCGCCCGCGCAGCCGCGGTTGAGCCAGATGACCTTCTCGATGCCGAGGTAATCGTGGAAGGCCTGCTCCAGTTGCTCGCGCGACACGCCGGGATTGCGCTGCTGTACTTCGCTGAGCAGGCACTCTTCGGTGGTGAGCAGGATACCTTCACCGTTGGTGTCGATGCTGCCGCCCTCGAGGACGAGGCGCTTGCTCTTGCCGTCGGGAGGAGTGACGGCCGGCTCGAAGCTGGTCATGCCGTAGAGCTTGGTGACGTGCCTGGGGATGAGGTCATCGTTGCGCCAGTTGTCGTACTTGGCCCAGGCGTTGAACTTCCAATTGGTGAGCGCGGTTTCGCCGCTGCCGTTCTTGACGAAGATGGGGCCGGAGTCGCGCAGCCAGACGCGATCGGTGCGCCAGTGGTGGAAGTGCAGACGCGCGAGATTGGCCCCCTGGCGGCGCAGCATGCTGGTGGCGCGCTTCTCGGTGGGGAGGTCGTTGACGAGGATGTGCACGTCCTCGACCTGCGAGAGGTGGCGGACGATCTCGCTGTAGACCCAAGGGATGGGCTGGAACTTGCCGGGCCAGTCCTCGGGGTTATGGGGCCAGGCGATCCAGGTGGCAGCGTGCGGAGCCCACTCGGCGGGCATGCGGTAGTTTTTTGTCACTAGCCCATTCTAAAGAAGCTTTTGGAGAGGGTGGGTTTTGCGGGCAAGATTTCGCTGAGCATTGATGTTTGCGGGCGATAAAATTTAGTCGAAGAATGGGGATATTCGGAATAGCGCGAAGCGCAAACCGCGACGCTGAAGCGTCAGGGAACGCGCTTCGCGCTGTGGGGAACAGGCTGTCATTCTCCGGTGAACCAACGACTAGGAATGGGGGCGCCCCTTCGTGGCTTGGTGTAGTCGTTTGTCTCTAAGTGAAGGCGCCTCCCTGCGTTTTTTGTGCGTTTGTCCTGCCCTTAAATCAGTTCCCATTTTCAAATCAAATTCTTTTTAAAGATTAGTTACTGTTCCTCGCGGGCGTGGTCTAATGAGTGCGCGTGGCTCGAAGGTGCTTCAAGCGCTTTGGAGCAAATGTGCGACATTGACGTTCGAGGTCAGCAGTCATGCGCAGTCCGGCGTCCCTTCTTCTCATTGCTATCGCGCTTGGATCGGTCAGCGTGCATGGTCAAACGACATCCAAACCATACGGTTGCGAAGCTCCTGAAGTAAGGGCGGCGCTCGACACCACTCTTTCCCTGGATGAACTCGTCAAACTCACGATCACGCAGCGGGCTGCACTCAGACATCAGGTGCTCGATGCGCTGCTTGCGAAGTATCCGCATGAGTATCTGCTCTATCGCGAGCAACTCTATGCAATAGCAGGCACAGGCGATTGGGAAGCGCCTCTCGCGGCTTTGCGTGAGCGCTGGGTGAGCGATGCGAAGTCGCATCCCGATGATCCGATGGCTTTGATGCTGGCCGGGAAGGTGCTGGCAGATAAGGATCCGCTGGAGGCTATCCGGTTACTGAATGCGGCGCAGGCGAAAGCGCCAAAGTTTCCATGGCCTTCGTTTGAACTCGCGAACATCTACTGGCGGGGAAAGTATGCCGATGACGCGAAGCTGAAGGAGAATCTCGAGAGGTTTTACGCGTTGTGCCCCTCCTGGGTAGACACGGCAAATTTTGGGAACCAGATCGAAGGATTCAAGCTGCGCAAAGACCTGCCGCTGCTGGCAAAGACTAGCGTTGCGATGCGTGCAGAGCTTGGGAAGCAGACCGATCCGAAGCGGCTCGAAGACTACGAGATCCTGTGGCAGCGCGAGTTCCTCACGCGGCCGCCGAGTGAGCATGAGACGGAGCGCGCACAGATTCGGCAGGACCTGGATCGGCTCCAGAAGCTTGTGCCGCATGGGGACGCGCACTGGAGGCTCTTCCTGATCTCAGGCTATCAGTTGGCCGGGGCCTCGAATGAGGAGTTGGCGCGCATGCAGAGCCAGGCGGCGAAGGACTTTCCCCACGAGGCACCGGCCGAGCGGCTGGCGCAGGAGCGTTGGGACAAAGAGCACCTGCTTCCGGATGGGCAGAAGGATGCGGACGCGTGGAAAGCCTATGAAGCCGCGAGGATTGAAAAGGAGAAGGCGTTTCTTCAGGATTTTCCAGACGACCCCTTCCTGCAGCGCACGGAGCCTTTCTTCATGGTGCAGGATGATGAATACGTTTCGGAGGCCGATGGGCTCGCGGCGGTCGACCGGTATTTGAAGTCCATGGAGGAGTACGGCGGTTACGGCATCCTGTCGGATGGGCTGGCTGCGCCGTCGAAGTTCCTGCTGAAGCATGGCTGGCAGCCGGAGCGCGCGCTGGAACTGCTGAAGAAGACCTCGACCTACAAGAACGGCGGCCACACCAAAGAGTCGTGGGGCAGCTCTCTGGATGCGGATACCGTTAAGCGTTTTCACCGCCAGATGGTATCGATGGATCTCGATAATCTCGGTTTGATTCTCAAGGCGGCCATGCTGGCCGGGAAGCCGGAAGAGGCTATGCAGTTCCGTGCGGTGATCGAGGAGCCGCCGCCGGAGAACAAAAAGGACCTGGAGCAGTACTGGACCAATCGAGCGCGCTTTGCCACGCTCGACCATCACCCTGAAGACGCGCTGGTGTATTACCGGACCGCGCTGGATAGTCGCACGCAGCCACCAACGTATTCCCAGGGCATCCTGCGCGACGATCTGACCGCAGAATTTCATACGCTGTGGACCAGGCAGGGAGGCACGGAGACAGCTTGGGCCTTGTGGAATCCTCCGGCGCCTGTAGCTGACGCGGACGCTACGCAGCGGGATGGAACCTCGGCCGCGGGCAAACCCGCCTCCACACCGAAGGGCGTGGCAACCGCGCAGGAGGGCGATTGGGAAAAGGTTGGGAAGGAGATGCCCTCCTTCGAGTTGTCGGATTTCTCGGGCAAGAAGTGGAGACAAGGGGATCTTGCGGGCAAGGTTGTGGTGGTCGTTTCATGGGCCACGTGGTGCGGGCCGTGCCACCTGCAGGACGCTCTGCTGCAAAAGTTCTATGACAAGGTGAAGGACCGCAAAGACCTTACTGTGGTGAGCTTCAACGTCGACGAGAATCCGGGGCAGGTACTGCCGTTCATGCAAAAGCAGGGATATACCTTCCCGGTTCTGGCGGCGTTCTCCTATGAGGGGGCCCAGAATTATGTGCCACGTACATGGATCATCGATAAGCAGGGCCACTGGCGCTGGGTGAAAAATGGATACGACGAATCGAAGACCTACGCGGAGTTCGAGAAGGGCCTGCTCAGCCAGATCGATAAAGCGGAAGTGGGGCAGTAGGAATCGCATGATCGGCAAGCTGTGTATCGCCGCAACACTCTGCGCAGGTCTGGCGACTGCGCAATCAAATCAAGCAGTCCCGCCCAGCAAACCACTGGCATTCGAGGTCGTGTCCATCCGGCAGAATGTAGCGGGTGGTGAGATAGAGAAGTTTGGGGCGACGCCGGATGGGTTTCACATGGTGAACATGCCGCTGGGACGGGTGATTCTGACGGCGTATACACCTGCAGGAGATTTACTCTAGCGGCTTGTGGTTTCCCGCAATGTGGTGTTTTTGGCAATCTGAAGGGGAGTTGTCGAAAAAAGGACTTTCGAGGAATGCACGGCACTCCAAAAGCGTTCTCCTGATTAGTAAACGGAAGCCTCTCTTAGCAATATTCATTCAGGGGCCCTACGTTGAAGCCGTGATACGACTAATTTGGTGTGGGTGTGTCATCAAGGTGGTCGATGACTACCGTGTCCACCGTGACCTTTTCAGGCTTCAGTTTGAGTCCGAGTTGTTCTTCGATGGCAGTGAAGAAAGATGGCAGGTTCGAGTCGGTGCTGTTGTCGGGGGCGTAACTGAGGTCGATGTTGAAAAGACCTGAGAGACCCGTGTGATCGACGACCGGAGCATGCTCCACTATTGAAAACAGGCGGGCGATTCCACCCGGGTTCACGCCGCGTCCTTGTACATAGCCCGGGGCGCTGAAGTTTTGTGAAGACTCCCCAGCTTTTTGCCCCTGCGTCACGGATTCAGGCGCGACGGGATGCAACTTCTGGCCGCCCTTGGCCACGAACAGACCGTAGCCGGAGAGCTCGCGTTTGCCTGCATGGGTACTGAGGTGGAAACGCTCTCTCAACAACTGCTGCATCATGGGACGAATCATGTCGAAGGTCCACGGCTTGCCGTCCGGAGTAGTCGCACGAAGGTCATAATTAGTGTCGACCGCTTTGCCGCCACCATCGATGTAACTTGTGCTGTAAGCGATTTGGATCAAGTTGCGCAGCGTGATACAGGTATCCGCGTACTGCACACCGCCAGGCGGCAGCGTGCTGAAACAACCCGGAGTCAGTTGGGAGGGCCGGATCGACGCGGTCTCAAAAGCGAGTTGAGGTACGGCGTTACTTTGCTGGGCCTGAGCTGTACTCCAGATCAGTCCAGTCACAATCACCACCTGCAACGAACGACGGACGCGTTTGCGCATGGACTCAACCTTAAACCCTGATGTTGAGCCAGTACCCCCATGTGGGTGAGAGCGGGTGCCAGTTCGCTTTTATTGTAACTTCCACTGAGTTTTGCCGATGCTCTCGGACTAGTTCACAGCTCGGTTGCCTGGGTAGTGATGGTCTAGTTCGAATATGTCATTCGCGCAAGATGGTGTTATCAGTAATTACGAATAAATAGTTGTAGCTCACATGGAGGCCAAGGGTTGTAATCCTGGCTATACCTCTCGGGCCTTTGCTACTTCAAGCGCTCGAGCCTGAACGTTCGTGCTTGAAAAGTTCCCAACGTTCTGGGCGAGATAAAATCTTTCGGGGTCCTTCGACTGCGCGTCTCGCAAAAGCGCGAGACACTTCGCTCAGGATGACGTTTCGGTGGGTGATGTGAACAAAACAGCTGGGTAATCTATCTCGGTTTCGTTAGTTCGTGCTGTAGAAGGTGTACGTGGCTGCGTAGGGGACGCGGAGGACTACGTTCACATTCTTCGCGTCGCAGCCGGAGGTGGGGGCCTGGCCGGCCTGGGTCTCGGAGCGGCGTACGAAGGTGATGTTCGACAGGGCGCCGGTGGTGGTGCCGGTTGGGTGCGTCTCGAGCAGGAGCCAGGGGATGTTTGCCGGGTTGTCGGAGGGCTTGGACTGCAGGACCTTGCCGGTGATGGAGCTGCCGTCGCTCCAGGTCCACGTGGGGCCGGCGGTGTGCACGCCTATCTGCTGGTGGGTGGTGGGATCGAAGAGTCCTGCCGCGGGCTCTTCAAAGACCCAGGCGAAGCCGCCGTTCTGAGCCGTGCAGTTGTAGGTTTGAACGCCGTGACCTTCGACGGTGTAACGAACATGGGCAGTTGCGGGAGGCAAAGTCGGGTCCGCTGTTTGCTGTGGCGCGAAGAGAGCGAGCAGTGCGAGCGCGAGGATCATATTCCGTCTGACTTTCTCAGCGCGAAGGCGCTGAAATGAATGCGGCCCTGGGCCGGTTTTGAGGTCGCGTTGCTACACGATACCTCTCGCGAGGGTCGATGCGATAGTTGCCAGGATGTTGCAGTCGCGGTTCTATCCTAGAGACGCATGGTACCTGAGAAGTGTTTCTAACGAAGGAATGAAAATGGCGCCGACGAAGCTTGTTGCGGTGATTACCGGGGCCTCCAGTGGGATTGGACTTGAGTTTGCGCGGAAGCTGGCGAAGACGCATGACCTTGTGCTGGTGGTGTGATCGTTAATCCCCTCGACGTTAAGGAAGAGGCGGATTTCTAACCGCAATTTGCTTGGCCGGGCGCTTGCGGGATGGCATAGTGGGTGACAATCCGTTGTGCCTGTCTCGCTGGGCCTTGTATGGCGAGTAGAGCTTCTGGTTTGCGATGAAGCCCCGGTGGGATTCCAGTGGGTTGTGGCACGGATGGGTGTGGCTTGTCAGGATGCTTGCTGGTGCGGAAGACAGCAGATTCCCTCCGGGAATGACAACTAGAAAAGCAAAAGCAAAAGCAAAAGCAAAAGCAAGAGCAAGAGCAAAAGCAAAGGCGAAAGTGAACTCACACCCGTAGAGGGTGTTTTTTATTGGAGATTTTATGGCTACTGCACGTTGTTTGAAGGTTATTCCTGGCGCTGAGGTACAGCAGGAAGCGCAGCCGGGTAAGAATCGCTATGAGCTGTACGTTGATGGCCTGATGGATGGCAAGACGAAGTCGCAGGCGGCGCTGGCTGCGGGGTTTTCCAAGAATCAGGCGCGTCATCCGGGCAGGAGTATCGAAGGGCCTGTTACCGAGGCGCTGCTGCATAAGGCCCTGACTCGGGAGCCTTCAGGAGAGGTTGCGAAGAGCCGTTACGAGCTCTATGTAGCGGGCTTGATGGATGGCAAGACGAAGAGGCGGGCGGCACTGGACGCAGGATTTCCTGCGAAGCGAGCGGATCATCCGACCACGCGGATCGAGGGGCCCATCACAGAGATGTTGATCCGCAAGGCGATGGCCCATGCGGGGATCACGCTGAATATTCTGGCGGAGAAGATGCGCGAGGGATTGGATGCGGTGCGTCCGCAGGTGGTGGCGAGTGGCGAGCGAGGTAAGGCGGCGACCGTGCAGATGATTGCCGACTTTGAGACGCGGCTGAAGTATGTCCAGCAGTTGTTCAAGATGCTGGGGGCTGTCGAGCCGGAGCGTGAGGCGCAGGAGGTGCGAGTGAATATTGTGGCGGTGGGGGCGCGGGAGGACGTGGTGGTGCAGTAGGGGCACGCCAAATGCGATGTGCCACCCCTGACGTCTGGGGTGGCACCAATGCGGGGGGCCTTCGCGTACCGCTCAGGATGACGACGAAAACAAGCAACGACGAAAACAAGCAACGACGACGAAATAAGCAACGACGACGAAAGTAGCGAGCGCTTCGAACAATGGTGCTGTTGTTCGAAGCGCTGTCGTGCTAGTCGAGAAAGCGGCTGGTGATGCCGCCGTAGGCGTCGATGCGGCGGTCGCGGAGGAAGGGCCAGTGCTGGCGGGTGATCTCCACTTCCCTGGAGTCGAGGTCGGCGTAGAGGATCTCTTCCTTGTCGTGCGAGGCCTTGGCGAGGATGCGGCCGAAGGGATCGGCGATGAAGCTGCCGCCCCAGAACTCGAGGCCGGTGGCCGGGGTGTGGTCGCCGGGGCCTTGCATCATGACGCCGTTGTGCTCGACGTCTCCGTGCTCGTGGCCTACGCGGTTGACGGCGCAGACGAAGACTCCGTTCGCGATGGCGTGGGCGCGCTGGATGGTCTGCCAGGCGTCGTATTGGCGCTCGCCGTACTCGGCCTTCTCGCTGGGGTGCCAGCCGATGGCGGTGGGGAAGAAGAGCGTCTCGGCGCCCTTGAGCGCGGTGACGCGTGCGCCTTCGGGATACCACTGGTCCCAGCAGACGAGCGTGCCGATGGGGCCGGCGGAGGTCTTCTGCGCCATGAAGCCGAGGTCGCCCGGCGTGAAGTAGAACTTCTCGTAGTAGAGCGGGTCGTCGGGGATGTGCATCTTGCGATAGATCGCGGCGAGGTTGTCCGGCGCGGCGCTGGTGTGGTCGAGGATGGCCGCGGTGTTGTGATACAGGCCCGGAGCGCGGCGCTCGAAGAGGGAAGCGATGACGACGAGCTTGTGCTCGCGCACGACTTCGCTGAGGGCGGCGGTGGAGGGGCCGGGGATGGACTCGGTGATGTCGAAGAGTGCGTGGTCTTCGCGCTGGCAGAAGTACTGCGCGCGGAAGAGCTCCGGCAGGCAGATGAGTTTGGCGCCGTTTTCGGCGGCCTCGCGCACGCGGGCTACGGCCTTCGCGAGGTTGGCCTCGGTGGAGGGGGCGCAGGACATCTGGATGAGAGCGACGCGGGTCGTTTTAGAGGTCATTTTTTGTGGTCTCGATTCCATTACCAGTGTAGTAGATGGTCTGAAGAATGCTGGGGATTCGTGAGAGGGAGAGGGCGCGATGTTTGATGGTTGGGGAGGCGGAGCGCGCGGGGCTTTAAGAGCAGAATCAACGATGCGAAGGGCTTGGGTTTAGGTGTGGGCCTTTTGCGCATAGCCGAAAGAAGGCCGGGCCTAAAGGCCGCATCTTTGCTAGACCTGAATTCCGTAGCCTAAAGGCTACGGCTCCCTCCGTCTCCGTGACGCTGAAGCGTCACGGAACGCGCTGCGCGCCATTGGATGCCCCCCTTATAAGGTTTGGACTCTGCTTGTCTTTGTGATCGGCCCGAAAGGTGGGACTAGCTGATGGGGCCCGCGCCCGTTTGTGCCGGTACGAATGCGGGGGTCCTTCGCCGGTGGCTCAGGATGACGGCGAAAAACAAGCAACGGCCACAACATCGCAACCTCAACGGCAAAGGCGGTCAAGCCTCAACGGCGACGGTGTTGCAGGCTGTAGGCAAGAACCCAGCAAAAACCGCGAAGGAACGATGTTGCTTGACGATGAATTTCTGCTAACTTTAGATGTGGCCCTAAGGTTGCCCGCGGCCTCGGTAATTTGTTCCCCCTGCACCGTTCTTGCAAAAATCCATCACCCGGCAGCAAAAGCTGTCATCCCAAGGAGTGCCATGTCGAGCGAATTTCGCAATTTTCTGGAGTTGTCCTACGAAGAGCTGGAAGACCTCAATCTGCAGGCTAAAGACCAGCGCAAGAAGCGTGTAGCTGCCGACGTCATCCAGGAAGAGCGCCTGAAGTATCTTGCGGATACACCCGGCATCAAGGCTGTGACGGTTCTGTTTTCGGACCTCGAAGGCCGCCTGCACATGCTCGACTACGACAAGAAGTTCCTGATCAAGAGCTATGACAACCTGACGTTCGACGGCTCCTCGATTCGCGGCTTTACGGCGCAGCGTGAGAGTGATCTTCGCCTGGGCCTCGACTGGAGCGCGTTTTACTGGACGCCGGCCGATGTGTTCGGTTCGGGTAAAGTGCTGGTGTTCGGCGAAGTCATCGACAAGAACGGCGAACACTATTCGGGCGACCTGCGCGGTGTGTTGAAGAGCTTTGCCACGGAGCAGTTCGAGAAGAACGGCTACACGCTGAACGCCGCCAACGAGATCGAAGGCTTCCTGTTCGACGGCATCGATGCGGAGCGCACTTTCCACGAGACGGGCAAGTTCGAGTACGTCAACCAGGGCGGCTACTACCACTCACTGCCGGGCGACCCGCTACGCGAGTTCATCGATACGACCGCTGAAGTGCAGCGCGCGATGGGCTTCGAGAATGAAAAGGATCACCCGGAAGTTGCGCCTTCGCAGTTCGAGATCAACTACTCGTACGGCGATGTGGTGGCGGCTGCCGACCAGATCCAGCTCTACAAGCTGATCTGCCGCCAGGTTGCGACCCAGATGGGCATGACGGCGAGCTTCCTGCCGAAGCCGGTTACGGGCGTGAACGGTTCGGGCATGCACACCAACGTTTCGATCACCAACAAGAGCGGCAAGAACCTCTTCTGGGATCCGAAGGGCGAGGAGAAGGTCTCGAAGTTTGCGTGGGGTTTTGTGGACAAGATCCTGACCCACGGCAACGACATCTGCCTGCTGCTGAACGCCAGCGTGAATGCGTATCGCCGCCTCGATCCTCACTTCGAAGCTCCGAATCAGATCAAGGCTTCGGCGACGGATCGCGGCTCGATGGTTCGTATTCCGATCGGCAACGAGAAGTCGGCACGCGTCGAAGTTCGTTCGGTTGGACCGGATGCGAACCCGTACATGGTGCTGTACTCGGTGTTCAAGAGCGGCCTGCAGGGCAACACGTCGAAGATCAAGAACCTGCGCCAGGCTGAGCGGTATCTGCCGGATAACATCTATACGGCTCTCGAAGACTTCCGCAATGCGGAGTGGACGAGCGAGCTGCTGGGTGAGGATGTGAAGGCTCGCTACGCGGACCTGAAGCAGGCGTCGGCCGATCGCTGCGCACGGCTGCTGGGTACGATCGTCAAGCCGTCGGAGATCCAGTTCCACCACGATGTTTATAACCAGTTGCTGTGGGGCCAGTTCTAAGCTCCGCTTACGAAACAAGCAAAGAGGGCCGGCAATTGCCGGCCCTCTTTGTGCGTCCCTTCAATGGGACTACGTTATGAACGGATTGAGCAATCGCACAGGGAAGCTCAGGAAATCGCGCGTATTTCGCGTTACCAGCGTGAGATCGTAAATGGCCGCTGTGGCTGCAATCATTGCGTCCGGCAGGAGGTCAACTGATTTCCTGTCCATAAAGTCTGCGGCCATGTGTGCCTCGGCCGTGCCAAACGGCAGGACTACGATTGAGCGAATAACGCTCTCAATCCATGCCGCAATTTCATCAGCCTTTGCAGGATTTTGTCTCCTCGTTCGCTGTGCACCGCTGTGCAGTTCATAGATTGTGACAGAGGGCAGCGCAAGGGTATCTAGCGACTGAGCATTGAACCATGACAGCACCGCGCCGTGCGGACGAATCTTGCGCAGTTCGGAGATGCAGTTTGTGTCAAGCAGATACACGCCGCTTCTGTGCCTTTCTCTGTTCCAGCCGCTCGCGGTGACGATCGGGAATTTCGAAGTCCGGTGCGGATCGCAGTAAAGCAAGGAAGTCATCGCGCCGCTGCTGCTCTGTCCGCTCATCTCGGTTGGCAAGCGAGTTTTGATTCTTTAGCAACTGCTTCCATTGGTTGATCGGTACGATCACGGCTGTTTCCACGCCGTGGCGCGTGACGATCTGCGGCCCTTTTTTCTCTGCCGTGTCGATCACTTCGCTGAATTTGGCTTTCGCTTCCTGAAGTTGCCAGCTCGCCATGTCCCTCTCCTGACTAGTTCCTGACCAGAATAGCATCGGTGAAATGAGGGCATGTTCAGGGGAGGTGTGCGCGTTTATCGCTCGGCTTGTGAGTAAACCCGTTGCCAGTTGCATTTTGACGGTGGTAGGTTGGGCGGCATCTTGAAGGAGGGCCCAACCTATGCAGACCAGCTACAACGACATTCCCGTACCCAGCGATGGACAGGCGATTGAGTATGCCAACGGCAAGTACACCGTGCCGGACCATCCGATCATTCCGTTCATTGAAGGCGATGGAACAGGACGCGATATCTGGAAGGCGTCGCAGCGGGTGTTCGATGCGGCGGTTGAGAAGGCTTATGGCGGCAAGCGCTCGGTGAAGTGGTTCGAGGTGCTGGCGGGAGAGAAGAGCTATCGTAAGACGCAGAACTGGCTGCCGGACGATACGGTGAAGGCGACGGTGGACTTTCGCGTGTCGATCAAAGGGCCGTTGACGACGCCGGTGGGCGGTGGGATTCGCAGCCTGAATGTGGCGCTGCGGCAGTTGATGGATCTGTACCAGTGCGTGCGGCCGGTGAAGTACTACAGCGGCGTACCGAGCCCGGTGAAGTCGCCGGAGAAGCTGGATGTGGTGATCTTCCGGGAGAACACTGAGGACATCTATGCGGGCATCGAGTTCCGCGAGGGAACGCCGGAGGCTGCGAAGTTCATTGCGTTCGTGAATGACGAGATGCTGAAGGGCACGAAGAAGAAGGTGCGGCTGGACTCGGGTGTGGGCGTGAAGCCGATCTCGATTACGGGATCGAAGCGTCTGGTGCGCGCGGCGATTCAGTATGCGATCGACCACCAACGCAAGACGGTGACTCTGGTGCACAAGGGGAACATTCAGAAGTTCACCGAGGGCGCGTTTCGCGAGTGGGGCTACGAGGTGGCGATGCAGGAGTTTCGTGCGCATACCGTGACCGAGCGGGAGAGCTGGATTCTGGGGAATCTCGAACAGAATCCGAAGCTGACGCCGGAGGAGAATGCGGCGCTGGTGGAGCCGGGAATCGAGTTCGCGTCGAAGGAGTTTGGCGAGAGCATCGTGCAGGAGGTGCGCGATGTGGTGGCGAGCATCGGAGCGACGCACGGCAATGGGCAGTGGAAGAACAAGATCCTGGTGAATGACCGTATTGCGGATTCGATCTTTCAGCAGATCATTATTCGGCCTTCAGACTACAGCGTGCTCGCGACGACGAACCTCAATGGCGACTACATCTCCGATGCCGCGGCAGCGCAGGTGGGCGGATTGGGGATCGCTCCGGGCGCGAACATCGGCGATGGCTATGCGGTGTTTGAAGCCACGCATGGAACGGCGCCGAAGTATGCGGACAAGGATGTGATCAACCCGGGATCGGTGATGCTTTCGGGGGTGATGATGTTCGATTTTCTCGGCTGGAGTGAGGCCGCGCGGCTGATCGAAAGCTCGATGGAGAAGACCATTCAGCAGAAGTTCGTGACGTATGATTTCGAGCGGCAGATGCAGGGTGCGACGAAGGCGAAGACGAGTGAGTTCGCCAGCCGGATGATTGAGAATATGGGGTGAGAGGTGCGTCGGGGTTAGCTGGAGTTTTGCTGCCCCATTCATGCGCAAAGAACGCGCATGAATGGGGTATGGGCAATCTTCTAAGGACGATACTCGAAGGGATTGATCGTCGGGACGTCGAGATTTTTGAAATCCCGCACGTTGCGTGTAGCTATGGTGAGGTCTTGTGTGCGTGCTATGGCGGCGATCATCGCATCTTCTGAGACAAATTCGGGCTTTCGACTTGCGAAACGGGAATAGTCACGCGCAGCAGAGAGATCGAAGCTCAGAATATTTGCGGTTTTTGCAACTTCATCAACCCAGCGTTCGATCTCCCTTGCTTTGTCCGAATTTTGAAGTCGCGTGAGTTCAACGCCTCGCTGTAATTCCAGAAATGCAATTGAAGGCAGAAAGATCGTATTTGCAGGCTGATTTGCCAGCCATGCGAGTACAGCCCCATGTCTACTGGGGCGCCTCGTTTCTGAGATGACATTTGTGTCTAGGGCGTGTTCACACTATTGGCTAGACTTCTGTTAACCTGTTCGTACCGATGGAACTGACAGAGGCGCAGTATGAACGGATCAAGGAAGCGTTGC
>NZ_JACHIO010000011.1 GCF_014203225.1 Granulicella mallensis | reverse complement strand
TACGTGGGTCTGCATGGCGTATCTTCCTCCGGATGGATTATCTGTGCCTCGAGCACGTACCAGGAAGGTACGCCGCTCTTCATACCATCTGAGCGGAGCGTCCCGCATTTGGGGACGCGTAGTCGAAGGACCCCCAGAGACTTGATATCACCCAAGATGTCGGGACCTTTCCCGCACGAGAGCTCAGGCTCGAGCGCTTGAGGTAGAAAAGGTGCAAAAGGCTCGGGCAAGATGGCAACTCTCGGGGTCCTTCGACTTCGCGTCCCCAAAAGCTGGGACGCTTCGCTCAGGATGACGATTCTGTGGTGAAACATAACAAAGAGCTATGAGTGCATCGATTTTGGCTGCGATCTAAAACAGGATCTCCGATTCGGCCTTCAGCATATTCCAAGAGGCAATCCTACTTCGCGCTGTCTCCTTCTAACGCTGCTTCGGGCCACCCGTCTTTCCAACCCAGAGTTGAGATGTGCAAGGCGGGATGGCCATCCGTTGCGCTATAGGCGTGAAAGACGATTAGGTCTTCATGATCGAGATGCAGCAGAGACTCACCACCTGGTCCAAGCCATTGTCCGTTAGCCTGCAGCAGCGGCGATCCTCCGCCTTCCAGCATCGGCTTTCCGTCGCGATCTACGTAAGGCCCGGTAACCGAAGTAGATCGCCCGACCATCGTGCGGTAGGTGCTCTTCAGGCCTCGGCAGCATAGATCCCAGGAGACGAAGAGGTAGTAATACCCTCCGTGCTGAAAGACAAACGGTGCTTCGATCGCTTCCGTGTCAGGAGGGAGGTTGGGGTTGCGGGGTTGAGCCAGAGAGCCTGGCCGGCGCGAAGCCAATGAGTAGAGCTTCTCATCTGTCTTTGAGAGCAGTCCGGTATGGCGGTCCAGGTGGCGCATCTTTATGCCGGTCCAGAAGCTGCCGAACGAGAGGTACGCCTCACCCTTGCTATCAAGAATGAGATTGGGATCGATAGCGTTGAAGTCATCCGTCGCGAGCGAACGGAGTACCAATCCGCGATCTACCCACTTGTACTTAGGGCTTGAGGGATCAAGCGTTTCATTGGTCGCCAGCGCAATGCCGGAGGTGTTTTTCCCGAAGGCCGAAAACGCGTAGTAGAGGTGATACAGGCCATCGAAGTAGGAGACATCCGGAGCCCATAGCTCCTGCGTCTCCGGGCTCATCTGCTGAATCCATGTGGGAATCGAAGGAAAGATCGCGCCACATCGCTTCCATACCTTCAGATCCGGCGAGCAACGAATCGCTAGTTGCGGCAGTTGGGCTGTCGAGGGGCGTGCGGCTCCGGGAACCGGCGGTGTCGGAGGAGCGCTCTCGACACGAGGTGGCCGCACTGCGCCCGTCGCAAAGACATAGTACTTTCCATGATCGACGGCGATCGATGGATCATGCGTTCCCGCGTACTCTCCCGAAAGAGTCAGCGCCTGCGGAGCACTCCCCTTCTCTTGTGCGAGTGCTCCCTGCAGTGCAAGCGAGGCGCTCGCAAAAACGATCAAGGTACCAAGAATTCTGTTCATGCTCATTCCTTTTCAACGAGGTAATCCAAAGAAGAAAAACAGTACGAGCAGGCTGAACAACAGCCTGCTCGTACTACCCTGTTAGTAACGGATCTTCAGCACAACCTGCATGCTTCTTGGCGCATCGTTCAGGCTGGTGACCTGCCCGAAGTTGATATCGTTGATGCCCGAATCAGGCTTCCCCCATCCATGCCGATTGAAGACGTTGAAAGCCTCCAACCGCAGGTCGGCACTGATCTGATTATGGATCGGAATGTGCTTATTGAGGTTTAGATCTTCATTGAAGAAGGCCGGTGTGCGCACCTCCGCCGTATTGCGAGGCAGGTCGCCGAAGTGGAAGGGACCGGTTCCGCGGTGCGCTGCATCGTTGACGTCGATGAACGCATTGCGGTTCCAGAAACCGGTGGGGTTGTAGAGGTTCGTATTATTTCCGGCCGGAGACACATAGGCCAGTGGGTTATAGCGTCCGCTTGCTGCTGCTGGCGTCTCGATATCGGTGCCTACCGCGCGGCTGAACCGGATTGCGCCATCGAAGTACGGGACTCCCAGCGCACCGAAGAAACCGATGGGCTGCCCGCTCAAGTAACGCTGAACTCCGCCGACACGGTATCCGCCGATCAAAGCATTGACCAATGGGTTTGAGGTTCCAAGAAACCGTTTGCCCTTGCCGACCGGCAGCTCATACAGGTAGCTGATTACGAAGTTCGTAGGCACATCCTGCGTGCTGAGTGCCCGCTCGGCCTTGAGGTTATAGGGGTTTTGCGTTCCACTCTGTCCCAGCACCGTGGCCTGGTAGGGCTGAATGGAATCGGCGTCTGTATAGGTCTTGGACCACGTGTAGGACATCAGCAAATTGAGACCATCACGGAACCGGCGCTCCAGTTTTACTTCCATAGCGTTGTAGGTCGACTGCCCACGGTCCTGCAGGTAGCTATCGTTATTGAGATAGCCATACTGCGGGAACGGCAGCAGTGCCTGGCCTACCACCCCATTCGTGATGTTGAAGAAGTTAGCGTAGGGTGCGGTAATTCCAGCCGCAACCCCTGCAGCGGATTGCACCGGCGCGGTGATGGTATCTCCCAGGCCAAAGTTCGACGGGTTGATCGAGTTGGCCCAGTAGACCAGCGACCGAAGCCGCGTTCCACGTTCTCCGAGATAGCCAATCGTCAGGATGAGGTCGGGAGCGAGCTGGGCTTGTGTCTCGAGTGTCCAGTTCTGCACCATCGCCGGCTTGCCATCGGTCTTCGCCACATAGTCAGCAACGGAGGCACCGCCAACCAGGAGCGCTGGATCAATCGTCGGCGTCAGTGACAGTGGAGGAGGACCCGCATCCAGCGCGCCGGAAGGAACAAAACCATCCGTAGTTTCACCAGGAGTTACGGTCGTAAAGCCCGCGCTCAGGCCCTGCCCGTAGTCGGCATAGATCAAAGGACCGTACATGATCGAGTAAGCTGAGCGGATCACAAAGCTATCGTGCAACCAGCCCGGAGCATAGGAGAAGCCGACGCGGGGCTCGAAATTCTTATAGTAGGTAGAGGCAAACTGCTCATTTTTGTTGCCATCGCGTCCCGGGCCAACACCGCCGAACCTCATCGCACCGAGAATGCCGTTTGCCGCAGGGTTAGGGATCGTCGGATCGAAGCTGGAGATATCGCCGTCGGCCTCGTGCCGTGGAGTGTCGATGCTGTAGCGGAAGCCGAGGTTGACTGTCAGGTTCCTCCGCGCCTTCCAGTCGTCCTGCGCATAAGCCGCGTAATAGTGCTGAATCCAGCGCGGAAAGTGAATCTGCAGCGAGCGGCTGGTATTAGTCGGCGCCCCCAGCAGGAAGCTGGCGATACCGTTGCCGCTATCCGCCTCGGCATTCACCTGATTGGTACCGGCTGTCTGTGAACGAGCGAAGTTGAAGGTTCCCGCGGCCGGACCGTTATTGATGTAGCTGAACTGCTGCCACCGGTACGTACCGCCAAAGCGGAGGCTGTGTTGCCCCTTCTGCCAACTTACGTTGTCGTCCAGCAGAAGAGCGTTGTCGACGTTGTCGTCAAAGTTCGGGCTTCCCAGTGCGGGCAGGTTCTCGCCAATGTTGAAGGTCGGGAACGTGGTCCCCGGAGAGGTGGTGTTTGGAATACCTAGCTGTGCGTCGTAGTTGATCCCCAGGAGAGAAGCCGGAGCGCTATTAAAACTGTTGATGCGATTGCCGCCAAAGGTGACCTGGTTGATGAGGTGCGGCGTAATCGTGAAGTCGTATCCGATACGAATCAGCTTGGCATAGAAGTCCTGCAACTGCGATCCGCTGTTCACCGGCCCCGGAAGATCCGCAACACCGGAGTCGAAGTTTTCACGAGCGCTGCCGAAGGCGAAGAGGTGATGGCGCGTGCCGAAGTTCTGGTCGATACGCAGTGAATCGGCAACCTGATTGACTACCTCATTGGTCGCGTAGGAGTAGTTCTGCGTTCCGCTGCCGACATAGTTCTGGCGCGGAATCAGAGCGAGGACCTGCGTTGCGATCTGGCTGCGACCGATCGGCACCTGGTTATTGACGAAGGGCATACGGCATTCCACGCCATTCACACGCGTGGTCGTCGTGGGGTCGAAGATCTGTCCGGAGAGAATGGGATTCCCCGTGCAGGGATTCGTCAGACCGGCGACCGGAGCGCCGAGCGTGGCGGAAAAATCACCGATCGCTCCGTTGCTGCCGTTGAGCAATCCGCGTTGCGCATCGGTCGGAACCGTGGAAAGAACGGTATGGCCAAAGCTGCTGGGAACCTGCTCAAAGCTGAAGAAGAAGAAGGTCTTGTCCCGGCCGTTATAGACGTGCGGGATATAAACCGGGCCACCCAGGGTCACACCATAGTCCTGGTGCATGTCGGAGGGGCGGCGGAAAGCCACCAACGAATCCTGGGTACCGCCATTGATGATCGCGTTGCCCTTATTGAACCAGTTGTTCGCGTCGAAGATAGTGTTCTTGAAGTAGTCGTACACCGTACCGTGATACGAGTTTGTGCCTGACCGGGTCTTGAAGTTGGCAATACCGCCAGTGGTGCGTCCCAGGTATGAAGGCAATGCCAGGGTCTCTACGCGAAACTCTTCGATGGCGTCGAGAGAGGGCGTCATCTGGTCGAAGAACCCGGTTCCATTCTCGGAGCGCTGCGTGCTGATGCCATCGAGCAGGTTATCGCTGCCAAAGGTCTGGCCGCCACCAATCTTGACATAGGTTGTGCCGCCATTCGTACCCGTTCCCACCGCTCCAGGAGTCAGGAGGGTGAGCGCCACCAGGGAGCGCATGGCACCGCCAGCAAGAGACGGCAGATCCTGCACCTGGGCTTCTGTCAGCACCGTGCCGACGTCCGAGGTCTCCGTCTCCAGCGACGGACCGTTGGCGACCACCGTTACGGTCTCGCTGACCGCTCCGGCCGACAGCATAAAGTCATGCGAGGCACGCGTGGTTACATAGACCGGCAATCCGGTGACCTGCGCTGCCTTGAAGGTGGGAGCGGTAACGCTGATGTCGTAGTTGCCTGGACGCAGCGAGGTGAAGACATACGCACCCGAAGACGAGGTCGTGGTCTTGTAGACCGAACCTGACTGTCGCTCGGTCGCAGTCACCTGGGCTCCGGGAATGACGCCGCCTCCGGAGTCGGTCACGGTTCCTGCCATCGATCCGGTGTTGATCTGGGCTACAGCGATCATCGAGCCCAAACAAAGGAGGATCAGGAACACTCCTAATTTCACTGTGGTTTTATAAAAAACAGTCATAACGCTCCTCTAAAAAGTCCTTGCCACGCAGCCCAGTGCCCTATGGGAAAACATTTACTCAGGTAAGTTTCGGATTGAATCCCAAAAAGACAGTCATGTTTCCAAACCCTTAAGTAAACCTTTTCTTAAATGACTGGAGATGTTCTCTCGATGGAACATTTCCACGTTTCTTCCAGCGCGATTTTTATATCGGCTGCCAACTGCGAGTGTCAAGCGGGTTTCGAAAAGCCTGCAAAATCGTGCTTTGGGGTTCCCTTCTTCACGGTCTACAGCGAGCGAACCACGGCAGTCGAGACTGGCGCAAATATACTGAAAGCACCCATGCCAACCACAGTGATCGTCGTAGAGTACGATCCAAGCTGGCCCGCACTCTTCCGGTTCTTTCGCGAACGGCTGGCGAGGGCGCTTGGCAGCATGGCCGCCGCCATAGAACATGTCGGCAGCACTGCCGTTTCGCATCTGGCAGCGAAGCCCATCATCGATATCGACGTGCTTCTGGCGGATGAGGCAGACCTTCCAGCAGCTATCGATCGGCTTGCAGACATTGGCTATGTCTACCAAGGGGACCTTGGCATTCCAGGACGTGAGGCTTTCCTGGCTCCTGCGCAGGATTCTCCTCATCATCTCTATGTCTGCCCACCACAAAGTCGAGAGTTTCAAAAGCATCTGGCCTTCAGAGACTACCTTCGCGCCCACCCTGAAGAGGCAAAAGAATATGGCGATCTAAAGCAGGCACTTGCGTTGGAATTCAAGGACAATCGCTCTGCCTATATTGACGGAAAAACCGAATTTGTAGCCAGAATGACCGACCGAGCGATGGCGACCAAGGCAAGAGTCTAGCGATTTCGAGTTGCGTGTAATTTAGCAGCGGCGATAACTTCCCGCAAGCCGACTTCCCGTTACCAATCAGTCGCTCGAAGCGTGGTCAGGAACGAGAAGTTGGCTAGTCGATGTTGCGAATGGAACAACAACAGCAGCCTTTCATGATTGCAAGAAGTCCATAACGAGATTCGTGGTTCCTTCTGGGTTCTCCTCCATAATCCAATGTCCGGAGTCTGGAACAATTGCCTCCTGCACGTTGGTGGCGACAACGCGCATCACAGCCGCCATCATCGGACCGAATGCCGCTTCGCCTCCAATCGCGAGCACGGGCATGGTGAGTTTGCCCTTGGCAAGATATGTCTTGCTGTCGAGTGCGTCCTGTCCGAAGGCAGCGAACTGTGCGAAGCCCGCTCGAATCGCGCCGGGCATCGCATAGAGCGCCGCGTAATGCTGGCGTTTCGCTTCATCGAATCGCTCGGGGTGGAGGGAGAATTCATTCCAGAAGCGGTCGAGATAGATGCGTTCACGGCCAGCGACAAGGCGCTCCATGTCGGGGCCGCCGAAGCCAAACTGCCACATGCGGGGGTCTTGAACGATCTGCTCCCAAGGCCCGACTCCGGGAAGAGGTGCGTCGATGGGCACGAAGCGGGTCACCCGATCGGGGAATCCTACGGCGAAAGCATAACCAACCATATTTCCGATGTCATGGGTTACAAAATCGGCGCAAGACACGCCAAGTGCATCCATCACGCCTGCCACATCGTTGCTTTGCGTCTTCTTGTCGTATCCTCCCGACGGCTTGGAAGACAATCCAAGTCCGCGCAAGTCGGGCACGATGACAGTATGGTCTGCTGCAAGTACCGAGGCCAGCGGAACCCACATATCTCCGGTTGTACCAAAGCCGTGCAGTAGTATCACCGCCGGTCCTTGACCGCCCACACGCGTGTGGATTGTCGCACCGTTTGTTTCGATTTTGCGGGTCTCGAAGGTTGAGGGAAAAGATATCGAACCGGTACTAGAGTCGCTGAGGCTCATGATGTACTCCTGATTTGAGATGAGGACAGACCAGTTCTTCCATTTACAGATCAACTGGTCTATAAATACATACATGGCGAAACGCGAAAATGCAAATATACAGATCAATCGATCTACAAATAGTGCGGGCAGCTCCAGACGTGATCGTGGCAGACCACGTGAGTTCGATCGAGATCACGCGTTAGGGAAAGCGATGCGCCTCTTCTGGTCGCGCGGTTACGATGCGATCTCGATGGCGGATCTGCGTGCCGAGTTGGGGATTACGCAAGCAAGCCTCTATGCGGCGTTTGGAAGCAAAGAGCAGTTGTTCCGCGATGCCGTAGATCTCTATCGTCAGACCGCAGGCTTCAGCACGACGGATGCTCTTGCAAAAGGAGCAAATGCTCGCGAAGCCATGCATGCCATGTTGCAGGCTGCCGTGGATGCATTTTCAGCGCCCGATGCACCTGGAGGCTGCTTACTGATTCTGGGAGCCACCAATTGCGCCGTGGAGAACAAAGCGGTACAGGATCATCTGTTATTCATACGTCGCCAGATATCCCAAGCCATCCTTAATCGCCTAAAACAAGGACAACAAGATGGGGATGTCCCGAAAACAGCACCTGTCGCTGCTCTGGCCGCGTACTACACCACCGTTCTTCACGGACTCGCCCTCCAGTCCAGGGATGGTGCTTCTCGCAAGACGCTCACGCAGATCGTAGAGCTTGCCATGGCAAGAGATTAACTCGTCAGTTAAAAGAGTCAGTTCCAAAGGATTAGTGACCGTAAACGCCGTTATCGTCAGCAATAAATTACTGATGAGAAGCCAACTTGTGAGGGCTCACAGCAAGGAGATTTGCTCTAGTTCGCGGTAGGGGTCTCCTCCATGTGGTCGATCACCAGGACTGGGTAGGGGCGTTTGGTCTTTTCTAATTTCAGGCCCAGCTGTCTGCTAATAGCGTCGAAAACGGAGAGGGCGCCATTGGGATCGGAGCTGTTGGGGTCGGCACTTCCGCCGGTATTGGGAAGGATCTTGTCGGCGGAGCTGAAGCTGAGGGTGAAGTCGTAGGAGCCCTTGAGGCCGGTGCCGTCGACAACGGGATTGTAGATGTACCCACCTGCAACGTGCTGAAGCTCGTCGCCGATCTGGGGGATAGTCATATTCTGGCAGGTGATGAGCCGGTTGAGGACAGGACTCTCGACCCGAGGGTCTTTGCCGTCAGGGCCTGGGCCCTCCTTACATCTGGTACGCTCGGTCGGGTCGAGGGTGGGCTTGAGTCTGGGCTTAATGGCTATCAGAGTGTAGGCGGTGACCGGGCGATCCTCCATGTGCCATTTCATCTGAAAACGCTCGCTGATCAAGGCCCGAAGCATACTGCGAAGGTCTTCAAAGTTGATCAGGTTGCCGGAGGCGAATTTGTCGACGCGAACGTTGGTTCCAGCCTTGGCGAGAAAGTCGAACTTAGCGGTGTCGAGCCATTTGGGAGCGTTAGCGATGCTCTCTTTGTTGTTCGGATTGAGGTCCCAGCCGAAGGTCAAGAGAAACAGGAGAGGAATCGCGCGGGTCTCGATCTGGTTGCCGGTGATGCGGGCATAGCCCTTCTCATCGGGGGCGCTGGGTTTGATCACGGCGACTTCGAAGGGTGCCGCGGGCGGCTCGGGAAGAGCTTCGGCTATATTGGCGGCGTTGGAAGTAGGAGTTTCGTCAACGCTCGCAACCTGAAAGACAGGGCGGGGCGCCGTTTTGAGTTCCAGCTTGAGGCCTAATTGCTTTTCTACGGCGGCGAAGATGGAGATGCCGTCGGCACCCTGCTTCTCAAGCTGGTCGCGCCCCGTCCACTTGATGGTGAAGTCCCAGGCTCCGGCAAGATTGGTTTCATCAACAACAGGTTGATCGAGATATCCGCCTGCGAAGGTATGAAGGGTATCGGCGAGAGACACCATGGTGAGGTTCTTGCAGCTGACGGTGATATAGGACGGAGCTCCGGAGGGAGGGTTTTGCTGCGGCGGGAGAGGGACGCAGGAGCTTTCGCCGTTCCCTTCCGACCCGGTCATCTTCGGCTTTCCGGAGCCGGCAGAGAGGATGTAGGTCGGCATAGGAGCAGTACCGGTTTTGACGATAAGGTGAAAACGGGTGGCAAGCAGGGTACGAAGCATGAGCTTGACGTCGTCCTGTGTCGTCTTGGGAGGGACTGTGGCACGGATATCATAGCGATCGCGCTCGAGCCAGGTGGGACCTCCGTTCACGTTGACGGCATCGACTCCATAAGCGGTGGCAATGAGATCGACCATGGTGGCCTGGGTGAGAAAGTAGCGGTCGCCCTGGATGGAGTTGCCGTGCATGAACGGGTTGGACGTGAACGGACTCGTGTGGACGTCGGCGATGACGAAGGATTTGGAGACGGCAGCGGTCTGGGCTATCGACGAGACCGAGACTGAAAGAAGCGCGAAAAGGGCAAAGGCTGCTCTCATGGGAACCTCAGGGCGACGCAAATTGAAGACTGAATGCAACCGGACCAAACGCGTAAGGGGGCTGGGTTAAGATTGCCCCCGGTAACAGTGGTGTTGAGTTTATCCCTATAAGTAATGTTTTCGGCGACTGTACTTGGTGATAGACGCTGAGGGACCGGATTCGTCTTGAGAAACGCCCTTCTTCTCAGTAGGTATAACAGAGCTTGAATTCTTTTTGATCAGCGGCTCTACGGCTTCTCCGGCCAGGAGTGCCTTGGGTATCGACGCATCAGCTCGCGGCGCACTTCGGGATAGAGCCGCTCCCAGAATCCGGCCAGGTCGGTTGTTGTCTGCACGGCCCGTTGATTCGGCGCGAGCAGATGAACGACCACCGGCGTTCTGTTCACTCCGATCCTTGGAGTCTCATGCATACCGAAGAAGTCCTGCAGGCGCGAAGCGATCCAGGGAGGTTTGCCGCGTTCGTAGTGAATCTTCGTCTGCCGCCCACCTTGCAGCCGAACGCTGACAGGCGCAAGCTCACGAAGCGCGCGTGCATCTATTGTCTGTTCGAGTGCTGGTATGAAATCTTTTGCGGCATCTTTCAGTTCCGCAAAGCTCTTCAGTCCGAGGCACAGGTTTTTTAATGCCTGCTGCAGGTCCGGCGGCTCCAGACCTGCGAACTCGATACGCGCCATGAAATCGGACAGCACGTCTCCCTCGACAAAACGGTCGAGGCCAACCTCCATCGCCTTTTCAGAGAGCAGATCGGCGGCGGCTTCCACTTCAGGGATCGCGTGGCGAGACTCCTGGATCGTCAGCTCGTCATAGAACAGAGCACTGACCTCCTCCACCCTCTCCGACGTACGATTCCACGTCACGCCGGATTGCTCGCGCACACGATCCGGAAACAGGTCGATCAGCCACTCCGGCTCAATGCGTGAGGTCATGCGAACCAGCGGCAGCGGCTTCTCTTTGCGGTCTTCGACATCGATCGCGACCATGAATTCATAGCCCGGAGGTTCGCCCGCGACCTCGGCCGAGACTCCCGTTGAAAGCTGCACCTGGTTCCCTGCCCGTCTGCGGGCCACACGGTCTGGAAAGCCAAGCAGCACGGACATCAGGAGAGCATCGTCCTCATGGCTGCTCTGTCGCGGAGGACGAGCAATTCTGCGAAGTTGCTGTATCTGTTGTGTGGTCCGGTAGTCCATCGGCTGCTCCATTGCAGCGAGGAGATCGTTCTTTTCGGAACGCGCTCCAGAGCCAAGCAGGGCCGCCACAGTACAGCCGTCTTCCCCTGCGTTTCGTTCCATCGACTCGACGAGGACGCGCGACAATCGTGGCGACAAGGGATAGCGCGACAATCGTCGAGCCATCTCTCCGCTAGCCCCGAGGCGATCGAGCAGCAACTCGGCGTTTTGGACCGCTGCCAGAGGAGGAGCATCAAGCCAATCCACCTGTCTGAAGTGATCGATGCCCAGCACCCGCAACGACAGGCAAAGCTCGGACAGATCGCTGCGCAGAATCTCCGGCGTATCGTGCTCGGGCCGTCGCAGAAAGTCTTCCTCCGGATAGAGCCGCAACACGCGGCCCGGACCTGTGCGTCCAGCGCGGCCGGCCCGCTGCTTCGCCGATGCCCTGCTGATCCTGCCGATATGCAGGGTCGGCAACCCTGTCCACGGAGAGTACGTCGCAAAGCGCGCCTGTCCACTATCGATGACCGCACTGACGCCCTCTACCGTGACGGAGCTCTCAGCGACATTCGTGGCCAGGATTAGCTTTCGCTGCGGACTGGGGGAGATGGCTCGATCCTGTTCCGCAGGAGAGAGGTCTCCCTGCAATGGAAGCACCACTAACTCATGCTTGCGTGCAAGGAGCTCGCACTCGCGCATCGTTCGCCTGATCTCGGCGACACCAGGCAAAAAGGCCAGAATGTGGCCCTTTTGCCCGCCTGCCAGCAATAGGTCCATGGCGTTCCTTACCTGCGCAGGAAGCGGCTCTGCAGAATAGGCCAGATGTTGGATGGAGAGCTCGAAGAGTCTTCCCTCCGACCGCAAAGAGGGACAGCCCTCCAGATATCGGGCGATGGGCGCGGCATCGAGAGTGGCGGACATCACTACGATCCGCAGATCGGGACGTGTGCGCTGCAGTCGCTTCAGGAGTGCGAGCGCGAAATCGCTATCGAGATGCCGCTCGTGGAACTCGTCGAGTACGACTGCGTCCACTCCCTTCAGGCTGGGGTCGGAGAGCAGACGCCGGATCAGGATTCCTTCGGTGACAAATCGCAGCCGTGTGCGTGGCCCGCTGACGTCTTCAAAGCGGACCTGATAGCCGACGGTTTCGCCAGCCTGCTCGCCAAGCTCCGCCGCTACTCTCCGCGCAGCCAGACGAGCCGCGATCCGACGCGGTTCCAGGACCACGACTTCTCCCTTTACGGAGGCGAGAATCGCAGGCGGGACGCGGGTCGTCTTGCCCGCGCCCGGTGGGGCTTCGATCACGAGGTTAGGATTTCGCTCAAGAGAGGCGATAATCTCCGGTAAGAGAGCGTCTACCGGAAGAGAAGGTCTGGAGTTCACTGATTTCATCGAACCACGGCGCTACGTCGCCGTCAATCTATCGATGGACAGCGGGCGAGTTCGTGCAGAGAGGAACATCGTGCAAGGGCAAAGCGCGAAACACCAACTGTACTTCGGTGCTTACTTTCTCCCACCAGGAGTACTTTGCTTGTACAGGTTGGCATAGAGATGCTTGGTCACCTGGTAGCAGTCGCAAGCTGCGGCTTCGAGGTTTTCGCGATTGAGGATCTTCACCCGTCCACGCTGGTATTCGATCAGCCCGCTGCGTTGAAGAGATCCGGCCACCAGGGTAACGGTCGAACGCTGCGCTCCAAGCATCATCGCGAGAAACTCCTGAGTGAGGTTCAGAACATCGGACTGGGTCCGGTCCTGCACCATGAGCAGCCAACGCGCCAGCCGCTCTTCCGCTTCATGAAAGCGATTACAACCGGCAAGCTGGCTAAGGCTCAGAACCTGCTCCTGGATGAATTCGTTCGCACGATCCCGTACGTCTTCGGACGAGCGAAACGCCTTCTTCAACTCCGAGAAAGGGATCTTGAGCCCGGTTCCATCCAACTGCATGAAGCAATGGGTGGGAACGAGCCCAGGCCCCAGAAGCTGCAGGCTGCCCGCAATCCCCTCTCGTCCGATGATTCCCACCTCTGCCGTCGCCCCGCTCGACATCGTGCTGACAACGGAGGCAATGCCTGAGGTTATGAAGTAGGCATGCGAGGGGACTTCCTCCGCGTTGTACAAGACCGTCCGCAGGGGAAGAGTGACAGGGGTAGAGCGTTCCAGAAGAAAATCTCGATTTTTAGAAGAAAGTGAAGCCAAAAAGAGGTTCGCCTGAGATGAAATCATTTCAATCCTTTGAGTCAATTCGCAAAGGACGGCCCTTTCGAGGAAGGGGGGCTGGTTACCTCTTTGATTTGGAACGAGTTAGTCTCGCTGACTTGTGATTGACCATATACCTCGGAAGATGGAAACTCTGTTCGATACCAGACCAACCGACGCTCGAAAGAGAGGTAAATCCAAAGAAAATGCTTTTAGCATTTGCGGCAATATTTCGTCTGTTCGATATGCAACATAATGCAGCTTCAGGCCGTCCTATTTGTAACGAAGCCTCACTGGTCTGCGGAGAAAAGGTTCTCCAATTCAGACACCGTGACTACCGGTGTTCTTACCAGCGCATCATACGTGGGAAGAACGGTGGGAGAACCGTAATGGATGTAGCTACTATTTCGGGCCTGCAGTCCAAGCTGGTGCTACTAGCCGATGTCTTGCAAAAGGTGGAAGAACGAGCCACGGCCGGTCAACTGGCTCTTGAAATGATCCACGAGATCAAAAATCCTCTCGAAGCGTTGGGTCACCTGACATACCTTGCCTCTCAGGAGGCCGATGATCCGGATAAAGTGCGAACGTACATGCGGCTGGCTGAAGAACAGATGATGACACTGGATCATGTCGTCGGACAGACTCTCGGCTTCGCGAGGTCTTCTCAGGCTCCAAAACCCATTGACCTGGCGATCCTGGCAGAGGCTGCACTTCGCATCCATCAACGAATGATCGATACCAGGAAGATACGCCTGGTGAAAGAACTGCCCCAAGGCCTGGTGGCTGAGGTCTATCGTGGGGAAATCCTGCAGGTCATCTCGAACCTGATCGTCAATGCGCTCGATGCCCTGCCCGCTGACGGTGTTGTGTGTATCCGGCTTCGCAAGCGCCGGGGCGAGATTCATGTCCTCGTTGCCGATAATGGTCACGGCATTCCAGCCGAACACAGGAATGAGATCTTCCAGCCCTTCTTCACGACAAAAGCCGATCGCGGCACAGGACTGGGCCTGGCGCTGTCCTGGAAGATTATCGAACACCACCATGGCAGGATCTGTATGCGCAGCAGCGTGCACCCGGGCAGAAGCGGCACGATCTTCAAGATCTGTCTTCCGGCGAAAGCCGAGTCCATCTGCTGATCTAGACCGTAATTCCACTTTCGAACTCGGCGTAGTTATCGAGATGGTCCTTGATGATGCGGTAGCACTCGCAAGCTTTCTTTTCGAGTCCCTCAACATTGAGGATAGAGATTGCCCCCCGGTTGTACTCGATCAATCCTTCCTCTTTAAGATGACCGGCACCTAAAGAGACCGTAGGCCGGGTTGTTCCCAGCATGTCGGCGAGAAATTCCTGCGGCATCTTGAAATGGCTCGTATGCGCTCGGTCCGCGCAGAGCAGCAACCAACTGGCCAGGCGCTGCTCCAGGTTGTGCTTTGCATTGCAGCCCGCCGATTGGGCCGTTTGCACCAACTGTGCCTGAACATATCTCAAAGCCAGGAATTGGAAGGTTCCACCAGCACGAAACTCCGCTCGCGCAACCTCGACTGGAGAGGAGTATCCGTGACCTGCGATCTGCGTATAGACGCGATTGAGGCTTCGTTTCGTTCCCATGAGAGCGGAGACGCCGATTACACCTTCATAGCCGAACATGCCGACCTCAACCTGCGAACCGTCCTTGAATGTTGTCGTCATGGACGCCATCCCCTCCTCCACGAAGAAGAGATGATGGATCGGCACGCCCGGAAACTCGATCTCGTGTCCCAATTCAAAAGTGACTGGAGACAGACAGAGGCGAGCGATTACCTCTGCTTCGAGGTTTCTCAAAAGCGAGTTCTTGAATGTGTAAGAGCGCAAGCTAGAGCCTCGCAGCCGGATAGACCCGTTCCTTAGTATGCGCTTCTATGGTTGAACGCGAAGCTTCAGGCTTAGAGCCCGGCGATGAGGAAACGCGGATCCAGAGAAATCAGGCCAATCTCTTCCGCATAAGCCGATATCAATGTCTGCGGAGATCTCTTGCCAAGTCGCTTCTCCACCCAGACGATTCGCCCCTTACGTAGAACCCCACCATCTGAAGATAGCCCCTTGAGAGAGCCTTCTTCCACCTGGTAGGGAGTATTCCCCATGACTGTATAAATCTCGCGATACTCTTGTGGTTTCATAAGATTCGTCACGCCTACTCACCCTCTTTTAAACGTAGATGTAAGTCACTATCACTAAGGATGCCCGTTCTTCGAGCGTCCTTTTCGAAAATGTTTCTACAGAGAAAAGACAGTCTCTAAAAAGCCAACGTCTGGTATCGTACAGACACTAACTAAATTCGATTGATATCTTGGCGTGCAAGGCACGGCGTAAAAATCCCATCTAAATCTGTCCGAAGCTTTACAGAAGTTTCGGGAAAATGCAATGAAAAAGCTCGAAGATTTCTTGCAATGTGACTATTTATTCGGAGGCCCAAGATGGCTGAGCCTATTTCTATTCTGCTATACGGTCAGGATTCACTCCTTCTCCAGACCAGACAATGGGTGCTGGAAGCGGCTGGCTACCAGGTGCGGACGACAACGGAGTTCTCAGAAGTTGCGCTCGTGCCCGACCCTGTCGACCTTCTCATTTTGTGCCACTCCCTTTCACTTGAAGAGTGTGGGCGCGCCTTTGCCTTAGCATCTACCCGGTGGCCCAAGATACGGTGCATCGTTCTTCCTGAAGGTGCTTCAGCCTGCTCCGAGCAAATGTTGTGCTCCGTGCTGGATGCGACCGGAACCCCGGCAACGTCTCTTCCAGAAACACGCCCTCACCCTGAAACCTACCGCAGACAACTCTCGCCTCAGTTCTGGAAATTACCTCTAAGCCGTTGAGCGAGGTAGTTGGCGTTGCAGAAGGTTTACTAACGCAATCTCTTCCTGCTTCAATCCACGGTATTGCGTAGCAAGCTTCTTTTTCATAGGCCTCGTCGTTGCTTCGATCAGAGCTCCTCCCATATAGCAATCAAGAACGGTGGGATGCACATAGCACTTCCGGCAAATGGAGGGCGTATTGCCAAGTTGCGCCGCTACAGCTTTGATCGTTTGCACTACGTTTCTTTTAGCCTCTGTCTCCGATTCAAACGCCTCGCACTTGCAGAGCAGACTGCAGGACAACACGGTTCCTGCCCATGTCCGGAAGTCCTTCGCGGTGAAAGGCTGGTCGGTGATCTCCTGCAGATACGCGTTCACATCCGCTGAATCCACCGTATGGTGCATCCCTTCGTGGTCGAAGTACTGAAACAGCTCATAACCCGGAATATCCTGACACCGCTGAACGATCTTCGCCAGCCTGCGATCGTGGATGTCTACGGTGTGATGGATTCCACTCTTGCCCTGAAAATTAAACGTAATCGTCGAACCATCTACCCGCACATGCTTCTCACGCAGAGTAGTCAGCCCATACGATTTATTTTGCCGCGCATACTCGGAATTTCCGATACGGATCAACGTAGTTTCCATCAACCGTACAAGGGTAGCCAGGACTTTTCTGCGCGGTAACCCCGGCAATGCCAGGTCTTGTTCTACCTGTTTGCGAATCGTCGGCAAAGTCGAGCCAAAGAGGAGCATCCGTTCGTATTTGGTTTCATCCCGCACCTCTCGCCAATGCGGATGGTAGAGGCTCTGTTTTCTGCCTCGAGCATCGCGGCCCGTGGCCTGTAAGTGCCCTTTTGCATGAGGACAGATCCAGACCTCGGACCACGCGGGTGGAATGACGAGTGACTTGATACGCACCAGAGTTTCAGCGTCGTGTATGACGCTGCCAGTGGTGTCGATATAGCGAAAACCGTGATGCCCCTGTTTCCGTTGCAGGCCCGGCCTGGTATCGGAGACATACCTCAGCCCTGCGGCCCTCGCTGATTCAGCCGGATCCGCCAACACCTCTGTTTTTTGTTTTTTCGCTGGCAATGGCTTTATCCTGCCGATCCCTTGATGCAGCCTTTTAGCTTTGTTACGAGGCCCTCTACATTGGTATGGATGCTTGAAGACTTTGCTGGGTAGCCCTTGTACTCGACTTCTACGATTCGCATCTATGAACATACGCAGCCGGTGCCGACCAGGCTAACGGCGCTGGAGAGATCATGTCTGAGATACGCGTACTGGATATGTCAGAGATTCCCTTGGGGCAGAAGAAGACCGTCAAACTGGGCGAAACCGAGATTCTGCTCATTCACTACGAGAAGGGTCTCGTTGCAGTCCAGTCGCAGTGCCCGCATGCCGGAGCACCGCTGAAAGAGGGCGCTGTCTGCAATGGTCGGCTGGTGTGTCCCTGGCATATGGGCACGTTCGAACTTTCTACAGGTGCCCTGGTGGAGCCTCCTCCGATGGAGTCGCTCAAGATGTATCCAGTGAGAGTGGAGGGCGAAGATATCCTGGTCAATCCCGAACCTCTTCCGACGGCCACAAGCACCCCCGTTCAAAAAGAGGAACTGGTCTTGCTGGCAGGAACGGGCGCCGCAGGCGCGATAGCCGCAACTACTTTACGGCAGGGTGGTTTTGCGGGACGCATCCTGGCTGTAGATCCAGTGGAAGAAGAACCTGTTGATCGGACGGTCTTATCCAAAATGGCACTTAGCGGCGAGATGCCCCTGGACCAGATCGGATTAAGTACCTTCTCGGCCACAAAGGTGGAACGCATCTATGCTGCGGTTCTGGAACTTAGCGCCGCTCAAAAGGAGGCGCGCCTGAGTGATGGCAGCATCGTGAAATTCGATAAGGCGCTCGTAGCTACCGGAGGCAAGCCAAAGCAGCTAGAGACTCCAGGCGCTGAACTGGCATATACGATTCGTCATCCTAGGGATGTCCAACGCATTCTCAAGGCAGCAGAAGGCAAGAAGGAAGTCGTCATCGTTGGAACCAGCTTCATCGGACTCGAAGCGGCCTCGGCCCTGGTACAAAAAGGTCTTCGGGTTACGGTAGTTGGTAAAGAAAAGCTACCCTTTGCGAAGTTATTCGGCGAGGAGGTCGCCCACGCGCTGAAGGCATTGCATGAGAGCAAAGGAACTCGCTTCCGGCTTGAGGTAGAAACCTCCAGCTTCGACTCTTCGGGGGTAACGATTCGAGCAGGAGAGAAAGACGAACGGCTGCCGGCAGATTTGATCATCGCAGGGGTCGGTGTTCTTCCAGATCTCGAGTTCAAGCACGATCTGCCCCTGGCTGAAGGCGGGGGCATCGCTACCGATGCATCGCTGCAGGCAAAGAATGAAGTTTGGGTAGCCGGTGATATTGCCAGCGTCTCAGGCACGCGCATCGAACACTGGCGGCTCGCACAACAACATGGCAGGGTGGCCGCACTCGCGATGCTGGGGCAAGATTCAAGATATAACGGCGTACCGTTCTTTTGGACCTTCCACTACGGGAAGCAATTGGAATATCTCGGTCACACAGAAGACTGGGATGAAGTGGTGATCGATGGAGATCTGAAAGAACTCAACTTCATGGCCTTCTATATCAAGCAGGCACATGTAGCTGCAGTGTTGAGTTGCGAACGCGAGACACAGACAGCGATGCTTGCTGAAGTGATGCGAAGCCATCCAACTCTCGAACAGGCACGTCAGGCTATCGCTTGACCGAGCCGGAGTTATAAGAACTACCCGAGAGGGGCCCGAATCTTATTCGGGCCCCTCTCGGAAACAACTAGTCTTCTTCGTTCGTCTTCCAGATATAGAGAAAGTCGTCATCGCTTGAAGTGGCGAGATTGATCTTTCCTTGCCGCGCGGCCCGGCTTAGCGCGGAGCGAATGTTCTCCTTGGTATCCGGCAACTCAGAGAGGGGAACCTTTAGAGCTGTACCTTCGCCTAGCTGGGCGATGTCACTCAATAGCTGAGTGATGATCGCTTTATGCTTCCCGTCCCGCCCTTTTGGAACATTTACCTGGAGCACCGATTCGAACTTCATCGGCTCTGAAACTGACTCATCGTTTTCCACGATTCCTCCTAACGCAAAGGTGACGCTAAACTAACGCTAACGAGATCATAAACTGATCCTCCAATCAGTTGTCAAGCCAAGGCGCTCTACAGAAGCTAAACCCCTCTTCATCTGACAGATGCAAAAGAGTTAACCCGTAAAGACAGAACAGGTCTACGGTCGTTACAGAGGTATTTTAGATGGCTGCCAAATCAAATTTCCAAGTCGTTCCGCTCGTCGAAGTACCCAAAAACGACGCGGATTTTTACACCAGCAACCGTCGACCGGTTGTCTTAATTGTGGACGACGAGCGAGTCATCGCGGATACCCTCTCCATCATCCTCAAGAAGAATGGTTTCGCGACGCTCACTGTCTATGACGGAAAAGCTGCCCTGGAGTTAGCCAAAGCGGAGTTGCCCGACCTGCTGATCTCCGACGTCGTCATGCCTGGGATGAGTGGGATCGAACTGGCCATTTCCCTGACTCAAAACGTCCCGGAGTGCAAGATTCTCTTGTTCTCGGGACAGGCTGCCACCGTCGACCTGCTGGCAAAGGCCCGTGAGATGGGCCACAACTTCACCACCCTGGCCAAGCCGGTGCACCCTAAAGACATGTTGCGGCGCATCTCGGAGTGTCTGGAGGTGTCAGATCATATTCCTGACCTGGAACCGGCCCCCCACCAGCATGCCTATCCCTTGCAGTAAGGAGTAATAGACGATGGCGCGGTCGTGCTGCAAAAAGATGTGGCACCAACGCGCCGTGGCTATACTCCGCAGATCAGTATCGTGCGCGAAGATGGCAGCCGCCCTGCCTTATTGCCCCTCCTGAAGACATCCAGCCTTCAACGTGCGACCATCCGCTCGCCTCGGAGAACCGTGCATAAAGCGCTCCGATATATTGTCTAGAAAGATTCTGACTGCATCGCGTGCCCGATAGCGCAGAGGTGCGTTCCAGCAATCTTGAGAACCTACAGGCAAGGCGGGATTGGCTTGAACAAAGAATATCGCTCAGAGAAAACCGGCTTTCGGCTTCTTTCTTCGTGGCTTGCGGCTTTCGCGCTGCTTCTTTCACCGCTATCCGGGTATGGAGCAGATTTGATTAAGCCGAAGGTTCTCGTTATCGCCACCTACGAGACCGGCAAAGACCGCGGAGATGTTCCGGGCGAGCTGCAGTACTGGGTGGAGCGGGAAAACCTCGATCAGCCGATCAAAGTTCCTGGGATCGATCATCCGCTATTGACCAACGGAAAAGGCCTCTATGCCATGATCAGCGGGACGACCTCGCGTTCCGCCATCCAGATGATGGCTCTGGCCATGGATCCACGATTCGACCTGCGGCAGACTTACTTTCTACTCAGCGGAATTGGCGGCGGCGATCCCCATCGAGTCACTGTGGCAAGCGCTGTGTGGATACGGCAGATCGTCGACGGAGACCCCGCCTTCGAGATCGACAGCCGGGAGACGCCCGCTTCGTGGCCCTATGGAACCATCGCCCTGGGAGCGACCGAGCCAGGCAAGGTTCCTGACAACGTCGATTCCGCACCCGCAGCAGGAGTCTCCGATGATGGGGCCGGAGGCGTGGGAAGAATTGTCTATCGCCTCAACCCCTCTTTGGTGGATTGGGCCTATCAACTTACAAAAGAGATAAAGCTTCCGGACAATGATGCGCTGGCAACTCAGCGTGCTCTCTTTAAGGATTTCCCAGGAGCGCAGCAGAAGCCTTCGGTCATGGAGGGCGATAGTCTCGGGACGGATCACTTCTGGCATGGAGCCATCATGACGCGCTGGGCCGAAGACTGGGTGCGCCTCTATACAAAGGGCACTGGCTCCCTGGCCGTATCGGATTGCGAAGACCAGGGAGTCGTACTTGCGATGCAGGAACTGGATCGACTCGGACGCGTCGACATGAAGAGGTTTCTGGTTTTACGGACGACGAGTAACTTCGTTATGCCTCCGCCGGGCGTCCATGCGGAGAAGAGTCTCTTTGATAACCTGGCGAGTTCGCCAGGTTATCTCCCCGCATTGGACGCCAACTATCGGATTGGTAGCATCGTGGTATCGAACCTACTGCAACACTGGGACCGATACGAGAATCAGGTGCCGTGATTCACCCCACAGGCCTCATCCTGCTGACCACGACCTGTTGAACGATGGAGATAACGTTGCCGAAGGACCAGTAGAGAGCAAGCCCAGCGCCGACCTTCCAGGTCATGAAGAAGCCCAGGACAGGCAACACAAGAGCCATCATTTTTCGTTGCACAGGATCAGTTCCCGATGAAGGGGTGAGAAGCTGCACCAGAAACATGGTGACCACAAAGAAGACGGGAAGAACATGGAGTGGGTCAAGTGATGAGAGATCATGCAGCCAGAGCCATTCAGCATGCCTGAGCTCGATTACGTTCTGGAGCATCCGATAAAACCCATAGAGCAGAGGCATCTGCAGCAGAAGAGGCAGCATTCCGCCGAACACGTTGATGCCCTCCTTCTTTTGCAGATCGAAGATCTCCTTGTTCATCTCCAGAAGGTGCGGGTCTCCCATCTTGCAATCTTTGAAACGAGCCCTGATCGCGTTGATCTGTGGCTGAATACGCTGCATCTTTAGCTGGGAGCGCATGGTCTTGATCCGCGTAGGCATGAGCACCAGATTGATGAAGAGCGTTAATATCAGAATCGCCCAACCCCAGCTATGAACAAGGTGAACATAAATCCAGTTAAGTGCCAGGAAGAGTGGCTTGGCAACGATGCGTAAAAAGCCAAAACGCACAAGCGGCTCCAAGTCGGGTCCGGTAGGCGACCCATCTGGCGCCAGCGCGTGTACGGAGCTGAGAAGCTCGATGGCCTTGGGTCCGGCAAAGAGTCGCAAGCGAATATGTCCCTCTCCATTACCAACAGCCACGCCTGGAACAGAGACTACATCGGAGAGGGTTGAATGGGTTCGGCCATTCGTTCTCGGAATACTGATCTCGTTACTCAAGTTAAGAACAGTTGTCTCTGTGGAGTGCTCGGGCAGGAAGATCGCCGCGAAATAAAGGTCGCTAACGCCCGCATAGTCGTAACTGCCTGTTTGTACGACGCCGGTGGCAATCGACTTCACAGTTTGGCTATCGAACTTCCCATTCAGGCTGGCATCGAACCGCCCGTCCACGTTGTAGTTTTGTAATGTCTCCTGATCACCCAATCCAGAAGGCCAGCAAAGAGAGGCGGCAACGGGCATCCCGCGATCTGTAACGAGGACATCGGCTCCCACGATGTAGCTCTGATCAAACGTGAATGTCTTGATGACACTCACCCCTCCTTCTGAATAGGTAAAGGTGAGCTTTCCGGGAGCGGCAAGTCTTCCGGTTGCAGAGGGTTCATAGAGAGCCTCGGCAAGTTGCCTCGTCAGCCCAGCTTTCTGTATGTAGAGTGAAAGCGGATAGCCATGCAGGGATGCAGCCCGCTGATTGACGAGATCCAGCGGTTGACCGGAGTCATCCGTATATTGCTTCAGTATCCACGACAGAACCTGTCCACCGCGATTTGAAAAGCGGATTCGGTAAAACTTGTTTTCGACGATGATTTCGCTTTCACTTGAGGCCTTCATGCTCTCCTGATTTGCCTGCACTGCGGCCACAAGAGTATTTGGCGCTGCAGGAATCACGGTGCTGGATGGCTTCGATTTCGGCTCAACAGGTTTCTTTTGCTGGAAAGCCTGCACTCCGAAAAGCGCTAGAAAACAGACTAAAGACAAGGCGAGAAGCGTGTGCACGTTCTGCCGGCCAGACTGCTGATTAGGATTCTGTAGTTCTGCCAATGGAATTCTCCTGGATATCGACGCCCAGAGTCTGGGCGATACCTGCTGGATCAATGGATCGCAGACGATCAAAGCCACCTGCATTGCCAGAGCTTCTACAGAGCTGGCAATGCCCCGCTAATTCCACTCGATGCTGGAATGCGGTCATCAGGAAGCAAATAGAGGCATGGCAGTTCTGATGACTGCATGCACTTGAGATCGATAGGGATTAGAGAAAGGAGACTGGCGGAGGAAGTTGAAAGCGAAAAGGAAGAGTCGGCTTCCGAGGAACGATAAGCGACGCACTAGACCGTTTTACGTATCCAAAATCGAGAACCGGTTCAAACAGATTCAGGCAGAGCGCCTGAAGACCGGCTATTAAGTGCCGATAGATATCCGCTGATCGTACGACCAGGAACATCAACAGGCTGGAAAGCAGGAGCAGAAGTATTACTTTGCCAATACCCAGAAATACGGAGGAAAAATAGTGCCTCGCATTGATGATAAACAGAAAGCAAAGGAAACTTAGACACGCTTGTCTGTTGCGACGGAATACCATGAACGCCTCTGCCGGACAAGTATACAGCTGACAGGGGATAAATCCAGAAAGACCTTGCCAAAGGGTGGAGCAGAGGGATGGATCACCTCGACTGACTAGAGCCGAAGTGATCCTCTTTTGAAGGGATATTGCAGGATGAAGACAATAGGTCACAAAAGCTCGGGGCTTTTGACATTGCGCTATTCATGCACGAGCGCACATTGCCGTTTACTTCGTCTCTTTTCGCCACTTCCGAACGGTCTCGAGCAGTTCGGCCTGGGTCAGCTTGGAGATATTTATATTCTTCTCACCTGCTTTGGCGTTCATGGGACGTACAGCGATCGCTTCCTTGATTCCAGGACGAACTCGCAGGAACACGCCGCTGGCTCTTCTTGGCCCCGGAATGGGAGGCGCCGAAGCCATGCGCAGCTCACCGTTCGGCTTCATGTTGCGTAATGCGTAGACGGCGCAATTGCCATCCTTCAGCAATTCGCGAATGACATCTTTGACTAGCTCTGACTGATTTGCGTTGAATTCAATACCATGTACATTAGGCATAAAACTACCCTTCCTCAGTGCAAATAGTACAAAGAACTTCCTTAGTAACTCGTAAAGATCTATCCGAGAAAAGACTGGCCATCCTTAACAAAAGTACCCAGCGTGTCGTAAATTCAGAGGTACTCTCAGCAAAGATTCGAACTGCACGAAGAACTGGATCGGAGATTTAATGGACACCACACTTACCCCGGCGCATAAGCCCATCAACTCCCCGCGCCAGGTTCTGTTCGCCAGCCTGATCGGCACGACCATCGAGTTCTTCGACTTCTACATCTATGCCACTGCGGCAGTGATCGTCTTTCCACAACTATTCTTCTCGGCGGCCGATCCTGCTTCCGCGAAGCTGGCCTCGCTGGCGACCTTCGGCATCGCCTTTCTGGCGCGGCCCATTGGGTCAGCGCTCTTCGGTCACTTTGGCGACCGCATTGGCCGCAAGACCACACTGGTCATCGCTCTGTCGACCATGGGAATCTCAACCGTTGCCATTGGGGCATTACCCACGTATCACACGATTGGTATTGCGGCGTCGCTGCTGTTGGCGCTATGCCGCTTTGGACAAGGAATCGGACTAGGCGGCGAGTGGGGCGGTGCCGTGCTGTTGGCCATTGAGAACGCGCCACCGAACAAACGTGCATGGTACGGCATGTTTCCGCAACTTGGCGCGCCGATTGGCTTCTTCCTCTCCGGCGGCGTCTTCCTTGTGCTCTCCCGCTGGCTCACCGATAAACAGTTCTTCTCGTTTGGCTGGCGGCTTCCGTTCCTCGCCAGTGCGGTGCTGGTCTTTCTCGGACTCTATGTCCGATTGACCATTACCGAGACTCCGGTCTTCCAGGAGACCCTGGATCGAGGCGAACAGGTAAAGCTGCCCATGCTGACGGTGTTTCGCGACCATACCCGGGCACTCATCGCCGGCATCGCGGTATGCCTGGCGACGTTCGTGCTCTTCTATCTCATGACCGTCTTCACGCTGTCCTGGGGAACCAGTGCGCTGGGCTATACCCGCGGTAAATTCCTGCTGATGCAGTTATTCGGAGTCATCTTCTTCGCAGTGACCATTCCCATCTCAGCGTTGCTCGCGGAACGTGGAAGAAAGACAGTCATGCTCTGGGTTACCGCTCTTATCGGAGTCTTCGGTTTGATTATGGCCCCGATGTTTTCGGCCGGCACCGTCGGCGCAGTCGCCATGCTGGCCTTGGGTCTGGCACTGATGGGGCTTACATACGGACCACTCGGCACGGTCATCTCCGAGCTCTTTCCGACGCGCGTGCGTTATACCGGAAGTTCACTGGCCTTCAGTCTGGCGGGCATTGTGGGCGCTTCACTGGCACCGTACATCGCCACGTCACTGGCCAAGAAGTACGGCCTGCCCTACGTCGGCTACTATCTCACCACAGCGGCTGTTTTGACGTTCCTGGGCTTACTTTCGATCCGGGAGACCAAGGATGACGATCTCTCTACGACGAGGGGGTAACGCACCTGCACCTTCCATACAATCGAGATCATGCGCACTGTCGTTATTACCGGCCCACCACCAGTGCAGATTCTGGATGTAACCGGGCCGCTTGAAGTCTTTTCTCAAGTACCAGGCTATGAGGTCGTCCTGGGAAGCCCGGACGGGAATACTGAGCTGCGTACAAACCGCGGCATCTCCCTGACCGGCGCAAAGCCGCTCGCGGAGATCGACGGGCCCATTGACACACTCATGATTGTGGGTGGTCCGGGAGCGGAGAGCGGCCAGTATGACGAAACCTTTCTTGCGTGGACCACAAGGGCAGCCGAGCGTTCAAGACGCGTCGCCTCCATCTGTACAGGAGCTTTCACGCTGGCTGCGGCAGGGCTTCTCGACGGGAAAAAAGTGGTTACACACTGGGACTTCTGCGATCGACTTGCAAGAGAGTTTCCAGATGTAATGGTGAGACCCAATCCTATTTACTTGCGCGATGGCTCTATCTACACCTCAGCCGGAATCACCGCCGGCATCGACCTGGCCCTGGCGCTCGTGGAAGAAGATCATGGGCATAAAGTCGCTCTCGATGTAGCGCGCAGACTTGTGATGTTTCTGGTTCGTCCCGGCGGCCAGGCACAGTACAGCCATATGCTGTCGCATCAGGCGGTCACGTCCAAGCCGCTGCGTGAACTTCAGATATGGATGATGGAAAACTTACGCGAGAATCTGACGGTCGATCGCCTGGCCGAGCGAATCGGGATGAGTCCCCGCCACTTTACTCGCACCTGTCTGCGGGAGACAAAGATGAATCCAGGGCAGTTTGTCGACCGCATGCGGGTAGAAGCTGCTCAGCAGATGATCGACAGTTCCGCTATGGGTCTCAAGGAAATCGCCGACGCAAGCGGTTTTCAGAACGCCGACTCGATGCGCCGCACGTTTCTTCGCATCCTCGGAGTCACAGCAGGAGAGTATAGCCGCAGATTCAATCGCAAAACACCCGCATAGGATTTGTGGCACGTTTCAGAAGCACATTCCCTTCGGGAATGACAACAAGAAAAGCAAAGGCAAAAACATGGAATTGCTGTTGCTTTTGTCTTTCTTGTTGTCATTCCCGAAGGAAATCTGCTTCTGGCTAGCGCCGAGCTCCTGCGACAGACACAACGCTCCAACCAGCCTTGCGAACTTAGTGACGAATCGAGTTCGGGAACGGAGAGTTCGCGATCAGGTCACAAAAGTTAGGGCTCTTGTACCCCGAAATAAATCGCTCACAGACATCGGCCTTGACCGTCCCCCAGGTCGAGCCCGGCTTGTGCGCGAAGCCGCCAAAGAACGCCTTGACGATGCCCTCCTTGAAATCAACGCGCGGGTAGGCTGCGACGATCTCCTCGCGAACCTCTACGGGAAAAGTGTCGAACCCTTCCCCCAGCACATCGAGCCCTACACCGGAGAACAGCAGGGCCACCTCGGGCTCCATATACTGCGTTACGCCCGGCGTGGTGTGCAGTGCAATCGCACGCCACGCGACCTGGATCTGGTCCTCAGGAATCTTGTGAGTGGTCAGGAACTGGCGCACCGCGTTCGCGCCATCGACTTCAAAGCGCTCAGTCGCGCTGGAGAAGGCCTTGATCAATCCGAGATCGTGAAACGCCGCACTGACGTACAGCAGTTCCGGATCGAAACGCAGCTTCGCCTGCCGCCCCTGTTCCGCTGCGAACAGGTAGACACGGACAGAGTGGTTGTAGATCAAGTCCGTTCCATGCTCGCGAAGAATATCGGTAGCTTCTTTCGCGAGCGTGGTATCGGGAATCAGAGTCGGGGTTTGCGTAGCAGTCATAGCTGGATCCTCCTTGCAGTTGCTGTACGCTCTTCGCGTTACAGCGTCTGACAAGTACGAATCTAGGAGGATTGCAGCCCTGACGCCACGACATAGATCCAGCAAAAACGGACACCCTTACTTGGGGTCCTTCCCTCTGCTGGTGAACTTGCTCAGGATGAACTCCTGGGCCAGCGCGCTGATCATACGGCCGCCCGTGGTGGTCAAAGCACTGCTAAAGACCAGGCCCGGGCCGCGATTGGAGGGAGGATAGTACACATTGGTCAGCGCAGCCGCGGCAAAGTCGCCACCAATGCTGGAGTAGTTGAACTCCTCGCGGCCGTTGTCACCCTTGGCGATAAAGGGACTGGCGAGGGCGTGCATGACACGAGACTTTGTCGTCCCCGTGCCCTGGTAAAAATAGCGCGGGTCCTGATGCAGCAGAGAAGGCAGTACAGCGCCGCCGATCATGATGTCGGAGGCAGCGTCAGCGTAGGCAGCACCAACGCGCTGACCATAGCCTTTTGCACCCTGAACGTAATCGGGCGTGTCTCCAGCCTGGTTGATACCCGCCAGAAAGATCGCCGTACCGAAGGTAACGACATCGGTGGAGGTTTTAAACGCGAGCTTGTACTTCAGCTTCGTCGACATCGGCACAAACCGATGATCGTAGGAGACATAAAAGTTGGGAATGATGCCCAGAACGCGCTGCTGCTCCTCCGCCTTGATCTGCTCCACGGCAAGCTCCGAAGCGCTAATCGCATCTACCGTCTGCACCGTCGAGACCGTGAGCTTGATGTCGGCGATCTCAGACTCCTGTCCCGGCGTAAGCACGAGAGCAGGCGAGGTCCAGTCCGCAAATCCCTTTGCGGTGACCGTGGCGTGATAGGAGACGGACGGATGGAGACCGATGAGCGCGAAATATCCATCCCCGTCTGCCGTGGCCTTGTGGTGATCGCCGGGGGAGGGCCCGTCGACGCTGATCGTCGCTCCGGGGATCGCACCGCCTTCAACATCGGTCACGGTTCCGGTCACACCTGCAGCCTGCGGCTCAGGAGCCGAAATTAACTGCCCAGATGCGTAACCAGATGCATAAACTGCAGAGAAACAGAAAGCAAAAATACAGATAAATTTCCTAATGCCCATAGTTAAAAAGAACGTCCTCCATAACAGACGCCTTAGGCCCCCTAAACGGTTCAAACATTGACAATTCTCGACAAAGATAAATCTCACAATCCACAGCGGATAGAGCTTGACTCCGAGGCCCTGCATGTTGTTCTTCAGCAAACATTAAGGTGGGGGCGATAGGCTTTATGCGAATGATGTCTCGCCGCTCCATCAGCAACCTTCGCGCGGGCCTGGCTCTCTGCCTCGCTTTGCCCCTCTGTGCAAAACCGTTGACGGCACAATCCGCGTCAACCCGAGCCGCAACCACGGAGGCTGTCACAACGATCTCGCTGGACGAGGCGATTCGCCGTGCCGAGGCTAACGAATCCGGGTTTGCCTCAGCCTCGGCCGAGAGCCGTGCCTCCCAACTGGACCGCTCCATCGCGCGTGCAGGCCTGCTGCCCTCGGCAAGCTTTCACAACCAGTATCTCTTCACCCAGGGCAACGGGTCGGGTGACCGCATCGGCCAGACGGCCAATGCCCCCGCGCCGCGCTTCATCGCTAACAACGCCGTGCATGAATATGCCAGCCAGGGAGTCGTCAACGAGACGGTGGGCCTGCAGCAGTTCAGCGCCGTAAGCCTGGCCGATGCCAACGCCGCAAAGGCAGCCGCCGAGATGGAGATCGCGCGACGGGGCCTGGTGTCGGCGGTGGTGACGCTGTACTACGGACTGATCTCGGCGGAGACGAAGCTCACCGCTCTTCAGGGCGCCGCCGATGAGGCCAATCACTTCGTAACGCTTACCCAGCAACGCCAAGAGGCACGGGAGTCGGCCCACGCCGATGTTGTAAAGGCTCAGTTGCAGCAGCAGCAGCGTACACGCGATCTGGCCGACGCGCAGGTGTCTGCGACACGAGCCCGGCTGGAGCTTGGCGTGCTGCTCTTCCCTGACCCGCGTACAGCTTTCAAGACCGAAGCCACCGCGGTACCAGTGCTTCCCGATCGCAGCGATATCGAAGCGGACGCCGCGAAGAACAACGCCGAACTAAAGAGTGCCCTGGCCTCGCTGCACGCGAGCCAGGCGGAGGTTACGTCGGCACGTGCAGCGTATCTCCCTGACCTCGGCCTGAACTTCACCTATGGCGTCGACGCCCCTCAGTTCGCCGCTAAGGGCCCGGATGGGGCGCGAAATCTCGGCTACTCGGCCAGCGCCACCCTGGACATTCCTCTCTGGGACTGGCTTGCGACGCAGCACAAGGTGAAGCAGAGCGAGATTCGCCGCGATGCCGCCAAGGTGGCGCTCTCCGCGGCGCAGCGCCGGTTGATCGCAAACCTCGCTGAGTTTTACGACGAAGCCGCCGCTGCACGCGATCAACTGGCCTCACTCGACCAGAGCATCATGACCGCGCAGGAGAGTTTGCGCCTGACACGGCTCCGTTATACGGGCGGCGAGGGCACGGTATTCGAAGTCGTCGACGCACAGAACACGCTCCTCTCCGCCGAAGCCGCGCGCGCCGATGGCGCAGTTCGCTACCAGGTTGCACTCGCTAACCTCCAGACACTCACGGGAAGGTTTTAACCCATGCTTCTTTGCTCACGAAATTTCATTGGCTTTGGCGCCGTGTTGTTCTGCCTCAGCACAGCAGGTTGCAAGAAGACCGAGCCCACACCTGAGGTCGCGGTTTCAGTAGAAGCTGCCAAACCCGAGACCGGTCCCATCTCAGAGCAGATCACCGGCGATGCCATCCTCGCGCCACTGGCACAGGCGGCTCTGTCGCCGAAGATCAGCGCGCCGGTCAAGGAGTTTTACGTGCAGCGTGGAGCTCATGTCCATGTGGGACAACTTCTGGTGTCTCTGGAAGACCGCGACCTTGCGGCGACGGCTCTCGACAATCGCGGCAGCTATACGGCAGCCGAAGCCGCCTACGACCAAACGACCAAGGCACAGATGCCAGAGGACACCCAGAAGGCCGAGCTGGATCTTGCTCAGGCCAAGGCGAATCTCGAGCTCAATCGCAGCATTGTGAGCGGCCGCAGGCAGTTGCTCAAAGAAGGCGCGATTCCAGGACGCGATCTCGACACCGCAGAGGCAGCGCTGGTGCAGGCACAAGCCGCGTACGACTCCGCGGCCAAGCACCTGCAGTCTGTGCAGAGCGTCAGCCACGCGGCCGCAGGCAAGAGTGCAGAGGGCCAGTTGACCTCCGCCAAAGGCAAGTTCCAGAACGCCGAGGCACAGTTGAGCTATGCCTCACTGCGCAGCCCCATCGACGGGGTTGTGACTGACCGTCCTCTGTTCGCTGGCGAGACCGCCCAGGCAGGCGCGCCGCTCATCACCGTGATGGACACCTCATCGCTGCTGGCGAAGGTCCATCTCTCGCAGGCAACAGCGCAGCGGATGAAGGTCGGCGATAAAGCGCAGGTCACCGTGCCCGGCATGGACGAACCGGTCGAGGCCACCGTCTCCCTCATCAGCCCGGCGCTCGATCCAGGCTCGACGACCGTCGAGGTCTGGGTGAAGCTCAAGAATCCCGACGGCAAGCTGAAGGCGGGCACTCCGGTTCATCTCGCCATTGCGGGACGAACCGTGCCGGATGCCTTGCAGATTCCAACCCAGGCCCTGGTCCCAGCGAAAGACGGCAGCCTCGGCGTCATGGTCATCAGCGACGGCGCAGCGCATCTGAAGCCGGTCCAAATCGGCATTCGACTTCCCGATAAGGTGCAGATCACGAGCGGCATCAGCGCGTCGGACATGGTGATTACATCGGGCGGGTATGGCCTCGACGACAACACCAAGGTCACAACGGCAAAGGCTGAAGGCGCGGCTGGGGACAAAGACTAATGGCCGCTCCCGAATCCTCTTCTTTCTGGCTGGCACGCTCGACGCGCACCGTCTTCTTCTTCGTCTTCGCCCTGACCATGGCTGGAGTCTGGGCCGCATTGCGCGTGCCGATCTCTGTCTTTCCCGAGACCAACTTTCCACGCGTGGTCATCGGCGTCGACAACGGCGTGATGCCGGTTGAGCAGATGGAAGTCACGATCACCAAGCCGATCGAGAGCGCGGTGAATAGCGTTCCGGGACTGGTTACCGTGCGCTCCAACACCAGCCGAGGTTCGGCAGAGATCAGCCTCTTCTTCGATTGGTCCGTGGACATGTTCCACACTCTGCAACTGGTGAACGCGGCCCTGAGCACCGTGCAGCAGAACCTGCCCGCCACGGCAAAGATCACCACCAACCGGCTGACCTTCGCGACCTTTCCCATCCTGGGCTACAGCCTTACCTCCGATACCGTCTCACAGACACAGCTCTGGGAGCTGGCCACGTACGATCTCGCGCCGCCGCTAAATCGCGTGCCCGGAGTCAGCACCGTAACCGTGCAGGGAGGCAAGGTTCCCGAGTTCCACGTCGTCCCCAACCTGGCGAAGCTGCAGGCTGCAGGGGTCACGATCCTCGACCTTACGAATGCCATTCAGGCCGCGAACATTATCGACTCGCCCGGCCTCTACGAACAGGACCACCAGCTCGTGCTCGGCCTCGTCGGCGCACAGGTGCACGACATCGACGGCCTGCGGCAGCTCGTCGTAAAAACCACCGCCAGCGGTACGGCCATACGTGTTGGAGACATCGCTCAGGTGGTGGACGCCACGATGCCCGTCTACACCGTGGTGACGGCCAACGGCAAAGCTGCGGTACTGATCAACATTACCCGCCAGTCTTCAGGCAACACCGTCGCCGTCGCAGACCAGGTTGCGGCGGAGATCGCACAACTACAAAAGAAGCTGCCGCCGGGCGTCACGCTGAAGCCCTACTACGATCAATCGCAGCTGGTGCGCGAGAGCATCTCCAGCGTGCGCGACGCGATCTTCCTCGGACTCATTCTCGCCTGCGTCATCCTCTTCGTCTTCCTGCACGACTGGCGCTCGTCCTTGATCGCCGGGCTGGTGATTCCGGTCACGGTTGCGGTCACCATTCTCTTTCTCTGGGTCATCGGCGAGAGCTTCAATCTCATGACGCTCGGCGGCCTGGCTGCGGCCATTGGCCTGGTCATCGACGATGCAATTGTGGTCGTCGAAAACATTGTGCTGCATCGTGACGCAGGCGAGCATCGCGTTGAGGCTGTACGCAAGGCCCTGCGCGAGATCATGCGCCCGTTGATCGGCTCCACGATTACGCCGGTCGTCGTCTTCCTGCCGCTGGTGGCTGTCACGGGCGTGACGGGCAGTTTCTTCCGGGCCTTGGCTATCACCATGACGGTCTCGCTGCTGACCTCGCTGGTGCTGGCGCTCACCTGGACGCCAGGCCTCGGCATCGTGCTGCTGCGCAGCCATAGCGAAGACACTAAACCCAAAGATGCCAGCGGCCATCCGGAGCCGGGCCGCATCCTGGCGCGCGTAATGCAGTGGCATTGCTCCGCGCTGGAGTGGTCGCTGCGGAAACCGCAGATACTCGGGCTTCTCTGCATAGTATTGGCTGCCGGTGCCTTCTTCGCTTATCGCTCGCTCGGCTCGGACCTGTTGCCCGAGATGGACGAAGGCGGCTTCGTGCTCGACTACATCATGCCGGCCGGCAGTTCGCTCGCAGAGACCAACCGCGTGCTAACCCACGTGGAAAAAATCCTGCACGACACTCCCGAAGTCGAAAGCACCTCACGCCGCACAGGCCTGCAGATGGGCCTCGCTGCCGTCACGGAGGCGAACACCGGCGACATCACCGTCAAGCTGAAGGCCAAGCGCAACCGTGCGATCGACGACGTGATGAATGATATCCGCGACGAGATTAAATCTACGGAACCGGAGTTGGACGTCGAGTTCACGCAGGTGCTGCAGGATATGATCGGCGACCTCTCCAACGCACCCGAGCCGATCCAGATCAAACTCTTCTCCAACGACTCGAAGCTGCTCTACCAGCTTGGGCCACGCATAGCGGATGCTATCGGGAAGATAAAAGGCGTCGTCGACGTGCAGAACGGCGTCGACAATACGATCAGCGGCCCGGCCACCAACTTCCAGGTCGATCCTGTACTGGCGGCCCGCATGGGCTTTACCCCAACCGAGGTCGCCGAAGATGCTACCTCGATCCTCGACGGCGTCACGCCGAACGATCCCCTGATCGCAAATGGCAGACCCTATACGATTCGCGTGCGGCTAGGCGATGAGACGCGCAGCTCGCTTGACGCAATCGAAAACACGGTCTTCAACAGCAGCACCGGCCACACCGCGACGCTCGGATCGATGACGGAGATTACGCAACTGCCGCCGCAGAACGAGATCCATCGTGAAAACCTGGAGCAGACCGTTGTCGTGACTGGAAGACTTGAGGGCTCCGACCTCGGCACAGGCGTGGCTCAGGTGCAGAAGGTCGTCGCGGCGATGCACCTGCCGCCAAGCATGCGTGTGGAGTACGGCGGTACCTATCAGGAGCAGCAGAAGTCATTTGCAGACCTGCTGCGCGTGCTCTTGCTGGCGCTGGTGCTGGTCTTCGGTGTGCTGCTGGCGGAGTTCCGCAATCTCTCGGCGCCGGTGGCGATCCTCGCCTCTTCGGTGCTGTCGATTGCGGGCGTCGTCTTCGCGCTGCTGGTCACGGGCATAAGCTTCAATGTGGCCTCGTTCATGGGGCTCATTATGGTGATCGGCATTGTGGCGAAGAACGGCATCCTGCTGCTCGATGCGGATGAACGGTTCCGCACAGAGGGTGCCAGTGCGCGCGATGCCATGCTGCTCGCCGCACAGCGGAGATTGCGGCCGATTCTGATGACCGCGGTCGCGGCAGTCTGTGGGATGTTGCCGCTGGCCTTCGCCTTCGGAGCCGGGTCGCAGATGTTGCAGCCGCTTGCGATTGCGGTGATCGGGGGATTGGCGCTTTCGATGTTGCTGAGTTTGGTGGTGACGCCGGTGGTCTATTACCTGCTCACGCGTAATGAAGAGCGTGAGATCGTCCTGTAGCGCACCAAAACAAGCCCCGAAGGGGCGACGCCATACCAGCCAAGGGCAACGCCCTGGGCCACGAAACCACATAAAAATATAGAGGGCTGAAAGCCTGACCTATCGTGGCATAACCGATAGATCGGGCCTTCAGCCCTCTGCCTTTTATTGGTCACCTAACCCAGGGCGTTGCCCTGGGCTGGTATGGTGTCGCCCTTCGGGGCTCGGCTTTGTGAGGCTTCCAATGGCATGTTCGCCATTGGACTATGGCCTGTTCTCCATTCAACCAAGTCAGTGCGTCAATGAGGCAATAGAACCCAGACTCAACTACCGCCCGATCACAATCACCTGGAAGCTATCCGGGATCACCGAAGGCCGGGGCCGTGGAGTCTGTGCCGTCGGTTCAGGACGCGGTCCAAGCTGTGCCGTCACCACATAGATGCGGTCCTTACCAGAGTCGTACGCCATCGTTCGTGCGCCCTTCTCTGTAGGCAGGTCCTCGATCACCTTGAAGCCATGTGCCGCATCCACCACCGTCAGAGTGCCCTCACCATTGGAGCTGAACGCCAACCGATGCTTCGCGCTGAAGCCGGCGGCATCGGGGCTATCGCCGATAGCAGGCGATGCCAACTGCTTGCCGCTGTCGGCGTCGACCACGGCCATTTTCTTGCCGTCGCACACGGCAAAGAGCTGGCGATGATCTTTGTCGAGCGCCAGTCCTGAGGGCGATTCACAGTTCTCGAGCTTCCATGCCGCCGTCTGCTTCTTCGCGCGCGCGTCGAAGCGGACAATTTGATTCGTGCTCTCGATGTTGTCGTAGACCGAGCCCTGACCGTCTGCTACAGGAAACTCGGGCTTGCCGGGAACAGGGAGCGTCGCGACAACCTGGTTGGTCGCCGTGTCGATGACGGTGACGTTGTTACTGCGGCCATTGAACGCCCACACCGTCTTCGTGGCCGGATCGAACACGATGCCGTCGGGATTGGTGCCGGCAGGAACCGTCGTCACGGTCTTGAAGCTGTGGCGATCGAAGACCAGCACATCGTTGCTGCCGCCATCGCTGATGTAGCCGTACTTGCCATCGGCATCGAGCGCGATGCCATGCGTTCCCTTCAGGCCAGTAATCGCTGCAACGGGCTTGCCAGTTTCGGTATCGAGCACCTCAACGCGCGGGCCGTGCGTAACGTACAGCAGATGCGCTGCAGGGTCGGCGAGCAGGTAGTCCCAGCCACCCGTACCGCCGATCTTCCAGTGGTCAAGAATTTTGTAAGGCTGCTGAGCCTGGGCGAGGGTGCAGCAAAGCGTCGCAGCGCCAAGGACCATAAACAAACGAGCGCCGATACGGGAAGGCAAGAAAGGCATAGATTTCTCCTGAACTCGGCAGACAGGGGTCTGCCCACATCTGATCATCGTTGGGAATGATTAAGCGTCGCTGAAGATGTCTTTGTTTGTCGTCGATGCCGGCAGGATCACTCTCACCCGGGTGCCCGTTCCGGGGATGCTCACGATCTCAATGCTTCCCCCGCAGCGCTCGGCAATCGCCTTGCACATCGCGAGTCCCAGGCCCGCGCCACCGCTATTGCGGCTTCGCGAAGCATCGGCGCGATAGAAACGATCGAAGACATGCGGCAGCGCCTCAGCGAGGATGCCCTCGCCATGGTCTTCGACCATGAGGGCAACTATGCCTGTCTGGTTTTCCACGCTTGCCATAACGTGGCTGCCACCCGCGCTGTGCTGCAGTGCGTTCAAGATCAGGTTGGAGCAAAGGATCTCCGCATCGTCCAGAGAAAGAGCAACCCTGCTTGAGTCCTGAACAGCCGTGCCGAGAAGAACCTGCCGCAGCTCCGCCACCGGCCTCAGACGCTCTGCAACGGCCTGCACCACCGAGGACAGGTCCACGCTCTCCTGACTCTTCGAGGGAGCCTCTTCAAGGCGTGCCAGCGCGAGCATTCGCTCCGTGAGCTCTTCCATGCGCTGCGTATCGACGAGCACGCCTTCGATGCCGCTCTCGTACTCCTCCGCCGTTCGCTGCCGCAAGGACAGCAGTTGCAAGCTGGATTTCAGTACCGCAATCGACGTCTTCAGCTCATGCGCGGCGTCCCCTGTGAACTGGCGCTGGCGTTCAAAGGACTGCTGCAGCCCGGCGAGCAGCTTCTGGATCGAGGAGGCCATCGGCTCCAACTCGCGGGTGTGCAGCGCAGCTTCTGGCGGCACAAACTCCCAGGCCTGCACCGAGACATGGCTGGCACGCTCGGCTAGCTCGTGCAGGGGCGCCAGCCAGCGCCGCAAGAGCCAGACGAGCGCCAGCGCCGTCAGGGCCAGCAGCAGCGCTCCTGTCGCCATGTAGAAGCTCACAGCCTCCACAGCCTCGTGCCACAGGTGCGCGGTCGGAGCAGCGTAAAGAACTGTTACGGGAATGCGCAGCGCCCCCGTCTTCTCTTCCCGATCAATCACGCGCATACCCGGCGTGCGAATAGCCCGGTACTGTTTGTCCCCGATCGCGAAGTTGAAGTACCCCTCTTTATGCGGCGACTCCAACGCCGCAAGCAGCTCCGGAGAGGACTTCGGAGAGCTCCCGAGCACGTGGCCTGCGGGAGTCGCCACAGCATAGGCATCCTCGGACGGCAGCGATAGCTCCGTCGGGTCGACCATGACGTTATCTTCGGGGTCTTCAGCGTCCTGCACCGCGCCCATCAACGAGTCCGCACGTCCGCGCAGCATTACGTCGAAGGCGCGTCTGCGCCCGTGCATCTCGTGCGTAATGGCCACGGCCGAAAACAACGCCGCGCACAGGAACTCCGCCAGCAAAACCCCGGCGATCAACCTGTGCGTCAGCGAACGCGACTTCATTGGGGGCTCTCCGGTGCAAACAGCCGATAGCCTCGGCCGCGAATGGTTTCAACCGTAGCCTCTTCGCCCATGGCGCGCAGCTTCTTGCGCAGGTTGGAGACGTGCGCCTCAATCACGTTGGAGTGGTGCTCCCAGCGATAGTCGTAGAGGTGCTCCAGCAGCTCTCGCTTGGACACGATGGCGCGGGGGCGGAAGATGAGGTATTCGAAGATCCGGTACTCCGTCGGCGAGAGGTCGACGAGGAGATCCGCACACCTCACCGTCTGCTCGATGGTATTTACACGCAACCGCCCAAAGGTGATGAGGGGATGCGCCACGCCCTTACCGCGCCGGATCAGCGCCTTGACCCGTGCCAGCAACTCGCCGAGGTCGAACGGTTTGGTCAGGTAGTCGTCGGCACCTGCATTGAGCAGTTCGACGACCTTCTCACGTTCACTGCGGGCCGTCAGCACAAGGATCGGGGTTGAGTCGCCGCGAGCCCGCACCTGGCGAACAATGCCCATCCCATCCAAACCGGGCAGCATGAGGTCCAGCAACATCAAGTCATAGTGCCCCTGCGCCGATAGGGTCGCGCCGTCGGCGCCATTGTCAGCACAATCTACCGCAAAGCCAGAACCTTCGCGCAAGGCTGTCGCGATGTTATGGGCAATCCGAACTTCGTCTTCAACGATGAGTACACGCATGTCAAAAAGCAATCTACCATCTCATCGTTTGCAGGAGGAGAATCCGCCAGAATCACTGGAATCTTGTAGTTGCGTTTCAGCAACATCGAAAAAAGAGAGGAGCAAGTTGGAGGTTGTCATTCCGAATGAGACGAGAAATGACTGTCAGAAAGGCAACGACAAAGGCCTGAGTTCTAAGGCCTGAAATTCAAGGTGACAATAGAAAATAGCAGCACCAAAAGTTTTTAGACTGGTACACATCATGACGCTTCGCTTTTCTGCTTCCCTGCTAGCCGCCACATTCGTTCTCGGCGCACACGCGCAGGTAGTCCACGTCTCGCCCACCGGCAACGATAAGGCACACGGAACGCAGACCGCGCCGGTGCGATCTCTGGCGACCGCCCTCGCACTCGCACGGCAGACGCACGAGCACACGGTTGAGCTTGCTGGCGGCGTCTATCGCCTTTCAGCTCCTTTGATACTGACATCAGCGGACTCCGGGCTTACGCTCAAGGCCGCGGCCCATGAGAACGTTACCCTGAGCGGCGGCACGCGCATCACAGGATGGAAGCTTACCGACGCGCGGCAGTCTGTGCGGTCCGCACGTATTCCCGAGGAGATTGCAGCACCACGCCAGATCTATGTCGATGGGGTTCGCGCAAGCCGTGCGCAGGGACGTTCGCCTGTGAAGCTGACGATGACCGAGACCGGCTATACCGCCGATAGCGATCTACTCTCGCACTGGCGACACCCTGACGATCTCGAGTTCGTCTACACCGGCGGCAATGCACTTTGGGGAGAGCCCTCCGTCGGTCTGGGCTCCTGGACCGAACCGCGCTGCCCCATGTCCGCCATCCACGGTAGGGAGATCGAGATGGCCGAGCCCTGCTGGCAGAACTCCACCAAGCGCGTCATGCTGCCGAACGGCGCACGCAGTGCGAACCTCGTGGGTCCAGCAAGTGTGGGCAAGCAGCCCACCTACATCGACAACGCCTATGAACTCCTCGGCACACCAGGCGAGTTCTACTTCGACCGCACAACCCACATGCTCTTCTATACGCCTCGCAAGGGAGAAGACCTGCACAATGCGGACGTCGAAGTGCCAGTGCTCGAATCGCTGCTTGAACTGCACGGAAGCGTGGAAGAGCCGGTACAGCATGTCACGATCTCGGGCATCACCTTCGCCTACGCCGCGTGGCAGGAACCCAGCACCTCGGAGGGCTTCTCCGAGATCCAGGCCAACTACCGCGTCACCACCTATAACGGCGCAGCGAAGCAGGCACTCTGCACGCTCGTCCCCGGCGGCACCTGTCCCTTTGCCGCCTGGACACCTGAGCCTGGCAATGTCTCTGCAACTTTTACCGATGACCTCCACTTCACGCGGGACACCTTCACCCATCTCGGCGCAGCGGGCCTTTCGCTGAGCGGTGGCGCGCATAGAGATGTGATCGAAGGCTGCGTCTTCACCGACATCTCCGGCAATGGACTGGAGCTCGCGGGCGTCGACAAACCGATGGCGCCGGATGTCGAATTCGCCATCAAAAACCGGATCGAAGATAACCTGTTTCGCAATGTTGGAGCGGAGTTCCACGGCGGCATCCCCATCGTCGTAGGCTATGCCCGCTTCACCCACATCGCGCACAACCAGATCGACCATGTTCCCTACGCGGGCATCTCCATTGGCTGGGGCGGATGGCCGGATAAGATCGCACTGCCCGGCGTAATGAATCGTTCCACCGGGAATGTAATCGAGCGCAATCGCATCACGCACTTTATGCTCAAACTCTCCGATGGCGGCGGCATCTACACCCAGGGCCGGACAGGAGTAACGATTGCCGACGGCGAACACGTGGAGAGCAACGTAATCGACGATCAGTTCAGTACGGGGCACGCTATCTATACTGACAACGGCTCCGCCATGATCACGGTTCGCGGCAACGTGATGTTCAACACCAATCACGACAACTGGGGATCACGCCATAAGGACTACTACGATGGCGGCAAGGGAGACAGTAACGATCCCCTCGCCATTGAAGGCAACTGGTGGGAGCAGGGCGATCCCGACACAGCGGCCAAACAGGTCATCGAGAAGAATAATCACACGATCACCGCGATAAACCAGGCTCCTGCCGAGTTACTCGAGGACGCTGGACTCGAAGCGGGTTTCCGTGACCTGATCACTGCTCCTACGCCGAGGACGGCCCCTGAGGCGCCCACGGCGGTCTCAGCCTTCGAGACATCCACTGAGGCCTACATCACGTGGCGTCCTCCGGTCTTCGAAGGCGGCGCGCCAATCGATCACTACACCGTCCGATCAAGCGATGGTCTTCAGGTCACACTCCCGGCCGAGAAGTTCAATAAACTTGCCTACGCCCGAATGCCTGTCAAACGGGCTTCAAGACCCCGCACCTTCACGGTCACGGCCTCCAATGCTCACGGCAGCAGCGTCAAGTCCCTGCCCTCTAATCCGGTGACCGCGTCTACTGCGCCGATCAGCCGTCCGGGCGTACCGCAGACGGTCAAAGCCTATGTCGAAGGCAGCCGCGCCAGCATCCACTTTGGAGATCCCAAGGACAATGCAGAAGGGATCACTGCCTATGCTGTCACCATCCGGCCGGGCGGCCGCAGGCAAGTCTTTACGGGACGCCGCACGCTGACACTGGAAGGCCGCCACGTTACCTTCGTCACAATGGATGGCCTGACACCAGGCACAAAGTATACGTTCGGGGTCTCTGCGGTAAATCCGTTGGGAGAGGGCGAACCTGCGTGGTCGAATGATTCGGCAGATACCTCGCAGCCATAGCACCGAAGCAGGAATGTTAAATGAAAAAAGGGGGGCAAGAGATGAAATATCTCTTGCCCCCTTTCAATTGCTCTCTGAATCATCCTGCGCGTTCAGGATCAAGCTCAACAAGCCCCTACGGCATCACAGGGACGGTATGCACACTCGTCACCGGGCGCGGGCGCAGGCCATAGACAGCAACCACGACATAGCAGGCGATCACCACCCCATAGCCCAGTGCATAGCTGCCGAAGTGCTTCGCAATCAACCCCAGTAGAGGCGGCACAACGGCCGCACCCACCACCGACATCACGATCAAGGAACCACCCAGCTTGGTGCGCGGCCCCAGGCCCTTTACGCCGAGCGCAAAGATCGTAGGGAACATCACCGACATGAAGAAGCTCGTAAGCAGAAGAGCGCCTGCACCCACCAGTCCCGGATGCAGAATACCCAGGGAGATCAGCCCAATATTCACGATCGCATAGACACCCATCATCTTCGCGGGCGCAAACCACCGCATCAGTCCTGTCGAAATGATGCGGCCGGCGGCGAAGGCGATCAGGTTTCCGGTCAGGAACAAGGCTGCCGTACGCTCGGTGGCGTGGGTGTATTGCTTCACGTACGGAATAAACGCGGACCAGGTGCTTACCTGTGCACCGCAGTAGCAGAATTGTGCGACGATGGCGGCCAGAAGCCCGGGGCTTCGCAGCAGAGATAAAAGCTGTGAGCCAAGGTTGTGCTCCTCGCTCGCGTCATGCTCACGAGCATTCGCAGGAAAACGCGTCAGGCCAATCACCAGAGCAAGGAGCAGAACAACGCAGCCGAGTGTGACATACGTGGGCACGACTCGCATGATCTCGCCATGAAGGTAGGCAGCATAGGTGCCGGCAACCTTCATCTCCGCCACCTTACTGGCTGAAAGCTCAACGCCGGAGAAGATAAAGAAGGTACCGATCAGGACGCCCATAATGGTGCCGGGCGGGTTGAAGGCCTGGGAAAAGTTCAGGCGCTGCTCCGAGGTCTCGGAAGCACCGGTCTGGGCGATGAAGGGATTCGCCGCCGTCTCCAGCGTCGCCGAGCCGCAGCCCACGACAAACAGTGCCGTCAACATGAGCCAGTAACGCCCGATCACAGCCGCAGGCCAGAACATGAGCGTGCCCAAGCCGAACAGGCAGAGTCCCGCCAGAATGCCCGCCTTGTAGCCCCACTTCCGCATACCCAGCGCCGCAGGGAGCGCCATGAAGAAATAGCCGAGAAAGACTGCCGTCTGTACCAGCTGCGCCTGTAGCGGTGAAAGCTCAAAGGACTTCTTGAACTGCTGCACCAGGATGTCAGTGAGGTTGTTCGACATCCCCCAGATGAAGAAGAGCACCGTAACCAGTACGAACGGCACCATGTGCCCCACGGGAAAGAGACAAGGCTTTTGGCCGTTACTGGAGGGTCCGGTTGAAGAGGGCGTGTCGACGGCGATATTCACGATGGAACCTCGGGCAGAACGAGGAAGTTGAAAAGCTGATGGTAGTCGATCCACAACTCTGCTGTTGTTCTTGCTTTTCTTGTTGTCATTCCCGCAGGGAATGACAACAAGAAAGGCAAGAACAACAGCTACATCTCTATCTCTGAAGCTCCAGCCCAACGTCTACTTTTGAGCCAGGCTAGTTTCGGGTTCCTGCTCTTTCCATACCTCACCCTCGGGGAAGCTGAACTTGTTCAGAGATTCAGGCAACATCTCACAGCTATAACCGGGATCGGTGGGCGCCAGGTAGTGTCCCCGGCGAATCTTTACCGGGTACCGGAAGTGCTCATGCAGGTGATCGACATACTCGATCACGCGATTCTCCATCGTGCCCGAGACGCTCAGAAAATCGAAGATCGAGAGATGCTGCACATACTCGCACAGTCCGACGCCACCGGCGTGCGGGCAGACCGGGATGCCAAACTTTGCGGCCATCAGGATGATCGCCAGGTTCTCATTCACGCCCGCGACCCGGCAGCTATCGATCTGGCAGACATCGATCGCTCCAGCCTGAAACAATTGCTTGAACATGACGCTGTTGTGGCAGTGCTCACCCGTTGCAATGCGGGTCGGAGCGGCCTCGCGGCGGATACGGGCGTGGCCCAGGATATCGTCCGGGCTCGTGGGCTCTTCCATCCACCAGGGCTGAAGCTCAGCGAGCTGCCGCGTACGGCTGATTGCCTCCTCGACGCCCCACTTCTGATTGGCATCGACCATCATGCGGTTCTGCCAGCCGATCTCCTCGCGCACAATCCGGCCGCGCCGCAGGTCGTCCTCCGGCACGCCGCCCACCTTGAGCTTGAAGTGGGTCCAGCCGTCGGCAATCCCCTCGCGGCAAAGGCGCCGAATCTTTTCGTCGCTGAAGCCAAACCATCCGGCCGAGGTCGTATAGGCCGGATAACCGCCTGCCGTAATCTCCGCGAGCCGCTGCTGCTGGCCCTCTTTGCCCTTGCGCAGGATAGCGAGCGCCTCTTCGGGCGAAAGTGCGTCGGCAATATAACGAAAGTCGATAGCCGAGACGATCTGCTCCGGCGTCATATCCGCAAGCAGCCGCCAGACCGGCTTTCCTTCGGCCTTGGCATACAGGTCCCAGACAGCATTTACCAGCGCACCGCAGGCTAGATGAATCACACCCTTTTCAGGCCCAAGCCAACGAAACTGCGTGTCCCCGGTCAATTCCAGGTACATGGCGTTGAGATCGGAGGTCAGGGACTCCAACGTGCGTCCCTGGACAAACTGGGTCAAGTAGCGGAGCGCGCTGACACAAAGCTCCGTGCCACGACCCAAGGTAAAGGTAAGTCCATGTCCTTCTATCCCGGCATCGGTTTCAAGGATGCAGTACGCCGCGGAGTAGTCGGGATCTTTATTTACAGCGTCAGATCCAATGTGCTCACGCGATGTCGGGAACCGCACATCGATGACACGCGTGTTGGTAATTGTAATGGGCTTCAAGAGCGGCCTCGGAGTTCTGGAATAACGGTTAAATTGCTGTTCTGCATGATACCCAATTATGCTTCGCTCGAATCGTAGCGAATGAAATTATTTTTCGTCAATGAAACATCGATTGCACTAAAGAATACAACGGAATCTGCTATGAAAATAGTCCTAAAGATGTGCTTTTTCTCTTCTTTTTGTCATTCCTGAAAACACCTGCCTCGCGAAAATGAGATAAGAAACGCAAAAAGCCCGTCTGCCAGACCTCTTGGTATTCTGTCCGCATCCTATGATCTGGAGGCATCCATCCAGGAAAGGATATATTTCATCCATGATATTAGATTTTCATATTTGACAGATATCCACTGGACAAGTAAAACTCAGGCGGTATCGGTAACATCTTCGACAGGAGTTCAGACGTGTTTGATCTTAAGGGGAAACGGGCTGTTGTAACGGGCGCAGCCAGCGGTATAGGCCTGGCGATAGCCGAGCTATTTGCAGCACACCAGGCCGATGTCGTATTGCTCGATCTCGATGCGCAAAAGACGGCCGGAGCGGCCAAAGCCATTACGGAGAAGACATCGGCCAGCGCTACAGGCATTGCCTGCGATGTCTCCCGCGCGGACAGCGTCGCGGAGGCCTTCAGCCAGGCCGGCGACCAGCTCGACATCCTCGTCAACTGCGCCGGCATCGCGCACGTGGGTAACCTGCTCTCCACCACTCCCGAGGACATGGACCGGCTCTACTCGGTGAACGTGCGCGGTACGTACCTGTGCATGCAGGCCGCGATCAAGCCCATGCTCGAAGCCAAGCACGGCGTGATCCTCAACCTGGCTTCGATCGCCGCAACCGCAGGGCTCACCGACCGGTTCGCCTACTCCATGACGAAGGGCGCGGTGCTGTCAATGACGCTCTCCGCCGCCAAGGACTATATTTCGCAGGGCATTCGCTGCAACTGCATCTCCCCGGCGCGTGTCCACACACCGTTTGTGGACGGCTTTCTCGCCAAGAACTACCCCGGCCAGGAAGCAGAGAAGATGAAGGTCCTCGCCCAGGCCCAGCCGATCGGGCGCATGGGCACTCCTGCAGAGATCGCCGTGCTGGCACTCTATCTCTGCTCGGACGAGGCTTCGTTCCTGACCGGTGTCGACTATCCAATCGATGGCGGCTTCTTCAACCTGCGCTAAAGCTCAAAGGAACAATATGGATCTGGGATTGAAAGGTCACGTCATCGTAGTGACCGGCGGCGCCTCGGGCATTGGAGAAGCCGTAACCCGCGCCTGCCTGGACGAGGGCGCAAAGGTTGTCGTCGTCAGCCGCGTCTCGGAGAACGTCGAACACTTTATCGAAGAGATGCAGCGCGAGGAAAAGCCCTGCGATTTCATCGAGTCGCACCTCGAAGACTCCACACAATGCCGGCGGGCCGTCGAGTATGTGCAGCAGAAATATGGCAGGCTTGACGGACTGGTGAACAACGCCGGAGCCAACGACGGCGTCGGCCTGGCCAGCGGCGATCCGGACCGCTTCCTTGAGAGCCTGCGGCAGAACCTCGTTCACTACTACGCCATGGCCCACTATGCGCTGCCAATGCTGAAGGAGGCGAAGGGTTCCATCGTCAACATCAGCTCCAAGGTAGCGCTCACCGGCCAGGGAGGAACGTCAGCCTATGCGGCAGCGAAGGGCGCGCAGCTTGCGCTCACCCGCGAGTGGGCGGCAGAGCTGCTTCCCTTTGGCGTTCGCGTGAACAGCGTACTGCCCGCCGAAGTGCTGACCCCGCTCTACAAACGCTGGCTCGACACCCGCGACGACCCGGCGGCCGCGTTGAAATCGATCACAAACAAGATTCCGTTGGGCCATCGCATGACGGAAGGCTCTGAGATTGCTGCGATGACGGTATTTTTACTGTCTTCGAAGCAGTCCGGCCACACGACGGCGCAACACCTCATCGTCGATGGCGGCTACACGCATCTGGATCGCGCGCTGACCTAGCGCGTATCGACACGTGCCCTTTGTTGGGATTGCAATTTTTGTTGCAGCTGATACATGGCCCTAAAAGGTACGAGTGAGTGAGAAGCAGTACAGCCGCTTACTCGCCGCAGTGTTGAAGGCGACCGTGTGAATAGTGGCAGACGACCTCAGCAGCCCTCTTACTGAAACCACCATCACATGTCTGCCTGATCTTCAAATGTCTTGCTCGGTGTGTCAGTTATATTATATGGAAAGTCTCTATAGAGGAGATCTCTCTGAGTAACATCCTGATCTGCGCTCTCCCGAATCCTGGCCACGTAACGCCGATGCTATCTGTAGGCGTTCATCTCGCGAGTCTAGGCCATACAGTCATATTTCATACTGGAGATATTTTTCGCCGGCAGGTGGAAGAAACTGGTCTTCGATTCGCTCCAATGACCGGAAAAGCCAATATCGATTACAGAAATCCAGGGAATGCAGCCGAAAGGGAAACACTGACGGGAGTCGCACGGATTCTCAATAACATCAAATACTGGTTCATTGATCCCCTCCCTGATCAACATCGGGGCCTGCTGCAAGTCTTGAATGAAACGCAGGTTGATTTGATCCTGACGTCTTCCATGTATCTCGGATGCTTTCCGATGTTGTTAGGGCCAAGGGAGAATCGACCGCCAGTCATAGGCTGTGGAGTGACTCCCTTGATGCTGCGAAGTATCGATTGTGGTCTCGACTCGTATGACAACACCCCCGAAGGTCGCAAGCGTAATCAGGCAGAGCATATTCAAATGGAGAGAGGTTTTCAGCCGGTTGCCGACCTGCTGAATCTGGCACTCTCCGAATGCGGCTCTCCTCCACTTTCTGGCTTTTGGTTCGACGCCATCTACACTGTGCCTGATTTATTTCTGCAGTTCACCGGCGACGCATTCGAATATCCACGCAGCGACATGCCATCAAAAGTTCGCTATGTGGGACCAGTATTGCCGAATAAAACCTCCAGCTTCAAAGAACCTGCGTGGTGGAGTGAATTGGATGGATCAAAACCAGTGGTCCTTGTTACCCAGGGCACATTCGCCAACTTCGATTTACAGGAATTGCTCCAGCCCACTCTCATGGCTTTGAACGAAGACAACGCTCTTGTCATCGCAGCTACAGGACGCGCCAATATTGATGACCTTATTGCTCCCCCTAATTCGAGGGTCGAGACGTTTGTCCCATTTGTACCGCTGCTGCCAAAAGTCGACGTGCTTGTCACCAACGGTGGATACGGTGCGGTGCAACAGTCACTCAGCTTTGGCGTACCGCTGGTAGTTGCCGGTGACACAGAAGAAAAGGCATTTACCGCTAGCCGCGTGGAGTGGACAGGCACGGGAATCAATCTGAAGACGGGACGTCCCACCCCTGAGCAGATTCAAACTGCAGTGCGCGCCGTCCTGACAGATAAGCGATATCGGGAGCAGGCACAGAGAGTACAGAAAAACTTCGCCCAATATAACGCGCTAAACGAAATCGCCCGAACCGTTGATGCCGTGCTTGCAGACCCGATGAGAAGCTCGTCAATAGATGCTCCGCTAGCCGTCGTCTAAAGCGAGTTACCTGATTTGGTGGCGGCGAAGATGTCGTGGAACTTTCGCCGGGTAGCAGCTTAGAAGCTGGAGCAGTGGCGTCCCCGACAGGATTCGAACCTATGTTTCCGCCTTGAGAAGGCAGCGTCCTGGGCCACTAGACGACGGGGACTTTTTACGCGCAACTCCAGTGTAGATGCTGGGCCCCGTCTACACGGCAGGAAACGCATCCTGCAGAAGTCGCCGTCCGAACTCAAGCTCCTCCTGAGACACCGTATGCGGGTGGCCGGGATAGCGTCGTGTCGTCACCTTCGCGCCCATGTCCGTGAGCACCTCGGCGGACTCCTGCACCCGGCTCCACGGCACATGAGGATCGGGATCGCCGCTGCCAAAGAACGCGGGTGTTCCCGCCAGGTCTCCAACATGCGTGACATCGCTGCCCAGAGGCCCAATGAGGCCTCCGGTCAAAGCAATCAAGCCTGCATAGCGCCCCGGATGCGTGGCAATAAACTCCGTCGACAGGCAGGCTCCCTGAGAGAACCCTCCCACCACGATGCGCTCCCGGGGAATCCCCGCAGCGATCACGAGATCAAGGACGGACTCGACCTTACGCAGCGCAGAGCTGAGCCACGGCTCATTGCTCTCGCGCGGCGCGAGAAATGAGTTCGGATACCACGTGGAACCCGCAGCCTGCGGCGCGAGATAGGCCAGCCGAGGGTTGTACATCGCCTCGGCCAGCGACAGGATGTCCTCAGCCGACCCGCCTCGGCCGTGTAGCAGGATGACCGCTCCCGAGGCCTCTTCCAACGAGGCCCCGAAGCGATGCACCTTTCCGTCCTTGTGAGGGTCGGCGCTCATGCGGTCTCCTTCCATTTGTGCAGCTCGATCTTCGGCAGACGCTGTTCGATCGTTGCGCGCCTCGGCTCCAGCCACGGCGGCAGGCGCAGAGCTTCACCCAGCGATTCCACCGGCTCATCGGTAGCAAAGCCCGGAGGATCCGTTGCCAGCTCAAACAGCACGCCGCCCGGCTCACGGAAGTAGATCGAGTGGAAGTAGTCGCGGTCGAGCACCGGGGTCACGTCCAGGTGCTTCTCGATCTCCTCGCGCCACTCCTTCTGCGAGGCTTCATCCGCCGCGCGAAACGCGATGTGATGCACCGAACCCGCTCCAGGACGCCCATGGCTGGCACCGGGCTCAATCAACAGATCAATGTGATTACCCAGCGCCGAGCCCTCCGCTGCGAAACGCTGCCGCTTGCCCTCTTCGGCGACCTTGCGGAAGCCCATCACGTTCAGAATGGCTGCCGTCTCCTCCGCGCGCTGCTGCAGCAGGGTCACGCCGAAGAAGCCGCGAATTGCATGCTCCGCAGGCACCGTAGCAAAGCGTGGGGCTTTCGCCTCACCTGCACCGGCGTGGCCTACGATCTCGACCTTCATGCCATCGGGATCGGCGAAAGTAAGCACCTCTTCCTCGAAACGCTTGCCAGTGCGCTCCACAAGCACGCCCTTTTCAGTCAACCGCTTCTCCCAATACTCCAGGGAGGCCAGCGGCACGCTGAAGGCGGTATGCGTAGTCTCACCGGCGCCGGCAAGACCCCGCGAGGCGCGCGGCCAGGGGAAGAAGGTCAGGATTGTGCCCGGCGTTCCGGCGTCATCGCCAAAATAGAAGTGGTAGCTGCCGGGGTCGTCGAAGTTCACCGTTCGCTTGACGAACCGCAATCCGAGGACATCGGTATAGAAGTCCAGGTTCTGCTGTGGATCCGAGGCAATAGCAGTTACATGGTGAAGCCCAACAATCGGGAGTTGTGGCATTTGGTCCCTTCCTTTCATCTCTTACGGCTTCATAAGATTCATCAATAGGAAATTGGATTCATTAGCAAACTATCCGTCTTCCCCGCGAAGCTGTCCGCGCGAGCGAGCCGCCTGACTTTCGACATCATGATCCTCGCACGTATGATGGCTAACAAACGAACTCTTTGACCATCCTGTCTTAACCCTGTTTACGAGGCCCGACTCATGCATCTTTCGATCATCGACTGGCTCATCATGCTGGTCTACTTTGTTTTTGTGCTCGGTATCGGCTTTGCACTGAAACGATACATGCGCACCAGCACCGACTTCTTCCTCGCCGGGCGTTCGATCCCGGCCTGGGTCTGCGGACTGGCCTTCATCTCCGCGAACCTCGGTGCGCAGGAAGTAATCGGCATGGGGGCCTCGGGGGCCAAGTACGGCATCATCACCAGCCACTTCTATTGGATCGGCGCCATTCCGGCGATGCTCTTCGTCGGCCTCTTTATGATGCCCTTCTACTACGGCTCGAAGGCCCGTTCCGTTCCTGAATACCTCCGTCTCCGCTATGACGAGAAGACCCGCGCGGTCAACGCGTTCTCCTTCGCCATCATGACGGTCTTCAGCTCAGGCATCTCGATGTACGCGATGGCCCTGCTCATCCAGACGCTGGGCCTGCTGCACGGCATCGTGCCGGACGCCTGGGTCTTCCACGTGTCCATCCTGCTCTCCGCGGTCATCGTGCTGGGCTATATCTTCCTAGGCGGGCTTACCAGCGCGATCTATAACGAGGTGCTACAGTTCTTCCTGATCGTCGCCGGGTTCCTTCCCCTGGTCTGGATCGGTCTGCGCAACGTCGGCGGCTGGCATGGCATTCAGCAGAAGCTGCCCACATCCATGACGCACTCCTGGAAAGGCATGACGCATGCCTCTACCAACTCGCTCGGCGTCGAAGTCGTCGGCCTCGTCATGGGACTGGGCTTCGTGCTCTCCTTCGGATACTGGTGCACGGACTTCCTCGTCATCCAGCGCGCCATGGCCGCCGAGTCACAGGACTCCGCGCGCCGCGTGCCCATCCTGGCCGCCGTACCGAAGATGTTCTTCCCGTTCCTGGTCATCCTGCCAGGCCTGATCGCGGTCAGCGTTACATCGCACTCCACCGCCGTGCAGGCCCCCGCCGCCCTCACCCAACAAGCTACGACTTCGCAGCACGCGGTTCCTTTGGATGAAGAGCACCCTCACGGCATCATCCCGCTCAAGATCGATCCGATCAGCGGTAAGCCCATCCTCGATGCCAGCGGCAACCCGGTCTACAACTACGACCTCGCCATCCCCGTCATGCTGCTGCACTTCTTCCCGACGGGCATTCTCGGTCTCGGTCTCACGGCCCTGCTCGCGAGCTTCATGTCCGGCATGGCCGGCAACGTGACCGCGTTCAATACCGTGTGGACCTACGACATCTACCAGTCGTACATCAAGAAGGACGCCAGCGATGCGCATTACCTCTGGATGGGCCGCATCGCAACCATAGGAGGGATATTGCTCTCCATTGCCGCGGCCTATGCGGTGACCAACTTCAACAACATCATGGACGCGCTGCAGTTGATCTTCTCCCTGGTCAACGCCCCTCTGTTCGCAACCTTTCTGCTGGGCATGTTCTGGAAGCGGACAACCGGTCATGGGGCCTTCACCGGGCTGCTTACCGGCACCGCTGCGGCCCTGGTGCATCACGGCCTCACCATTCCGGCGGACGCCGTCCCCGGCATTCATGGCGGATGGATCCACACGGTCCACACCTACCCCAGCGATATGGCGCAGAACTTCTGGACGGCAATCTTCGCCTTCGGGGTAAACCTGCTGGTGACCATCGTGGTCAGCCTGTTTACGAAGCCACGTCCGGAGCCGGAGCTCGTCGGCCTGGTCTACTCGCTCACCCCGAGAGCCCCGGAGCACCACCTGGCCTGGTACCAGAAGCCCATGACGCTCGCGCTTGGGGTGCTGGCGGTGCTGATTGCGTTGAATCTGGTGTTCGCGTAGAGGTATTGCCTGTTTTCGTCGTCATCCTTAAGGATGACGACGAAACAAACTACGGCAAACAAGCAAACCATCCCGGTTTTGTGGTCGCACCCCAAAACTGATCTAATCAACAAAGCGAAGGAAAGCACACCTTATGGGACTCGACATACGCCTCCCCCTCGGCCTCATCTTCCTGATCATCGGCGGCATCATGGCAGGCTACGGCGTCTTTACACGCGGCAGCGCCATGTACGCCAGCTCCCAGGGGATCAACCTGAATCTGGTCTGGGGTCTGGTCATGCTCGCCTTTGGCCTTATCATGTTTATCGCAGCCCGTAAAAAAAGCTAACAGCATTCGATTCGCCGACTTGGCCCCAGGAGATCGTTCTGCAAAAGAACTCAAATGAACACGTATACATTGCGCCCGCCCGCGTCAACCTGATCGGCGAGCACACCGACTACACCGGCGGCCTCGTGCTGCCGATGGCGATTCCCTTCTCGACCACAGCCACCATCTCACCGAACAGCGACTCGCAGTACCATTTCCATAGCGAGCAGTTCAAAGAGACCCGCGAGATAACGCTGGACGATCGCTCCGAAGCCGCCGGCAACTGGAGCGACTACCCTGTCGGCGTGCTCCGCCAGCTTCAACTGCGCGGTATTACACCGCCGCCCTTCCATCTTGAGATCCACGGCAATGTCCCCTTCGGCGCAGGCCTCAGCTCCTCAGCCTCGGTAGAAGTCGCCTCCGCGATCGCCATACTAGCCCACGCGAACGCCACTCTCCCTCTGGAAGAGATCGCAATGCTCTGCAAGCTCGCGGAGAACGACTACGTCCACTCGCCCTGCGGCATTATGGATCAGTTCGTCATCACCGCCGCCAAAGCTGGCCACGCGCTGTTGCTCGACACGCGCTCGCTCAGCTACGAGCACATCCCGATGAATCACGACGGCCTCGTAAATATGCGGATCGTCGTCTGCAACTCGATGGTCAAGCACTCCATCGCCGATGGAGACTACGGTCTTCGCCGTCGCGAGGTCGAAGCCGGACAAGACGTACTGCGCGCCGCCTTTCCGCAATTGCGTGATCTCGCCGACGCGACTCTCGATCAGCTCGAAGCCTGCGCCGCGAAGATGACACCGGAATCCTATCGCCGCTGCCGCCACATCATCACCGAAAACGCCCGCGTTCGCAAGGCAAAGAACGCGATGGTAGCCGGCGACGCAGCAAACCTGGGCAAGCTGATGATCGCAGCCCATGCCAGCCAGCGCGACGACTTCGAGTGCAGTTGTGAAGAGATCGACTTCCTCGTAGACCAGGCGGTAGCACTTGAAGGCTGCCTGGGCGCTCGCATGACCGGCGGCGGTTTTGGCGGTTGCACCGTCAACCTCGTCAGCCAGGACAAGGCAGACACCTTTGCGCAGGCCCTGGCGGCCGCCTACCTGAAGCGCTTCAATATCAAGGCCGAGACCTACATCTGCGAGGCCGTCGACGGCGCCATGCTTCGTAACAGCACCAAAGCAAAGGAATCGCAAGCATGATCGACCCCATCTTTCGTGAGGCCTCCCACCGCCGCTGGAACCCCTTGAAGCGCGAGTGGGTCGTCGTCTCACCGCATCGCACGCAGCGTCCGTGGCAGGGCCAGACCGAAGAGAAGGCCACCCCGCCCTCGCTGGAATACGACCCCACCTGCTATCTCTGCCCCGGCAACACCCGCGCGGGCGGCCACAAGACGCCTGCTTACACCGGCACCTACGTCTTCGAGAACGACTTCGCAGCCCTGAAGTCTGACGTTCCCGAAACAACCATGGATCTGAACCAGGCCGGGCTGCTGCGTGCCGAGACTGAGCGCGGCATCTGCCGTGTGCTCTGCTTCGATCCGCGCCACGACCTCACACTCGCGACCATGGAGCTTTCCGCCATCCGCCGCGTCGTGGATATGTGGGACGCCCAGGCTGCCGAACTCGGCGCACGGCCCGAGATGCGCTATGTGCAGATCTTCGAGAACCGCGGCTCCATGATGGGCGCCAGCAATCCCCATCCGCACGGCCAGATCTGGGCGACCGAACACATCCCCAACGAGCCCACCCTGGAGCTCGCCGCGCAGCGCGAGTACTTCGAGCAACACCGCGTCTCGCTGTTGACCGCCTATCTCGAACTGGAGATGAACCAGCGCGAGCGGATCATCACCGAGAACGACACCTGGGCAGCGCTCGTTCCATTCTGGGCGGTCTGGCCGTTCGAGCTGCTCGTCCTGCCGAAGCGCCGTGTCGCCACACTCGCGGAGCTGACCGGCCCCGAGCGCGATGGCCTCGCTGCCATCCTGCAGCAGGTAACGCGCGGCTACAACCGCGTCTTCGACACGCCCTTCCCTTACTCGATGGGCCTTCACCCCGCACCCTCCGACGGCCCTGTCAACGGCGAAGCCTATCCGGAGTGGCATCTCCACGCCCACTTCTATCCGCCACTCCTGCGCTCGGCTACCGTACGCAAGTTCATGGTGGGCTTTGAATTGCTGGGGTCGCCGCAACGTGACATCACCCCGGAGTCCGCGGCCGAGACGCTGCGCAACGCCATGCAGGCAACCGCAGAATAAATTGGAAGCTTGAAAGGGGCGGGCTTCAGCCCGTCCGTACAGTCAGCGCAATCAACCCACGGAGAAGCAATGAACCTCTTAGTTACAGGCGGCGCAGGCTACATCGGCGGAACCGTCTCGACCATCCTGATGCAGGCAGGCCACCGCGTTACCGTGCTCGACAACCTCTGCCACAGCAAGCGCGCAGAGCTGCCCGCGGGCGCGGAGTTCGTGGAAGCCGACATCGCCGATCGTCCCCGCGTTGAAGCGCTGCTGCGCGAGCTGAAGCCGGATGGCGTCCTGCACTTCGCCGCCCTGATCGAAGCTGGCGAGTCCATGCAAAAGCCCGAGATCTACTTCCGCAACAACACCGCTTCGACCCTTGCACTGCTCGAAGCCATGCACGCGACCGGCACCAACCGCCTCGTGTTCTCCTCAACCGCCGCCGTCTACGGAGAACCAAAGTCGACGCCCATCGAAGAGACCGCCGCCCTCGCACCGACCAACGCCTACGGCGAGTCCAAGCTGATGGTCGAGCAGATGCTCGGCTGGTTCCATCGCGTTCACGGTCTACGCTATGCCTCGCTACGCTACTTCAACGTCGCAGGCGCACTCCCCGGACGCGGCGAAGCCCACGAGCCCGAGACCCACATCATCCCGCTAATCCTGGACGTCGCCCTCGGCCGCCGCGCCAGCATCAACATCTACGGCGACGACTACCCCACACCCGACGGCACCTGCATCCGCGACTACATCCACGTCCGCGACCTCGCCGACGCCCACATCCTGGCCATCAAGGCACTGAGCGAGCGCGACCGCATGATCCTCAACCTCGGCAACGGCAGCGGCTTCTCGGTCAAGGAAGTCATCGCCTCCGCACGCCGCGTCACAGGCCACGCCATCCCCGCCGAGATCAAGCCCCGCAGAGACGGCGACCCCGCGAGACTGGTCGCAGGCTCCGAGAAAGCCAAGACAGAGCTAGGCTGGCAGCCACAATACCCGGAACTAGATCGCATTCTGGAGAGTGCGTGGGAGTGGCATAAGCAGCGCTACGCCTGAGGAACGGTGTAAAGTCGGATAGCTGCCGAAGTGTCGAAGGAGCGTACGCTTGCAACGATACCTATTCATCGCGATCGGCGGCGCTTTAGGCTCCATCCTGCGCTACTACGTCGGCGCAACGGCTGCCGAGCGCTTCGGTCCCCGTTTTCCCATCGGCACGCTGGTGATTAACATCACGGCGTGCTTTCTCATCGGTCTGTCGATCGAATATCTGAACCGTCACGCCGGGCTCAACCCTGCATGGCGGTATCTTGTACCCATTGGATTCATCGGTGCTTTTTCCACCTTTTCTACCTTTGAATGGGAAGTTTGGACAAGTATCACTACCGGCGCGTTTTGGATCGCGCTCGCTTATGTGGTCATCAGCCTCGTTGTCGGTTTCGTAGCGGTTGCATTCGGAGCCGCAGCGGCCAGGTCGATCTCCTAGCTGCGTTTCATGGAGGTTCCTATATGGAGGTTCCTATGTTGATACCGGGAAAAGCAGTCAAGGTCTCCATCTACCTAACGGACGGCGCCTCCCATCATGGCGAGTCCGTGTGCTCAAGCATTTTGAACTTTCTCTTCCAAAGCAGCGTCTCCGGTGCCACGGCGCTCAAAGGCTTTGCAGGCTTCGGCTCCGATCATCATCTGCACACCTCGACCTCAATCTTTCTAGCTGATCGCCTTCCCGTGAAGATTGAGTTCATCGAAACTCGCGAGAAGGCAGATGAGTTGATGCCAAAGCTCATCGAACTGGCGCGCACCGGCATGATCGAAATGCAGGAAACAACCGTCGTGAAGGCCGCCGGTTAGAGTGATTGACGCCCGCTCAAACGCCCTGCTATCTTCTGGGTAACAGTCATGGCGATGGGGTTCGTCCGACGCTCCGCTCTGCGGCGCTAATAACTCCTACTCATCAGGTAGGAGGTTCTTTGTCCGAAACATCTCGTCACCGTTATCTCTCCGAACAACTTCGTTTACTGCTCGATCTGGCCCGCTGGATCCCGATCTCCGCGATCGTTGGCATTCTCGCCGGCAGCGCTTCGGCCCTACTGCTGGTCTCGCTCAACTTTGCCACAGAGGTGCGTGAGAGCCACAAGTGGATCATCCTCCTTCTGGCGCCTGTGGGCGTTCTCGTCGGACTGATGTACCACTACCTCGGCCGCTCGGTCGAAGCCGGAAACAATCTTCTCCTCGAAGAGATCCACGATCCCAAGTCCGTCATTCCCTTTCGGATGACGCCCCTCATTCTGCTCGGAACCTTTCTCACGCATCTCTTCGGAGGTTCCGCCGGGCGTGAAGGTACCGCGCTACAAACCGGAGCTTCGCTGGCCGATCAGCTCACCCGGCCACTGCGTCTCGCATCTCGCGACCGCCGCATCCTGCTGATGGCGGGCATCAGCGCCGGCTTCGGCTCGGTCTTCGGAACCCCCCTGGCTGGCGCGCTCTTCGGCATCGAAGTACTCGCCATCGGCCGTCTCAGCTATGAAGCGCTCGCACCCTGCATGATCGCCGCCTTCATCGGAGACCTCGTCACCCACGCCTGGGGAGTGCGTCACACGCTCTATCGAGTGACCACCGTTCCGGAGATCAATATCAAAGGCATCCTCGCCGCGATAGCTGCGGGCGTGGCCTTCGGCCTGGTGGGTATGGCCTTCGCCAAAGTTACACATGCCATCGCCCACTTCGTCCGCAGACACATCGCCTTCGCTCCACTGCGGCCTGCCGCCGGCGGCGTGCTCGTCACCGCCGCAGTCTTCGCTCTCGGCACCACAAAGTACATCGGCCTCGGCATCCCCACCATCGTCGCCTCGTTCGATCACAAACTGCCTATCTACGACTGGGCGGCGAAGTTTCTCTTCACCGCCGTAACCCTGGGTAGTGGCTTCAAAGGCGGCGAAGTCACACCACTGTTCTATATCGGCTCTACGCTTGGCAATGCTCTCTCCGGCATATTGCCCTTACCCCCTTCACTTCTTGCAGGCATGGGTTTTGTCGCTGTCTTTGCCGGAGCCGCCAATACTCCCATCGCTTCCACCCTCATGGCCGTTGAGCTCTTCGGCGCGGAGGCTGGAGCCTACGCCGGCATCGCCTGCATCATTAGCTATCTCTTCTCCGGGCACTCCAGCATCTACCAGTCCCAACGCGTCGGCAAAAGCAAGCACCTCAGCATGAACCTCGATGAAGGCATGTCGCTGGCAGTCATTACTAAAATGCGTAATGAGGCGAATGACGAAGACGAGGCGGATCTGCTCGAAAGCATCAACGATTTCGGCTATGTTCAAGGGAGCGATATGGAACATCTCAGTGTCTTACGGCTCTACTTCTCCGCATCTGAAATGCACAGCTCCGGCTCGTGGTGGAAACGGCTCGCGCCGCAAAGCCTCGGCGGTTATCTCCTGCGCCAGGCCAAGGAACACGGCATCGAGCAAGCCTTGCTGCACCGTGTAATCGGCGGCTATCTCAAGAACGAAGATCTCGTTATGGATACCGGCGAGATTCCACCGGCCCGTCTCCCTCAATGCCTCGAACTGGTCGGCGAAGAGGAAGACCTGCAAGCCTTCCTCAAGCACAACCGCGATCGCCTTACGAAGGTGCGCACGGTATTTCTGCGTGGCGAAGAGGCTCGCATCGAAGCTGCCATCGAACGCGGAGAGCTCGAGCAAGCTCTCGATATGGAACATGATGAAGGGTTCAACAAGCCGAACAAAGAAGTGTAGCCGGATTAACTTTTGCCATTCTTTGAGCAAAGCCAAAGAGCAGAAACCTGCTTCTCGATGTGTATCCATAAACGTTTCTGGATACACATCGGACGCGGCGGAGAGCTCAACTCCTTATCTTTTAGCGTCAGAAGACGGAGGGAGCCGGGCCTGAAGCCTTCCACTCCCTCCGATGAAACCGACATGAGCAACCATCCTAGAACCGATACTTCAGGTTCACGCTCCCACTAATCGGAGCTCCTGGAAAGATCTCCAGGTCCGAGTGCCCCGTGTCGTAGTACCGCGTGTTCGTCAAATTATCCAGGTGCGCCGTCACGTCCACATGCCGCTTGCGATAGAAGAACATCGCATCCAGCCGCGTATAGCCGGGCAACTGTACCAGGTTGTCATCCGCCGCAAAGCTGTCGGTGTTGAATACCAACCCGCCGCCCGCGCCGAATCCTCCCTTGAAGCTGTATGTCGTCCACAAGCTGCCGCTATTCACCGGTACATCGTTCGGACGCTTGCCGTTGTACGACACCCCATTGAACGTGGTCGGCGAGTTCAGCAGCACAGCATCGTTCCACGAGTAGCCGCCGTACACCATCCAGTGCGGCGTGATGCTGCCCTGCACCGACCACGTCGCTCCCAGCGTTCGCTGTTCGCCCACCTGGATCAGTTGGTTCGGGTTCGTAGGGCTCACCTGCAGGATGTTCGTCCGATCCAGGTCATAGATCGCAACCGCAGAGGTCAGCTTGTCACCCAACAGGGCGACCTTCGCCCCAACCTCATAGTTGGTCGTCACCTGCGGTGGCAGGTCCGCGCTCGAGGTTGAGAGGCTCAAGCCCTCGCCCGAAGGATCGAACGTCCGGCTGTAGCTGAAGTACACCGTGCTGCTCGATACCGGCTGGAATAACAGTCCCACCCTCGGACTGAAGTCGTTATCTACACGCGACGGGCTCGTCGCACCCGGCAGCCGGTTGTCCACGTTTTGCTTGAAGTTATCGAACCTAACTCCAGCCAATAGCTTCCACTTAGAGGCAAGCTGCATGAGATCCTGCGTATACACCGCTGCCGTCTGAAAGAACCCACGACTGTTGGTCGAAGGCGTCGCCGACAAGGTCGGCGCAAGGCTCGTGTCCGGGTTATACAGGGTCACCGAGGGAGCTGTTCCCGTGAACTGCAGCCTGTCCTGCGTCTGACGTCCATACTCCGCGCCTATCAGCAGCAGATGCTCCATTCCCAGAAACTTACCTGAGCGGTAGGCCTCCGCCTGGTCGAAGACGTTCTGCTGGCTCTGCGTAGCATTCGTCTGTCCACGCGTCAGGATCGGATTATCCGGGCTACCACTCGCATTAGCCTGAGCAAAAGAAAACAGCGTCACAACTCCAGGCTTACTCCGCACGTCCGTGCCAAAGATTCCACTGCTGAGATCCTCATTGAGATAGGTCTCCGACCAGACCACGACATCGCCCGCCTGCCGAAACACATTGTGAACATGCCATCCGTCCACAAACTCATGCTTGACGTCCAACGTCTCGTCCGTCGCGGAAGTGTGACTGAAGTTATGCGGAGCCGTCGTCGGCGTTCCCGTCACATATCCGTAGTTGGTCCCAATCGGCACCACGCCCTGTGGCCCGCTGATGGCCGCGAGACCACGATCCGGCTCACGCTCATCGCGCAGCCGCTCCCACTGGGCATAGACCTGGGTCCTGTCGTTCGGCTGCCAGCGCACCGTAGGAGCCCAGGCATAACGATCAAGGTAGAAGAAGTCTCTCTGACTTCCCGATTTTTCCGCTGCTCCGGTTAGCCGCACGCCCAGCTTATTGTTCAGCCAACTGTCCGCTACATCGCTCTCAAACCGTTTATCCCCATAGCTTCCGCCGAGAAAGCCAATCTGTCCCTGTAGGCCTTCCATCTGCGGCTGCCTCGTGACACGGTTGATCAATCCACCGGATGATCCACGTCCATACAACACAGCCGCCGGCCCCTCCACCACCTCAATCCGGTCGGTGTTCGAGAGGTCACGAAAATAAGGAGCATCGTCCTTGACGCCATCAATATAGGTGTCCGTGCTCGCACTAAAGCCCCGAATCAACACCTGGTCGCGGCGCCCTTCGCCAAGACTCACCGCCTGCACACCGGGAACCCCCATCAATGCATCCTTCAGCGACTCTGCTCCACGATCCTCTATCAACTGGGAAGTGACGGCATAGATTGACTGCGGTGTATCCAGCAAACTCATCGGCACCCGAGTAGCCGTTATCGCTGAGGTCGCCGTGTATCCGACATCTGCCACAACGGTAATGCTCTCCACATTTCCCTTGATCTTCAGGGTCAGCGTCAATCTTGTGGGAGAACTGCTTGCAAGCTCTAGAGGCCGCTCCTGTTGTTCATAACCGGTCTGCACGGCAGAGATCTGATAATGTCCTATCTTCAGCAGCACATGAAACACCCCGGCAGAGTCCGCCGTCACTTCGGTAGGGGCGCCATTTACAGGGCTGAACCTCACCGCTGCTCCCGGCACCATCGCTCCTGAAGCATCCACAACTACACCAGAGAGCTCTACCGGTGCATTCGCGTCTACGGCTCCCGACGATACCGCCTGGTCCTCGGGGACTCCAGCCCAACCCTTTCCCACCACAACGAAACCAAAAAGAATCAACAAACTAGAAACAAAAGCTCTTTTAGCGCAAGAACTCCTACTAAAGGCGGCGGCCATCCTTATTATCCCCTTAAAGCTAATATCGGACTAGAACAGTCGGAATCCGACTGTTCTAGTCCGATATTAGGGGAACCCAATGCCTCACTTGTCACAGTCTTGTCGCCAAGATGTCATGATTTTGTCTTGATAGTCCGAGATCCCTTTGGAGATGAATATCAGCCAGAAAGCCTTACGGATTGGCCGCTGGTTGCGCTGTCGCAGGAGCGTTCGGGGCAACGGGCAGCGTATAAATGACCTCACCTGCCCGAGTGTAATGAAGCTCCTCGCGGGCCTGATGTTCAATCGCACCAGGGTCATTCTGCAGACGGTCTACGTGTCCACGCAAACGATCATTCTCAGCCTGCAGCAACTGCATCTGCTGCTGCAACGACCGAGCCTCCTGCCGTTTATGCAGGAAGACCGTAATTCCGTTGTTGCCGAAGACTACGCCATACGCCATGCCCAGGGCCAGAACACCAACCGCCACGGTAGCCGCCTTGCGCCGCCAACCGTAGACACGTTCGCGCGCGGTCCCAGCGACCGTCACCAAGCGCGAAATGTTTTCGGATTGTCCATTGACTGGCATAACGAGGCCCTTTTATAGCTACTGCATCTTTCAAGTATCACTTATCACAACAAAGAATGCGTCCACAACCAAATAAAGGAACCACACTTGTTACATTTCCCTCATCTGGAGCGGGTGAATCGATAGTTATGAATAGATAGCCATTGCCCTACCCTTTTATTCTTTGGTGCTATTTCTAGTGATGCCGTTGCTTTCCAGATTATCGTCTCAACGCTCTCGAACGAAACGTGGGGCGAAGAACCCGTTTTCTATGGATGCGTTTTCAAGTGCCAGACATTCAGAGGGTTTGGAAGAATAAAACGAGACCCGCCCTGTAAAGGGGAGATCCCTGGAACGCCTCTTTTCGGAAACGAACACCGGCGCCCCCCATCGCCTTCAGGCTTTGCTATCCTTAGCAAGGCCCATGCATGTCCTTTTTGCCATCTCGATTCTGGCGCTGATTGCTCTTTTGTGGGCCACCATATCAATCGCACAGCACATTCGCCGGACAGGTCTCCGCCGGCGCCCCGGACGCATCGTAGACGATACGCCCTCAGCCATACTAGGCCACACCACTAAGCGCCATGACGAAGACTAACGATGCAAACCGTACCTGCCCAACCCGCCTTCCCCTCGTCTTCCGGCTTTCTTCCATCGCAATACAGGAAAAGTCGCTACGATAGACCTCAACATCAGTAAGGACAGAATGACCTCCGCATCAACTGAAATTCACGACATCAGCATCGCCCATAGCCCTGACTCCGACGACGCGTTCATGTTTTACGGACTCGCCACCAGCAAAGTGCGCGTTCCGGGCTATCGCTTCAACCACACGCTCACGGACATCGAAACGCTCAACCGCAAGGCTATGAACGAGCAGTTCTACGATGTTACGGCCATCAGCTTTCACGCCTATCCGTACCTTCAGGAGCACTACACCCTGATGGCCTGCGGCGGCTCCGTCGGCGAGAACTATGGTCCGATGATCGTTGCCCCCAAGGCCTACACCCTGGACGAAGTGAAGAAGCTCCGCATCGCCGTCCCCGGCACTCTCACCACGGCTTATCTCACCCTGAAGCTCTTTGCTCCGGAGATCGAGACTGTTACGGTCGACTTCGACAAGATCATTCCCGCCGTGGTGGCGGGCGAGTTCGACGCCGGGCTCATCATCCACGAAGGCCAACTCACTTACACGCGCGACGGACTGAAGAAAATCCTCGACCTCGGCGTCTGGTGGCGCGAGCAAACCGGCCTGCCGTTGCCGTTGGGAGGCAATGCCATCCGCCGCTCCCTGGGCACAGAGGTGCAGGTCATCACGACAAACGCGTTGCGCGAGAGCATTCAACACGCGCTCGACCACCGCGAAGCGGCGTTGGAATACGCAATGCAGTTCGCCCGCGACCTTGACCCAACGTTAGCCAACCGCTTCGTCGGTATGTACGTAAACGAGCGCACCCTGAACTACGGCGAAGACGGCCGCGAAGCCATTCGCAAAATCCTCGACATGGGCTACGAACGCGGCATCATCCCACACAAGGCCAACGTAGACTTCGTAGGCTAACGCCACAAGGTTCCAGCTATGAGTTGCAGGTCTCGTGACTCGCAACTCGTAGCTGGAACCTCAAAGCAAATACCTCCTCCAAAACGCTGGCGGACACCACGCTTCTCCACAACCAAAAACGCAAGACATCGTGTCAAATCGTGCTATACTTATCTTCGTGCGGTGATGTTCTCCCGCGCATTCCTTAGCGAGCCAAAATGTTCGCTCTTCACTCTCCCGAGTGAGATTCAAGGCTTGGACGCGTAGCTCAGCTGGTAGAGCATTCGACTCTTAATCGACTGGTCGTAGGTTCGATCCCTACCGCGTCCACCAATTTCTTCCTTAGACATCAATCAACTTACGCAACATGCTGAGAGGCATCCGGGCACCCTCCAGCATTCACGTTGTCGTTCGTTATTATGGGCTGTTCAACTACAGTCCGCCGGGAGAAAAACGAAAGCCCCGCCATGCGCGTAAGCGCATTCGCGGGGCTTTTGTTGCAGGAAAGAGGATCGGCCTAAACGTCGGCTTCGAGCTTTTGGAGAGCAGCAACGGCATCTCCCTTGAATCCGTCGAAGTCAACCACCAACTTCTTCTCGGCGGCGATGACATCGACATAGTTACTCGAAGTCGTAACCTCGGCAATAAAGGCCTTAAACGCCACCAGGACAGCTTCATCATCTGAGATATTGAGCGCATCGGCCTTTGCTGCAGTAGTGATGGCGGCGACCAGGTTTTCGGCTGAGGTGATTGCAGAACCTGAGTCCTTCACGGCCGCCACAACCAGAGCATCCACATCCTCGATAATAAGAACCGTCTCCGGGAGCAATATTTCGGCGTCCTTCTCGACGTCGTTCGTAACGGTGACAACCTTCTTGATCCAGTCGGGGACGATTGCCAACTCCTTACCAACCCATGTCAGTCCCTTTACCACTTCCGAAAAAATGTTCATGAATGCCCTCTCTTATACAGTTGGGGCCGAATCGGCCACGTTGATGGTCCCACCCTGCTTGTTGTTGAGGGCGTTGCGAATCTGGTTAGTCAGCATGTTGATACCGGCGCCGGTAACGCCGGCGGCTGAAGTCGTCAGTTCCGCATAATGGAATCTGCAGCCTACGAAGATGGCGACTATCCCAAAAACGACCATGGCGAGGCCTATAAATTGATTTTGAGTGGACTGCTTAGCTTCAATCTGGTCGCTCAAACTGCCTCCTTTGAAGCCTGAATAAATTGCGCCACTGTCCAGGAGTTGCGCTTGCTGAAAGCCGGATTGTTCCTGTCGCGATAGCACTCCTGCGCCATTCGCACAAAGTTCGGCGGGATGGAGTTGGCCGCGGCATTGAAGGCGGGATAGTCATGCAGCCCGGTAGCTGGCCTTTCCGTTGTCACAGGTTCTCCAATCCCCAGCCCATAGGCCATGTCAGCAATGCCGACCTGTGCGCACTGGGGAAATAAGTCGAAAGCCGGATATAGGACGTGCAGCGGCTCATCCAGAGCCTGCACTGAGGTACGTGTGAGTGCATCGATATCGAACTGGAGAAGATGCAGGCCGGTGAGCGACTTATAAAACTGAGCATCGCGGTCACCCGGCATAGCCTTGACCCGTTGCCACTCATCCGCGATCTGGTCGGAGGTCGCAGGTGTGCCGTCTGGCATGTACCAGAGGAGTTGCTGTGAGTCGTGCAGATTGGCTACGAGATGGCCCTGACCGGTGGTCGCATTCGGTGGATCATCCGAGTCCAGGTACAGGAAGTTTTCGTTGCCCTCCCAGACTGGAATCTGTATGCATTCTGCGTCGATGTAGGTCACGGCTGCACTCCGTGTGTAAACAACCAGACGATGCCGGTAATGATTCCGCCGATCACTGTGGCGCACGTCCCAATGATCCCCACTGCGATCCCAACTCCGCGCCAGCCGTCCATCCAGGACTTCGCCTCAGTCTGCGAACTTCGGATCGCCCGGATGTCGTTTCCGATGTTGTTTACATCGGCGCGCATATCCCGCACTTCGGCACCAAGCAGGACTACGTCGCCACTCATCTGCTTCAGGTCTTTTTCTAGCCGTGGAACCATCCCGCTTGATCCATCACCGCTTCCGACAAGAGACACGATCACCCCCTTCAGGAGCTTTAGTTCCCCGTCGATCTCCCACACCTTGTCCGCATTCTGCTGCACGGCATCGTGCAGGTTGTGGCGCTGCGCATCCTGAGCGACGAGGTTCGCCACCAGGGCTGCATTCCCCTCCACCACGCCTTTGCATATGGCTGTACTCAACGCGTTCAAATCAAAGCTTGGCGCCATCCGTGTTCCTTTCTTTGCGCAATAGAAAAGGCCCCAAAGAGCCTTCTCTCTGCACTCGCCTCAAAGTCTCTTACAACCATTGCTGGATGAAGTTCGCCACTGCCGGTGCGTACACGTTCTGGAAATTGAAGTCATTCGGGTGAATGAAGTCCGTGCGCGTGTAGGCCGTATTTGTGAAGAGTGAGTTACCGCCCACGTTGAAGAGATCCAGATAAGGGATCGCATAGGACTGAGCGAAGGCCTTCTCCGCAGCCGCCACGGCCTGCTGTGCCGCGAGCGTCGGTGCGTCGCCTCGATATGTGTTACCGATCATGACAATTCGCAGAGTAGGCTTTGCGGTGAGATAGGCCTCCACGACCCATCTCATGTTTCCCCAGAGAGTTCCTGCTGTAGTAGGATCGCTCGGAGCCCCTACGGCATAGGTGCTGTCGTTCTCACCCAACTCGATAATCAGCAGTTCCGTGGTGGCGAGATTCTGAGCGAGAGTGTTTCCGAGCGTGGAAATCTGCGGAGCGCGGCCTGTCAGATTGAATGCAAAATTCGTCTGGTCGATGATCGGGTAAGTGGTGCTATAGGTCGACAGCGCCGCTCCCGGTGTGACCGTGCCGTAGCACTCAAGGGCCTGCGTCCATTGTCGACCTCCTCGCGAATCCTGAAACGTAAGATTCGCGCCGGTGCGAGCGAGAACGATATTCTGCCATTCATTGTTGAACCAGGCGGAGAAGCTGTCGCCCAACACGCCGATGTTCTTGCCGTTGCCCGTCGAGTAGGTCGCCGCCGTGGGAGTTGGAGTCGATCGCCCAAACGGAATGTAAGGCGAAGGCACAGTCGTTCCAGCCGTAAACATCTGCACGGCAGGTCCACCCTCAGAGCTCGCTAAGACTCCCGTGAAGAGGAAATACACCGCTTTTGCGGGTGCCGTGAAGTTTTCCCCGTCTGTCTCTGGAGTGGCAAATGTGCTGATTACGTTCTTGGCTGCATCCAGCCACGCGCCTCCAAAACTCGAATTTGATGCTCCTCCCGTTCCCTTTGCCATTGTGTATGTTTGGCCGCCGACAACGGGCATATTCCCAGAGACATACAGCGTCGTCTGGGTTGGATCGATGGCGTTGGTAAGGGTATTGTAGGCACCCACCGTGATGCGGTTCAGGTCGAAAAGGTTGATAACGAGAGGTTGCCCCGCTGCCACAGCAGCCTGAGCCTGAGCCACTGTCATAAGGTCTTTGCTGTCGATGATGTTTGTCGCGTAGGTTCCGAACGCGATCGCCGGAGAGGGAAGCACAGTGCCCGCAATTACCATGACCAGCCCGACCGCGGCGGCCAAAACCGAAGTCTGCCAGGTGAGCCTGACATAAGCGGCTGTTGCCGGGACAGAAAACGTTGTCGTTGTTGGGGACAATCCGCTGATGAAAGTAAGATTGCCATCGTAAAATGCTACGCCAGCGTTTCCGTTGTTAGCGAGGGGAAGGCTTGACGTCATCGAACCACCCGCGTTCGCCACAATGAAACCGGTTGCGGTGAAATTCGCCAAAGTGTTGATCGTTCCATCGACATGGCTCACAAATGAATTTGCGACCGCGTTCGCAGGATTGTAGAAATTTTGGAGGGTCGGCTCATTGACGCGCAGAGACGCCAGTTGTGCCATCGACGCCACGCCGTTCGCGCCAGAAGCTCCAGTTGCGCCAGTGGGGCCCTGTGCTCCGGTCGGCCCGACGGGGCCTTGCGGAATCTCGAAGTTGAACACGGCCGCACTCTGAGTGCCGGAATTACTCACGCTCGCGGCGCTGCCTGGTGCTCCTGTGCCCACAGTCCCGATCGCCACAGTCGCCGGCGTTCCCATTGGCCCTTGAGGGGCGGTCAGTGTCAGGTTGTAGTTTCCGATCAGCACGCCGTTCGCCGACTTTGCGGTGTAGGAATACACGCCTGCCACGATCCAGAACCCGAACCGACCTTGCGAATCAGTGGTGATCGGGTTCAGAATCGGCTCTGTCAGTGCCCCATCTGCGAACAAGGTCGCGAGGGTAAGCGGAGGCGTTCCGTATTCATAGACTGTGACCTGGGCATAGGGCATCGTGTACATGGGAGCTGCTGCACCCAAGGGAACATTCTGTGCTGCGGTTGTGATATTGCCGTCGTATCGAATGCCTGACATAGGTCCTCTTTCGTGCAATAGAAAAGCCCTCCGAAGAGGGCCTGATTGAATTTGTTTTTTGCGGTCGATCAAATCACTGCTGTACGGTAACCGTTTCCATCTCCCTGGCGCGATCGGCATAAATAAAGATGTTCGAGTACACTATCACCATCATGAAACGCTTCTGCGATGTGCGACTCTGTTCCTTTTGCTGTGCGTTTAGCTACTAGCCTTAGCAGCTAAGCAGGGTGCCGCTCCCAGATGTGATCTATAGCGCCAAGACTTCCTATATCGTGAGCCAAACAGACACACAGAAACCTTGGATGTGCCCGATGCACAGTTATCAAAATGGAGCACTACTCATCGCGACTGACAAAACAAAGGCCTATTGGATTGTGACTTTTACTCATGCCTCCTAATTGACCGCTGGGACCACCATAGGATTTACTCAGGTAGTAATAACTGTGCCCAGATCAGATGAAGCCGGGTTTCAGACAACCCTGAGGTATAGAAGCAAGTTATTCGGAAATTCTTCCATCAAAGCTTGCGTCGAGGGCTTCAAGAGCCGCGTTGAAGAAAAGCATTGATTAACTTTCTGCCTCATAGGGGTTCGTGCTTACCCTACTTACCGTTGTTCGTGAAAACGTTCGAGTTGTACCAAAATGGATTAGCCGGAAAATTACTAAAAAACTTTGCCGCTCCTGGAGCAAATGCCCCAGACCCAGGATTCGCGATGTAGTAAGAGATCGGCTGTGTCGACATTAGCGCTGCGACCTCCGAAGAGCACAGTCAAACAGAGCCCTGAATAGAGCGCGCAGCATTGCGTACTTACGAATCGCGACGGCGGTGCGCTTACCGAACTTCAAATAGAGAACGCACACCACACGCCCGGCGCGAGACCGAATGAAATCGGTGAAGATCCAATGACGGACAGAGATCGTGCGCGGATCATCCCGGCCACTATAGAGCTCAGCACGATCCATCAACTCCAAGCTCCCCCATTGCCGAATCCAGCCGATGCGACTTCTCCACCGCTCTTTATCCCCTGCTGCAACAGGCTCATCCATGGATTCTGGATCTGACCCGCATTATTGAGTGCCTGATTAGAAATTCCCTGCTCGCCCATCTCCGCATTCACATTCGTTCCATACAAACTACTAAGGCCGCTCAGGCCCTCCTGCTGCTGTTTCTGCTCGAGATTTGCATCCTGAAGATCAGTGCCGATGGCATTTTCGGAGTTCTGACGCTGGGCAGACTGGCTGGACGCATCTAACGCGGCAGTCGTGCCACCGGCATTGCGTGTGCGTGCCGCCTCAAGTCCTGCTTGGCCAGTAACCCCAGCATTCGAGCCTCCGAGGGACTGCTGAGAATCAGTGTTCATCTTCGCGAGGGTTGTTGGTCCAAAACCTTGCGGATTGAACGCCTCGGCCGTGAGCGCGGGCGCGAGTGAACTATAAAGCCCGCTAGCTTGGCCGCCATACGTTGTGGCTGCATTTTGTGCATACCCGCTGTTCGCGAGGTCCTGTTGTTTGACTCCCGAAGATCCCATATCACTTTACCTTTCTGTGCCAATGCGCCCAGCCGTTTCCGCTGACCCATCCGAATGCTCGACTGAGACGCGATCCAAACCGTTTTGCGAGGTCTGGCTGAATAAAAGCCAGGCCACGAGTAAATCCCTTTGCCTTTATTTCGAGTTCAACTGCGTCATGCAGTTCTGCGAGTGCCTGAAGCCTCCAGCGTGGCGTCGACCATGAAGAATCGGCTAGCAGTGTCGTGCATGCCATCGCCACAGCTCCGGCGAACATCACCACACGGTCGGCGTCGTCTACGAATACATAAGCCGCTATCAACTCTTCCATCTTTGGGAACTCCCATTCGAAGCCACGCAACTCATAAATCTCTTTCAGCCTGGCGACATCGCTCTCTGCTGCTTTACGAACTTTCATCCGCGCGTCGGTGCCTTTCCGGTGCTTGATCGATAAGGCAACGAACCGAAGCCCTGTGCCGTCTGGGTAGCACTTCCAGTCCCACTCCCCATACCTTGTTGCATCGGAGGTCCTACCGTACCGCCGCTGCCTACAACAATCCCAGATCCGCCGCCGTGATACACCGGCTCGCTCGGAGCCGAGCTTCCATACGCGCTATAGGCCCTGAAATGTAGCGGCCCCGCTCCTAAATTGCCTCGCCAGTTGCGTGATGGCCCCAGATGAACGGTGTGCGCATTCTGGAAGTTCGGCGTATCCGAGTATTCGAGCAAATAGCTCGCCCCCCGATTGAATTCCGAGTGGTCGGTAATCTGTGCGTCGAACACACCGTTCTTCTCGACAACATTCAGTCCGGAGATCTTCGGTGGCGGCGGCGTTACGCTCGTAGGATCGGCGTTGACCTGCCGCGCAATGTTATTGTGTGCATTTACGATGTCCAAAAGAGCCTCGTGCAGTTTTGGATCAATCGACCGTATGTAGGCCATATTGCGAGGGTTGAGATTTGCCACCTAAAATGCTCCTCGGACAGGTATCAGCGCATCAGCACGAACGCTGAAGATCATCTTGTTCATGCTCCAGAATGAAGGCCCTCCGGGCGCCACCGGCTGTCCTTCGATGCGAAAGAAGCAGCGTGTAGCCAGCACGTTTAGACCGCATTCGACATCGAACATACTCGAGCTTTGCAGCGGCAGCCAGGGCGTCGGAGCCCACCTGTTAGCCAAGCTCTCTGCGAGCGGTACAAGCCTTATCTGCCCTAGACCGCTTGCGCTCAGGGAGACGAAGGCGAAGAGCTTGCGGTGCATTCCTATCTGAAGCTGGCGTTCGTTGTCTGTGCCGGTAAAGGCATAGGTGGTATACGTCGCCTGAAAGGAACCAGTATCGTCGTCGATGCCATGCTGGTCGTTCAAAAGCTTGTAAACACCAGCGCCAGTAAAGCACATCTGATTCGTCCCATCCGGCAACGTCAGCAAGCCCCCGAATGTCGCGGGCCCCGTCCATGTCGTCCACTTGCGGACGACATCGGTAGAGAGGACGCGCCCGGAATAGCTGACCTTGATAGGTCCGCTGCCGTCGATCGCCGCCGCCGTGTTGAGCTCGCGATAGTCAAGAACATAGGTCGCGGGTGATGAGGAGGCTAAGGACACCAGGATGTAGATCCTACGCGTTACAGGATCATTCACCACGACCGTGTTCTGAGGTGCTGCGATCGCGTCCCAGAGTGTCTGTATTTCCTGCGAAATCTTGAAGACTTCGCCGCCTTCATAGGCGCGCAAACCCGTATCGGAAGCCCACACAAACCAATCTTCGCCCGAGCTATCGCCCCATACCGAGGTGGCGCCGCAGAGAGTAGCGATTTGCGCGACATTCCATGAGGAAGGCTCTGAACCAGAGGAGTCCTGCGTTTCATAGAGCGATCCGTTCGGCCCCGTCGTCAACATGCAAAGGTTGTCGCGATGCTTCTGGAAGGTACGGACTGGGTTCGCATCAGAATCAGGCCCGAGAATTCCCGTCACGCCGTCGATGCCCTCGGGATTGTTCACATAGGAGACGCGTGCATATGGAATGTAGAGATTGTCCGTATAGTCGATCTCCATCTCGTCAATGACGATTACCTGACCAGCCTGGAGGTTGATACCGAAGACCTGAAGCTCTGTATCGGGCGTGATCTGCGCTGGCGTCATCGCGGAGAAATCAGCCTGAACGAAACCAGTACCAGCCTGAATGATGAAAGAGGCGGTGGCGATGATGCCGCCTGAGTTGACCAGAAAGGCTCCCAGGTTCCCCGCCGTTATTGGTGAACTCAGCCAGCAGCGAAAGGTGTATTGCGTGGAAGGCTGCAGGATGGCTGCAAAGAAAGAGTCTTGATAGGCCGATTGGGAGATGAGCCCGCGTTGGTTGCTGGTGCCGTCGCCGGTAATCTGCCAAGCCCCTCCGGCATCCGATGGAGATTGTACGAGCGCACCTCCTCCTCCGGATCCAACAGTCCAACCCAGCGGGTTTGCCGGCGTCGACGCTTGATACCCACCATCAAAACCCATATTGAGCAGGTTCGGGATCTTGTTACGCTCTCCCCACCAGATCATCCGATCGGCATAGGAGAAGACACCCAGGCATGGACCAAGCACGACTTGAGCAAACAGATTGTTCCCCGGTATGTCGATAGCCGTGGCTGCAAAAAGCGCATTGTCGCTGAAGTCGAGCGTTATCTCGGTCGTCGTGTTGTCTGGGATTAGCGTCGAGGTCGACGTCACCTGACCATTCAGAGAGGCTGGCACAGGAAGGTAAAAGTAGTTTCCACCCGATGCTCCGGTAAAGCCCAGGATCCTCGCTACAGTGTTAGATGGCCCTATAGGAATGTTCGTGACGTTGAGATACTGCCCACCATTCGCGATGAATTGAATTGAGGGCGAAGGCTTTGTTATGCCACCCTGACGCGTCTGAAACATTACAACCATCTGATGGGTGCCGGGCGATGCCTGTCCGAACGGAGTTACAGTTCCTACCGCCGTAGTGGCTCCATTAGGGCCCTGTTGCGCGTAGTAGAACTGAGTCGGGCTCACCACCTGGCTCACATAAAACACGCCCTCCCAGATGAACCCCACGGTCCCATTCGTCCATATCCCATCTGGATAATTCAGCGAGATATAGAACGACTCGAGCGTGGGGCACGACTGAACCTGGAAATAGCTTGGCGTTGTAGTGTTGTCAGGGATGGGCCATGAAACGCTCACCGATGCGCTGGTGGTGGTTCCATCGATAACATCAGGATCGTTAGCCGTTATTGGCGTCTGCTCGTAGGTTAGCTGGTCAGGCGAGGGAACCGTCAGGATCGTAAAGTTTCCATTGAAACTGAACGCTGTCCCGCTCGTTGATGTAGCGACCCCTAAAACCTGAATCACTGCTCCGGGGCCAAGATTGTGGTTATTCACCGTCCGAAGCGTCGTTAGACCTGTCGCCCATTGCGCCGCAGACAAGCCTCCAGGTACTGGTGCAGGCTCTACTCCGTTGATCGAGCAGAACGTGCCAGGGACCATCCCATTAGGGCCGCTGGTTGTGACAAGAGCCTGTCCTGGATTCGTCTCGTTGTTGATGACGATGCTAGAAACAATGCCTACAGTTCCCGAACCAGACAGGGTGTAATAGACCGTGATCTGGTAGACCTGAGTGATAAACAGTCTGACATTGTCTGGCTGGCTGACCGCAACCGAGAATCCGAAGCTTGGATCGTTGATAACCGCAGGCGTTATTTTATCGGGTGTTAGACCCCACGTATCTGCCGATGATCCATAGGATTGCTGTGTGTTTACGTTTGTAAACTCGGTGCTCTCTGGCTTCGCGGAACCAAGGATGCCGGCGGAGTTCCAGAGAGATACCTGCGAAAGTATGCCTGCCGTGGGGCTCTGCGAGATCAAACCCATTCCGACTACAACCCCGAGGATAGTCGCAGTGTTTGGGATGGCCATTCCGAATCCGGAGAAAATAAGATCACCCAGCGCCGTAGTCGTCGGCTCGCTGATTGTTTCGTAAGTTCCGCCGCCACCCTGCTGCCAGTCGTTCTGTGCGAAAAATGTGCTAGCCTGACCCGTCTGGTTCACCGTGGTCGCATTGGAATCTGGGACGTTTGAAATCTGCGCCTGATAGCCGACCTTCAGATTGTGTGGCGCAGCAGTAGTGCACAGAACCTGATTGTTGTTTCGCACGAGTGTATTACTGCTCGCTGCCATAGATACGCCAGGGTGCTGGAGATTGGCTATTGCCGGAGGTGCGCCGGGACCATCCTGCGTCACGCGGTCGAAGAAGGTCCCATCGAACTGCCGAGGGATGTCCTGCCCTAGATTGCCGTCAGAGATCGCAAAGTATTCGCGCCCGAAAGCAGTCACTGATTTGACCTTATTGCCCGGGATCGTATTCCCGAAAGTCGTGTATGTGCTGCCGTCAATAGTTCTGAATCCCCCGTCCTGCCCAAGCAGAATCGTCACAGGCTTCTGCGTCGGAGGAACATAAGTCTTAGCATAGATAGGAGCCGACGGCGGCATAAGCAACGCCGCTTTGCGCGAAGGCCTTGTAAACACGCTGCCGGGCAGGTAGGCTACATCGACATTTGCCGGCGATACCCCCTCCGGAAGCTCAGACGGAACAAGCTCCGTATCGAGCGAACCAAACAGGTCGAGTGACACATCTACAGATCCAGCGGCATTATCCATGAGTTTCTCCTCCTAGTAGTTACTGGCGCTGCCGCGCACTCGTCCATACGGTTTACGCCTGCGCGAAAGCCGTTGCTTGACCCGCGCAATACGAATCGTCATCTTCTGCACAGCGTCATCGCCCTTACTCATCAGATCGGCTGCAGCGGTCGATCCGCGAGCTGCGGCAAACTCTCCAGCGATATAGAAGCCCATCGCTCGCTGACAGCGCAGAATCCCGAGCTGAGCCTTTGGATCGTTTGGGATATCGGGCAGATAGGCGTAATACCGCAGCAAGAGATCGTTCAACTGCGTCGCGCCCGTAAAGTACAGGCTGTCATCTTCCCAGTCCCACCAGCGCAGTCGCTGCCCTTGCACAATACGTGGCAACCCATCTGTCGACTGTTTCATGGGGATAAAGTTCCCAATCATCCCGGTCTGCCGCTCATGCAGCCGCATTGGCTCCATCAGGTCCTGTGGCAATATTGGCGAAGACCACAGCAGTGCGCCATCATTGCTGCCTATATAACTCACACTGACCTGCACGGCAGGGTCAAGCGCAGAAGCAATAGGAACCTGCTGCAGAATCACCTCGCGCTCTAACCTTGGCGCTCCGGCCTCCGCAAGCTCGTCTTGTAGCTTGTGCCAGGCGGAGTTCACATATTCCAGCGTGTAAGGCTGCGACAGAGCAAGCAGGTTTCCATCCAACGTCTGCGCAGCATCGTTGGTATAAACACGCGCCAGACGCAGCACATGGTCCAGCGTGGGATAGGGCGAACGCGGCGGCAGTTCGACGAGTGGCATAGTCTTTCTCTCCTGTAGCTATGAGCGGCCGATGCAAGATGAAAATCTGGTAATCATGCGCAGACGCATAACGACAGACAGCCCTGCACCTGCGCCGGAAGATATACTGCTGAGGTCTTGTAATTGCCACGCTACGGACGGAACAAGGAAGCATGAACAACTGGGATCAATGGATCAGGCAGTCGTTGCTGCCAACGGCCACTGTCATTCTTATTTACGAGATCATCAAGGGCATCATTCGAGGCCTGGGCCGCAGTCGTTCCGATACAAAGCAGCGCGAAGATCAGTTCAACGGCTCATCCAATCAACTCAACACCAGCCAGATTGACGCTCGCATCGATGCTCGTATGAACTCCATACTCGAGGCCAAAATAGATGCTCGCATCAGCTTTCTACTCGGCTCTCCGGTACCTGGCCAGATAGGCGCCTCTGCGGCGGAATACAAGACCGCCTTCACCATCATCCTGAAAGAGCGCGGCAAAAACATCATTGGCACCATCAAAGTGGTACGAGAGGTTACCGGCTTCGGTCTAAAAGACGCCAAAGACCTCGTAGAGGGCACACCCAGAACCGTGAAGACGAACCTCTCAAGAGAAGAGGCTGCGGTGATCGCTAAAAAATTCGAGGGCATTGCAGCTATCGAAATTCAGTGAACATCGCTAACGTTAGCGCGCCTCATTGGTACTCGGTCCATCCATAGAGATTGGTTCTGGGCGTTCCGCTGCTGGGGAATGCTGCAGGGGCCAGAGATTTCAAGATGATCGGTGGACCTTGAAACCTCTGCTCGTTATCGTCCACGCTTGGTTGCGGTGTATTGAAGTAGTTGGAAACTTTGCCGGGAGCCGATTCATACCCGAGCAAATGGCATCTTCTGGCTGTTAGCCCTCAGTAGAGAAAGCTAGAACTCGCTTCAACTGAGAGCTAACAACCTGACAACTCCTCACCTTGCCACAGTGGTAGATCGTTGAGCCATAATCGGATACTCCATCGGCCAAAGCTCACGGCACTTAACTAAGTCGAACGGAGCCTTGCACTGTGGGCAGCGCGGCAACGTCGGCTTCACGAAGGCTCCGCAGCCGTGGCACTCACGCATCTCAACAGGCTCAGCATTGATCCAGTCGCGATGTTGCTTCAAATAATGCGCCGCCTTACGATGCATCGCCTGGATCTGCGCAAGACCACTATCTCCCTGCAAGGCAAGTGCATCGCCAGCAGCCAGCACCTCGCGCATCTTGGCTGTAAGCTTCTCACGCGCCGCAGACAACTCCTCCCGCGTAGGCTTTTTATCGGCGGCGAGAAATACTCCCCAGGCACTCAGGTCAGCTCCATCACGATGGCCGACATTCAAGATAGCCTTCGCAACGTCAGCACCTGTCTCATAGGTCCACCCCAGCGAGCCTTCACCACGGTCGAACTCATCGAAAAACTCTCCCGGAACGATAAGTGGCTTCGAGTAAGCCTCACCTGGCTCACAAGCCGGCACACGAAAGGTGCCCAGCGATCCCAGCCCACGCGTATGCTTCATCTCATAGATATTGAAGATGTACAGTGGCGGATTGCGTTTCAACGCATCCGGGATAGGTTGACGCGCCCGCTTATTCAGCCCGCCGACAGCGGAGGCTACTTCGTTTGCTGTAATCATGCATCTCCTTTGAGTTCTCGCAGCGGGAACGGACAAAGCGTCTTCCCTGTTCCCTGTCTACTGTTTCCTGCTTGCTGATATCTGGTGCCCACCGCGTCTTCCCAGCTCTGGCCTTCTACGCAGCAGGTCTTCATGCGAAATATTAATCCGCATATCATCCGGACGCTTATCCGTCGAGTGTCCCCCAAAGCCTGAAAACGCCGCACCACGCATCGCTGCGGTCTGCACATCATCAACGGCATCGGAGATCTTCTGTCGCTGCTGCAGCTTACGATCTTCCTCACGCTGCCTCAGGGCTAGTTGCTTCTCTGCTGCGCTGTACAACTTGCCTCGTTCAATTAATTGGGCAATTAGCTCCATCGCTTGAGCGTTGCAAGGCACCCCCTCACCCAACGCAAAGGAAAAGTTGTAGTAACCATAAGCTGGATAGGGCCCAAGGACGCTCTTACCACTCTCTACATCGAAGTTCTTGATCTCCCATTCAGCCCGCGACATCCCGCCGGTATCATCCTCAACAGAGAGCCACTTCTCGAGCACCCACTCCTCGCCAAGATTCGGATACTCCGGAACCTGTTCCTCATAGCTCCAGATAAGTTTTTGCGGAGCCCAAACCGCGCGATAGATATTTTCGCCAAAAGGGTTCTGGCCAAACCGGCGAAGAACGCGTTCAGCAGTATCGTTCCTGGGGCCAACATAGTCATTGCGAATAAGCATGAAGGATCTCGGTTCTCCGGTGTAGGGATTCTCGTTTTTTGCCGTTGCTCTTGCTTTTCTTTCTGTCATTCCCACAGGGAATCTGCTTTTGCTTTTCTGCTTGTCTTTCCGAGCCCGCGAGCGAAGCGAAGGGCGAGGAGCCTGCTTCCTCACCCTCGTTCATCCCTCCCCACAAACGCCGCCCTGGAAGGCAATAAACTTCACGGGAAGCACGATCCCTCGTGCCTCCCACAAAGCCATTAGTATCCCGGCGGCAACATCAGCCCATCCATGTACGCCCCAAACCGCGGACCATCCATACAAATCTGCATACCGGTAAACAGGTAGAAGATATTGGTAGTCTGGATGCCTCCGGTAGTGTCATACGTCGGGAAGATGGTCTGGCCATCGACATCGTAGTAATCCATCGCCCGGTTCTCTGCGCGGAACCAGTGGTCCGGAGCCAGCAGATCGATACGTCCGGGCTGCGCATGAATGGACACCAGCGTCGAACGTCCCGCGATCGTCGTAGGCGCATTCTTCTTCAGCATGTCCTGCGAGCTCGACCCCGTAACTTGGTTCGTAATGACCTGCGAGACCACAGAACCCACATTTTCCCACGCTGCCTCTTGGTCCAATCCTAGATGGAAGAGCATGGAGTCCTTCGCACCCGTCGCCGCACCCAGGGCACGCCGCTGCTTCTGAATCAGCATACGAACCAGCACCGGCGTAATCAGTGATCCAGCCGCTCCAACATGCGGCGTATCCAGCTTGCCGGGATATGCCGAGCGCTGTAGCTGCATCCACGTGCCCACATTCGAGTCCACATGGTGATACTCGATGCCGAACAGAGACGAAGCGGCCGTGCCTGGAGCGCCGTCGATGATGAGCAAATCACCGGGAACGGTACCGGCCGGTACCGGGGTTGCTGCGGCGAGGTTCAGCGCCTTATTGTTGGCATCCACCGAAAGAATGGTCACCTTGCCGCGGTTCGTTCCACCCAGCGCAGAGAAGATCTGGATGTCCTGATTGTCATAGAACGCATTTGCGTTGTTGACAATAATCTGGAACGAACCGACGACCGTCCCCGTCCCCGTCGCCACCGAATCGAGAGTCCCCGATCCGTCTGTGTTCAGAAGCGCCTCCACAAAGGTGCGGAAGCCTTCCATCGCATTCTCGAGCTCGGCCTTCGCCGCATTCTCGACAGCCTTTTCTTTGCTGTCGGTCGAGATCTCAGTGAGATAGCTCATCTCCGACGCAAAGGCCAGATAAACCGGCGTAGCCTGTGCGATGTCGTACGTCGTGCCGGACCCGCGGCCAAGACCGCCGCCATCCGGATTAACCTGGCGAGCCTTGCCGCCTGCCAGGATCTTCAACGGGATGCGCATATTGCGCGAGGAGACCTTCTCCACATCCCGCTTCATGATGCGATCGAACAGAGAGTGGTCCTGCTGATAAAGCAGAGGTACTTTGTCGCGCACCTTCTCAAGCTGCAAACCAAGGGTCTGTGCATTGAACTGAGACATATTTTTCCTGTAAGTCTTTTGAGCTTGCCGGCCACCGATTTCCCAGAAAAACAGAGTGTAGAGCTTAGAGAAAAGCCTTCTCTATCCTCCACACTCTATCCTCTACACTCTGTTTTTTCCTTCCAGCCTCGGCTCTGCTGAAGAAGAGACCTGCAGCAATCACGCGTTGAGGCAGGTTCGCGCACCTGGCCTGGCTACAGGCTTCTTTGCGGCTCGCCCCGGTTTGTGTTCAGGGTGTCCGTATCCCTGCGACTCGCCGCGAATCTTGAAAGAGCATGAGACATCAACCGCATTTGCAGCAGTGCCTGCAGAACCCTTCGCTTCTGCTCTTTGCTTTTCTTTCTGTCGTTCCCGTGGGGAATCCGCTTTGGCTTTGGCTGTTGCCTTTGCCTTCCTGGTTGTCATTCCGAGCACAGTGAGGAACCTGCTTCCTCCCGCTCTTCGCCAGTAGCAGCAACAATGCCAGGCCAAAACAAGGGGGCCTCAAAGTGCCTTTCGGATACAACAACCCGTGCCGCAACCCACTGGACTTTCCCACTGGGGCTCCATCGTAAATCAGGAGCTCTAACTCGCCGTATCAGGCCCAGCGAGACGGGCACATCAGGTTGTGAACTACTCAAGAACTACTATGCCAGAAGAACGGGATGAACCCAAGCAAATTGCAGTTAGAAATCTTTATCCCAAGACCGCACGCTAGCCGTTCTATTCATTTGCCGACCTCAGCCTTGTAGCTCGTGAGAATCTTGTTTCGATTCCCTTCAGCCAACAATCGGTCGCGCCCTTGAACAAACCCTGAATCCCCACGCAGAGTCGCATCGAGTTCGGCAGTAATCACTCCCCGGAGCCGGGATTTCGCTTCGGACGAGAGCTTTCCTCCAGAGAGTTGATCGATGATCTTACCCGCCTGCGCACCACAATCTCGTTCAATCTCACTGACGACGTCCCACCCCCAGATTCCGCACCGAACCGGCATCTTCCCCGCTCATTGTCCGTAAATCCAATAATGAATGGCATATATCGTCGGTACAACTCCAACCGAAGATATACTTTGAACCATAAGGTTCCGTGGCGCATATGTCGCGGACGGAGACGGTGAAGCATGTCCAGACTGAGATTTACAATATGTCTTCTTATCGCATGCATTATCTTCTTTTCAGCCATGGGACCAATCAGCGCTCTTATCACTGCGCTGATCGGTAACAGTGCTTCGGCATTTGTCTTTGGGTTGTCATGCGCCCTGACGGGCATCATCACATGGGTAGCAACCCGAGCGTTGAATAAGAGATGGATTCGCCCATCCTTTGACCGTTTTGCCCTCACACTCGAAGAGAAAATCAGAAGAGAGTATCAACGTAAAGGTCCTCGCCAGACTTTCGATAACCTCAATCTGCCAGAAGCACCGGCAGCCCATCAGGAACCCACAGCAACACTGCATCTCTGGCATGATATAGACAACAAAACACCAGGTTACAAAATATTAGCCAGAGTGGTAGTTGTAGTCCTTATTTCTGCCACGGCCGGGGCCGCTTTTGGAGCGCTCTACGGGACATTATCCAGAACAAACATTGCCCAGCAAGCTGTAAATATGGCTGTCTTTGCAGCATTACTTGGCGCTCTAATCAGTCCCTTCCTGGGAGATTTCACAAGAACAGCCCCCAACATTCTTGCGAAAGCCCCTCCAGTACTTAATATATGGGGCGACACAGAAGATACAGTTCCTGTTCTCGTCCTATTGACCAGGTTCTTGGGAGTTACCTTTTTTGCAACCTTAGGTGGCGCTGTATATGGAGCCCTCTATACTGCCAGCAATGCTATAGGAAGCCATGACCGACTACATGATGCCTTAATGGGAGCCATAATTGGAGGGTTGATTGTCGGTCTGTGGATCCCCCTGGGTATGGCATTCGAAGGGCACTTTAGAAGAACACTGCATAAAAAAACCAGTAACACTGACTCAATAGAACCGGATCACTAATTTTACGTTTTGAATGATGGCAACGAAGAACCTACAGCTCATCGAGATCCACGACCTTAAAGCGGGTTCCATGCACGGCTACCCAAATCCAATTTAAATAAACTCAATTGCGTATGAAATTGAAATTCCTGATTAGTGCGAATTTACATGGACGGGGGTGGGTTATAAAGTGGGTTGTTCACGGTAGCATTGGCTGTACCTGAGCATCGCATTGGGGAGCCACCAATGCGGCCTATCGGGCAGAATTAGTAGGCAGCAATGCCAAAGAATTTGAACCAACACCATTACCCAATAGCCCCTTCGGAAGAGTGCCTGCCGGAAGTGACCGCGGCCGAGGAACAGATACGAGTGGGCTTGGCTCCGGTAACAATCCAAACGGTCGCGCAGGCTGATCGAATAGCCCTCGTGGATGGCCAACTCCATGATTACCTGGCTCGAACAGCGAACGCGGTATTTCATCAGGGCCCAGATACTCAGGTTTTAGGTTTGTCAACCGATATGGAGAGGACATAGGGTGCGCTGGATCATATTGAAAGTTGCTATGGGGAGACTCATAAGCATGGTCGTGATTATTTTCCATCGCTCCCTCTCGAATATCATTCGCCAGCAGCGCGCTTTCTGGAAGCGTAGACCCAAGAGTCTCAAGAGCTTCGTTGGTATTGCCACCCCGGTACTGATCCCATGCATCTTTCCAGTGATTAATAAGCTTGTTTCCGCTCCAACCCATAAGAGCCCCCTTCGCAGCAGCAGGCATGTAACGTGCAATCGCTGGAGCTTCTTCCAACATCGGCCCCAATTCCCCTACCCCGCCGGTAGCACCAATAAATGCGAGGTTCTCGGGACTTGTTAACTCCCCAGTACCTTTCGCAATACCAACGCCAAGAGAATGTGTACGTCCCTGCAAACTATTGGGGGAGACATTCGGTTGGAGGTAAGGTGCCATATACTCGAGCGGAAGTAATTGATTCCCGTGTTCTTCATACTCTGGAGATCCAGAATTTTCTGTCGGAAGGAGGCGCAGCCATTTTCCAAGATCCGGAGCATTTCGATCTAACATGTGCCCAATCGCTCCATTGGCTACGGTCTCGCGTAGATGCTCAATTGCTCCTGGATCTGGATTGGCACTAAAGAAGGACTGTGGTTGCGTATTGGGAGCCCTGTCAACTATCGGGCCAGTAGTCCTTTGAGTATTGGGAATGACGCTTTGAGGTGAACCGTTCCTAAGGAAGTTACTGGACTGGGTATGCAACGATTGATTTTGCGAGTTTCGTATAGCGGTGCCGCCAGTAGAGGGACTCCACGATTGAGTTACAGGAGATACCCAAGGGGCAGTAGCATCAGCACCCGTAACATCAGGTGCATATGGCACTCCGGCCCACTGAGCGCCTGAAGCTTCTTCTGATCCGGGTAAGCCTCTTGCGTCATCGCCCACGCCTTGAAATGCTTTTCGGGTGTGCTGAAAAACACTTTCCCAAGGCTCCTGTGAGGGTTCGGGAGACTGTAGAGCCGTATTCGTCAATAGCTGGTCAGTTGCTACCTCCGTCGGACGCGGCTGTTGCGTCAGAGGAGTTGTAGTTATTAATTTATCTTTCGCTGGATCATTTCCCAGATCGTCCATAGTTTCTCCTTATAACTCTCACCGTTGACTCACGCTCAAAATGTCGCAAAATCTTACTCACCAAAGTATCTGTTCAGATTTTCCTTTTACATATGCCTTGCCATCGAGCACATCTCGGCGGGAAGTACGTGTCCAATCAATCTCACTGGTGCTCGGCTGTCGGCTGGTCCGTGCAGCACGCCCTGTTCCAATATCCACCGGAGCCTTCACTACTGGCCTCGTCGAACCATAAAACTCGCGATGCACTCTTTTCACGATCTCCGGCAAGCGCTTGCCTACCTCGGCCTTGTAATTCGTGAGAATCTTGTTGCGGTCCCCTTCGGCCAACAGCAGATCACGCTTCTGAATAAAGCTTGGATCTCCGCGCAGAGCAGCATTTAGTTCAGAAGTAATAACCCCCCGCAGCCTGAACTTTGCTTCGGACGAGAGCTTCCCTCCTGAGAGCTGGTCGATGATCTTATCCGACTGCGTGCCACCATGCTGCTCTATCTCCTTAACAATGCCGTGCTGAAACGTCCCTTGCCTTTGCGCCTCAAATTGCCGGCGATCAGCATCCAATCGTCTGCGTTCGGGCTCCACTCGCCGTTGAGGTGCACTCTGTGCCAATCTCATCAACGGGTTATACCAATTCACCAGATGCTGTGCTAACCCTGTTGTGCCCTCATGAGATGACAGAACTTGATGGATCGCAGCAATCAGCCCCTCGGGCATCGATTCTGCCGCAACCCTCGCCATAACATGACGAAATTGCTCAGGGTTCGCCTCCGCTAGCTTTCCAAATGCGGCCGGCACGAGCTTCGAAAATCCCTCTGGAGAAACGCCCACAAGATGATCAAGCACTTTCACGTCACCCGCCGCAAACTGCTGGTCGAGATCCCTGTAACTCTGCCGCTCCTGCTCGATCTGTTGAATCCCTTCATCGCCCCCGAGCCTCTCCTTGAACTCGCGCAACGCACGAGCCTCGTTCAACCCGCCAGGAAACTCCTTCTTCAAGGCAAGGTCCGCGAACCATACGTTCTTTAGCCGGTTCGCCAGCTTTGGATCGCTCAACCGCAGGTCGTTGAGTGCCGAACGCAGCGCAGGAGGAATCTGCCTTCCATCACCCGATACATCGGCGTCCACAGAAGCAGCCTTATCCCGAGGATCGGCGGTCTCGTCGTGTGTCTCTTCACTCGATTCAGTGCCGGGAGTAGCATCCTCTCTGCCGGTAGCCACCCCATCATCATGCCCAGGATCCACAACAGCATCCGCCATATCTATATCTACCGAAGTCCCTTGTTGGGATATCGCCGCCACCGGCTTCGCTCCTGTTGGATCGACACTATAACCACCCATGATTCACTCCTCATTGCCTTCGTAATTGAATCGCCTATGCCTTCTGCTGCTGTTGCAGAGGCAGCGTAATCCCAGCCTGTGCCGCCATCTGTGCCTGCCCCGCCGGAGGCATGTCCTTGAAATTGATAGTTTCTCGCGGAAGCTTCTTATCCGGCTGCTGTTGTTGTTCGGCCTGCTGCGCATCCATCACCTTTTTGTGCTCCAACCCATGCAGCCGCACATTCGCAAAGCCCAACGGATTCTGCGCTTTCGCCTTTTGCCCATCAGGAGAGTTCACAAAGGTCTGCACCTCCGCAAATTCCACGGCATGCATATCAAAATCCGCATCCACCGAGATCGAGCTTGACTGAAACTGCTGCTGTGCCGGAGGTGGCGACGCCTGTTGCCCCGTGGTCTGTGCTTGCTGCGCAGCTCCCTGCCACTGCTGCATGGCCGCCGCAAATCCCTGGATATCCGGAATAGGAGTAGCGGCCAGTAACTCATTGATCTCGACCAACTGCTTATCCCGCGAGTCCGCCCCAGGAATGACCAGATCTTCCAGTCCCAATAGGTTCTTCGCAAACGCCTGATTATCCGGCTGCTGCAGAATAGCCTGTCCCGCTGCCGATGACCCGAACTGTTGAACGAAAGAACTAAATTTATTCACCTTCTCGGCATACGAGTCAGGAAAGTTCTCATCCGTCTCAGGGGTCCATCGCGCCTTGCCCTCGCGCAGCGCATCGAAGTCCACCGAAACAGTCTCGGTCTGCCCCCTCTTTCCGCTGGATGGCACCAGCGCCGAAAGAGTACCCGACCGGACTTCAGCAGCCGCACGTACCGCCTGCCCGATCACCGTCGACCAGAACTGAACATACGGTAACCAGTTCAGCCCCATCACCCCCATCGCCTGATTCCGAGCCATCGAGTAGCCCGACGCTGTCTGCTGCGCATCCATCTCCGCACCAAACAACGACGGCTGCTGCCCCGTAAGAAACTGGCACAGCGGCCCCTGCACATCCTGCATAAACGACATCATCGAAGGCGAAGGTTCCGCCGCCGCCTCCTGGAAGAAGTGACTCTCCGCCGAAGCATCGTTCTGCCGCTCGAACGGCAGATACATCTTCGGCTTCGACTCCTGCTCCGTGATCGCATCGATGTCGATCGCATCCTGATCCACCCAGGTCGAAGGGACTCCATACTCGAACGTCTCCTGCGCCAGGTTCATCATGTCGTTGAACGCCTCTTGAGCAGACATCATCGACTTGCCCAGCGACGGACGATGCATTCCATCACCAGGTAGCGCATGGCACAGCGCCAGGTGGTCATCCATCGATTCATCCCGGCTCTCGCAATAAGTCTCTCCAGCAAACCCCACGTAACAGCCACGCGGAAAAGCCTCTTTCAGAGCATCTTTGTCCTCACCATCGGGCAACTCTTCAAACACCCAGGGCCGCATCCAGGTCCGGCTAAAAGTCGCAAGGTATGCGCTGGAGTTCCCCGTATTTACCTGCTGCTGGTTCATCCCCTGGGCCACCGACAACCTGGAGATGCGATCGAACTCATCGCCACTGTCGCTGGCTGTAATCCTGCTCGCAGCTTCGGGGAACTTCGACTTCAGAAAAGCAACATCGTGTTCCGTGTTGATCTGCGCATACCCACACTCCGCAACCGTCCCCGCAGTCATCGGAAATCGCGTCTCGAGTACACCGAAGAGGTCGATCTTCTCCCCCGGCTTATCGTCCTTATCTGATACCGAACGCGTATAGGTCACAACCATCCCATCCGTCCACAACAAACGTGCCGCGTCGATCTGTAAAGCCTTTGGCGGATTCTGCTTCTCAATAATCCGTCGAGCCTTATTCGCCTCAGCTGCCGCGGCAATATCCAACGGATTCATCGGGTCATCCGCCTCTGCCCGCGAGTTCGGCGAGTTCTGGCTGAACACCGCCATAAAACTCTTCGCATAGGCCTGGTAGATATTAAAAGTCTGCCGATAGCTGGCCGCAGTGTCTGCATCCTCCGTCACCGAGGCAAGTCCATTAATCGAAACCAGCGCCTGGTCCTTCGCATCCCATGCCAGATACTGCAGGCCGCGATAAAAGAAACGCTGGGTGCGTGCATCCAGCACCTGCACACGACGCGCGGTTGAATCGCGCGTCGTGTGTTTGCGAACCAACGAAAGCAGAACACTCTGCAGATGCTGGTCGAGCTGATCCTGCTCTTGTTCGTCGGACACTTAGTCCCCCAATCTGTTCAGGCCCTTCAGGGCGTTTGAAAACCTTGCATTGGAAGGGGCAATGTGTTCCTCTTCTTCAAAGTCATCGTCATCGTCGTCGCTACCCAACACCTCGCGCAGATGCTCCATCACGCTCCGCAAGTCGGGATGCTCACGCTCTTCCATCCCATCCGGCCCATGATGCACGCACTTATAGCCGTCGAGCATCTTCTCGACCTCACACTTGCCCTCGCAGTCACCACGATCGTGACAGTCATCCCACTGATCGCGATCCTCATCGGAGACGTCCATCTTGCTCTTTCCTGTGGGCCAATCGCCCATCCTACGAGCAATATGCCCGCTGCGGTAATACTTACCTGATTCACCAACCATCACTGCCTCCTTTAGTAACGTTTGTAATAACGCCCATAACCCCATCAAACTGGGGCTAAATATTCGGCATTTTTTGTCTTGACTCTTGGCTAACGTTCGCTCTCGAGAGAAATCGAAAAACAGGAACACAATTCCCGCTTTTGCAGGCAATACAGCATCCCAATAAGCAACAACGAAGAGGGCGTGGAATACACCAGGACTCTTTTTGGTCTTGGTGTATTCCACGCCCTCTTCGTTGTTGCTAAAACCGCCAATCAGGGTCTAGTCAATGAAAAACCCCGCCGCAAATGACGGGGTATCAGACCCTTTTGTCGAATGACATGGTTGCCACATCATCGCATCCTTACCAGCCTAGTCATCCCAAGGCTCTGTTCCATTGATCGTAAAGATCCGAAATTCCCCTTTATCGTAAATATCAAACCACAGCACGCCACTCCCGATCGTATAGCCCTTGTCGCCCACCCTATGTACGCAGGAAGAGTCGTGTCCAAGAATGTACTGTCTAAGCCCAACAGGAAATAGCTTGTCGTAGTCTGCTACAAACTCGTGTGCTGAGCGTACAGATACACGCCCCTTTACGCCATCTAATAAAGGATAGTGCATAAACCCCACCACCTTGTCCCGGCGACCTTCCCTGATTGCAGTTTGAACCTCGTTCCAAAAATACGCGTTGTCCTTTATTTCATCCTCAGACATTGAGTCGCCTAGGTCATTACTGCCTGGCAGCGGGCATTTCACCTGGACAACAGTCTCTTTCGGCTTAGAAGAGGGCGGCACATCGGCTTTCCTGGCAGCTTGAGAATGGGTAGGATTGGGAATCTTTCCCGAATTCGCCTTGCATCCTGTCATCGAGACCGCAATAAGAACTGGAACCCACATGTAGCTCTTCATTTTCATAAAAAATATTCGAAGATTTATCTATCGGCCGCATTGAATAGTGCTGTCCTTCCACCAAGCGCTTCATTACTTTTGCACTCCGGCCCGGAGTCAATTTCACATCCCGCGGTTCACTCAATGAGTATAAAGCGCAAAGATGTTGTATTCACCTGGACCATAAAGATCAAACCACATCGTAATATCTCCGAGTTCATAGCCATGATCCCCCATCCTGCCTATGCATTCAGGTCTTTGCTTAAGCAATATCTCGCGGGTAGCCGGCGGGAGCAGCCTGTCGTAATTGGCCACAAAGTCGTGGCTTGAATTGACATATTTCGGTCTCTTCGTACCCTCCGGCCAAGTGCGCAAAGGGTAGTGCATAAAGGTAGCTACTTTAGCCCGGCGATCTTCTCTGACAGCAGCCTGAAGGTCGCTCAAAAAATCTGCCGTACCCGCAATCTCATCGGAAGACATCTCACTGCTGCTATCGCTTCGATCGTCAGCCAAACACCCCTTATAATCCACAACCTTTTTGGGTTGAGAAGAAGGAAGCGCAGTAGTTTTCCTTGCAGCTTGAGAATGGACAGAACTGGTAACTTTTCCCGGTCTAGCCTTGCATCCTATTACCGGCACCATAACAAAGACTGGAATCCATAGGTAGCTCTTCATTTTTCTCGAAATCACAGCCAGGGCGCAGCGCTTCATTTTTCTTCCTTGAGTAATCTCTCAGGAGCAGGCTCCCGTCGGGTGCAACTCCAACGGGAGGTTTAAACCCAGGGGGAGGAACATATCCGGGAGGAGGCACGTGACACCCCGCAGGAATTTCGTTACGTCTATACATAACATCCTCACCCTCACGTCTGGGAGTAATCCCGCGTCCCCCTGCAAGCAACGTCATTATATCCGAAGGTACGGCATCATACTTTCCATCATTGAAATCCGTCCATGCCTGATGATTGATCACGCCGTGCTGATGTGTGGAGTCATCCACCCCCATATTGAACGCCTGATCGACGAACGAATGAGTCTGCCCCATGTTTGCATTGGGAATACGGCTATGAATATCTCGATAAAACTTATCGTAATCCTGCCCCAATCTTGCGCCTCGGTCTCCCCTTGATATCGTGAGTAATCATCGGGTGTGCAGAGACTCTGGTGCAACAACTGCCCATAGCCGGTTGTACAGTAATTCTTTGAATCGTTATAGGCACCCCATTCGTTGGGCTTTGCCTGCCCCTCGCAATCGGCGATGTAATTCAGCATCTGCTCCCGTTGCGGATCAACCGCAAATGCTGGCGCCGCGCCCTGAAGCCTGTTCGCCGCTCCCTGCGAAGGCTGTTGCCGATTAGAATTGAATCCGGTACTTTGCACTGGCTTTGCTCCAGAAGCCATGCCGCTACGTGTACCTGCGAATGATTCACCAGAAGCGCCGGGGTAAGCCGAACCAGCCAAAGCTCTTGTGCTTCTTTGTTGCGATGCAGACGTCGCAGACATAGGCGAGCCAGTCTCCGGGCCCATGGTTGCATCCAGCGGCGGCGAATCAGATAAAGGCATCGGCGGATTCGGAGCAGCCGTAACATTGATAGACTGATTTGGATTCTGAGAGCCATCATATTTAACTGGTTGAGTCCCTTGCTGTTGATCATCTGTCTGGCCCAAATCTGAACTCTCTGGGTCTATTGTCTGCGCGTCGGGCCAATCGCCTGCCATACGGCAGAGATAGCCTGCACGGTAGTACTGACCAGATTTACCGATCATTTCCACCTCCTATAAACGTCAATGCCATCCTTTATTCAAAAAAGTTGGGCACCCTTTAGGGTGCCCAACTGGAAAAGCGAAATGAATATTGGAATTGAATCATTCAGAACATGCCAACCTCACCCAGACGTCCCGCGTGAATCCCGAACCACTCACTTTTAAAAAGAAAATATATTGATAATTACGACGTCGTCGTCTCCGCAGACAAGCCTGAGAACTGGCATCTGCGATTACTCGCAATGGCCGCCATATTCTTTACGAAGCTTTTTGTCTGAAACCAATCTGGCTAACCTATTTTCTTTTGTATCTACAATTGCACCATAACAATGTCCCACTATCTTGTTGGAATTCCCTGCTGCAGATCCATCGGTATCTTTTTTTACAGAATCTACGGAGATGGATACGATCAGACTGTTTCCTCGCCACCACGCAAATCCCACGGCGTAGTGGTAGAGATCCATGTCACTTCCCACCCTATTTTCGACGGCATGATGTATCTCATCAGCTACATGGCTCTTGGCACGGGTATTTGGCTTGTCTTCATGCAACCGGGATTCCACATCTCCAAACAAGAGCGTCTGAACAGACGGCACATTGCTCGTCGACGATAAGGAGACTATTGCCGTTTGGCCCCCAATGTACGTCCGCCTCCGATTCCAGATACATGATCGTGTGCGTCTTGCCATCGGCACAATCCGTCAGTTGCACCGGGCTGTGATTGTCCTTCCCGTCAAACACTGGAAACACATCCAGCTTCCACCTTCGATCAGGAGAGGTGAGGGTTTCTCTCTCGTCCCAACGAATGTGGTTCTTTCCCTTTCTTTTCCGTGTTGGGGTCATAGCCTGCGAACTGAAACACATAGGGCTTTGCCGCGGGGCCGCTGGCACGTAAGCTTGAGAAAAAAAAGAAGCATGACGCACAAATATCATGGTTCTTGCTTCCAGCCACAGGACATTTCCCACCAGAAACGACTGGAAAACTGATCGTCGTATTAAGACTCTGAGACCTGTAATCCTTTCCAAGCGCCTATTTGTTATCCACAAACGATCTACAAGTGACACCTGAAAGCGGAGCAGACAGCGTTTTCACATCGAAGAGAACTTCCACTCGCTGATCCGCCTGCTTAATAGCTCCTTGAAGATGCGCCTGCGTCCAAACTCCTCCAAGCGGTGGCTTAAAAAAATCAATCTTACTTCCCGATCTCGCAAAGCTGCCATTGTTTTGTACATCGAAGACCACCGTGTGGCCCTTTTGCTGATAGATCAAATCGAACACCTTGCCACGGGTACGACTTCTATTCGCATAGGCCACAACATAGGTAGTGTTTTCTGTTCGATGTGATGCTGTGTCGATCGCATAGCTTACACGGATAGACTGTGCTTGAGACTTTTGGACAGCAAGCCAATCCGTGTCTTTTACAGCCAGGCAGTGTAAAGCCCCACGCAATAACGAAGAACCATGGCTTTGAGTAGGGGCTGCAACGCCACTCCATAATATAAACAGAAACAATATTGAAGCCTTGAACATACTCATCTTATTCTCGTCAAACTAAAGAAAACTTGTCTCATCTACCTCGGCGGAGCACTTTCCCGGTTTCAATTTAATCTCGTCACTCGCTATCATATTAGTTAATAATGTGACTTCTTTGCCTAGCATAAAATAGGTAGGCCCTCCTCCATTTCCCTCGCTTGCTTCCCACCGCCTACCCACTCTATCCAGCTTGTAGGTCATCGCCTTGCTCACATAGGGACCAGTTTCATCCACATACATTGTAAAAAATGCTCCATGCAGTCCATCTTTTGCATAAAGAACAACATCGTACTCGTAGTCTCGATCGTAGTCTGGGTCGGATCCCCAGTATTCTTTATGCACGTGAACACGGGCCTGCACTACCTTACCCGGCCTGAATTCATGTCGCGCTAGGCCAAACACCTTGAAGTCATTATCATCCATGCCTGCAAGCACTGTTGCCAGGCATCCAAGGGCACCTTGAATGCGTGCAGGTGTAGGTGCAAGGTTCACTCGTCGTTTTTCCGGCAACGCGTGCCCTGTTCCTACAAACAATAGACTGAGCAATGCAACCATCTTCTTATTTGCCATAAGTATTGATCACCTTATATATTGACGGACTGATATAGGGCCCAGCGTGCGTATGTATTACCGGTCCATTCTTTCCACCAAATGGACTGATGTCGCCCATGGAGGTTCGACCATTGTAATTGGTCGCTCCATGTGTTGGGTCGACACCGTTTAAATCTTCCATAGCAGCATCTGTGGCCGCATTCAGGGCGTTCGGATAATCCGGCCCTGACATCAAAGGTGTCTCGCAATTTCCCAGCCCGGCAAGCCCCTTCACCCTATCGCCCCACTGTCTTTCGCCATTGATGCGCATATGCGCAATATCTCCTCTGGCTACGGAAAGCGGCATATTTTCGTTCCGTGAGTCTCTCATGCCTCCCGTTTCACAGTTGATATTCCCTGCAAGTTCGGCAACTGACTCCTTTGTTCCGGCCGGACGATATCCGGCAAGCGACGCTCTATATACCCTTGGGTCTATCCCTGGCGTCGCCAATCGCGGCGGCGGCGCTAGTGGAGCCGGTGGTAGCACCTGCGCGTTGGTTCTAAAGCCATTGCCACGCTGCCAATTATCGACCCGCTGCTCCAGAGGATCAATATTCTGGTGATACGAGTCCTGCGCTCTTTGAGACAGGCTCTGAACCGCCTTATAAAGATCTCCACCGACAGAGTCCTGCACCGCATTTGTTGTGGGATACGCAGACGCACGGGCAAAAGGGGTTGCCGCCTTAGTAGCTACCGCTCTCGCCTGTACCACGGATGGAACGGACATATTTATCTGAGCCAGCGCTGGAGTACCATCCTGCGTTTCTTGTCCTTCGTTGTCTGTGCCGTCAGGCCAGTCCCCCGCCTGCCGTGCCAAATAGCCTGCTCGATAATACTGACCTGATTTACCGATCATCTCTCTTCTCCTTAGCCTTCTGAACAAACCTCTCTACCTGTTTCATCGATACCCTTCGAGGGTCGTGCGCATCCTCAAACTGCCTCTTCACTTCACGAAACGCCTTGCGCGCGCGAAACGGCTTCGGAACGGACACAGGCTTCGACTCCTCAAAAACCATGTCCTCAGCCGGAACGATCTCAGCTATCTCTTTTGGCCACAGCACAATCAACAACACATTGATTGCAACACTCACAACAAACAATGCGTCGATCATCAGTAATCCCTCCCTAATATCCGTCATGGTCTTGTCGTCTTTGGTTCAAGCCGTCATCTTCCGACAGTGAACCCAGCGGACCGTTTCCGGTTCTTCCTCTTGAAGTCAAGATGCGCCAGGTGCTTCGCGGTCATATCCTGAATCGGAGCCAGCGTCTCGCGCAGCCTCACCTCATAGGGCTTGGCACTCGGTCCCAGCATGGAAAACAACCCGTACCGCACTTCGTCCGCGATATCGTCCGAGACCTTGCTTGTCTTCATCACGTCTTCAAGCTTCTTGTCGTCATAGATCAACGAAGGAATCGCAGTTAGCGCCCCCTCACACCGGTCCGACACGAACCATCGATCCTGCTCAATCAATGTATGGATAAATCGCCAGCCATTCACACGATCGTTGCGTGCCTCCTCTGGCTGTGGCAACGAGTGTTCGCGAAACACCTTGCGAAATATATCCGCCACGGCATTACGCTCGCCAAAGGTCTCAGGCGACATAAAGAACCGTGACAACTCACGCCTATCGTCGTTATCACATCGCTCCACAAAGTCCTGGGCCAGCAGCATCTCAGGACGCCCTGCAACTACATGTTCGCGATAAGTAATCACAACCTCGCGAGCCTCACTCCACTCACGCCCGAGATGCCTGCGCGCATCTTCAGGAGACACCAGGCCCGAAGCATGCCAGTGAATGGAAGCCGCATGTTGATAACCCCAATCGCACGAAGCCCAGCGCCTCCACCACGGCTGCATTAGCTGTCCCACCTGTGCAGCCTTAAGCTCCCGCTGAGCACGGATAAAGTTCGGATAGTACTGTCCCTCGAACGTGTCCCAATCGCCAAAGAGATGCGCCTTCCGTTCCTTCTCGGGCATCTGGTTCAACTTAGCCCCATAGTCAGAGTTCGCAATAAAACACTGGAACCGCTGCTGATCGGTCCAGGTGTTGTAGTACTCAAAGTCTGTAATGTTCTGCTCGTGCAGATACGGCCGCACCCACTCGATGTTGTCCCACCCATAAGCCTGAACAAAAGCAAACGAATCAGGCTCTTCATGTTCCTGGAATCTGCGATCCTTAAAGATGCGCTTGATGTAATCGTGCCCTCGGCTACCGGGATTGCAGGTATACAACATCTTCGGAGTAATCCCGGACTTCCCTGTCCAGCGAAGCGCCGTAGGCAGAAAGATCAGCTCTTCCTCGCTGAAGTGTGTAGCCTCTTCCACAAAGATGTCCGCATACTCAGGCCCCTGGGCTATCTTGCGAATGTCATCCATCGTGTCCGCGGAGGCGAAATAAATACGCGAACCATTTGGCAGCGTCAGGTGCTTCTTATCGCCCCCGACATACCAGTTCGCCATAAATGGAAATTCGCGAAACAAAGGTTCCAGATGGTTGCGATAGATCTGCCCCCACACCCGCATAAGGAAGAGCCCATTGGTACGGGCATACTTCAGCCGCCTCAGCAGCATAATGCCACGTGCCCCGTGCGACTTGGCACCGCCACGCGCGCCCCCATAACCAATCTCAGTAGCCGGCGAATTCTCAACCAGTTCGTAAATCGCGAGTTGCTTCGGCTGAAGCGCAATGTCGAATTTGATCGCGGCTGATTTGCTCACTTCGCCCCCACCGCCACAATGTTTACCTGCACCGACGGAGGCTCTCTCTCCTCCGACTCGACAATGCCCAGCATCTTATGCGCATGCTGGATGTACTTCAGACGGATATCGAAATCGTCCACCATCTCAAATGTCGCGGCCTTACCCGTCCCGCCGGACAACAACTGGGGCCGCTTCGCATCCAGCCCCTCGCGTGTCTTCTGCGCTAGGAACGCAAGGGTCAGTCCAGCCTCTACCATCGCCCTCCGCATTAGCTCCTGAGTTATCGGCCCTTCGATTCTCCGCTTCGGATTACGTGCGCGGCTCAATGGAAATCCCGCATCCAGGGCAGACCGTTTTTTCGTCTTGCCATCCATCAGGCCTTCCACATAAGCTTCGTGCCGGCTTTTGTATGGCTGCATCGCACAGTCTGAGTCCATTTGAGCTTCATCCATCACGCGAACCCCGCCTTTAACTGCTTCGTCTTGATGCGCAAACTCTTTCCACCCGGCAGAAAACTGCGGTTCACACTCAGCCAGGTGTGCTGCAGAATATAGCGAACCTGCCTGGGACCAACCCACTCCGCTACCGGCTCCGCAGCCTTGCCGTTCCGTTGCATATAGAGGGGAGCCGTCATGCCGAAGGCTTCGTCAGCACTTACATGTTTGTGCTGATGGCAATAAACTGGACGGCCGGCGCGAAGCTCTTCCGCTTCTCCGTCTGAAAGAATGCACACACGACTGGAAGTAGCCATATTAAATCTCCAAAGAAAGCATCCGCAGAAGATACTCATCTAAAAATGAGGGAAGAAGTTAGTGAGGCACAGGAATCCGTGCCGTAACCCACTGGATTTTTCCACTGGGACTCCATCGAAAATCAGGAGTTCTACTCGCCGCACAAGGCCCAGCGAGACAGGCACAACAAGTTGTAATCACGACTCGAAAACTACTATGTCACGCCACAAGAGACGTACCAAGCAAATTGCGGTTAGAAATCTTTCACAATCGCGGTCGAAATAGTTGACTCAACTAACTCGTTACTCGCAGCTCATAACTCGCAGCTCGTAATTAGGCAGTCTTCACAGAAGCATGGGCGGTGCCAGAAATATTTTCACGGCTACGCCCGTCTCTCCCCAGCTCAATCATCCGCAACCTTCGCAAACGCTCACGACCAATGAGTTTCTTGCAAAATGCGGCAATCGTCATACCATCAGCGTGCGCCATCGCCTTGAGATCTACATGGTCCTGCACCTCTAGCGTTGTAGCAAATGGAATGACCTCACCTGGTTGGTGCCGGACATAGCCCCTCTTTGTTTGCGAATAGTTCGCACTTACTCGATCGAACTCCGTATCTGTAGCCATCTTCCCCCTCCAGCTTCCAATAATGTCCACTCAACGCTCGATTACTTATGCAGCCTCTATCAACAACTGCATCGGAAAAGCGCGATAGGCAATCCACACCTCAGCCCCATAGCGCATCTGCCCTGTGCTCCGAATCTTTCCTGAGTCTTTCAACTCTGTAAGTCGCCTGCCAAAGGTATGGAGAGCCCAGCCGGTTCTCTGCGCAATCTCTTTACTGGTCATACCGTCGCTGGATTCAGCAATGAGTGCATAAATCGTCTCGCGAGCATTCGCATATCGAGCCTCACCACTTCGAAATGCCACGACATTCATCTTGTTGCCTTCGTATTTGTTCACCGTAATACCCTGCATCTTTTCTCTCCATTTAAGGCACAGACGTCATCCATCACGCGGCGATCTGTTGTCCGCCCAATTCTTCTTCCGCATCCAACTCTTCGGCCGCACGATCATGCTTCGCGCACCATCCTCCTTCACTCTTACTTATCGCGGGTTCACGGCACCGCTCGTCATAGGAACAGATCTTCCATCCGCAGCGCGGCACACAGGCTTCGCAGAGTTGCACCTCTTCCATCCGCCGATGAATCCACGAGTAACGTTCGAACAAGTACATCTCTGACCGCGAATAAAGCTCGCAACAGTCTCCGCACTCTTCTATTCCATGCGACATATCGGGCAGGTTCCACGGAGCACGCGAGTCATACAGCACACCGGCAGGTAGGTTGTTCATCGCGAACCGCCTTCCACCCAAGTCACACAGACTGCAAGCCACACCCCCGCCAGCACTACAAAGGCCAGCAGAAACTTAAGGCCAATCTGCGCCGCCATCCAAAACTCTGACGCTTCGGAATCCTTCAGCTCATCTTCCAAAGCTTGATCGACAGCCGAACAGCAGACCTCAATGGTTAGCTGTCTTAACCTGATCGCCTGATTCATAGAGCAGACGTCGTCTCCAACCTGATTGCGATACCAACTTGCGGAATGCTGCATCGCAACTTCCATGTCGTACAGCAGAAAATCCGCGAGAAAATCCGCCACCTGGCGCAACTCAAACTCACTCAGCGGATTGGGAACCAACGCTAACGCCGGAGGCGCTGCCAGTTCAGGAAGAAAGGTGGAAGGGGGAGCAGGAGATGCTGGCATGGCTGACAATCCTCGATGAATCGAAAATAAGCATGCTTATCAATAGAGTCAAGCATAATTATCAAATTCTTGAAATCAATCGTTGTCCGCACAAGGAGTACTTATCAAGCGGTTCCACACCTGGAGTTAAAGAGTACTTATCCGCTTTTAAAGAGGGCATCAATTTTGCAAGGCCGACATCAGTAGGAGGATCTTCCCCACGCCACCTTTTTCAGCGAGTGCATGGGCCTCGGCCGCGTCACGTAGCGCCATCCGACGACCAATCGGCAGAACAAACTTGCCATCGCGGACATCATCCGCAAACTCACGCACTTTGGATGGATCGGCTTTCGCAAACACACGTGCAATCTTCACCGTAGGATTCTGCGCCACCGCGCTCCCTGGCAACATCGAGGCGTAACCAAAGGAGCCACCCGGCTTTACCTTCACGAGCAGTCGCGCGGCAACGTCTCCGCCAACGGTGTCCGCAATGGCATCTACCATCTGGAATCGCTCCATCGCCTCATCATCATCGAGTGCCAGCACGCCGGAGACACCAAGGGCATGAGCATCATTCAACTCTTTCCTGCGAACCCCTGCAATCACCTGCGCACCAATCTTCTTCGCCGCATGCACCGCAGCGCGTCCAACGCTGCCCAGCGCCCCTGTTACCAGGACAACCTGTCCCTTCTGCACGTTGCTTGCAAGGCGCACAAGCTGGTCCCCCGTCAGTACGATCAGCGGAAGCGCAGCCGCATCGTCCAAATCCAGTCCATCCGGCAGGTGCGTCACCTCTGAATCATCCACGGCGACCCATTCTGCATAGGTCGCATTGGTGTAGGCAAGAACCCGATCGCCTGGTTTGAAATACTTCACGTTAGAACCAACCGCACGCACGATGCCACTCACATCGCGGCCCAGAATGGCAGGAAGCGATAGTGGAAAATCCTTTTGCCGCAGCCCGGCACGCACCTTCCAGTCAATCGGGTTGACACTCGCAGCAACCGCCGCAATCAGTACCGTGTCTCCACCAATCTGCGGTTCAGGAACGTTGTCTTCAAACTTCAGATTCTCGGGACCACCATACTCATAGAGCCTTACTGCCTTCATCGCGTATCTCCCTGCCGGCCCGCTGGTTCGCAGACATCCGCAGTACCTTCATCAGATGCGTGAGAGTTGACTGGGGTCTATGGGAATGGCGGCCTGGTCTGCCCCGCATGCCCTTGCAGGGGAAGGCAAGCCAAGCTATGTTGTATATGACAACACATGTTTGGGGATCATACAGATGTCGATAGTCGATCAAATTCGGAGTTTCAATAGGTTCTATACCCGTGAGATTGGTTTGCTCGCTGAACACTTGCCGGAAAGCGAGTTGTCTCTGGCCGAGGCAAGGGTACTTTACGAATTGGCGCAGTCAAAAGAGCAGACTGCGGCGACTATCGTTCGAAGCCTGGGGATGGACAAGGCGCATGTTAGTCGCATCGTTGCTCGTTTTCGCAGGGGAGACCTGCTTCAAAGCCGCATCAGCCCAGCGCACGGTAAGCAAAAGCTCCTGACTCTGACATCCGCAGGCCGGAAGTCCTTCAGACGATTGAATCTTGGAACTCAATCTCAGATCGAAACACTTCTTTCCCCCCTCGCAGAGGGGGAGCGACGAAAACTGGTCGCGGGCATGCGAGATATTCAGACAGTTCTTCAGCCTGAAAAGGCATCAGCGGACAGCGTAAATCTGCGACCGCTACGAGTGGGTGACATGGGATGGATTACCCATCGCCAGGGGGTTCTCTACCACGATGAGTACGGATGGGACTGGACCTATGAGGGCTTGGTGTCGCAGATTCTCGGGGAGTTTGCCGCGCACTACGACGCAGACCATGATGATGCATGGGTCGCTGAAGTTGGGGGCGATGTAGTTGGTTCCGTGTTTCTTATGAAAACGGTCGATCCCGGAGAAGCAAAACTGAGACTGCTGTATGTGGAACCGTCCGCCCGCGGTCTAGGCGTCGGCACTCGGCTGGTTCGTACGTGCATCGACCGGGCCCGGGCGTTAGGTTACCGAAAGCTGACGTTATGGACATATAGCGTGCAGGTCTCCGCTCGTCACCTCTATAAAGCGACTGGCTTTCACCTGCTCAACGAAGAGAAACATCGCTCTTTCGGACAGGAATTGGTTGGACAAACCTGGGTGCTGGACCTGCAGAATAGGAACGAAAACACGGTCATAGCAAGTAACTAATCACTGACAAGAAATTTCAAATTGTCGAGCGGACTCAACTATGCATAGGCTGTTTGAAGAGGCAGAAAAATACGGACGGTAGTGCCATGGTCTTCTGGTTCACTACGGCTCTCGATGCTGATCCGTCCCCCATGCCCTTCGACAAACTGCTTCGCAACGAACAGGCCAATTCCTGTTCCGACAGTCGTCCGCGTCGTAAAGAACGCCTCGAAAACCCTTGGTAAAACATCCGGAGTGATACCTACACCCGTATCTTCAATGGCCAGAACAATGCCTTCGTTCGGGCTTGTAACGTCGTGCACAGAGACGGATAGAGTTCCTCCCGTGGGCATGGCATAGATCGAATTCGCAATCAGGTTGGAGATCACCTGCATCATCTCACCCCGGCGAAACACAACCTTGGTCTTGGAGTCGAGGAACTTCTTGATGCCAATACCGGCGATAACACAGCGCGGCTCATAGATGGTGAGGGCATGTTCTGTGATCACACTGAGAGAGGCCAGGCTCGCCGCGGCATGCTCGCGATAGTACCCAAGCGTTTGTTTGGCGATATGTGACACGCGTCCCAGCTCGTCTTCCGCCGTTGCCAGATAACCGCGTCCATCGTCATCCGTGATCTTCGGCCGCAGCAGATAGAGCAGATTCATCACCGCTTCAAGCGGATTATTAATCTCATGAGCGATCGTCGCCGCCATGCGGCCTGTCGCCGCAATCTTCTCAGCTTGTAGCAAAGATTGTTCGATCCGCTTGCGGCTTGAGATGTCCCGAAGGATCTTGGACGCTCCGATCACTCGGCCCGTTTTATCCTTGATCGGGGAAACCGTGAGCGATACCTCGATTGTCCTGCCGTCCTTTGTTACCCGAACCGTCTCGAAGTGTTCGACACGTCGTCCAGCGCGAATGTGTTCGATGATGGTCTTCTCGTCGGAGTAAAGCTCCTCAGGAATCAGCTTGAGAATCGAAGTGCCGACAATCTCATCCGCGGAGTAACCGAAGACCCGCACTGCCGCATCGTTCCAACTCGTGATGATGCCGTTCAGATTCTTGCTCAAAATCACATCATCCGAGGACGCAACAATCGCAGCGAGTTCGCCGAGGCGCGCGGCGCCAGCCAGCACCTCCTCCTCTACCTTTTGCATCTCCGTAATGTCCCGCATCGTCCCTAGGATTTTGCCTATAGCGCCATCCGTTGACGGTTGAAGATTGCCATTCACTTCAATCCATCGGAGGCTTTTATCCGCGAGATACATCGGACCTTTGAAGTGGAACGGCTCGCCTTCTTGCAGCGTAGCGTCCATGGCCTGCCGAAAGGCGCTTCGATAGTCCGGATGCACGATCTCGTTCATGAAAGTGTCGCCGCTGACCGGACCATCTTCGCGAGTACGCCCGAAGATCTCGTACATGCGGTCGTTTTCCCAGCTTCCGAGATCTTCCACCGTGTCCCAGACAAAGACTCCCAGCTCCGCGACCTCGGTCGCCAGCTTCAGTCTCGCCTCGCTTTCGCGAAGTCTCCGGGCTCCCACCACGACCTCAGTCATATTGCGGAAGGCATCATAGACACCTCCAATCCTGCCGTTCTCATAAACAGGAATCAGAGAATAGCTCCAAAAGTGGTCCTCGATGACCCCGTTGAAGAGGATGGGAATGAACATGTTATCCCGCACCGCTGTCTTGCCCCGGTAGAAACAGTCTTCCAGATCAGCGCTCACCAGCTCCCAGGCTTCATGAAAGACGTCTCGATAAAGACCGCCAAGAGCGTTCGGGTGCTTCGTGGTCAGGGTAGAAATGGCTGCGTCGTTGTAGAGGAACACCATCTCTGGACCCCAGGAGAGGATCGTCGGAAACGGCGAATGCAGCATGAGGTTGACGGTTGCGAGTAGGGTCTCGGACCATCCTTCAATTGGACCAAGCGGCGTCTTCGACCAATTGTGCACACGAATGAGAGCAGCCATCTCGCTAAGCCCGGTAATCAGTTCGTTCGCTCGGGAAGTAAGGCTGGCTTTATTCATGGTTTATCGGCAACAGCAGGTTATCAAGCTTCTAACATCCTAATGGAAACCAGGATTCCACATATGAGCGATACCCAACTACCGTCCAAGCGGCAATTGCAGGTTAGCAGGCCCATTTCCAGCTAAGACGATCCTGAAAAGCATGCAGTCATCCTTGATCGATGGCTGGCGAGAAGCCAGCGAACGCTATTAATCGATTCGATTCCGGCTGCGGACTACTCGCTTATACACAACCCTCCACGCCTCTGAGGCAGGTAGAACTGGCCTTGCACCAGCCCTGGAGATTGCGATGAAACTTCTAACCTTTGTTCTTTGTGTTGTGTCTGGATTGAGCGGCCTTCACGCACAGACGTCTGCCTGGCAGCCATCGCCGAGACATAAACAATTGCCGATCTGGCCGGGAGCAGTGCCCGATGCGCGATCTTACACCGGTCCCGAAACCGTTAAGAACACCGGAAGCACATCGCTGGTCGGCGGCCGATCGTGGACCTACATCAACAATGTCTCGCGGCCGACAATGACGGTCTATGCTCCGAAGGGACAGAACACAGGAGCTGCCGTCGTGGTGTTTCCCGGCGGAGGCTATCAAATCCTTGCCATCGATCTTGAAGGCACCGAGGTATGTGATTGGCTCACCGCCAAAGGGATTACGTGTGTGCTGTTGAAGTACCGAGTGCCAGGTGAGGAGAAACTACCTAAATCGGGGGCCTATCCGGCGTCACCAGAAGCTTTGGAAGATTCCCAGAGAGCCTTGGGGCTGGTGCGCTTTCACGCCGCCGAGTGGCACATCGACCCGCACAAGATCGGAGTGCTTGGGTTTTCTGCGGGAGGACACTTGGTAGCAGCGACGAGTGTGCACTTTGACCATCGTTTGTACCCGGCAGTCGATGCAGCCGACAAGGAAAGCTGCCGCCCGGACTTTGCGGTGGCAATCTATCCGGGACATCTGGCCCTTGACGAAAATAGTTTCAGGTTGAACCCGGATATCAGTAGACATATCACGCTTCGGACTCCGCCGACATTCATTCTGCAGAATGAAGACGATAACGTGGACGGAGTACAACAAGCACTGAGTTACTACGCTGGACTGAAAAAGGTAGGAGTTCCCGTAGAGATGCATCTCTACGCACAGGGAGGACACGCCTTCGGCCTGCGCCGCACCAAGCTTCCGGCGACGAAATGGCCCGAGTTGGTGGAGACGTGGCTAACGACGATCGGAATCATTCCAGAGTAGAAGTCCAGCTTTGCATCCTCACAGAGCGGCAGTGCAGATTAGCCGGGTGCCCCATTCATGCGCGTTCTTTGCGCATGAGTGGGCAGCCACAGATCCTCACACCCCACTCATATACGGCACGTAATGTTGTTCTTCTTAATAGCGAGTGGCTTCATAGCTCAAATCCTCGACTCTATACGCGGACCTGAAAACAGTCCGTAGGAGACCGTTCATGCCGCCGAGGTTTACCGCGAGATAAGCCACCGGCACCGTAACAGAGGAATAGCCCCGAAGATTCCAAAACTGCAATCGATGAGCTGCCACGGAATCGGAATGCCGCGAATATGTCCCGCGATGAGAGCAAGCGGAATAACTCCTCCACAGGCGATCAAGCCAAACGTGATGACCCACCTGTTACGGAGGGGATCGCGATACGGGCCGAAGAACAAGACAGCGAGCACGAGGTGAGCAAAGGCCAACCAGTCCGTTCCGTACGCGAGGAAAGGGTAATGTGCATTCGTGTCGGAGAGCGCCGCCTGCACGTGTGCGATCCACAGCAGCAAAGAGGTGGCTTCAGCGATAGGCCGTACAGGTGAGGTTTCCAGCAGAGACACCGCCCAGGTCAGTTCAGTCTGCAGCGGAAAAGCAGTGACTCCGCTGAGCACCAGCCCTGCGATAAAGAGGCCCAGCCAGAAACGAATCTCGCGGAGATGCTGATGCGACAGCATGGGCTGCTCTCCCTCTCCAGCAGCCTCTCTGTATGGAACTGCATTCTTCATACCATCGTCTCCGGTTGAATCACCGGCAGGAGTTGAGTCTCTGCCGGTCTCGTCTGTTGAGGTTTTTTTTTCGTCACTCGTGACAGCACCGCTTCGAGCAGCGGTGTAACCCGAGCCAGTTGCCGTGCCCGAATCAGCAGATCCCACACAGGCTCGAACTTCTTCCATCCTGAAGCGTAGAAGAAATGTTTCGCCTGATGCTTCAGCGTGCCGTGATGCAGTGCAGCACGCCCAATCGATCCCCATCGGTAAAACTCTCGATACGCCCAATCGTATCCGTCCTTCAGTGCCTCCGGCCTTAGCCTGGTGGGCTGATAGACGACGTGCCTCGTATCGTAAAGGCTCCAATCTCGTGTCAGCATGCGGCCTTCGCGCTCCATCCTCGCATGCAGTTGCGTTCCAGGATAAGGCGTCTGGATATGAAACGTTGCAGTCGTAATTCCCTGCTCGACGGCCCAGTCCACCGTCCGCCGGAAGACATCTTCTCCATCGTCATCCATGCCAAAAACGAAGCTTCCATTGATCATGATGCCGAGCGAGTGTAGCCGGTCCGCAACGGCTTTGTAGTCGCGGCCCAGATTTTGCCGCTTGTTACTTCGCCTCAGATTGTCTGGAGTAAGCGTCTCAAATCCGACGAAGAGGCTGCGCAGTCCCGCCTCTGCGGCATGTTCAATCAAGTTACCCCGCAGAATGGAGTCGACTGTGGCCGCGCCCTGGAAGAGCCGTCTCATTCCCTTCATCCCCTCGAATAGAGCCTCCGAAAACCGCCTGTCGCCCAGCAGGTGATCGTCAAGAAAGTAGAGATGCCGTCCAGGCAGACGTTCGATCTCTGCCAGAGCGTCATCCACTCGTTGCGTGTAGAAACCTTTGCCTCCCTGGAAGAATGCGTCCTTGTAGCAGAAGTCGCAATGCTGAGGACAACCTCGCGTCACCACGATGGAGTTTGGGACCAGGTACGACGCACGACGAATGAGATTGCGGCGAATCGGAGGAACGCGGTCCAGCGTACGGCCTGTGGTCGAGGTATATATTCGCTCTGGCCGCCCTGCACGGAAGTCCTTCAGGAAGTTCGGAAAAGTCTGCTCTCCCGGCCCGAGAAAAATGCAGTCCGCATGAGCAGCTGCCTCTTCAGGAAGCGCCGTGACATGCAGTCCACCCAGACAGACAAACGCACCCCGGCTACGATAGAGATCTGCAATCCTGTACGCTCGATAGGCATTGGTGATGTACACCTGGATCACAACCAGATCAGGCGCATCGTCGAGTTGGAGCGGCTCCACGTGTTCATCTGAGATGACCGCATGGTCCTCAGGAGTCAGATACGCGGCCAACGTGGCGAGTCCCAGCGGCGGAAACAGAGAGTACTTGATTGGACGCCATTGAGGGTCGGACGCCTCCTTCAATGCTGGCAGAATGAACTTCACCTTCAATGGACGCGAGCCTGGGGCAATCATTCCGCACCTCCAGCTAACTGCTCCGCAAATTGCGCGGATGCCTCTGGTATCCCGCCGAAGCGTCGTTCCCTGTGCCTGAATTCTTCAAGCGCAGCTTCCAGATCGGCAGCATCGAAGTCTGGCCACATGCGATCGGTAAACAGCAGCTCGGCGTAAGCAGACTCCCACAACAGAAAATCCGAGAGACGCTTCTCTCCACCCGTACGAATCAGCAGATCCACATCACCGTTCCCTGCCTTCAGTTCCTCCGCGAGCATCTGCCCCAGCATCTCCGCCGAGAGTTCTGAAGAATCGCAAACCTTAGAAGAAGCGCGCATGGCAGCACGTGTAATGGCGTCCCGAGAGGAGTAATCCAGGGCAACCCGCACGTTGAGACATCTGCCTCCAGCCGTTGCCTCTTCGGCTTCGTGGATCTCGCTCAGTAAGACTTTGGGCAGTCGATCGCGCCGCCCTATCGCCTGAAGCCGTACACCGCGCTTCCTCAATCGCTCCCGCTCCAGGCGCAGAAAGGCACGCAATAACCAGAAGATCCTGTGTACCTCCAGAACTGGTCGCCTCCAATTGTCCGAGGAGAACGCATACAGCGTCAGACACCGAATCCCCATCTCCAGGGCGTGCTCGACCACCCGCCGTGCAGCAGCACCACCGGCACGATGGCCGGCAATACGAGGCAAGCCGCGTTGCGTAGCCCAACGTCCATTGCCGTCCATAATGATGGCCACATGCAGACCCGCACAGGGATCGCTTTGCACCGCAAAGCTTTTAATCGCAAACAGAGAACTTTGCATCATAAAGTAACCTCCGAAAAAAAGGGGCTTAGGCCCGTGATGTTGTAAGACCACGTAGTGCGACGGGCGCAGGCTCGTCTTTGCTTCCCTTAGCGGCGTCCTTCACCACCTGCTCAAGCGTCGCCAGATACTCCAGGTAGCGTTTCCGTCCGGAAGGAGTAATGCGGCATATCGTCTGCGGCCGGTTGTGATCGTACCCTTTCACAATCTCAACCATCTTTTCTGTCTCCAACACCTTCAGATGACGGCTCAGGTTCCCATCTGTCAGCGAACATAGCTCTTTCAGCTTGTTAAAGACCAGCCCTTTCGGATTCGTAATCAGGGAAGTAAGGACGCTCAGACGAGCGCGCTCATGGATCACTCGATCCAACCCTTCATACGCAAATCGTCCTTCGCTCGCAGCCGTCTTAGATTTCATCGCCACCCTCCCGAGCCGTAACAAACAGAATGCAGGCTGCAAGCAACTGCCCTACCCCATAGCCAACACCCATCGTCCACGGGGCAAGTGCACGGCTATCTCCTAAAGAGATGCAGACCAACCCCGCCAGCAGATACCACGCGCCCGTCGCAATCATCGGTCGTGGGAGAAAGCGGCAGGAAGAGAAAACACCCAGGCTAAAGATCACCTGCCAAAGGCCCGGAAGCATCCACAAAACCGAGGGAGCATAGAGAAACAGCGCCAGGGTCATGAGCGCACCTGCGCCAACGGCCGGCAGAAACTGCTCAACTGCCATCTGGATCATCTCATCCGACAGGCCCGAATGCATGCGGCGAGAGCGCCGATACATCTGCGTGCCCGTCAAAGTAGAGCCCAGTACGGCGGTCGCTATCCAGAGCCCCAGATAAGCCGGCATATGACTCGCAGGCTCAGGCAGCCAGGTCGCCTGCGCTGCGGAAGCCAGAAACGCTAGAGCCCCCGTTGCCGCCAGAGTCGCCGGTCCATAGCCACGAAACTGCGTGCTATGGGCCATCTCCCTGCGGATGCTGCTGATGTCGCCAAGCGCCTTGTCAAGATCATCCATAGGAAGTCACTTTACACTGCAAAGTACGCCAGGTGCTAGGGGTTTGTCAAATTGGCGGGCTGCAGGCTCTGCCTGACAGCCCGAATCGATCAAGGTGCAAGCTGCCCCCCGGCGTAGTCGAGAGACCGCAACGCGAGCAGATAGTCATATCGTGCATTGACCGCTGCGACGGCGGCCTGTGTGCTCTGTAACTGCGCCTGGCTAAGTTCGACGATAGAACTCAGCCCGAGCTTATACCGAGTCTGGGCAAGAGCAAACGCCTGCGCCGTTTGGTTACGAAACTGGTCAGCCACACCAATGCGCCTGAACGCTGTTTGCGCATTCAGGACTCCAATGCGCACATCACGAGCGATCGTGTCGGAAAGCTCCTGCGCCTGCTTCTCTGTAGCTCGTTGCCGAAGCCGAGCCTCTTCTGCCTGCGCGTCGATGCGAAAACCAGTGAAGAGCGGCAAGGATAAGTTGACTCCGCCCGCAGCATACCAATGCGGCACAAAAACACCATCAGGAGCTGCAGGTGTTATCCCTCCCACAGCTAAGGCTGAGATAGTCGGCAGGTGCTGCAATTGTTGAGCGCGCGCGTACTTCTGGTAGGCCTGCGCATTCAGCCGGAGCGCCTGCAGATCCGGGCGTTGCATCTGTGCGTCGGCATTCAAGGCTGCGGAGCTATCCGTCCCTGGAGGCGGAGGAGGAGCCGCATTCGAATCTTCGACTGCCTGATACACCGTATCCGGCGGCGCCGCCAAAAGAGCCGCCAGGGCAGCACTCGCAGACGCTACGGCATTCTCTGTATCCAGTTGCAGTAACTGCGACTGGGACAAATCCGCTGACGCGATATTGAGGTCCAGATCGCTTTTCAAGGCGCTCCTGGTCAACGCAGAAGTAAGCTTTTGAACATCGCTTCTGGCCGCTACGGTTGCCTTGGCGACATCCAGCAGAGACTGCGCATTGAGTAATCGATAGAAGGCTGCATCGGTAGCCATCAGAACATCCTGCTCTGTAGCAACCGCCGTCCTGTCTTGAGCCTTTTGCTGAAGTTTGTTAGTCGCAACGAGGTCTCGGGTGCGGCCGAAGTCCGTGATGAGTTGAGTAAGACCTCCTCCTGTTCCTGCGTGCGAATACAGGCGCGAATCCGTCAGCGCACCCGATCCGATTCGGCTTCCATCTTCCGCCTTGGAGGCGGTGATGGAACCGTAAATCTGCGGCAACCCTGCCGATCGCGTCTGGCGTGTAACCTGTCCTGACGCCAGCGCCAGCAGTTGATTCGCAGTAATACTCGGATTGTTTTTGAGCGCAATGCGTTCTGCATCCGAGCGAGTGATTGGAGTCGCTGGACTCCCAGAATCCAGCAATGGTTTCTGCGGAACTCCGGAGCCCTGAGAGACTGAAGAACTGCTGGAGGACTGTTGTCCCGCATCTTGGCTCAAAGCAGAGAGCAAGAAAATACCAGATACGGGGCGCGGTGCAGTCGGCAGATTCGCCCCATTCACCTGGGCCAAAGCAGGGCCAGAGGCCGCAAGCAGGAAGAGAAAGAATAGTTGTCTCACGCTGTGGCCTCCATTCCCTGCTGCAGATTTCCAGGCTCCGTCTTTCCTGCATTCGCCTTGCGAGCTTCAATACGCCGATGAATCAGCAGATAAGCACTCGGCACAAGAAACACTGTAACGATGCCCGAGACGGTAAGTCCCCCGAGAATCGCGCGGGCGAGCGGAGCGTATTGTTCACTCCCCGCTTCAAGCGCGAGAGCCATGGGAATAAGCCCAAGGATCGTCGCCAAGGTAGTCATCAGAATCGGCCTCAATCGCACCTTACAGGCTGTGATGATGGCCTCTTCCAACTTCAGCCCTTGTTCGCGAAGCTGGCCCGTAAACTCGACGATCAAAATGCTATCCGATACAACAATGCCGGTCATCATCAGCACTCCCATCAAACTCATGATGTTGATAGAAGTTCCCGTAACCAGGAGAAAGAGAATCACACCCGAAATACCCGGTGGGATTGCCAGAAGAATAATGAAGGGATCGACAAAAGAGGCAAACTGCGCCATGAGAATCAGGAAGACGAGAATAATCGAAAGGATCAGCCCTATAGCAAACGACTTGAAAGAGTCGTTCATATTATTGACTGAACCCCTTACTGTCAGCACCGTTCCGTGCGGAGGATGCATGCCGGCAACGATCTTGTCGACATCCTTGCTCACAATAGAAAGGTTCTCCGCCTTCGGCATAACGTAAATGTCGAAGACGCGACGAAGTTGATAGTGATCGACTTCAGTCGGAGTATTGATCGATTTGATCGACGCTACCGTCTCTAGAGGAGTCGTGCTTTTACCGTCTGCTGAACGCAATGGAATCTGTTTAAAATCATTCAGTGTCTGGACCTGCGTCTCTGGGTACTGGACAGTCAGCATGTAGTTGTTCCCTGTCTTTGGATCGATCCAGTAACTGGGAGCCACCACGCCGTTCGATGTCATAGCTGTAATGACACTATCGACGATCGTCTTCGGCGTCAGGCCTTCAAGACTTGCCTGTTGACGGTCGATATTAAGCGCAAGACCGGGATAGTCGACATCCTGAGGAATCAGCACATCACTGACTCCATGCAACGCGCGCATCTTCTGCGCGAGTTGCTGGGCTATCGCGTACCCACCTTCCATGTCGTTACTGCTGACCTGGATATCGAAGGGAGCCGGCAGTCCCTGGTTGACGATGGAATCGACAAGCCCTCCAGATTGGAAGTAGGTCTGCACAGAGGGAAGATCGGCAGCAAGTTTCGTTCTTACACGCTGCATATAAGCAAAGCTGCTAAGACTGTGATCCTCTTTGAGGCTGACCTGGACAAACGCAGTATGCATCCCCGAGTTCGGCGTATAGATCGCTGAAAGATCGGGAGTAACTCCGATATTTGAGACGATCATATTCAGGTCTTTCGGTGCAATCACTGAACGAACGTCCTCTTCTACACGAGCGATATACTGGTCCGTAAGTTCGATACGAGTACCTGTTGGAGCCTTGACGCTGATAACAAATTGCCCGGGGTCTGTGCGTGGAAAGTAAGCGCGCCCTAGAAACGGAGCCAGGGCAAAGCTAAGTACAACGAACGCAGCAAATACCGTGATAACCAGTACGGGCCTACCCAGGCAGTATTGAATCGCTCCATCGTAGCGGGCCTGCAACCAGCCAAACCCTCGATTGAACTGATAGACGATCTTCGCAAAGATGTTTTTCTGTCCGTGGCCGCCATGCATATGTTGCGGCACAGGATCATCCTTTTGTGCCGATTCATGTTCGTTGCTGTGCCCCGTGTGCTTAATGAACTTCGAACAAAAGAGCGGCACGACCGTCATAGCCACAACATAAGAACAAAAGAGCGCGATGACCACAGCGAGCGCAAGTGCCGTGAAGAGATATTTACTAACACCCGTAAGCAGAACAACCGGGAAGAACACAATGGCAGTACTGACGGTCGCCGCCAGAACCGCAAGCTGAACTTCCCTGCCGCCCTCCTGCGATGCCTTCACAGGATCTGAGCCCATCTCAAAATGCCGAAAGATGTTCTCGAGCACAACTACCGAGTTATCGATAAGACGGGAAAGCACCAGGGCCATGCCGCCTAATACCATCGTGTTGATCGAGTTCCCAAAAGCATTCAACACAAGGAACGTGGCGATACACGAAATTGGAATGGATAAGAGAACCGCAATCGTTGCACGAACATTTCCAAGAAAAAGCAGAATCATAATGCCGGTCAGACAAAGTCCGATAGCACCTTCGCTGATTACATTCTTGATCGCTGTCTTTACGAAGACCGATTGATCGAACACCACGCTGGTCTTCAGTTGTTGGGGAATGTCGAGCAGATGCGCAGTCGCTTTTCGAATTCCATCGACGATAGTGATCGTATTGGAATTGCCTCCCTGCTTGAGCACAGGAATATAAACGGAGCGCTGTCCGTCGACACGCACAATATTCGTCTGTAGCTGTCCGCCATCGACCGCATGTCCCACATCTCCCACCAGGATGGAGGCGTTCCCCACCGTCTTGAGCGGAATACTGTTTACATCATTCGGAGTTGGCACCTGGCTATTGGCATAGATGTTGTAATCCCTAGGTCCAATGCGAACGTCACCTGCCGGCAGGATGAGGTTTGAGTCGTTGACCGCATGAACCACATCCATAATGCCGAGCTGCGAAGCCTGGAGCTTCAGTGGGTCGACATAAACCATGATCTGCCGGTAAGTTCCTCCGTAAGGCTGGGGGACAGAAGCACCCGGCACATTGGCAACCTGGTTGCGAACGCTGAATTGTGCAACATCTTTCAGTTGCGTTTCGTTCATCCCGGCGCCCTTCAGCGTGATCAAACAAACCGGAAGATTGGCTGCGTCAAAACTAAGCACTACCGGCGGCAACGTCCCCGGAGGCAAGCGGCGCAGGTTAGCCATCGCCAGGTTCGATATCCCACTGACCGCGGCGGTTGGATCGGTACCGGGCTGAAAATAAATCTTGATCAGGCTGACGCCGCTCATCGAGCGCGACTCGATGTGATCGATATTGCTTCCCAGCGTGAAGAATCGTTCGTCGCTATCCGTAATATCGGATTCAATCTGTTGAGGGGGCATTCCAGCGTAGAAGGTAGCGACTACAACCACTGGAATTTTGACTGGAGGAAATAAGTCGACAGGCATGCCCGTGATAGCGGCAATGCCGACAACAATCACGATCATGCAGGACATAAGGATGAAGAAGGGATAACGAATAGCAAAGAAGGACATGGTTAGCGGTCCCCCTTCTGATTCTCTTTTTGATAATTCGCAAGATCGTTCTTAGCCGCCTGGGGAGTAACTTGCTGTCCTGGTTGCAAAGCGGACAAACCACCGATAACAATACGATCACCCGGCTGCAAACCCGAGGTTACCTCCTGCGAATTTGATCCTGCAATGCCCAGAACAACAGCCCTCTTTTCTACGTGGTTGCTGCTGTCAATCAGCATCACCGACGGCTGATCCCCTTGAACAAGGGCGCTCGCCGGAATAAGGAGTGCATTGTCTTTCTGCTCCAGGTTGAAAGTGACATCGGCATACATGCCTGGCGTAAGCGTGAGAGTTGGATTATTCACGTCAACTTCGGTCATCATCGTCCTTGTCGCATTGGAAACATCCCGCGTAAAGCGAACGACGGTTCCGGGAAATTGCTGCCCAGTCGCCTGCACATGAACTGCGACGACAGATCCCACGTGAACAAAAGGAACGTCCCGTTCAGGAACCGGCATACGGAGGCGCAGCACGTCGCTTTGCGCCAATCGAACCACCGCCTGGTTGAGTCCTTCGGCAGTCCCTGCTGGAATCAATGCGCCTGTATCCGCATAACGCATCGTGATAACGCCGCTATAGGGAGCGGTGATCGTAGCGTATTGCTCGAGGCTGCTGACACGCAGGTTCTCAGCTCGCGAGACTCCGAGCTGCCCCTGCGCCGCTGCAACGGCAGACTTCGCCGCATCTACCTCCGAAGCTGCGGATCGGTCCTTCGCCATCGCATCATCAAGCTCCTGTGCGGCAACTAATCCCGGCTGCTGATCGGATGCCTGCTTCAATCGAACATAGTTGGCATGCACGGCTGCATAGCCGGCCTCTTCGCGGGCAACTTCGTTCTGCAAGCGCAGGATGTTCTGCTGCGTCTGCGTGATGCCGGCCTGCGCGCCGGCTACTTCGGCTTGAAGCTCTGGAACTTCCAGTACGGCAAGCGTCTGGCCCTGACGCACCCGATCACCGATATCTACGTAAATGTGCCGGATATATCCCGAGACTTTTCCATGAACGTCGATCTCTTGAAAGGGCTGGAACACTCCGGCAACCGTAAGTTGATTAGCAATAAAACCAGCGTGAGCAGTCGCGACAGACACGGTTGGGGGAGAAGCAGGCGCATCGCCGGTCGCATCGGACGGATGATGAGCATGGAGCAGATAGAGCAATAGCAAGACCACGGCGAGACAACAGCCAACAGTCACGAGCAGGCGCCTGGAGCGCATGAGAGACCTTCCTTCAAAACGGATGATTTTTAATGGTCCGCTGGAAGTCTGTCCCCAGCGGCTAATCGAGTGAGCGCACTTCTACCGGGGGAGGCCGAAGATGGAGAACGGGTCGCGAACGATGTGGCGACAGATCCTCCGCGGTCTCAAAAAAACCGCTATCGATGAAGGAATAAGTCTCTGTTCTACTGGGAACAAAAATCAGAGACAGAAGCACGCTCGAAGGCCAAACCTTGCAGCCGGTCGCAGCGTGATCGACGCTACTTCTTGCAGCATCGCTGCCACGAGTACAAACCTTCGCCGGCTCTCGATGCTGATCGGCTTTATAGAGCGACAGCTTGTATCCCGTGCCCCAGGCAAAGACCGAGAAGGCAAGGAACACGCACAGCAAAATTCCCAGGGGAGATCGCACCCTTTGGGGAGACAGCCGAGTTTGATCGATAAGATACAAACGAATCGCTCTCACACTCAAATCATCATTGCCAACAATCTCTGAAATTTTGATCGAGATTGTGCTTTTAGTCATGGCCAACAAATTCGGACCGCTAAGCTTCAGGCTCACCGTGATCGTCTAGCGCACCTTTTAACATCTGAACCCGCAGGACATTCGCAGACGTACAATCTAATGCTCGCTCCGACGGTTATCCTGACCTCCACCCCCAAAATGGTGGTGCACCATGCTTTGGGCAAGGAAAAAGAACAGGGTGATCAGCAGCACGATAAAGAGGAATTTAACAAAACCAATCCAAGGTGACCGTGAGCCTCTGGAAGACTCAGAATTCCATTTTTCCGTCATAGAAATAGATCCTTTCTGATATCGCTTGATGATCTACCCATGGACCGCCAAAGGCTGGCGAAAACACCCCGCTACCCTCGTTCGCCACTCCTGGCTGAGTGACGTTGATCGTTGATCTACGCTAAGGCCACAATCTGGCCGACGGAGAGCGGTTTACAGAAGAGTTGGAGGGGGGCGGTGCAAAGAATAAATACCGTTCAGATCAAATCTCGTCGGATTGGAAAGACGAATCTCAGCTTGCGCAATTACTGACGGGGAAATCGGTTGAAGGAGCACGCCACTAAGGGAAAAAGCATGCGCTAGCCATTCGATGGGTTGTGGAGCCTCATCGCGCTCGGCGAGCACCTTTAACACTTTTTCAGACTGCTTTTCAGTGGCAATCTTGGCAGCCGTAGGATTCGGAGGATAGGGCTGGTATTGCGCCAGCCGGGCCTGAAGACCGAAACCAAACACGGAGAACGCGAGCAACAAAAGAGCGCAACTGCGAAGGAGAGAAACGGCCGATCTCACGTTCGAAAGCATTGCTGTACTCCATGGATGCGGCCCTCGGTCCCTTATAGGTACCGACCAGAGAAGGCTACCATATACGACTCAGTGTTGAGAACCGGCAGATGCCCGATTTGCCGGAAACTATCTCGAAATGGGCATGGATCCCATGAATAATCGTTTCTGAACCTCTACACGTCTATAACTCATCAAACAGATGTGCAATATCCTATAAAAAGCGCAAGATCATAACGATATGGCGAAACCGATCCTTCTAGCGGTAGATGACGACGTCAGCGTACTTGAGACTGTTGTCCAGGACCTGCGCCGAAAATACGGAAAAGACTACCGCATCCTCCGCGCGGCATCCGGACAGGCCGCACTCGATACCTGTCAGCAACTCAAAGAACGTGGCGATGTCATCGCCCTCTTCCTCTCCGACCAGCGCATGCCCGGCATGACCGGCGTCGACTTCCTCGAAAAAGCCATCCCGCTCTACCCTGACGCGAAGCGCGTACTCCTCACCGCGTATACAGACACCGAAGCCGCCATCCGTGCCATCAACGCCGCACGCATCCACTACTACCTGACCAAACCCTGGGATCCGCCAGAGGACAAGCTCTACCCGGTCCTCGACGATCTCATCGCCGCCTGGAACGACGGTCATAAGCCCGCTTATGACGGCCTGCAGCTCATTAGTGCCCGCTGGGGCGCGGGAGATCATGAAACCCGCAACTTCCTCTCACGCAACCTGATTCCCTTCAAGTGGCTCGACCCCGAAAAGAACCCCGAGTGCCTGGATCTTCTCTGCGAGAAGCAGCTCGATGACGCCAAGCTGCCCGTAGTTCTCTTCCCGGATGGCTCTTCGCTCGTGCAACCCTCCATGACCGAGCTTGCAGCGAAGGTGGGGCTCCGCACGCAGGCCCGGCAGGAGCACTATGATGTGGTCGTTGCGGGAGCGGGTCCAGCAGGACTCGCCGCAGCGGTCTATGGCGCATCTGAAGGACTGAAGACCCTCATCATCGACTCCCTCGCCCCTGGTGGCCAGGCAGGCTCTTCGTCCAAGATCGAAAACTATCTCGGCTTCTCGCAAGGCATCAGCGGCGAACGGCTTGCCAAGGAAGCCTACATCCAGGCCATCCGCCTTGGCGCAGAGTTCATGACGCAGCGAGTCTGCTCCATCCGTTCTGAAAACGGATATCACATCGTCAGGCTCGCGGATGGACGCGAAGTCTCCTGTCGAGTGTGCCTCATCGCTACCGGCGTTGAATACTGCAAGCTCGACATCCCCGGCGAGAAGGAATTCTCCGGCGCCGGTCTCTTCTACGGTGCCGCACTTACCGAAGCTGCATCCTGCGCCCAGCAGGAGATCTACATCGTTGGCGGCGCCAACTCAGCCGGGCAAGCCGCAATGTACTTCTCACGCTCAGCAGCCCAGGTCCGCATGCTGGTCCGTGGTCCTTCGCTTGAGCGCAGCATGTCCCGCTACCTGATCGAGCAGATTGAGAACACCTCCAACATCTCGGTCGAACATCACACGCAGATACGCGAGCTCAAAGGCAACGGCCATCTCGCGGAGATCGTCATCGAGACCCCCAACGGATTTGAGACGCGACCCGCGACCTCCGTCTTCGCTTTCATCGGCGCAGCTCCCAAAACCGGGTGGCTTCCCGACTGTGTAGCCCGCGACCCCAGGGGTTTTGTGCTCGCCGGTCCGGATCTGAAGACCAAGGCCGGAAATCTTTGGAAGTATGAACGTGATCCCTATCTTCTGGAAACGACGGTTCCCGGCATCTTCGTTGCTGGAGACGTTCGCTTCGGCTCCGTGAAACGTGTGGCCTCCTCTGTCGGAGAGGGTTCCATCGCCATCCAGTTCGTCCACCAATATCTTGCAACACTCTAACGAGGCAACAACGTGACCCCCTCAGCCATCTCGACCCAACCCGCGACTTCGACGCTTTCGCCCGAGACCATCGCACGTCTCGCCGACGTCTCGATCCTGGCTTCTCTCAACGAGACCACCTTGCACTGTCTCGATGGCGCGACCGAAATCCATCTTCCCGCGGAGGAAGTTCTCGTCCAGCAGGGAGAAACCTCGCGTTTTTTCTGGATTCTGCTCTCCGGGGCCATCGCCATATCGAACACCTCCAACGATGGCCAGGAGGTCATGCATCACACCATGCACCAGGGTGTGGCCTTCGGCGAGGTCCAGCTCCTCGCCAACATCGCCTCTGCCGCGACTTATCGCGCCGCCAGCGATTGCGAACTCCTCCAACTGGATGAAGAGCAGTTCTGGCTGCTCATGACGAGTTGCCCCGAAGTCCGCAAGGCGATCCTGGGCAACATGGCCATGCGCCTGGCCAAGCTCCAGGCAACGACCTTTCACCAGGAGAAGATGGCCTCCCTCGGCACCCTTGCTGCTGGACTGATGCACGAACTCAACAATCCGGGTGCCGCCGCGCGCCGGGCCTCCTCTCAGCTGCGCGAGAACCTGCTCCGCATGCATGCTCTCACCGCCAAGTTTTCAAAGACGGAGATGACATACGAGCAGAAGCAATGCATGTTCGACCTCCAGGAGTTCGCACTCGGAGCATCCCTGCCCCAGCCTCTCAGCTCCATCGAACAAGCTGACGCGGAAGAAGCTCTCACCACATGGATGGAAGCCTCCGAGATCGAGGACGCCTGGAAGATGGCCCCCACACTCGTCTCCATCGGCATACAAGCCCAGGACCTGGAGCGAGCACGCATTACTTTTTCCGGGAGCATGTTTTCGGACTCTATCAGTTGGCTCGTGGCGTTAATCTCTTCCATGCAACTCGTAGGCATCGTGGAAGAGAGCATCACTCGCGTCACAGATCTGGTCCAGGCGGTCAAAAGCTACGCCTACGAGGGGCGCGGCGAAAAACAGACCATCGACGTGAACGCCAGCATCCACGCTACTCTCGTAATCCTCAGCCACAAGATCCGCGAAAAGCAGCTTACTCTCGATAAGAGCTTCTCTCCGGATCTGGTCAATCTCCAGACCGAGTGCCAGGGTCTCAACCAGATCTGGACCAACCTCCTCGATAACGCCATCGACGCCGCTCCACAGGGAGGCACGCTGACGATCCGTACCTGGACGGAACAGGTCCGTACTGGACCGCAAACCGCGCCGCGCGCCGACATCTGCGTCTTGTTCCGCGACAACGGACCCGGCATCCCTCCCGAGATCCAGTCCCGTATCTTCGATCCCTTCTACACCACCAAACCCGTAGGCGTCGGCACGGGCCTCGGCCTGGGAATCGTCTTCCGCATCGTCGAACAGTGCAGCGGCACTCTCCGCTTCACCTCTGCTCCCGGAGACACCGAGTTCGTCGTTCGCCTGCCCTCGACCAGAGCCTGAAAGTAAGTAGATTTCGTTTGGCGACGAAGGGTGCAAACAGTTTGCTAAGGCACAGATCGGAAGGGCCTGGCTTCAGCCAGGCCGTATAGGAACCGTGACTAAACCCTTCCGCTCTGCCGAAGGCCGGAGTGAAGGCGTAGCCGCAACGACCGAATTGCTTTCTTTAGTCGTAGCGAAACAAGCCGCCCCAACCTCGGGATACAACCCTTGATCAAGGCTCTAATGCTTGTTGATCTGATGAGACAGAAGCCGAGGAGCCAGCCCCTCCTTCGTCATCTTGACCACCTCAATATTGCCCTCCGCATCAAAGTGCATCGAGTCAATAGCCATCACCCGTTCGTTCGGACCCGTCGTACCAAGGGGATGACGATGATAGACGATGTACCAGTCATCCGTTCCCGGAATCTGAACCGCTGAGTGATGCCCCGGCCCGTTCGCAATAGCCGGGTCCGTCCCCAGGATCTTGCCAATGCGCTCGAACGGGCCCGTCGGACTGTTGCTCTTCCCATAAGCAACCCCATAGCTTGAGTCGCCCCAATCGCCCTCCGACCACATGAAGTAATACACGCCCTTCCGTTTGATCATGAACGGCCCTTCGACATAGTGCTCCGGCGTAATCTCCTTGTACATCGAGCCGTCCTTCATCGGGATCACACTCTTGAGATCGGGCGAGAGACGGGCCACATTGCAGTGCCCTTGCCCACCGTAATAGAAGTAGATCGATCCATCATCGTCCTTGTACACCATCGGATCGATCGGCTGAGCTCCATTGTGGAACTCGCCGATGAGCGGTTTGCCCAGCGCGTCCACGAACGGCCCACCCGGCTGATCACTAACGGCCACACCGATTCCGCCGAGAAAGGTGTCGCTCTTCTGGATGTCGTTTGCCGCGAAGAAGAGATAGTACTTGCCGTTCAGATGGATAGCCGTCGGCGCCCAGATCGCATAAGCCGCCCAGGAGACGTTCCTGATGTCCAGCACGTCCTTATGCTTCGTCCAGTGCACGAGATCAGGAGAAGAGAAGGCATCCAGAGACGTATGCAGCAGATAAACCGGATGCACGACATGTCCGCTACGCAATCTCTGCTGCAAGGGATTGAAGCTCCGATGCTCGTCGCTATCCGGGTTCGGACTGGAAGAGGTTGGATAGATCCAATACTGCCCCGCAAAGATGCGGATCTCAGGATCGGCATACCATCCCTGTTGTGCAAGATTCGCGTTAGCCTGCGCCCATCCGGCGGAGACGAATGGCAGCGAGGCGAAGAGTACAAGGCTAGTTCGAAGATATCGGTACACAGTCCATCCAGTCATACGAGTCCATCAGGCCGGCAGATGAGAAGCTATAAGTCATCTCAATTGAAGGCTTGGAAAAAGATCAAAGCGATAGGTTCCGATAGAGCTCATCCGTCTCCCGGATCAAACTCTCCATCAAAGCTTCCACCGTAGTATGACGGATCAAAGCTGCCGCTTGCCCTGCCCAGAGTGGCAAAAGGTCGGTGCGCTCCTGCCTCGTAGCAGCCTCTGTATACGGACGCATAAGAGCTCTTTGCAGTGGGTACGGTAGCGGGTCAAGCTCTGATTCTTCCATGTCGCTCATGAAGCGATTTCGGATACCACGAGCCAGTCTTCCACTGAAGTAGCGACTAAGCCCGGTCGATCTTACCGCATCCGAAAGAAGTGCTTGACGATGGAGTGGACCTATACCCGATCCCTCACAAACCAGAAAGGCAGTCCCAATCTGAACAGCATCCGCCCCCAGAGCAAAGGCAGCTACGATGCCGCGTGCATCCGCGATACCACCCGCCGCTATCACCGGAATCCCTACGTTATCTGCGACCTGCGGGATCAATGCAAAGGTTCCCGTGAGAGAAGCCTCGGCAGGGGCCAGGAAGGATCCCCGATGCCCTCCTGCCTCAAAGCCAGAGGCGACAACCAGGTCCATCCCCGCATCGGCAACGGCTTTCGCTTCGGCTCCGGTTGTAGCCGATCCGATCGTGACGATGCCAGAGGCACGACACTCTTCCAACACAGACTTCGGAGGAATCCCAAAGATAAAACTCGCGACTGGCGGGCGAGCCTGCAAGAGAGCATCGACCTGAGCATTGAAGTCCGGGGCGCTGAACTTCGGAGCTTCGGGTGTTGGAATATTCAGCTCTGCGAAATAGTGCTGGGCCGCCAGCACACTCGCTTCGATACGGGCACTCGTCGTTGAGCGAGCAGCCTCATCGTAGGTAGAAACCCAGAGATTGAGGGAGAAGGGCTTGTCTGTGGATTCGCGCAGTTGGACAACGGTTTCCTTGATCTGAGTAGGACTCAGTTGAGCCGCACCAAAGGAGCCCAGACCGCCGCTATTGGACACTGACGCTGCAAGTGCAACCGACGAGAGCCCACCGAATGGCCCCTGGATGAGGGGATACCGAACACCGAGACGCTGTGCGGCTTTACTCTCCCTCCAGGGATGCTTGCGATCTACTCTCATCATCTTGACGACCTCTCTTTAAAGAGTAGTCGGCTCTCAGAGACATTGCTCTCCGGCAACTTAGAAGTACATCGAAAATCGCACGAGAGCCTGGTCCCAGTTAGGGAATGCTCTCAAAGAGAATTTCGAAGCTCCATCCTGAGCTATTGGCAATCAGCTTCGGATACCACTCAATACTTGAACGACTTGTCCGGATATGGCGGAGCCTTTGGCACGGGCCTCGGATCCGCCTGAATCTGCTGCTTCAACAACTCAATGGCAGACTGTAGTTGCGCATCGCCGCCGGTGAATGTGGCATGAGGCAGATTGTCGACCGTGATATCCGGCTCGACTCCGTGCCCCTCGATCAGCCACTTTCCTTCCGGCCCATACACCCCGGTCTCCGCAGCCGTAGCCACACCGCCATCTGCCTGGATATTGCTTCCACTGAGCCAGATCTCTCCGCCCCACGTGCGGGTTCCAATCACCTTCCCCATCTCGAAGCGTTTGAAACCCTCCGTGAACGCTTCTCCGTCAGAGGCCGTCTCCTGGTCGCACAGCACAACAATGTGTCCGCGGAACGCGTCCTGCATGTTCCACGAGGGATTGCCCACCCGCGGCTGCCAGTAGAACCACGCCTTTCTTAACAGCGTGCTCAATAGCCACGAGTCGATATTGCCGCCCCCATTATGGCGAACGTCAATGATCAATCCCTGCCTGTCGAAGATCGGATAATACTCTCGCGCCCACTGATTGATATCGTCCGGACCCATGGCACGCAGGTGAACATATCCGATCTTGCCACCCGAGTCCGACTCCACCTTCAATCGCCGCGAGTACTCCCACTCCGCATAGCGCAGATTGTTCTCATCCCCCGACTTGATGGGCTTCACCAGTACATTGCGCATCTCTCCGGTCTTCGACTTCACCTGCAGCATCACCTGCGTATCGGCCTTGCCGCGCAACAACTCGCGTTCATCCGGCACGTTCAGCAGGTCCGTTCCATCGAGGCTCACAATCACCTCGCCCTCACGCACCATTGAGTCTGGACGAGCCAGAGGAGGCGCCAGGTTCGGCAGATCCGGATCATGCAGATAGACATGTTCCACTACATAGCCACCAGCTTTTTCATCCCGCCGAAGCTCCGCTCCCAGTGCCGCCAGTCCAATCTCATCGGACGGCTTTCTCTCGTCTCCGCCATAAACAAACGTATGCAACGCTGACAACTCGCTCACCATCTGCGCGATCACTTCGTTCAACTCGTCGCGGTCCGACACGCGATCTACCAGCGGTAGATACCGGTCTCGCATCGCAGTCCAATCAACTCCGTGCATGTGCCGGTCATAGAAATAGTCCCTCTCCAGCCGCCACGCATCCAGAAAGATCCCTCTGAACTCAGCCCTCGGCGTAGTCGAAAAAGACCAATGCGACAGATCGATCTTCGCCTTGCCGAGCACCTTCGGATCGCCGAGCCCGGAGGCCTTCACGTCGGAATCGACAATATAAAAATCATCGTGCTTGTGCAGAAGAATCTTCTTCCTGTCCAGCGAAACCTCATACCCTTTCACGTCCGTCATCACGGTATCCACGTCATCGCCCTTGTTCGCGATGTCGAGACACTGTAACGACCTCTTCGGATCAGCCTCATCATTTGAGTTCAGCCAGCACAGCCGCTTCTCCGTAGCCTGCAGACCCTCGTAGTTTCCCGCAGGAACCGGAACCTCTATCAAACGCGCCTGGATGTCCGTGAAATCGATCTTGACCTCGGGAACTTTCTTCTTCTCCGCGTCCGCCTTTTCGGCGTCTGCTTTCTCCCCGGCGTCATCTTTCTTCGCCTTGTCCTCTACCTTGTCCTTGGTCTTGTCCGCGGCTTTCTTCTCTTTCTCCTTTTCCTGCTTCTCCTTCTCTTCCTTCTCCGGCGTCTCCGGATGCAGTTCATCGGGCGGCAGGAAAGGAGACCGAAGTCCCGGTGTCAGTGCGAGTTCATAGATCTTCACCGGGCGATCGAAGTGCGGCTGTGGCATCCGTGATCCCCACGGAGACATCACCGTCGTCTTGAGCATTCTGTCCGAGAGGAAGTAAAGCCACTTGCCATCGGAGCTCCAGATCGGATTCACGCTGTTATAGCGATCGGAGGTAAGCGTCGCGATCGCACCCGATTCCACATTCAACACCTTGGTCTGTGAAAACTGGTTCTCCGCCGTCTCCACATACGCCAGCCACCGGCTATCCGGAGACCAGCTCAAATCCGAAAAGCCACCCGTCGTCGACTGCGCGATCCGTTTGCTCTGCTTCGTCTTCGTGTCATAGACCCAGAGCTGATCGTCCTTGTCGTGGTGAGCTAACCATCGCCCATCCGGAGACGGCACACCCTCCCAGCGCAGCACCTTTGCGTCGTGGGTCCATTGCTCCGGTTTACCTTCGCCATTTGCGGGATACTTCCAGAACTCCGTCTCACCGCTCTCGGTCGAAAGCGCAACAACGCTCTTTCCATCAGGCAGGAAGCGCGCTCCACGATACCGTGTTGCAGAATCTCCAGCGACCTTGACGATCCGCCCACTCCTCACCGGCAGCGTAAATACCTCACCACGCGCCGTAAACACCGCACTGCTGCCATCCGGCGCAATATGTACATCCGTCAGATAGCTCACGGGCTTCTTGACCCAGTGTTCGCGCATCTGATCGAAGTCCGACGTCAACGTGATCGGGATCACCGCCTCATGTCCCGTCTTCAGATCGAGCGACCACAGGTCCGCGCCGCACGCATACACCATGTTTCCATCGGAGACAGAAGCAGCCTCAATATCGAATCCATGCTGATGGCTCTCCTGTTTCGGGTCATGCCCTTCCTGGTCCACCGACCAGACATTCATCACCCCATCGCGGTCGGAGAGGAAGTACACGCGTCCATTCCAGAACATTGGATTGTGAGAAGTTCCTACCCAATCCGCCGTCATCGCTACGGCCTCTCCCTCTCCATCGAACCGCCAGAGGCTCTGTGCCCATCCGCCTTTGTAACGCTTGGTATTGCTCCACTGCTTCTCAAATCTCGTAAAGAACAGCGTCTTTCCATCCTCCGAATACGCTGCCTCTGAACCCGTGGCCAGCGGCACCCTCTCACGTTCACCATGACTGCCGACCAGCACCAGTCCAGGATCGGGCAGCGTCGAATAGCGATTCGTCGAAATCACCAGACGGCCATCTGGCTTCCATCCCACTGGAACCGCGCCACCATCCCAGGTCTTCCGCTGCGGCATCCCACCCGCAATCGGAATCGTATACACCTCGTCCGGCCCCTCATACTGCGCAGAGAATGCAACTGTCAGCCCATCCGGTGAGATGCTCGCCATCCTCTCCATACCGGGGCTGGAGGTCAACCTGTGCGCCGCACCACCATGCACATTGACCGACCAGAGATCCCCTTCGGAGGTAAAGATCAGCGTGTCGCCATGCACTGCCGGATCGACATAATAGCCACCGTGCACCGGCTCATTCTCACTTGCATGTAGCGGCAGCAAACCAGGAATGCAGAGCACAAGAAGACTTGCAGCACAGCGAAACACCTTCGAAGACACCATGGGCTGGAGAGTTCCTTTCGGTTCCTTAAGATCCTGCCATCGGCAAGGAATCTGACATTTCAATCTTCTGAAGGAGAATACTATCGATTTCCCAATCCAGGTCGCCAGCCGTGAAACCGGCTAAATGTCTGCAGATTGTTTCAGTAACACCTTTACGTAGGTTTACGGTTCTCCATGTGTTGGCTATGATCCAATTTAAATAGATTTGGAGAATTCTTGTGTTGGCACGAGCAGCTATGCGATGCCCGATGACTCATTCCTCTAACCGGCCTGAACGTTCAGGACGGTGGCAATTGCGCGTGCCATTGTGGGGTTTTCTTCTAGCCCTCGTCTGCCTTGGCCCCAAAACCGCTATGGCGCAGTGTGCCGGCATCGCTTCGACACCGGGAGCTGCCGCCGATTGCGCAGCCCATGCAGTTCCGATGGACACGGTAATACAACTTGACCCTGTCCATCCCTACACCTTAGCCGAGTTGATAGACATCGCCGAGCACAACAATCCCCATACACGCATCGTATGGGAGCGTGCCAAGCAGAAGGCCGATGCGCTGGGCGTCGCAAAGAGCTCCTACTACCCTGTTCTCGCAGGTGTCGCCGCCTTTGCAGACGAGCGCACCATCGAACCCTTCCCGAAGCCCTTGGCCCCCCGTGGTTACACCATGGTAGAAGTCCCGGCCGTCGTGCCTGAAGTCACGCTCGACTATCTTCTCTTCGACTTTGGACAGCGCGCTGCAAAAGTCGATGCGGCAACCGCCGAAAAACTTGCCGCCGGAGCCAACTTTATCCAGGCGAACCAGCAAGTCGCTTTCTCCGTGGCCAGCGCCTATTACAAGCTGCTCACCGAGCAGGAACGCCTCGAAGCTGCACGCCAGACCCTGAAGACCGCCCAGGCGACGCAGGACGCCGCCGAGACGCAGCTTCTCAATGGCCGCTCCACACTACCGGACGTCTTGAATGCACGTGCGGAAACCTCACAGGCCGTCTTCGATCTCGAATCAGCCGACGGTGACGAGAAGATTGCACGAGTGGCACTGACCGAAGAGCTCGGCGTAGAGCCCTCGCCAGACATCAACGTTGACGGGCAGAAGAATGCCCCCCTTCCTGACGCCCTGACTCTGCCAATCAACACGCTGATCGGCCGTGCCATGGCAGACCGTCCGGATCTCATGGCGCAGGTTGCGGAGATTCGAGCCGCCGACGATACCATCCGTTCCGCAAAATCCGAATACCTCCCGAAGATCTCACTCTCCGCGAATGGAGCTCAAACCTCCATTTGGCCCACTACGGACTACGGTCAGCTTGGAAATGTCAGTGAGCCAACATGGTCGGCAACGGTAGGTGTACAGTGGAGAATCTTTGACGGTGGTGCACGGAAGAACGAACTGGCTGAGGCCCGATCGAAGAAACGCGAGGCCCAGGATGATCTGCGTGAAAAGCGCGATCAGGCTACACGAGAGGTCTGGACAGCCTACATCGCCTTCCGTGCGGCGCTTCGCAAACAAGATGCCGCTATAGCGCTCCTTGCCTCCGCAAACTCGTCTTACTCCGCCTCGCTCGAAGCCTACAAATATGGGGTTAAAAATTTGATTGATGTGGTCACGGCGGAAAAGCAGTTGGCGCAGGCTCGTTACTCCAGCGTCTCCGCGCGCTCGCAGCTCTTTCTTGAAGCAGTCTCTCTGGAATTCAGCACCGGCAACCTGTTGCGGCCACAACCGCCGGCAACGAAGACATCAACTCCGCAACCTCAGGACGGCCAACCACAATGACCCGAAGAACCTCCATCTTCGTTCCAGCGATCTTCCTGCTTTGCACCGGATGCGGCCGCGCGCCATCAGTCGACATTATCGGTTCCTTCTTTCCCGTCTGGATGGTTTGTCTGACGATCGCCATCGTTCTCGCCTCTATCCTGCGGCTCATCTTGCTGCGTTATCAATTCGAGGCGGAGATCGGTCCCGTTGCCCTCTTCTATCCCGCCGTCGTCATCCTCTTCAGCTGCCTGTTGTGGTTGATCTTCTTTCGCTAAGGACATACATCGTATGGATCAAGAGACGCAAAGCACTCATCGCAAACGCCTCGGCCGCTGGGTCCTCATCGGTGTCGTCATCGCCGCTGTACTTACTCTCCTGCTGACTGTCTATCAAGTCGATCGTCACCCGCGAACGGATGACGCCAACGTATGGGCCAACTACATCGAGATTGCGCCAGAGGTCAGCGGACGGCTCGTCCAGTTGCCCGTGAAGGACAATGCTTTTGTAAAGAAGGGCGACCTGCTGTTCGTCATCGATCCACGCCCCTACGAATACGCACTACAGCAGGCACTGGCCGACCAGGACCTGCTCGAACAGCAGATCATCGATGAAGCACGCAAAATCGCCGCACAGAACAGCTCCGTCGATGCTGCCACCGCCGCGGTTCATGTCTCGAAGACTGGAATTCAAACCGCCAGCAGCAGCATCGATCTGGCCAAAGCCGCTGTCACACGAGCACAGGCAGCCAGTGCCGCGGCCGAAGCGCGGTTAAAGTACGCGACCAACGACCTCAACCGTATCCAGCCCTTGCTGCAAAAGCAGTACGTCACAGTCGACCAGGTCGATCAGGCCAACACTGCCGTGCGCGTCGCGCAGGGGAACTACGACGAATCTCAGGCCGCACTCGCCCAGTCACAAGCCGCACTGAATCAGGCAGTGCTGCAGCACGAACAAGCCGGGAATACCGCCGTCGAGTCGCAGGCTCGGTTAGGCCAGGCGATCCACACCGTCGACCGCGTAGAGACGCTAATAGCGCAGAGACCCGCCAAAGCCTCCAGGGTCGACAGTGCACGGCTCGACCTCGAGCGCACGCGCGTACTCGCTCCCTTCGATGCCTACGTCACCAGCATGAATATCTCCGAAGGCGCTTACGCCCGTCCCGGCAGCCCCCTGTTTACTCTCATCGATAGCCGCAACTGGTACGTCATCGCCAACTATCGCGAGTCCAAGCTGAAAAACATCCGCATCGGCTCGCCAGTCGATGTCTATGTGATGGCCCATCCGGACCACAGGTTTGAAGGCCATGTGGAGAGCATCGGCTACGGCATCTTCCCCGAAGACGGCAAGCAGGCCGATGGCCTGCCCAATATCGAGCGCACCCTCAACTGGGTCCACCTCTCGGCAAGGTTCCCGGTCCGCGTGCACATTGATAATCCCGACCCAAGCCTATTCCGCATTGGAGCCACCGCTGTCACGGTTGTGAGGTAGGGTATGGCCGCAAACCTCGGGACAGCGAGCCTAAGAACATGGGTCGATCGCTTCTGGCAAGACCTGCAGCCGACACCAGGACGACTGAACAGCTCCCTGCGTGTCGTTCTCTCCACCGTCCTCACGCTCATTCTTCTGATGACGTTGAGGATGCCCTCTGCCTCGATAGGTCTTTACTTTGTCTTTCTCGTCGGGCGTGACTCACCCTCAGTCTCGCTCAGGTCCGGTCTCTTTTCCGTAATCGCCTTCGCTGTTACGGTAGCTACCGTTCTCGGCGTCGTCGCCCTTACGGACAACAATCCCGTAGCACGGCTTCTGAGCGTCTCTGTAGTTGTCTTCCTCTCGGGAATGCTGATGCTCTCCACGAACCTTACAGTTCTGGCCTCCACTTGGGGATTCATCTACTGCACACTGATCGCATTCTGGGAGACACAGGCCCCCTCCGACTATCTGGTCAAGCAGTCGCTGTACCTCATCGGAACAGTCTCGATTGCAGTCCTGTGTTCTGTCGCCGTCGAATATTGCTTTGGAGTCAAACATCCCGCCACAGAGCTCCAGAATCAGCGCAGGATTCGCTACGAGGCGCTCAGCAGAATGTTCTCTCTGTACGCACAAGGCGCTACACGGGAACAACTCACCCCAGCGGTGATTGGCGTCTCTCGCCTCGCCGCTTCGGGGCAGAACGGAATGCTGCAGCTCTACAACACCATCGTCGATCGCAAGCTCGATCCAGGAGCGCTGCCCATTGGAACGCGTGTCCGCATCACCATGCTGGCGCAGTTGATGGATGTCTCCGCTGCTTTCGGCACACAAAATCTCACCGTCACAGATCCGGAGCTTCAACGCCGCTGTGGCCATATCGCCGCCCTCTGTCTGGATCTCATCCATGACATCAGGCCGAAGCCCAGAGAGCTGGAAGAGCAGAAATATACGGGATCCACCAACCTGCTCGATCGCGTCGATGAAAATCTCCACGCCATTCTCTCCATGCCTGCCGAGATAGCAGGAGAAAAAAACAAAGAACTAGTCGCATTGCCTTCAAGCAAAACTCCTATCTTTATCCCCGGAGCCTTCACACGAAAGGAGACCGTAGCCTTCGCACTCAAGCTCAGCCTGTGCGCTACGATCTGCTACATCATTGTTCGCGCCGTTGATTGGCCAGGCATCTCGACCTCGGTCATCACAGTTGTGATTGCCGGGCTCAGCACCAGTGGTGCCATCAAGCAGAAGCTCATCTTTCGTCTCGTAGGCGCCGCCATTGGTGGTCTGATCTTTGGAATAGGATCTACGATCTACCTCTTCCCCCACATGGACTCGATCACCTCTCTGGTCCTGCTCATCGCAGCCATCTCGATGCTTGCAGCCTGGTGGGCCGGTGGGCGCCAATTCAACTATGTAGGTCTGCAGATTGCGTTCGCCTTCTACATCGTGGCCTTCGAAGGCTTCAGCGCACCCACCCAGCTCGCACCCGCCCGTGATCGACTCATCGGTATTCTTCTTGCGCTCGTCGTCATGGCGTTCGTCTTCGACCTGCTCTGGCCGGTGCGCACCGTAACCGCCATGAGAGCCTCTCTGGCATCGATGATGCAGCTTGCAACGGACTATCTGCAGAAAGCCAGCACAATCAGCGGACTTCCCGTGCTTCGGCAAGAAGCCGATGCTATTCGCGACCAACTCGGTAAGACAGTTGGCACGGTCCGAGCTATGAGCGAAACGGTAGAGTATGAGTTCGGCGCCGACGTCAAACAACAGCTCCTCTCCAGCGAGATGATCCTTGGAGCTTCGCTGACCTTAGTCGCCTTCTTCTGGAATCAATTTGCTGTCCTGCATCGTGAAGAGGACCTCGACTTTCTACAGCAACCCGAACTCATTGCGATGCGCCTAAGAATGGCGGAAGGCATGAAGACGATGGCCAACGCAACCGTAAAAAAGACTGAATTCGCGATAATAGCTCCCGACACACTGGTCGAAGCCTCGCTGCTCAATCATCCCCGTTATGGTGAGTTTGCCCGAAATTCAGTTGATCGTTATCGAGAGCTGGAGAAGGTCGTGCTGCGTCTCACAACACTGGCATAAGTGCCAGCTTCACGGAGATGGCCCCGTTACAAGCCACCCTCGCCCATCTTGTGAATCACCTGCCCGATGATGAGCACGTTGTTCAGGTCATCGCCTTCGATGAACTCATCCGGATACTTCGCCTTGTCAGGATTGTCGCTCACAACGCGCAGCCGGCCGTCGGCCAACTGGTACAGCCTCTTCACCCGCGCCTCGCCCGCATAGGCCAGGGCAAAGAGCCGCTCATTCCGAATCCGCGTCAGGCCCATGTGGATCACGACTTTATCGTTGTCCCAAAGTGTAGGCTGCATGGAGTCGCCGCGAACCCTGGCCACTCGGATCTCCTCCGGCTTGGCCTTCACGTCCTTCAGCCACTTTCGTGTGAAGTGCAGCTTGTAGCGTGTCTCGGCAAACTCAAGAATCGGCGCGCCAGGGCCGCCCGACACATCCATCTCGTACACCGGGATCATGACTCCGGTCTCAGGATCGAAGTCCTCATCGTCCACCATGCCATGAATCGCAAAGGCCTCGACCTTGACGGAGCCAGGATTCCCCTCGGCCCCATCCCCCTTGAGCAGGTGACGAACCGTCGTATGCAGCTTGTGTGCCGCAGCATCGAGAAACTCGGCCCGGATCTTGTCAGGCTGCGTCTCCCCACTCTCCCATTGCGAGATCGCGGCCCCACTAATGCCGATCTCGGACGCAAGCCCTCTCTGCGTATAGCCATGCGTTGTGCGGATTCGCTTAAAGCGTTCCCCAAAGTTTTCCATAGAAAAAGTTTAGCGCACTTATCAAGATAAGTGCTTGACAATAATAAAAAGCGTACTAATCAAGTAACTACCCTAGCGGACTTTGAATTCCGTAGAAGTCTTTAGAGCTTTCGTTACTTCGCCGGCAATATCGTCCTGGACCATCAAAATGTCGTGGAACGGACGATCGTAGGTCTCAGACCAGACCACAAACCCGTTGTCCGCGCGAACCAGTCGCGCGGCAACCCGTAGCCTGTCTCCCGATTTGCGCACGCTCCCATCGAGCACATAAGCGACACCCAGCGCCTTGGCAATATCGGCGACGGGTATCTGTTTGCCCTTGAAATAGAACGAGGAAGTCGCTCCCGGTACTCGAAGGTCCGGAATCTTGCTGAGTTTATCGATCAACTCCTCCGTCATACCGTCGGCAAAGGGCTCCTCGTTCATCTCTTCGGTAAGGTCGAGAAACGGCAGCACAGCAATGGATTTCTGCGTCTGCACAACAGACGCTGGCGGGTGGCTGTTCGTGATCCTGCCATGGAACAGGAAGGCAACTCCGAGTACAAGACAAAACACCACTCCAGCAGCCAGCATGAACCCGGCCCTGAACCGCTTGCCGAATGCTGGCACATCAGGATCGGCTGATACCGCGGACTCACCAGGCAAAACTGGAGAAGACTCATCCACCCAGGGGCTGACCTTCGCCACCATCCGATACCCTAACCGCGGCACAGTCGCGATGTAAGCGGGCTGCCTGGGATCATCTCCGAGCAGACGCCGAAGCGAGGCCACAGCCTGGTAGACGGAATCCTGGGAGACGATCACTCCAGACCAGACCTGGTTGAGCAGATCATCGATACTGACAACCTCGCCCGCGTGCTCGGCAAGGCAAAGCAGCAGTCGCATCGTCCGCGCCTCCAGCCGAGCCGTCTCACCCTCTCGTGAAATCTGACCGGACGCCGGATTAACGCACCAGTCGCCGATGCGAAGCATTGTCGTGGCCGGAGCGCTCATGCGAAATCGGTGATTACCCTCTGCCTCATAGAAAGTGGCGTTCGCCGATTATACCGACAGCCTGAAGAACACCGGAAAAGCTCCGGTCTCCCCTGACGATACAGCGTTATTTCAGAACTATTCAGAGTGTTTCAGGTCAGCCTCAGGACTTCCCAACCTCTTCTGGATACCGTAAGCCATAGCCCGCAAGGAATGGCAGGCCACCTTACCAGCAAATCAAAGAGAAAGAGAGCACATCGGACAATGGAAGATTCTGTACCTGGATCATGGAGCAAAAAGAGCGCTCTCCTGGCGATCGCCGTGGGCGGCCTGATTGCCGGAGCTTTGGACCTTACACAAGCCTGCATCCTGTTTGGATGGGACATCCCACTCTCGATTGCGGCTGGCCTGATTGGACCGAAGGCTCTCCATGGAGGCGCCGGCACCTATGTTCTCGGTATCTTTTTACACTTCTTTATCGCTCTCTCGGCAGCGACGATCTACTACGCTGCAAGCCGCAAGCTCGGTTTTCTTATAGAGCACCCACTGGTATGCGGCTTGTTCTACGGTGCCGCCATTGAAACCGTCATGAACCTTATCGTCTTGCCGCTCTCCGCGCTCCACGCAAAAGGGCCTTACGAACTTCATGACCTGCTTCAAGGCCTGCTAGTGCATATGGTCGTGGCTGGGCTGCCAATCTCCTTCAGCATTCGGCGATTCGCAAAATAATCCTCAGTGAGCCCTGAAATCTCAGGACGTATCTTCAGGTTGTCTTGTGCCGTTGCTTCGGCTCTTGCTTTTGCCGTTCTGATTGTCATTCCCGCAGGGAATCTGCTGCTGCTTCTGCCCTTGCCCTTGCTTTTGCTTTTCTGGCTGTCATTCCGAGCGTAGCGAGCGAACCTGCTTCCTCCCGTTTTTCGCCGGTGATGCCACAAACGTTCTGCTTCAACAAAAATGCCGTCTCAGTTCTCGCCTACATGTTTTCGGGGGAATACGAGCGAAGAGCAGGAAACAATAGGTCGCTCACTACGCGCGGAATGACCGCCAGAAAAGCAAAGGAAACAACCCCTTTTCCTCCAGCTACAGCACTAGCACTCAACGAATTTACGAAATAGCCTGCGCCCCAGCAAACAACAGAAATTAAGGACTTTAGCCAGAGAGGCTACAACAGGCAATGCTGCCAGAAACAATTAGAAGTTGAACGCCAGCCCACCCTGAAAAGCGCGTGGCATCTGTGCGAGGAACAGCGTCTGCCCATCCGGCGCCAGGACCGGCTGATACCCCTGCTCCAGCAGATTCGTAGCCTCTACGACCGCATCCAGTCCTTGCGGAAGAAATCTCCCGCGCCAGAGCCGTTGCCGCACATAGAAGCCCACATAGGCTTCTCCAGCATCCGCATTGTAGGCATTGACCTGCGTAAGCGTACGCGCCGGCTGCCAGCGATACTCCGCCTTCAGCGAAGTTCCCGTACGCTGAATCTTTCCCCGCAACGACACGCTGGCCGCCTGAACCGTATGAGGCGCAATCTGGTTCTGGACGTCGCTTACAGCGAACGACGGCTCCAGGCTACTCCGCAACGCCGTACCCAGGTCGTACTCCACCCACGCCGAGAGCGAAGACGTCAGCGGCTCTACCAGCGTGGCACTAACGCCGCGCCCGGTATATCCGTCAGCCGTCAGGCGGAAGGCTCCTGTTGTCGGGTCCGTAACCATTCCCAGACCGCTCACACTCAACTCTTCGAGATCGTTACGGTCGATCAGACCACTGCCCTCCAGGGCTGCATTGGAAAATGCGTCATGGTAGGCAGCCACCGTGATCGAACGCTCCCCACCCAGCTTGCGAGTGATCGAAACCTCTTGATGGCTTCCCTTCGCGTCCAGTGGACGTCCCGCCGCATCGGACAACACTCCCACGGGGGGCTTCAGGTCGTCCAGATCGTCGGAACTCTGTAATGTGCGGCCTGTCGCGTAGCGATACTCCACCATCACATTGGAAGTGGGCTTCACCTTGACTCGCACAAACGGTTCCGAGGTAAATCGACTTGCAGCCAACCGTTCTGCCTGGATCAGAGTTCCAGCATCGATCATGACTGCATCGCCCAGATTCAGCTGTTCTGCGCTGGCCAGTTGCAGCACCTGCAACCCGGTACCGTCTCCATAGGTCAACTCAGGATGCGACTGGTAGCTCGAGACCATCCGCATGCTTCCGCCAAGCGGTGAACGGCGCTCATAACCAGCGGTCATCTCGACCGAAGCTCCTTCCGGAACTCCCGGCTGCGGGTCGCCGATCTCGGCGCGCATAACCGTGTTATCACCATTTCTAAGGGTGTGGCTCAGGATCAACGTCTGATGGACACCGCCTTCACCAAAAGCACCGTCGCTGCCGGACACGGTTACCCGGCCCTGCAGGCCCAAACGATGTCCTTCCTCTGTGTTCGAGGAGTTCGGTGCTTTGTCGTCATCGGAGCCGACGAGCCGCAGCAGAGGACGGTTAGCCGTCGATCGCAGCGTCCACTTCCAATCGTCGACCGGTTCATCGGCACGACGCTTTTGTGCCGGTAACCAGTTTTCCGCTTCGAACAAGGTGCTCATCGTCAGGTTGACGATGGCCGCTGCGCCCGCCTGCAGCTTCAGATTTGCCCGCGTTACCGGAACCAGAAAGACCGCCGTCGCACGAATCTGATATTGCCCCGGAATGATCGAAGCCAGACGATAGCGTCCCTGGTCATCCGTGAAAGCAGTAGCAATCGCACCGGCATCGGCTGAGAGCAGCTCCACCACGGCGCCCATCTGCGGTGTTCCGTGCGCATCGCGGACTACGCCGGAAACGATGGCGTAGTTCGACGCGGCAAAGCACGACCCGGTCAACCCGAGCAATACCGCCAGCAGCATACCTGGTACAAACACTTTCACCGCGCTATTATGCCCTCGCGCGCCCGACTCTCCAAAGATGGACGTCCCAGAAGTACCTGAGACGCCGGTGCCTGTGCTATGAAGCTGGCCATCGCGATCCGGTCTGCGTGGCATTGCTTCATCTTACCTTTCTACTGCTCCACGGTGAATGGGGCTGACTCCGCAATGTGCTGCTGCGAGATTCCGTCATTCACCTTGATCGTTACCTGGTACTTGCCCGGTGGCAGACTGGCCAACGGCATCGTCTTCTCCAGAGTCAACTGGTCTGCATTGGGGTTCAGCTTCGACGCCGACTCCTGAGACACCAGAATCTCCTTGTTGGTCGCAAGATCCAGGACCTGGTACTCAATGGTTGCGTCGTTCTTCTTGGTGCTGTCCGAGATGCCCAGGTTATACACCTGCATCCAGAAGTTGAGGTTCTGTCCGCGATGGAAGGTTACCGGCGTAGAGACAGTCGCCGGAACGCGCGGGATGACCTTCGTGTTTCCGATGACAAAGTTGCCCGTGCCTACATCTTTCGTGGGCACCCGCTCCATCGAACCCGCCAGGATCAACGATGACGCAGCTAACCGGTCATCGTCATACTTCGGAACCAGAACACTGCGCCGCCAGACACCCACGTGGTCGGCGTTGTTGTCGTCCTTGATAGCAATCTCGATCTTGTAGTTCCCCGGAGGCAGCGGCAACGCCTTCCAGTACACCTGAAGGCCGTTCTTCGTCTTATCCAGCAGGTCGGCAGGAGTTTCCACCGTCACCGTGTCTTCAAACGTTTGTACGATATGGTGGGTCATCGTGCTCACGCGCCCACGAATATCCACGACACCACGAGCATCGCCATCCTTAGTGTTATAGGTAATGTCGCTATTACGAATCTGCAGCGTGATCGGCACCATGACCGTGTCATTGGTCAGCTTCACATAGTCGGTCCGAACGTCGAACAGGAAGGGTGGACCAGTCAGCACCTTGGCCGTACCCAGAAACTCATCCAGATCGGCAAACTTCACAGGAGGCGGCGCCATGATCTTGGCGAACGTATCCAGACGATCGAACTGCTTGCCCTGGTTGCTGGAGGCCAAGGGACCGTCGCCCAGCTGTTCCAGACCACCGCCGCTGAAACGATCAGCTTTGGTCGACTTGCCCATCTGCTCATAGAGCGTCTGGCCAGCGCCGGGGACGTTCTTCAACGCGTCCTTCTCCGAACGATCGATCGTAGCGTGATAGTCGCCGCACATGCAGGTATCGACGAACTCGATGTCAATGTTGTCACCAACATTGGCCAGATACCGGTAGTGCCACACTTCAAAAGGATAGGTCGACGTATTGCCGCCACCCTCTTCCATCGGACGGTCATAGTTGCCGCCGGAAGGATGCGAGTCGATGCTGTCCGGCTTGCCGTAGGCAATATAGATATGGCCACGGTCGGTTAGCCAGCCGGGCTTGCCGGCGGCAAAGTGCTCGTTGGCATAGGCGATGCGCGCATAGTGCTCATCGCGGAACTCATTTTCAGGCGACTCGGGATTCGGGTTGCGACGCAGCCAGAACTGCTCGATGAACTGATCGCGCTCCTCGTCGTTGGCAAGTCCCTTGAAAGCGCGGGCCTCTTCGTCGGTGATGATCCACCGTACGTCCTCATTCAGCCATTGTTTGTACTCACCCTTAAGTTCCTGTTTGGTGAGCTCGCGGCGCTTCTTTTCCTGACTGTCGCTCAGTCTGCGCTTCAACGGATCGGGCTTCTCCTCGATCGGAGGCGACTTCACGACGGTACCACTGCCATCCTGTAAAACCTGTTGATCAGGCTGTGCCGGCGCCGTCTGCGCGTGTGCTCCTGGGGCCATACCTGAGAGCGCCAGAATCGTTACCGCAGATAGAAAAAATCGGACTTGCATGGGTGCCGGCTCCTTGAGTTAAGACCCCACCATTCTATGCCCCGCCACCCCCCTTTCACAAGCGACGCGCACAACCCCTCGCCGGAGTTTCGCATCTGGGGAGGCCCCGCTCATCTAGCGGGCTCGAGGATGCGTCTCTTCATACACCCGCTGCACCTGCCCAACCGTCAGTTGCGTGTATCGCTGCGTGGTCGAAAGCCGCTCATGTCCGAGCATCTCCTGGATCGCCCGCAGGTCCGCACCCTCCTCGAGCATGTGCGTTCCGAACGCATGGCGCAGGGTATGGGGATGTACATCGGCGGCAAGTCCCCGGCTCAAGGCAATGCGCTTGACGATGCGTCCTACGCTGCGAGTCGTCAGCCGGCACGCGCCGCGCATGCGCAGGTTCATCAGCAGCGCGCCGTCATGCACCAGCTTCGCCTTCCCTGCCGCCTCAAGCCGCGCCTGGCGCTGGGGCAGATACGCCCGAATCGCCGCCGCCGCCTCGTCACCCAGCGGAACCAGCCGCTCCTTCTTCCCCTTGCCGAAGACCCGAATCGCATCGTCGTGCCAGTGAATACTGTCGAGGTTCAACCCTACAAGCTCCGAGTTGCGGATGCCGCAGCCATACAACAGCTCAAAGATGACTCGATCGCGCTCCGGCCACGTCGCGGCCTCTTCCCCATCCTCGCCCTTCGTCCCTGCGCTCATCGAGTTCAACACGCGGTTCAGCTCTTCCATCCCCGGAACCCGAGGAAGATGCTTGGGTAGCTTCGGAGTACTCACCAGCGATGCCGGATTCGCTTCGACGAAGCCCGACTTCGCCAGCCACTTGAACCAACTCCGCACCGCCGCCAGCGCCCGCGCCGCACTGGCCTTCGTCAGCCCCTTGTCATAGAGCACCGCCAGATAAGCCCGGATGTGCGTATGCTCCACACTGCGAATGTCCGCATCTTCGCCCAGCAACTCGCCAAGAAAATCGGCAAATCCACGAACCTCGCGCGAGTAGGCCCGCAGCGTGTGCTCGGACGCACCCCGCTCATCGCGCATCATCGCGAGAAAACTCTCCGCCAGCTCATGAAAGTTACGTCTCTTCACGATGCCCTCTCTTGTAGAGGAGTGGAATGGACCTTCGCCCGCGGATGATGCAACCGATGCACCTGCTTCAACCGGTCGATCGCCAGGTGCGTATACACCTGCGTCGTCGCAATGTCCGCATGGCCCAGCAGCGTCTGTACGGTGCGCAGGTCCGCTCCATGCTCGACCATGTGTGTCGCGCAGCTATGGCGCAGCTTATGCGGACTCGCATGGGAGTTCACACTGCGCACCATCTGCCATACCTTCTGCGTCGTCAGCGGATTGCCGCGCACGGAAAGAAACAACGTCCGCTGCACCCCAGACTTCGAGCGCATCAACTCCGGTCGTCCGCGCTGCACATACGCCTCCAGAGCCTCGATCGCCGAGCGCCCAATCGGCACAATGCGCTCCTTGTCTCCCTTGCCGCGCACCTGCACACTCGCCGATTCAAGCCGCAGGTCTTCCTGCCGCAACGAGACAATCTCTCCCACGCGCAGCCCCCCGGCGTACAGCAACTCCAGAATCGCGTGGTCGCGCAGCGACGCTCCATCCGCCGCATCGCTCCGGGCTGCAACCCCAGTGCGCTCCAACATCTCGTTCACTTCGCTCTCGGCGAGGCTCTTGGGCAGCACCTTCCAGCTCGATGGCGACTCGATATTCACCGTCGGGTCATGAGGGATACGCTTGTCCATCAACAGCCAGCGATAGAACCCGCGCAGACAACTCAACTTGCGCGCCACGGAGCGCGACTCGATGCCATGCTCCCGTAGATGCTGCATAAATCCGCTGACGCTCTCCTGCCGCGCCGTCAGCAGCGTCGCGTTCGCGCCTTCCAGAAACTCCGCAAACATCTCCAGATCCCGCTGATAGGCCTCGCAGCTCAGCGGACGCAGCCCTCGCTCCACGCGAAGGTGCGTCATGTACTCGCGCAGCAGACTGGCAGCGTTGATCGTTGGCGGCGGCAAAGGCATACCTTTGATTCTTGCGCTCCACGAAGCCCAGCGCCAGCCCCCTGAACCATGCTTGCCAAGTATCCACACCAACCCTTCTTTTGTGATACGAGGCCGTTGCCTTTGTTTTTCTTATTGTCATTCCCGTGGGGAATCTGCTTCCCCAATCACCACTGGTAAACTTAACCTCTATGTTTGAGAACCTCTCCGAGAAGCTGCAACGCTCGTTCAAGACCCTGCGCGGCCAGGGCACCCTCACCGACGAAAACATCAACGACGCCCTGCGCGAGATTCGCCTCGCCCTGCTCGAGTCCGACGTAAACCTCAACGTCGCCAAAGACCTCATCGAGCACATCCGCACCAAGGCCCTCGGCTCCCAGGTCGCCACCTCCCTCTCGCCCGCCGAGCAGATCGTCAAGATCGTCCGCGACGAGCTCGTCGAAGTCCTCGGCCGCGACACCGCCCGCTTCAAGTTCGCCTCGCAGCCGCCCACCGTCATCCTCATGGCCGGTCTACAAGGCTCCGGCAAGACGACCACCTCCGGCAAGCTCGCCCAGTGGCTCAAGAAGGGCGGCCACCGCCCCATGCTCGTCTCCGTCGACGTCTACCGCCCCGCCGCCCGCGAGCAGCTCAAGGTCGTAGCCCAGTCCATCAATGCCCAGATCTACGAGGGCGACACCAAGGGCGAAGCCGCAGGCACGCCGCTCGTCGAGCGCCTCGCCCGCGAGGCCCGTCGTGAAGCCGCCAACTACGGCTGCGACATCCTCATCGTCGACACCGCCGGCCGTCTCGGCATCGACGAGGCCCTGATGGAGGAGATGGCACTGCTCAAGAAGCAGCTCAACCCCTCCGAGATCCTCTTCGTCGCCGACGCCATGACCGGCCAGGACGCCGTCAACTCCGCCAAGGCCTTCAACGACAAGCTCACCATCACCGGCTCTATCCTCACCAAAATGGACGGCGACTCCCGCGGCGGCGCGGCGCTCTCCATCCGCCAGATCACCGGCCAGCCGGTCAAGTTCCTCGGCACGGGCGAAAAGTCCGACGCCTTCGAACCCTTCCACCCGGACCGCATCGTGGGCCGCATCCTAGGCATGGGCGATATCGCCACGCTGCTCGAGCGCGCCGACGAGAAACTCGACAAGTCCAAAGCAGAAGCCTTCGCCAAGAAAGCCCTCTCCGGCGACGGCTTCTCCCTCGAAGACTTCCGCGAGCAGCTTCGCCAGATCAAGAAGCTCGGCAGTATGCAGTCAATTCTGAAGATGCTGCCCTCGGTCGGTCCCTTCGCCGGCATGCAGCAGGCCGCGGCCAACGTCGACGAGAGCCAGTTCACGCGCGTGGAATCGATCATCAACTCGATGACCAACAAGGAGCGCCAGAACTCGTCGATCATCAACGGCAGTCGCCGTAAGCGCATTGCGATGGGCGCAGGCGTTCAGGTCTCCGAGGTCAACAATCTCCTGAAACAACACGCCCAGATGAGCAAGATGTTCAAGACCATGGGTACTGGCGGAAGCAAGATGCAGCAACGCCTCATGAGCCAGATGCAGGGTGGGCAGCGGTTCGGGCGGTAAGGTCACAATGGCACTAACTGGACGATAGGGCTTCAGATGTGAAGCCCTAAATGCTATCGTTATGCCATGCAGGTAACCATCGACATTCCGGACACTCTTGCCGCCCAGATCTCCGCCGCAGGCAAGAACCCCTCACGGGTAGCTCTTGAAGCCCTGGCCGTCGATGGCTATCGCACTCGGCAACTATCTGAAAGTGAAGTCCGCGCGATGTTGGGATATGAAACCCGCATGCAGGTCCACGAATTGCTCAGGGAGCATGGGATCTATCTCAATTTTTCTGTCGAAGATTTCCAGCAGGATATAGAGACTTCCGACAGACTCTTTGAACGATCGACTGCCGCATAATCTCACCAGATGATCGTCGTTGCCGATACAAGTCCCCTGAACTATCTGGTGCTCATCGAGTATATCGATGTCCTTCCTAAGCTCTATGGCTCGGTTGTCATCCCCATAGCCGTCAGAGAGGAGTTGCTTGTTCCGCTCGCCCCACAGCGTGTCAGACGTTGGATCGAGAGCGCTCCCAATTGGCTGGAAGTTCGTGATTCTGGCGCCACCACTCTGAGCTTTGACTCCAAGCTTGATGCCGGAGAGCGCGAAGCCATTACGCTGGCGCACATTCATCGAGGCAGCTTGCTGCTCATCGATGAGGCTCTCGGTCGACAGGAAGCCCGGCATTTTGGCATCGAAATTATCGGCACACTCGGCATCCTTCGCTACGCGCATCTACGAGGCCTTCTCGACCTAAACGAGGCAGTGAAGAGGCTACAGACGACCACATTTCAGGCCTCTCCCTCTCTTATCAAGTCCGTGCTTGCATCTGTTTAGACGGCTGAAGCGATAGCTCCTGTTTCACAACACCCCATCCCAAAGCCGCAACTCCGCCTCCTGCGGCTTCTCCTCCACCCTGCTCTGAGTATCCAGAATCATCGTCTGCCGCGTGCCGTTGACATACTGCGGCCACTCCGGCAACCCCACCGCACCCGGCTTCTCTCCCTGGATAAACGCTACCCAGGCCTGGTGCATCTGCTTGGCCAGCGCCGCCTCCGCAGCCGCATTGTCGATGTCCCGATTCGGCTTGTCCCACGCCAGTCCCAGGTCCTCCGAGTGGTACGCATAGCTCTTGAGCCTGCCGCTGCTCGGCGCAAAGTCCAGCCGATACATCCACGCGCTCCCACCGCCGCGAACATGAGCATCCGCCACGCGCATCGACGGCACCCAGTACTCTTCCGCTGTTAGCGCACGAATCCGCAGCCGCTCTTCGCTCATCTCCGGATACAGCGCCTTGTACTTCGCATACACCGCCTGAAACTGTGCCAGCGGGACATTCCCCAGATCGGCCGCGGTCGCATCATGCGCCGGATGCGGCCCTACAAACAGCGCGCTCTCATCGCGATTGGTTCCGATCAGCAGCCTCTTTCTGCGCGTCGAGCCACCAGCGATCGTCTCCACCGGAAGCTTCGGCAACAGCGTGCCATCGATCTCCGTCCGCAACGGAAAGTGCTGCGGCCAGCTATCGATAAAGCTCGTCTGCGACGCCATCAACTCCGTCGCCGAAGCCGTCTTCAAACCGGCAGCCCCACGCGCACCCCACACGTCTCCAAAGCCCTTCGCCACCGCCGTTGCATTCGACGCAGGCCATACACGCTCCGCTCCGCCGCTCTCCGAGATCATCTGATGAAACAACCCCTGAGCCTCCGGCACACCCATCAGAATGTCTGTCAGCTTCGCTCCCGCAGACTCACCACCCAGCGTTACCCGCGCAGGATCGCCGCCAAACGCAGCGACGTTCTCCTGCACCCACTCCAGAGCCAGCATCAGGTCGCGCAACGCATTGTTCCCCGAGCCTGCATAATCGGCCCCCAGCAGCGGCCCCATATCCAGGAACCCCAGCACACCTAACCGGTAGGCGACCGTAATACAGATCACTCCCTCGCGCGCGAACTCAGTGCCATCGAAGATCGGCGCAAAGGAGTTTCCTCCCGTAAAGCCGCCGCCGTGGATCCACACGTACACCGGCAGGCCCGCACCGCTCTTCGCGGCGGCGCCTTCGAGGGCCCACACATTCAGGTACAGACAGTCCTCACTCTTGCTGACTGCCGGATCGCCCGTCTGTATCGCCGCAGGCGCAAAGCGCGTCGCATCGCGCTCGCCCTTCCACGCAGTCTTCTTCACAGGAGGCCGAAAGCGCAGTGGCCCCACCGGCGGTTCGGCAAACGGGACACCGCGAAACACCCGCACCCCATCCGTACTCTCTCCGCGCAAGGTGCCATTGGGAGTCCTCACCACACACGGCTCCGCCGTTCCCTGCGCAAACAGCCTGCGTCCCTGCAACGACAGCGCCACCATCGCGCTCGTTGCCAGAAATCCTCTCCGGTTCATGCCACGTTCGATCATCCCGCCATTCTAGTGCGACGACGCTCCAAACATCTGTAACACTCCTTTCATCTTCGACAAACCCTACTCCGTGGTACAAATAACCAACGCATGAGCACCCCTATCTCATCTTTCGCTGCTCTGCCCTCGCCTGCGCGCACGCGTTGTTGTTGTACAGGCCATAGCTGTTTGCGCTAAGTAGCTGTCTGCGCTAAGCGCCCCTGTCCCACCCCCAAAATTCAAATCAGAACCGCCGCGGCCTTTCTCCATGCACCTTCGCCGCTGCGGTTAAGGAGCCATTCCATGCCGGCCAATTCCCGCCGCCTCTCGCCAGATACCTGGGCCGTTCTACTCTCACTCGGCCTTGCTCTCCTCATTCGCTTCGGCGTCCTCAAAGTAGTCCCCTGGTAGGAAAGGAGACCCCCATGTCCACAAGCACCCAAACCATCCCCCAGCCTATTGTCCAGATCGCGCCGGACTCCTCCACCAACCCTCTCGGCCTCATCCCCGGCCTGCTCCTGCTCGCCGCCGTCGGCTATGGCGGAAAGTTCATCGAGCAGTTCATCGCCCGCTACGGTAAGGTCCACCACCTGGTTCTGCCCAACATCGAGTACGTCCTCTGGGCCATCCTCATCGGCCTCGCCATCTCCAATACCGTCGGCGTCCCGGCCATCTTCCGTCGCGGCGTGGCCACCTATGAGTTCTGGCTCAAGACCGGCATCGTCCTGCTCGGAGCGCGGTTCATCCTCGGAGACATCGCCAAGCTCGGCGGCATCTCCCTCGCGCTCGTCTTCATCGAGATCGCCCTTGCCCTCACCTTCATGACCTACCTCGGCCGAGGCTTTAAGCTCTCGCCCAAGCTCGTCACGCTGCTCGCGGTCGGCAGTTCGGTCTGCGGAGTCTCCGCCATCATCGCCACGCAGGGCGCCATCGAGGCAGACGAAGAGGACTCCTCCTACGCCATCGCCGCCATCCTCGCGCTCGGTGCGGTCTCGCTCTTCATCTTCCCTCTCGTCGGACACGCGCTACATCTCTCCGATCACGCCTACGGCGTCTGGACCGGCCTCGCCGTGGACAACACCGCCGAGACCGCCGCGGCCGGAGCGCTCTACTCCGACGCCGCCGGCAAGATCGCCGTCCTCACCAAGACCTGCCGCAACGCCCTGATCGGCTTCGTCGTCCTTGGCTACGCCATCTACTGGGCCTCCAAGGGCCAGGCCGCAAAGGTCGAAAACAAAGCCGCCTTCCTCTGGTCGAAGTTCCCCAAGTTCGTCCTCGGCTTCCTGCTGATCTCGCTACTCGCAACAGTCGGGTTCTTCTCCAAGCCGCAACTGCTGGCCGTCGGCAACCTCTCCCGCTGGGCCTTCCTGCTCACCTTCGCGGGAGTCGGTCTCCGCACCAGCTTCCGAGACCTCAGCAAACAAGGCCTTCGTCCATTCCTCGTCGGAGCCATCGGGGAGGTGGTCATCGCACTCCTCACCCTCGGCCTCGTCTACGGCGCAGACCACGCCTTCCATTTGTAGTTACAAGGCGCGGTAAGTCTTTCGTCACAGTAACTTCGCGAATATCGACTTTAGGTAGTGCCTGGCGAATTAACGACTACTCGTCTGTTGATGTCTCTTCTTCTGCTGTTGTCTCTGAGATAGGCCCGGGCTTCAGCCCGGGCATTACAGGACCAACACGAATGGGGCTTCAGCCCCTAGGACAAGCTTTCCTATCTCCTGCTATCTCTGCCTCCGGAGAGGAGAGCCTATCCCAGGGGCTGAAGCTCACTTTATCGACTGTCTTGAATGTCCGGGCTAAAGCCCGGATCTATCTCAGAAGCAAAGACAAAGCTGCCATATTCGATTCGTCAGACACTACCTGGTCCCATCCCCAAAGCGTCATCCTGAGTTACCCCGCTCAGGATGGCGCGTTTAAAGTGAGGTAAAAACCACCTCGTCACACCCACGCCACCATAGCCCCCGACCATCTACACTGGAAGCAGATGCCGTCCTCCGCCACGCCCCGACTTCAAGACCAGCTCGACACCATCACTGCGCAAACCCGAGGCCTCGTCCAGCCGGAACGCCTTGCCATCACCGACACAGCCGTGCAGGAACTCCTCGCCACCGGCATCGAGTCCCGCATCCCAAGTGTCGGCACGCAGGCTCCGGAGTTCGCCCTGCCCGACGCCATCAACGGCAAGACGGTCCGCTCCTCCGACCTACTCGCCGTCGGCCCGCTTGTGGTGAACTTCTTCCGAGGCCGCTGGGACCCTTACTGTATGACCGAGCTTGAAGCCTGGCAGAAGCTCTACCCTACGGTCCGCGAACGCGGCGCGCTGCTGGTAGCCATCTCCCCGCAATCACAGCGGCAAAACGACTTCACCGTCCAGCAGCACAACCTGACCTTCCCTATCCTGTCCGACGCAGGCACCCGCCTCGCCGAGCAGTTCGGAATCACCTACGCGGTTCCGGAACCCATGCAGCGCCACTACCGCTCGATCCTGGTGAACATCCCCTTCATCAATGGTGACGAAAGCTGGCAGCTTCCCCTGCCCGCGACCTTAGTGATCTCGCAGGCAGGAAAGATCCTCTTCAGCGAAGCCCACGCCGACCACCGCGTCAGGCCTGATCCAATGGATGTATTGGGAGTGCTCTAACCCAAAAACCTCGCGTACAAACGGCTTACGCAAGTCCCTGCACAAACTTCATCACCACTTCCGCACTCAATACCGGCTCGCGCTGGAACAACAGATGCGGCCCATCCACTACCACCGTCATCTCCGGCTTGATGCTTCTCGCCACCTCTAGACTCACAGGCCCCACCATCTTGTCCTGCGCGGCCTGTAAATACAGAATCGGCACATTCACCTTCGCCATCTCCGCGCGCACGTCGCACGTCAGCACATCGCGGGCACGTCCCGCCATGATCTCCGGTTCGACCCACGAAGACGCTGCCTGCACCGCGGAGATCAGGGCAGAAGAAGCCCCCGGCCCGGCCAAAAACATCTCGATAAAGAAACGCGGCAGTGGCAGCCAGAAGATGAACTGCGCCAGGGCCAGGGCGAGCGTCCGCCGCCACCCCCATACCGGACTGGTGACGAACCCAGCGCACAGCACGATTCCCTTCAGGTTCGGCGGATTCGTCGCGGCATACAGGATCGCAAGAGGCGTCGAGAACGACTCCGCCACCAGGCAGAACGGCTTGTCTTCCGGGGCCGCCGCGCGCACGAACTCCAGCAGCCCTGGGTACCGCAACCGGCGATCGCCCGGATAGTGCACTGCGACCGTATCGGTTCCCTCCGGCAACGCCGCTACGAAATCCCGGAACAACTCACCCGTTCCATCCATGCCGGGCAACAAGACGAGCTTCGTCACCGGCAAGTCCCCATGCGCTCAAACATTGCAATCCCCTTAGCCACCTTCTTCTTGCCCCGAAACACCGTGTACTTCATGGTCATGCGCTGCCCATCCTCCGCGACCACAAGGGTCTCCTGAATCGTCACAATCCCCTGCCTGCTGGCAGTTCCGGAGATCGTCTGGTTGTCGAGGCGTGTGTAGGCTATGGCGTCTGCCGCCGGTGACCCACTTACGGTATACGATTTGCCGTTGAACTTAGCTTCAATCTCAATGGTCGTCGCATGGCCTTCCCCAAAGTCGATCTCCTCCCGCACACTCACCATGTCCCCCTCGCACTCGATCGTCTGCACCCACCTTCTCGGCCCCGGCGTACTCATCTTCGACAGCGCGGGCCGGAAGATCCAAGAGCCCGTGAAGGGATCGACCTTATCCATATGCGTGTGATTTTAAGGCCTGCAGAAGAAAGAAAACGTCAGAATCGATTTTGCCTTTCGCCGCCATCCGGATCTCAACATTCAGTACGACGAAAGGCTGTTCACTGCATATGACAACCTTCGAGCCTTTGGGGTTGTCATAAAGCAGTGATCGCTCAATGTTCTAATAGCGACAGGAGAGATTCCATGAGTGAAAAGATAGCCCCTCTGACCCAGCGCCCAGCCTGGAAAGCCTTGACGCAGCATGCAGAAACCGTGAAGACGCTCCAGCTTCGCCAGCTCTTCAAGGACGATCCCGCACGCGGCACACGCCTTACCGCTGAAGCCGAAGGCCTCTTCCTCGACTACTCGAAGAACCGCGTCACCGACGAAACCCTGAGCCTGCTCACGCAGCTCGCCGAACAGTCCGGCCTGAAGCAGCACATCGAGGCCATGTTCACCGGTGAAAAGATCAACATCACCGAGAACCGCGCCGTGCTGCACGTCGCCCTGCGCGCTCCCAAGTCCGAATCCATCAAGGTCGACGGCGAAGATGTCGTTCCCGAAGTCCACAAGGTGCTCGACAAGATGTCCGGCTTCGCCGACCGCATCCGCTCCGGCGAGTGGAAGGGACACACCGGCAAGCGCATCAAGAACGTCATCAACATCGGCATCGGCGGCTCCGACCTCGGCCCCGTCATGGCCTACGAGGCGCTGAAGCACTACTCCCAGCGCGATCTCACCTTCCGCTTCGTCTCCAACGTCGACGGCACGGACTTCGCCGAGGCCGTGCAGGACCTCAACGCCGACGAGACCCTCTTCCTCGTCGCCTCCAAGACCTTCACCACGCTCGAGACCATGACCAACGCGCACTCCGCGCGTGACTGGGCTCTCGCCTCGCTAAAGGACGATTCGGCCATCGCCAAGCACTTCGTCGCCATCTCGACCAACGCCAAGGCCGTTGCAGAGTTCGGCATCGACACCGAGAACATGTTCGGCTTCTGGGACTGGGTCGGCGGTCGCTACTCCATGGACTCCGCCATCGGCCTCTCCACCATGATCGCCATCGGCCCGGATAACTTCCGCGCAATGCTCGCCGGCTTCCACGCGATGGACGTTCACTTCCGCACAACGCCCTTCGAGAAGAACCTGCCCGTGCTGCTCGGTCTGCTTACTGTCTGGTACACGGATTTCTTCGACGCCCAGACGGTCGCGATTCTGCCCTACGAGCAGTACCTCAAGCGCTTCCCGGCCTATCTCCAACAGCTCACGATGGAGTCGAACGGCAAGCACGTCACGCTCTCCGGCGAACACGTTGCCACCGAGACCGGTCCGATCTACTGGGGCGAGCCCGGCACCAACGGCCAGCACTCCTTCTACCAACTCATCCACCAGGGCACGCGGCTGATTCCCTGCGACTTCATCGGCTTCTACAAGACGCTCAACCCGCTCGGCAGGCACCACGACATGCTGATGGCGAACGTCTTCGCCCAGGCCGAAGCGCTGGCCTTCGGCAAGACCGCCGAAGAGGTCAAGGCGGAAGGCGTCGCCGAGGCTCTGGTGCCGCACAAGGTATTTGAGGGCAACCGCCCCTCGAACACGATCCTGGCCGACGTGCTTACACCCGAGGTACTGGGCAAGCTGATCGCGCTATACGAGCACTCTGTCTTTACCCAGGGAACGATCTGGAGCATCGACTCGTTCGACCAGTGGGGCGTAGAGCTCGGCAAGGTGCTGGCACAGAAGATCATCGGCGAACTCGAGAGCGCGACAGAACCCGCACTCGCACACGATACTTCGACCACCAACCTGATTCGCCGCTACAGAAGCAAGAAGTAATTACCGGAAAGAAAATGCAAAGGTCGCCACTGAATCCGTGGCGACCTTTGCGTTTTTACTCAGCGTCAAAAGCCTTTGGAAAGAGCCGCCATTTCCGTACCACCTGGGGGAGAAATGGGGGAGATCTTGCGCTTACCCGCGTCGTGCGTTTATCGTAGAGACAGGACGGCAATCGCACCATGTCGGTACGTGGCCCGTTTTTAGGAGGTTTCCGTGAACCCCATTCTGCCCGCGGCCACGCCAGCAGTCCCCGCTATTCCCTCTACCCCCGCTCCCAAAGTCAAGATCTCCCCTGCTACCGCGCTGGAGGTTTACACAGGCGACCCGAACTTTATGGCCTCGCTGGCTCGCGGTCTCGTTGTCATTCAGGCCTTTACTCCGCAGACTCCGCAGATGACCATCTCGCAGCTCAGCGTACGCACCGGCCTCTCGCGTGCTGCCGTGCGGCGTTGCCTGTACACCCTGGTCAAGCTGGGATTTGCCGGCTCCGACGAGACCCAGCGCTACTCGCTGCGGCCCAAGATGCTGACCCTGGCCAACACCTATACGGCCTCCAGCACACTCGCCAACGCAGCGCAGCCCATTCTGGAGCGCATGTCGTCCACCCTGCACGAGTCCTTCTCCGTGGCTACGCTCGACGGCGACGACATCGTCTACATCGCACGCACCAGCGTCACGCGCGTCATGTCGGTCGACCTGCACATCGGCTCTCGCCTGCCGGCGTTCTGTACCAGCATGGGCCGTGTTCTGCTGGCTTACCTGCCCCAGGACCAGCTTGAGCTCTACCTCTCCCGGGCTACCTTCACGCAGTTCACGCCGCGGACGATCACCTCGGCCGACAAGCTACGGCTCGCGCTGCGGAATGTCCGCCGTAACGGCTACGCCCTGGTGGACCAGGAACTGGAGATCGGTCTGCGCTCTCTGGCGGTACCGGTACAGGCTCCCAATGGACGCGTCGTGGCCACCGTCAATCTGAGCGGTCATGCTCCGCGCATGCCGATGCTCGAAATGCAGACGCGCTTCCTGACCCATCTGCGCGGGGCGGCGGCCGAGTTGAGCATCTTTTTGCGCTAGTAACTCATTGATAAAAAACAATTTGAGGGCTGTGTAATCTAATTGGCCAGTTCTGCGTCAAAGACCATAGTGGGTTGACTTACAGGTTTCTACAATGAACCGCAAGCTGCCCTGTTATGAAGACGACGCTGCCTGCAGATTCGCCAAACCGGTCTTTCCGGTTAAGCGGACTTGTAGGTAGAATGATCCCACAAACCTTGGACCTCATGAGCTTGGCACTAGAGCTTCACGAAGCTGCGACGCACTTGCCTTCGACCGCCATCGGTCATCAGACAGGGCGACAGACCGCCGATCCAGCGATTCGCTACTGCATGCTGGTCGTGCTCCTTCCGCTATTGGCGATACCGGCGTTTATCTGCCTCGGCAAATCCGATTTCTTTCTTCACCATGGCGCCAGCGTCTGGGTACAGTCCAATGACGCGATCTTTAACTTCCAGGATCGCAACTGCGACGTGCTCGTCTATGGAGACTCCACCGCGATGACGGGTATCGACCCCGAGGTAGTGAACCGCGAAACCGGCTTCAAGACCTGCAATATCGCCGTGACCAACGCCGTTCTGGCCGTCACCGGAAACCTCACGCTCGACCACTATCTCAAACAAAACACACACCCTAAGGTATTGGTCGTGCAGTTGGCGCCGGATGACTTCCAGCAGGAAAACCGTGTCTGGAGGCACACCATCTACGCGGAAGGCCTGCTTGAACTGCTGCGTCATGGATCACCCAGCGAAAGCCACCAGGTCCTTTTGAATCACCCCCATGAAGCCATTGCCTTTGCCGGCTATGCCGCAGGCTTCACAGCGTATTACGCAATCAAAGATGTTTGGTTCCGTACAACGCATCTTCGCGCGGAAGAAGACCAGATTCAGGTACGCAACGGCTTCTTTACTCCCCCTTCACCGGCTCGAACGTACTGCGAATCCGCAGCCAAGCTCAATGAGCACTCTCATGGAGACTTTCCGCGCGCCCTGGCGGATCAGTATCGGAAGGGCTACTCCAATCGCAGCGCCATCGTCCTGGTAGATGTAGCCCCCATCCCCTCCTGCGACGACAATCTCAAGGCCTACTCCTCAGAGTTGGAAGGCATCACCAGCAACTCTCTGCAATCGTTGCCCATTGGCCTCTTCAATGATGGCCGCCACTATACGGCCTTCGGATCGCGCATCGTCAGCACCCTGGTGGCACGCCAGGTCAACGAAGTCCTCCAGAAAACCCCCTATATTGACAACCGCAGCATTGCGTCACAGCCCAACATCCCTGAGTTTCACTCTGTTTCTCTGCAGCGTTAGAGCAGAATCCCTATCACTGTCCCCCGGAAAGAGCTTAGGAGTGGTGCTTTTCCTGGGGAAAAGCACCGTCTAAAGGATTGCCCTTGGGTATACCTATAGGGATTCTGCTCTAGTTTCGCGTAGGCCCCGGGCCGCTTTGATACCCTCGTCTTTTATTTACGCTGCGGCAAACAATGCTTTTTAACTCTTTCAAATTCATCTTCTGCTTTCTCCCCATCACCATGGTGGGATTCCACCTGCTCGGACGCCTCGGCCGCAGGCCCGTGATCGCGTGGCTTGCTCTCTGCTCGATCGTCTTCTATGCGGTCTTCAAGCCGGTCTTTGTCTTCTTCCTCCTGGGATCCATCGTCGTCAACTACCTGGTTTCGATGGCCATTGCCGCGGCCGAGGAAGGAAGCTCACGCCGCCGCCAGTTTTTGACACTGGGCATCACGCTCAACCTGCTCGCACTCTTCTACTTCAAATATCTGTACAAGACGCTGCTGCTGATTCACAGCCTGCACCTACCCGCTCCAGCCGCGCACCCGGTGCTTCTGCCTCTCGGAATCTCCTTCTTCACCTTCACCCAGATCTCCTACCTCGTGGATCTCGCGCAGGGACAGGCGGAGCGCCAGGACCTTCTCAGCTATGTGCTATTCGTCACCTTCTTCCCGCACCTCATCATCGGTCCGATCCTCCATCACAAGGAGATGATGCCGCAGTTCGCGGCGGGACGGCGCTTTCGCCTGGTGCCTGCGGACGTATCGCTGGGAATCACCTGGTTCCTGTTCGGTCTCGGCAAGAAGGTATTGATCGCGGACAGGCTCTCAGGACAAGCCAGCCTTGCTTTCGCTCATGCCGGTTCGCAGTCCGCAGCCTCAGCGTGGACCGGACTCATCCTCTACACGATGCAGCTCTACTTTGACTTTTCGGGTTACTCGGACATGGCGCTGGGACTGGCGCGCATCTTCTCCATCCGCTTCCCGCTCAACTTCGACTCCCCCTACAAAGCCACCAGCGTGACCGAGTACTGGCAACGCTGGCACATGACGCTCACGCGCTACGTCACGCTCTATCTCTACAACCCGATCCTGCTGGGCGTGCAGCGCCGCCGCCTGGCGGCTGGGAAGAAGATCTCGCGCAAGGCTCTGACAACCGTCAGCGGCTTCTCCGCGATGGTGGCCTATCCGACGATCATTACCATGCTGCTCACCGGGCTATGGCACGGCGCGGGCCTGCAGTTCCTTCTCTTCGGCCTGCTGCATGGCGTCTACCTGACAGCAAACCAGGCCTGGCGGCACTTCCGGCAGCGGCAGAAGGGAGTCACGGAAGAGCCTCCGACGGGACTTCTGCGTATGGCGCTGCGCATCGGCGTCTATCTGCAGGTCTCGCTCGCGCTTATCTTCTTCCGCGCGGATTCTCTGCATTCCGCCTTCGCCATGCTGCACGATCTCTTCGGCGGCAACGGGCGTGGTCACATCGGCAATCTTCTGGACGGAGCCCTGGGGCTGGCGCTCTTCCCCATCGTCTGGTTTATGCCCAACACTCAGGAGATTCTCGGAGAAGAGCCACCCTCCTCAGCCGCGCCTAGTATTCTTCTGCCGCGTCTGCGCTGGTCTTCCAATATCGTCTGGGGTATTGTGATGGCGGTACTCTTCTTTGCGATCCTCGCCAATCTCGACCACACGAGTTCGTTTCTTTACTTCCAGTTCTAAGGGCATCCAGCGTTGCGGCGCTTTTGCTCTGTCTTTGCCTTTGCTTTTCAGGTTGTCATTCCGACCCTGAGCGTAGCCGAAGGGGAGCGAACCTGCTGTCTCCCGTTTTTTGCGAGTGTCGCCACAAACGTTGTGTGTCAGCTGAAGCCAAGCCTCAGTTCCAGATCGCTTGCTTTCTGGGTGATACGAACGAAGAACGGGAGGAAGCAGGTTCGCTCGCTGCGCTCGGAATGACAACCAGAAAAGCAAAGGCAACAGCAAAGACAAAAACAAAGACAAAGACAAAGACAAAAACTACAACCCGAGCACCCTCGGCCACTCCGAGGCATGCTCGACAAACACATCGGGTTGCGCAGCAGCCAGCGCATGAGGCGACAAGCCGAACCCACAGCCGAGCGTGCGAACCCCGCAGCTCCGTCCGGTGAGCACATCGACATCCGTATCGCCAATCATCACAATCTCATCGGTCCGTAGCGGCTGATCGAGCCTCGCATTCGCCTCGGCGATGAGCGTCTGCAATCCCTGCGGATCGGGCTTCTTGGTCGGGAAAGAATCGCCGCCATAGTTCTGGAAGAAAAACGGCTCAAGGCCCAGTTGCCTGCAAATATCGAGCGAAGGTCCTACCGGCTTATTGGTAAGCACGGCCATCAGGATCTGCGGATGCCGGTTGCGAATCTGTTCCAGTGAGGCCAACACTCCGTCATAGACGACCGTGTTATCGAGCTTGTGCACACGGTAGTAGCTCAGGAAAAACTCGAGCGCCTCGCGCACCACGCTCTCATCGTGGGTACTGGCATCGAGGTCCCCGGGATCGCCCAAGGCGCGGCGAACCAGCATCGCCGCGCCATCCCCGATGTAACTTGCAATCACAGCATTCGGCAAAGGAGGCTTGCCGAGGTGTTCCAACATCGCATTGACCGAGTTGCAGAGGTCAAGCGAAGAGTTGATAAGGGTACCGTCGAGATCGAAAACCAGAAAACGTGGAACAGGCATACCCCTAGTTTAGGTTAGAGCGTGTCAGCAAACTCACAGCTTCAAACTACGGATGAGGGGATTAGAACTCATTTTTGTTTTGAAGGGGCGGGGCTTCAGCCCCGCCGTTGAGGCGATCTCCTGAAGGGTTTTAGCCGCGGAGGGACATGGGTTTGCTCCGATATCATTCCCTCAGTGGCTAAAGCCACCGTTCGCAGCGACTTCTAACGGCGGGGCTGAAGCCCCGCCCCTTCAAAACAAGAATCTGGCTAAACCTGGAATAGGACTGCTGGAACAGGACTGAATGACCAGCCTAGCGAGGCTCCACATTGATGTTGCCGGAACCCGTGCGAATCTCCAGCGGGGCTCCGCCTCCATTGATGGAAGCCGTGAGGTGGTGCCGCGAGGAGTCATCCTGCTTCGGAGCTCCGGGGAACTGGATGTGAATATCGCCCGATCCCGTTGACGCTTCGAGGTTGAAGCGTGCATCCGGATTCAGATGCAGGCGCACCGATCCCGAACCGCTCGCCAGGTTTCCTGTTCCCTCAAGCCGTCCGATCGCCTCAACATCGCCCGAACCCGTGCGAGCATTCAGTGAGCCATTGAACTCGTGGATGCGAATATTACCGGAACCGGTCTTGGCTTTCACATCGCCGGCAGCGTCCTGATCCAGTTCGATATCGCCCGAGCCCGCCTGAAGTTCGGCAGGTCCATGAATGCCATGGGCGCGTACGTTTCCTGAGCCACTGGTTGCCGAAAGGTACCGGCCCACATGGTTGATTTCGATGTCACCCGAACCGCTATGGAGATTGAGTGCGGTGGATGAGGGAACGGCAATGTCGTAGTCGATGGAGATGTTATTGAACAGGTTGCGATCGCTCGTCTCACCGATGCGGACTTCATTCCCGTTCTGCACGATCGGCGGGTTGTCGACGATACGCTGCTCGCGCGCTTTGACGTCTCCGAAGGAGCTCCATCCGGCATGAATGTGGCCAACCACATGAATCTGGTTGTCATTGGCCTGGGAGATCTTGATATCGCCTGACCCCGTAGAAACATAGAGATCGGCCTGCGACGAGACGTTTAAGGTGCGGGTGAAGGTGCTGTCCGCGAAGGCGGGCACGACAAACAGCAGAAGACTCGAAGCGACAAGAAGATGAAGTTTCATGATGACGGCGGCTCCCTCATAAAGCGGCAGTTGTACAAGCTAGATCAGGATACGCAGTCTTACAGGTATTAGTTCCCCTCATCGCTGGGAAGAGGAAAACAAAATACCAAAGGAACGTATTATCTTTGCCGTTATGCCAATTTGGGTAGTACCTCAGTTTGGAATTGGCTTCTCTTGCGCCAATTTCACCGTAGGCTGAGAATGGATGCATGGACATGAACAGTCTGGCGAAGTCGATAGTCGATCAAGCTACCGGCGAAGCCCCCATCGTCCGCCCTAAAGAGAAATCTCCGAAGGCTGTAGCGCGAGGTATCGCAAGGCGCGATGCATTGTTCGCGGTGGAGCGTTCAGAGATTGCCCGTGACGCCGCCAACCTGCGGTGGGCGAAAGTTAGGGGAAACCAGGAAAAATAATTGCATACATGGATATTGCCTACATGGGTTCTGTAGGCTTGCATTTTGTTCTACGATTACTATCCTCTCTAAAAGAGGACGACCTCACCCGTGGTATAGGTGAGGCCGTAGGGGATTATATCCAGACTGTGATGATCAAACCATCAACAGTTTGAAGTACCACAACCACGATAAGAAGGCGTCTTCTTTTCATGGTTCCCCCTTTCCTCCCGAAGCATGATTTACGGCATTGGCGTGCCGTAGCGTCGGAAGCTGTAAGGGTAGTGAAGGCCGGAGCGGGGAACTGACCCCCGTTGCTCACCAGTTGCAAGCTGGTGTCCCTGACCGCAAGGATTAGGCTCTCCGGCCACATACAATAAAGCCCAGTTTACCTGTGACGGTAACTGGGCTTTATTGCTTTAGAAGGGGATGTCTTCGTCGGTGATGCCGTCAGAATGCTTAGGACGCAGAGCCCCGTATAATCCCCGCTCTCTTCGTTCGATCTTTCCTTCCTTAGCTAGATCACTAAGATACGGCCCAACCGAGTTCTCGTTTGCATCGAGGGCTGTGGCGATAGACGCCAGGTTGAAGCCCAAATCAGGTCGTTTCTCAAGGAATTCGATGATTCGCGGTTTCAAGTTCTGCACGGGAACAAAGACTACGTTTCCCTCAGGATGAGTAAAGAACGATTCCCAGCGGGACTCAAGTTCAGCGAGCTTTCTGTGCGCATCCTTCAAATCGCTCAGTAATTCCTCTACTTCTTCTGGCTTTGGTACAGGCATTGGCGTGCCCTCCCCTCGTGGCTATATTGAGCATACATGAATTCGTAGGAAAACAAACTTGAATTGTAGGCTGACAAGAAACTATTATTCAAGCATAATTCTCATTATGAATAATCTGAGCAGCGTAGACCGCGCTCGCATAATCTCCGCATTGGTAGAGGGAAACAGCATCAATGCAATCTCTCGTATGCTGGGCTTCTCCACGAACACCATCACGAAGTTGCTGGTGCAGATGGGCGATACCTGCCGTGCATACCATGACGAGCATGTAACGGGTGTAGCTGCGAAGCGTGTCCACTGCGATGAAATTTGGTCATTCGTCGGCGCGAAAATGGCGAACGTGAATGAGGAGCAAATCGCACAAGATTGGGGAGATGCCTGGACTTGGACGGCATTGGATGCTGATTCCAAGCTGGTCATCTCCTACCTCGTAGGACAACGTGGAGCGGCATGGGCGAAGGTCTTTATGGAGGATGTAGCATCGCGGCTCACATCGCGTGTCCAGCTCACTACGGATGGTCACAGGGCTTACGCTGAATCTGTAGAGGGTGCATTTGGTATGGATGTGGATTACGCGATGCTGATAAAGCTGTACGGCTCAGACACAGCGCTAGATCGCCGCTACAGTACGGGCCAGTGCATCGGAACGCAGACAGCCGTTCTCGCTGGTTCCCAAGACCCTCTGCACATCAGCACATCATATGTAGAGCGCCTGAACCTCACCACACGGATGCATATTCGCCGCTTCACTCGGCTTACAAATGCATTCTCTAAGAAGCTGGAGAACCACGAGGCGGCGATCGCTCTCCACTTCATGCACTACAACTTCTGCCGCGTGCATAAAACGTTGCGCGTCACTCCGGCTATGGAAGCGGGTTTGGTGCATCATGTATGGACGATTGAGGAGCTTGTGGCTATCTTGCCCACTCCTATAGTGAAGAGGCGCGGGCCTTATAAGAAACGTGCAGAGTAGGGATCACCGCATAAAAAGAGCCGAGACTGATCTCGACTCTTTTTGCTTCTCTCATTCCACATCTCACTTCGGCCATAGAACGGCGTATCAGTCACCGATTAGGTTTATGCCCCGGCCTGTGGTTATCCCAAGTAAAGCGGGGTTTTGGGGCTCCGGAAGAAACTTCGCAAGGACTAGCGACCTCCGGCGTTATTCATATTTTATATCGGAGGATTCAAACTGAGGCACTACCCCGATTCGCCGGGCATTGCCGTTCCTGAACAGCCCTACGCGTACTTGCGCAGGACTCCCAGCACCTTCCCCTGGATGCTCACATTGGAGGCCGGAGCGTAGATCGGGGCCATCTCCGTATTGGAAGGCTGCAGCCGGATAAGATTGCCCTCCCGGTAGAAGCGCTTGAGCGTGGCATCGGCGCCGTCGATCAACGCGACGATAATCTCGCCCTCCCGCGCGGTACGGGTCCTCTCGACCAGCACATAGTCCCCGGAGACGATGTGTTCGTCCCGCATGGAGTCGCCGCGGACCTCCAGGGCGTAGACCTCGCGGTTGCCGATAATGTCGCCCAGGGAGATGGATTCGGCCGTCTCGATGGCCTCCACCGGCTTGCCCGCTGCGATACGGCCCAGCAGAGGAAGGCGGTCGAAGCCCTTCTTCGCCGAGCGCTGCGGCAGAACGTCGATCGACCGGCTGCGGTTGTGAGCGCGCTGGAGCAGGCCTTTGTTCTGCAGATTGGTGACGTGCTTGTGCACCGTGGCCAGCGAATTCAGGCCGAGGCCCGACGCTATCTCTTCGTACGAAGGAGAGTAGCCGTTCCTGGTGGTAAAGCTCGAAAGAAAGTCGATGACTTCTTTTTGCCGCCGCGTAATCGCCATGCGGACATTCTAGCGAATAAAAAGCGAATTGCAAGCGGGGGAATCACATTTGCCATCATTTCCTGGCGTTTCTCATCAAACGACCCTTGGTGTGGGGCCGGACTCTGCCGTCAGTTTGTTGAGGCACGACTCAGAAAATTCGTGCTTCGATCTTTAGGGCCAAAGGCCCGTTTCATACCAGCCTGGGGTGGAGCGAACCCGAGCCGGCACGCGACAGCGTGATGGCTCGGGAAGCGTAGCCCCAGGTTAGGCGCAGGAAAGAAGTTGAGGGCTGTAAGCCCGATTCATCGTGCCTGCACGATGAATCGGGCTTACAGCCCTCTGTCTTTTCTGTTGATCCGAGTACCTGGGGCTACGCTTGCAGCGAGCTAGAAACCGCTCGCTGCTGCGCTCCACCCCAGGCTGGTATGAAACGGGCCGTTGGCCCTAAAGATCAGGACTCTCCTGTTATCGTGACTTTTCCCGCAGCCTGTGAAACCGTGCCCTTCCGATTCGTGACTCAACAAACTGCTTGCACCGTCCGACTTCGTCTCAGGAAGCAGTTTGATGGCACGCCCTAACCGTGGAACGGAGCCCGGATATGAACGGCACAATAAATCATCCGTTTACCGCGCGCGTGACAAACAGATGATGCACCTTTTCACAGCTTTCCTTCGTCTGAGGCAGTGGAGGACAAGAAAACAACATGAGTGAATGGGTAAACGTAAAAGCAGCCGACGGGCATGAACTTTCCGCCTACGTGGCAAAGCCTGAAGGCGAGCCGATCGGCGCGCTGATCGTGGTGCAGGAGATCTTCGGCGTAAACGCTTCGATCCGCAGCGTCGCCGACAGCTATGCCAAGGACGGGTTCCTGGCCATCGCACCGGCGATCTTCGACCGCTTCGAGCGCGGGCTTGAACTGACCTACGAAGGCGAAGATCTGAAGAAGGCCTTCGACCTGTACGGAAAGCTCAATCCCGATACCCAGCTTCTGGATATCGCCGCAGCTTACGAGCACGTCAAGGGTGCCGGAAAGGGCGTTGCCGTCCTTGGGTTCTGCTACGGAGGCCTGATGAGCTGGGTGAGCGCGACCCGCGCCGAAGCGCACAAGATGCAGCTGGATTGCTGCGTCGGCTACTACGCCGGCGGTATCGGCAAAGTGGCAGCTGAAGAGCCCACCTGCCCTGTCCTGCTGCACTTTGGCGCGGAGGACAGCCACATCGGCAGCGACCAGATCGATGCCGTGCGGAACGCGCATCCTGAGGTCGAAATCTTCCTCTATGAGGGAGCTGGGCACGCCTTTGCCAACCACGCACGCACCGACTACAAGGCGGAAGCGGCAAAGCTGGCCCGCGAACGCTCGCTGGAGTTCCTGAAAGAGCACGTAGCGTAAAGGCAGAGTGTAAGGGCAGAGTGTAAGGGCAGAGTGTAGAGAATAGAGCGTAGAGGATAGAGGCAACCGGATTGCTCCGCTGTCTCTATCGTCTGCGCTCTATTTGTCTACACTCTGTTTTTACGCCTCCAGCGTGCTATCTTTAATTGGACACTGAGAGAAGTGGACTAGAGCACAGAGAATCAGGAGTACGTTACAGCCGTGTTGGCACCCGCAAAGAAGACAGACATTATCACTAAATTCCGCACTCACGATTCGGACACTGGTAGCCCGGAAGTGCAGATTGCGATCCTCAGCGAGCGTATCGGCGAGTTGACCGAGCACTTCAAAACCCACAAGAAGGATCACGGTTCGCGCCGCGGTCTGCTGATGCTTGTGAGCAAGCGCCGCCGCCTTCTGGACTACCTGAAGAAGACGGATCCGGATCGCTACCGCGACGTTATCGGCAAATTGGGTATCCGCAAGTAGCTTGCACGTATCCCATCGAGGGCTGTCGCGGCCTGTCGTGCCGCGCAGTCATCAGGAGTATAGGAAAGCATTGAGTTCGCCAAGCGCCATGGATTGGATGGGAGCCCCTTCGAGTGTTCCCGTTCCCGCTGCTCTCCGCAGTGTCACCCTGCGCTTGCCGCTGATGCTTCCGGCTTTCTATACCCTGAACTCACTAACTGGCTATGCCCCAAACTGGCTAAATTTTCAGACCCCGAATTCATACCTGAACCAAGGAGCCCCGACCGAAGCTACTTCGGCGGGGCTTTTGTCTTAGCACTGCTCCCGTAGCGGGCAGTCGGACGACATGACTTTCGAAAAGCTTAAAGACAGAAGACAAGAAGAGGAACGTACATGAAACAAGACGTTACAGTGGAGCTTGCCGGTGGCAAGCAAATCAAATTCGAGACAGGACGGATAGCCAAGCAGGCATCCGGCGCCGCCTATACGACCAGCGGCGATAACGCGGTACTGGCCACCGCAGTCGCTTCGCCCGACCCGAAGGAAGGCATCGACTTCTTCCCTCTTACGGTTGAATACCGCGAGTTCACCTACGCCGGCGGACGCATCCCCGGCGGCTTCATCAAGCGCGAGGGCCGTCCTTCCGAGAAGGAGATCCTCACCAGCCGCCAGATCGACCGGCCGATTCGCCCCTTGTTCCCTGAGGCCTTCCGCAACGAGACGCAGGTCGTCGCGTTCGTGTACTCGGCCGACAAGGAAAACGATCCGGACGTGCTCGGCATCAACGGCGCAAGCTGCGCCCTGGCTCTCAGCGACATCCCCTTCCACGGCCCCGTAGGCGCGGTTCGCATCGGCTACATCGATGAGCAGTACATCGTAAACCCGACCTACACCGAGCGCCTCACCAGCAAGCTGAACATCATGGTCGTCGGCACCAAGGACGGCATCGTGATGGTTGAATCCGGAGCGAAGGAGATCCCCGAGGAAGTCGTCGTCGGCGCGATCGAGTTTGCCCACGAAGAGATCAAGAAGATTGTCGCCGGTATCGAAGACCTGGTCAGCCGCGCCGGCAAAACCAAGCGCACCGTTACCCCGCTCGAGAATGACACCGAGTACGCCGCGGCCCTCAAGGCCAAGGTGGGCGAGTCTCTCGCCGATGCCCTCAACACCAAGAAGTACCCCAAGTTCGAGAGCTACGCCAAGGTCAAGGAGATCAAGGACGCGCTCAAGAAGGACCTTCCCGAGGGTGATGCAGCCGCAGCCAAGAAGCTCGGCAAGTACTTTGAGGGCCTGCGCGAGACCATCTTCCGCGAGCAGGTGCTGAACGACCGCATCCGCCCCGATCACCGCGCCTTCGACGAGATCCGTGCGATCTCCATCGAGACCGGTGTTCTCCCCCGCGTCCACGGCTCGGCCCTGTTCACCCGCGGCGAAACCCAGGCACTGGTCTCCGCGACGCTCGGCACCACCGACGACGCGCAGCGCATGGAAAGCTACGAAGGCGAGCAGAAGCGCAAGTTTATGCTGCACTACAACTTCCCACCGTTCTCGGTAGGTGAAGTCGGCCGCATGACCGGCGTAGGCCGTCGTGAGATCGGCCACGGCGCTCTCGCCTGGCGCGCTATTGAAGCCGTCCTTCCTGGCGAAGACGAGTCCCCCTACACGCTGCGCGTCGTCTCGGACATCCTCGAGTCGAACGGTTCGTCGTCCATGGCGACGGTCTGCGGCGCTTCCCTCTCGCTGATGCAGGCCGGTATCCCCCTCAAGGGCTCCGTTGCCGGCGTTGCGATGGGCCTGGTGAAGGAAGGCGACAAGTACGCCATCCTGACCGACATCGCCGGAGCCGAAGATCACTACGGCGACATGGACTTCAAGGTCGCCGGCACCCGCAACGGCATCACTGCCCTGCAGATGGACATCAAGATCATGGGCATCACCACCCAGATCATGCGTGAGGCGCTCGAACAGGCCCGCCACGGACGTCTCTTCCTGCTGGACAAGATGGACGCCGTCATCTCCAAGGCGAACGAGGAGAAGAGTGCCTTCGCTCCGCGGATTCACACCATCCAGATTCCGACCGACAAGATCCGCGACCTCATCGGACCTGGCGGCAAGGTCATCCGCGGCATCGTGGATGCGACCGGCGTCAAGATCGATGTGGACGACACGGGCCGCGTCAACGTGGCTTCGAGCGACGCTGAAGGACTCGCCAAGGCAATCCAGATGATCAGCGACATCACGGCAGTGCCCGAGGTCGGCAAGACGTACCTCGGCAAGGTCGTTCGTCTCGCGGAGTTCGGCGCATTCGTCGAGATCTTCCCCGGTACCGACGGTCTGCTGCACGTCTCCGAGATCGCAGAGCATCGCGTGAAGGACGTGAAGGACGAACTTCGCGATGGCGACCAGGTCCTGGTGAAGGTGCTTTCGATCGAAGGGAACCGCATCAAGCTCTCGCGCAAGGCCGTGCTCAAGGAGCAGCGCGCCAAGCTCGGCCTGCCTGACCCCGAACAGCCCACCACAGGCGGCGACGAGCCGCGCCGCGAGCGTGCTCCGCGTCCTGAGCGTGGCACACGTCCCGAAGCGCCCAAGCATGAGGACACCATCACCATCGAAGGCGGCGAGGATTTCGACGACGACGAGGAAGATGATGACTTCGACGGCGACGAGGATGAGGGTACCGAGGACAACGGCGTCGAGGAGAACAACGACGCCCCTACAGAACAGCCGCAGGGCGGCGCTCCAGCGGGCACCCGCCCCGCAGGCGCAGGCCAGCAGAAGCGTCGCCGCCGTCGCGGCGGTCGTCGTCCCGGCCAGGGTGGCGGAGCTGCTCCTCAGGGCGGCAACAGCTAGTCTGAAAAGCACGAATGCAGTCGATAGAAGCCGCGCCTTGTGCGCGGCTTCTATCGTTTCAGCGTCGAAGTGGAAGAGGTCTTATGACACAGAGACGAGGGATTGACCTGTTGCGCCAGGGATGGCCGTTCGCTCTGCTCTGCCTCGCCGCCTCGAGCGAAGGGTGGATCACCGACAACTGGCCCCAGGCAGGTTCAACGCTGGCCTCTGAGACTGTCGCCTGTGCCCTGGCGGCTGCGCTGAGCTTTGGCCTGCCCATTCTTCTGAAGCCAAAAGCACACCCTATACGGCTATCCACCTCTTCAGCAGCATGGGGTGGAGCTTTGATTCTTGTCGGCCCTGCCATCGGACTCTTCCTGATGTCTTCTCTGGGCCCTGCCAACCGGGTTCTGGCCTTGGCACTGACACCGGTAGTAGTCGCTGTCGCCGAAGCCGCCCTTGGCACTCAGGAGCAGGGCCTCTCGGCTAGAAGCCTCTGGCCGGGGCTTGCCGCTGTCTCCGGCCTGCTGCTCGTGCTGCCGGAGCCCTCTCTTGCGAGTCCGCTCAACGATGCAGCCTTACTCTTGGCGCCTCTGCTCACCGGCATCGGATGCACTTTGTTCCGCCGCCACTCTCTCGAAGCTATGGATGCCAGAGAAAACGCCACAGCCACCTTTGCGGGCGGGTGCCTTCTCTTCGGCCTTGGCACAGCCGTTCAATCCACGCTACAACATACCCTTCCCGCCCCAACCTTTGCGGCTGTAGCCATCGACCTGATTCTCACACTGCTTTCCATCCTTGCGCTGCAAAGGTTGACGGCCACCCAATACGCGGCACGATACGTGCTCGTCCCGTTAGCGATCCTGTCGCTAAGCCTTTTCCAGGTTCACGCGACGATCACGGCTCGGAGTGTGACCTGTGCTGTCCTGCTGGCAGGCGCGGCACTCTCGCTCTTACGGCAAAGCGGCAGACGGGAAGATGAACCCTTGAATGTCGTGGCTGACTAAGGTGTGTTCTCAAACTGCTTTAGGACACTGCGTCAATGTCAGCCCCAAAGGGGCGGTATATCCCAGCCGCGGATGCCTCCACCCTGGGCTGGGATATATCGCCCCTTTGGGGCTTGTACCCGTGGCCGTGTGAGCATTTCCTCTCCATTTTGTGTTCCGTAGGCGCGAAGTGGGCAAAGCCCCATCATTATCTCGAACAACAATTTGATGACACGCTCTAGACTCACTATCTTTCTGGCAAAGGCACAGGAAGCGTGAACCATGAACCATTCAGACCCACAAAAGCCACTCGAAGATTTGCCCCTGCGAAGGTAAACTGCGGAACATGGCAGCATCGATGTATATCGTGGTCCAGGGCGAGGATCCCGGCTTCAACATCTACGTCAACGGACGCGCGCTGGCACGTCACGAAAGCGCTGTGGAACGTCTGGCGCTTGAACTGGGAGTGCGTCCGCTGCTTGAGTTCTTCTCCGCGGACGAAAGCTCCATGGCGCTGCTGATCGAAGAAGGCGCGGGCAATCCCGATCTGCTGAAGCGCCTGCCGCCGCCGCAGTGGTATCGAGGCGAAGACGGCTTGCCCACCGTCATGGCCCTCATCGAATCTCTCGAAAACGACCCGCAGCAACTCGGCACGGAGGGCGCTTCGGTGCTGGAAGAACTCCGCGAGTATGAGATCGTCCTACGTAAGACAGCGGAGCGCGACCTTCGCTGGCATCTGGCAGTAAGCTGGCGCTAAGAATTACGCCCGGACGAAGAAGCGCGTTAGTGTTTCTTCCACACACCCAGCAACCGCCGCAGCACGACCAGCTCCCCGATGTGGTACGCGTTATGGTCGGCAATCAGCAGGGCCTCCCGCAGCAGCGTCTGACCGTTCCCCCAGGAAAAGGCCTCGGTCAGTGCCTTTTCGTCCGCTTCCTTGAGAAGCTTTTCGAAGGCCTTGCGATCGGAATGAATCTCGTGAATCGCATGGTCCCACGCGGCCTCACTCGGTGGCGCGGCTTCCTTTGCCCAGTACTCCTCCGGCCACTTCAGGTCGCGATACCCTCCAGCCTTGTTATCGCTGAATTCGAGGATGTCACGCTGCGTAATCCGCAGATGCTCGACGAGCTGCCAGGCTGAGTACGGCAGGCCCACAGGAATCTCACCGCGAAGCTTTGCCGGAAAATCTTTTACAGCGTCTTCGAAGGTGGCATGGGCATTACCGCCCTCAAAGAGGGAGAGCAGCTCCCGTACCAGGCTTCCCTTCAGATCTTCTTCGGTCGTCGAATCGTGTCTCATGCCCTATCGGATGCAGGTTCGCGGAGAACCGTCGCATGAAATATGAAGCCTTAGCGCGTCTCCGGCTGCCACAGCCACGCTGCCCCACGAACGCCGCTGGAATCTCCATGAACCGCCCGAACGACAGGGGTATCAACGCCGCCGCCAAACGGATAATCACGCAGCCGTCGCGAGATCCCCGCGTAGAGACGTTCAATGTTGGAGAGTCCTCCCCCCATCACAATCACGTCCGGGTCGAGGATATCGATCATGATCGCCAACCCACGCGCCATACGGTCTTCCAACCGGTCGAGCGCGTCCAGAGCCTCGGCATCTCCAGCCTCGGCGGCCGCGACGATCTCCTTGCCGAGAAGATCCCGTCCGGTTCTGCGGGCAAAGTCCTGCTCAAACCCCGTGCCCGAAATCCAGGTCTCCAGGCATCCGGTACGTCCGCAGTAGCACTGCGGCCCCGGCACCTCATCGCCTTGAGCCCAGGGCAGAGGAATGTGCCCCCACTCCCCGGCGATACCGTTCCTGCCGGCATGGACGCGGCCGTCGATCGCCACTCCGCCACCGCAACCTGTACCGACGATCACGCCGAAGACGATGCGGGCGCCACGGGCCGCGCCGTCGGTCGCCTCACTGACAGCAAAACAATTCGCGTCGTTCGCACAGCGGACCTCGCGTTCGAGCGCGACGCTCAGATCGTGCTGGAAGGGGCGCCCATTGATCCACGTCGAGTTCGCGTTCTTTACGAGGCCGGTCGACTCAATAATCGTTCCGGGAATTCCCACACCGACGCTGCCGACCCGTTTGGTCGCCTGCTCCATGTCATGAACCAGTTCGGCAATCGTGGACACGGTTGCATCGTAGTCTCCACGTGGTGTTGCCACGCGAATCCGGCGCAGTTCCTGTCCTTTTGCATCCAGCGCAATCGCTTCTATCTTCGTCCCACCAAGATCAATTCCAATTCGCACGTCTTCGTTCACTCCAACCTGTCTAGTCAAGGGTACCGCGAGCATGGAGTTTTGGGCTACGCCGATTGAATTCAGCCACCTAAACCCTTGTTCGCAGTCGCAAAAACGTGTAGAGCGGCCACCCGAAGGTGACCGCTCTGCTTTATTCGTTCGCAATGGTAAGGGTTAGTTAAGGGTGATCGGCAGACTGATGGAGTGAACCAGGGTGCCGGAGGTCGCAGTGATCTGCAGCGTGCTGCTTCCGGTGATCACCTGGGTAACAGGGGAGGAAGTGCTTCCACTGTCCTTTGCATCGCCGCTGTACACGGCAGTGATCGTATGCGCCCCCACAGCAAGGGTGGAACTCGCAAGCGTTGCCGTCCCGTTCATCACGGTTACCGACGATCCAAGCTCCGTGCTTCCGTCGTAGAACTTAATCGTTCCTGTCGGATTGCTTGCAAGCGAGTTGAGTGTGGCTACCAGCGATACACTCTGACCGGAAGCCGTCTTGGTGTTGCTGGAGGTCAGCGACAACAAAGTCGCCTGAGGTACAGGTGCGCTCGGACTTGAGCCACCACAACCGACAACCGGCAGAAGCACCGCCAGCAGAACCAGAAGAAATCCCGGACGGCGGCGTACCGCAGGCAGACAAAACAGAAGCAGCCCCGCGAGACTTGTAAGTTCAAGCACACGTCCCGGGAATGCCGGTTTCATCGCTACCCTTGCACTGGTCATTGGCGACGGCGCAGGAGTCGAGATCGAAACCGTAGCGGTTTGCGCGGTGCCAAACGTTACGCTCGAAGGATTGACGACACAGACCGCCCCTGCAGGGACGCCTGTACCGCAAGCCAGCGTCACGCTGCCGGTGTAACCCAGCTCCGGAGTCAGCGACAACGTCGCAGCGCCAGGAGCACCCGCCGTCAACTGCAAGCCGGTCTGCCCGGCGGTAAAGACAAAGTCCGGTGGGCTGACAACAACCGTAGTGGAGGAGACAACAGCATTGAAGTTCTGGTCGCCGGGATAGGTTGCGGTAACGACATTGCTTCCGGCGGGTAAGATAAATCGTCCGCTGTAGCCTTCAATAAGACCATTGACCGGGAGAAGCTGAAAGGTGCCCAATGTAGTCGATACGCCATTCACAGAATCGGTAAAAGTTACGGCTCCAGTAGGAGCCAGCTCCGCTCCGCCAGAGTTGATGACCAGGCCCGCCGTTGTGTAATTGAGACTCAACTGCGTGTTCGGCAGGGCATAGCTTGCTCCTGCAGCAAAGGTTACCGCAGGCGTAATCTTTGAAACATTTAATGTGATGCTATTGGCGCTCGTACTGCTTGCAAAGTTATTATCGCCATCATAGGTCGCTGTCATAACAAAAGTCCCAGCCTCGTCTACATAGCAGGCTCCTGTCGCCGTACCGTTGACAAGATTGCCTCCGCACATCTGGTATGGGCTGCGGGCTGAGTAGAGGGAAACTGACCCTGTCGGAACCGCGGCGTTTTTGCTTTGAGGTTTCACGGTGAATACGAAGTTGGCAGTCTGCCCCGGCTGCAAGGTCGAAGCCGTGGTCATTTTGAACGTGGTGGTTGTTGTTGCGGCTCCAGTATTGTCGGGCACGGTGAAGGTTGTGATATTTGCATACGGGCTGTTAAGAGCCACACCCACATAATTTGCATCGCCGCTGTAAACAGCCTGCAGGGAATGGGGTCCCGGGCTAAAGGTGTAGTGAATATACAGTTGCGGCTCGGTGTCGTATGGTCCAATAACGAACGGCATCGGCTGGCTAATCGCCTTGCTTCCGTCGAAGACCTGCAGCGTTCCGGTTGGTTGCGTCGGGCCTGATACCCCGAGATAAGCAGTAAGGCCATTTCCCGTCTGTACAGACGTTGCACTCAATCCTTTGGCGACAATGACCGATACAGGGCTGGAGGTGCCAGGGTTGAAGCTGTTATCGCCAAGATATTGCAACGTGATGGCGTGAGTACCCACCGGCACAGCCCCTGACGAGAGATAAACGCCCGCATCGGGCGTCAGCGTGGTCGATTCAAGGTTCGTGCTTCCGTCCAGCAGCACATTGACGGTTCCCGTCGGCGTACCTTGCCCCGAAAGTCCGGCAACAGAGCCCTTGAAGAACAAAGTACTGCCAAAAAAGTTCGAGGTGGGAGTAGTGGGTACAATAGCCCCCGTATTGGGATCAGTGATGTCGACCGCGAGCACGGTCGTGCTGGCTTCGGGGGTGATGTTCAGGCTCGTGCCAGCCGATGTGCTGGAAGCATACGCACCGTCTCCGGCATAGCGAGCAGTGAGAGTATAAGAGCCACCGGGAAGATCTTTCACCTGTCCAGTCCACGTTCCATCCGAGCCCAGGGTGTATTGGTCGTTCGCACCATACTTGTCGGTGAGCAGCACGAAATCTCCGCTCGGGGTGCCCGAGCCAGAGGTCACGGCCACAGCCAGAGGGACAGCCGTGCCATGCTTGGCTGTAGTCGTCGTTGCGGTCAACTGGGTAGTCGTAGCTGTCCCGCCTGCACCGGCCTTCCATCCCGCCACCAGGTTCGCGATATTGACACTGCCCAACCCCGTTGCCAGATCGTAGCCCACACCCGCGGTAAAGTCCGCCGTATCGGTGCCATATCCCGGCAACCCCGGCGCGCCGTTATTGCCCCCGGTGATGTCGTTGAAGATGCAGGTTGCGGGTGCCGTCGGGTCGGTGCGGGCGCTGGAGGAACAGGAAGCCTTCTGCTGTGCGCCAAGGTTGTACAAAGTAGGGTTCACTAGACCCTGGAATGCGCCATTCTGCTGCTCGACCAGGGCCAGGATCGACGCCATCACCGGAGAAGAAGCAGACGTTCCGCCCACCAGGGACTCTCCCGTGATCGAAGTGCTTGTACCGGTCTGCGTATACGTACAGCTTCCCAGAAAGCAGATAATATAGGGATCATCGACGTCGGAAGCATTGAGCGCAACGTCCGGAATATCGCGAACACCATCCGCAGGAACTCCCGTACCGGACTGCCAGGAAGGCTTCGGATACCCGGCCGTGCACGTCACATTGCCGTCATTGTCGACCGTACCGGTTGCGCAGCTACTGCGGCCACCTCCACCAGCCGTGCTTTCGTAGGACGTCTGTCCATAGGCACAGTTCCCCGAGCCGATGCCAACAGGCAACGTAGGATCGCAACTCTGGTTCCACGCCGCCTCGGGAATGTATCCGAGTGCCGACACGAATCCCGTACCGTTGTTCGAGTCCCAGTACTGGAAGGAAAGATCGCCCTCGGCGAACTGCGTTCCACCCACAGCCAGGTCGTACGGCGTGGACGCGATTCCACTGACCGAATCCCCATAAATGTCAGGCGAGTTTTGGGCGTCGGAATCGCACATTCCAGCACCACCATCCCCCGAAGATGCGAGAGCCGTGATGCCCTCAGCCGCTGCCTGCTCCCAGAGCGTGCTCCAGAACAAGTTGCCATACGGCCCCTCATCCATCTCGCATTCACCATAGCTGACGGTCATAATCGGAGACACCACATTTTCGACGGCATAGGCTGCGGCAAGCACGACGCCATCCGTCGTATCCGTGGTGCTGGCGATCACAAAATTAATGGTCGCCTTGGGAGCAATGGCACCAGCCCATTCCAGGTCCAGGCTCGATTCGAATTCGTCGCCTAGATTGGCCAATCCAGGATCAGGTCCGCTCACAATCATGTTGGGGTCGTTGACCGGCAGAGCAAAGAGCTGGCGGAAGGTCTGGAGATCGCTCAGCACGATGTCCGAACGCCCAATCACGGCAATCGACACCCCGGTGCCGTCGACTCCGGCCGGCAGCGTCGTCGCGCCATAGATCTTGCTTACGTCGCTAGGCGACAAGGCGTACTCATAGTCACCAAGGTTATCGGTAAAGGTCGTGTCCCCTTTTGCCTTTACAAACTTCCCGGCAGCGTTCTTGACGACGTTTTGCGGGGTAGTGTGCAGCGACTTCGAGGTGAAGTTATTGAGCGAGAGAATGCCGGACACAACTGGCGCAAGTGCTGCCGGAATCGAGATCGTCGTCGCATTCGCGATGTGATTTTCGGTACCGGTTGCAGTCTTGACTTGATACTGGTGCATCGAAGTACCGAAGGTCGACTCGACGCTGGAGACACCGCCGGAAAATTCAATCCGTTGGCCGCTGCGGCTCACCGCAACCTGCGAGAACCCATGCCCCTGCAGCCACGCTGTCACCTTGGCCACATCGCTTGGGGCAGGAGCAAAGCGCGCCGAGAAGGCTTCAGGAGTCAGCCATTGGTGATATTGAGGCAATCCCTTCTTCTGCTGGGCTGCTACCAAAGTGTCCAGGTCCTTTTGCTGGGCCTCGGAATGCTTCAGCACAAGGACCATGCGGCTCATCTGCTGGGACGGGGACAACACCCCCAGGTCGCTCGCTCGCTTCACTGCCGGGATTACGGAGTTGGGTAAGGTAACGCGTTGCGAATCGTCAATCCGCTGCGTAAGCACCGCGGGAACAGGTGCAATGACCGAAGCAGCGGGTGCCACCGGTTGTTGAGCCACAGAGGAGGTTCCCAGCAGAAGACAGAGAGCAGCACTCCAGGCAATACGAGGAAGTCGAACGAACATAAAGCCTCCAGAAGATAGTGAAGCGGCAAAATTCAAATAGCTAGATCGAGACAACGAGCGGCGAACACGGCCTCAGTGCATCGGACAGCAGATAGACCGACACCCGCCAACCCCACCCCATCGACGACACGGTCATGCGCTGACGACGACTCCGAGAGACACCGGAGCACCGTGGCGGCAACAGAGGAGACACCTGCCTGCGCTTTGAAGAGAGCGAATTTATCGCCTCTCCAAACCCAAATGTGAAGGACATATGAAGAATGTAAGGGGAGTCGTGAAAACTCGTTTATCGGAGAAATATACTTTTAACATCACGCTGTAAGCCGCTCCTTATGAACTACTTGAGAAACAACAGGCCAAGCCGAGACATCTTTTTTAGCCCACTGGTGTAGAGTTTCGACATGGGGGGACAGTCTGATGGGAAGTTTATTTTCAGCTCGTTTGAGTTTCGAGTTTCGACTGGAGAACTCTTTCGGCGAGGCCACAAGCTCCGGCTACCCGATCAAAATGCCCGCCTGCTGACAGTTCTGCTGAAACACCCCGGCACAGTCCTGGGACGACATGATCTGCGCTCGGTCATGTGGCCGGACGGCGAGCACCTCAATCACGATCACGCCATCACCAACAGCATTAATCAGCTTCGAGCGATCCTGCGCGACAACTCCCGCTCCCCTTCTTACATAGAGACCATCCCAAAACGCGGCTATCGCTTCATCGCCGAAGTGCGCTTTGAACCGACGAGCCAGCCGGCGGCTCCCCTTGAAGAGCCAGGCTCAGCCGTCACGCCCGCTCAGTTTCAGCCAGCCTCGTCGCCCGAAGCTCTTCCTCTTCTCACTGTCGAGGTACCAGACCTGCCCCCAGACTTGGTTGACACCCAAGCCATACAGGACTCTCAGGGAAGGCGGCCGTTTCTCTGGTACGGAGTCATCGCCATTCTTGTGGCCGGTATGCTCTTCGGCGCAGAGCGTCTATGGGTATCCCAGGCTCACCCCCCGCCCCAGCTAAAGCAGATCACCCTGGGCATCGCACCAATCGAGGCCTCGGGTGACGAAGCTCAGTCGATCGCCGAACCGTTTCGCCTGGAACTGGTGGATGCCGCTTCGCAGTTGCCGGGCGTGGTGGTGCGAGCCGCTCACTCCTTTGGGTCTACGGCCATCAACCACGCCGCCATTCCGTCCCTCACGCAGGGACTTCAGTTGGACACCCTGCTACTCGGCAGGATCGCCACCAGCGCTCCCAATCACTTCGACTTCACCTTCGAATTGGTGCGAGGAAGTGATGCGGTCCATCTCGCGACCTTTCACTACAGCGGCACGAAGGAGCAGCTCGGCACCATTCGCAGCCAGATTCAGCGGGATCTCTTCCTGCGGCTCAGCGACTCCCCCCATAGCCGTCTGAATCCCATCCACAGTACAGAGAACACCCAGGCCTACAGCGAGTACCTGCAAGGACGCCAGGAACTACTCCATCCAACAGATGAAGCCATCGGAAGAGCGATTCAGAACTTTCGCCACGCTACAAACCAGGACGCCTCCTTCGTGCAGGCCTTCTCAGGACTCGGAAGCGCCTATCTGCTGCGGGCCGAACACAGCAGCCTTGACCGCGATGCGAGTTACGCAGCGGCCCGTGCCGCTTCCCTGACCGCCATCCATCTGGACCCTCGCACGGCGGAAGCTCATGCCACCCTGGGATTCCTGTATTTTCGACACGACTGGAACGCTGTAGCGGCAGAAACCGAACTCAAGCAGGCTATCGATCAGGAATCAGGGCAGGCCTTGCATCGGATTATGTATGCCCTGGTGTTGGGCAATACGGGCCGATTCCGCGAGGCTCTTGAAGAGCTGGATAAAGCCCAGGCCGCCGACCCGCTCTGGCCACCGATTTACCTTACCGAGATCTATCTCTACAGCGCTGCCCGGGACAACGCACGTGCTCTGGAGGCTGCCCAGAGGCTGCAAAAGCTCATGCCGGACTGGCCTCTGGCCTGCGACCAAAACGCCTGGGCCTTCTGGTACGCCGGGCGTCATGAAGAGGCCATTCGTGAGTGGATTCACATGGCGACCCTGGAGCACGATGCGCTGCGCCTCAAACTCGAACAGGATGGTCTGAAGGCCCTTTCAGACGGTGGAACCATCGCCTATGCCCGCTTGAAGCTTGCCTCCCTCCAAAGCGAGCAATCTTCGGCCCATCCCAATGACTTTCAACCCGCTGAGTGGCAACTCAACGCCGGAGAGCCGCAGCAAGCTCTTAAGTCGATGGAGAGCATGGTCCACGCCCACGATCCGGAAGCGCTTCAGTTTGCGGCCAGTCCTGCCTACTTTTCGCTGCACGGCGATCCGGCCTTCAATGCTCTGTTGACCCAGATCGGTCTCCCCTTACCCGCTAAGACTTCTACGCCATAGAAGCATAGCGTGCCCCTTCATTTACTCCCTCCAACTAAGACTAAGCACTCCAGGAAGAGTTCGCAGCCTCTCGATAGCTGGCGGCGTTTCGGGAACTCGTGAAGCCTTGGCTACCCACTTCAGCTCACAGTTCAGGACCACCATTGCGGTAGCAGGCTCATAGAGCGGGCTCCAATGAACGATGCCGAAATCGGTCAATAATTGACTCCGAAGGGCCGTCTCACTCGGAGCCTCTCCGGACAAGGTGAGGCTTAGCGACCCGTGATACTCATGGGCAATATTCTTCTCGATCCGCTTCAACGCCCAGAGAACCAGGAACGTGACCAGCGATCCCGCGATGCCAAGATAGAGATTGCCTCCACCAAAGAGCAGACCGAGGACCGTAACCAGCCAGATGGTCGCTGCCGTAGTCACTCCACTGACATTCCCCTCGTGCTTGATGATCACACCTGCACCGATAAAGCCGATACCGGAAAGAATGCCCAGCGGAAGCCGCATGAGATCCATAACGACGAAAGAGCTTGATGGTTTCCCCGCAAGAGGAAGCAGCAGGTTTACCTGCAACATGGCCAGGGTGGCGGCCAGACACACGATCATCGTGGTTCGAATTCCGGCAGGATGACCATTCTCATCGCGATTTAGACCGATCACAAAACTGGCAAGCAACGCCAGAACAAGGCGAAGAGCGATCTGTTCCCATGTGAGATGAAGTGGCATATCGGTCTCCTAAAAAACAGGCGAACTAACATGTTCGTTCGATCGAATCTGCTGGCTCTTCAGTTCCCTGCCTAACGATTCCAGGTCGCGCTCCGCATGGGATTGCCGCAGATACAAATCGAGCTCCTGGTAGCGGCGGGAGATCTCTTCATCGAAGGCGAGCGGGTGCGGGCCATAGGCCCGCGGCAGCCGGCGAAGGACCTCGGTGCAGGCCTGCTCCACGAGATGTCGAACGATGAGTGCCCGGCTATGAGCCTCACCGACATCGCAGGGCTTCGCGTCGATCTCTCTGCCCGCCAGATCAAGATAGGACCTAAGTCCCCAGATAGAGGCGTTCATCGCTCCCAGGTGCGCCAGAGTATGGGGGTCATCCCGTGACTGCTGCATGGCGTAGTCCACGAGCCCCGCAGCGCCTCCAGCCCAACACGCTGCAGGACCACAGGCCCCATGCCAGAATCCCGGACGAGAGAGATACCACCCATCCTTCCCAACGACTTCATCCGGCAGGATGGAGATCTCTTTGAAAGTAGCCGTCGCAGTCCCCGTTTGCTGGAAAGCATTCGACTTCCAACCCGAGGTATTGAATTCAAAGCCCTCCACCTCCCTGCGAAGATCGACATCCACGAGAAATCGCTCTGGCTTCGAAACAGTGACAAGAGCGCGATCCACCAGCCCCGCTCCACTACAAAACATCTTTGTTCCCACAAGAGAATAACGACCGCTTCGTGGAATGAGACTCAGTTCTTGCCCTGGCTTCTCGGACGCCCACACGCCATAGATCGCACCCGGCTCAGGCTTGCGTCCGGCCTCCGCCAGAATGGAGATAGCATCCCAATGGGCCTCGGCCAAACGAGCCAGGGACAGGTCCTCCCGCCCAATCTCCATCAACTGCCTGTGACGCCCAGGAGTGTCACCCGCACCCGGCAATGGCATAGCGATCTCTGTAAGGGAGCGGAGTCTTTGGAGCAGAGCCTCGCTGGTCATGCCGCCACCTCATCATGCGCTGCAAGCGCCTGGGCAAATCCATAAGGCGCGCGCCCGACCTTTCTGCCGCTGGTCAGAACTTTCATCCGGCCGACCGAAGCCCGCCTGGACCCCGCAATCCGCAGTCGATTCCACAGATCATGATCTTCGGCGGTTTCAAGATGCCGCCATCCGCCCACTCTTAGATACGCATCTGCGCGCACTCCGAGATTCGCGCCGTGAACGTGGGGATGCGTGCCATCGGAAAAGATTCGGTAGCTCGCTCGGAACAGGTCATCCACACCTGCACGATGCTCCTGGAAGGTGTCGACATCGACGGTGCCCGCAAAGGCCTCTACGTTAGCTGCCGCCAGTTCCCATTGATCCCTCAGCCACGTCTCAGGAACGCTGCAGTCAGCATCGGTATTGGCCAGCCAGCAGCAGTTTCGCGGACCGCGATAACGCTTAAGAGCTACGGCAGCGGCCAGCGCTCGGGCTTTCCCCACCGCGCCTGCATCGGTGCGGATGGCGACTCCGCGACCACGCAGCACGCATTCCGCGATCTCAAAGGTCCTATCGGTGGAGCTATCCACGGCAACGACTACATCCCAGCTCACAGACAGCGGCAACAAGGAACATGCCGCAAAGATGGATCGAAGACACCGAGGCAATAGCTCCTCTTCATTGCGCGCAGGAATCAACACACTCATATGTTGGAGAGCACTGCTCATATCCGTTTCCACCTATCCAACCGAAACCCGGCGTGATGTTCCGCATGCTCATGAACAAGCCCCTGAAGAGACCCCAGAATCTCATGCACGCGCTCACCACTTAGCAGATGATCTTCTGAGACTCCGAGCCAGTGCGTTGCGACCAGAACACCGGAGATACTCATCTGGGAAAGAATGTTCTTAGCCAGTCTCTCTAACTCTTCTTCGTCGAAGTAATAACCAATCTCGCTGAGCACTACAAGATCGAAGGAACCTATCGGAATAAGGTCCGGTAACGCTCCACACTCAATATCGACATTCAACAAGCCACGACAGCGCTCTCGTGCATATCGAACGGCTGTCGGCGAAATATCCATAGCATCGACATATTGACAGACCGATGCCAGCCGCTCTGTCAGCAGACCGATAGAACAACCCGGCTCGAAGCCATGCCGATAGCGCCGATGATTCAGCGAACGAAAGATCGCGTCATACCGGCATTGCTCGTAGCTACTGGATGCAAACGACCAGGGGTCGGCATTCTTCAGATATTTCTGCTCAAAAAAATCCCGGCTTGTTGTCTCTATATTCATCCGATGCTGAAAACCTCAAAGGAACGCCTCGCGGGAGCTAACAACGACTCAGGCAAGATAGGGTCGCCCGATTCGCGAGCTAACTGAGACCGGTGGCAGAGAAGCGCCTCGCTCTTGGCGAGCAGCGACTCATCGCTCAAGGAAAAGGAGCGGAGAGACATCTCCTGCAGTAGCTCTGTCGTTCCCCTATGCCATGTCCAGAAAAAATAGGAGGTAAGACTCGCACCGGTCCGTCTTGCCACCTCTTCGGCAGCGCGGCCACAAGCCTCATGGTCCGGGTGAAAGTCCCCTCGCCAGGGAGCAACGATAGAAGTAGAGCGAGAGACCAGTGGCATTAACTGCTCTACCAGCAGTCGCTCCTGAGAAGCGACACCGCTATCCGACAACTTGAGGCGAACGATATTGTCAGCACCAACTCCAAGTCGATTTAGAGCTTCTCTCTGCTCGCCGGAACGCAGGTCTCCCAGTCCGGGGAAATCTGGGTACGCATTTTCACCGTCAGTTACTGCGGCAACGATTACCTCAAGGCCTTTCGCACGATGCGCGGCAATCAATCCCCCAACGGCTAATGTCTCGTCATCGGGGTGAGGCGCGATAACTAAAAGAGATGCCGCAGGTGGTTGCCAGGATGCCAAGGCATCCAGACAGTTGATCCACTCATGTTCTTCTACTATCGGGACAATCATAGTGAGCCAAGCATTGAGATGCTTAATCTCTCAAAAACGTGCAAGCGCTCACCAAAAGAAGGACGAATAGTTCTCAGAAACAAGCAGAAGGGCAGGCTTTGCATTCTTTCTCAAAATATTCAGCTGCCGCACGCGCAAAAAGCATCATAGAGGTACAGGGAGAACATTTATGCTCATCATTTTGCTCATCTTGCTTTTGGTTTTTGGTTTTGGCGGCTATCGCATGGGACCTGGTCTGGGTTACTACGGAGGTGGTGGCATCAGTTTGATTCTGTTGATTGTCATCATTCTGCTCCTGCTAAAAGTTTTCTAGGAAGACACGTAGGAGGCAACGCAAAATGCCGTCCTATCAGCGGGCGGCATTTTTGCGTTGGAACATCTTTAGTTAGTCGACGTGGCTGTTATTACGATATTTGCCACGACATTGTGGGTAATGACTCCGTCCGTTGCAGTGATCACGGCCTTGTAGGCCCCGGCCGGAACAAGAGTTGGGCTGGGTGGAGCAGTAGTAACCGGCGGGCTGCTGCCGCCGCTGCAACCACCCATCACGCCCAGGAGTGTCACCGATAGAACAAAGCCAAGCGCCACCGTCCATTTGCGCTTCCGTGATGGAACCCCAAACAGGAGAAGGCAGGCAAAGGCTGCGATTCCACTACCTCCAGCGAACCATCTTCTCGTTGCTGGTTGTGCCAATTGAGACGTAGTCGCAGGAGGAATCGAGGTTACCAATTGAACAGAGGCTGTGGCTTGTCCCGTGGTAGCAACGGCCACCGTACCCGGCACAGTGCAGAGCGGTACAACCGTGCCACTGCCGGTAACAGCACAGGTCAGAGTTACTTTCCCACTGAACTGATTATTGGAACTCAGCGTTAGATTTACGGATGCAGGAGAACCAGCAGCTACCGTAACCGTTGGATTGTTATTGAGGATCGAAAAGTCCCCCTGCAGGTTATTGAACATCAGCACAGGACTGCTTGAAGTGTTGTAGACCTTATCGCCGAGATAGATCACATAGAGCTGATTCGAGCCGGCGGAAGAGTTCGCAGCGGTAAAGGTGATGGTCGCCGTCGAGGTGCCACCACTCCCCGGAACAAGCGTCACTTGAGGGCTGTTGCCGGAGCTGAAGAGCTGGCCATCTGAGACGAAGTACACTCCGCCGGTAGGCGCGACAGAAGAACCGGTTACCTTCGCTGTCAGCGTAATCAAGGTCCCAGGGACGATGGTTGTAAGGTCTACAGGATCGCTGGTGACCACCGTGGTTGTGGGCAACAAGGTGGAGGCGCCGGTGACCGTAACTGTTTGAGGAGATGCCGTCGAACTGCTCCAGTTACTGTCTCCCGCGTAACTTACTCCCAGGCTGAAGGTGCCGGCAGCCAGGTTGGTAAACGTTCCAGTAGCAAACCCTACGCCATTCGATGTCGCCGAAAGCGGCACGGTCCGGGTAAGACTTCCCAGCGTGAACGTCACGTTGCCTGTGGGAGATAACCCACTATTTTGCCCGGTTACCTGGGCCTGGACCACTAACGTACCACCAGCAGAAAAAGAGGTGGAGTTAGCAACCGTGCCAATCTGAGTAAGTCCCTTGGTTACGGTGAAGGTCAGTGGACCTTTAGGATTGCTGGTGGTCGTTGCGTTGTAACTGGGATCGCCGGAGTAGCTGAAGGTAAGACTATGCTGCCCCAGGGTCCACGTTCCCGAGGAAAGAACAGTCGCACCATTCGCGTTGAGAGGCAGTGTTGCAATCGCGGTGCCGTTGTCCTGCACTGTAACCGTCCCGGTGGCGATGCCATTCACGCTGCCGGCGCTGCCACCAATCTGCAGATCAATGCCCACGATGGTGCCATAGGTTACCGACGGTCCAAGCGGGGTCTGCGAACCATAGGGACTCGTCTGGTTCTGAAATGCACCCGCCAGAATGATGCTGCTCTCCGGCTTCACCGTAATGGAAACAGGCGCGGACTGACTGGCTGCGAAGGTCGCATCTCCGCTGTAACTAGCGTGCATGTTGTAAGTACCGCCGGGCAGGAAGCTGACGCTGGAAGCGCCGGCCCCCGTACTGTCGAGCGTCATGGCAAGCTGTCCGCGATTAGAAGGAAGGGGTGTATCTGCCACAACGGCAACGGCTCCCGTAGGAACTCCTGAACCTGAATTCGCGACGACGTTCGCGAGTAAGTTCACCGTCTGGCCGTGGGTGATGGTTGTGGGTGTCGCCTGGAACGCAACACTGGTGGAGCTCAGGCTAACGCTATTCCAGTTTGAGACCAGCGCGTTGGCATCCACACTGCCGAGCCCCGAGGCAAGATCATAGCCCACTGTCGCCGGCCACTCCTGTAGAGAAGCTCCCGTGCCGGTCTTGTCTTTTGAACATTGCAAGCCGCCCTGCACACTGCACGGTACGTTGTTGGAACCCAACGTAACATCGTGAAAAATCGACGGCATCTTCGCAGCCAGTGGATAAAGAACCGCGTCGGCCTGCCCCTGGGGTCCATACTTCTGATTGATGAGCGCCATGATGCCTGCAAAGGCAGGAGTAGAGGCCGAGGTTCCACCTACCGAGGTATAGGAGACAGAGTTCGTATTCGGGTCAGTATTGACACAATCTCCGGTAGCGGCACAGATGGCATAGAAGCTATTATTTGCGGCAAAAGCGGCAAATAGTGAGACGTCCGGAATATCGCGCACTTTGTCGTCGGGAACGCCAGGGCCTGCCTGCCACGCGGGTTTCGGATAGCCTCCGAGCCCAAGGCACAGCCCCTGCGAGGTAAGAGCATTCGTTCCGGCCAGAGGCCCGCCAGCAACCGCACAGGTACTCTGTCCACCACTACCCCCCACAATGGAAACACCAGTGGTCGGATTAATATTCAAGCCATAAGAGCTGTTATTCCAGGGCTGTTCAGGAAGCGGATGAAGGAGTGAGCCGAGGCTTGCATCGTTCGTTGCGCTCCAGTCCTGCGCGCTGCTTGCTCCGCCGGTAGCGTAATCGCTGTAGTAGAAGTCGGTGCCGCCCACCGCGATGTTCCATGGAGTAGAAGCCAGTCCATTGATCTGCAAACCGTCTGCAGCATCGAACGGATCGTTCTGATTATCGCAACCGGCGGAGCTGTTATCGCCAGAGGAGACCATCACCGTTTGCCCCTGGGCAGCAGCCTGTTCCCACAAAGAATTGATGTACGCCAGATAACCCGCACCCTCTTCGGCTTCGCATGTGCCGAAGCTCAAACTAAGGACCGTAGCCGTGTCGTCCTCCACGGCGCGCAGCATGGCAAGATCAAGGCCATCGTTGTAGTCGGTACTGGCAGCGATATACAGGTTGACGGTGGCTTGCGGGGCCACAGCTCCAGCCATCTCCACGTCCAGATAAGCTTCGGTCAGGGCAGGAGCATAAAGCCCAGGATCGTTACCATCGATGATGATGTGAGGAAGATTGGGAGCAGCGGAATTCGTATCCAGGGCAAAGAGCTTTCGATAAGCCTGGACGATTCCCAAATCGATGTTGGACTCATTGATGATGCCGATGGTCTGACCGGCACCATTCGTACCGGCGCTGTAGAGCGGAGTGACGTTGTACTGAGTCGCGAAATCCTTCGGACCAACGGCGTAATAGACTCCACCCGCGCCGTCGGGAGTCGTCCACTGTGGAATCACTTTATGCGAGGTCGCATCGTACTTGGCTCGGCCCAGCGTCTGCGCTTGCGACTTGGCGTGAAAGTCATTCAAGGACCCAACCCCCGCGATCACCGGCGCGAGCGCAGAGGGAATCTGTGGATTGGTAGCATTCGCATGATGCACTTCTCCGTTGACGCTGTAGGTATGAAGCGACGTGTGGAAGGCGTTCGCGACCTGTCCGGTAGTTCCGGAGAACTCGATGGCCGTTCGACCTGCACCAACCTTATCGATACTGAAACCATGAGACTGCAGCCAGGACTCAACCTGTGCGAGGTCTGAGTCAGCCGGCCCATACTTCTGCCCGAACTGCGCCGGGGTAAGCCACTTGTGATAGTTCGGGCTTCCCTTTGTCTGAACGTCCGCAAGGAACTGATGCAGAGCATTCTCCTGCGCGTCTGGACGCTTCAGAGTCAGGGTCAACCGGCCTGTCGGAGTAGAGTCCGGAACCGCGCCCTGATCGTAGATCGCTTTCGCGAGAGGATGGACGTTGTTCTGCAGCGCAACGACTTCAGCGTCGTTCACTCTTTGCTTGATCTGAGGAGCAGCCTGCGCACTGGCAGCATTCACTGAAAAGGCCAGCAGCGCAGCGGGCAATACGGACTTGAGAGAGGACGGCATACGGAAGTTCAGTTTCATCGGAAGCTCCTGAAAAGTGGTGCAGGACAAGGCGAGCGGCTCGGCTTAGAGACCTCGCATCCTCGTACGTTTCTGTAGCGCTTTATTGCACGACGATCGTCAGGTTGAGAGCGGCGGACTGACTGCCATCCGTCGCCGTCACGATGACTGTGCTTGTACCGGAGGGAGTCGCATCGTTTACGGGAGCGCTGGTCCCACTACCGCCGGAACAAGCCGTCATCAGCCCGCCCATACAGAACAGCACCGCCAACATCAGCATCTTGCGCCACCGGAGATATCCTTTCCTTCTGCCGAAGAGGCCTGCGACCGCAAAGAGTCCAGGCAGCGTCAGCGCATACATCAGGCGCGTGCCCATTCCATTTGCAGGCTGAACGAGGCTCGCACTGCCGCCGCCGGTCGTAGTGATCTGGAGAGCAGACGTACTCGAACTGCTCAAAGCGCCAAAGCTGCAGGCGGCTCCCTTGGGCAGACCGGAGCAGGCGAACGAGACAGAAGCGTCAGGAAAGTTGAGGACCTTCAACATCGTCGATCCATTCCCACCTGCGCTGGGGATCATCACGGTGTCGGGTGTCGCCACAATTGCCGCAAGAGTAGGAGCCGTTACGGTCAGCGTGGTTGTCGCTACGTTTCCGGCGGTGTAGTTGATGTCACCGGAGTACGTGGCAGTGATTCCATAGGAGCCGGTCGCTGTAGGCGCCTGGCCTGGCAGCGTCGCCGTGCCATTCGACAGTTGAACCGGCGCACCCAGAGCACTTCCGCTGGCAGCGAACTGCACAGTGCCCGTCGGCGTGGGCACATTGGCGAGGCCGGTTACGGTCGCCGTCAGCGATGTGCTCTTCCCCAGCACAATGCTGGAGGGGCTTGCATTGACAGCCACCGTGGGAGGCACCAGCGGAGCCGGAACGACAACGATGCTGAGAGCAGCGGTCGCCGTCAAAGGAGTGCTCTCCGAGTCCTTCACCTGCACGGTGAAAGAGCTCGTCCCGCTCTGCGTCGGAGTTCCGGAGATAACACCAGTGCTGGCCGACAGCACTAGTCCGGACGGCAGGCTGCCGGCGGTAATGCTCCAGATATAGGGCGACGTTCCTCCGAGCAAACCAATGGTCTGCGCATAGGCGGCCCTGACCATGCCGCCTGGCAGGTTGGTCGTCGTAATCTGCGGAGGAATCGTTCCGACGACGATCGTAGCCGTAGCCGTCTCACTGCCACTGCAGGTAAACGAATAGGTCAGAATGCCCAGGGCAAGCGTAGGCTTCACCGTCGCACTACCCGTCGTCGCGACTGAGCCAGTCCAGGAGTTGTCGGAGCTATAAGCGAAGCAGGCCTTAGCATTGGTGGAGAATGCGTTCGTGACCGACCACGTGAGGGTAAGAGAGTCGCCGGGATTTACATTCGCCGTGCTCGGGGTAAGGGTAATCGCAGGAGGCAGCGTGGTCAGAATCTGGTAGATGTTTCCCTGATAATGGGGTCCACCAGACGAAGCCACGCCATAGAGATTGCCGTCTGTCGATTCAAAGGGCTGCGTCTGAATATTGAAACCATCTGCCGCGTTCGAGCCAAAGTCGTACACATCGGCTTTCGTGCCGGTGGGGCTGATCTGCATCACCTGTCCGGAGCTATGAGATCCACCTTCAGAACCGGCAATGTAGAAGTTGCCGTCACCTCCAAGGAAGGGCCGTCCGTGGAGCGGATTGTTTCCGTCACCAACCTGGAAGTCATAGATGCTATGAAGCGTCGAGTTCACACCGTTCGGCACGATCTGGTAGAAGATACCGGTCCCATTTCCCTGCGTACCGCACTCGAAGGTAAAGCCGTAGAGGTTCCCATCCGGCCCCTGAACCGGAGAGCTGGTTGGCCAGCAGCCATCTTCGATGCCCTGTCCACCGTCATCGAAGTTGTGGAAGACATGGAAGTTCGAACCGTCTGGAGCGATAACGAAGGCCGTGCCATAGCCATAGCCCAAAGGGCTGCCGGAGACATAGGGACCGCCGAACTCAGCTGTGCCGTAAAGATTTCCATCGGAAGCCAGAACGAGGCCTCCAACGGGACTATTGCCATCCGCCCCGGTAAACGAGTGGAGCGTTGTAAAGGTCTGGGTCAGGTAGTTGTAGGACCAGATGCTGCCTAGATTGTTGCCCGTCGGGTCGTCGACGTTGGCTGTGCCATAGATCGTTCCCTTCCCATCGTCGACTAACTCTCCAAAACCGGCCGTCCCCCCATATTGGAAGGAGTGGACGGTACTCAGCACGCCTGTTTTGAGGTTGTACTGGTAGATCGTGCCGCCAGTCTGAAAGGTCCCGTAGGCTCCGTAGTAGTTGGTCACGCCATAGAGATTTCCATCGCTGGCTTCGATTGGGCTGTTGTAGGGGGCCTTGCCGTCGTTGCCACCGGTAAAACTGTAAAGCACCGTGTACTTGCCGGACGGGCTGAGTTGGTAGAGTGTGCCATCTCCATAAGTACCTCCTCCGTAGGTGCCGCCGTAGAAGTTGCCATCGCTGGCCTGCATGAGGGCGGTAGAGGGATCCGCAGCATCGGTGCTGCTCGCCCCGAACTGGTAGAGGATGTTGTCGCTCGCAGGCAAGGACGCGGCATTGGTCTCGGCCCTGGCGGGAGTTCCCTGTGCCTTGGCGGCGGCTTTTGTCTGCCCTGCACTCTGGGCCCGCGCCGGAGAAAAGCTCAACGCCAATAGGCACAGCACGGGAAGAATGTGAAAAGACTTGAGAGGATTCATATGTGCCACATCAACTTGTCTGGCACGAAACGGTCAAGTAAATTGATTGTTAACTATTTGCCAACAAATAATTCCGGGCTTTTGGCCCGAAACGACGCAAAGGCGGCTCTCTATCTCAGCAGGCTCGGACCCTAGCCCTCGACCTCCTATTACTGCCTACCTGTTCGATTCCTTCGAGTTGCAGGCAAATAACGGAGTCCTGCTGCAGAACGGCGAACGGGTTAAGCTGCAGGAACAGCCTCTCCAGATCCTGCTGAGGCTGCTGGAAACGCCCGGAGAGCTGGTCTCGCGCGAAAAGCTTTGGGCCCAGCTATGGCCCGAGAAGACCCCCGAAGAGTCCGATCGCAGTCTGCGGGTCGCCGCGACAAAGCTCCGGCAGGCTCTCGGAGACAACTCGACAGCGCCACGTTATATCGAAACGGTGACCCGGCGCGGCTACCAGTTCATCGGAAAGGTAACCCCCATTGGGACTCCGGCACCAGCCGAAGAGCCCTCGCAAAACCTGCCAGACGAACAGATTCAAGAGCAGACGCCGCAGCCCCGCTACCGGCCAGCCTTGCTCGTCCTCTTGCTGGGATTGATCGCGCTGGCGGCCACAGGGTTGTGGCTCTACCGCTGGCATCGAGCAAAGCCCCTGCTCTCGATCAATGATTCGGACATGATCGTTGTAGGCGGAGTCATCAACTCCACGGGCGATCACTACTTTGATGGAGTGCTTTCTTCCGCACTACAGGCCAAGCTGGAGGAATCCCCCTACCTGAACCTCGTTCCGGCAGAGAAGTTCCGCCGCCTGGTGCCCGATTCGGATGTAGCCAGCCAGCAGGACGAATTGCGAGCCTGTGTCTCGTTGCACGCCCAGGCACTCCTGCGCGGAGAGATCCTCGCCCAATCGCCGGACTATCTATTAAAGGTTACGGTCTTTCAATGCTCTAACGGACACGCCCTCGCTACCCAGACAGACCGGGCAAAGACCCGGGATGACGTTCTCCAGGCTCTAAATCTGGCCAGCGAGCAGATGCGCCGCACCCTGAATGAGCCGGAAAGCTCGCTGCAGAGGTTCAATGTCCCGCTGGTCCAGGCAACCACAGGCTCTCTGGGAGCGCTCAAGGCCTTTACGCAGGGCGAGAAAAAGCATCTCCTCGGCCTGGAGTCCGACTCCACAGAAGACTACAAGCTGGCCATCGCCCTGGACCCCGAGTTCGCGCTCGCCTATGCCCGCCTGGGCAGCGTCTACTACAACCTGGAAGAGTACAAGGTCAGCCAGCAGTTCTCGCAGAAAGCGTTCGATCTGCGCGAGCACGCCACGGAACGCGAGCGTTTCTATATTGTGTCGCGCTATTACTCAGGGACCGGCGAGATCGAGCCGGAGATCCAGACCCTGCAGTTGTGGCGCAAGATCTATCCGCGTGACCCGATTGCTGCGAATAATCTGGCGGACATGTATCTCCTTCTAGGGGAGCCCGAAAAGGCGCTTGGGCTGGCAGAAACAGCAGTCCAGCTCAATCCTGAGATGGATCATGCCTATACGAACCTTGCCTCCGCCGATCTGCGCACCGGCAAGTACGCTGCGCTCAATCAACTTTGCAACCATCCCATCCCAGGAAAGACCGATTCGGTCGAGTTCCGTGTCGCCTGTTTTCAGGGAGCCTTCGCGCAAAACGATCCCGCCGGCATGCAAGCGCAGTTGGAGAAGGCGAAGAACGACCCGGCGGAGAGCGAGATGCTCGCCAGCGCGGCGTGGGCGGCGCTGTATCGCGGCCAGATGTCGCAGGCGAACCATCTCTTTTCGGAGGCCGAACAGAATGCGCGGGCCAATCATCTCGGAGAGTTTGCCGCCGAGGTTAGCCTGGACCAGGCTGCGCTGGAAGCCGATCTCGGCTTTCCCCATCAATCTCAGGCGCTCGCTCGCAATGCCTCGCACCAGTTTCCTGAAAGTCCTACCGTGCAGGCGTATGCCGCGCTCGCCCTGGCAAGATCCGGAGATACCAGCGACGCCCTGACAGCAGCAACCCACGCAGCAGCGCAGGCTCCCTCCGACACCGTCCTCAACTTTGCGGTCCTGGCTTCCGTTCGCGCCGCCATGCAGGTACATAAAGGCGATCCGGCGGCGGCCATTCGGGAACTTGAGGAGACACGGCCCTTCGATTTCTGCAGCTTTATGGACCTAAGCCCCGCGTACTACAGAGGAGAGGCTTATCTCCAGACCAGGCAGTTCGATAAAGCCGCTGAGGAGTTCAAGCGGGTCATTGGTCAGCAAGCCAGCTTTCCCGAGTCTCCCTACCTTGTCCTGTCGCAGCTTGAACTGGGAAGAACGTTTCAGTTGCGAGAGGATCGCGTTCATGCCGATCTCGCCTATCGTGCCGTTGCGGATACATGGAAAGGGGCCGATCGAGGCTTTCCACCCTTGCAACAGTTGCACGCCTATCAGCGTGAGATGGCGAAGCAGTAGGTTGTTGCTGCTGCTTTTCTGGTTGTCCTTCCGAGCGAAGCCGAGGAACCTGCTTCCTCCCGTTTTTCGCTCGCTCCCCACAGCAGCATTGCCACAGCAAGCAGGCAGCAGGTTCCCTACGGGAATGACAACTAGAAAAGCAACAGCAACAGAAAAACAACTTACTTTGACTCTTCGATCTTGCAGGTAGCCGGAGCGTTGACAGGATTGCAGCGTGCGTCGACATCCCCCGGAAGAGTAACGACGTAGTGGCCGTCCCAGCGAGCGGGCTCATTGATGGGATAGTCGGTGCTGAGCATCTGGGCTCCGCTGGCTATCATGGCATCTCGCGTGGCGGTGTCGTTTGTTCTCGCTTCCTTCGTGTCGGAGTCGGTGCGGGCGCGAATGAGATACCCCTGGCGCACAAGAGCGGAGATATCCGCTGCAGGACCGTCGTTGCGTTCGATAAAGGCCGCGTCAGGCTGGCCGGGGTCAGCATTGGTAAAGATCACGCGACCGCGCAAAGCAGGATGCCCGGCAAGATAGACAGGCCCCACAGCTTTCTGGTCCATGAGGAAGACAATCTTCCCGCGCGCCTTCGCAAGCGTAGGCCATTTACCTGCGAGAACAGCCTCATTCAGCGTCTTGTGGTGGCCGCGGACGTCATCTGGAGTGATGAGTTCGTTGGCCGGAAACACGGAGCGGATCTCAGCATCGAGAGCGTCGAAGGTCTCCGTCGTGAAGGATTCTGGCATCGTGAGGTGCAGATTGCCCTCGGGTTTTCCCTGCTTGGTTTCGACAAGGATGAAGAGTGGAATGTGTCCCGGATGAGCATGAGACCACTCGCGAATCTCTTTCAGGCAGGCAGTGAAAGGCTGGCAGGTGCTGCGATAGTCGACATCCTGAACGTGCATGACCTTGAAGCCGGGCTTGTTCATCACTCCGTTGGGATCAAAGTCGGGATCGGCAGGAAGATGGGCAGAGGCTACCATCTTTGGGCCTGAGGGATGCGCATAGAGACCACCCTTGGTATCCGCATAGACATCGAGTTCGATCTGGCGAACGCCGCTATCGAACTGCTGCGTCAGAGGCTGGTGCTGGTAATCGAGCCCTTTGAAGGCCTCCGCATACTTGTCCTGCCAGAGCTTGCTTTCATTGGCGGCAATGCCCGCGTGATAGCTGTTGTGCGTGCCGATTACCTGAATCTGGTTGAGCTTGATCGCCTTGTCACCTGACTGAGCATGGGCAGTCCCCAGAGATGCAGCCAGCGCGACGGCGGAGAGAATACGGCAGGAGTTCGAAAGCATAGGTACATCCTTCATTCGTATCGATAGAGCTTGCATGACAAACATAAGGTTCAGTGTCGATAGGAGAGTTGCTCCTATCGACACTGAACCATGAGATAGCAGCTATGACTGTTATCAGGCAATCTTGTAGGGCTTGCTGTAATGCGTGTCCCACTCCACGAGGCTCTCATTCATAAATCGCCAGGTGCCACGCTTGGTGTCTACTTCCATCAGCATGTAGGCATTGGGATCATAGCGAGTAGCTGCCATGATGTAATGCCGTGGCCCGTACAGACGGGAGAAGTCGACCCACTTATGCTGGTGGCCGGAGACGACCAGTTGAATCGTGTCCTCGTACTTGCGCAGAAGAGGATGAAGACCGTAGTCGGCAAACTCGACCGGAACATCCTGAATCAGCGGGTAGTGAATAAAGACGAAGGTAGGCTTGTGCTGCTGAAGCTGCGCCTCAAACCAGTGGAGCTGCTCTTCCCCGAGTGATCCGACGTTGGGATTGAAGTCCGAAGACGTATGGTCCTGGGTGCTGCCAAGGAAGTTATTCAGGTGAATGAATTTGTAGCCCTTGTAGTCCAGTACGGAGTAAGGCTTCGCCTTGAACTTCGCCTCGAAGAGGCGGTGGCTCATCTCCCGCGAGACATGGCGCACATCGTAGTCGTGGTTGCCAAAGCCCAGGTGCACCGGCATCTTGAAGCCATCGGTAATCACCTTGGCATTGTCGAGGCGGGTGGTGTTCTTGAAGTAGAAGTCGTAGTCGGTAGAAGGATAGTTATGGAAGTAATCACCGATCAGGAAGACCTGCTCAATCGCTGGATTGAGCGAGTTGATCAGATCGCGTGCAGAGATCAGGCGAGGAGTCGTAACAAGAATGCTCTCGTTGTCTTCCACGCCGTTCTCGCTACCTTTGACATAGAAGTCGTCGATGATGTGGGTATCGGCAACCAGAGCGAAGTAGAACTTGTCAGGCGAAGCTCCGGCTCGGGCCTGCTCAGCCCAGAGTTTCTGGGTGAGCAGGCTGCCGAGCGATGCGGCGCCAAGGGCAGTAAATTGTCTGCGATCCATGGTGAGACGTCCCTTTGGGTTAGAAGATGATCTTGCCAGCGAATTGCAGGATGCGTGCCGGGAAGACCGTAGATGAGGTAGCGAGGCCGAAGGCGCTGTTGCCGAAGGTCTCGTTAGCCGGTCCCTCGTAGTTGACCTTGTTCAGGACGTTGAAGGCCTCGGTGCGGAAGTCGAACTTGACGTTCTCGCGGGGGAAGACATCGAACTGCTTATGCAGGCCGAGGTCGAGTTGGTAGAAGGGATCCAGGCGTGCGCTGTTGCGACCCGCGTTGCCGTAGGGCTGGTTGAAGGCCGGCAGGCTGAAGGACGCGGGATTCAATAGCGAGTACGAGGTGCTCGTCTTCACGCGCTTGCTCTTGGGAAGGACTGCCGGGCCGGTCTGGTTGGGGCGTTGAGTGAGGATCGAGCTGACCGATTGCACACCCGTTGGAGAGTAGGAGATGTTGAACGGCTGACCGCTGTTCATGTCGTTGATGGCGGTAACCTGCCAGCCGCCGAGAACCTGCTGGACGACAGCCGGAGCGTTGCCCCCGAAGGTGCGGCCCTTGCCGTAGGGCAGGTCGTAGACAATGGAGAGCGTGTCGTTGAGAGGCTGGTTGTAGCCGGAAGGACCACGATCGTTACGCGGGTTGGCGAGGTTGATGCGCGCGCTGTCACCGTTGTTGGCCTCGAGGTTTCCGCCGGAGTTATCGATCGCCTGCGAGTAGGTGAAGGAGTTCAACAGGTAGAGGCCATGCCCGGAGCGATGCTCGAGCTTGGTCTGCAGGGCGTTGTAGGTGAGGAAGCCAGCGGGGATCGTCTCCTCAATGGTGTAGAAGGACTGGATGGGACGGCGAGCGGCGAGGTTTCCGCAACCAGAGGTGATGGTGGTGGAGCAGGTGGCCGAAGGGGTTGCGGGGTTAGCCTGGTTCAGATCAGCGAGTGTCTGGATCTTGACGCCATGCTCACCGACGTAGGCGACCTCGAGGGTGGTGGAAGGACCGAGTTCACGCTGTACGGTCAGGTGGTAGCTCTGCACGTAGCCGGTGGGTAGGTTCGGGGGAAGGTAACGGACTTCGGTGTTCCTGTAGCTGGCGGCCGTGACGTTTGCAGGGCTGGACATTCCAGTGGTGTAACCCTGAGCGCTGGTCCGGAAGCAGGGGGTGGGGTTGGCCGAGTTGTAGGCAAGAGCTGCCTGAGCGGCGGTGCAAGGGGCGAGCGGAGCAGAAGAGCCTGAGGTAGCCAGGTTGCCGAACTCCGGCGCCTGGGTGAGGACCGTGTCGACGACGAAGGGAGCGTTATAGACGAGTACGTTCTCTCCGCCTTGGCGATTGAACTGAAGGAAGCCGATGCCATAGCCAGCGCGGACAACGGTTTTGGAATCGATCTGGTAAGCAAGTCCAAGACGCGGAGCGAAGTCGAGTTTGGGCATGTGAACGAGAGCACGGTTGTAGATGGAACCCTTGGAGGCGTTCACCATCGAAACGGTGCCGGGATCGAAGTTGGAGAGGTGGTTGCTTGACTCCCACTGCGGAGTGACGAGCTCATAGCGCAGACCGGCGTTGATGGTCAGCTTCGAGGAGAAACGGATGTCGTCCTGGAAGTAGAAGAAGTGGAAGCGCTGGTTGATGTAGGCGAGGGTGTTGTTGTCTAGCTGGTAGGTGTCGCGAGCGCCGAAGAGGAAGTCTGAGAGTGCGACGCCTTCCTTGCTACCGGTGTCGAAGCCGCTTGGCGATGATGTTGTTCCGGTGATGACGCCGGGGTGTGCGGCGGAGACATATCCATTGGCGCTGAAGTACTCGTTGTAGGTGTCTTCGCCGTAGGCCGGGTTGAAGTCGGAGTCCGTGGTGAAGTCGGCGACGTACTCGTAGCCTGCCTTATAGGTGCTGCGACCCTTGATCCAGGTGTAGTTGATCTTCGGATTGTAGGTGTAGGGATCCTGGAACTGGGGGTTGGAGCTAAGGCTTCCGAATTGTGAGAAGTTTTGGACTGACTGCGCGTTGAGGCTGGTGACCGCTGGGCCGCTGGTCGGCAGGCCAGCGATACCGCTCTCGAGGCTGGGGAGGCTGTGGCCGTAAGGGCTCTTACCGCCATCGGTGCGGGTGAAGGCAAAACGCGCATCCAAAATGGAGTTCGGGGTGAAGGCGTGCGTCACACCACCCGCCACCTGCTGGTTGAAGATATAGACGAAGCCGTTCGAGTTACCACCAGCTGGGCCCTGGATGTTGGGCGGGCTGAAAATGTTGCCCTGGTGCTCGCTGTAGCGGGCGAACATGGTCGTCTTCGGGCTGATGGTGTAGTCAACGCGGATATCGCCCTTATCGTCGTTGAGGGTATCGGCGGGCAGCGAGATGTAGTTATTGGACACGATGCCGGAGAGGTTAGGCGCAGGCAGCGCGGCGAGGACGCCCTTGGCGAAGCTGGAGACGGTTGGGTCGCTGAAGGGGACGACGCCGTTGGTGTAGACCTGGCCGGTGATCGGGTTTTTGATCTGGACGGGAGTGTTGGCGGCGATGCCGAGGGTGGAACTTGCGGTCGTCAGGAAGGTATAACCGCCGTTGGCGATGGCTTGGGCGCTGGTGCCGTTCTGGTCAGCGTCGGGCACGGTGGCGGTGTTGATCGCGTGAACGACCTGGCGGGTACCTTCGTAGTCGCCGAAGAAGAAGAGCTTATCCTTGAAGATGGGTCCGCCGAAGGTTCCACCGAACTGGTTGCGCTGTAGAGTCGGCTTCTGGCTCTTGCCTGTGAGGGGATTGATAGGAGCACTGAACGGCCCGATGGCGTTTAGCGCGGTGTTGCGGATGTAGTCATATGCGGCGCCGTGGAAGTGGTTGGTACCGCTCTTGATCGACACGTTGATGACGGCGCCGGGAGCGCGGCCGAACTCGGCTGAGTAGTTATCGGTCTGGACCTTGAACTCGTCGATGGCATCTGGGGAGGGCGGGAGGGCTTGGTTGGAGAAGCCCTGGTTGGAGGTTCCGTAGGAGTTGTTGTCGAGACCGTCGAGCAGGAAGTTATTCTGCTCGCTGCGCATGCCGTTCACGTTGAAGCTGGCATCACGGCTGGAGTCGGTGCCGTTTTCGAGGAGGCTGCGGCGAACGCCGGGGACCAGGGCGGCAAGGTCGGCGTACGCGCGGCCGTTGAGCGGGAGGTTCTGGACCTCGCGGGTGCCGATGACCTGTCCACGTTCGCTCGAGTCAGTCTCGAGCAGCGCGGCAGCGGAATCGACGGTAACGGTCTCGCTGGTGGAGCCGATGGTAAGGGCCAGGTCAACGCGTTGGCGGGCGTTAACGGTAACGGTGAAGGGCTGTGTCGTGCTGACATCAAAACCATTCGCTTGCGCGGTGACCAGATATTGGCCGATCTTGACGTCGACAAATTCGTAAGAGCCCTGAGCGCTGGTCTGTGCCTTGACCACGGCCTTGGTCTCCTGATTGATAAGGGAGACGCTTGCACCGGGGACAACAGCACCTGAGCCGTCACGCACATATCCCAGCACAGAAGCAGTTTCAAACTGCGCAAACATCCGTGCGGAGCTCAATACAAGACAAGCCATTACTACTAATAAAAAAAGACGCTTCACCGTTCTCTCCAAATCATTGCGTGTCTGTGTTTCAATTACGTGAATAGGCTTCTGAAAGAGTCCCTGGAAACGGCCCACGCAGAAAATACAGATGGCCCGATCATGGCCTGACCAGCACAATTCCAAAAGGGTGTTTCACGTGGAAAACGGCTTATGCCCTGTGCATACACCCCGCTTCACCCCTCCGTAATTCAAGAAGAAAATATGTGCTGAATTTTAGCGCATTCACAAACATTTCATATTTGAACGCTATGCTTCCTCTATGCCCGATGATCGTGAATGGTCCTACGGAAAGAGGTCGGGTACCCCTCGTGTCATGGGGAAGGTAGCTTCCGGTTCATCTGGCGATACAGCAGTACTGGTTGAGGAGCCTCACCCCAACGATCCGAGAAATCTTTCGGAACGACCGGAGTGGAAACTAGCCTGCCGGGTCGCGGCCAGTAAAGGATTATCGAAATCCGATCTGCTTCCGAAGTTTCTCCAATATGTCTGCGAGCAGCAGCTTCTGGGAAACGCGCATGAGATTACAGAGCAGCGTATCGGCACGCAGATCTTCAATCGTGCCCCTGATTACAATCCCGGCGAAGACAATATCGTCCGCAGCTATGCACGGCTATTGCGGAAGCGGCTCGATGAATACTTTGAAGGCGAAGGCCGCGACGAACCCATGCGGATCGTCATTCCTCGCGGTGGTTATGTGCCGGTCTTTCAGCAAGAGCCCGCGATCGAGTCACAAGCACCCCCTTCTTCTCTCGGCGCCTCTCTCGCACCGATACAGCTTTCCGCCAAGCTCTCAGACGCAGCAGAGATCCCGAAGCCTGTCGCTGCGTCTCGCAGAGTTTCTACAAGATTCGCGCTCGCTATCGGGTTGGTTGTCGGCGTTCTTCTGACCTGGACTGTACGGTTCGTAGTCCACAAAATGCAGGACACAAAGGTACTTGGACCAGCGCATTCGATCTGGGCCCAACTCTTCCAACCGAATCGGAACATGCTCATCGTTCCTTCGGATAGTGGACTCGGAGTATTGCAGAACATCACGGGACACCTCGTCACCCTGGAAGAGTACGCAAGCGGAACCTATCTCACCGATACGAAGCTTGTGCCCATGCTTAGCGTTGGCAACATGAATGACCTGCGCCAGCAGCGCTATACCAGCGTCGTCTCTTTGAACATTACGAACACGTTGACTCAGCTCCCCGAATTTACACCAGGCCGGACACAGATTCGTTACGCGCGAAGCATCACAGCGGAAGACCTGAAGCGTTCCAATGTCATCCTGCTCGGCTCGGTCCATACAAATCCCTGGGTCGCTCTCTTTGAGAAAAACCTTAACTTCAAATTCGAATACACGTCCGAAGTCGACCAGTCGTATGTGCTGAACGATCATCCCCTTGGCACGGAGCAGCAAAGGTACTCGAACGGCATAGGCGGAACCACCAACCGAACCTATGGTGCCATCGACTATCTGCCCAGCCTCGATGGAAAGGGCCACGTGCTGATCATCCAGGGACTCAACATGGCCGCCACCCAGGCTGCTGCGGACATCCTGTCCAATCCTGCAGAGATGAAGCCGGTTTTGAAACAGGCCCTTCTGCCGGATGGCTCCCTGAAGTCCTTCGAGTTCCTGGTCGAGACCAGCAGCATCGGCGCGAACGATCCTGGCGGCCACATCATCGCGACTCGCTTCTATCAGTAGCCATTGAGTGGTACGAGTGTGGTGAGTCTTTAGTTCATTGAAGCGCCAGCGTTGCCCCATAGCGAGAAGCGTGACGCTTCAGCGTCGCGGAGACGGAGATAGCAGCTTTTGTCTTTGTCTTTGCTTCTGAGATAGGTCCGGGCTTTAGCCCGGACATTCAGAACAAGCTATGAATGGGGCTTCAGCCCCTGGGATAGGCTTTCCTCTCCGCAGGCAGAGATGCCAAGGGATAAAAAGGCTTGTCCCAGGAGCTGAAGCCCCCTCCGTATTCGCCCCGTAATACCCGGGCTAAAGGCCGGGCCTATCTCGGAGACAACAGCAAAAGCGTACTCGTCGATTCGTCAGACATTACCTAAAGCCCTCTCTTTATGTACCCTGACTTACCCTCGAATCGACGCCTGAATTAAGGGGGTCGAGGCCACGGAACTCTTGATCTCAGGGTTCGTGGCGATGAGTTCGACCAACGCTCGCGTCAGCTTTTCATCCGTCTCAGAGGCATGCCGGATCAATACCGGAAAGCGTGCCCAGAGTTGGAACGTGCCGCCATTGAACTGCAACCGGGATTCGATCGCAGGAGGAGCAATCGATGTCTGCATCCAGTTCTCGACCACTCGATGCTGCAGCTCAATGCTGGAGCGGTAGCCGTCATAAACTGCATGCAATTCTTTCAACATGGCTTCGCAGACCAACTTGTAATTAGCCGCGTCCGTGAACTTCACAATTAGTTCATGCCAGGCATACTCAGTACCCGGTATCTGCTTATAAAGAGGCGTGCCTGCCTGGAAGAGAACGGCATTCGAAAAGACAGCGACACGTCCCGTCGGATTCAACTCCGTCCCGCTACCGGCCAGTTCCATCATGTAAAAGCGAACCAGCCCCACATCGATCACGTCTCCGGTCACCGACGAGATCGTAATGCGATCGCCTACCTTCACTCCATAGCGCCCAATGATGAAGAAGTATGCGGCGACAGAGAGCAGAATCGTTTGAAGACCAACAGCAATACCGGCGGTGATGAAACCCGCAAACGTTGCGAGTGAATTGAACTGGGTCACAAACCCAAACAAAATGACGATGACGGAAAGAAAGCCGACAACAACCCTGCGCACAATCAAAAATTGACGGCGACGGCGGATATCCCGAATGTACTTATTGGTCGCCCGGCTCCATATCTCTCCGCCCCCCAGAATGATAGCCAGTGCAATAGCAATCACCAGGATCCGAAGAAGCAGGGTGTGCAGAATGCTGAAGTACTCTTCATCGACAGAGGACCGCCAGGCGGAGAGGTTCGCACTGCTCTGCTCCAGGACGATAATCTCCTGGCTCAGAGGAACAGCCGCCGCCGATAAGACCTTGAACTGGGTGGTAATGGACGTGATATTGGGTTGGCCGGCTGCAGGTGGCGTGGCTGCAGGTGGCGTGGTTGGAGGCGCTGCTGGCGGAGCTGGAGTCGAGGCAGCTTGATCGCCAGAGTCCTCCGCCTGTTGAGAGAACAATTGCCCCTGCTTAATCAGATTGCGAAGAATGTTCGAAACAGGAGTACGCAAGTCAAGAGCCTGCTTCTTCAAATTCGCATTCTCTTGGACCAGGTTATCGAGGGCACGCCGCGTCTCAAACAGCTCGAACAGGACGGCTCCCTGGCTGGTAACGCCCGAAGACTTGGCTGCATCGAGCGTAGTGATCTGGGGCGCAGCCGTCTTATTCTTGCTCTGCAGCTCTGGAACCGAACTCTGCAGCCGATCGATATCAGCCGCTATCCCCGAACTATTTTGAGCATCCGTGATGCTAACAATCTTCTGCAGCGCGTCCTTCATGGCGGTAGCCAGATCGAGAGCGCCCTGGGCCTGCTTCCGCTGAGCCTGCAATCCTGGAAGGGTCTTCGCATTGGCAGAGTCGATCTGCTTGTCCAAAGCGGCTTCCCGGGCCTGCAGATCGCTTATCTGCTTTTCGACATTAGCCTCGGTCGACTGCATCCGCTGCTGCTCACTCGTCCCCGGCTCGCTGGGGGCAGCTCCCGGTGCGGCTCCCGGTGCAGTCCCCTGATGGGCCTGATACCCGGCCATCAAAGTGGCTTCCGCCTTCGCCGATTGGAAGGCATACCCAGCCACCTGCGACGAAAGAGCGACAGCCTGGTCGCGATAGACGATATCGTTAGGCTCGCCAGCCTTTTGGATGGGCTGCATGGAAGCCCGGTAAAACTGGATAACCGTGTTCAGATGGGCCAGAATATCGCGGCTTCTCGCAGCCGGATCGAAGCTGGCACTCGCAGCCTGTTGACCATGAGCGGCATACTGCGTAACGGCCGAACCTGCCAGCAGGGTGGCAGCAAAAACACTTAGCAGAACAACTTTTCTGGATGGCCGGGCACTTCGCTTTTGCATTCGTGTGGCGCGCTTCCTCTTCGAATTAACCTGAAACATGTCACCTCATGTCGCCTCTTTGACGACATATGTGAGATGCGAAAATCACAGCCCTGATTGTGTCATTCACTCCAGCGTTCCACAGAGTTTTCTCATTTTTAATAACCCAAAGCCTTTCAGCCAGAGCGAGGCCTCTTTCTCAAGCAAACAGACATTATAATGTTATGATGTCATTATGATTGATTCGACAACAGACGCACATCACCCTCTTTATGCGCGTATCGAATCGGTTCTTGCGTCAGATATAGCCGCAGGAGCTCTGCTCCCGGGCAGCCAGCTTCCGACCGAAGATAGCCTGATCGCGCGATTCGAAGTGAGCCGCATCACCGTCCGTAAGGCGATTCAGAACCTGGTGAGCCGAGGCCTGATCGAGATTCGCCGAGGAAAAGGAACCTTCGTCGTTCAGCCCAAAATCACGCAGGAGTTGACCGAACTGAGCGGCTTCGTCGAAGACATGCAGGCAGCAGGACGAAACCCTACCGCTCGCGTGGTAGATCAACAGACTGTAGCTGCCACCGAAGCTGTCGCCAGGCATCTCGCTCTGATCACAGGCACGCTGGTTGTCAGAATTCAGCGAGTGCGCCTGGCCGATGGCGTGGCCATGTCGTTCGACGAGACCTACCTGCCGCTGGAGATAGGCAAGAAGATCATCACCAACGACCTGGAAGTCGAGCCGATCTTCTCGCTGCTTGAGGCGAAGTACGATATTCCCCTCATAGAGGCGGAGTACAGGCTCGAGGCCATTGCGGCCGAGCCCCACGTAGCCCAGGCCCTCCAAGTGGCTGGCGGCAGCCCGATCTTCATGATCGAGCGCACCTCCTACACCACGGGAGGCCAGCCCATCGACTACGAGAGGCTGCACTATCGAGGCGACCTGATCCGGTTTGTCACGCGGTTGGCCCGTAATCCATCCAAATGAACTCTTCTGCTACCCCACAAAGACCCTCGTTCAGAGAGGCTTTCGGCTTCTGGTCCAGGCTGGGATGGATCAGCTTTGGCGGCACCGCCGCGCATATCGCCATCATGCATGGCTACCTTGTAGAGAAAAAGAAGTGGATCAGCAACGGCAGATTCCTCCATGCCCTGAGCCACTGCATGATCTTGCCCGGACCTGAAGCGCAGCAACTGGCAATCTATATCGGCTGGAAGCTTCATGGGAAGAAGGGTGGTCTCGCGGCAGGCACTCTCTTTGTCCTGCCCTCCATGTTCGTGCTGCTGGCACTGAGCCTGATCTATGTTCTATTCGGCAATCTTCCGTGGATTGCGGCCATGTTCAACGGACTAAAACCAGCCGTCATCGCACTGGTCCTTCTTGCGCTGCTCAAAATAGCAGGCAGGGCTTTGCGCGGCCCCGTGCATTACGTCGTAGCAGCCGCTGCCTTTATCGGCATGTTCTTCTTCAACGTGTCGCTGCCGCTGATTATGCTGGGAGCTGTAGTTCTGGGCGTCCTGCTCGGCCACCTGCGCCCTTCCCTCTTTCACCATCAAAACTCACTGGAGACGGACGAAGACGAACACGAGTATTTCATCAATAAATATTCGAAGAGTAGCGAAACAGAATTCAATAGCAAGTCTCTCGTCAAACTAGTCGGAACGGCCTTGTTGTTATGGCTGGCTCCCTTCGCGTTGTTCTATTTCTTTGTCGACGACTTTCACTTCTGGAAAGGGCTGGCTTTCTTTTTCACGAAGACGGCCTTCGTAACGATTGGCGGGTCCTACACCGTCATTCCCTACGTGGCGCAGATCAGCGTGGTGAAGCTGCACTGGCTGAGCAAACTCCAGATGATGGATGGCTTTGCTCTGGCTGAAACGACACCAGGACCATTGATTATCGTGGTAGCCTTTGTCGGCTTTATGGCTGGCTACAATCACTTCCACGGGTCTCTATGGATGGGAACCCTAGGGCTGTTAGCCACTACGTTCTATACCTTTCTTCCCTGCTTTCTCTTTGTCTTTGCAGGTGCGCCGATCGTAGAACGCACACAGGGCAAGCCCGCGGTGGAGGGCGTTCTAAGCCTCATCACCGCTGTTGTGGTGGGCGCCATTCTCGACCTGACCCTGTTTCTCGGAAAGGGTGTTGTCTTTCCCTCGGGAACCATGGCAGTAAGAAGCATCGACATCGTCTCCGTAGCCTGGATCATTACGTCCCTATTGCTACTAAAGAAGTTCAGGATGAACGTGGTCTACCTGATTCTCTTGAGCGTTGCCTTCGGAGCGGGACGGTATCTGATCATGCTGCACATGCGATGAACGAGCGACTTCAAAATGAACATCTTTGATAGAGGCTATTCAGGTACGGAAGTAGATTAAAGCCGCGTCCAAAGTCCTGTCTTTGCCTTTCTTTTTGTCATTCCGAGCGTAGCGAGCGAATCTGCTGTCTCCCGTTTTTCGCTAGCATTGCCACAAACGTTATGCGTTCAAGCAGATCCCAGTTTCAACTCACGCGTTTCGCGGTGATACGAACGAAGAACGGGAGACAGCAGATTCGCTCGCTACGCTCGGAATGACAACAAGAAAAGCAAAGGCAACTGCACCGACCATCCATCGGCAAATCGGGCTTTCCCGCCCTAAAATGCAAACTTCGCCGCAAGCTGAACCAACCGTGGAGCGGACGCACTCACAATTTTCCCGAAGTTGGGATCTTCCACCTGTCCATCCACTGAGGCTGGCCCGAAGAATTGAGTGTGATTGAACACGTTGAACGCCTCCAGGCGAAGGTCCAGGGATTTCGAACCCTGGATCCGAATACTCTTCTGCAAACTAGTATCGAAGTTGTTGATACCCGGTCCATAGAAGTTCCGGCGCTTCGCATTTCCAAGCTGACCCAGGATCTCTTCAGGAAAGAGTGCCGTATTGAAGGCAGGCCGGCCATTGCGTCCGTTCGTATTGATCTGCAACGGTCCGGGCAAATACTGCGGCGTATCGAGCAGAAAGTTATTCGCTCCATTCCCGAGAGTTCCCAGCAAGGAATTGTCCGAGTTGTCGGAGAGAGTGACAGGCAAGCCGCTGGCGAAGCGGGTCGTACCGGACAGCGTCCAACCCGTCGTCCATCGATTTACGCGATGCAGAAATTCGTCAAAGGGAAGATACAGGCTATAGGTCGCGACAAAGTCGTGCTTAAGATCGTAGGCAGAAATAGCGCGGGAGTGACGGGGATCGATAGGATCGAGCTGCTCTCCAAGGTTCGATCCCTGGTCTATCGATTTGGCATAGGTATAGCTGAGCAAAAAGGATGAACCGCCCCGCTGATACTTCAGCATAGTCTCCAGAGCATTGTAGTTAGAGTTCGCAGCGGATTTATCGGCGGTGTTTTCACCATAATTCGATCCTTGCCCCACGCGCGTGCCCTGAATCACCTGACCGCTGGCGGTAGTGTAGGTCGTGTCTTCTCCGAAGGGGCCACAGCCGACACTCTGAAGACTCAAACAGAGCGCAGGGTTGCCGGGATTGACGGAGACGAGACTCAGAAGATGGTGCCCCTGGTTGCCAACGTAGCTCGCTGTGAGAATTAGATTGTGTGTAATCTGCCGCTGCAAAGAAAGCATGAAGTTATTGATATAGGGCACACGATTGCGATAGTAGAAAAATGGGTCCGCCGCTATAGGAGTGAAGTTCGACCAGTCGACATTGTTGTCGGGATTGGAGGCGGACACGTTGTGCGGTGGGAATGGGAACGGAAAGCGCTGGCCGTTATTGACGCCTGATGCAGCCGTGATAAACGGCGACTCAAGCAATGGCGGTCCAGGGCTGAGATAGTTGAAGCCGAAAGGTGGAACTGCATACATGATGCCGGCAGATAGCCCAGGGAAAGCCGTATAGAAGATGCCGTAACTCGCGCGAATACTGCTCTTGCCTGACTCACCAAAGAGCAGACGGCCAAGCCCCTTTTCAAAGTGCGGCGCGTAGGCCAGACCGATGCGTGGAGCAAAGTTCTTATAGCTCGTCGGAGCAATCGTCTGTGGCACACCAGGATCTCCCGCAACGACGAAGCCCAGAGGCGCTCCGGGATACAGCACAGATTGCTCCCCGGGAATATAAGTCTGAAGCTGATGGTTCTTCTCCGACCAGGGCTCGATGATGTCCCAGCGAACACCCGCATTGAGCGTAAGGTCACTGCGCACGCGCCAGCTATCCTGCGCATAAAAACCGAGATAGTGATTGCGCAGGTAAAAGGGCTGGCCGGAGGACTGCGTGTAGTTACTCGGAGTGCCGATCAAAAAATCGGCATACGGATCACCAGTCTCCGTCCCATTGATATTGAAGGTCCCATTGAAGGTCGCGTTCGGATGTTCATTGACCTGGTCAACATGGAACTGTCCTCCAACTTTGACGGTGTGAGTTCCGAAGACGCGCGAGAAGCCATCGCTCAGGTAATACGTATTGTTGACCTGGGTCTCATTCGTAATAGGAACACCCAGGACAAAGGTCGGGAAGGTAATATTCTCAACGCCCTCGAACTGCGGGGCCTGAACATAGATACCCGAACTACCGGCCCCGGTCGTAAACCCCTGCGAGGCAAGCGAGACACCAAGGCCGCCCTTTGGCTGTCCGATCACATTCGCGTAACGAAGGTACCCAACATTGAAGTCGTTCACCGCATTCGCTCCGATCACCTTGGTGTCTGAGATCGAAAGAAGCTGTGCGCGGCCCAGGGTGAGAGCGTCGAAGCCAGGAATGGAAGCTCCTCCCTGCTGGCCAGGATACGGATTATCCAGTGTGTAGTCGTCGATAAAGTAATATCCCGAAATCCTGCCCAGGAGAGTATCCGCATCGAGCCGCACGGAACCCTTGTCATCGCGGTTCACCTCAGCGAAGGCTGAGGTCGAAAACTGACCGGAACCAACGTTCGGAGAGGGGATGTATTGAAGTAAATTCTTCCCGGGTGCCGACCATGCAGCCGGAGGAATCCTCAGGCCCGGGAAGACACATTGGGCCGTGCTGGTACAGGTGTTCGAGTAAGTACCTGGGTTCTGGTCTGGATGGTTCGGATCGACCGGCATCGATTCGCCTGCCGTGAAGCTGTAGGGTTCTCCGGCACTCACGGGATACCCGAGCTTTGGTGCAAGGACCTGAGACGCGAGATAAGGACCGCTGACCACCGTTGGAACCGTAACCTGTGCACCATTCACGGTGGCCGTCGTTGTAAAGGTGGACCCGTCATCAGAGAAATCGCCACTCCGTTCAGCCAGAGTAGGAACCGAAATATTTCCCGTAGAGATGCCCTGTGTTGTACGCGTGCCCTGGTAGTCCGCGAAGAAGAATAGTTTGGTGTGTTTTACAGGACCACCCAGCGTTCCACCGTACTGGTTCTGTTTGAAGGCCGGGCGAGTGGGATCAAAGTAGCCTCGAGCGTCGAGGGCCGTGTTGCGAAAAAACTCAAAGGCCTTTCCGTGAAACTGGCCGCTGCCGGACTTGGTGACAACAGTGATCATGCCACCGTTGTAATTTCCGTACTCTGGATCGAAGTTATTGGTCAGCACACGGAACTGCTCGATGGAATCCAGATCAGGAACAATGGACGTTCCCCCGTTCATGTGCTCCTGTACATCCACGCCATTGACCATGAAGCCATTGGAAGACTCGCGTTGGCCATTGATCGAAACATTGCCGGGATTCTCATCCCCCGAGGGAGAGATGCCGCCTGTCACTCCAGCCATGATTACGGCGTTGGGAAGCAGCGTGGATACAGGCGCAACGCCAGGCTGAATCGAAAGCAGGTCGGTGTAACTCCTGCCGTTGAGTGGTAGTGCTGTCATCTCCGCACCCGAGACAACTTCCCCCAGATGCGTCGAGCTGGTATCGAACTGCGCACTCGTCTCGCCGCTTACCGTTACCGCATCGGACGTACCACCAACGGCAAGCGCGACATCGGCGCGAAGACTGGCATCCGTATCGACGACCAGGCCTGTCAGCTTCTTCGTGGCAAAGCCGGTTCCGGTAACCGTAAGGTCGTATCTTCCCACCGGAAGGTTGAGGAAGGAATAGGCTCCCTGCGCATTCGAGACTGCTCGATAGGTCGTTTGCTGCGCCTGGCTGACCAGCACCAGTTTGGCTGCGGGAATAGCAGCTCCCGTAGCATCCGTAACCGTGCCGGTAATACTTCCACCTACAGCCGCAAATATCCGCAGACTGGTGAAGATCAAAATAGCGAGGAGAAAGATAGTTTGTTTTGTCTTACAACCAACGAACAACAAAATCGAATCGAGCAAACTGCACCTCAATCCGTGGCAAAGAGGCACAAAGCTCAAATGAAATGAGCGATCGCTTCCCGTTTCCACGCGGAAAAGAATCAAATTGATTCCAGGTAGGTCTCCTGACTATCAGGCGAAGCTTCTGTTACGAAGCTCCCGACTCTTCACCTTCCCCGATCGCACCGAGTGGCCTATGAAAAGTCGTTTTCCTGATTACAGTGGCGGGACCGTGCCGGACTTACACCGGACTTCCCTTTTATGCCCTTGCGGGCACCTGGAACGTTTTGCCAGACTAACACACAGCCTCTGAGAGGACCTATGAGTTTCCTGAAGAGCGAGAGAGAGCACATCCAGTGGAACGCGCCGTCCAAAGCCTCCCGTTAAATCGCAGGTCAGTCACCGAGAGCGGCGAGATTTCAAGCCGCCAGAAGGACTCCGGCGGAGCTTGCAAGCTATAGAGAATTGCCGCACGAATCACGGCGGGATGAGTCACGGCTAAGGTGTGCCCGGCACCGGTCTGCGCTTCCATCCAATGCCCCACACGGGCAATCAACTGCACGAAGGACTCACCGCCGTGAGGCGCGGCACTTACATCGGTAAGCCAGGCCGCTAACCCTATCGGATCGCTCGCCTGTATCTCGTCGATCTGTTTGCCACTCCACTCTCCGTAGCTGACATCGGCAAGCCCACCTTCTACAGATGCTTCAAGGCCCAGGGCTGTCGCCGTCTGTCGCGTGCGCTGCTCAGGGCCTGCGCAGATCTGCTGTGTGCGCGGAGCCGTCCAGCCCAGGGCAGCAATCTTCTCCGGCTCGCCTTCGACAAGAGCTTCGTCCAGCGGGAAGGAAGCGCGTTTCAGGGCAAGAGTGGCGGCGTGGCTGATCAAGGTGATTCGGGCAGGTAGAGTTTGCGGTTCGGAGGGTTGCATCGCAAATCATTCTACGTGGGAGAGGGCTTCGGCTATCAGGACCTGTCACCCGATTGCGCGCAGCGCGTTCCCCGACGCTTTAGCGTCGCAGTTTGCACTTCGCGCAATCGCATGACCTACCCCACTCCTTGACACTCCCCCTCGCCTTCACTAGGCTCAGATTCAGTTGAGCTTGCGTTATCCCTCAACCAGTTCAGGAGACTTCCACATGTCACAATCTGTCGCAGGTTCCATTGCATCCCCGGTATCTATCCCCGTTGTTCCGTTGCGGGAGCTGTTGCCCTGGGCGCTCTTCGGCGGTCTGCTGATGCTGCTCCTGATCTACTTTGTCGGCGCGGAACAGGGAGCCACCTCTCTCATTCATGGTCGTGCTGTCCATGAGTTCGTGCACGATGGACGCCATCTCCTCGGCTTTCCCTGCCACTAAACCCGATGGCCCGTACGCTGCTTCTTCGTGGAATGCTGGTCGGCCTCGTAGCCGGGTTGATCGTCTTTGCGTTCGCGCGCTGGATCGGCGAGCCTCAGGTCGACAGGGCTATCGCCTTTGAAACCAGCATGGACCAGGCCAAAGGCGAAGCTCCCGAGCCGGAGATGGTCAGCCGCAAAATTCAAAGCGGCCTGGGATTGCTGACCGGGGCTGTGGTCTACAGCACCGCGCTCGGCGGCATCTTCGGAATCGTGTTCGCCTTTGCGCGGGGCCGTCTCAGCGCGGCCAGGCCCAGAGCGCTCTCCGCGTTGATCGCGGGCCTGGGATTCATCGCCATCGTTCTGGTTCCGTCGCTCAAGTACCCTGCAAATCCTCCGTCAGTTGGAAATCCGGAGACGATCGGCGTTCGTACCGGGGCCTATTTTCTGCTCATCGCCATCTCCCTGATGTCCCTGATTCTGGCGATCAAGGCCGGACGGCGCTTGAAGAAGCCCTTCGGCCCCTGGAACGCGTCGCTGCTCGCGGCCCTTTTGTTCGTACTGCTGACGGGAATCAGCGCTCATTTCATGCCTGTCATCGACGAAGTCCCCGCAGGCTTTCCGGCCTCTCTGCTCTGGAAGTTCCGCATCGCATCGTGGGAGACGCAGGTCGTGCTGTGGAGCGTGCTGGGCCTGCTCTTCGGAGCTCTGACCGAGCGGCAGGAAGCCGCGGCTCAACAAAGCGGGCGAGCTTTCCCTACCTCGGACGAGATGCGTTACTCCTGACAAAATCGTGACGTCCCGCGTGGGATTACGCGTGATACTAATGGTGTTGACCTACGGTGCCCACATGGGCTTAAAAGGGAAGTCCGGAGCAAAACCGGCGCGGTCCCGCCACTGTAAACAAAGATGAGCCGCTAGCGGTACCACTCGGCAAAAGACCGGGGAAGGATAGCGGCAGACACCTAGATGTCGTCTTTGAGCCAGGAGACCTGCCAGGGTTCGAACTGCAACTTTCTGCGGAGACAGAAACCCTGCGCCTGAGCTTACGTTCCATCGAAGACAACCCGTACCCCTCCCCGCTGACCCTGCGCAGCTTCGCGACCGGTGTCGCGCGTGCAGCGATGCCTCCGTGCCCTTTCCTCAGCGGCCCGCATCTCGTCCAGCCAACCCGTCAAAGCAGCCCTTCGGAGCAGATGTAGCCATGCCGACCTACCGCCAACGCGTCATCCGTGCCGATGGGCGCGCCTTCAACATCACGCAGCACCGCGCGCACCTGACCTACTGCTACACCGGCTGCTGCTGCGGCATCACCGAGCGCGGCTATGCCGCGGTGCCGGTCGACGTCTACACAGAGGAGTGGCTCAAGCGCAAGATCCGCAACGACGTCCACCTGACCAAGGGCGGGTGCATCGGGCCCTGCGCCCTGGCGAACGTCGCCAGTCTCGTCTTCGACGGCAAGAGCATCTGGTTCCACTCGGTCAACAGCGAGTGGCAGGTACGCCAGATCTACGAGTACATCGACTCGATGCTGAAGGCGGATCGCTTCCTGCAGCCGCCCTCCGAGCTGAGCGAATACGTATTCAACTACTACGACTGGGACGTTCGCCTGCCCAGCCCGGCAGAGGGGCTAACCCAGCTTGAGATCGTGCAACCGAATGGCGCGATCATGCTGCTCTCGCACGCGGACACCGATCTGCTGACGCTCATCAAGGCCTCGGAGACGCTGCCGGAAGAGCTGCGCGTCAGTGGCTTTTCCCTGAACGCGCTCCGCACCGAAGACCAGATGAACGTGCTGATCCTCGGCGAGATGAGCAAGGCAAAGGTTATCGTCGTGCGCTGCCATGGGCCGCTCAGCGGCATCCCCGGCTTCGACCGACTGAAGGCAGCCTGCATCGAGCGTGGGCAGTCGCTGGTGCTGGTGAGCGGCACAGGCGATAACGCCTCGGAGTTTTCCGAGACGATCAACGTGCCCGCCGATGTGATGCAGACAGCCTCGGGCTACCTCGATCTCGGAGGCGTCTCCAACTTCGGCGAGTTGTTCCGCTTCCTCTCCGACCGCCTGATGCTTACCGGCTTCGGCTACACCGCTCCAAGCCCAATGCCGGAGCACGGAATCTACCTGCCGGAGATGGACGCCGCGACCTTTGAAGACTGGCAGCGCCAGGCCGATCCCGCCCAGCCGACCGCAGCGGTGCTCTTCTATCGCGCGCATCGCATGAGCGGAAACACCAGCTTCATCGACGCGATCGCCGAAGCGCTAAAGAGCAAGGGCATGAATGCGCTCTGCATCTTCACCTCAAGCCTCAAGTCGAAGGAGAACGGACGCCCCGCAGCCTTCCGCCTGATCGAAGGCAAAGCAGACGTTCTGATCTCGACGTTGTCGTTTGCACTGGGAGAGGTGAACACCGGCGCTGTAACGATTGCAGGCGAGGCCGTGGGCTCTCTCGAACAGCTCGGCATTCCCGTGCTGCAGGCCATCGCGAGCGGCATGCAGTACGGAGCGTGGGAAGGCTCGCGTCGCGGAATCAATGCCCTCGACACCGCCGTGAACGTCGCCATTCCCGAGTTCGATGGCCGCATCATCACCGTGCCGGTCTCATTCAAAGAACGCAGTGCCGCCGGTACAGACAACCTCTACGTCGCCCACCCGGACAGAGTGGACCGCGTTGCCGGAATTGCTGCACGTCTTGCGGCTCTGCGCCGCAAGTCCAATCGCGAACGCCGCATCGCCTTCGTGCTGACCAACTCCGCGGCGAAGGCCTCGCAGGTTGGCGGTGCCGTGGGCCTCGATACACCGGCGAGCCTTCTGACCACTCTCCACGCCATGCGTGCGCGCCGTTACAACATCTCTGCCCTGCCAGAAACCTCGGATGAGTTGATGCAGAGTCTGCTGCAGCATGGCACCTACGACGACAACTATCCGCTCGACCCCGCGCAAGCCAAGCGCTTCTCCCGAGCCGTTTACCGGAAGATCTTTGCCGCATTTCCCGAGCGGCCGAACCGCAGGATGCAGGACTTCTGGGGTCAGCCCCAGGACCGGGGCTTCAGCGTTCTGCCTGCCAAAAAGACAGACAAGAAACTGCTCCCCACCATCGGTGGCAAGGTCGTCTCCATCGAGCAGGAAGAGCCGTGGGGAGATGAGCACGACTACCTCTTCGCCGCGATGGATCTCGGCAATGCGCTCATCGCTCTACAGCCTCCGCGCGGCTATGGCATCGACCCCGACACGATCTATCACACGCCCGATCTGCCGCCGACGCACCACTACACGGCCTTCTACCGCTGGCTGGGAACGCCGCAATCCGAGGGCGGCTGGGGCGCGGACGCTATTGTCCACATGGGCAAGCACGGCACGCTTGAGTGGCTTCCCGGCAAGGGCATAGGCCTCTCAGGCGAGTGCTACCCCGACCTGCTGCTGGGCGATCTTCCGCTCGTCTACCCGTTCATCCTCAACGACCCCGGCGAGGGCAGCCAGTCCAAGCGGCGGGCCCACGCCATCGTCGTCGACCATCTCACACCGCCGATGACCAATGCCGAAACCTATGGTCCCCTGGCAGAGCTGAACCAGCTCGTGAACGAGTACTACGCCGTAGAAAAGCTGGACCCCAAGAAGCTGCCGTACCTGCAACAGCAGATCTGGGAGCTGGTGGAGCGCACCAACCTCAAGACCGATCTCGACACCAAGACGATGCTCACGCGCGAACGCGGCGACCACACTCATGAGTGGGACGACGCGCTGACGCCGGAGGGTGTTCCAACGACGCTGGCTTCGATGACCGGCAACGAGGTTGCGCATCTCATCGAAGACCTCGACGGTTATCTCTGCGAGCTGGGCATGGCCCAGATCCGCGACGGCCTCCATATCCTGGGACAGATGCCCCCGCTCCCCGAGATGCTTCGCTCGCTCACGCGGTTGGCGAACATCAGCACACCCAGCCTGCAGGCGAGCCTCGCGACGGCGTTCTCCTTCGACCTTGCGAGCCTTCTCGACAAGCCAGGAGAACGGCTGGAAGAGCCGCAAGAGATCCTCGACCAGACCTGCTACACACGAGCTGACGTGCTGGAACTGCTCGACCGTGCCTCGCTCGATCTCTTCACCATGCTGGAGACCCTCGGCTTTCGCACGGAAAAGATCGCCGATGTCCAGCGCGCCGTGCTCGGCCTCCAATCAGAGGACATTACGCAATCCCTTATCTTCGCCTGCGAGGAACTTGTGCCGAACCTCGAACAGACCGGCGACGAGATCGAGCACCTTCTCGACGCCCTCGAAGGCAAATACATTCCCGCCGGACCGGCCGGCGCACCGACACGCGGCATGGCCCACGTTCTGCCGACAGGCCGTAACTTCTACGCCGTCGATCCGCGTGCCTTGCCGTCACAGGCCGCATGGCGGGTGGGGCAGCAACTTGCGCGCGAAGCCATCGAACGCTTCCGCAAAGAGGAAGGCAAATACCCCGAGATGATGGGCCTGAGCGTCTGGGGAACCTCGCAGATGCGCACCCACGGCGACGATCTCGCCGAAGCCTTTGCGCTGCTCGGCGTGCAGCCCGTTTGGAACGCGCAGTCCCGCAGACTGGAAGGCGTTGCTGTCATTCCGCTCGAACAACTGGGTCGCCCCCGCGTGGACGTTACGCTGCGTATCAGCGGCTTCTTCCGCGATGCCTTTCCCCATCTGATCGATATGTTCGACCAGGCCATCTCCCTTGTCGTCGAGCTGGACGAACCGCTCGAACAGAACTTCCCACGCAAGCACTACCTCGCCGATCTCGAGGCGCACAAAGATCTTCCCGAGCATGAGGCGGAAGCCCAGGCTCGCTATCGCATCTTCGGCTCGAAGCCGGGCTCCTATGGCGCCGGCATTCTCCCGCTGATCGAAACCGGCAATTGGCATGGCGACGAGGACTTTGCACGCGCCTTCCTCGCCTGGGGCGGCTACGCCTACGGCAAGGGCACGGACGGCGTCGATGCCCAGCCTGTGTTTGCGGAACGCCTGAAGTCGATCCAGGTCGCGCTGCACAACCAGGACAATCGCGAGCACGACATCTTCGACTCCGACGACTACTTTCAGTTCCACGGCGGCATGATCGCCTCCATCCGCGCGCTCACAGGCGTGCAACCCAAGGCCTACTTCGGCGACAGCTCTCGCCCCGAGAATGCACAGGTCCGCGACCTCAAAGAAGAAGCGCTGCGCGTCTACCGCTCCCGCGTCATCAACCCCAAGTGGATCGAGAGCATCAAGCGGCACGGCTACAAGGGCGGTCTGGAACTCTCGGCCACGGTGGACTACATCTTCGGCTTCGACTCCACAGCACACATCGCTCCGGACTTTGTCTACGAGGGCCTCGCCGAGCACTATGCCCTGTCCCAGGAGATGCGCGACTTCCTAGGCGCCTCCAATCCGTGGGCATTGAACGCCATCGCCGAACGGCTGCTCGAAGCAGCCCGGCGCGAGCTCTGGGAGAACCCCGCACCAGAGACCTTGAACGCCCTGCGCGAAGTCTTGCTGGAGAGCGAGACGCTGTTAGAGGCCCAGGGCGAACGGAGGCGCGAGATCGCCCAATGAAGCCGTCCATCTATCCGTTCTCCGCCATCGCCGGACAGCACGAGATGAAGCTGGCCCTGCTGCTCGCAGCCGTGGACTGGCGCATCAGCGTGCTCCTGCGAGGAGACAAAGGCGCCGGCAAGACCACCACGGCGCGCGCGCTTGCCGCTCTCCTGCCCCAGCCCAGTCCCTTCATCAATCTGCCGATCGGGGCGACTGAAGACCGTCTGCTCGGCGGCCTGCACCTGGAGCGCGCGCTCAAAGGCGACCCCGCGCTAAAGCCCGGTCTGTTGTCCGAAGCGCACGGCGGCGTCCTCTACGTGGACGAGGTCAACCTTCTCCCGGCCCATCTGGGCGACACCCTGCTCGACACTGCCTCCAGCGGAGTCAACGTGATCGAGCGCGAAGGCTTCAGCGCCTCGCACGCAGCCGAGTTCGTCCTGCTCGGCAGCATGAACCCGGAAGAAGGCCTGCTGCGTCCCCAACTGCTCGACCGCTTTGCGCTCGCGGTCAACATCACTGCGCCTCTGGAGCCAGCCGAACGGCAAACCGTCGTCGAGCGCCGGATCGCCTTCGACCGCGATCCGGCCGGCTTCCTCGCCGATTGGGCGGAGATAGAACAGCAGCTTCGCGAGCAGATCCTCAGCGCGCGCGCGCAGCTCTCCGGCGTTCTGTGCTCGCGAGAGATTCCCGCGCAGATCAGTGCCGCCGTCTGCGAAAGAGGCGTGCGCTCCCTGCGCGCCGATCTCGCGGCGGTTCGAGCCTCCATCGCCTACGCCGCCCTCACCGGCGATGTCTCGGTACAGCCCCACCATGTAGCCGCCGTACTGCCGCTGGTGCTGGCTCATCGCGCCCAGGAGCGAGGCCGTCCCCCGGCACCCCAACCGCCAGCACCCCAGACACCGCCAGACGCTCCTTCCGAGGCCTCCGACAAAGACCAGGCGCAGAACGCAGGTGAGGCCCAGGAACGAATCTTCGCTCCCAGGGAGATCAAAACGCCCAAGGTGCAAGCGAAGTTTGAGGACGCCGCGACACGCGGCAGCAGCGCTCCGGCACTGGCGAACCAGCCGGGGCCGGTGGTCGGAACACGCCGGTCTGAAACTCCCGTGGAGCTCGACCTTCGCGCTACCTTGAACCACGCCGTAATGGAGACCGGAAGCCTCCAACCGCGCCTGCAGGATCTCCACGAACGAGTGCGGCAGCCGACAACAGGCACCCGATATCTCTTCGTCATCGATTCAAGCGGCTCTCACGCAGCGCAGGAGAGAATGCGCCTGGTCAAAGGCGCGGCTTCCAGCCTGCTGACACGTTCTTTCAAGAATGGCGACGAGGCTGCCATCATCGTCTTTCGCGGCACGGCAGCGCAGGTGGTGCTTGAGCCGACGCGGACACTCCCCGAAGCCATCACCGCCTTCGAGTACCTACCCACGGGCGGCAGAACCCCTTTGGCCCATGCCCTCGATCTCGCACAAAACTACCTGACACCGGCAACGGTCCTGGTGCTTCTCACCGATGGGCGAGCAAATGTCTCTCTGGGTGAGGGCGACCCCTGGCAGGAGGCATTGGAGATTGCGAGCCGGATCAAGACCACCGCCCTCGTAGTCGATACCGAAAACTCCGCCGAACGGCTGGGACGCCCCCGCCAGTTGGCAGAGGTCATGGCGGCAGAGTATGTGGGGCTGGAGAATCTCGAATCCAGTGATGACATGGTTCTGGCCCTGCAACAATTCCGGGGATGATCTATTGCTGTTGTTTTTCTGGTTGTCATTCCGAGCGTAGCGAGCGAATCTGCTTCCTCCCGCTTTTTGCTCGCACCAGAACAGATGTCATCGTCCAGAACATAACTTTTGCTGCCTATACTTCTCTGGCGCTACAAACGGAGAACGGGAGGAAGCAGATTCGCTCGCTGCGCTCGGAATGACAACCAGAAAAGCAACGGCAACGACAAAGACATCCAATTCTCCGCCATACCACACTCCCTACGATTGACCCACCTCCTCCGCGAGCGGTATAACTCGGATATCTGGTGTTCGGGAAGACGGTGCAAATCCGTCACTACCGCGTAACTGTAAGCGCTAAGAGTTTGGCATATAAGGTCACTGGGATCAGAGTCCTGGGAAGGCCGCTCAAGCTCCACGAGGCGCAAGTCAGGAGACCGGCCAGAGACGGGCTTAATTCAACTTCGCTGGGAGAGTTGAAGAGCATATCCACGGCCTTCCAGGCATCGTGGCGGCTGCCTATTTATCATCTCCCGCTCAGTGTCCGGCGATCTCAGACTGGATGCCAGGAGCGATGTATGCAGCATCAACCCGTCTCCGTAACCCTCGTGCTCGGCGGCGTTCGCAGCGGCAAAAGCCGGTATGCGCAACAAATCGGCGAACGTGCCGAGCGAGTTACGTTCGTAGCCACCGCGGAACGCCGCGACGATGCCGAGATGCACGCCAAGATCGAGCGTCATCGCGCCGAACGGCCCTCGTCCTGGGCCACCATCGAAGAGCCGCTCCACCTGTCCAAGACGATTCGCGAAGCAGGTAAGAATTGCGACGTCCTTCTCATCGACTGCCTCACGCTCTTCGCAGCGAACCTCCTCGAGGCCTGCGGTGACGACTCCGAACAGCTCCAGGCACATATCGCAGACCTCTGTCTCGCACTCAGCACAGCACCCTGCGCCGTCGTTCTCGTATCCAACGAGGTGGGGAGCGGCGTCGTTCCGGCCTACGAACTTGGCCGCCGTTTTCGCGACCTCGTCGGCGAGATCAATCAGCGTGTTGCCGCGACAGCGGACACGGTGCTTTTCATGATCGCGGGGCTTCCCCTCGCACTCAAAGGCTCCGTCCCCGCGAAGGTGCAATCGTGAAGGGATTTCTCATCACCGGAACCGCAAGCGGGGTGGGCAAAACCACCGTCACGCTTGCGATCCTCGCCGCCATGCGTCGCCGCGGGCTAATCGTTCAGCCCTTCAAAGGCGGCCCCGACTTTCTCGATACAGGCCACCATACGCGCATCGCCGGGCGCACCGCGCGCAACCTCGACACGTGGATGCTCTCACGCGAAGCGAACGAAGAAGTTCTCCGCCAAAACGCGGAGGGCGCCGATGCCGTCGTTGTAGAAGGCATGATGGGCCTGTTCGATGGCAAGGACGGCGCCACCGAAACCGGGAGCAGCGCAGAGATCGCCAAACTGCTGAAGCTGCCCGTCGTCCTGGTGCTGGATGCCAGCAAGAGTGCCAGGAGCATCGCTGCCGTCGTCCTGGGCTTCGAGCACTTCGACCGCGAGCTTCCGCTGGCAGGCATTATTCTCAACCGCGTCGCCAGCGAGCGCCACTTCAGGATGCTCGAAACGGCGATCCTCTCCGCCTGCCAGACACCTATCCTCGGCTGGCTGCCGCGCGAGCCCTTGATCTCCATTCCCGAACGGCATCTCGGCCTGCGCACGGCAGAGGAGTCAGAAGACCACGAGCAACAGCTCGACAGGCTGGCCGCCCTCGCGGAAGAGCACCTTAATCTGGACGCGCTCCTCTCGCTTGAATGCGGACTGGATCTCGAACAGGCTCCCTCACTGCGAGAGACACCGAAGACCACCGTACGAATCGGCGTAGCGCGAGACCGCGCATTCTGCTTCTACTACGAGGACAACCTCGATCTCCTGCGCCAGCACGGTGCAGAGATTGTGCCGTTCAGCCCCTTGCTGGATGCATCGCTTCCCTCTGACCTCGATGCTCTCTACCTGGGCGGCGGTTATCCGGAGCTCTATGCGCAGCAACTCAGCGCAAACACCTCGATGCTCTCATCGATTCGAAACTTCGCCGCCTCTGATCGTCCTGTCTATGCCGAGTGCGGCGGCATGATCTATCTCTCGCAGCGGCTCACAGCAGCCGACGGCACAGCGCACAACATGGCGAGCGTGCTCCCCCTCGCGATGGAGATGACGAGCAAGCTCGTTCGATTCGGCTACGTCACCGTTGAACTCACGCAGGATTGTCTGCTCGGCACACGCGGGACAGTTCTGCGAGGCCATAGCTTCCACTACTCTCGCGTCACCAACGCACCCACAATATCCACCAGCTATTGCGTGCAGTACTCCCTCTCCGGACAGCAGGAGGAGGAAGGCTACAGTCTCGGGAATGTTCTCGCGAGCTACGTCCATCTGCACTTTCGCACGGCGCCAGCAGTGGCACAGCACCTGGTGGAACAGATCCGGCATTCGGCAACAGAAGCTATCGCCCAGGAGACCCGATGAATTCCCTCACGCAACAACTCGATTCGATCACGCACGGCATCGAGCTCCCCAGCGAACTCTGGCGACAAAAAGCACGAGCGCATCTTGACACCCTTACGAAGCCCCTCGGCAGCCTGGGACGGCTGGAAGATCTTGCAGCCCAGATCGTCGCCATTCGCGAAGAAAAGTTCTCTGAGCCCATCAGCAAAGGCGTCTACGTCTTCGCCGCGGACCACGGGATCACCGCAGAGGGCGTGAGCGCCTACCCCCGCGAAGTCACGCACCAGATGGTGCTGAACTTCCTCGCCCAGGGAGCTGCGGTCAACGTGCTGGCGCGACTGCATCACGCAGAACTTCGCATCGTCGATGTCGGCGTTGACACCGAATTCAACGATATCCCCGGACTGCTCCACCACAAGGTTGCAAGAGGCACGCGTAACATGCTGCACGAGGCAGCAATGACAGACGAGCAACTGGCGCAGGCCCTCGCCGTCGGCGCGGAGATCGCCGCCAACGCCGTTGCCGCCGGGCAGACGATGATTGCCATCGGCGAGATGGGCATCGGCAATACGACCTCGGCCAGTGCCATCACCTGCGCCCTCACAGGCTCTGCAGCCGCTGAAGCTACGGGCCGAGGCACAGGCCTCAATCCTGAAGCTCATACCCGCAAGGTCAACGTCGTGCAGGCCGTCGTGGAGAAGCACTTCGGCGGTTCCGCTGCGAATGCTTCGCCGCTTGAAGTGCTGCGTTGCGTCGGCGGTCTGGAGATCGCCGCGATGGCCGGTATGGTTCTCGCGGCCGCACAGCACAAGCTCGTCATCGTCATTGATGGATTCATCTCCACCGCAGCCGCAGCCATTGCCGTTGCCATCGCTCCCAACACCCAGGGCTATCTCATCGCGGGACACCAGTCCGAAGAACCAGGACACAGGCTCCTGCTGCAGCACCTGAACCTTGTGCCCGTTCTGAGCCTCCACATGCGTCTCGGCGAAGGTACCGGCGCAGTGCTCGCCATGCCCATCCTCGAATCGGCCGTCGCGCTCTACACGCAGATGGCGACCTTCACCTCGGCAGGCGTGAGCGGAGCCGCGTAATGAGCCCGGCCGCCTATATCCGCAGGACAGGATCGGAGTTTCTCTCCGCCCTCCAGTTCCTCACACGTATTCCCGTCCCATCGCAACCCTACGAGGTCGACGCCCTCTCACGAGCTGTCAAGTTCTTCCCGCTCGTAGGCATTGTGGTCGGCGGTATAGCCGCACTGTTGCATCTTCTGCTCGCCCCGCATCTTCCCAGGCTTGTCGCTGCCTTCCTCGTTGTTCTATGCCTCGTCCTCGTAACAGGCTGCCTGCATGAGGACGGCCTGGCCGATACCGCCGATGGCTTCGGCGGCGGAAACGACCGCGAACAGATTCTGCGCATCCTGCGCGATAGCCGCATCGGCAGCTACGGAGGCATCGCGCTCGGGCTAAGCCTTCTTGGCCGCATCGTGCTGATCGCCTCTCTCCCCCTGGCACAGGTTGCCACCTATCTCATCGTGGCCCACATGCTCTGCCGCTGGACGACGCTTCCCCTCAGCTACTTCCTCCCTTCAGCCCGCACACAAACCGAAGGACAGGAGTTCAATGGACAGGGCGCGCGCATCGCACGCCTCACTTCAACCGGTACCCTCATCGGCGGCACCCTCTTCAGCTTTGCCGTCGCAGCCTGTCTGCTCAGAACGGGCGCGGTCGCTCCGATCCTTGTCTCTATCGCACTGACGGCGCTCACCGGCCTCTACTACAAACGCCGCATCGGCGGTGTTACCGGCGACTGCTTCGGAGCCACCAATCAGCTCGCTGAAATCGGCGTCTATCTCTGCGGAGCGTGGACCCTGTGAACGGCCTCCTCTTCATTCGTCACGCCCGAACCGACCTGGCGGGAACCTTCTGCGGACACTCCGACCCGCCACTCAACACCACTGGCCAACAACAGGTCGCAGACCTGATCGCGCGCCTCACAGCCGAACACTTCGATGCGATCTTTTGCAGCGACCTGCGTCGTGCCGTGGACACAGCAGAACCGCTCGCGCAAGCCTTCAAGGCACCGCTCACCCCCAAACAGGGCCTGCGCGAGATTCACTTCGGCGACTGGGAGGGCCTGACCTGGGCCGAGATCGAACAGCGCGATGCAGACTACGCGCGCCGCTGGAGCGAGACCTTTCCTGCTTTAACCGCACCCGGTGGTGAATCTTTCGCAGACTTCGAGCGCAGAGTCATGACTGAAATTACTCCTCTCCGCAGTCTTGCCGAAAGCCAGCGAATCGCCGTGGTCACGCACGGCGGTGTCATGCGCACCGTCCTGCGCTCTCTGCACGGTTGCAGCGAGCAGGAAGCATGGGAGAAAACGAACTCGTACTGTTGCACGTTCTCCTATCCAATCAACCTGGAGAGCCTATGAGCCACAAGCAGGTCCATGTTCGAGAGCTTGCCGCCTGGGGACTCGATGACTACGAGTTTCGCGCCGGCACCTTCGACCGCACGAAGCCATCGCAAGCCGAGCATCTGGTTGCACAGCGTACGCCCTTTCAGCAGTCAACCGTCGTGCTCGCACAAGAGAGCGCGCAGCTGATGGATGCGCTTCTGGAGCACGCCACAAGACCGGACCTGCTCGACGAGATGACAGGCCTCACCTGGTCTCTGGGTGTCGTCGATTTGCGATCTCTTCTCGCCTTTCAGCGCAGGCTCTCCTTCAACCCTGAATTTCCGCATCCCCCAGCGCCCGCGGCAAAAAACTGGACGGCCCTGCTCGACTTTTCTTTCGGTCCTGCAAAGCCCGTTCTCTTCGACCGGCTGCAAGACACTGCGGCCCACACCCTGGTCCTGCAATCGACAAACCCGAACCTGCACCTTCGGACCACGATCGACGCAGCTTTTCCGCTCAGCGTCCACGCAGGCGGCCCCTTCTTTGAGGTCGCGTCTTATCGTGACCGCTGGTTTCTGCGCGATGGCTATCATCGCGCCTACACTCTTCTACAGGCTGGTGTCTTCGAGGTGCCCGCAGTGATCGTCCGCGCCAACACGATCGAAGAGCTTGGCCCAACCAAGCCCTGGTTCTTTTCAGAAGAGCTCCTCTTCTCGGAAACACCGCCCCTCGTTCTGGATTTTCTCAACGACGAACTGGTCCTCGAATACAACCGCCCGGCCCTCATCAAGACACTGCGCATCACGATGGAAGAGACCCTTAGCCCGCAACATCAGGAGATCAATCATGAGCATTGCAACTAAACGCGGCGACGGCGGACAGACCGGCCTGGCCGGCGGCATCCGCGTCTCCAAGGCAGACCTTCGCGTCGAGTCCTACGGCTCGGTCGACGAGCTGAATACGGTCCTCGGATTCGCCCGCAGCATCTGCCAAAACAAGGAGATCGCTACCTGGACCGAAGACATCCAGCGAACGCTCTTTCGCGTCGGCTCTGCCCTCGCCACACCACCCGAGAGCAAGAAGCAGCCGCCGGTCGTCTCCGAAGAGGACATCGACAAGCTCACCAACCTCGTCCACCAGATTGAAGCGACCGAGGGCATCCTCTCCGACTGGTCGCTGCCCGGAGCCCATACCGAATCCGCGGCGTACGAGATGGCCCGCACCGTGTGCCGCCGCGCGGAACGCGCAGCCGTCCGCTTCATCGATAGCGGAGGCGTTGTGCAGCCCACGATCCTTCCCTATCTCAACCGGCTCTCCGATGTCATCTGGCTCTTCGGCCGTCTCATCGAGTTCAACGCGGGCGTCGAGTCGCGTCTTCGTCCCGAGTCCAAAGGCGGTCCTAAATGGTCGAGAGCCTGGTAAACCCCGAAGACCTGGCCTTCAGCGAATCCGAGCGGGCAGCAGTCTATCGCACGATCGCCGCGCGGCGTGATGTCCGCCGCGGCTTCGTCGTCGATCGTCCATTGCCCGATGAATTGCTCCAACGGCTGCTGGCCGCAGCGCACAGTGCCCCCTCGGTCGGGCTCATGCAGCCTTCACGCTTCATCGTGATTCGTGATCTTGCCACCCGCAAAGAGGTGCACAACATCTTCGAAGAAGCGAACCTCCAGGCGGCTGCCACCTACTCCGGAGCGCAAGGCGAACAGTACTCGGCCCTCAAGCTCGAAGGCATTCTTGAAGCGCCACAAAACCTCTGCGTGGTGTGCGATACGCAAGCCGCGCGCGGCCACAGGTTGGGCCGTCACACCATGCCCGAGACCGCGGCCTACTCGACCGTATGCGCCATCCAGAACCTCTGGCTGGCTGCGCGCGCCGAAGGAGTCGGTGTCGGCTGGGTCAGCATTCTCGATCCCGTGCGGCTCCGCGCAGTGCTGCATATCCCGGAACACATTCTTCCCGTCGCGTACCTCTGCCTGGGCTACGTCGATCAGTTTGCCTCGGCCCCTGACCTCGAACGCTTTGGATGGGAGAAGCGCGTGCCCCTTGCCACCGCCGTATGCTACGACCGCTACACGGAGGACACTGCCTCGTGAGAGCCCGCGCCATCATGGTGCTCGGAACCAGTTCGCACGTCGGCAAGTCTTTGCTGACGGCAGCGCTATGCCGCATCTTCGCGCAGGAGGGATATCGAGTCGCGCCCTTCAAGTCGCAGAACATGTCGCTCAACTCCGCCGTCACACCAGAGGGCTTCGAGATCGGCCGCGCCCAGGCGCTCCAGGCCGAAGCCGCAGGCATTCTCCCCTCGGTCCACATGAATCCCATCCTCCTGAAGCCCATGGGAAACATGACCTCGCAGATCGTGGTGCGAGGAAAGATCTGGGGCAAGCTCACGGCGTCCGACTACCATCTGCGCCGCGTGGAAGAGTTGTTGCCGGTCGTGCGTGAGAGCTATGAGATCCTCGCCGCGCAGAACGATGTCATCATCCTCGAAGGCGCAGGCTCGCCGGCTGAGATCAATCTCAAACAACACGACATCGTGAACATGCGCATGGCCGAACTCGCCGATGCCGCCTGCCTGCTGGTCGGCGATATCGATCGTGGCGGAGTCTTCGCCTCGCTCTTTGGCACCGTTGCCCTGCTTGAACCCCACGAGCAGGATCGCATTCATGGCTTCCTGATCAACAAATTTCGCGGCGACGTCTCACTTCTCGAACCCGGCGTCCGCATGATCGAAGAACGCCTCAAGAAGCCATGCCTCGGAGTTGTGCCCTATCTTCCTCAACTCACGATCGACGAAGAAGACAGCCTCGGGCTTCCCGCTCCCGTCTCCGAACATAGCGAGCCATGGTCTTCTACCAGCGATCCGGCAAGGCCACTGCGAATCGCCGTGATCGCACTGCCTTCTTTCTCCAACTTCACGGACTTCGACGCCCTGCGCGCAGAGTCCTCGGTATCGCTGCGATTCTGTCGCACGGCGGGACAGCTGACTCACGCCGACATCGTCATTCTTCCCGGCAGCAAACAGACGGCGGACGATCTATTGTGGATGCGCTCCGAAGGCCTGGCACCCCTGCTCGCAGATCATGCCCGCACCGGACTCGTTGTAGGCATCTGCGGCGGGATGCAGATGCTTGGCGAAGAGATCGCCGACCCACAAGGCATGGAACGCGAGGGAGTGATCCTCGGGCTGGGGCTGCTGCCGATCCACACGACGATGCAGCCACAAAAGGTCACAAGAATCAGCTCCGGCCAACTCATCGCTACCTCGCTCTTCAGCCAGCCCACGCCGCCTCTGCCCATCAGCGGGTACGAGATTCACATCGGAGAGACCCGCTACCTCGAAGGCGCAAAACCGTTTGCGCAGCTTGAGACTGAATCGACTGCGGACAGCCTTCTCGACGGTTGCACCGCACACGAAGGACGCATCTTCGGAAGCTACCTCCACGGCCTCTTCGACGACGACAACTTCCGCCACATCTTTCTCGCGGCTGCCCGGGCCTTCTATGGCTTGGCACGGGACATGTCTCTCAATCACTGGAAGCAGCAGCGCGAAGAGTCGTTGAATCGCCTTGCCGATACGGTGCGCGCCTCGCTCGACATGGAACAGATCTTCGCCTGCGCAGGCCTCTCCTACAGCGCACAAAACAGCAAGGAGACGCAGTCTTGAATCGGAGCACCCTTCTTCCCTCTGCTTATCTACTCGATCAGATCGCCGGCGATCCCGAGGAGCTTCCGCACCCAGTCCGCCTCATCGGCCTCGCAATCTCGCGTGGTGAGTCAGCGCTCCGCCATCCTGACCAAACCGTCGCATCCGAGCTCTTCTCAGGCGTAGCTCTCACCGTCGCCGTCGTTGGATCAACGTATTGGCTTACCGCAGGTCTGCTCCAGTTCACGCGCCGCTACTGTAGTTCTCTCGGAGACGCGACAGAGCTCCTGCTGGGCTGGACCTGTCTCGCGGCGCGCAATCTCGAACAGGAAGCTAGAGCCGTCACCGACGCACTACAGAACGACGATCTGCCTCTCGCACGCAAACGCCTTGCGCGGATCGTCGGCCGCGACACCGAACAGCTTGATGCACAGGAAATCAGCCGTGCAGTCATCGAGACTGTCGCCGAAAGTGCATCCGATGGAATCATGGCGCCGCTGTTCTACATGGCGCTTGGCGGTGTTCCCCTCGCGATGGCCTACAAGGCGATCAACACGCTCGACTCCATGATCGGCCACGCCGACAGCCGCTACTTCTACTTCGGCAAAGCTGCTGCCCGCCTCGACGACGCGGCAAACTACATTCCCGCACGCCTGACTGCTCTCAGCCTCGTCGCGGCATCGCATCTCGTCGCACCCTCTGACGCACAAGCCGCATGGCAGACCTGGCAGCGCGATGGCAGTAAACACAAGAGTCCCAACGCAGGCCAACCGGAGAGTGCAATGGCCGGAGCTCTGCATGTGTCGCTCGGTGGAGACAACACGTATTCGGGTGAACTTATCCCAGCGCAGCGCATGGGGCAGGAGTTCCCTTCCGCCAGGCCCTCCAAAGCAGTCCAGGCCGTTCGTCTCGTATCCATAGCGTCACTTGTTGGATTAACCCTGGGTGTTCTGCTAACTGCGCTCGCTCAGCCAAGGAAGCGAAGCTGATATGTCCTACCCTCTGCATGGCGGTCAACTCCGGCAGATTGCCGAACGATTCGGCATCGCTCCGTCGCAACTTCTGGACTTCAGCGCCAACATCAATCCCGCAGGCCCACCGCCTGCCGTGCTGACGACACTGCGCGCGAGTCTCGACGACCTATCGACGCTGACGGAGTATCCCGATCTGCAGGAGCTCGAACTCAAACAGTCGATCGCGCGCTATGCAGGCGTCGCCCCTGAAAACATCGCGGTCGCCAACGGCTTCGTCCCCCTGCTCGAAGCAGCCCTACGAACGCTAAAGATTCGTCGCTGCCTGCTTCCGGTCCCCGGTTTCGTCGAATATCGAAGAACACTTGAGCGTGCAGGCGTTGAAGTCTGCCTCCATGAGCTAAGCACTCAATCGAAATTCAGCTATGATCCCGCGGCATTGACCGCCGGACAGCACGACGCCATCCTCCTTGCGAATCCCCAGAACCCTTCGGGCGTCTGTCACAACGCTGAAACGCTGCATGATCTAGTCACGAGGGCTGCTGCAACAAACACCTACGTATTCCTCGACGAAGCATTCATCGACTACATCTCTGAGCACTCGCTCACAACAGCGGTCGATCGCTTCGCGAATCTGATCGTCTTTCGTTCCGTCACGAAGTTCCATGGCATTCCGGGCCTGCGAGTGGCCTACGCGGTTAGCCATCGTGCACTGGTGTCATCCCTCAACGAGAGCCTGCCGCCCTGGCCCATCACCACTCTCGCCTCTCGTGCTGTGAGCGCGGCTCTGGACGACCAGGCCTATGCTGTTCGTTCGAGGGCTGAAAACATTGAGCGCAGAAGCACACTGCAAAACGATCTAGAACGGCTTGGGCTTCTCGTCTATCCCTCGGCTGCGAACTTCCTTCTATTTCGACTGCCCTCGACCATCGATCCGGATCATTTCTGGCAGCACATGATCGTTGTTCACCAGATCGTCCTGCGCGCCTGCGCGAACTACGAGACTCTTCCTGCCGGACACTTCCGCGTTGGCGTTCGAACGCAGGAAGAGAATGCTCGTCTCTCGACGGCGATATCGAAATCGTTATCGCACTTCGCCGGAACCCGGTAGATCCCTCACAGGAGGCTCCGCGACCACCTCCGGCGGAATCACGCCGGCTGCCTTCAACTGCTTCTCGATCACTGCCGCCTGAATCTCGCTGTTGATCTCCGCGCCCAGCAGCAGCATGAGCCCGGTGATGTAGAACCACGTCAACAGGATGATGACAGCTCCCAGTGATCCGTACGTGAGGGTGAAGCTGTCGAAGAAGTGCAGATACACTCGCAGTCCCAGCGAGGCCAGCACCCAGCCCGAGATTCCGATGGCAGCTCCGGGAGTGATCCAGTGCCAGCGCTTGGCCTTCAGATCGGGAGCGAAGTAATAGATCGTGCTGAACTGCAACAACAGCAGACCACTGGCCGCAACCCACTGGATGAGATGAACGACAATGGCCGCAGTCGTTGCCAACGCATGATGCCAGATGCGCACATAGACCAGCTTCGCAATCAGGTCCCCGCCCAGCAGCACCCCCAGGTTCGCCGTCACCATCACCGACAGCAGCATCGTAACGAGGATCGCCGCGCCGCGCGCCTTCCAGTAGGGCCGCGACTCGCGCACCTTGTACACCGTGTTCATGCCATCCTGGATCGCAGCGAACCCCACCGACGCCGACCACAAGGCGGCTACCAATCCCAACGTGATCTTGCCGCCTGTTGCCGCAGCAGCCGTTTGGTTGAAGGTCTCGATGACGATGTTGTACGCCGACCCCGGCACCACCAGCGCGAGATAGTGCAACAAGCTGTCGTAGATGCGCGATGCCTGCCGCGCTGCCAGTCCCAGGATCGAGCTCGCGCAAACCAGCGTTGGAAACAGCGCAAAGAGGAAGTAATATCCCATCTCGGCCGCCCGGGAGAGCAGGTTGTCGCTCATCATCGCCTGGAAGGTACGCTTCCACACGAGCTTCGGACTTGCACCTTCAAAGTCCCACAGGCTGCGCAGCGGTGACTGCGCCACCTGATCCCAGATCCTCTGCGCCAGCGGATCGGTCGCCGTAAGTGTATGGTCTGTGACGCGCACTCGAGTTCTCCCAGCGTCCCTCCAATCAGATGCGCTGAAAGCCTTTGACGTCCAAAGTGTCCGCAGTTTTATCGCAAGCGCAAGCAAGACCCATCACCCAACCAATGAGATAGCCTAGCTTGAGAGGAAGACCGGGACATGCACTCCAGCGAATTTCGGAAGGTCGCAATGACAGGAATGCTGATGACGCTGCTAACCTCTTGTTCCAGGACACCTTCTTCGCCTGCCGCAAAAGTCGCGGCTCAACCTGCCGTCCAACCATCGGCAGGCTCCCAAACCATGAATACATCGACCGCAACCGGACACGTGAAGCTTCGGCTCCTGCCTGCAATTAGTGAGGACGTAGATTCCTTTCCGCGCGTTGTTCCTAACGAGAACGTATCGTCCCCTATGGCGGCGACGCTCAACTCAAAATTCGATCGCCTCGATTCAGATACACGCAAAGCACTTCACGAATGCAGGGCCGCTGAAAGAAAGATGCACCCGGACCAGGGCGACTCTGTCTACGAACACAAGCTGTCGATTTCCATGCGCGGTCCCCGTTATCTGAGCGTATTAACCGTAGACGCCTATGATTGCGGAGGGGCGCATCCCGAAAACAACGATGAAGCGCTGGTTTATGACGTCACCACAGGAGCGGCCATCGATTGGCTCACCATGCTCCCCGGCTCCAGGGTCGGGTACAAGGCAGAAGATGCTTCGTATTCATCCTCAGTGATCTGGCCCCCACTGCAACAGCTCGCACTCGAACAGGCCGACGACGACTGCAAAGATGTTTATCGCGAAAAAGATCTCTCGTTTATCCTTTGGCCCGATGCCGATCAGGGGGCCATCGTGGCGGAGGCAACCGGTCTCTCCCACATAAGCTCTGCACTCTGCGGAGAGCAGGTCGTGCTGGATATTCCTGCCGCACAACGCCTTGGAATTTCTCCAGCCCTCTTGTCTTTGCTAGCCACGGCCCACGCCGCCACACAGACCCCGGCGGCTAAAAACCACTGATTAGACAGATAACCGCGTAGAACAGGCTTTCAGATAGGCGCATGCAAGAAAGATAAGCTCCTGCAGCAAAGGCTCGAATTGCTTCTCTGGAGAAGTTGATTCCAGCAGCCTACGACTGACCCCAACCATCGCCCCCTGAAGCATCGAAGCCGCGAGCTGTGGATCGGTCGTCAACGGATCGGAGGAGCTTGCCAGCATGCCTGCAATCGCTTTATTGGACCGAATGCCTGACTGTTGCACGATCTTCGCTCCATCCACATCGGAGCTCACGGAGTAGAGAGCGACACTCGTCTTCACATCCTTCATCTTGGCCCGAAGGAAAGCGGTGATGAGAACGGTAGCCATCTGCGCAAGCGTTTGGCCCTCCTGCTCTCGGCAGGTACGAACGATAATGTTATGGACTTCGTCCAGATGACGCTTCAACGCAGCCTGTAAGAGAGCACTCTTATTGGGAAAGTACTGATACAAGGTTCCAACGGACACTCCCGCTCGCTGCGCTACTCTTGTCGTGGTCAGCCGCTCCTTTCCTACGCTGAGCAAAACCTGAATAGTCGCTTCGAGAATCGCGTCCACGCTGGCGACTGAACGCACCTGAACCGGCGTTTTTCGGGGAGATAAGGGGGATTTCAAGCTTTGCGGCAAATGCGAACTCCTAACCTGAAGCTTTCTTCATCTAACCACAGGTAAGACCACTAACAGTCAAGAGGAAAACAGAATGACGAATTCTAGAGATCTCAATGCCAGCTTCACGCTTCCAGGTACTTCGATGGCCGTGGACCGAATGGGTTATGGAGCCATGCAACTCGCCGGGCCGCAGGTCTGGGGACCGCCGCGCGATATCGATGTGGCCATCTCTGTTCTGCGCGAGGCCCTCGAGCTTGGAGTCAATCATATCGACACCAGCGACTTCTACGGGCCCCACGTCGTGAACCAGATCATCAAGCAGGCGCTGCATCCTTATCGGGATGGTCTTGTCCTCGTTACCAAGGTCGGCGCCCGGCGGGGTGAGGATAAGTCCTGGATCCATGCGCTCTCGCGGCAGGAGTTGATCGATGGCGTCCACGATAATCTCCGCAACCTCGGTGTCGACAGACTGGATGTCGTCAATCTTCGGGTGGGAGGACTCGCGGCCCCCACGGAGGGATCGATTGCTGAGCCGTTGACGGTCCTTGCCGAACTCAAACAACAGGGCCTTATTCGCCATCTTGGCCTCAGCAATGTCTCTCCAGCGCAACTCAAAGAGGCCGAGACGATCACCGAGATCGTCTGCGTGCAGAACTTCTACAACGTGGCCAACCGGAGTGACGACAGCTTTATCGAGGACCTCGCCGTACGAGGCATCGCTTACGTGCCGTTCTTTCCGCTGGGAGGATTTACGCCCCTACAGTCGGGAGTGCTCGATGCCGCGGCAGCATCCTTGCAGGCTACTCCGATGCAGGTTGCGCTCGCGTGGCTTCTGCAGCGCTCGCCCAATATCCTGCTGATTCCCGGGACTTCTTCCGTCGAGCATCTTCGCGAGAATATGGCGGCGGAGAAGCTGCAATTGCCATATGAGTTGATTGCGAAGCTTGATTCGATTGCTGGAGCTGCCGGTCAGTAGTTCGGTACGGACGCAGCCACCGCAATCCCTTTGATTGCGGTGGCTGCACGTAAGAAGGCGATTTAGTCGTTTCGGCTACGCCTTCACTCCAGCCTTCGGCAGAGAGGTATGAACCTGGAGTTCGGCCTTTTGTGGCATGGCTGAAGCCATGCCCTTGTATCTTGCGATGTGAGGCGTAACGATGGGTTACGTTTTGGCGGAGAGGCCGTCATGCCCTGAGGC
>NZ_JACHIO010000010.1 GCF_014203225.1 Granulicella mallensis | reverse complement strand
CACAACAACAACTAAACAAACCAGATCAACATCCCGTAGTTTGCGCAGATGGGCCGCCCCAAGGGTGGCCCTTGATCTGTCCGGCCCCTCAAACGCGATTGACTCGTTCGAATCCCCTTTCAAACTTCGTCACCTTCACGACAATTGATTCTGGGAATCCGCCGTCCGCTACAGTGGAACAACAACCTACGACTTCCACTCTGTGGAGGTGATATCGCGGCACCAGGATGCACATTCTAAATGGGTTATCAGCCAAAATAGTCAGGGAAAACCGGCATTACGGGCTGGTTTGGCATCAACTGCTAACCAGTGGGCGAGGGCTGATCGTGGGGTTCAGCCTGATTTTCCTTAGCTCCTGGCAGCAAGAGAGCCATCCACTACTACTCTTCGTTGAAATCATCGCTTTTTCGTTCCAGGCCTCAGCGTTTAAATCGGTCGTCATGTGGCGCCATCGTAGTCAGAGGCTTCACATCCACTTAAGCCACCCCAGCTAGCCTCGATAAATGATCTTTACTCTAAAAAAGCTTGCATACTCTTTCTGCTTCTTCCTTCTTGAATTCTCTATCGGAGGAAAGGTTCTCGCGGCAGATTCCATTGTCACCGTGAATGTGATCAGCGAAGCAGGTGCAAAACAGGCCATTGAGGCTGCCGAGCAGGCGGCGCAAAAGCTTCACGCGCCTTGCGCTATTGCTGTTGTCGACAGGAGCGGCATACTGGTTGCCCTTCTCAAGATGGACGGCGTCCGTGATGGCAGCCCCGATCTCGCCATCGGGAAAGCGCGCACCTCCGCCTTACTACAACGCCCCAGCGCAGAAACAGAAACCAATGTAAACGAAGGCCGCACCGCTTTCGTCACCTCTGGCTTTATGACACTACGCGGCGGCGTTCCGTTGATGGCTGGCAAAGAGATCGTCGGTGCCATCGGCATCGCCGGTCTTAATAAAGATACAGACGTAACCATCGCAAACGCAGCAGCGGCAGCCTTCGCAACCACTACTGGCACACAACCTGTATCGCGCTAGCAACAGCCCACAGCCCAACTCGCCGCGGGCACGTTTTGGATGAGCAGATCGCTGATGTTCCCTTATCAGGGTCGTTGCGTTTGTCGTTACATCGCACAGCGATGGCTCTGTGTCCTGTACGTAACAGGTGACCTTCGTGCTACGAATCCGCTACCCAATCCTCCTCTTTAGGCCTGGATGAAAGGCAGCAACCCGTTCGTCCTCTAAACTTCGATCTCAAAGAGGAATGCTACGAATCTGGACTTGATAAAGCTCAACCTCAAGGAAGCGATGGCTGCTCCGCCAGCGCGACGGCCTGCGCGAGTGTCAAAGGCACTGAGAGGCGGTGGAACTGAGAGCGCGTAACATCTTGATTTTTCGCAATGGACTTAAACAAAGCCGCCTTACCGCGTATGTCGCCGAGGACATGCACGGTTCGCCACTGGCCATAAAAAGGCGCCTTGAGAGACGAAAAACTGCTCCCGGCGTGGATCGTTGCAAGGAAACCAAAGCCGATGTTGACATCGCGGGGCATGCAGCCCTCAATCGCGTGGAGGCGAAGCTGGCTTCGATCAATCAGAAGATATCCATTCATGCCATAGAGGATCTTTTCCTCAATGCCGCTGGGTGAGTAGTTAGGTGACGGATGGAAGTCGATACGCCAATCACTTCCCTCTTCACGCATGTTTTCAAGCAGAAAAGCCTTCGGCAGCAGCTCCAACATCTGTCGCGCATGCGCTTCGTCGTCCTTCTGCACTTTCTCTCGGGCCTCAAAGCCCAGGGGATCAGCTAGATCGTGGGCGAGGCGTCCACGCTCCTGCGCATCGCGATCGGCGGATAGCGGCTTGCCATCCTCGGCGATGAGGAACCGCACGCGGCCTAACGAGGTTTCAACGACATGTTCTGTCCAAGCCCTTCCACCCGTGCGGTCGGAGCGCTCCACCGAAAGGTAGTCGAATTGCTCCTTGTGGGCCTGTGCATCGAGTTCGCGAGCGACCATCGTGTTCACGATATCTACCGGAGACGATTGGCCCCACACCGGAATTGCGAGGCAAACGCTCGTCGCAAGAACGCAGACTGTGATAGGCCATAGACCGTTACAGACGCGCTCACTCATCCGTAGATTTTCACTGACGTTCCTTAACGCTACCTGAAGGTGGCCAACCTACATTAGCGGATGCAGCCGCGAGCGCCTCAGGATCAGCAAGCAAAGGAACGCATACATCCCGGTGTTGCCGTTCTTGATACTGACCGCCTCGCCAACGCGAAATTGTGTCTCGTTGTTTATGGCGGAGCCACCGGGCGCATGTGGTCAAGATCAGGTTGGTACGTAACGATCGTGATCGTCTGCCGATGCTCATCGAGGTTGTCTGGCTCTACATCGGCGTCTTCCGAACTCCAGCAACGCAAATCGATTCACTCGCCGCTTAATCCCGGCAGGCGGGTAAATCTTTAGCAGATACTCGGACGTTCAGTTGACAGCATCACTTACGAGAGACATGGGCTGAGGATGAGGCACTGTGAACTAAGTGACTTTTGACACCATTAACTTTCATTTTTATTTTACGAAGTTATCGTCGATCACCGTCTTAGCAAGAGACTCGAACCTGCTCCAATCGCAAGGAGAACCCTCTCCGAGCTTGCTGCACCTGGGAAGAAACACAACGGCTTTTCCCGGAGGCATCTCCAAGGATAAACGCACTGTGTTGCGCATCTGATCGGGAGTTTGCACCGTGTAATACACCCGAAGAGTGTCTTGATGCCCAGATTCCTGCCACAACTCAAAGACCAAAGCGCCGCCCGGCGCTGCGTCATCTCTTTGATAGCCGCTTACCAGCCAGTCGGCATCGAGCAAGGCGGCCACACTCGCAATATTGGCATCGTGTCCAACGATAACGACCACGTTGTCATCCTTTGTTCCGATCGCTCCAACCACGGCCTTGCGTTGCTCGGCTTGCTCAAGCGTCCGTAACATATGCGAGAGCAGGTTGGAAGCTTGTACACGTGCGATGTAGGGCGTTCTCTGAAGCAGGTCCGACCCGGCCGCATGGACTGCCATGAACGAGCGCATCTTTGCTTCGTCAACACGCCCCCGCCCTGCTTTATCTGCGGGCATGTCCTCCAGATACTCCAACTGGAAATTCTCCGCAAAGGAACGCCGACAAGAAGGATTTACTGGCAACTCCGTCTTCGTTGTCGCAAGCCAAGGGCGAACATTTAGTAGAGCTGCGTAGTCCTCTGACGGCAGCGTCTAGTCGAAGATGCTGCCGTGGAAGACGTCCGTTCCTGTCTTGGAGATCAGGCTGACCTGACCACCTGCAGAACCACCCGTATCGGCGGTGTATCCAGCAGTATCTACCTTGAACTCCGCGATCGATTCCGTCGAGAACTGCAGCCTCAATGCAGACTTGAGCGATGCATGAAAGACGCCACTGGCGTCTACACCATCCAGGCGAAAGTTATTGTCATCGGTTCCATTTCCCGCAAAGCGGATCGAGGATTGCTGCCCGGACCCCGCATCGATAGCGCCTGGTGCCAATAGCTCAAGCGTTGTAAGATTGCGGCCGTTCAGCGGCAACTCTGCGACCTGTACGGACTGGATTGTTCCCCCCAGAGTCGCATCGCTTTTGTTGAGCAACGCGCCGGCCCGGTCGCCCTCAACCTGTACCGTCTGCGAGACGGCTCCCACCTTCATCTTTGCGTTGATCGTACGCACGTCGCCGGAATGGAGATCGACATCGGCAATGCGAAGGTCATTAAATCCGTCACGAAGAAACACCACGGTGAATCTGCCAATGGGAAGCGAGGAGGCGACGAACTGGCCCTGCTTATCGGAGACGACGACTCGCTGCTGATTCGTTCCCTCCTGCCGAATCGTAACCGTCACACCAGAAAGCATGGCGCCAGACGGATCGCTGACAGTGCCATTGAGCTCGGTTCGGTCAATCTGCGCCATCGAAGGTGAGACTACGCAGACCAAGAGGAGAAGGAGCCAGACGAGTTGTTGCATTCGAGGGGATTTCAAGGGATCTCCAATGAAAGAAATAAGTGAGGACTGACATCTTCAGTGAACCGAAGTGTCTCTGCAGGAACATTGCATTGCGGTTGAATTTTCCTGAATCCCAACTCATCGAATCTTCAGATTCGATGAGTTGGGCTGCCTGGATCAGGGCATAAGGGGTCGTGTCCGCGCATACTACTGCGCGGATAAGACCCTGCCCTGCGATCAAAGGCAGTAAGTTGTTCAGGATGTGCAGGCTAAGAAATCTTTATTTGTGCCGGAAGAGCCACTCCAGATTTGGGATCTTTGCAGAGAGTTCCTTGCCAATTGCCTCTGCCCGGAGCGCGGCATCTTCCTGACTGGTCGCTGTCGTATCTGGAATCTCCATGACGAGAATCCCAATACGGCGCTCTGCCGCGTCGAACATCTGCATCTTCATGTTGTAGAACCCGCCGTCGGCAATATGAGGACCGTAGGTCTTACCGTCCTTCACCGCAGCGAAGTCTCCTGTCGAGCTATGAATACCAAGCCTGGTTGCATTGCCATTGGCGATAAGAATCATCGTGCTTTGGCCAGGCGGAATCACATGCAGCCCGATCTTGCGCAGGTAAGGATGGCTCGACAGTATATTGAGGATCAACTTTTCGGCGACAGGCGCATTCACAGGCTCCTGCGGCTCTGGCCCGCGTACGTCTCCCGAGCCCGTGTTCATCGGCTCAAAGATCTCAACGCGTGCACTCTTCGCACCATCCTGGGGTGCAGCAATAAAGAGCCGGCTCAGTTGCGGAACAAACCGCCCCGTCTTCGCCCTCGAATCAGTGGAGATACTGCCGCGAGATACATACTCATCCATGCTGATCTGGTCATAGACATCTACAGAGCCACCACCGATTGCATAGATCCGTTGCTCTTCGGATCGTAAATCGTGTCGTCGACGCCCGGTGTGATGGGAAGGCTTTGCAGTTCCTTGCCCGTATTGGTATCGAGGACAACCAGCTTGCCGTCCCTGCACCCAACGAAGAGGCGCTGCCGCTGTTCGTCTAATGCCATCGTGACATTGACCTTGCCCATTGTGATGGGCCACGTCGCGACGATCGTGTTTTCGAACCGGTCGAAGACAACGACTGTGTTCTTTGCCTTGTCATTGATGTAGATGCGGGGCCGGTAGGTATCGAGCGCCATGGCTTCGAGCGTATCGCCGTCGATCTTAACGTCTGTGAGCTTCTTATTACTGCTCGTATCAATCACGCTGAACATCGAGTAGGTCTGATGAACATCCCCGCCACCGTTGTCGACATACAGATACTTCCGCGAAAGATCGTAGCCGATTGAATCTGCGTCTTTAAGAAGAGGAATTCTATTGAGCAGCTTGTAGCTCTCGCCGTCGTATACCTTCACACTCCCATCGCCGCCATCCGTCACATAGAGGCGATCGGTATCTTCACGGTACAGCACCGCATGGGGACGCTCGATTCCGCTGATCTGGTGAATCAATGTACCTTGAGCTAGATCGAAGACCAGCACAGCCTTGAAATCTTCCGGTGTAGCGAACAGCCGGTTTCTCTCCAGATCGATACCGAAGTGGTCAAAATTTCCTTTGATCGTCGCAGGAAGTGTAATCGTCTGAACATGGCGCAGGGATTCACCCTTTAGCAGCCCCGCATCATTACGCACGCCTTGTGCTGAAGCCGTTATTCCCGAGAAAATAGTAGATAAGAGTACCGCCGCCAATAACCGCATTAAAGCTGACCTCGCAACTTTCATGATCCACAGGATCTTTCTCTAAAGTTAGGCCTACGGGGAGTGCGGCAACGTAACAAAGGAACAAATTTACTATCAAACGCTCTTCAGTGAATGTTCAGGAAGTTCGGCTTCTTACGAGAAAAGCTGAAGAACAAAGCGATCGACAGTCCTTCTATAAAGTAACTGCATCCATCACCGGCAAAATATTGATGCCTTGCCTCGGTCGAACAGACAATGGAGTCAAGGGTTTCCATTCTCCCCTCAAGCCCCATCACAGTCTCAGGACAAGGGGAGGCTCTTCCTGACGCTGCACCAGAGGAGCGAACCCCTCGCAGCCAGTGCGTGTTGTTTTGGCAATTACAAAGAGAGAAATAGGGAGACGGAAGAAGTATCCGTCTCCCTGTTCTTAGAACGAGTAGCGTAGCGATAACTGGAGTTGCCGGGAGAGAGCGGTCTTGCTGGTGACCTTGCCGAAGGTGGAAGTACCGGGAGTGATGCCGGGACTCGACCAATTGGCGTGATTGAAGACGTCGTAGGCCTCGGCCCGAAATTCAAAGTTATTCCGTTCATTGATGGCAAATTGCTTGAATAGCCCCGCGTTCCAATCCTCATATCCGGGACCGTAGATTACGTCGCGAATTCCATGCTGCAGGTTGAAGGTTCCCTGCGTAGGTGCGGTAAACAGCGGACCACCGTTGGATGTGGTCGTACTGAAGTATGTATTCGAACTCGTGGAGGCTGTCGAGAACTGGCGTGGATACCGAGGCTTTCCATTCAGTACCCAGAATTGAGGCAGGCCGGGAACCCCCACCCCAGCGTAGTCAGTGTTCGTCGTGTAGACACTCTGTGGAGCTCCGCTCAAAAATTGAGCGGTGAGGCTGAGCCTCCAGCCACCGAGTACCTTGTCAGTGAGGCGTCGCTTGTCTCTCAGGAACGGCAAGTCATAGGTAGAAGTAGCAACAAAGGCCTGACGAACATCGAAAGTAGAAGGGCCCCAAAGATTGCTTGAGTCGTACGTATCCGGAACAGTGTCACTATAGCTGGAGCTATTGTCCATGCTTTTGGCCAGCGTGTAAGCAGCCGAGAAACCCAGAGACCTGACGAACCGCCGTTCCCAGAAGATCTGCAAGGAGTTGTATCTTGAACTGGCCACACTCTGCTCCATCAGGATTGAGGAGAAACCCTTATAAGGAGCTAAAGCAGCTATGTTGACTCCAGGGTTCGCATACGTGGTTCCCGGGAGCGGCTCATTGATGTCCGCCGAATCCCAGAGGTGTAACCCGCGGCGACCTACATAGGCAACGGATAACACCGAACTCCACGGAAGCTGCCTCTCCACCGTAACGTTCCAGTTCCAGGCATCCGGTTGTCTGATATTGCGGTCATACGTTGTCACTGCCAACGTGGGCGCTGTAGCAGTGTTCAACCCAGCTCCTGGATTGTCCACCGAAATGCCCGACACCGTAACGAAAGGCTGGAATGGAGAGTTGCCGCCGGGGAAGATGTTGTCCAGCAACCCCATGCGAGTGAGAAAGCGGCCGCCGCCACCGCGAATTACTGTCTTCTCGGTAAATTGGTATGCAATTCCCAGGCGCGGCTGAAGGGCGTTTTGAGCATCAACCAGGCCACGAGGCAAACCAGGGTTGAACAAGCTGGTGTAAGCATCGGGAGTGGTAGCTTGAAAAACCCCGTGTTGCGCGGCGCCGTTTGGGAAGCCTGAGAGACCCGGAATGACCATTCCGTTATATTGGTTGCCGCTACCCACTGCAACCAGGCCTGTCTTGGGGTTGACACTGACAGCCTGCCCCGGGTTATACAGAGCGGGATCGAAGTAGGCAGCGTTCCCCCACAGGGAGTGAAAGGGGAAAGCAATCGTATCGCGCACCCCATAGTCGAGGTGCAGTTTTGGGGTAATCTTCCACGAGTCCTGAGCGAACGATTCATACATGGCGCCCCGCCAAATCGTGTATGCCCGCGGTCCGATTTCGGTATAACTATCAGCCAGCCCAAGAGCCAGATTGGCAAGACCTAGACCGCTGCCATTCGCATAGGAGTCGGTAAGAGTAAAGGTTCCGTTCTGGTTGCTGCTGCCTCCGGGAACCGTTGTAATGTTGATCTGGTCGTCATCATCCTCGCCCCGATAGTCATATGAAAAGCCGAACTTGAAGAGATGGTTCCCCGATGATTTCGTCAGGCTATCCCTGTAGGAATAGATCGGTCCACCGGAGTGGGATGGATAGGGCCCACCACTCAAACTAAAGAAAGGACTCGGCAGGCTTAGGCTCGGAATTTTGTTGAGGTCCTTACCCCCGGCAACGATGTAGCTATAGTTAATTCCATAATTGCTTCGATTAAAGCCCGGGTCCGCAAGATTGGCCGGCTGTGATACCCGGTCAATGCTAAGAGTCCCGCTCATCTCATTGACCGTTGTGGGTGTGATGGTCCAGACCCAGGAAAGAGTGTTCGTCTGGTTCGGCCACGTCTTGAACACACCTGTCAACCCCAACCCCTGATCGAGGGCCGAATATTCGTTATAGGAGAGGTCTGTTCGCCGAAATGAGATGTGGTGCCTATCGTTCACAATGACATCGAAGTCGTAAGTACCTTTTCTCTGGTTGATCGGATGAGGGGCCGTAGCTTCCCAGTTCTGATCTCCGTTGACGAGCAACCCCGGGATAGGCTCCGGATAAACGCTCAGGATAGCCATTCCGTTGGAGCTCCACAGATTTTGCGGGATAATGTTTCCAGCAAACGGCGCGCAGGTCTTCTTTCCGTTGTTGGTCGTGCAATCAAATGGGTTGGTGATGATCTTAGGGGTGCTATAAAACGGGTTCGGCCCGAGTAATTCGCTGAAATTACCCATGTGCATGAGGCTTGTGGGGACAGTTTCAAAATTAGTATCCGTATACCTGTATCGGATCCAATCTTCGGCCACAAACCAGAAGAGCTTTCTGCGCAGTGTGGATGGCAGACCCGGAGTCCAGATCGGCCCCCCTGCGGCAAAGCCGAAGTCGTTATAACGAAAAGGTGATGCAAATCTTGTTGTCGGACTTTGGTTGCGCGACCAGGTATTCGCATTCAATGCCGAATTTCGCAAATATTCATATACCGTTCCATGGAAGTCGGTCGTTCCACTTTTGCTGACCATGCGGACCTGAGCACCACTGGCCCCGCCGTATTCAGCCGAGTAGGCCGCGGTCAACACTTGAATTTCTTCGGTTGAGTCCACGTTCGGAGCGCCAATAACGTACGTGTTTGCGCGAGTACGAACGGCAGGCGCACCATCAAGCGTTACCGTTGTGCTTGTCGACTCCGCGCCGTTGACGGAGAAGCCCGGCTTACTTACGCCGAAATTGAAATCACCAAGTGTAGATCCCGTGATCACACCAGGCAGTAATTCAGCCATAAAGACCGGGTTCCGGCCGTTGAGTTCCTGATGCTGAATCTGCTCCCCGGGGATCAGGTGCTGAACCGACCCGGAATCGGTCTGGATTCGATCCGCGCTCGAGGTCACCTCCACAGACTCGTTGGAAGTCCCAACGGCCAGTGAGGCGTTGATCGATAAGGTCGACAGTGCGTCTAACTTATTGTGGACGCTTTCAAAGGACTTGAATCCCTGCATGTGAACGGACAGGGAATAAAATCCAGCTGAAAGATTTGAAAGCGAGTAGTATCCGCTCTTATCTGTAGTGATCGTATGGCTTTCCTGCGTGGTCTCAGATATCGCTGTGACCTGTGCGTTGGAAACCATCGCTCCCGATGGATCCTTGACGAAACCTGTAATCGTGCTAGTGTCCGATTGCCCGTACATACATAGGTGAATGCCCATCAAACAAACCAGCGCCCAAACGATATTCCGAAATCCTTGACGGCTTAGCTTCACTTTCATCTCCCGGCTGGCAGTGAAATCAATGTTCCTCCTCTATGTACACACGTCAGCCGTCGATCCGGTAGTTAGGGCCGGATTCGTAACAGTTTGGGATGTCATTGTAAATAAGAGATTTATTTCCTAACGTGAGTTTTAACAGTCATGAATCGTGGATTTGATATGTTCGCCGTGTGAACCCGATAAAACAGGAACCGTCGAATGAAGATTTGTTCGCCCTCAGGACCGATTTGATCGTTTCGCGCGCGAACGAGCTACGGCACCATGTTGATCGGATCGTAACAAGTCGAGCGTTCAGCAGAAGTCGCAGGAGTTGTGAGTTTCTACAATATCTCCTCGATAAGACGCTGGCGGGCCAGCACGACGAGTTGAAGGAACGCATGATTGGGATGCAGTTGTTCGGCCGTGATCCCACCTACGATACGGGCGAGGATGCGATCGTGCGCGTGACTGCGACCGACGTCAGAAGACGGCTGAAGCGTTTCTATGATGATGTCGAAACAGACATCCGTCTCGACCTGCCTCCCGGGGCCTATGTCATTGAGTTCGTTGAACAGGCTGCCCCACCAGAGGTGCCCAGCCCTCCACAGCCATCCGAGCCAGAGAAGATTCCGCAACCACCGGCTACACGGCCTTCCATCTGGCGCCGCCTCTTGCCGGTGGCGATGGCCTTGCTGGTGTTGGGGCTTTTGGCGAGCGTGTATCACTACCGCATGCCGTCAACCAAAGCCGACCGTCTGCCGTGGGCGGCTATGCTGCCGCGCCGAGAGCAACTGAAGATTGTGTTTAGCGATCCCGATATCGTTGCTCTTCAAGGGCTCACCGGGAGCGCGATTTTACTCACAGACTACGCGGACCATCGCTACTTACCCACGCAACAGCTACTGGATCATCCTTCCAGCGTTATAGGACGGCTCTTCAAGGGTAATAACGTTCCTATGATTGATGCCGACTTTGCCCTCGGTGTCAGGAGTCTGCTCCCATCGGGGCCTATCAACACCTATCGCGCCAGAACGCTTCAATCCCAGGACTTCAAGACGGAAGACAACTTTATACTACTCGGCAGCCCAGTGTCGGATCCCTGGGTTGCTCTCTTTCAGGGCCGGCTCGATTTCTATTTCACATATGATCTAACGCGGCATGAAGAAATTATTAATAACCGAAGAGTCGGACACGGAGAGACATCCGTTTATGCTCCTACGTCTCCAGGATGGGGTACAGGTCAGGCGTTTGCGATTATAGGATTGCTCGAGAACCCGAATCAAACAGGGCACATTCTGATCCTTGCCGGTTCCAACGCTGTAGCCACGGAAGCGGCCTACAGGTTGGTCACAGATGTGGATTCCATAGATCGAGTGCTTCAGGAGCACGGTATCGACGTTTATGATCGCAATGCTCAGTTTGAGATCCTGCTCCGCGTAAATACCATGGCCTCGTCACTCGATACCTTCGAAGTAGTAGCCTGTCATCGTCTCCCTGAGGCTGGACATTGATGGCGAGCACAGGAAAGTAATATTTAAGGAAAGCGGAGGAAGAGTCGATTGAAGCAAGCAGTGCACAATCTTGAAATCACAACGCGAGGCCAGGGTCTCTACGAATTCACATCGAGTATCAGCCAGTGGACAAGCGGCCAACAGGTGCAGACCGGACTATTGACGGTCTTTTGCCGACACACCTCTGCTTCGCTGTTGATTCAGGAGAATGCCGATCCGACCGTGCGCCTCGACCTCAAAGCATACTTCGACCGCATCGCACCCGAAGATGGAGCGTACGAACATGACTCAGAAGGTCCAGACGACATGCCGGCTCATCTGAAGACGGCACTGACTCAGGTTCAATTATCAATCCCTGTGGTGAAGGGCGTTCTCGTACTGGGTACCTGGCAGGGTGTCTACCTTTTTGAGCACAGAGTGCATCCTCACAGACGAGAGATCGTCCTTCACCTGGTGGGAGAATAATCCAAAGGCGATAAAGAACTGTAGGACCGACGCTCTCCCTGCAACGCTTCTTCATGCCAATAGAGACGACCTCAAGGCCGTGCAGGAGTTGCTACGGCACAGTTCATCATGCAAAGGCTGGTGAAAGCAATGCCCGAAGCTTAGAGCGCGCTCTTGCAAGACGCGACATGACTGTCCCTGTAGGGCAATCCAGAAGATAAGCGATCTCCTGATACGATAATTCTTCAAATTCGCGTAGCACAATAATCTCTCGGAATTCGGCAGGTAACTGTTCAATCGCCGCTCGTACCTGCTCGGCTTCCAGCTTGTTCACATAGCTCTCATAGGATTGTTTGCCAGGATCGGCTAAGTCACCTGCAGAACTAAACTCCATATCAAATTGAACGATCTGAGGGCCGGTTCTCTGTTTCCTCAGTTGGTTCAGCCATGCGTTTCGGAGAATTTTAAAGAGCCAATTTTTTATATTGCTCTCCCCACGGAGCCTGCTTATTGCCGGTATGGCACGCACGTACGTTTCCTGTACCAGATCCTCTGCTTCCGCAGAGTTGCGAGTCAGAACCATCGCGTAGCCATATAACGCATTGATATGTTCGACGCTTGAGCTGTAAGCCTCGACTGAGCCGTAGTGTTCGCAGAGCATAAGTATTAGCTTCCGATCATGATGACTTGGCAACCGCCGATGAAGTATTCGTGGATGTCTACATAACTGCAGCCATATTCATAGTTTTAGAGAAGTGCTTACACTGGGATGCCTCTATTTACCTGCGTTCAGCTTGCTCTCTGACAGAAAACGAATCGATCGCTTGGAATAAGCAGGTGGCCCCACCCATTCAAGTTGCCCAATCATTCAAGCTGATCCAGTAAACGCTGCTCCTTAACGATGGCGTTTTTGTTTCTCAGCTTAGAATGCGCAAAGGAGGCTACAGATCGATCATCCGATTGCATTTTTTTGGGAAATCGTCCGGCAAATCATCAACACGAGATGCGTCCGCTCGTCTATGACGTTTCCAGGGGCAAATCGGAGGCTCGCCATCCCTCCATTCCGTCGATCAAAATACCGAGATCGCCGGAGTTACTCCGTAGCAGAAGGCTGGCCGCAGTCGTCGCTCGATATCCTTCCTCGCAGTACAAAACATTGAGTTTAGAGAGATCGACGGATGCGGCGTCTGAACTGAGTTCAAGCAAAGGCATCGAGATCGCACCAGGCAGGTGCCCTTTCAACCACTCCGCCCGGCTACGGACGTCGATGAGCTGCAGTGGGCGATCTTCTTGTAGAGCCTGGCGTATATCGTCACACCGATGTATAGGGAGACTGATGAGCGTGAAGCCTTGCCGACGCCACGCCTTCTCGTCTGCGAGAGCATATCCGATCACATTTTGGAGACCTACCCTTGCCAAACGGTTTTGTGCCTCATAGGCACTATTTGAATCTTCGGCAATGATTAGAAGTTGCTGCGTAGGCCTGATCAGGATCGCTGCCCAACTTGCAAAAGGCCCCATGAGGCCAATCTGTAGCGTTTTGGGAATATGGAACGTGGCAAATTGTTCTGCGGCTCTTGTGTCCAAAATAAGAGCACCCTGGCGACATTCTTTCTCCAGCTCGGCTGCTGTTAGCTGCTGAAGTTCTGATGGTTCCGGCAAATGAATCTTCCTCTTTACCTATATGCGCACTGCATCACGGTTTTCGATCATCCTTTGCCACTAATTTCAGTTGTTCTTTATCTCTCTGGGAGAGATCGCTCGATCTTTTGAGGAGCCGTTCTACCCGTTGCCGTTCCTGTTCGCTTTCCGCTGTAGCTACGCCTCGTCTATTCCACGTTGCCCACACCTTTGCACTGTTCCGATACCACTCATTCGACTCGGCTTCGGCAGCATGCCGAGCAGCAGGAGGGAGGGTTGGGTCCAATGCCGCGTGAAACTGTGCATTTCCTTCACTTTCATAGCAGGACCCTACGTCTCTCAGAACCAGCAAACTGGGAGACTCCGTCCCGAACTCATGGAGAAAGGGCAACGCTGCATTCGAGTACTGGCGAGCCTTTGCAAGATCTTTCACGGCGAGTTCCGCATCGCTCAACTTGCAGTACGATCCCATCAAATGGAGGCGCCCATGCGGACTACTCTCGGCCAATTCCCACCTGATCAGATTTGCTTCCAGAAGAAGACGCAGCCGCTCCGGCGCGTCCGCTTCGCTGGGGAGCACTTCCGCCAGCGCCTCATCCCGTATCGCGATCAAGTGCCGCGCGGCCGCGCCATACATCGGAGTCAACCGCTTCGTGAGAGTAATCGAACTTCGATACCACACGCTGGCCATGTGCATGTTGTCAAGGCGAAAAGAGTCACCCATCGCCTGGTATGCGAGAGCCAGATCGAAATTTGCCTGAGCATTTGTGCTGTCGATCCCAACGAGCATTTGCGCAATCGCAAGTGCCTTTCGAGCGTAGATCTGCGCCTGCGCGGAATCTCCTATATTCAGGGCGTCTCTTCCAGCTAAAACCAGGACGACCTTCTCGTCCGCCAAAAAGAGCGCGCGTCGCACTTGGGCCGAGGATGGAAACCTTTGCACTAAAGCCTCGGCGAGAGCCACCGCTTTTCGATGGTAGGCTAGAGACTCCGATTGATGGCCAAGTTCGTTGAGAGCGTCCGCTTCGTTAAGATAAAGCTTAATCAGTATTCGATCATGATCTTCGGCGCCGTTTGGATTGTCCCCGAATATCCGTAAAGCCGCAGAATATCTATCTAATGCCTGCTCCGGATTCAAGCCCCCGAGATTGACATCGCCGATTCCTGCATAGCTCATCGCCAAAAGCCGTATACGAGTCGGATCGGCTGGTCTTTGCTTCCAGAAACCTTGTGCCAACAAAAGTCCTTGCTGGTAATGATCATTCGCTTGATGCAGGCTTCCGAGAAACTTTTCGATGCTGCCCAGGCGTTGATAGGCTTCAATGACAGCTTCAGTGCTCTCGTAACCAGGTGTTCGGCTATTCGCTTCCATGGCAACCCGCAAAGCTCCCTGGTAGCTGGTAATGGCAGCATCCGAGTTGCCCAAATCGGCAACCGAGGGTGACCCCTCCAGGTCGCCAACGCGCACATAAGCTTTGGACAGTTCAAGCAATAATCGAGGGTCGTTTCCAGTGCTCTTTTGCAGTCCATCCAAATACCGGAGCGCACTGCGGAAAATTGCTGCCTGTGTCTCTGCGGAGGCGGAAGAATGTTGGAGCTTGTCGGTCATATCCGAGATAGCGGAGTCCGAAAGCGTCCGAACCTGCCGCACTCGACGATCGGCCAGGCGAGATTGCCTCGAACCGATGAGGAGAGAAAAAAATAATGCTACAGAGACGGCAGATGTCGCAACCACCGCTGTCTTATGGCGTTGCATCAACTTTCTCAATCGATAGGCAGCGGATGTCTTTCTCGCGGAAACAGGCCTTCCTTCCAGGTAGCGAAACAGATCCTCGTCAAAGTGCTGAACCGACAGGTAGCGTCGTGATGGATCGGGATCCATCGCCCTCAGTACAATCCCGTCGAGGTCTCCCGATAACTCCTTTCGGATCCGGCGAGGCAGATCTGGAGCCAGGCTTAGCTTCCAGCTATCTTTCTTGAAAACGACTTGCTCCGTTGCGGCGTCCGACAGATTTTGAAGCTTATAGGGACGCGAACCTGTCAGAAGCTCGAACAGCAGGACTCCCAGAGAATAGATGTCAGTAGCAGTCGTCAGTTGTTTTCCCTGAAGCTGCTCCGGGCTTGCATAGTCAGGAGTCATCATTCTGGAGCTGGTTTCCGCAGAGGAAACATGTCCTTGAATCGGTTGCGGCACCAGCGGTTTTGAAATTCCGAAGTCAATGAGCTTGACCATGCCCTCCGGCGTAACCATCACGTTGCTTGGCTTGATGTCTCGATGCAGGATCAGCTTCTGATGAGCGTAGTGAACGGCGGAACATACCGAACGAAATAGTTCAATGCGTTGCCGGATCGACAGGTTGTGGTTTTTGCTGGCAAGCGTAATCGGCTGACCTTCCACATACTCCATCACGATGAAGGGACGACCATCTTCGGTCTCGCCTCCATCAAGAATGGCACCGATATTCGGGTGGTTTAGCGTCGCCAGAACCTGCCGTTCCATGCGAAACTGTTGAACCATCTCCTCTGAGTCGCGCCCCTTGCGAATCGTTTTGATAGCCACGATCTGGAAATACTGATCGTCAGAACGAACAGCAAAGTACACAACTCCCATCCCCCCGCTATCTAACTCGCGCACCAGAAGATAGGGGCCAAGGCGCAGCCCGATCTCCGAGGGGCCTGAAGTACTCGTCATTTCCTTCAGGTCTTTCGCTATCACGGAATGGAGTACGCTCTCGGCGTCATTGTCGCTTGCAAGAAGAGACTCGATCTCGGAGCGTAGTTGCTTGTCATTCCCACACGCCTGCTCGACAAACTGCTTCCGTTCCTCCGATGGCCGGTCCAGGGCTCCCTGAAAGATCTCCTCGATCAATTGCCAACGATCACTTTTCATCTTTGTTATCGATCAGAGCGCCTGACATCTCGCGGCGTATCCATGCTTGTCCCAGGCGGAGTTCGCGGCCGACAGTCGCCACCGAAATCCCTAAATGCAGACCAATTTCTTCCGTACTCAGACCGCCAAAATACTTAAGTTCGATGGCTTGGCTCTTCCTTTTATCAATTTGTGCCAGTCGTCCAAGGGCTTCATCCAGCATGATAAAGTCCGGCGGGCGCTCCTGGGCGATATCCATCCCCGTTTGCAATGTAATCCTCATCCCGCCGCCCCGTTTCTGAGCGTTATGGTTTCTCGCGTGCTCAATCAGCACGCGTCTCATGGTATTGGCTGCAATCGCATAGAAATGGATACGACTTTCAGCATGTACCTTGCTCTGGCCAGCCAGCCGGAGATAGGCTTCGTGAACCAAACCCGTTGGTTCAAGCGTGCAATCGCCATACTCGCGTCTCAACTTTGCCTTGGCAAGGCGAAGTAAATCGTCGTAAATAATGGGAGTGAGTTGTTCGAGGGCTGAATCGTCTCCTCGACTCCAGAGAGCGAGAAGACTGGTTACATCACCCCGACCTTCAAGTGCTGCACTGAGGGGCGCCCCCTTGGACATTCAGAGTCTCCTCTTCAAAAAATAGCATGCCCCGGCATGAACGCCCCACAGGTGATAACCCTGCATTTCTTGTTGAAAGAACAGGTCGTTTCGAAGTCGATTGCCGTTGGGATTGGATCCTACCGTCGAACTTTACCAAACACCATCAAATAAGGAAGAAAGCCCGCTCTAAAAGAGGCGATGATCACCGGTAAGGTGGAATGTCACACGTTCCGTCACTCCTACGCGACGATCTTGAAGTCGCATGGCGAGGACGTGAAGACTGTTCAGGAACTGATGCGATACGCCAATAGCAGTATCACCCTCAATCTGTATGCCCAAGCCATCAGGGAAACCAAACGTGCGGCTCAGGGCAAAGTAACCCGGCTGGTTTTTCAGTCGGCAAAAAGGCCATCCGAAAAATAGCTTTTTCTTATCGGACGGTGGCAGATTTTAGGGATTTGCGCTAAGTTGTTGAAATGATTTGGCGTCCCCGACGGGATTCGAACCCGTGTTACCGCCGTGAAAGAACCCGGGTAAACCATAACTGCAACAAAACAAATGCGTGGGAAGCCATCGGAACGCATCCTTCGCGTAGTAGCAGACAATCAAATGGGTCCCCAAAGGGTCCCCGAGCATCAAGCGGATTGGCGGTCCCCTGCCTCTACTATTGCAAGGGGCACTGGCGCTACCGTGGCGCCACCACCAGACTGAAGTTCTGAGCAGGCACACTTCAACTCACAGAAACAATCTCTATCGCATCCAGTGTGGGGGAGAATTCAATGCAGATGAGACTCACTGCAATCTTATGCCGTGACAGAAAAGTAGAAACTCGTAACCGTAAGAAACCAGGCGCAACGGATGGCTCTCTGAGCGCCTAGAGGCACCTTCGGAAACGGTTATCGCCCCCTTATCGAACCCACGTCCTCTGTCCACCAAACCTCTGCCATTCGACCACAGAATGGCCAGTGAAACGGACTTTCAGTCTCTTTGTTGACGATTTGCACGGCGTCATCCTGGCCGGTCAATTCTTGCTGCAGCGACAGCCGCCTGTTCCTGGCTAGTGGTTGTCCCCAAGGATTCACATGCATTGATAATAAAGGGGATATGACTATTTCCCACAGCTTCCCCACGCCGTTCCCCATACGCGAAATAAAGATTGTTTATTCGATTCGTCGGGCACTTTGTAGCCTAAAAGGATAGGGTGATATTTTGTGCGTTGCGCTCGCAAATTTCTGCGATTGTCCAGACATCTTGATGGTCCGTTCCAATGTCCTCGGTCGTGACATCCTCACTCCACTCGATGGGGTCAATTACGGGGCGTGAGGCCGAGGGCGTGGGCAGCGCGAAGACGATGGCAACCTTCAAGAGCGACCCACTCCCCGTTACCCTTCCATCCAAACAGCACGAACAGTAGGAGCGCCCATTTCCGCCATTTCGGACTGGACTTTAGCGAGATGGTCGGCGTCGAGGTGGTTGTGTGAGGACGATTCGCATGTCCTTATTGCCTCTCCATAGGGTAGATGATTCGCCGACAAATCGGTGGCTGGGTTGTTTTGAGTTTTTCGGCAGGTCCGAACCTACGACTTCCACCGTGTGAGCGGTTGTGGGCCTTGCGAAACGGCAGTCCATCAGGACACCCTAAGGGCATCTTCAAAAGCGGGTTGATACGCAAACAGACCGGGAAGACCGCCGGTCATCAGGAGCAGAATTGCGTCGCCATCGCGGTGAGCTCCACTGTTTACTTCGGAAAGCAAGCCCGCGAAAGCCTTGCCGGTGTACACCGGATCGAGCAGAAGTCCTTCGGTTCGGGCCATCGTTCGCACCGCACTCAACATAGCCGGAGTCGGAATACCATATCCATCCCCAAGTTGATTGCCGACCACATCGATTGTGTTGGGGGCTATTGACTTGGTTGTGTCAATCAGCGAGAGAGTTGCGCTGGCAAGGTCACGGGTAGTCTTCTGCGTCTTCTCCGCAGTATTGAGAACGGCGTACGAACGTACTCTTGCGGTATCCATCCCCATCGCGGTAAAGCCAGCAGCGAGGCCGGCATGCGTTCCGGAGCTTCCATTTGCAAGGACGATATGAGCAAAGCCGCCGTCTATAGCCAACTCTTGCTCTGCAATCTCTGTCGCGCATGCCGCATAGCCAAGGCAACCGACTGGTGAGCTACCTCCTGCACCTACGACGTAGGGGCGTCGGCCTTCCTTCTTCAGAACCTCGGCTCGCTCGTCAGCAAAATACAGGGCGTTCTCCATGCCATCGAGCAGATGGATTCTTGCCCCGAATATTTCATCAAGCAGAATATTGCCGTTGCGTCGATACGCCACATCCGTTCTAGGCACAACCTCAGTAAGGATAAGCTCGCATGCAAGCCCCGCTCGCGCTGCGGATGCGGCGCTTAACCGTGCGTGGTTCGATTGCAGGCCGCCAGTTGTGATGAAGGTATCGCACCCTTGCTCAATCGCCTCGCCCAACAGGAACTCGAGTTTCCGCAGCTTGTTGCCACCTCCACCGAGACCCATCAAATCGTCGCGTTTTACAAAGAGGCGTACACCGGTTCCCAAAACATGCTCCAGGCGATGCAGCCGCTGAATGGGTGTGGGACCCTCCAGAAGCTGTGTGCGGCGGAAACGCTGAAATAGGGATTCGTATTGGGTGGTCATCGTTGGCGCCTCATCGTGAATCTCCTTTCGAGTTCAGTGATCACGGGTTACTTTCGGAACGACGAAGGTGACAACGCTTTTATCGATGGTTTGGTGGTTTGGATTGACCAGTTCGATCAGGACCGTATGTGGTCCGGGAGGAAAACCATTCAGGATGAGCGGTTCGCCGCTGGCATCTGCCCAGTGCCAAGGGAGATCGTCCACGGTCACGTGAATGTGTCCGATGCGCGGAGACACAGAGAGCGCCGCGGGTCCGAACACAGGAACGATATGCAGGTTTTCGGTACGGTACTGGATGACAACACGTCCGAACGAGAGCGGGCCCGCAAGCGGAGGATCTACAACAATTCTCGGTGCGGGTTCGCTCAGGAGCGGCACAACTGCCGCTGGGCCACGGATCTCCCTTGCGGTCTGTGCAATCCCCGTTAGGGAATAGAGGATGACTGTGGTTCCAATCACCCGTAAAAATTTGAGATGTTTCATGAGTCCTCTTCCTGAAGCTTTCTTACTATTTCCGCTGGTGTGCTCGGCCATCGATTACCCAAACGTGAATACAAAAGCCTCCACGCCCGGATCGAGAAACTCGATGTCGAATGTGTGATCTGAAATAGGCTTCGGTTGCCGTATCAACTGATACATACGCTGTTCGATGACTGCGCCATTTCCTTGATCGTCCACGTCGATTCCGTGGGCAGCACCGGGAGGTCGTCCATCGATGAGCACACGAAATCGCACGGCGCTGCCTCGCGCTACCGGTCCCATAACAAGGTGAAGATCACGCGCATGGAATCGATAGACGATTCGCCCATTAGCAGCGTTTAGCACTGCCCCTTGTTTCCCTACAGTCCAATCTCCGGCAAGAGCCCAATGATTGAGTTTCAACTCGGCAGGGCTGGTGTAAAGCCGACTCTTGTTCCGTGCGGTACCACCGGCACTTCCAAAGTTCTCGCTGCGCTCATAGCCGACATAAGTCTCTGGAGACTTCAAGCTTCCCCAATCGGCCGCAGCTTCAGCACCGCGCGCATCGACGGAAACTAGACCATGATCGAAGCCGTCGTTTCCGGCCTCGGCAATCAACTGCTGAATAATCATTTCTGCCTGTGCGTATCCGCCCTCGCCTAATTGATGATGGAGAACGTGCCCTTTCGCATCGATGAAATAGAGAGCCGGCCACGCTTCGTTATCGAAGGCGCTCCATATCGCATCCTCGTTATCAATAGCGATCGGATAATTAAGTCTCATATCGTTTACAGCCCAGCGGACGTTATCGATGTTTTCCTCAAATGAGAACTCAGGCGCTTGTATCCCGATAACCACCAAGCCATGATCCTTGTACTTCTCGGCCCACGCACGGAGATACGGAAGTGTGCGGATCGAATTTATGCAGGAGTAGGTCCAGAAGTCGACGAGGACGACTTTGCCGCGCAGGCCGGAAGGCGTCAAAGGCTCCGAATTGAGCCACCCGGTCGCGCGCCCCAGAGACTGCAATTCCCCTTCACCTGGCAATCGAACGCCTAAGGAAGAGTCGCTGCGTTGCGCTCTCGCGCAACCGATCAACCCGCGTTGAATGATAGCGAGGGTTAAAGCTGCAGCGCCAAGGAAGCGCGGATAACGTGTGTTGCTTCTCACGGACATCTTTTGCTCTCCAATTGGAAGTGGCCTGTTCCGCAAACGCGGCAGGCCACCTCTTTGACTGACTAACTCAGACGAGGTTGATCACAACGCTGATGTTTCCGCGTGTGGCCTTGGAATACGGACAGGTTTGATGAGCGGTGTCTGTCAAAGCCTGGGCGACCCCACGATCCAGTCCGGGTAGATTGACGTTGAGTCGAGCTTGGAGAAAATAGGCGTCGCCGTTTAGGCACAGGTCGACTTCGGCGTCGATAGCCGCGTCAGGAGGAAACTTGACCTCCATCTTGTGTGCCGCGATCTTCATGGCGCCGATGAAGCAGGCCGACCAGCCTGCGGCGAACAGCTGCTCCGGGTTGGTGCCAGTTCCCCCAGTGCCAGGAATCGAAAGCTTAATATCTAGACGGCCATCAGAACTTTGCGATGTGCCGCCGTCCCGGCCACCTGTGGTGTGATCTTTCGCGGTGTAAAGGACATTTCCGAGTTGAGACATGGCGTTTCTCCTACATGAAATTTCGTTACAAGAGCCGTTCGTGCAGGTCCGCTGCACGTGTCCGATCACACCAGATGCATGGAGGAGAATCTATGGGACGAAGGTATCGACCAATACCTTCGTCCTGGGCCCACAGGGATTCGGGATCGAAAACCAATACCAAAGGATGATGGACGACCGGGCGCAAAGTGGCGCATGCTTATGCCATGGAGCACGGCGCAGGAAGCACCGGAGCGCAAGACGATCCTGAACGCGCAGGGGACGCGAAAGCCCTGCCCGCAGGCGAGGCCCAATTCCGCGGCATTCTGGATGGAATTCCCGGACTTGTGATTACCGCCGCCGGGACCGGTGAGCTTGAGCTCTTCAATGCCCCAGTACTGGAGTTTTTTGGTAAGACGCCCGAAGAACTAAGAAACTGGACGATCAGTGGAATCGTCTATCCCGATGACCTTCCTCGCTTAATCGAAGTCTTTACGGTTTCGATGTCCACCGGTTGCCCCTACGACCTTGAATACCGCCTGCGGCGTTTCGATGGCGTCTACCGCTGGTTTCACGGTCGAGCGCTTCCCCTTAGGGCCTCGGACGGACGCATTCTCAACTGGTGCTTTCTGCTTACCGATGTGGAAGACCGCAGACGCGCTGAAGCTCTGCTTGCCAGCGAGAATCGGTTACTCGAAATGGTTGCGGGCGGCGTTTCGATACCGAAGATACTCGATGAGCTTTGTCGGCTTGTCGAAGACACCGCTACTGGATCTTATTGCAGCGTCGTGTTGGTCGATTCTACCGGTACCCAACTGGAGCACGGTGCTGCGCCGAGCCTTCCGTCCACCTTCATTAAGGCTATTGAAGGTCGTCCTGTAAACGTTGACTCTGGTCCGTGCGCCATGGCGGCATACCTTAACGAGCAAGTCATCTCCACTGACATCGCTTCGGAGACACGTTGGGCAGCATACGAATGGTGTCCGATGGCACTGGCCCATGGACTGCGGTCCTGCTGGTCAACGCCAATCTCGTCCACGACCGGGAGGGTACTCGGCGCGTTCGCGATCTATTACACGGAGCCGAAAACACCGACAACTGAAGACCAAGTCCTTATCGGCCAGTTCACACATATTGCGAGCATCGCGATCGAACGCCAGAGATCTCAGACCTCACTCACGCTGGCCCTCGACGAACTCAAGACATCGGAAGGTCGCCTCCGCACAATCATCGACGCAATCCCAGGCCTGGTGTGGAGCGCCGCACCTGATGGAAATGTCGATTTCCTGAGTCAACCGTGGTGTGACTATACCGGTGTCAGTATGGAGGAGTCGGGCGGTTCCGGCTGGGCGAAGACTCTTCACCCGGAGGATGCAGAGCGATTGACCACCTATTGGCCATCGCTCCTGGCCTCCGGACAGCCCGGTGAATTTGAGGCTAGATTCCGACACTTTGATGGTAGCTGTCGCTGGTTTCTTGTTCGGGCAGTTCCATTACATGATGAGACTGGACAAATCATAAAGTGGTACGGCCTGAATACGGATATCGAAGATCGCAAGCGAGCCGATTCCCTGCTCGCTGGCGAGAAACGTTTGCTGGAGATGGTGGCCAGCAGCACCCCGTTAGCGCTAATTCTTGAAGACCTCTGTAAATTCGTCGAAGCTACCGTCAGCGAGTGTTATTGCAGTGTTTTACTGGTCGACCCAACTCGCACCCATCTCCAGCACGCGGCTGGACCAAGCCTTCCGGCTAGTTTCAACGCCTCCGTTAATGGTCTTCCGCTAATCGTCGAGTCAGGACCCTGCGCGACGGCGGTGTGCCTGAACGAACAGGTGATCGCTGCCGACATTTCGCTGGATACACGATGGGAACAGTATGCGTGGTGCCCTATGGCCTTGGCGAACGGGCTGAGAGCCTGCTGGTCTACTCCTATATCGTCTACAACCGGGATGGTTCTCGGAATCTTCGCTATCTATTACACCGAACCCAGAACGCCCACGTCGTGGCACCAGGCCTTGATTGGCCAGTTCACCCACATCGCGAGCATAGCAATTGAGCGTGCACAAGGTGAGGCGGCCTTGAGACGCAGCGAAGCGTTTCTCGCGAAAGCTCAGCGTCTCAGTTCAACCGGAAGTTTTTCTTGGCGGGTAGCAACCGGCGAAATTACCTGGTCGGAACAGGCCTATCGCATCTTCGGCCTTAGCCCCGCTTTGCCAGTGACTCTCGAACTGATCGGCTCTCGAGTGCATCCGGAAGACATACCGTTAATGCATGACATGGTCGCCCGTGCGCAAGCCGGTCAAGATTTCGAGTACGAGCACCGGCTGCAGATGCCCGATGGCTCGACTAAGTATTTGCACATGCTCGCTCACGGGACTGTGGACAGGGAAGGTCAGACGGAATATATCGGCGCAGTCCAAGACGTGACCGAGCGCCGGCTATCGGAAGAAGCATTGAGCAAAGTGCGCTCGGAGCTCGCGCATGTGGCCAGGGTCACTAGCCTCGGGGCTATGACAGCGTCTATCGCGCATGAAGTTAACCAGCCGTTGTCGGGCATCATCACCAACGCCAGCACCTGTCTTCGCATGTTGGCCGCCAATCCCCCCAATATCGAAGGCGCACTCGAAACCGCGCGACGCACCATTCGCGACGGAAACCGAGCCTCCGATGTCATTACAAGATTGCGCGCCCTCTTCAGCAAGAAGGAAGTAGTGAGTGAAGCTTTAGATCTAAACGAAGCCACGCGTGAAGTGGTCGCGTTGTCGCTGCGCGATCTGCAAAGAAGCCGCGTCATCTTGCGTTCGGAACTAGCCAACGACCTGCCGTCCGTCACCGGCGATCGGGTCCAACTTCAGCAGGTCATCCTGAATCTCTTGCGGAACGCCTCAGACGCCATGGCCGGCATAAAGGATCGCCCCAGAGAGCTGGTGATCAAGACTGAACGCGATGAATGCGATCATGTGCGTTTGACCGTGCAGGACACGGGAATCGGTCTTGAAGGTCAAGGTGTGGATAAGCTCTTTGAGGCATTCTACACCACCAAGAGTAACGGTATGGGAATTGGGCTCTCCGTAAGCCGTTCCATTATCGAGAATCATCGCGGTCGTTTATGGGCAGCACCGAATGATGGTCCCGGGGCTACGTTCTCATTTTCAATTCCCCGGGGACCCGGGGCTGTAACCGGCGCCAACAGCCTTGGTGCTATGCGGACGCGTGCCGTGACGGATGCGACGCGCGTCATGGGGAATCCGTAATGCCAATTTGTTCATTAGTATCGGTCGTCGATGATGACGAGTCTGTACGTGAGTCGCTACCCGACCTGCTCAAGGAGTTCGGGTTCACAGTCCAGGCGTTCTCTTCGGCGGAAGAATTCCTCGCGTCAGATTGCGTCACACAAACTAAGTGCCTGATTCTTGATATTGCCATGCCGGGTATGACCGGGCCGGATCTTCAGCAAGAACTTATACGTCGCCGGCAAGATATCCCGATCGTCTTCATCACCGCTCACGGAGAGGATAATGTTCGTCCACGCATGCTGAAGGAAGGTGCTGTAGAGTGCCTTTTCAAACCCTTCAGCGAGGCCGCTCTACTCACAGCCCTGAACACGGCGCTTCAACTCAACGAACTGAACTAGAAACTTTGCATCTGGGGATCAATGAATCTAGCAAACGAATCTCAACATAAATCGAGAGCGTCGACCCTGCCGCAGACCACACCCATCGTGTTCGTTGTTGACGACGACATTTCGGTTCGGGAGTCGCTCGAATTGCTGATCCGCTGCGCGGGCTGGCGCCCAGAGCTATTCGCCTCCGCCCAAGATTTTCTAGCCCAACCTCGCGCACTTGCTCCGAGTTGTCTGGTGCTCGATGTCGGGCTCCCGGACCTAAATGGTCTCGATCTACAAAAGCGCATCGCAGGCGATCGGACGGACATGCCAATCATTTTCATCACAGGCTGTGGCGATGTGCCGATGACGGTTCAGGCAATGAAAGCTGGAGCAATCGAGTTTCTGACCAAACCATTCGGCGACGAGATACTGTTGAACGCCATCCGGCATGCGATTGAGAGAAGCCAGATCGCTCTTGGGCATGAGGAGAAGATACGTGTGATTCGCGACTGCTACGCGTCGCTCACACGTCGCGAACGAGAAGTCATGATGCTCGTGGTTTCCGGCCGATTGAATAAGCAGGTCGGCGGGGAGCTCGGTATCAGTGAAATCACGGTGAAGACACACCGAGGTAACGTGATGCGAAAGATGAAGGCCGATTCGCTGCCTGACCTCGTGAAAATGGCGACGAGACTTCGCCTTACATCTACGTCGAAAGGGTAAACCACTCGACAGCTCTTCCACTCGCTTTTCCTTCTTCATCTCTCGATTCGCGTCGATCGCTCTTTGTGCAACCCGATACTTCGGTATCGATCGATACCATCGTCCAATAGATTAGCCTTCACGCGCATGTCAATCTTCTGATTGTCGGATATCCGATCAGGAGGATTCATGAGAAGGTCTATTTTCATTTCTGCGTCGTCAATGCTCTTTGCTGCCGCTTTCGCTGGACTGAGCATCATGCAGGCTCAGCAGAGCGAGCCTGTGAAGTCTGTTCCCACACGGATGACGGTTACACTGCGTGTTCAAGATAGCGATAAGAAGACACCCGATGTCAATCGGGATGACGTCATCGTCAAGCAGGGCAAAGTCCCGCTACAGGTGATCCGCTGGACGCCTGCCATCGGAGCTAGTGCAGGACTCGATCTCTTCATCTTGCTGGACGATGCGTCCGATCCCGTTCTCGGATCTCATGATGAAGATCTTCGCGCCTTCATCATTGCCCTGCCCGACTCCAGTTCGGTAGGTGTCGGCTACATGCGAAATGCGACGGTGCAAATCGTCCAGGATCTCACAACCGACCATGCCGTGGCGGCGAGGACATTGCGTCTTCCCTTGGCTTCCAGCGGAGCATATGGAAACCCTTATCTCTCTTTGATCGATCTGATCAAACGCTGGCCCGAAGACGGCAAGCGGCGCGAGATTGTCATGATCACGGACGGCATCGACCGATTCCGTGGTGAATCTCACTATCGCGGCCTGAGTTTTATCAGTCCAGATGTCGATTCCGCAAGCCGTATCGCCCAACGCACAGGAACCGTCATTGACACGATCTTCACACGCGGAGTCGGGCGTCGCGCGAGGAATTACTGGGAGATCACCAACGGACAGAATGCCATCGCCAAACTTTCAGACGAAACGGGTGGTGAGAGCTACTCTCTCGGGACACAAAATTCCGTGGGCTTCTCACCCTATCTGGACGATGTTCAGAGAGCCCTCAGGAATCAGTATTTGCTGGAATTTCGTGCCATTCCGGCGAAGCGATCCGGTTTGCAATCCATAGACCTGAAAAGCCAAATTGCCGGCTTAGAACTTGACTCTGCCGATAGCGTTTGGGTGCCCGGGCGATAGGGTGCCCAAACATTACTCCTTCGAATCCGATCGACGTTGCGAACCCCTCCCGTTTCGAAATGAATGGAATCCATGCTCGACACTCAACAACTAAAGGTCGCTCCAAATGTGTCATCCGTAATGGCTCGTACATGGATTAGGAGAAGTTTGATCTGGCTCGAATATCTACTGCTGCTATCAGGCATTCTGATCCTCGCAATTGACTTGACGGCCTTGTCAAAGGGCAGACTCCGGTCGCGGGCACGACTAAGGAGATTCAATGACCTTCGGTTCACGACCTCACAATCGCACGTAAATCGGGACGGCCGAGTTCAGGACACAAAAGACAATGGCTCCGACTGAGAGACGATCGTCCCAAAAGGAGAATGAAATGAAACAGAAACGCTATGGTTTGGGATGGGTGCCGTTCGCTGCACTGACGATGGCTGCATGGATTGGAGTACCACGACCACTCTTCGCCAACGCATCCGCTTCTTTGAGTCAGCTGAATCCCGAGAAGCAACGGAGTAGTGACGCAAATGGCGAACAGCAGAGCCCTTCACCGCGACCGCAGCGAAGTGGAAGCAATGGATCGGGGGTTAATCTCCACCCTCGCACCCCACGGAATGGAGCCCCCGCTGAAAGTCCTGAACCGCGGCCGAATCCAACCCAACCTCAATCCGGAGGCCCAGCTGTACATCCGGGAATACCCGATCCTCGTCCCTCTCACCCGTCGGCTCAAGGCAGGCCTCCAATTCGCCCTTCGCCGCAGCCGCCCGCGTATCACCATACCCCTCACAGGCGTCCGCGCCCAAACTATCGATGGGGAAACAACGGCTGGCGTCTCCATCAATTTTTCTTTGGCGATGGACCTCGGATGCAGCCGACGCGCAGACATTATTTCTTCGCCGGAGAGTATTTTCCACTCCTATATCTGCCGTACATGCAGCCTATCCCGCCACAGATACTGGAGTATCTGCCGCCGGTTCCTCCGGGATATGACATTGGTTACTACGACGGTTATGGACTGGTCTACGATCCAAACACTTTGATGATCATCAGCGTGATCGATCTATACCGCTACTAGCTCAGGATACGGAGCCAATGTCTATCTCTGCTCTACAAATCGAAAAGAAGCACGAATCTCAAGGAGAACATCATGAACCTAGTAATCGCAATTACCGGAGCATCCAGCGGGTTTGGCGCATTGACTTCGCACGAATTGGCGAAAGCAGGGCACGTTGTCTACGCTTGCCTGCCTGACATCCAAGGCATCAATGCGTCGCAGGTTAAGGCGCTCAAGAAGTTTGCGAAACAAAAGAAGGTGGATCTGAGGCCGGTGGAGTTGAATGTCAGCTCACACGAATCTGCAGAGGCTGTAGTTCGACATATAGTGAGTGAATGCGGACGACTGGACGTTGTCATCCACAACGCAGGGCCCGTGGTCTTTGGCCCCACAGAAGCCTTCACGACAGAGCAGCTGGCACAACTCTACGATACCAATGTACTTAGTACGCAACGCGTGAACCGCGCCGCACTCCCGGTACTGCGGGAACAGGGAAAGGGCTTGGTGATTTGGGTTGCTGGCGGTGAAATACCTGGAGGAGCTCCGCCCTATCTAGGTCCCTACTTTGCCGCGAAAGCCGGTCTGGATGCCTTGGCCGTCAGCTATGCGTCCGAACTCGCACGGTGGAACATCGAAACGGCAATCATCATTCCAGGTCTGCTCCTATCCGGGGTAAACGACTTCGTTAGCTCTGAATCACCAAGCGATACATCACGCCTCAAACAGTACACGTCTGGGCCAACTTCCGGATTGGCCAAGCAAGTTATGAAGGGCTTTGAATGCTCCGTCGCCGCGGATGCCGTCGCATCGCAGGTAGCCAGAGCGATCGTCAAAGTTATCGACATGCCTTTTGGAACGCGGCCATTTAGAGTACATCTCGATCCCGCTCAGAACGATGTCGAGATCATTAACGGCATGCCCGACCGTGTTCGCGCGGAAATGTTGCAGACTATGGGGCTCGCCGATCTACTTAGCCCATCCTCGCCGCCGGCAATCGACATTTACTCATGAGGCCAGAAGTCTGCGGAGAGGTCTGCGTGGCTCCTTCAACAATCGTCGGCGCCCTTCGCAGACGGTCGCGCAGAAGCGTCGTGCACGACAACCCCGAGGGATCGCAAGCAGCGCAACAGAGGCTTTCTGTTGCCCTCACCTTACGGTCCTAGGCGCCATTCGTTGTGCTTGGTGTGCCGACAGCCGAGGCCACTCGAACTAGGGCTTTCCCAAAGTTACGCCCTTCCAACATCCCCATGAAGGCTTGCGGAGCATTCTCCAACCCGCCGGTTACTTCCTCTTGATAGCGAACTCGTCCGTTGGCGACCTCCGCCGCCGGTAGCACCTCGGGCATTGCTGTCTACTCCAGGCCGAAGTCGTTGGTGCCCGGCCGTCCATGCGGTCGCGCCGCAAGAACAATCTGATGCATAGTCGCTTCGGACATGAGATTTCACTCCCTTACTTGTCGAGATTTCCCTTGCCATTGCCGTTGTCCTTCTTGGGTGCGGATTACGAAGAGTCTCATGAAAGTTCCCTTTCCAAGGGTCATTGCAGCGACACTGAGCAAAATATTGATCACTGTGACGAACACTCCGACCAGGATGACTTCACATCCAGATAGCTCGCGAATGGAGGTTCGCCTATCTCACTTGCCTTGGGCGTCAATGGGATGGTAGTGGTGTCCATCTCTTGCGAGCGCGGGACCACCGCCAGGTGCACGGGATAGCAGCAATGTGGACATGAGATCGCTTCAGGCGCCGAACTCACATGGTTGAGAGTATGAGAGTATGTCCTCATGCATTCCGGGCAGGCGACAGCCATCGTCGAGGCATTATCAATATGTATTGGAAGTCGGGCTATCCATACCGGAACGTTCGTATCACGGATGGATTCGAGCGTCTTCCGGTCTTCGATAGCCCACAAGATCTCAAATAGTCTTGCAATGCTAGTCGCGCCTTTGGCATAGAACGCGTCCGCCGCAATTCCTGGAGGAACCACAACGCCTCTATAAACCCCGCTCATCGCAATAACGGCAATCTTTGGGAATCGCCGGCGTACAACGGATAGGAGCTCAAATCCCGACATGCCAGGCATGTTGAGGTCGGAAAGTAGAAGGTCGGGCACATAATCTCTGATGGCCGCCAAAGCCGAGAATCCGTCAGACGCTATCCGAACAGAATAGCCGCGACTCTTGAATATCTCCGATAGCGCATAGAGCAGCGAGGGGTTGTCGTCGACAATGACGATGTTGCTCATTCCATTCAGCATCGTTCTCCCTTCGACACCAGAACACCGTGGAGAAGCAGCTGGTTCGCCGCGAGTTGGTAGGCGACGGTGATCGTGATGCGTCGCCAATTCGGATATCCGTCGACCTGTGGCGCTGTAGCGCTCTCTGCGCGCTCGATCCAGCGGCTCGCCGCAAGAGTTGCTGCCCGCGCCCCGAACCGCCTTCCCACAGCCGTCGTACTGGCCGACAGTTCTCTCTTCGCAGCAAGAATCCGCTCTTCGCAACCCTCGCAGCACCGAGCATCCTCGGGGCTGCGAATTGCGGAGACAGAAGTCGGTTGTGGATAGAGTGCAATCAAGGCATACTCCTTCCTCAACGAGTTGGCGAATTACCTGAGGTTATAGCGCGCCGCAGGAACGCTCATTGATAGGTTCGGTATCATTTTTTGCCGCGCCGCTTCGTATGCTTCCCAATCGGCCATATCCGGCAGCGAAGGAATGGTGATCAATTCGCTCTGCGCGAAGCCGGCGATCGCCGCGTCGACCATCTCGTCCGCATTCATGACAACCTCCTTTGGGAGTTCGCCAAGTGGAGTTCCCGAGATGTCCCAGAAATCGGTGGCCGTCGCGCCGGGCAGAACCGCTTGGACTTGGATCTTTCGCTCCGAGAACTCCTTGTGAAGCGAGAGGCTGAAGGCAAGAACGAAGGCTTTGGTGCCTCCATAGACGCCATTTAGCAATTCAGGCACGATGCCTAACGCCGACGAGATGTTGATGATTGCCCCACCGCCCCGATTCAAGAAACCCGGTACAACCGCATACGTCAAACGCACGAGTGCGGCAACATTCAGGCCGATCATCTGATCAATCTTGTCGATGCCTGAGTCAAGCAGCAGAGGCGGCGCGCCGACACCTGCGTTATTGACCAGAGCGGTGATGGTGGCGTCTGTGCGGAGAACCTGTTCAACCCGGGCCAGGTCCGATTTATTGTTTAGGTCGGCAACGATGATCTTGACGGAGCGACCGGTATCCTCGATAACGCGTTTCGCCACTTCATCGAGTCGATCTTGATTGCGCGCGACGAGGATCAGATCATACCCTCGAATCGCTAGCCGATCTGCGTAGATCGCGCCGATACCGGAAGAGGCACCGGTGATAAGCGCAGTTCCTTTTGGGCTTGAATCCAATGACGCATTGCGCAAGAAGCGATTGCGTTCTTGATCGATTTTGTTAGACATCATCTCTCTCCTATTGGGGTCAATCGACATTGCGGCAAATGGGGTAGGAATGCACGTATACATCGCGCACTCCACCCCGCTTCCAATTAGCGCAGTGATCGGAATGCGGCTCGGATCTCTTGGGAGAAGATTTCCGGCTGCTCCCAAGCCGCGAAGTGTCCGCCCTTCGGAGGCCGGTTGTAGTAAATCAGCTTGGGATAGGCTTTTTCTGTCCAGCTCTTCGGAGCTTGATAGATCTCGTCCGGGAAGGCGCTCACAGCCACCGGGATGGAGACACCCCGGGGGTCAAAAAAACCACCCTTATATTCCCAATAGAGACGAGCCGAAGAGACGGCTGTCCTGGTCAGCCAGTACAGCGAGATGTTTTCCAGAATGTCGTCTCGCGTCAGCCCCCCGGTCTGACCATCGAAAACACGATCGATGAGCGAGCGACTACTTGCATCGTGATCAAGGACCCAGGCAGCCAGACCGATTGGTGAATCCTCAAGGGCGTACAGTGTCTGCGGACGCCCGGACATCTCCTGGGCGTAACCCAGGCCGTGTTTATAAAAGAAGTCGAGTTGCTCCCAGGCGCGATCCTCGTCGGCTGAGAGTGCATACGGTGGCGGGGCGCCTGTCTGTAGAGCCTTCTCAACGTCTGCTGGCACAGTGCCTGGCATGTTGGTGTGGATTCCGAGTAATTCCGGCGGCACCTGCAGAGCCATCAACTCCGTAACAGAATTCCCCCAATCGCCGCCCTGAGCCACAAATCGCGTATAACCGAGGCGCTTCATCAGCACAGTCCAGGCACGAGCGATGCGGGTGGGATCCCAGCCAGGCGTGGACGGTTTTTCTGAAAACCCATAGCCCGGCAGCGAAGGAATAACAACGTCAAAAGCATCTTCCGCGACACCGCCATAGGCAGTAGGGTCGGTGAGCGGGCCTATCACCTTCAGCTGTTCGATGATCGATCCGGGCCAGCCATGCGTGATGATGACAGGCAAGACGTTCTCATGTTTGGAACGGACATGAATGAAATGGATGTCGAGCCCGTCGATGGTCGTGACGAATTGCGGTAGGGCATTCAGTCTGGCCTCTACCTTGCGCCAGTTGTAATCATTCGCCCAATACTTCGCGAGCCTCTGCATCGTCGCGAGTTGAACGCCTTGCGTCGCGTCACTGACCGTTTCCCGCTCGGGCCATCGTGTCGCGATAATACGACGGCGCAGGTCGACGAGGTCCTCTTGAGGAACTTTGATACGGAAGGAACGGATGGAGGCGTCTCCGCTCGCCCTACGCGGTTTGATTGACGACGGACTGCTGTAAACAGCCTGAGCGTCACTTGAGCTGGCTAGCCCGAGAAGGCCCGCTGCGCCAGCGGCAGCTGATGTGGTGAGAAAGCTTCGCCGAGTCGATACGATTTCTTCGAGTTGCGTCATGGTGAGTTCTCCTTGAGAAAAACTGTCGTTGCACGTATCCGTTCGTTCGGATCCGATACACAGTTGCGATCACACCAGAAGCCTGAAGGCCAATCTATTAGACAAAGGTATCGACCAATACCTTCGGATCAGCCTGATGGCAATCCGTCAAGAAAGCTGATGGAACGAAGATGAGTTTGCATAATTTCAAGCTGCAGTGGCCTTAAATCGCCAACAACCTACGACTTCCACCGCGCGAAGGTGGCAATCGTGGCGCACGCTATTGACGGCAAAGCACTTACGAGACGGTAAAACCGGCCCAAATGGCGGTATTTGCCACAAAAATGCCACAAAGCCATAGCACACCATGTGGGCATGGGTTGGTCCGCGGGGAACCAACCCGGCTTGGCTTACTTCCCTTCTTCCTTTTTTGCCACCGTGGAATATTCGCGGACTGGCATGCGCTAATCGTGCCAATCGAATCGAAGAGAAATCCCGTCAAATGATCGTTCGATCTCGATCACCGACCGCGCTAATAAGTGAAGCCACTATTTTCGTTTTTCATGTATAACAATAATAGCGACACGACTCTATTTGCGTGCTTGAACCCCTATGAGTGGACCTAACAAACTGCCCGGCCAGAAGGTCTCACAAGGCGCATACAGTGCCTTCATCCCGGCACCTCTGCCTCCCGCCTTCGAGTGGACACCGAGGCTCATCCGAGCGCTTTCTGATGCTGATCGGATGGTCGGCAGGCTGGCCGGAGAGGGTGGGCGACTGCCCAACCCCCACGTCCTCATCCGCCCTTTCATCCGGCGTGAGGCCGTGCTGTCGAGCAAGATCGAAGGAACGCAGGCCACTTTAGGTGAACTGCTGGCTGCTGAGGCTGGGGCCGTCGTGGATTGCAGCCCGGAAGATCTCCGCGAAGTCGGCAACTATATCGTCGCGCTAGAACACGGAATGGCCCAGCTCAATAAGCTGCCTCTATGTGTCCGTCTCATCCGGGAACTGCATAGCAAGCTCATGACCGATGTAAGAGGCGATCAGGCAACTCCGGGCGAGTTCCGGCGGTCGCAGAACTGGATTGGCAAGCCGGGAAGCACTTTGGCGACAGCCTCTTTCATACCGCCCCCTCCGGGTGAGGTCGCGCCTTGCCTCGCGGCCTGGGAGAAGTTTCTCTACGAATCGGAACTGCCACCGCTGGTCACGATTGCTCTGGCCCATTACCAATTTGAGGCCGTGCATCCATTCCTGGACGGCAATGGCCGCGTCGGTCGCCTGTTGATTACGCTGTTTCTGATCGAGCAAGAAATACTGCCTGCTCCCCTGCTCTATCTCTCGGCATTTTTTGAGGCAACGCGGCGTGACTACTATGAGGGCTTGCGCGGGGTGAGTGAGCGCGGTGCATGGAACGATTGGCTGGAATACTTCCTCATCGGCATCGCCCGCACCGCCCAAGACGCGCTGAGTCGTGCAAGTCGCATCAACTTGATTCTTGCCCAATGGCAACGGCAAGTAGCTGGCGAGTCCACCAATACCCCGTTGCGGATCGTAGATCTGCTGGCCGCAAATCCCTTCATTACCGCAACGGGCATCGCCGGGGAACTAGGCGTCGCCTTCACAACGGCGCAACGCGCAATCGAGCGACTGGAACGCATGGGAATTGTGAAACGGGCGACAGATGCCAAGCGCGACCGTGTTTATTGCGCTCAAGCATTGCTCGACATACTCGAAGAGCCGGCGAACCTCACAGACTCTCTTGCCTAATGATGGGGAAAGGCAACGCGGTTTACTCGCGGGACGCTCCCTTTCTCCTGGCGACCTTGGTACAACCGGACGAACCGGTCGCAATGGATGGGCTCCAATGGACCCGAAAAACACAACCAGGAACCATGATCCTGTCCAAGCAATTCGTACTAAAACCTCTGCCGTCCTGCGGCAGAGGTCTCGGGCGAGCGCACTAGATTCTGCCCTTCACATGTCCACTGATCGAGCTGATTACAACTCTCGCGGCGTGCTGGCTAATGCTCTTAGCCCGTAATTTTTACGGGGACGGCACATCCCTGACCTCCAACACCAAACGCTTGCCCAGGAGGTGTGCCCGCGTCAATGTATCGAGCAAAACCGCCGTGTTCTGTGGGTCATGCAATCGGTCCAATTGAGAGCGATAGTCTTCAGTTCTGGCCTAGCGTGGAACGAGGACGATGGCTTCAGGTCCACCATCCGTGGTGGCACTGCCCACTTGAATGAGTTGGCCACCGGACTCGATACCAAAGATCGTAACCAGGCTGCTACCGGCACAACCAACATAGGCCAGTTCATTCCCCGGATCCACCACAATATTGGTCGGATTTTCCCCTCCGGGAATAAACGTATTTCCCAGAGATGTAAGAAGCCCAGAGGTAGGGTCAACACTAAATCCGGAAAGAGTGCTCTCCGTGCGATTCGTAACATAGGCAAATTTTCCGCTCTGCGTTAGCGCAACAGAGGTTGGACCGTCTCCTGTTTGTATCCTGCCAGATGCGACCTGAGACAGGATGCCTGTAGCTGGGTTGAGAGCAAGAACCGTAATCGTCGTGCCAGCCTGATCCGGAGAGTAGTAAAAGGTTCCAGCAGCATTGATCGTGCCAGCAAACGGTCCATCGGCTCCTACAGCAGAAGCAGGGTTGTTAGGGGTCAGATTTCCTGTGTTTGGATCGATGACGTATTGAGAGATATAGCCATCACCTTTGTTTGCAACGTAAACATATTTCCCAGAAGGATCGGTCGTAACACCGCTAGGCTCCTTATCTGTGGCGGCCGAGGATACGGATGTCGGAGTCAGAACGCCAGTCGTTTGGTTGATTACTAAAGACGTGGCCGTATCGCTATCGGTATCCGCTGTATAGACATACTTGCCCAAACCATCGACTGCAATCCCTTGGGAATAAAGGCCTGGGATATCAATGCTCGCCGGCGAGGTTGGGAGCAGAATTCCTGTTCCTGGCGTGACGGTGAACATATAGATGGTGCTGGAAGCGTCGCTACCACCAATCGCGTAGACAAATCGATGTTGAGGATCTATCGCAATGGCTATGCCTGTAGGAGCTCCAACCGTCGGAGTGCGGCCAATCTCGCTCCATACCCCCGCCGTAGAGATGCTGTATTCGTCAATTAGACCTACACTGGTACTGACGTACGCATATTGGGCGCTCGCTGTATAGGTTGACGCACTCGGTGGTGTTACTGGCGGCGTCACAGGAACAGATGTCTTCGCAGTGCTTCCACATCCCGCTAAAAGCGCACAAGACAAGAGAAACGGCAGAGTACGAGAAAGCACGCATATTAGCTCCATAGGTCATCATCGCTAAGCCCCATACTTGCCTTCGCCATTGGCAGAAATTGGCCCAGACCTCTCTAGGATACAAGCTGGACATCTTCTCAAGCCTTTCTTCCTCGGCCATGAAGTGCGAGCACGACACCCGCCGCCAAAGCCAAAGCTCCCACAGTGATGATGATGAAAAGCAAACCGCCACTCTTCCGAAAAGATGGAGATTTGAGGGCAGCATTCTCTTCATCCGATAGCGGTGCGCCGGACAATTCCTTAATCTCGCTTACGAGATTCATAATCAAATGCGAAGCACGTTTGTTCCGGTTCCCTTCCGGATACAGGCCATTCGAAGGATCACTGACGGTCCATAATGTGATCCTGCTCGACGGCTCTAAAATTTTCACTTCAAGCGGAGAATCGTTAAATTCAAAGATGACATCCGCTTTATCCGGTGACTCAAGAATCGTGTAGCGGCCCCAAGCTGTGAGCGCAGTGATAAATCGCTTGTACATATCGCTCGACTGAGCGCTGCTTTCGACAAAGATATTCTTCGCCGCGCGAATCTCCGCAGGGACAGGAGCATCGAGGAATTTCGGGGAAGCAGTTGCCTCTTGCAATTCAAATGCGATTGGAGTTGCCGCTGGAGTTGACATAGCCTGAGCGGTTTGAGTACTGAATAGTACGAAGCACAAAATGGATGCGACTATCCTGGCCGCCGGAGATCAACACGGTATCGTCGTACAACAAGGTGGCTGTGTGGTTCGACCTGGAAGCTATCATTAAGGTCTGACCAGTTTGAGATTCTGTATAGATAAATGTCCCAGTCACAGGATTGTATAGCTCTGCCGTATTCGATTCATACTGGCCTCCGGTAATCAGCACCAAACCACTCCCCAGCCTTGTTGCCTGACTCCCTATTCGCGCGACATTCATCATCTGCTTGGTCGAAGTAAAATTGTTTGCCACGGGATCGTAAATCTCAGCCGATTGAATTGGATTACCATTTTGATCTGTTCCGCCGCTCATCAGAACCGTGCCATCCAGCAGCAGGGTGGCGTTATGACCGATCCTTGCGACCTGCATGGGCCCACCGGTAGCAGTGAAACTTCCCGTAAGAGGGTTGAAGAGCTCGGCGCTTGCCAAGGGATTTCCGCTTGCATCACGGCCTCCGGCGATCAGAACCTGACCATTGGTCAGCTGTGTCGCCGTGTGTTTCGCTCTGGGGGTTGTCATCGTCGTTGGATTATTTGTGAAGATCTGCGCCGCCGGGTCATATTGTGTCGTTAGCTGAAAACTTCCTGGCGTCCCGGGTGTTGATCCTGGCGTGAACAACTCCGCAGAAGATAGTGCCAGCGAAGTGCCATCAGTCCCCCCGGTAATCAACACTTGTCCTGCTCCAATGCTCAAAACCGTCTGTTGGTGTCCAGAGCGAGCCGTCAGCATTGACGCTGCGGGGGTGAAAGCTCCGTTCATATACAGTTCCGAGCTCGACAACGGGATCGAACCGTTGTCTCCGCCGGTGATAAGAACCGTTCCATCTTTCAACAGACCTGCCTGCTGGTTCTCCCGGGCTTGATTCAAGGTACCCGCCACGGCTTGCGTAGCAGGCGGAGCCACAACGGCAGTACCAGCTACAGGAGTTGACTGACTATTAGCAAACCCCGTGTTCCCGAGGAAGCTGCAGCACCGTTTGCGGGCACCGGGCTCTTGGGGCTGTCGAAGCTCTCGCTCGGATGGATGAAGCTCGGGATCGTGCACGAGCGCATTCAAGCAGGTCGGCCGCAACAAAACGGCCGCCACGAGCGGATGCATCGCACTTTGAAGGAGGACACGACCAAACCACCTGCGGCATCCCTTCGAGCACAGCAGAGCCGCTTTGATAACTTCCGCTAGGTGTTCAACAACGAGCGCCCGCATGAGGGGCTAAACAACCAAGTTCCCGCAACTCTTTACATGCCCAGCGCGATACGACTGCCGCGCAAGTTGCTGGAGTTCACGTACCCGAAGGGGCTCCAGTTGCGACGAGTCAATAATAGCGGGGACATTAGCTGGCACAAGAACAGAATCTTCATCAGCGAAGTATTCCGCTTCGAAGAGTTGGAAGTCGAGTTGATCACACCGGGGCTTTATAGAGTCTTCTTTCGAGATATGGAGATAGGAGAACTCAATTCCGAAGAGCTTCGTTTCAGAGCTGTGCGTAGAGTGGTCTGAGCCTGCCAATGAGTGCATTGGGCTGATATCACCAACTGACCCGAGAACTTGCCGAAAATACGGGCAATTCACCTATCAGCAGCAGCCAGCAATGCGCTCTAGACTCTCCGAGCATCCGTCGAAAAAGCGAGTCATTTACGTTCGAAATTTCGGGTGAAATTGCCTTTCTCATGAATCAAGATTTATTGTGAGTACTATCAATCATGACTGAATGAACGAAGGGTGAGAGAACAGTGATTATCTTCCTTAGGGCCTTCCGTTCGCCTCGGTCCCGCAGATACATCTACGTGCTCCTCCTCCTGGCCGGAGTGCACGGGCTCAACGCACAGGATCCACTCAAGCTGATTCAGCTCAATCACATGTCTTGGACCGCTCGGGAGGGCGCTCCTTCAGAGATTGCCGGGCTTGGACAGACGGCCGACGGAGTGCTCTGGATTGGTAGTGGAAGTGGGCTGTACCGATTCGACGGCATAAGTTTTTCTCTCTTTCGACCCGCTTCGGGAGAGCCTCCGTTGCCGCGAATCTCGATCAGAACGCTTTGCGTGGCTCGTGACGGGACGGTGTGGGTAGGATTCAGACCCGCCGGGGTTGCTGCAATCAGGAATGGCCATGTCAAACTCTACGGAGTACAGGAAGGTCTTCCACCAGATACAACCTATCAGCTGCTTCAAGCAAATAATGGAGCGATGTGGGCCATAGCCGGTCTACACCTTTGGCAACTACGAGGAGAACGGTGGCAACGAGAGTCACCGAGCGAACCGTTCTCATCCGAACGCGTTTATAAGATGTTCTTCGATAAAGCGGGAACACAATGGGTGGGAACTAACAAATGGATTTACCGACGAGAACCCAACCAGGATAAGTTTGAAGCGACAAACGAGGTCGGCGGGGAGTTGATACAGTTCGCAGAGTCGCCGGATGGCAGCCTTTGGGTTGGTGGCGAAGAGGGAGCGGGGACATCTATCCCAATCGTAAGACGCCTCGACGTGGAGGGCCATCGGTCCCCATATCCGATCCGGTTGCACGTACTATCGGATACCCTCCTCTTCGATCCGGAAGGGCAGCTATGGATCGCATCGGTCTATGGTCTTTTGAAGGTCAACCCACGAGAGATCGCAAAAGCCCCGACTCCCATAGCGGTGGATCAGGACAAACAGTTCAAGTGGTTTGGGCACGATCAGGGATTGAGTACAGATAGTGCCACCGCAATGTTCAAAGATGCCTCAGGAGATATCTGGGTAGGAACCATGCGTGGACTGGATCGATTCGAGCAGCCCAAGCTGATTCAACCCGAAAACGTCCCGATATCAGACCGGCGCATGATGGTCACGAGTTGTTCGGACGGCGAAGTGTGGATAGGAGTGCCTCTTGCTCCACTGGTTTCGATCCGCGACGGACAGACGATCACTCGCATAAAGAAAACATATGAGATGGACTCCGTCTACTGCGGCCCCAGCGGCGTCATCTGGTTCACCGATGATCAAGGAATTGGAAGGTTTGATCGTAAAACAACCACTCACATCCCCCTCCCCGAAGGGATGCGGCCATCCTCGGCTAAGCAAGTTATAGAAACAAGTGATGGATCCATCTTCGTTACCTTTCGCAATGCCGTGGACCTCTGGCGATGGCAACGTGGAACATGGTCTCAAGTCGCCGTTCCTGCGATTCAGAAGGAGGGACGGAATGTTATCTTCAGGGACCGGGCAGGAAGACTCTGGGCAGGCTATGCCAACGGCGCCATCACTGAACTCGAAGGCAATTCCGGACGTGACTTCCAAGCTCCGGGCCTGGGCGACGTCACCGCTTTCGCTGAAACCAGTCATGGCTTTCTTTCCGGCGGCATGAATGGCATAGCAGTGCAGCGCGGAGACACCTTTGAACATTTACTTTTGGAAGACGAACTTCACGTGCGTGGAATTTCGGGTCTGGTTGAGGCGGACAGTGGCGATTTATGGCTGAACGTGGCCTACGGCGTGGTGAGAATTCCGCAAGCTGAATTTCTCAAAGCCCTCGACTCCCCTGCCTACCGAATGAAGTCGCAACTTATCACTGAAGGTAGTGTCATTGGGCCGGCACCTCTCAGCTACGCCCTGCCATCAGCCGTTCGCGGCGCCCGCGGGACAATCTGGTTCGCCAACTCTAGCACCGCGTTCTACGTAGATCCAAGCCGGCTACCCCAGAATCAGATCCCTCCCGTACTAACCATCTCGGCGGTAGTTGCGGACGGAGTCACTCTTACTGATTACCATCAGATTCGACCTGGTGTGAATACATTAGTTATCAAATATGCGGGGATTAATCTTCCTGCCCCAGAACGTGTAACGTATCGCTACCGGCTCGAAGGAAGTGACAGGACTTGGCAGGAAGTCGGATCCAGAACAGAAGCTGTTTACACAAAACTGCGCCCAGGCCGCTATACATTTGACGTGCTCGCCTCAAATGGTGAGGGAATCTGGAGTCAGCCCTCCAGTACTCGCTTTCAAGTTCTGCCGGCTTTTTACCAAACTGTGTGGTTCTTCCTCGCATGTTTCGCTCTTACAGCCGCTGTGGTTTGGCTCATACTCATGCTGCGAATCCAACGCGTAACCGAAACAGTGCGAATCAGGGCTGAAGAGCGCGCAGACGAACGGGTACGGATTGCGCGCGATCTGCATGACACCCTCCTGCAGGGAGTACAGGGACTTATGCTTCGCTTTGATGTCGCCTCCCAGGAAGTCCCTGAAGGGGGACGCGCCCGCAGGATGCTTGAGGATGCACTCAAATCGGCAGACACTATTTTATTAGAAGGGAGGGACCGGGTCAGAAGTCTCCGATCCGACACATTCAAGGATCTAACGCTCGCTGAAGCCCTCGCCGCGGTCGGCACTCATCTCACGCGCTATAGCGAAATTAGATTTCATGTTCAAACCGAGGGACCGATGGTTGTCGTCGATCCGATCGTTCTCGAAGAAGTCTTCTGCATCGGACGCGAAGCCATTACGAATGCTTTTCAGCATGCGGATCCTTCCGTTGTTGAGGTCAGGATCACCTATAGTAAAAACGCGTTCGTTGTCTCCTGCGAGGACGACGGCAAAGGGATAGATCCGATTCTTCTCACTGATGGAAGAGCGGGCCACTGGGGGATGAGCGGGATGAAAGAACGTTCGACTAAGATTGGCGCTAAATTTGAATGTACAAGTTCAACGGCCAATGGAACTCGGATTACAGTCACTGTGCCAGCCAATCGGGCATATGGAGTCAGATCTCCGATCATGCGCCTATTCTTTAGATATCTGCCTCGGTTGCGATCCTAAACCAAAGAGATAATCCCATGAAAACTCGTCTCATCACTCATGCAAAAATTACACGCAGACGGTCCGTAGCCCAGATGACGATCGGTGTCGACCCTGGAGTTGTCTGTAGCCACTGGTAGGAAGCTTCATAACGTTGCGGCGCTGTATGCCGACATCGCGGTTCGCAGGGTTACGGCAAGCGGCAGGTCCGGTTGTTCCCCTTCCTGCCGCGACAGCTTCGAAGCAGTCAGGTATTTGTGGATGTCGGAGACCACGACGGACCCCTCCCCTACAGCGGAGGCGACGCGCTTGACCGAGCCGCAGCGCACGTCTCCGACGGCGTAGACGCCTTCGAGGTTGGTGCCGAAGAAGGCGCTTGATGAGGCGCTGCTGCCAGTAATGATGAAGCCCTTGTCATCCATGGAAAGAGTGTTGCGAAGCCAAGTTGTATTGGGGCTGGCGCCGATCATGACGAAGACATGCGAGACGTTTATCGTTTTGGATGTGCGGCTTGCATTGTCCCGAACCGTCACGGTGCTGAGCCGATCGGCTCCATCCATGCCGACGATCTCGGCCTGCAGGCGCACGGTAATCTGGCTGGTGGCAAGGATGCGCTGGACGAGATAGTCCGACATGGTGGCCTGCAGGCTGCGACCCCGGACAATCAGGTGAACGTGCTTCGCGGTTTGCGCGAGAAAGAGGGCGGCCTGCCCGGCTGAGTTGCCTGCACCCACCACGACGATCTCTTCGCCGCGACAGAGACTAGCTTCCATCGCCGTAGCCGCGTAATGGATTCCCTGGTACTCGAAGCGGTGATAGTTCGCGACGTTGAGCTTGCGATAGCGGGCGCCGGTAGCGATGACGACGGTGCGTGCACTGACAGCGGGCGCGTCTTCGATCTCCAGACGGCACATACCGTCCTGCTTGCTCATACTGACCACGTTGCGAGAGATAGAGAAGTGTGCTCCGAACTTCTGCGCCTGGATGAGTGCGCGCTCCGAGAGTTCCTGACCGGAGACACCTGTAGGAAAGCCAAGGTAGTTCTCGATGCGCGAGCTGGTCCCCGCTTGTCCGCCGGGCGCGGCTCCTTCGATCACGATGGTCTTGAGGCCTTCGGACGCTGCACAGACGGCAGCGGCGAGGCCAGCAGGGCCGGCGCCGACGATCGCGACATCGTAGACGATTGTGTTCTCTCGCAGGTCGGTCAGGCCGAGTTCATCGGCGAGCATGGTGATCGATGGGTTGCGTAGAACGCGCCCGTCCGGCAGGAGGGCCACAGGAAGGCCGGCTTGCGTGATCTCGAAGGTCCGGATGAGGGCATCGGCGTCCTGATCCAGTTCAGCGTCGATGATGCGGTAGGGATAGCCGTTGCGGCTGAGAAATCGCTGGATGCGAATCGTGTCGATGCTATACCCGTGGCCGAGAAGTATGACCCCACTGGTGGCTTGCTGAACAAGGTTACCCCTGCGGCTGATGGAAGCCTGCATGATGAGGTTGGCGATCTCAGTCTCTGACCGCATGATCTGCGCCAGCGATGCGCGGCATATACGCATTAACCGCGTGGGCTGGACAGCACGGCAGCTAACCAGGGTCTCCCGGTTGTCCAGGAGATCCAGTTCACCGGTGAACTGGCCGTCGGTCAAGCGTGCAACGATATGCTCTTTGCGATTGTTTCCGGCACCTTCGAAGATCTCGACGGCACCATCGAGAATCACAAACCAGTCAACATCGCGCTCGCCACGAACGAAGAGGTAGGAGGACTCCGAGACAACTTCTTCGTTGCCATAGCATCTCAGGCGCTCAAGCAGAGCGGGGGTGAAAATTGGGTGGAAGATGCCAGCGGTCTGGATGCCAGCGGTCTGAGGGCTGTTCGAATTTGCTTCGGGAAAGGTCAGCGGGGATGTCATGACGCGCTCCAGCGAAAAATAGCGGTGATGGGAAGCGGGACGCCGTTGCGGGCGCCCCGCGACCTCGAGAGACCTAGCTCTTGAGAAACCCGAGCAAGTCCTTGTTGATCACATCGGCGTGCGTGATGGGCATGCCATGCGGGAAGCCGGCATAGACCTTCAGCGTCGCGTTCGGGACCAGCTTGGCGGTCAGCGCGCCGGCATCCGGGTATGGAACGATCTGGTCGTCGTCTCCATGCATGACGAGGGTCGGGACATCGATCTTCTTCAGGTCCTCGGTGAAGTCGGTTTCAGAGAAGGCCCTGATGCAGTCGTAGGAGCCCTTGATGCCGCTCTGCATTCCCTCGAACCAAAAGTTCTCGCGCACGCCTTCAGAGATCGTGGCTCCCGGCCGGTTGTAGCCGAAGAACGGGAGGGAGAGGTCCTTGTAGAACTGGGAACGATCGTTGACAACGCCATTGCGAATCGCATTGAGCGCTTCGATCGGAGTCCCAATGGGGTTGCGCTCGGACTTCACCATGATCGGCGGCACAGCACTGATGAGCACGGCCTTCGCCACGCGGCTTGTTCCGTGGCGCGCAATGTAGCGCGCTACCTCGCCGCCTCCGGTGGAGTGGCCCACCATGATTGCGTCCTTCAGGTCGAGCGCTTCGAACAGCTCTGCTAGGTCGTCGGCGTAGGTGTCCATTTCGTTGCCATCCCATGTCTGGCTGGAGCGGCCGTGGCTGCGGCGATCGTGTGCGATGACGCGATAGCCGAGATTGCCGAAGAAAAGCATCTGGGCGTCCCAGGCGTCCGCGTTCAGCGGCCAGCCGTGCGAGAAGGTGATGGGCTGACCGGTGCCCCAGTCCTTGTAGTAAATCGTGGTTCCGTCCTTCAGAGTAAGTGTGCTCATGATCTCCTCGATTCTTGCGGGTGACTGTTGCGTTTGAGTGGAGACTCCGCTTGCCTGATGCTGAGTCGGTTTCTTCTTTCTGAAAGTGATTCTGACCCCGCCCACTTGGTGTGAACACCTCACGAAGGGGGCTTTGCAAGCTACTCGTTCGGGTGGTTGTTCAGCGCGTTCCTTGCCGCCTGGTCGATGATGTTTGCCACCTCGACCGGGGCCTGCTGAATGACCATGTGGCAGCTGTCCACGGAGACGGTGACGGCGCCCATTCGCTTCGCCATCATCGCTTCCATTGCGGGGGCCAGCATCTGGTCCTGCGTGGAGATGAGAGACCATGTGGGCTTCATCTTCCACGCAGCCACCGTCAACTTCTCGTCGAACATGGGGCCGTAGCTCTGGCCCTGGGTTGCGAGCGCGAGCAGACGTTCCTCCATGGGCAGGCCTTCGGTAACGTAGTCCAGCATGCCCTCCGTGGTCAGTGTGGCGAACTTGTCCGCCGTGAGACGAATCTGCTTTTGCCCGGAAGTCCAGCCGTAGGGGCTTCCTGCATCATTCGAAGATTCTCCGACCTCGGGCGCGTACGCCGTGATGTAGACAAGCCCGGCGACTTTTGGATCGTCGCCGGCTTGCGTGATCACTGCGCCACCCCAGGAGTGGGCCACGAGAATGAGTGGACCGTCTTGAAGCGCGATGATTCGTTTCGTGAAGGCGACTTCATCCTCCAGAGAGGTCATTGGGTTTTGCACGGCGACGACGTGGTAATCCATCTTCTGCAAGAGCGGGATCACCTTCGACCAGCTTGATCCGTCCGCAAATGCACCGTGCACCAGAACGATGTTCTTGACGTGTGTCGCAGAGGACGCTTTGGCTTCTGCATCGGTATTGAGTGGTTGGCTTGACATGGCAGTTCTCCTTTGGAGGTTGTGGCGTTATTTGCGCAACGCGGTCTTTGCAGCCTGATCGATCACCGCAGCTACTTCGACTGGCTGCTGGAGCATCGCGAGGTGGCAGGTTGGGAGGGTCGTCGCAGTGGCGCCCAGACGCTTCGCTGAAGCCGCTTCCATGGCCGGCGGAAGCATCTGATCATCCGATGCGATGACGACCCATGAGGGCCTCGTCTGCCAGGCGGCGACGGTAAGCTTCTCGTCGAACATGGGGCCGTAGCTCTCTCCCTGTACGGCAAGCACTACCCGGCGCTCTTCCATGGGAAGCCCTTGCGCGAAGTGGTTGAGAATACCGTCCGAGGTCATGTAGGCGAACTTCTCGCTGTCGACGCGAATAGCTTTCTGTCCTTCGGTGACGCCGAAGGGAGTGCTCGCCTGGTTGGCTGATTCACCGGCATTGGGCGCGTAAGCCGCGACGTAGACGAGACCTGCAACCTTGGGATCGTCGCCTGCCTGCGTGATGACCGCGCCGCCCCAGGAGTGGCCGACCAAAATGACAGGACCATCCTGCAGGGCGATCGCGCGCCGCGTGGCAGCCACATCATCGGCAAGCGAGGTGAGAGGGTTTTGCACGGAGACGACGTGATAGCCCTCGGATTCGAGGATAGGAATGATCTTCGACCAACTGGTTCCATCGGCGAAGGCGCCATGGACGAGGACGATGTTCTTTACCGCGGGGGCGGGCGTCAGTGCGATGTGAACGTTTTCGTTGAGCATGATGTTCTCCCATTGAGGTTATGGATCGGTGAGTGAGCTCATGCCGATGCGAGAATTCGACACGAAGGGATCGGTGTTGCTGCGGTGCTGACTTGGGTCAGCTTGTAGTGAAGTATGGCCGGATTCCATGCAGCACGGGCCACCCGGAAGTAGTGAAAAGTGACTACCTCATGGGGGTGCAGCAACCGGTATCGCCTCATACAAGAAAATTGTCGGAAGACCACCCCATCGGGTGGTGACGGGCAGGCGCTGCGGAGATAACTTGGAACGGATATTCGCTCGGTCGATAGCCGACACAATGCGCGCGAAGAAAGAAGCAAGAGATCAATGGCAGCTTATGACGCAATCATCGTTGGTGCCGGGCAGGCAGGTCCTGCGCTCGCCGGAAGGCTTACAGCGGCTGGGTGGACAGTTGCTCTAGTGGAGAGGAAGCTATTCGGCGGAACCTGCGTGAACACCGGCTGCACGCCCACCAAGGCGTTGGTCGCGAGCGCTTATGCAGCACATCTGAACCGGCGTGCCGAAGACTTCGGGGTTGTCCCAAGCATCGCGGTGATGATGGATATGCCACGCGTCCGGCAGCGCATGGAGGCAATTGTAGCGAAGTCGCGAGAGGGTGTGGAGCAATGCCTACGCCAGATGGAGCGTTGCACGATTTACCAGGGCGCCGCGCGCTTCGTCTCCCCATCTCAGCTTCGGGTTGGAGACGAACTGCTCACCGCGCCACATATCTTTCTTAACGTCGGCTCGCGGCCTGCCATTCCCAACCTGCCCGGTATCGATACGGTTCCCTACCTGACAAGCTCGACGATCCTGGCGCTCGACTCACTACCACCTAAGCTGGCCGTAGTAGGCGGAGGTTACACAGGGCTCGAGTTTGCGCAAATATACCGGCGCTTCGGATCCGAGGTCACTGTGATTGAGCGCGCGGCACGACTCGTCGCCGATGAGGACGAGGATGTTTCGAACGCTGTGCAAGGTATCCTGGAGGCGGAAGGGATTGAAGTGCGTCTTAACGCGGATTGCATTTCACTGCGCTTCGATGGCGAAGACGTCTCGGTGGGCGTAAACAGCGTTGACGGTGAGCTGGAGGTTCCGGCATCGCATATTCTGCTGGCGATGGGACGTACGCCGAACACAGACGACCTCGGTTTGGAAGCTGCCGGCATCGCTGTTGACGAACATGGCTACATTTCGGTCGACGACCAGCTCCAAACCGCCGTCCCGGGAATATGGGCGCTTGGCGACTGCAACGGACGCGGCGGGTTTACTCACACTGCCTGCAATGACGCCGAGGTTGTCGCGGCAAACCTTCTCGATAACGATGCGCGCAACGTGAGCGATCGCATTCCGGCGCATGCGCTGTACATTGATCCACCGTTAGCGCAAGTCGGTATGACCGAACGTCAAGTACGGCAGCGCGGACGAGCTGCGTTGATCGGAATAAGGCCGATGACCAAGGTGAGCCGCGCCATCGAGAAGAGTGAGACGCACGGATTCATCAAGCTGCTGGTCGACGCGGAGAGCAAGGAGATTCTGGGTGCGTCCATCCTGGGGACCGGAGGCGACGAAGCGATCCATTGCATTCTTACCGCAATGTACTCTGGCATGCCTACCTCGCTGCTCCAGCGCGCGATGCGCATTCACCCTACGGTCGCTGACCTGATCCCGACGGTACTTGGGAGCTTGAAGCCGCTCGTCTAAACTCAGCCCTCGAGGAAGCCGCGCTTCATCGCGATCATGACGGCGTGGGTACGATCATTCGCCTGCAGCTTGGCAAGGATGCTTTTCATGTGTCCCTTCACCGTATCTTCGGAGATAAAAAGCTTGTCGGCGACGATCTTGTTCGAGCATCCGGATGCAACCACGCGCAGCACTTCAATCTCTCGGTCGGAGAGCGCGTCGGCGCTGTAGTGCTCTGCAATCTCCGAAGCAATCTCGGGTGGAATTCGCCGGTGGCCTGCGTGCACGGAGCGGATGGTATCAATTAGCTCGGTGCGCAACATGCCCTTGAGCAAGTAGCCGACGGCCCCGAGTTTGAGTGCGCGCGAAGCCTGGATATCTCCCGAATAAGTGGTGAGGATGACAATGCGCGCATTGGGAAACTCGCTACGAATGGCAGCCGTTGCATCGATCCCGTTCATCTGCGGCATCTGCAGGTCCATCAAGGTCACGTCAGGGCGATGCTGTCGAAACGCCGCGACAGCGTCAATCCCGTTCTTCGCCTGCGCAACCAGTTCCATGTCGTTCTGCTGCTGCAGCGCGAATGCGATGCCATCGCGAACAAGCGGATGATCGTCAACGCAGAGCACCCTGATTTTGCTTGAAGCCGCCATGACCGCCTAACTGAAATCTACATCGTCTATGCGCTTAAGATACCACTCGTCGCTGCGCCGTCCGCCACCCGAAAGAGTGGTTTTCATGAGCACCAGATGCCGCCGGCCGCCTACGCTAAACCAAGCCATCATTCGAGGCAGGGGCGTGGAAGGTGTAAGTGTGAGGTTAGAAGTTCATGTGGGTCGCTTCGGTGCGGGTTCGTTTTCACCCAATTTTGCCTACAATCTCTGTTGGGCTGGATCGGTTCCTAAATCAAACTACACAAAATACTGGCTTTTCGGCAACTACGAATAGTTGTGATTCCTCCCGCAGCAAGGTCAAATGGTGGGAAATCGCCAATGCACTCATTGATAACCGATCACGATAAGCGGTCGTGGCGGGTGCGGTGTATTGGGCCAGGTGGCGTAGCTGATTTATCTGGGTCGCCGGGCAAAACAGGCCATGGAAATGACAGAGTATGGAAAGCCATGAAGTCGGCTTCCCACCCTTCCCACACTCTTTGGAAATCCCTTCGGGATTCCCACATTCCCACGGCCTCGACGACTGGATATATGTCTTCTCGTGCCCGCTCAACTCGAACCATCGCCACCGCAAGGCGCTTGTAACGGATGTCTCAGGTCCACAGCGTAACGCATGTCCCGGTACACTCACCCCTAGCAAGGCTTGGTTTCCTTAGGCGCGTGCGCGAGCACGCAAGATCTGTTTGGGAGGGCGTTGCGGGAAGGAACGTCCGTGCGACTTGAAGCTGTTTGAATGATTGTTCAACACGAAAGGAGTGAGCTGAACCTGCGGTTCCGTCCGCAGAAGCCTATCGACATCGGCGTAGCTGGTAACGGCTGGGTCGAAAGCTGTCGAGACAACGCACCTCTGTCTTCGGACAAGGAAGAATGGCTCGGCGAAGGTGACCATGGACGTGTACAGCCAAGCCCAAATGCCTGCCAAGCGAGAGGCCCAACGAAAGGTCGTCGCAATGATGCGCTCAGAGGAGGTGGCCCAGGTCCTTGCAATGAGCGCATAGAAATAGGGTCCCCAGAGGGTCCCCGGCCATTTTGCGGTAAAAGCGCTAAGTTATTGAAAGTATTTGGCGTCCCCGACGGGATTCGAACCCGTGTTACCGCCGTGAAAGGGCGATGTCCTAACCACTGGACGACGGGGACGCATGCAACGCGAGGCTTCGCTTTGCTCAATTCCTTAAGGCTAACAACACCTGGAGACAAAGGCAAGTAGCCCCTGTGAGTCCTGAGGCCAAAACTAGTGTCGTTTAGGCCATAGAGCAAGGCTGGTGCGCACTTTACGGCGCACATCCGCATACCGCAGCAGGATGAAGTTGTCGGTCATGCCCGCGATGTAATCGGCCACAACCCTCGCCAATCCTTCGCTTTCGACCTCGGCGTAATACGCCTCAGGCAGCTCTTCCGGCTCGTTTACCCAGAAGTCGAACAGCTCCGTCACGACCTCGGCGGCCTTCGAGTGCTCGAGCTCCAGATCCGGACAGGTGTACAGCGTGTCGTAGAGATAGCGCTTCTCTTCCAGGCGCTCCGCCTCCGCCTGCGGAGAAAAGACCGCCAGGCGATGGTCAGAATTCCGAATATCAGCCAGCGATTGTGCCCCAATGGCCGCCACGTTCTCCCGCGTCGTACGGATGAGATCCAGCACCAGCGTCTTCTGCATGGCCTGCAGCGCGTCGTGGAAGATGTACTTCTCCTGCGCTCCGGCGTGCGCCTGCTGGACTGCGGCATAGCTCTTGCGCAGGATTCCGACGTGGTCGCGAATATGCCGCACCTCGAGCAGACCGGACTCCACTCCATCGTCAAGGTCGGCGGTCAGGTAAGCAATCTCGTCCGCGAGGTCGATGATCTGGGCCTCCAGCGGTGGCCGCTGGCTTAGGAAATACTCCGCCAGCTCCGGGTGCTCGCCTTCGCTGTAGTCACGCGAGTGCTTGATGATGCCCTCACGCGCTCCCAGCGTAAGATTCAGGCCGCGATGCCCGGCATACCGCTGCTCGAACCGCTCGACGATGCGCAGCGCGTGGAGATTGTGGTCGAAACGCAGTCCATGCCGCTTAAGGCACTCGTCCAGGGCACGTTCCCCTGCATGTCCAAAAGGTGGGTGCCCAATGTCATGAACCAGAGCCAGAGTCTCCGCCAGGTCAACGTTGAGCCCCAGGGCTGCGGCTACCTGCCGGGCTACCTGGGCCACTTCGATGGTATGGGTCAGGCGGCTGCGAAAGTGGTCAGAGGCACGGCTGGTGAAGACCTGCGTCTTCCCTGCCAGGCGGCGAAACGCGCGCGCCTGCACGATGCGGTCACGGTCCCTCTCGAACGGCTTGCGGCCATCGCTGGGAGGGGCTGGAAAGGCGCGCGACGATAACTGCTCTTCGATCTCGCCGAAGACGCCACAAACTTGCAGGTCTGACTTCATTCCTTATTAGTTTAGCCGGAAATCCCTAGTGGTTATTTTCCGGAGTGATGTTCGCATGGGCCAGCTTGACGCGAGCGCCTTCCAGCTTGTGCTGCACCTTCTCAACGTCGGACGGATCGGCCTCAGGCGCAAGCGAAGTAGCGTATTGCGCCAGAGACTTCTGCCACTGGACCACCGCTTGCGGCAGCTTACCGGTCTTTGCGTAGATCTCACCCAGGTGGTCGAGCACCGTTGGATCGTTGCCCGCTCGCGCAACGGCCTTCTGCGCGTAGTCTTCCGCTAGCGCATACTGCCCCTGCTTGTAATAAGCCCACGCCAACGAGTCCAGAAAAGCGCCGTTCTGAGGATCGTAGGCTACCGCCTTTTTCAGCATGGTGACAGCTTCATCCAGCCGAATGCCGCGGTCCGCCAGCATGAATCCGTAGTCGTTCTGGATGGCCGCACTCTGCGGATCGATCGCCAGCCCCTTGCGGTACTCCGACTCCGCCTCATCGAACATCTTCTGCTTGTCCGCAATCGTGGCCTTGTACGAATAGAGGAAGACCTTATCTTCAGGCTTCGCAGAAAGAGCTTCTACCTTGTCGAGAGCTGCCGATGTTTCCTTCCAGTGCTTCGCCCGCGAATAGATATCGGCAATGGTGAAATAAACGATCCGGTCTTCCGGCGTGCCAGGGGTCTTGCCGCTCAACTGGGCATTGGCAAGCTTGATCGCCTCATCCAGCTTGCCTGCATCTCCCAGCTGGCTGGCATAGGTCAGTTGAATATCACGGTTGGTCGGCATCGCCTTGGCCGCGTCGGCCGCAGCGCGCAGGGCCTCAGGCCATTGATGGCCGTCTCGATAGGCCTGGACAAGACCATCGGCGCCACGCGCCTGGAAATCGCCGCCCAGCGCTTGAATCTGCTTATAGGCCTCTACGGCCTCCTGCGTCTTATTCGATTCGCGGTAGACGATCGCAAGCCGTTCCAGGAATAAAGCACGGTTGCCCCGGGCCTGGTCGTCATACTTGCCGTCGGCCTGTTCGGTCGAAGCGAGCATATCTTTCAGGGTCTTGATGGCCTCGTCGTAACGTCCGAGCGCATCGTAGACCAGCGCCTCGTTGTAGTTGAGCTCGAGATTGTTAGAGACCAGCGCTCCAGCCTTCTTCAATGTCGTAAGAGCCTGCTCGTAGTGCCCCTGCTGGCGCTGGATGTCGGCCTCACGAATCAGGGACTGCGCATCCTGCGGATCGGAGCTGATGATCTCCGCAAAGATCTTCGCGGCGGCATCGGTTTCGCCATTGGCAATCAAGGCGTTGGCTAATCCACGCTTGGCGTCCGTATTGTCGGGATCCTGGTCGAGTGTGGCCCGATACGCCGCAACGGCCTGCTTCGGCTGCTTCAGCTGGTCGTAAATGCCGGCCAGCGCAAAATCCATACGGGCGCTGCGGTCATCTTCCGACACATCGGCGATCACCTTCGCTGCGCGCTGCAGGTCGCCCTGCTCCGAATAGAGCCGGGCCATGCTCAACACGACCTCTTCGGAAGATCCGTCGATCTGCTGCGCCGCCTTGAACTGCGCCTCGGCCTTAGCCGAATCGTGATTCAGGCCGTAAAGCTGGCCCAGGAGCAGATGTGTCTCAAGGTCGTTGGGCTTGAGTTCTGCGATCTTCTCGTACTCCTTGATCGCCATCTGCAACATGTCGCTGGACTGCGGGCTCTGGCCGTCGCCAAGCGAACGGAGGTAGACCCGTCCCAGCAGCATATGGGCATCGGCGTCATCCGGGTGCTTGGTTACCTGGTCCTGCGCAGCCGTAACGGCTTCACGAATCCGTCCCAGCTTGAAATAGAGGTTGGACAGGCCGTCCTGCAACATGCGCGAGCCGGGATCGGCATCGAGCGCGAGCTTGTACTGCTCAATCGCCTGCGTTGCAAGGTCCTGGCGGCCATTCCCTGAGGCCTCATCTTCGTAGATCTTGGCCAGACCGTAGTGGTAGTACGCGGAAGAGCGATCGGTCACAGGGGGGGTAACCGTCTTCGCAGTCGCATTCTGCGCGAGCATACTGCCGGAGGCGGCGAACGAGACAAGGGCAACGGTAAAGCAAAGAGGCAGAAGTGAAGTACGAAAAGCTGGGCTCATGGGCAGAGATCCTGAAAACGCTCGTTCTAATTCCTTAGACGGCACTGTACAGGGTTTGGATGCTGTTTGCTAGCAAAAGCCGAAAGCCAGGGATGAGGGCACAGGGATTAGGGATTAGAAAAGCAAGGGATTAGATAGCGTCTGACGAATCGGACATCACCTAAACACCTAGTTTGCCCCCTACACAGAGACGTCATCCTGAGCGGAGCGCCTCGCGCTTTTGCGAGGTGCGCAGTCGAAGGACCCCGAAGAAATCGATCTCACCCGTGCTGTTAGGACCTTTTCCAGCACGAACGTTCAGGATCGAGCGCTCGAGGTAGAAAAGGTGAAAAAGGTTTGGGCAAGAGGTCAACCCTCGGGGTCCTTCGACTCCGCGTCCCAAAAGCCGGGACGCTACGCTCAGGATGACGCCGCTGTAGGGAAAGAGAAGATAAAAGCTATATCTCTCGATCTTGGCTTTGGTCTAAACCGTGGTCTCCGATTCGTCAGACACGAGCTGGAGCTTGGCTTTCCATTACCCCTGTTCCCTGGCTTTTCTCAGCCGTGACGGAAATGGCGCATCCCCGTGAGGACCATCGCCAGCCCTAACCGGTCTGCGGCAGCAATCACCTCAGGGTCGCGTACCGAACCACCCGGCTGAATCACCGCCGTAGCGCCTGATTCCGCAATCAACTCCAGGCCGTCCGGGAAGGGGAAAAAGGCGTCTGAAGCGGCGACAGTTCCCTGCAACGGCAGAGCCGCCTTCATGGCGCCAAATCTCGCGGCATCGACGCGGCTCATCTGCCCCGCGCCCACGCCTACCGTCTGCCCAAAGCCGCCATCGAGCCGTGCATAGACGATGGCGTTCGACTTGACGTGCTTGCACACGCGCCACGCAAAGAGCAGAGCCTTGAGCTCCTCCTCCGTCGGCTTGCGTGTGGTGGCAACCGTCAGTTGATCCGGCTGCACCATTGCGCTGTCTTCGTCCTGCACCAGGTAACCGCCCGAGATCTGCTTGATCATCCGTGATGGCTTGGCCGGCTGAATACGCAGCACACGCAGATTCTTCTTCGTACCGAGCGCAGCCAGGGCCTCGGGAGTAAACTCCGGCGCAACCACAGCCTCGACGAACAGCTTGGCAATCTCTACCGCTGCTGCGCCGTCCACGATGCGGTTAATACCGATCACTCCACCGAAGGCCGACACAGGATCGGCAGCCAGGGCACGAAGATAGGCTTCCTCCACGGTCGTTCCCTGTCCCACACCGCACGGGTTCGTATGCTTGATGATCGCCACCGCGCAGGCATCAAACTCGCTCACCAGCGCCCAGCAGGCGTCGAGGTCGACAAGGTTGTTGTAGCTGAGCTCCTTGCCCTGCAACTGTTCCGCATCGGCAATACCCAGGCCCGAGCCATCCACATACAGCGCCGCAGACTGGTGCGGATTCTCTCCGTAGCGCAACGAAGCCTTGCGAGGAGCGATGACGCGCAGGGTTGCCGGCAGTTCCGTGGTCTTTGCCGATTCGCCCGGGATGTCCGGCATCGCTTCCAGGGTCGAGGCAATCCCCACATCATAAGCGGCCGTCGTCGCAAAAGCCTTCCGCGCCAGCTGCCAGCGAGTCTTATAGCTCAACTTGCCTTCGTTGGCCTTCAGTTCCTCCGTCAGCGAGGCATAGTCCTGCACACTCGTGACGACCGCGACATCCTCAAAGTTCTTGGCCGCCGAGCGCAGCATGGAGGGGCCGCCAATATCGATATTCTCGATAATCTCTTCGAATTTGACGCCCTCGCGCGAGGCCGTCTTCTCGAACGCATACAGGTTGACGACGACCATATCGATCGCCCCAATGCCGTGCTCTTCCACCGCGCGCACATGCGCCGGGTCGCCTCGGCGATGCAGGATGCCCCCATGCACCACCGGGTGCAGCGTCTTCACGCGGCCATCGAGCATCTCCGGAAAACCGGTCAACTCGGCCACATCCAGGACAGTGAGGCCCGCATCGCGCAACGCCTTAGACGTGCCGCCTGTCGAAACCAATTCAACGCCAAATCCAGCCAGCGTCTTCGCAAACTCTACCAAGCCCGTTTTGTCGGTTACAGACAACAGGGCACGCCGTACAACTTTCTGATCGCTCATGTCGTCCACCATTCTAATCTGTGTGTTGCTAATGGAGCGCATCTAATCCCCTGCAAGCCAGACATGCACGCTTTGATTTAGAATGCTTCAGAACCGTAAATCCAACGCTACTCACACTATGTCGTCTTCGCCGTCCCTGATCGAGAAGCCAATGCAGCAACGCATGCCCGCCGACCTCCAAACTCTTACCACGGAGAAGCCGAATGACGCGTCAACCGGTCTCGATACGAAATCCGCTATCGATATTGCGCGCATCATCAACCACGATGACACCAAGGTCGCGGCAGCCGTAAAAAAAGCCCTGCCTGAGATCGCGATGGTGATCGACACCGTCGCACGCTCGCTCCGCGATGGCGGACGGCTTATCTACGTCGGCGCCGGCTCTTCCGGCCGCATCGCCGCCCTGGACGCCTCCGAGTGCCCCCCGACGTTCTCCACTGCGCCCTCGCAGGTGCAATACATCATGGCCGGCGGCCCCAAGGCCCTCGCCAGCGCTTCGGACGTCAACGAAGACTCGCCCGAGCTCGGCCAGCGCGATATCGCCCGCCGCCGCCCCACGCGCAAGGACATCGTCATCGGCGTCTCGGCTTCGGGACGCACCCCTTACGTCATCGGCGCCACGGAATACGCCCGCTCACGCGGAGCCAAGACCGCGGCCGTCACCTGCAATCCCGACTCCGACCTCTCACAGGTTGCCGACGTTACCATCTGCGCCGAAGTGGGCCCTGAGATCGTCTCCGGTTCTACCCGCATGAAGGCCTCCAGCGCGCAGAAGATGATCCTGAACATGATCACCACCGGCGCGATGACTCGGCTCGGCTATGTGTACGACAACCTGATGGTGAACGTTCACATGAAGAACGCAAAGCTCGTCGAACGCGGTATCCGCGTTCTGATGAAGCTCTGCGATATCGACCGCGAGACCGCGATCCGCACGATCAAGTCCGCAGGCAAGTCAATTCCTATCGCGGTCGTCATGCTCAAGGCCAACGTAGACAAGATGGAAGCAGTACGCCGCTTGCAGAAGTCCGATGGCAATGTTCGTCTCGCGATCGACGATTCCAGGCTCGAGCTCTAAGCCTTCCGAGGAATACAGCAAATCTGCTGCGTTCCTCCGTTGATCCGGACTCGACTCATCCGTCGATTGGAACGTCTCAAGCTTTGGCCATCTCGTTGCCTCTGCTCTATCGAGACTATCTTTATCAGCTTGATAGCTTGGTGTATTTATTTACCAGATCGTCGGACACTCTGAACCCCAGACCGCGCAGTTCCGCAATGGCACTCGGCAGATGGAGAAGACCACGCTCGGACGCTTGAATCAGAACAGCTAGCGTCCCTGCAGGAATGAGCGAACGATGCTTGGCAGCTTTTCGCCCTGCACCATCGTCCAGTAGGACGAACGTTGCAGACAGCTTAATCGCCAAACTGATCGCCTCACGCTCTCCTTGTCCGAGTACCACAGGAAGTGTTTTGTCCATATTGAAAATGGAATCAATCGTCACCCAATCTGGCAAACAAAAGGCCCAATTCCGCACTACGTCGGGCGCACCCGCATGACGAAGCTCAGAAACTACAGCAGGAGGCACGATTACACTGCCATAGATTTCATGCAGAAGCACTTCTTTTCCCATCTGCACCAGATAATTTAACGGACTAGTATCTGCGACAACAATCACGGAGTAAGCCGCCGAAGATTAGCGAGATCCTCATCGAGATCTCGCGACGTATAGTCGAAGATTCCGTACTTCAACAGAAAAGGATCTACGTGCATGCGAGTGGGCAAATTCAGTATTTGCTTGACCTGTTCCATCGTCAACTTGCCATCGCGATAGGCCTGTGCCGTGTGATCTTCGAGCAACAACCGTGCAGCGTCCTCACCTACCGGAGCCAGCACTCCTGCAAACTCATCCGGAATTTCGACCACAACCTGCATATCGCTAAGATACACCCGGTGACAGTACAATCGGAGCTCCAATTACCTACGCAACATTCTCCTCAAGCCGTGTTTATTCCAACAGCAAGCGGCGAGCCCCTCCACAGCGCCGCACGAAGGAGCTTTCGATGAAACGCACACTTCTCCCAGCAGCACTCGCACTCGTACTCGCCGGCTCAGTCGCCTTCGCTCAGCAGCCGCAGACAGCTCCGGCGCCCGATGCTCAGCAGCCTGCCGCTCCGGCACACCACCACCATCACGCGCCGAATCCACAACATGAGACGAAGAGACTGGCCAAGCAGCTCAACCTCTCGGCGGATCAGCAGGCCAAGGTCGAACCCATCCTGGCAGATCGCGACCAGAAGCTCACCGCCCTCCACGCCGACACCACCCTCGCCCCCCAGGACATGCATCAACAGATGAAGGCGATCCACGAGGCCACCGAACAGCAGCTCGCGACTGTCCTTACCCCTGATCAGCTCCAGCAGTTGAAGTCCATGCACCACGGACACAGAGGCCACGGCCAGGAGCAGCAGCCCACTGCCCCGCCGACGGCATAATTCCCTCTTTCAAGTAGAAGCCTCCACGAACGACTTCGCGGAGGCTTTTTGCGCTCCCTTCGCTCGAACCATGTCTCGCGGCACGCATTCCTTAGCCGTCTCCCGGCTCTGGTGGCAATCTTGTTCGAGACATCTACTCTCTGCGCACAACAATCCACCTTTAGATAAGGCCGGTGATTGTTCCGATGAGTTCTTCAAGCTTATGGTCCAGCGCCACAGCCGCTTTCAGTAGAGGTTCGTTCTCGGCGATAACCATCAATGAGGAGGGTTGAACATAATAAAGTGTTGAGCCCTCGCCATCCTCTACAAGAAGCACCTCTACGGGCGCAAAGAGGCCTGCGGAAAGGTCTTCACGCATCATGGTGATCGCGAGCAGAGGATTTCCGAGGATGATTCGCAGCACACGACGATGAATCCCATAGATCGTAATCCACCCGCTGTGATCTATCTCAGCGAACAGCATAAAGCCGCTCGGCCCGACAAAACGCCTGGTGACTTCAGCGTCAAACTCTTGCGGCGAATGACTCTGTGAGGCGATCTCATTGATCAGAGGAACGGCAGATTTGCCGGTCTGCTCTCGCAGACGTTTCATAATCTCGTCGAAGGCCAACGAACTCTTCACTTCAATCCGTTTTCCTGCAAAGTCGTGGGTAGTCCGTGTTGCATCACTCATCTGTATCTCCCTTTCGTCTTTTGACCTTTGACGCCACAAAACGTTTCCCTGGAGCCTCTAAGTACTCCTCTCAGATTCATCCCCTTGCGTACTGCATCGTCCATACCGGCGCGACTCCAGGCTGGTATTCGTTGCCGACCCACGGGGTTCCACAGATATGCAAATAGGCATACGGGGTCTCGTTGAACATGACCCATGCACCCGCATCCCTTACTGTCGTCGGCAAACCACATGCCTTCGCATCGAAAGGCCACATGATCATCCAATGGGGGCCGATCGGGATTGCCGGACTGGTCTTGTCGTGCGCATCAGTATTGCTATGCTGTGTCGCTCCACAGAGCATGTAACACAACCCCGGAACAGCGTTGGTCGGCTTCGGTTTACGGAGATGGGCATCCATAAACCATTGCATCGCCATGGGGTCGGCACACATGGGAGGATCGCCGATCACGTTTTCATTTCCTGGCATGCAAACCCATTGATTTGTCCCCTTCCGAAGCACCGTCATCTTGCCGTGTTCGTCTTTGTCCATCACCGTCGCATCTTTGGTGATCTCAGACGGCCCGGCTAGCATAGCCCGCTTAATCTTGATTTCAATGACCTGTTCGGCGGCTGTCTGGTTAGGGCTGGATGTCCCAGATGGAATTCCGCTGATTGCGCTGTTGCTGTAATTTCCCGTTCCCGTCTGCTGGGCAACGCCTTCTCCGCGGAGTGCGGCGAGAGCAGCTCCGGCAAGCGCCGCGTTGCGCACAAACGCACGACGGGAAATGGATTCGATCAATGTTGGATTGGAATTTCTCAGATCATCAGGCAGATTTGCGGTACTCATGTGGATCTCCTTCATATTGATGACAAGTTCGATGCACAAGAAGCGGCGGGAATTGTAAGTTGCCGCAACACCTCAGGACCTAAGAGACAGGGCACGAAACCACTCTGCACGTTGATCTCATCTAAGAATCTATTCGCAATCACAGCACATTTCGAGGCCTCTGTGCAGCGTAACTTCAGCGAACAGACATCGGTCTTGTCGCGGCTCCTGTCCCCCTCCCCTTACACTCGAACAATGTCTTATGGCACGATCTTCTCGGCCTTTTTACGGTGCAGGCCCGTCGTTGTGGCATTGCTTTTGTCGACATCCGCTCTCTGCGCGCAACAAACTCCCGCAGGCGAAGGCTGGCCCACCTACGGAGGGGACGCAGGCGGCACGCGCTATTCCAGCTCCACGCAGATCACTCGCGATAATCTCGCACACCTTCACCCCGTCTGGACATTCCACACCCACGCGCTCGATGCCCAACGCACCGGTCTGAACGACGCCTCGTTTGAGACCACGCCCATCCTCCGTGGCCATGCGCTCTACTTCACCTCTCCCTTCGACGTCATCTTCTCTGTAGATGCCACCACCGGCAAACTTCTCTGGCAATATGACCCACGCGTTAAACCGGAGCACGAAGAGATGATCGTCACCTCGCGCGGCGTGGCTCTCTGGCCAATCTCTCCTGATTCCACCCAGTCCACGGCTCCCTGCTCCACACGGGTATTCCTCGGCACCATCGATGCACGCCTGTTGGCGCTCGATGCCGCTACCGGCAAACCCTGCACGGACTTTGGCCATTCCGGAGAGGTCAATCTTCGCGAGGGCATTCATTACACCGGCATTGGAGGCTATGGCCTGACCTCGCCCCCAACCGTCCTCGGCGATGTCGTCGTCGTAGGCTCGACCGTCGCCGATAACCAGCAGGTCGATGTCGAATCCGGCGTCGTTCGCGGCTACGATGTCCGCACCGGCCGCCTGCTCTGGAGTTGGGAGCCACTGCCCTGGGCTGCAGCACAACACCCGCGCACCGGAGCCGGCAACGCCTGGAGCGTCATCTCCGCCGACCCAGCGCTCGGCCTCATCTTTGTGCCCACCGGCAGCGCCTCGCCCGACTTCTACGGAGGCCTGCGCCCGGGCGACAACCGTGACGCCGATTCTGTCATCGCTCTCGATGCCCGCACCGGTCGAAAGGTATGGGCCTTCCAGACCGTCCATCACAATCTCTGGGACTATGACGTAGCCACAGAGCCGCTTCTCTTCACCTTCCACAACACAACGCCAGCGATTGCCATTGCCACCAAGGCAGGTCAGGTCTTCGTCCTCGATCGACGTACAGGACAGCCGCTCTATCCTGTCGAAGAGCGTGCCGTTATGCAGAGCGACGTGCCCGGTGAGATCACCTCTCCCACGCAACCCTTCTCCAGCCTTCCACCGCTCGCGCCTCTTGCCCCTCCAGAGCAAAACAACACAGGCTGGCAACGCAGCGAGGCCAACACCCAATTTTGCCGGACTCAGCTCGCAGCCCTGCGCTACAGCGGCATCTATACTCCGCCCAGTCTCACAGGAACCCTGCTCTATCCAGGTAGCCTCGGCGGAGTGAACTGGGGTTCGCTTGCCTTCGATCCTGCCACAGGCATTCTCTACGCTAACAACAACCGTGTTCCCTTTACGATCCAACTCGTCGACGGCCGGTCTCCCGCTCTTCTATGGCAACGCGAGATTGAACCAATCCTTCGCGACTGGCCCATCTGGCTGTATTTGGCCGGAGGCACGCTTCTTCTCTTTTGCCTGCGCCATAAACATTGGAATCCCGGACTTCATGGCGTGCTCACAGGCATGGCTATAGCCTCCATCGCCGGATGGGTATGCCTCTTCCCCATAAAGTACGACAACCCGCACTTCGGCGCGGAGATCTCCCCGCAACGCGGCTCTCCCTACCTGCTGAAACGCCAGCCGCTCATCGACCACGACGGTAATCCCTGCACCGCGCCGCCCTGGGGAGCCGTAACAGCGTTAAACCTCAATACTGGTCGCATCGCCTGGCAGTCGCCCCTGAGAACCAACGCCACAGACCAACCTACCGGATCCCTGACACTGGGCGGCCCCATCGTCACTGCCGGAGGAGTCGTCTTCGCTGCGGCCACGCGAGACGCCAAACTCCGCGCCTTCGACTCTTCTACCGGAAAAGAGTTATGGAGCACCTCTCTCCCGGCCCCCGCTCAGGCCACTCCGATGACCTATACCCTGGATGGCAAACAGTTTCTAGTCATTGCCGCCGGGGGACATGCCGGACTCAACGAAAAACGCGACGATACCCTGATCGCCTTCGCGTTGGACGAATAAACCAGTCAACCAGGCCTCTTTTGCCCCTGCACCAACTTCGGCACCCGTTTCCTCATCCCCCTTTCGTAGACTGTACAGATGGACAAGTTCGTTATCCGCGGCGGCAACCCGCTGCTCGGCACCATCAAAATCTCCGGCGCGAAGAACTCCGCGCTTCCCTGCATGGCAGCCGCCATCCTCACCGAGGATGAGGTCATCCTCGAAAACATTCCGCAGGTCCACGACATTGAGACCGAGCGCAAGCTGCTCGAGAGCATGGGAGCACAGGTCGAGCTGGGCTATGGCCGAGCACAGCACCGTACGTCCATCCAGTGCGCCGTGCTCTCCGACCCCGTCGCCAAATACGAGATCGTCAAGACCATGCGCGCGAGCTCCCTCGTGCTTGGTCCGCTCATCGCCCGCACCGGTATGGCCCGCGTCGCCATGCCCGGCGGCTGCGCCATTGGCGGACGTCCGATCGATCTGCACATCAAGGGCCTCGAAGCCATGGGTGCGACGATCACCCAGGAGCATGGCTATCTCGAAGCTCGTGCCGACAGATTGAAAGGCACGCACATCGTCTTCGACAAGATCACGGTCACCGGCACGGAAGACCTTCTGATGGCCGCCACGCTTGCCGAGGGCGAATCGCTCTTTGAGAACTGCGCCCGCGAACCCGAAGTCACCGACCTCGCCGCACTGCTCAATGCCATGGGCGCACAGATCGAGGGCGCAGGCACTTCAGTGATCCGTATCAAGGGCGTTGCGAAGCTCCACGGCGCTCGCCACCGCATCAACCCCGATCGCATTGAGGCGGGAACCTTCCTGATCGCCGGAGCCATCACCGGCGGCGACCTCAACGTCGACTGCTGCAACCCCGAGCATCTGGGCGCACTCCTCGGAAAGCTGGAGCAGTGTGGCGTCAAGCTCGAAATCGGCAAGGAAAACGTGCGCGTCCACTCCGGCGGCAAGCTCCAGGCCGTCGATATCTCTACCGAAGAGTACCCCGGCTTTCCCACCGACATGCAGGCGCAGTTCATGGCGCTGCTGACCCAGGCTGAAGGTACCTCGGTCGTCACGGAGAACATCTTCGAGAACCGCTTCATGCACGTCGGCGAACTGAACCGCATGGGAGCGAACATCTCGGTCAGCGGACGCACCGCCACCATTCGCGGCGGGGCTCAGCTCCAATCCGCCGCCGTCATGTGCTCGGACCTCCGCGCCTCGGCTGCTCTCGTTCTGGCTGCATTAGTAGCCGATGGTGAGAGCATCCTCGACCGCGTGTATCACATGGATCGCGGCTATGAGCGCATGGAAGAGAAGCTCCGCGGCGTCGGCGCACAGATCCGGCGCATGGGTGAGGTCTTCGGCAAAAAGTAGCCGAAGGCCCCATCCCCGGCGCATAATTTCTCTAGAGGTATCCAATGGCGACCACACCCGCGCTGCTCTCCATCGACGAGTACCTCCGCACCAGCTATCACCCCGACGCCGATTTCGTGGATGGCGAGATCGAGGAGCGCCACTTGGGCGAATACGAGCACAGAAAAATTCAAGGCTTCTTCTATTTTGTTTTCACCCTCAACGAGGAGTCCTGGGGTACGGATGCCGTTGTAGAACAACGCATCCGTGTTACATCAGATCGTGTGCGGGTTTGTGACGTAGCCATACTGCGCAGCGATGCACCTCGCGAACAGGTCACAGCCACTCCGCCCCTCCTTTGCATTGAAATTCTCTCGCCTGAAGACCGTATCTCACGTGCAAAGGAAGTACTCGCCGACTACCTCTCGATGGGCGTACAAAACATCTGGCTTATCGATCCGCTCCGCCGCATCGCCTATACCTTCGACGCCACAGGCCTGCACGAAGCCGATTTCACGAACCTCACCGTCCCCGGGACCCCTATCCACGTCGACCTCACGGAAGCGTTTGCGAAACTCGACAAGAAATTTGTCGCCGCCGACCGCCTATAATCGACCTAATGCGGTCCTTGTCGAAGCCCTTCGCCCTGATCCTCGCTCTCACGGCGATCTTCGCCTCCCTCGCCGCTCCGGCGTTAGCACAGTCCCAGCAGGCCGGCGGCCGCGTGGTTCTTGTCCTTCCCTTCGACAATCGCTCTGGCAATCCCTCCCTCAACTGGGTCGGCGATTCCTTCCCGGACACCCTGAGCAAGCGCCTTACCTCTGCCGGCTTCCTCACCATCTCTCACGACGACCGGCTCTTCGCCTTCGATCACCTCGGGCTGCCGGCTGGCTTCAAGCCCTCACGCGCCACCACGATCAAAATCGCACAGCAGCTTGATGCGAACTATGTCATCGTCGGCAGCTACAACATCGCGAACGACCAGATCTCCATTCAGGCCCGAGTCCTCTCCGTCGATGCGCTCAGCCTTACCGCGCCCATCGAAGACGGTGCCCCGCTCAATCGGCTCTTCGACGCCGAAAACGCCATCGCATGGAAGGTCGCACGAAACATCGATCCTCATTTCAATGTGGCCGAAGGCACCTTCATTGCCGCGCCCGGCGCCGTCCCACTCTCCGCCTTCGAGAACTACATTCGCGGCACCAACGCTCCCGCAGCCGATGAGCGCATCAAGCGGCTGCAGGCAGCGGTGGCCATCGTGCCCGATTACGCAGCAGCTCTATTGGCGCTCGGCAAAGAACAGTACACGGTACGCAACTTCCCTGCCGCCGCAGCGACCCTCGCGAAGGTGCCGCACAGCGATCGCCTTGCACTGGAAGCCAACTTCTATCTCGGACTAGCCCACTTCAACTCCGCCAACTATGCAGCCGCTGAACAGGCCTTCGCCTTCGTGGCCACAAGGCTTCCTTTGCCGGAAGTGGTCAACGATCAGGCCGTAGCGCTTAGCCGTCAGGGCAAAGACGGTGCGGCCTTCTTCCAGAGGGCCTCGACAGCCGACCCCTCCGACGAGGACTATCACTACAACCTCGCTATCGCCCTCTTTCGCCGTGGAGACACCGCTGGCGCGCTCAAAGAAGCTGACGCCGCCCTGAAGCTCAAGCCGAACGACAACGAAGCCGGATCGCTGCGGGCTCACCTCAGCCTCGTTCCTGCCGGAACGAAGCTCACCGACAGCGCCACCAACTCCTTCAGCCCTGTCGAGCGCATCCGCCGCAACTACTCGGAGGCCGGTCTCCGCCAGGCCGCCTTCCAGCTCGACCAGATGCGCGCGGCACGCATGGCCACGCTTCCTCCGGCACAGCAGGCGACCGAGTACACCCAGCTTGGCCGCGATTATCTGGCCCAGGGCCTGCTGCCGGAAGCCGAAGGCGAGTTTCAATCCGCTCTAACGGCCGACCCGAACAGCGCCGCCGCCCACGTCGGCCTGGCCCAGGTCCGAGAAGCCAGCGGCAATGCTGCAGAAGCTCGCGATGAGGCTCGCAAGTCTCTCAAGATTCAGCCAAGCGCCACCGCCTATCTCGTCCTTGCGCGGCTCGATCTCGCAGACAATCTTCTGGCTGGCTGCGCCGACGACGTATCGCGAGCCCTGAGCCTTGAGCCCTCCAACACCGCCGCGCAGGCCTTGCGCCAGAACCTTCAGCAGCGCGGTCAAAGTATCCCGTAGACGGATGGGCTCGCACTGAATTTCTTATATTTGACCTGAGCGTAGCGAAGTGGAGATCCCCTTGTATTTCGCCAGCACCGCCATGGCAATCGCTCCGCGGCTTCCGCTCTCTCCGGACACAGCCATCCTTTGCTTCACCCTCGGCTTGCTGATGATCTATCTCGAACTCAATCGGCCTGGATCGATCTTCCCTGGCGCGGTAGGTCTCCTGATGACGCTATTGGCCATTGCAGCACTCCTCCATTCGCCTATAAATGTCTCCGGCGTCGTCCTTATGGCTATCGCTATAAGCCTGCTGCTGCTCGACCTGCTGCGTCAAACGCCTCTGCTACTTGCAGTTTCAGCAACCGCTGCCCTGATCTTTGGCTTCCTGCACCTCACCGCCGGAGCAGTCAAACCTCACGTCCATGTCGCCGTTGCCACGGGCTGCGGTCTCATCCTGGGAGCAGGAACCTCACTACTCACCCGTCTAGCCCGCCGCGCCCGAGCCAACAAGGGTTTAGACTTAGAACGAGCGCGCACTTCGCGCCCCGGAGCCCTCAAGTCTTGATTCGCAAAGTTTCGCTCTTCCTCGCCGCAGCCTTATTGGCATCCACGTTCGGCAACGCCGGCGCTCAGCAGGTGTCGGCGCTCGACCGTCATCTCTCCCGCCTCGACCTCGGCATCAGCGGCGCTGGCATCTTCAACAAGACCGTCTCCGGGCCGGTTCTTCGTCCCGATGCGCCAGACTGCGCCCCAACGCTGCCCTGCTTCCTCACGCAGCAGCCCTCCAACACCGTCGGCGCTCTGGTCAACATTCGCTATATCGTGAAACCCCTCGTCGGCTTCGAGTTCAACTTCGGCTATGCCCGCTATACCGAGAACTTCTCGTATCCACAGCCCCCGATCGCCGTTCAAACGGGCGCTAACGAATACACTCTCGGCTACATCGTCACCCCCGCCCACCACATCTTCGGCTTTCAACCCTTTGTCTCTGCGGGTCTGGGTACTACAGAATTCAAACCGACCCTGCACGGCGGTGAAAGCTTGACCTCGCAGGCTCAGGCTCGTGCCACCTACTACTATTCGGCGGGCATCCAGCAGGAGTACTTCTCCAGCCACTTCGGCCTGCGCGCCTCCTTCCGCCAACTCTTCTACCTGGCTCCCGACTTCGGCCAGAACTATTACACGATCAAGCAGCACACCATCACATCCGAGCCCACTGTCGGCTTTTATATGCGCTTCTGATCTTCCGGAGTCTTCATACTTCCATGAGTCACCTTCTTGACGACGACGATGACGATCTCCAAGGCCGGCAAAACCATCGGGAACTGACCCTGGGTACAGGTTCAGTTCTCGGTATTTTTTTCGGTCTTGCTTTGTTGTGCGCGCTGTTTTTCGCCTTCGGCTACAACATGGGCCATAAATCGGCCCCTCCTGTATCCGCCGCGTCCGACACATCGGATACCTCCGATGCTTCCTCGACCACATTCAATACCTTCAAACCCGCGGCAGGCTCTCCAGCGGGTCACACAAACGCTCCTGCGATTAAACCGGTAGCCGCAACGAACGAATCAGACGACACAGAGGATACGCCGGAAGCACCCAGCCCACGGCCCGCAGCACCCGTTCATGTCCCGGTTACGACAACTGCGACCGAGACGCCTGTCCCCGCCAAAAAGCCGGCTCCTGTATCCGAGTCAGCTTCCAGCAGTCACCCAACGCCTCCACCGACTCCCTCGACAACTCCAGCAGGCTCCTTCGTTGTACAGGTAGCCGCCGTCTCCCATCAGGAAGACGCCAGTCTGCTGGTCGGCGCGCTGCAGCGTAAGGGGTATACCGTCGCAGCCCATAGCGAGCCACAGGATAAGCTGATCCATATTCAGGTCGGCCCCTTCAGCAATCACAAGGACGCAGACGCCATGCGCCAACGCCTGCTCGCCGACGGCTACAACGCCATCGTCAAGTAACTCCCTCGCCACTCAACGCCTCGTTGCTCGTAGCTGAATCAAATCCCCTGTGCCAGGGCCCGTTCCATCTCACCGCGCACAGCAGCCATCAACTCTTCGCGTGTGGCGAAGTCCTCAGGCTCCATCACCGGAAGAAATCGCACAACTACCTCGCCGGGGATAACCTTCAAGCTGCCTTTGCTCATCATGCGTTCGGTTCCACGAATCACGATTGGAACCATGGGCGCCCCTGTCTCCGCCGCCAGAAAAAACGCGCCTTTTTTGAAGGGCAACAGCTTTCCATCCGGCGATCGCGTCCCCTCAGGAAACACGAAGATGTGCATGCCTGAACGCAACGCGTCTGCTGCGGCTTCTACGCTCTTGCGGGCCTCTTCTCTAGAGTGCCCGCGCGACACCGGAACATACTTTCCCATACGCATCGCCGTTCCCAACAGCGGGATGCGCATCAGCTCTTTCTTCAGAAACACACTGGCCATACCCGGAATGGAGGGCAGCAACACCGGCGCGTCGAGGTTCGACACGTGATTGCTCATGAAGATGCAGGAGCGGCCTTGTGGGATATTTTCCAGGCCCTCGATACGCACACGAATTCCCGCCGCGCGTATGCCCAAACGGGCCGTTCCCATTCCCCACCGGTACATGGCGCGGAAGTTACCCCGCAGGGCTGACCACGGAATTCCCACCAGCGCAGCCGGCACGCCTAAAGTTACGAACACAAACAACATCCGAAGAGCAGCAAACATGTTCCTTTAGGATATCGTGCTCTCCAGTGGCCCGATTCAACTTCTCTCTTATGCCTGTTCCCTCTCATCGGTCATAAAAGAGCCATTAGGATGAATCCTTGAGAGATATAGCAAAGACGCTGAACCTCTGGAAGAAGCACCTCGGGTCCGTCCCCGAGTACGTCTGGGAGCAACACGAACTTGAAGCCCTGATCCTGGCTGACAACGACCTCTCTTCGATCCCTGACCAGATCGGACAGCTCCAGGAACTCCGCATGATTGATCTGGGGCACAACCAGCTCACACAGGTTCCAGTATCCCTCGGACAGCTACCTCACCTGACCGACTTTCTTTACCTGCACGACAATCGTCTCGCCTCGCTGCCAGCTACATTCGCAGGGCTGACGCGGTTGCGCTACTTGAACATCAGCAGCAACGCCTTCGAAGCATTTCCTGAATGCGTCAGCGGCATGGCAAGCCTCATCGAACTCCGGGTCACAGACAATGCCATTGCCTCATTGCCTGAATCGTTTGGACAGCTCTCCCAACTGCGCGAGCTTCATCTCAGGAACAACAAGCTGACCAGACTACCTGACGCAATCTCGGCGCTGCGCGAACTCCGCCAACTCGATCTCCGTGGAAACCCAATTGAGCATCTGCCCGCCTCGGTCGCTGAACTGCCGCGACTGGAGAAACTCGATCTCCGCTGGGTCACCGACTTCGTGTTTCCGGAGTGGATCGCCACACTGGAAGCGCGAGGTTGTGCCGTTTACTACTAGAGCAGCGATCCCGCTACAGCAGCCTCCAGCGCCTGCGGCAACTTGGTATAAATCCCGCCAAAACCGCCATTCGACAGGATCGCCACCACATCTCCGGCGCGCACTCGCGGCGTAACCTCCGCCACAATCGCATCGGCATCGGCACACAGCACCGCAGGAACCTGTCTCGCATTCAACGCATCGACAACATGCTCCGGCTCCAACCGCTCCAACACCGGAATCGCATCGCTCTTAAAGACTCCCGCCAGTACCACTTCGTCTGCCAGCGAGAGGCTCTCCACCAGCTCACGCTCAAAGACGTTGCGACGCAGCGTATTGGAACGCGGTTCGAGCACAGCCCACAACCGCCGCCCCGCATAGGCGCTCTTCAGCGCTCGCAAGGTCTCGCGAATAGCCGTCGGATGATGCGCAAAGTCGTCAATCACCGTCACACCAGCCACCTCGGCCCGCACCTCGAGCCGCCGCTTCACGCTCTTGAAGGTAGCCAGCGCTTCGACGATTGCCTCCACAGGAATACCCTGCCCTGCGGCCAGCGCAGCCGCAGCCGTGGCATTCAGTGCATTGTGCTCGCCGGCCATCGGCAGCCGCAGCTTCGCAAACTCCACTCCACCGCGCAACAGCGTCCAGGTGGTGACGACGCCCTCATGCTTCATATCGACAGCCTGCCAATACGAATCTTCCTTGAAGCCATAGCGTTCCACCGCGCAAAACGCCTTCGCCGCACACTCAGTCACGTTTTCGCTGCCATCGAAAGCCAATAGCCGGCCACGCCGAGGGATGAGATTCACCATGCGTTTGAAGGCCGTCTTGACCGCATTCAAGTCCGTATAGATGTCCGCGTGATCGAACTCGACATGCGTCAGGATGGCGGCATCGGGAAAGTAGTGCAAAAACTTCGGCCCCTTGTCGAAGAACGCCGTGTCATACTCATCGCCTTCAAGGATGAAGGGCCGCGTGCCCTCCTGCACCCGGAAGCTCGTGCCAAAGTTCTCCGCCACGCCCCCAATCAAAAACGATGGGGTCCACCTTGCAGCGTCGTCTTCCCTAATCCCTAATCCCTGTTCCCTAATCCCTGCCGTCTCATAGATCCACGCCAGCATGCTGGTCGTGGTCGTCTTGCCATGCGTTCCGCAGACGACCAGGGACTCACGATCCTGCAGAAACTCATCGTGAATCAAGGCAGCCATCGACGTCATGGGAATCCGCTCATCCAGCACACGCTCCAGCTCCGGATTGCCGCGCGAGATCGCATTGCCGACCACCACAAGGTCCGGCCGCGGGTCGAGATTCTTCTCGCTATAAGGCTCCATGATGGGAATCCCCATCGCCCGCAGCTGATCGCTCATCGGAGGATACGCCGCCATGTCCGAGCCCGTGACACGATGTCCCTGCGCCCGCAACATCCCTGCCAGCGACGCCATCGCCGTTCCACACACCCCAATCAAATGCACATGCTTCGCCATCGTCAGCCCGCCACTTCCTTCATCTCAGCTTTCTTCATCGCGACCCAGGCTCCCAGCGGAACAGAACGGTTCCGCATCGACACGTGGCCGCTTTGCAGGCCGATCGTAATGGGGCCCTCAAAATCGCGCAGGGCATGGAGACACGCGGCCTCCAGCAACTCCATCTCGGTCGGTTGAACGTTCGCGCTCATATCACCCAGCACAACGCCCCGCACATTCTTCATCATGCCCGCAAACTTCAGGTGCTGCAGCATCCGGTCCCATTGGTACGGCTTGGTCCCGATATCTTCCAAGAACAACACGGTAGGCTCTTCGAGCCTCAACGACCACGGCGTTCCCAACCCTGCTTCCAGAATCGCCAGGCATCCCCCCAGCAGCCGCCCTTCCGCACTGCCGTTACGCAGAACACGCAATCCATCCTCAGCACCCACGCTCCACGCTCCGTGACCCTCAATCGAAGCACGCCATGTGCGCTCGTCCACGCCGTCGTCCTTCGACCAGTCCGCCGCAACCATCGGAGCATAGAACGTGCGCATGCCGCACTCATTCCAGAACCACGTATGCAGAGACGTGTGGTCGCTATATCCGACAAACACTTTGGGATTCGCGCAAATCAACTCACGATCCAGCAGAGGCAAAAGCTCCGCCGATCCCCAGCCGCCGCGCGTGCAAAGAACTCCCTCAATCGAAGAATCCGCAAAAGCCTCATGCAGATCCGCCACGCGCTGCTCTGCAGTTCCCGCATAGTACAGAGGACCACGAGCCAGGGCATGCGGCATCATCACCGGCTCATACCCAAACCCGCGGAGCCGTTCAACGCCACGCTCCACAAGCTCCGCCTTCGCCGCCGACGCAGGCGAAACCACCGCAACACGACTTCCCTGTCTCAACAGCATAGGAAACTCGCCACTCGAAACTCGACTCTCGAAACTGAAAGCACCAAAACCTCTCTCACCCGCCAAACTCCACTTCGCCCTTGCAGATGATCTCCGCCGGCCCCATCAGCAGCATCTCGCTCGTGCTGTCCGGCCATACGACCTGTTGCGTTCCACCCTGCGCGATCGCGGTTAGAGCCCGTGGAGTCTCACGCAGCGTCATCGCTGCGGCCGCGGAGGCGCACGTTCCTGTACCGCTTGAGTTTGTTGGCCCACAGCCGCGTTCGTAGATGCGGAAGGCAATCTCTCCGTCCTCCAGCACCCGCACAAACTCCACATTGGTTCCATGCGGAAAGAGCGGATCGACGCTGATCTTTGCACCAAGCTCCTGCCAGCTCATGCCGTGGCTACGAAAGCCCTCCTGATCGGTGAAGATCACGTAGTGGGGATTCCCCACATTGACCATCGCGCCTTCGATCACTCCCTGCACACCCTTCACCTGGATCGCCCGCGGCATCACGCGCGGCACACCCATCGAGCTCTCGATCCACCACTGCGCGCCCTGACGTTCTACCAGACGGCAGGTCCGTACGCCGCCGTGCGTTCCCAACGCGACGTTCTTGAGACCCTCACTCGCCGCCAGCCACGCGGCTACACAGCGTGTGCCGTTGCCGCTCAACTCGGCCTCACTGCCATCCGCATTGAAGAGACGCAGGAAATACGTGCCATCCGCGCGGCGGTCAAGAAACTCAATCCCATCCGCACCGATGCCGGTATTTCGCGCGCACAAGGTCTTCGCCAACACGGCATGACGCCCTTTGCCGTCACTCTCATCCATGATCAGAAAATCATTGCCGCACGCATGCGCCTTCACAAACCCAATCCCGCTCACTCTTCCTCCGTATCTCGAAACACTGCCACCTGGTCGGTCGCATCACTCGCACGCAATTCTTTCAGCAGACGATCGTGCGTGCGGCGAGTCGCCACGACCGTAAAGGCAACCCGCTCTATGCCGGCCACGTTATCGCGATCCAGCACGGACAACCGCTGTCCCGCCGAGTCCAGCACCTTCAAGATCGCACGCTGCATCCGATGCAAGGCAGATGCGACGTCCTCCGCCAGTGCCTCGGCTTTGTCCTCTCCTACGATCGCCCGAGGCAGCGGTGACCCTACATCCGCGCGTACCTCATAGATCATCGGGTAGCGCTTCCATCCCAGCTTGCTCTCCACCGCGCCCACGGCCTGCAGCGAGATCAGCACGAGCACTGTAGCGATCAGGGCCTCAATGTACAGCCCAGCCCCGCAGGTCATGCCGATCGCCGCCACCACAAACACCGTCGCCGCACTCGTCAACCCGAGCACACGATTCTTCGTATGCAGAATCAACCCGGCGCCCAGGAACCCAACGCCCTGTACGATATTGGCGGCCACCTGCCCATGGTTCGCCGTGGAATCCCCTGCCAGCACCACGCTCATGATCGTGAACAGCGCCGACCCCATGCAGATCAACAGGTTCGTGCGCAGCCCTGAGTCCTTATGCCGCCACTCCCGCTCGATGCCCACGATGCCGCCCATCGCGCAGGCCATCAGCAGTCGCTTAGTCGCGGCCCCCGAAAGAATGAGCTGCTCGAACGTCGAGAAGTGGATGTGGCTTGGATCTACCATCGGGTCAGGATACTACTCTGACGGCACCGAGGTACGTACCCTGTGTGAGTCCCGGTAATAATTGAACTACTTCGCGCCCGCGCTCCAGACAGTCGAGTGATAGACCTTCGTGCAGGGCTGGCCCGTCGTGCAGATCACCTCTAACTCGGTCAATCCCTGCGGATGCGCTTTCACCGCCGCTTCCACCGGATCACCCTCCATCGCGAAGATGTAGTCAGCCTTACCGGCCGGATCGGCCAGCGCCGCCTGCCAGGAGTCGTTATCGTTCTCGCTGACCATGCTGCGCAGTGTCCGGCCAGCAACCTGAACGACGCCGATATGAGCCGAAGTCGACATCATGATGGGGACATCCGGAGGCAACTCTTCGATCACGATCGCCAGTTGCTTTTCAAACGGGACGCGTGTCGTCGCATTCACAATGCCCTCTTTGAGGACCGGGGGAATGCGATAGACCATCACGGCGCAATTAACCGCGCAAAGCAACAACGCCACAGGCTGCCAGAGCTGTGCACTGGTTTTCAGCTTTCCTTCGGTCTTCGTGCGCAGCCACACATCCAGCCTCTCCGCCGCCAGCACCGCATAAAGACTCAACGCCGGCAACATCTCCATGCCATAGCGAGCGTTGTAATAGGAGTGCGGCCAGAGCTGAGGAATAAAGATCGGCACCGAACCGTAGGCAACCGAGTAAATATAAAACGGCAGCGGCACCCACAGCAGCAGAGCAACAGACTCCGCAAGGCTGCGGGCTTCAGCCGTCGCACGCCGTTTCCATGTCAGCCAGAGACCATAGATCGCGGCCAGCATCAGCCCAAATCCCGTCTCCCACGCCGCTGCATCGATCTGTGCCGTTCGCGTATAAAACAGCGCTGCCCAGCCGACGTTATGCCAGCCGCGGTAGTGCTGCCCTGGAGGCGCGGTCCTGCGCTCAATCTGTTTCGCCGAGTACGGTCCACGCAGGAAGTCGAGCCAGTCATGCTCGAAATGATGGTTGTACCAGAACCATGCCAGCGGCCCCGCAACGCACATGACGGTAAAGATCAGGAATGTGGGCATCACACGCTGTCGAAGCGATTCCTCACTGCGCCAGACCGCAACCGCAAACCAGCACCATACGGCTGCGCCGACGATCCAGCCATCGTAGCGCGTAAACACCTGCCCCAGGATCAACAGTCCTGCCACCACCATGCGGATGCGAGCCACCCCCACCTGCCCGGCACGCAAAGCCGCGATGCCCTCCATCGTTACCACGACGGTCCAGACCAGCAGCCCAAGAAATACCGTCTCGGTCATCGCGGTCGTAGCAAGGTACAGCAGGTTCGGATTGAGGGCGTAGAACGCCGTCGCCACCAGCGCCCAGCGCGGACGCAGCATCCGGCGGCCCAGCCGCCACATGCCGGCAACGCTGGCGGCATAGGTCAGCACCGACATCGGCACCGCAGCCATGCCGCTCTGCCACATCGACATCTTGCCGATGAACGGCAGCATCAGCAGATGCGGCAAGGGCAGCCAAACACCGCCCAACTGCGCAAGGCCCGGATAGCGCGCGTCTACGATCCGCCGGGCGATCCCTAGGTGGGCAACGGCATCGCCGTAGAGCAGCAGATAGCCCTTCGCATAGCAAACCATCAGCGCGAAGAAGCCCAATATGATTCCCGTCGTAAACAGGGCATAAGTCTCCCCGCGGACGACCGGCTGCACCGCCTCGGGGTTATATCCGGGCGCCTGTTCCAGCCAAAATCGCCGCCGCTCTATCTTCCTTGCAAACGGCTCTCGACGGGCTCTCTTCACAGGTGAGATATCTCCTTCAGGTGCGCGAAGCGCTCTTCGATCTCAGCTTTCGTCGTCTTCTGAAGACGCTCCGTACCGAACTGCTCCACGGCGAATGAACCCATGACGCTGCCATAGAACATGGCCGTGCGAAATACCTCCGGCGTCAACGTCTTCTGCGAAGCGATATAACCGTAGAACCCGCCTGCAAACGAGTCGCCCGCGCCGGTCGGATCCATCACCTCGCCCAGCGGCATCGTCGGCGAACGGAAGGGCCGCCGCGCTACGCCGTCACCAAAGCTCCGAGCGCTGAAGTAGGCCGTTGCACCATACTCGCCATGCTTCACGATCAGTGACTTCGGCCCCAGCTCCATAACCTTCTCAGCCGCACGCAGCCCATTCGATTCCCCGCTCAACATCCGAGCTTCAGCGTCGTTAATCAGCAGGACATCCAGTTCGCGCAGCACCTTCAACAGATTCTCGCGATGAGCTCCAATCCAGTAGTTCATCGTGTCGCCCGCCACCATCTTCACATGGGGCATCTGCGACCGCACCTGTGCCTGCAGCACAGGATCGATGTTCGCGAGAAAGAGATAGTCCGAATCCTCGTAGCTCGCCGGAATCTTCGGCGAAAACTCCGCAAATACATTCAGATCTGTCGCCAGCGTGTCCGCTGCATTCAGGTCCTTCACATAACTGCCCGTCCAGTGAAAGCTCAAACCTGGAGCGCGCTCGATGCCCGTCGTATCCACGCCCTTGGCCGTCAACACCGCCTCGTGTGCAGGAAGAAAGTCTTCCCCCACCACGCCGACAACACGCACATCGGTAAAGAAACTTGCCGCCAAGGCAAAGTGCGTCGCCGCACCGCCCAGCACTCGCTCACGCTTGCCGCTGGGCGTCTCCAGAGAATCGAACGCCACCGAACCTACAACCAGAATCGCCAAATCTTCTCCCTCAAATCACCATGCAAGCCAAGCGAAAAGCATTCCTCTTCGCTCAACCCCTCATGGCTCTTAGCTGTTCAAATCCCCAAAACCCGCCGAACTAAAGCAAATCTCCTGTAGGGTATAGCGAAACCACGACACTTATGGCCGTTTTTCCCCAGAAAAACGGCACTGCACGCCCGATTCGACTTCCCAGCAACAGGAGATTTGCTCTACCAATACTTCCCAAACAGCACATCCAGCTTTGCCTTCGTCTCTGCCGGAATAACCGCCTTATCGGTCATGATCGCGAACTTCGCGGCCGTCTGTGCGGGGCTTGCACTCAGATCCGAGGGCATCAGTCGCACGGCCGCCTTCACAACCTTCTGCCCGTTGCCGGAATTCTGATGCATCACCGCAATCACCTGGTCAATCGTCACATCGTCGTGGCCTTCGCGCCAGCAATCGTAGTCCGTCACCATCGCCAGAGTCGCATAGCTGATCTCAGCCTCGCGGGCGAGCTTCGCCTCCTGCAGGTTGGTCATGCCGATGATATCCGCACCCCACGAGCGATACAGGTTAGACTCCGCGCGCGTCGAGAACTGCGGCCCTTCCATGCACACGTACGTGCCGCCCTTCTTGCCGACGACACCGACTTCTTCGCAAGCCTTCATGAACACATCGCTCACGATCGGACACACCGGATCGCCAAAGCCCACATGGCCTACAACCCCGTTGCCAAAGAACGTCGCCGTGCGGTCAAACGTACGGTCGATGAACTGATCGGGAATCACAAAGTCCGTAGGCTTGTGCTCTTCCTTCAGGCTGCCTACCGCGCTCACGCTCAGGATGCTCGTCACACCAAGCTTCTTCATCGCGTAGATGTTCGCCTTGAAGTTCAACTCACTTGGCAGAATGCGATGGCCCTTGCCATGCCGTGCCAGGAAGGCAACGTTGCGGCCTTCGAGCTTGCCGAGAACAAACGGGTCGCTGGGGTCTCCGAACGGTGTCTCGACACGTTCTTCGCGTACTTCCGTAAGTCCTGCCATGCCATACAAACCGCTGCCACCGATAATTCCAATCTCTGCCTTCGACAAGCCCTGTCTCCTACAATCAAAATCAGCGTACTAGTGCCTTGAAAAGTATACCGTCCACGCTATTTCCCGAAGCTGTAAGACACTTTGTACATCACGTTGTCCGTTCCAGGATTGGCTTGAGCCGTGTCCCAATTGGAAAAGTGATGCACACGGCATTCCACCGCAATCGACTTCGTCTTCGAACGAAAAACCTCTACGCCCGCGCCCGCATCGATGAGGAAATTGAAGGACTCCGCATCGGAAACAGGCACCGGTCGGCTCGTATACATGTACCCCAGCGTTCCGATGAGAAACGGCTGTATCTTGTGCCGAGTTCTCATCGAATATTTAAAGCCAAACGGAGAAAAGCCCTCTCCAAAGGTCCATTGTCTGCCGCAGGTGGTGTTATAGGTCTCTGTCTCGCCGGGGAAAATACTCTTTCCAGAACCGGGTTGGCATGGAGACACCACCGCTGTGGTCTGCGTCTCAGAGGCCGGAGATGGCGAACTTATTCCTGAAGGGGTGAACTGGTACCTGGTGATCTGTAAAGGATCGCTTTCAAACATCACCGGACGCAGTTCAATTTGATAGCTCAGGTCAGTTCCCCAAAATCGCACAACACGCCGTGTATACGCAAAGCCCAGATCGGCAAGTTTTCTCTGTCGTGCCGCGCCCGCAACGATATGGCTTGAAGTATTGGAGTACTCCGCGAAAACAGTCCACGTGTTCTTCCTGCTGAATGCGTCTGTTTGTTGAGCAAACATGCTCCCTGCAAAGACTAGACAGCCAAGAACCACTCCGCATATGCGAATTCGCATTCAATCCCCGGTTTCTTGAATTCTTTACTCAATCCCCAGCCCTTTGCAGATACGATCCACCTTCGACTTTACCTCTGCCGGCATCGTCAACATCTGCGGCCAGGGACGAGTAAACCCTTCCGCAGCCCACTTCCGTGTCGCGTCGATCCCCATCTTGCTGCCGAAGTTTGGCAGCCGCGACGCGTGGTCCAGCGAGTCCACCGGTCCCAGCGTGAACTGGATGTCGCGCTCCGGATCAATGTTGTTCGCCACCCGCAGAGTCACCTCGGCTACGTCCTGCACATCGCAGTCTTCGTCGACGACGATCACGCACTTGGTGAACATCGCCTGCCCCATCGCCCAGATGCCGTTCATCACCTTGCGCGCCTGTCCCGCATAGCTCTTGCGGATACTCACGATCATCAGGTTATGGAACACCCCCTCCGCCGGCAGGTTCACATCGACGATCTCCGGCAGCGTCAGCTTCATCAACGGCAGGAAGATGCGCTCGACGGCCTTGCCCATCCATGCATCCTCCATCGGAGGCTTGCCCACTACCGTCGCCGCATAGATTGGGTCTTTGCGATGCGTGATGCAGGTGATGTGAAATACCGGGTACTCGTCCTGCATCGTGTAAAAACCCGTGTGATCGCCGAAGGGTCCCTCGGTACGCAGTTCGCCCAGTTCGACATAGCCTTCGAGCACGATCTCCGCCGTCGCCGGAACCTCGAGATCGACCGTCTCGCACTTCACAATCTCCAAAGCCTTCTGGCGCAGGAAGCCTGCGATCAGGTACTCCTCCACCTCAGGGGGTGCAGGCACAATCGCAGAAAACGTCGTCGCCGGATCGGTGCCGATGGCTACCGCCACCTCCATCCGCTCGCCGCGAATCTTCGTCAGCACGGTCTGAGGAACACTGCTGGTATCGACGGCCGCCGTCGTTCCGCCCGCGGTCAGAGCCATGACATCGACAGCCCCAGCAGCATCCTGGGTCGCCCCACGCATGCGCTCGCGAAAGTGCTCCGCGGCAACCTTCTGACGCTGCCAATGCATGCCCGTGGTCTTTCCGTCATAGACCTGCATGCGATACATGCCGACGTTGCGCTTCCCTGACTTGGGATCGCGCGTCACCACGCAGGGCAACGTAATAAACCGTCCGCCATCCTGCGGCCAGGTCTGCAGCACCGGAAACTTCAGTACGTCGACGTCCTCACCCCGCAGAATGACTTCCTTGCACGGCGCGTTCTTCGCCTCGATCCGCTTCGGAAAGAACCCTCCAACCTCTGCCAGCATCGGCAGCATCTTGAGCTTGTCCATGAAACCCGCAGGAGCGACCGGGTGCAGCAGCGTCTCGATACGCTTGGCGATATCGTCCAGGTTGTCGACCTCGAGCGCCATCTTCATCCGCCTCTCGCTGCCGAACTGGTTCATCAACACCTGCGTGCCCTTATAGCCGGTCACATTCTCAAATAGCAGCGCCGGTCCACCGGCCTTTGCAGTGCCCTTGCCGCTCTTGGACGCCCGATCGGCCAACTCCGCCATCTCCAGGATCGGCGACACCTCCGCCTTGACGCGCGTCAACTCGCCCGCCCGATCCAGTGCCTTCAACCAATCCCGCAAGCTTTCGTATCCCAAAATCTTCTCCTCTTGTTACCGTTGCCATCTTCACTCCCGAACCAAGCCCTACAGCTTCAGAAAGATCTTCTTCCGCCACAACCACCAGTTCGGTAAAAAACAAATCACCACGAAGCTTACCGCGAATGCCAGCGATGTCCAGTTCGTCGATCCATTCCTCGCAAAAACCGACTCATAGATCACACCCCAGAGGTTGTTCTTATCGCCGTCCGAATCCGCAATCTTAAAGAACAGCAGGACCTTCACAAGGATGACCGATACCGTAAACGCTGCAATCGCATTGGACCCAAATACCAGCCAGGGCCAGCTCGAAATGCGCAGCCAGCGCGGCCAGGGCTGAGGCCGATCGTCGATCAGCCACGAGCATCCCGCGAGTGCGAGCGCCGTCCATCCGGCCATGAGCAGCACAAAGCTTGAGGTCCAAAGGTTCTTGTTGATCGGGAACCATCGCGACCAGAGAACTCCTGCGGCGACTCCAGCCACTCCCATCGCCGCCAGTCCAACGCGCATCCGGCGCATTCCATTCGCCACGCGCTGGCCGTTGAGCATCCACATCCCAGCCAAAGCCCCCAGCAGCGTCGTAGCCACTGCGGGCAGGGTGCTCAGCAGGCCTTCTGGGTCTCTCGTCTTGCGATACAGCGTGCCTGTATGCAGCCACCGCAGCGACCAGGAGCTCACCCCGCGGTCTATCCACGAGGCCAGGTTTGCGTTCTGATCCATAAACGGAATGTCCCGCATCGGCATCCCCAGTCCCGGCACAGGGACCCACCGCAGCAGTACCCAGTAGCCCACCAGGAGGAACGCGATGATCGCAACCAGCACACGCACCCGTCGCGTCGCCAGAAGCACCAGGCCCGCCAGCAGGTAGCACAGCGCGATGCGCGGCAGCACGCCAAACCAGCGGATGGTCCAATGCATTCTCGGGAAGAAGGCCAGCACCCAGTACAGTGCAAGAATCTTTCCCGCGCGCGCAAAGAGGTGCCCGGCGAGCGTGCCCTTGCAGTTCCCCCGGGCGATGCGCGACTGCAGCGAGAAGATGATCGACGCGCCCATCAGGAACAGAAATGACGGGAAGACCGTGTCGGTCAACGTCCAGCCATTCCAGGGAGCATGGTCCAACTGCCCAAATAGGTGATCCCAATCTCCCGGATCGTTGACCAGGATCATCAGCGCAATGGTGATGCCACGAAGCACGTCCACCGACAACACACGTCCCGGCTTCGAAACCATTCTCTCTGTTTGCGAAACTGTTTGCGAAACCGTCTGCGTAATAGCCATCTGTCCTATCATCTCGCGAACACCCTGCCCCGTCACGGCGAACTCAAATCGCTTCCTCTTCAGATGCAAGGGGAACATCAAGCTTCACAGCGGTGTCTAAGCAAGTAATCGCATTCCTCGCCTGGATGCGCCATCGATCTCACATCGGGGTGCCGCCATGTTTGAAGGATCTCTCGTCGAATCCACCACACTTTTAAAAGCCCGCAATCGCTGGCCTACCGTGATCTCGGTTGCCATTCAGGCAGCCATCGCCGCCACCATCATCGCTGTGCCGCTGCTCCATCCGGAAGCCATCAAGCTGCGCGCGCCCATGATGACGCTCATCGCGCCGCCGCCACGCCCACCTCAACCCCCGCCGCCGCCGCCTCGTCCACGGGTTCGCATGGAAAGCGCATCCAGTTCCCCCATGTCGGCGCCCACGGCACCCGCTACAAATGCGCCTTCAGGGGTCACTCGCACCTTCATAGAAAGCACCTCCCCCAGCAACGCTCCAACAGCCAACCCACTGGGCCTTGGCATGGGCACACCAAGCCAGCCGTTCAGCCTGGACCCCGGCGGCAGTTCCTCTCCACATGTCGTCGTAGCAACTCCAAAGACGGGAGAAGGAGGCCCCACGCATATCTCCTCAGGAGTCTCAAGCGGCATGTTGCTCGCGCCCATCCGCCCTGACTACCCGCAGATCGCAAAGCTCTCCCGTACCGAAGGCACGGTCATCATACAGGCCGTCATCGCCAAGACCGGCCACATCGAAAGCGCCCACGTCGTCAGCGGCCCGGCCATGCTTCAGGCTGCGGCTCTTGAAGCCGTCCGCTCAGCCCATTACCGCCCGTATCTGCTGAACAACCAACCCACCGAGGTCGAAACTACATTCAGCATCTCTTTTAAAATCAGTGGTTAGATGTCGCTATAGAACCATCCAACATCTGCTTTGTCGTTGCTTCTGAGATAGGTCCGGGCTTGAGCCCGGACATTCAAGACAGTCAATAAAGGGGGCTTCAGCCCCTGGGACATGCACTCCTATCCACAGGTAGAAATACCAACGGATAGAAGGATTGCCCAGGAGCTGAAGCCCCTTCGTGTTTGTCTCGTAATGCCTGGGCTAAAACCCAGGCCTATCTCAGAATCAACAGCAAAAGTGCAGTCGCCGCTTCTTTAGACATTCCCTAGACCAGCTCGATAATCTCTAACGGGAAGCCAGCATCCTTCCATCCCTGCAGGCCACCACGCAGCGGCCTCACCCGCCGCACGCCCATGCGGCGCAACTCCATCGCCACCTTCGCGCTGGTCTCCTCGCTCGGACACGTGCAATAAAGAACGATATCGCGATCGCGCGGGATCATCGTGCTGCGTTCCTTCAACTGATCGGGCCCAATCCGCAGGGCACCGGGCAGCACGCGGGGATCGGGTAGCAGGTCCAGCGGATGCCTCAGATCCACGATGAACGGAAGCTCCTTACCCTCCCGCTTGGCATCGTCGATCATGGCCAGCAACTGGGTCGGCTCCAGCCGAAGTCCGCGCAGCTCTGTGACAAACTGACGCCGCTTTACCAACCGGTAAACTACGACGCCAATCACCATCAACACCACCAGCAGGCCGGCGAAATGCCCCAACACGGCAAAGAAATCGCTGCTGCGCTTGGCCAGATCGCCAAAGAAGCGTCCGGCAAACAGCCACACGCTCGCCCAGATCAGCGTACCGGCCATGTCATAGATAACAAAGGTCGGATAGGGAATCTTTGCCTGCCCCACAATGGGTGCGCACATCGTGCTCAAGCCGGGGACGAACTTCGCAAAGAGCAGCGTGAAGGCGCCGCGCTTGGTCACCGATCCCTGCGTCCTGCTCACGCAGGTTGCAGCCTCCAGAGAAAATCGGCACAGCAGATCCAGTACCTTGGTGCCGTAGCGCTTGCCCAGGAAGTACCACATGGAATCGGCGATCAGACACGCCAGCATCACCACCGGCAGTGCATAGGCGACGTGCACCTTATGGGCCGCGCTCATGGTTCCCGCAGCCAGCATCAGAGGAATACTGGGAATCGGCAGCCCGGCCTGCTCCACAAATACCCAGCCAAATATCACTGAGTACGTGTGACGCAGCAGTAAGCCCATCATCCAAGTCATAAGTGTTCCCTTCCAAGCAATATAAACTTACTTGTTCTGATGCTAAGTAGATGTTCGCAAACCTTGCGAGTCGCATAAAGAAAAAAAGGCCCGGATTGCTCCGGGCCATTGTCTCTTCTCGTCTTGTTTTTTGGACGGCTCTACGTTTCGTCCGTTAGCAACCAGCAGTCGATTATTGTTTTACCGTTACATCCGGTGTGACCGACATGCCCGGCCGCAGCGCGTGGTCCTTATTTTCGGCTTCCAGGTTCGTAAAGTTGATGCGAACGGGGATACGCTGCACCACCTTTACATAGTTGCCCGTCGCGTTCTCCGGCGGAAACAGGCTGAGCCGCGAGCCCGTGGCTCCGCCAATCTGCTGCAATTCGCCCTTGAACTTCCGTCCGCCGAGCGCATCCACCTTCAGATCGACCTCTTGCCCCACCTTCATCTGCTTGAGCTGGGTCTCCTTGAAGTTTGCCGTGACCCACAGGTTGTCCAGCGGAACTACCGTCAATAGATCCTGCCCAACGCTGAGGTTCTCGCCTACATCGACATTCTTCTTGCTGACGATACCCGAAATCGGGGCAACAATCTTCGTGTAGCCGAGATTCAGCTGAGCCTGGTCGACCTTGGCCTGGGCCTGCGCCACCTCGGCGATTGCCGCCTGGATGCGTGCCTGCTGCACCTTCACCTGACCGGGAGCGTTCTGAGCGCTCTGCTGGGCCTGTGAAATCGACTGCGCCACATGCTGCTGAGCGAAGCTTACCTGGTCCTGCTGCGCCTTGACCGAACGCTCCGCCTCAGCCAGCGCGGCCTTCGTCGCCGCAGCCTGCTGCACCGCAGCGTCGAACTGCTGCTTGGAGATCACGTCCTTGGCCACCAGCGGCGTGTAACGGTCCACATCCAACTGGGCCTTCACAGCATTGGCCTGGGCCTGGTCCACGCGAGACTGGGCTGCCGCCACATTGGCCTGAGCCTGTGACAGCGATGCCTGGCTTCCCAGAACATCCGACCCGGAGGTCGAAACGCTGGTACGCACATTCACGTGGGTGATGGGCAGGTTCACTCTCGCCTGCTCGAGGTCCGCCTGGGCACTGGCAAGGTTTGCATTGGCCTGAGCCAGGGCAACCTCAAAGTCCTTGGGATCTACCTCGGCAATCGGATCGCCGGCCTTCACCAACTGGTTATCCGTCACGTCCACATGTACCACCTGGCCGGCAACACGCGCACTGACCTGGTACAGGTCGCCATCGACCTGTGCGTCATCGGTGTCCTCGGTAAAGGTGGAGCGCCAGAAATAGAAGCCCGCAGCAATCGCCAGGATCAAGACCACGACCAGGACAATGCCCCTCTTTGACTTCTTAGGTGCCGGTTCCGCCTCAGGCGCGTTCTCTGCGCCCTGATTATTCTTTTGTTCGTTCTGATCGGCCACGCTTACTTCCCTCCCAGATAATCTTTGTAGTTCGTCGACGCCACACCCAGCGCACGTGCAAGCGAAAGCTTCGCAACGTTGTGCTGGTAGAGCGCGCTGATGTATTGATCGTTCGCCTGCTCGTCCGCAGACAGGGCCTGCGACACCGGCAGGCTGTCTTCGACACCCGCTTTGAATCTTTGCTGCGCTTCGCTCAAAGCTTCGTGCGCGAGGTCCACATTGCTCTTGGTCGCCTCAACCAGCTTGGCCGAAGATTGGATGTCGAGAATCGCATCGCGAACATCCGCATTCACCTGCTGCACCTGGTCGGAGAGCTTCGCCTGCGTCTGATCGAACTGCGCCCCGGCAACCTCTTCCTGGCCGCGCGTCTTGGCAATCTGCAGGATCGGAGCGGATACCTGCCCCGTCGCCGTAAATGTTCCGTGGGAATGACCCGGCGTCGTGCCCATATCGCCGTAGTCGCCACTGAAGCTCGCCGAGGGCAACTGGCTGTCAAAAGCCGCCTTCTTGCCCGCCTGCGCCGCCTTCAACTGCTCGGCCATCGCTGCCAAATCTTTGCGCTGCTTCAGCGCCGCCTGAAAGGCAGTCTCGGGATCGGGAGTATCTAACGCCGCGAAGGGCTCCGTATTGGCCAGCTCGTACTTCTGCTCCAGCGGCAGGCCGATCGCCCGAGCCAGAGCCAGCTTGTCCTTGGCCAACTGGTTCGTCGTCGCAATCAGGTTCTGATCCTCGTTCTGATAGTCCACCTGTGCTCGCAGCACATCGAGCCTGGGACTCGTGCCCGCCTCATGCGCCGCAGTCGCCTGGTCGAGCGATACCTTGGAGGTCGCCATATCGGCCTTCACGGCCTCAATCCGGGCCGCATCCGCAATGCACAGCAGATACGCATTGCCGACCGTCAGCACCACCAGGTCGCGAGCGTCCTGTGCACTGAGTTTTGCCGCTTCAAAGTTGTGTCTTGAGGAGATGTAGTTTTCGAGCGACTGCAGATCCACCAACTTCTGCGTCAGATATGCCCGGAAGTCCACCACCTGGAACGGTCCGATGATCGGGTTCAGCCCCGGAAACTTCAGGCCGTACGCCGCCAGGTTGACCTGCTCCACCTCGATCGAAGCCGAGCCCTTCACGGTCGGCAGAAGCTCCTGGAGCTGCTGCAAACGCTGTCCGTTGGCTGACTTTTCGTTGGAGGTCTGCAATACCAGCCCGAGGTTATTGCGTAATCCACGCTGCATCGCGTCATCGAGCGTCAACTGCAATACGTCGCCGGTCGCCTTGTCACGAACGATACTGCCGCGAAAAGAGGAATCGGCCGCACTCGACGGGGTGACGCTAGGCCCCGGCTGCGAAAGCTGCTGCTGCACCGCCGTCACCGACTGAATATTGCTGGATGAGTCAGTAGTGCTGCTGCCGCCGCTGCTCTGCGCCACTGCCGGAACACATGCCACCGCCAGCAGAAGGGCGAGCGCGATGGGAAACGCACGCTTATTCACTTTGACCATATCTCTCATGCTAAATCGTTTACCACGCCCCGGTTATAAATCTTCCTGCCAGACGTAAAGACTATTCCTAGTACTAGATGCACCCTCCCCCGGGATGTATGCAAAACTTGCTGCGGAAATTCATAAGAGCAGGAAACAAGGAACAGCGAACAGTTCCCGGAAGGAGCTGCGAGGTTTCAGATGAAATGCGACCAGACTGGCACTACGGCTGTACTTACAGACCTACCCAAAAGCCTGTCATTTCGACCGACCAACGGGAGCGGAGAAACCCCTGTATTCGCGGCTGCTCGTATGGCCGAAGAAGCCAAAGGCACACGCTGTAAGGCCTGCCGTCGAGCACAAAGGGCTCTTCGAGTGCAGGCGTCGCAGAATACAGGGGTTTCTCCACTCCCGTTGGTCGGTCGAAATGACAGGCTTTGGCCGTGAGCTCATAAACACACCCGGAGTACCAGGGCACTCCCTGTTTCCTGTTTCCCGTTTCCTTCTCGTACGATAGCCCCTATGAGCACTCCCTCCCCCGCCCCCATTCGGACCGCCGTCCTCGGCTTCGGTCTCGCCGGCAAGGTCTTCCATTGCCCCTTCGTCGCCGCGGTTCCCGGACTGGAGCTCACGGCCATCGTCCAGCGCTCCGGAGACACCGCAGCCGCCGCCTATCCCACCGCCCGCATCCTGCGCTCTCCCGAAGAGGCCTTTGCCGATCCCAATATTGATCTCATCGTCGTCGGCACGCCCAACGAGACCCACTTCGACCTGGCCTCCCAGGCCCTGCAGGCCGGCAAGCACGTCGTCGTCGACAAGCCCCTCACCACCAGCGCCACCGCCGCCCGCACGCTGATCGACCTCGCCAGGCAGTACGGCCGCATCCTCGCGCCCTTCCACAATCGCCGCTACGACACCGACTTCCTCACCGTCAGCAAACTGCATCGCGAAGGCACGCTGGGCCGCATCACCCAGGTCGTGGCCCACTTCGACCGCTTCCGCCCCTTGCAGCGTGCGGGCACATGGAAGGAGATTGGAGGCGACCCCAACGGCCTGCTCTTCGACCTCGGGCCGCATCTCGTCGACCAGGCCGTTGCGCTCTTCGGATTGCCGGCGCGCATCACCGGCAGCGTCCGCACCGACCGGGACAAGACCGATATCGATGACGCCTTCGACATCGTCCTCGAATACGACGTCAAATCCGCCAACGGCGACACCCGCAGCCTGCGCTATGAGTGCCATGCCACCATGCTGGCCGCCAATGCCTCGCCCCGCTTCCGCGTCCATGGAACGCTCGGCAGCTACACCAAGCAGGGCCTCGATCCGCAGGAGTCAGCCTTGCTCGGAGGCGCTCGTCCCCCGCAACTGGGGTCTCCGGAGGCCTGGCTTCCCGAGGCCGAGTCGGCCTGGGGCACGCTGGCTGTCGGCACGGACCTGCAAGAGCCCATACAGATCGCCCGCAATCCCTATCCCAGCGTCACCGGAGACTATCGGCTGTTCTATGCCAACGTCCGCGACGCCATTCGCGGCGAAGCTCCCCTGGCCATCCCGTCCGAGGATGGCTACCGCGTCATCCAGTTGCTGGAGCTGGCACGCCAGAGCAGCCACGAGCGCCGCACCCTGCCCGTTACCTTCGAATAATTGTCAGATTTTTGTCGGGAGCCCATTCATCGCACAGGATTGTCATGCGATGGGTGGGCTCGCGATAAACTAAATGCATTGTGAAGAATCAGAGCCAAAAGTCCCCGGTAAAGTTCGTCATCGCAGGCGTGATCGTTCTGGCGACCGTCGCCTGGCTCGCCCTCTCCGCCTCAGGCGACTCCAAACAGTACTACGTCACCATCAGCGAGCTGCAACAGCTGGGTAACAAGGCCTATACACGCCACCTGCGCGTGGCCGGCAACGTCCAGCCCGGCAGCATCAATCACGTCGGCACCAACGCTACCTTCACTCTGGTGGAACAGGGTAAGCTGCTGCGCGTGAACTACCAGGGCGCAGAGCCACCGCCTGACTCCTTCAAGGATGATGCCCAGGCCCTCGCCATCGGCACCTACGGCCGTGACGGCGTCTTCCACGCGACCCAGCTCCAGGCCAAGTGCGCCAGCAAGTACGCCCCTGCCGCCAAGCCCAACGCTACGCCCACAGGGAACGTCGCAAAGCTCAACAACTAACCCATCCGTGACCAGTCTCCCTGCATCTGACGAAGCCGTCGTCCTCCATCGCGTCTCTCGCCTCTACGGCAACTTCGCCGCTCTCCGCGACGTCTCGCTGAGTCTTCCGGCCGGAGCCAGCGTCGTCCTGCTCGGAGAGAACGGTGCGGGCAAATCGACGCTGCTGAAGCTGGTCGCCGGCCTCGCCACCCCGAGCTACGGCACGATCTCGGTCTTCGGCGGGAAACCGCTCGATCAGCGCCACCGCGTCGCCACCATGAGCCACGCGACGATGCTGTACGACGAACTCACGGGCCTGGAGAATCTCCAATACTTCGCCAGCCTTCATGCCGACGAGGCTCCCCGCCCGCTCTCTCCGGAGCAGGCACTACGCGACGTTGGCCTGGACCCCGCATTACCTCGCCGCGTCGGCGATTACTCCCAGGGCATGCGCCAGCGCGCCTCCCTGGCCCGCGTGCTCCTCACCGAGCCTGACCTGCTTCTACTCGACGAACCCTTTTCCAATCTCGACGCTGCCTCTGCCCGCAGCATGGTTGAGCGCCTGAGAAACTACCTGGCTACGCCCTCGGTCAAGGGCACCCGGCGTACGCTGCTGCTCACCACGCATCAGCCGGAACTCGCACGCCCCTTGGCCAGCTTGGTCCTGACCCTCCGCGAAGGCCGTATCGCGGAACGCGAAGAGATCTCGCAACTCGCTGCTCAAAACTCGTAACTCGTTCTCGAAACCCAATGCCACCGAAGCCTACCAAGACGAACGCCGCGCGCCTGCTCGACTCCCTCGGCATCGCGTACGAACTACGCGCCTACGAGGTCGATCCCAACGATCTCACTGCGATCTCGGTCGCGCACAAGATCGGCCTGCCGCCCGAGCAGGTCTTCAAAACGCTGCTCACCCATACCAGCGACAAGGAACACATCTTTGCCGTCATTCCCGGCGATAGCGAACTCGATCTCAAGAAACTCGCCGCCGCAGCCGGAGCTCGCAACGCCGAACTGGCCGCACTGAAAGAAGTGGAACCGCTCACCGGCTACATTCGCGGCGGCGTCACGGTACTGGCCGCAAAGAAGCCCTTCCGCGCCTTCGCCGACGAGACCATCGAGCTCTTCGACATTCTCTCGATCTCCGCCGGGCAGCGTGGCCTGCAGCTTCTCATGAAGCCCGCGGACTACCTCCGCGCCACCAACGCCGAACTGGCAGACCTCACCAAGTAATCCTTGCCGGCCGCCAAACATCTTGGGTCAACTTCGTTCCCAATATGCGTGGGCAAACTTCCATTACAGAGAGTGATCCGTGCAAAAGCTGATCGAGGCACGAACCGGAAGAGCGCGGTTTCACAGGCCGCTGAAAAATCCGATTTTGATCTTTAGGGCCAAAGGCCCGTCTCATACCAGCCTGGGGTGGAGCGCAGCCGCGAGCGGTTTTTCGCTCGCGGCAAGCGTAGCCCCAGGTACAGGGGTTTACAAGAGAGCAGAGGGCTGTAGGCCCGATTCATCATGCCTGCACAGATGAGTCGGGCCTACAGCCCTCAACCTCTTCTCCCGCACCTGACCTGGGGCTACGCTTCCCGAGCCGCCACGCTATCGCGTGCTGACTCGGGTTCGCTTCACCCCAGGCTGGTATGAAACGGGCCGTTGGCCCTAAAGATCAGGAGATGAAAAGCGAGCATCAAACTCATGACCATATACCCAACGCAATACGGCGAGCCCGAAGGCCCGCCGCTGAAGAATCTTGTTTGCTGCTGTGTCTCTAAGCCAGAACCTCTGCATGCTCTTTGTTCGACTGCGGAAGCCCTGAAGAGATGGCCACCAGCAAATCTTCCTTGCGCATGACCATGCTGGTCGCGTTCAGGCTCGCCAGTTCGAAGCCGTGTCCGTGCGTGATCGCATCGGTGGGGCAGGCTTCCACGCAATAGCCGCAGAAGATGCAGCGGTTGTAATCGATGTTGTAGACCTTCGCATACCGTTCAGCCGAGGAGATGCGGACCTCTTCGGTGTTCTCCGCCGCCTCGATGTAAATGCAGTTCGCGGGGCAGGCTGCGGCGCACAGGAAGCAGGCCACACACTTCTCAAGGCCGTTCTCGTCGCGCTGCAACTGGTGCTTGCCGCGGAAGCGCTCCTGAAGCTGCGCACCGCGCAGCGGGCCTTTACCGTCCGGATAGTTCTCCACCTCGGTTGGCTGGAAACCCTCTCGGAGCGTGATGCTCATACCCTTCGCAATGGCGGCGACGTTGCGGATAATAGACATAAGATCTCCAGTATACGTCTTTGCCCTCACCGCGTTATCGCCCACTTTCAACAAGCGGACAGCAAAGGATCGGACGCTCGATTACCGATTGCGCTTCGAGCCGATCTGGCCTAGATATTTCAGGTAATTCGCAAACTTTTCCGGCAGCGCACGGTAGTAGACGTTGAGTCCCTCTTTGCGAGAGGTGATGAGCCCCAGGTCTGTCAGCACCTTGAGATGGTGCGACAACGTCGGCGCTGAGATCACGTGCTTGGCGTGCATCTCGCCACAGAACAGTTCCTCATGTTCCGCGATTTGGGTGTAGATGGCCAGGCGATTGGGGTCCCCCAGGGCCTTCCCTATTTGCGCGACCTCATCGTCCGTCATTTTTTCCATTTCTATGAGACGCGACAGCCTTGATTTGGAGTCGGAAAACACATTTCTGAATCCAACTATTTCGATAGCCATCTAACTAACCATTGCGCTGATTTGCCTGTGAAGTGCTCTGCAAAGTGGAGAGATCAAGATGTGGATTGTTCGACTTGCGTTAAACCGGCCCTACACGTTCATTGTAGCTTCGATCCTGATCCTGGTTCTGGGATTCTCGGCGATCGCCACAACGCCGACCGACATCTTTCCTGATATCGATATTCCTGAAGTCACCGTAATCTGGACTTACACAGGGCTGCCCGCAAAGGAGATGGAGCAGAGAATCACGGTCTTCAGTGAGTTCGTGATGGCCACGGTCAACGACATCAAGGCCATCGATTCACAGACGACCAGTGGCGCCAGCGTTATTAAAATCTCGTTCCAACCCCAGGTACATATCGACGCCGCCACAGCGCAGATAGGCGCAGCGGTGAACTCCATTCGCTTCCGCATGCCGACTGGCGTAAATCCCCCGTGGATCCTGCGCTTCAGCGCGTCCACGGTGCCGATCATCCAGCTTGCGCTTTCGAGCGATACGCTCTCCGAATCGGAGATCTACGACTACGGGCTGTTCCGCATCCGTCAGCAGTTGAGCACCGTTCCCGGCACCCTTCTACCTACACCTTACGGTGGTGTCGCACGCCAGATCATGGTCGATCTGGATCAAAATGCCCTTCTTGCCAAGGGCTTGACCCCCATCGATATCACTGCGGCAATCAATTCACAAAACGTTACGCTTCCCTCGGGAACAGCCAAAGTCGGCAACAGTGAATATACCGTCAGCACCAACTCCAGCCCGGTCGACGCACTGTCGTTGAACGACGTCCCCATCAAGACCGTCAATGGATCGCTGGTTTATATGCGGGACGTTGCCCATGTGCGGGACGGCTGGTCCGTGCAACAAAACGTAGCTCGTGCCAACGGCAAACCGGCGGCCCTTCTTTCCATCATGAAGACGGGTTCTGTCTCGACGCTGGATATCGTCAACCAGGTCAAGAACGACGTGCTGCCCGCCTCCCGTGCAGCGGCTCCGAAGGGTCTGAAGATCACGGAACTCTTCGATCAGTCGATCTTTGTAAAAGCCGCGATTGTGGGCGTCCTGCGGGAAGGTGTGATTGCAGCCTCTCTGACGGCATTGATGATCCTGCTCTTCCTTGGCAGTTGGCGTAGCACGCTGATCATCGCCATCTCCATCCCACTCTCGATTCTCAGCTCCATCATCGTCCTTAGCGCCATGGGCGAGACGATGAACACCATGACCCTCGGAGGCCTCGCGCTCGCTATCGGCATCCTGGTGGACGATGCAACCGTCACCATCGAAAACATTCATCGGCACATGGACGGCCAGCCACTGCGCGAAGCCGTGCTGATCGGTGCATCCGAGATTGCAACTCCGACGCTCGTCTCCACGCTGACCATCTGCATCGTCTTTGTCTCGGTGGTCTTTCTCACGGGTCCGGCGAAGTTCCTCTTCACGCCGATGGCACTGGCTGTCGTCTTCGCCATGCTGGCGTCGTATATCCTCTCCCGCACACTGGTTCCGGTATTGGTCAACTACATGCTCGGAGCCGAGCACACCTTCGAAGGCCACTTCGATCTCGAGACCCTGGCTAAGCCCACGCGTTCCTTCTTCGGACGTGTGCATGACCGCTTCAACCAGGGCTACACCTGGGTGCAGACGCGCTACATACGGGTTCTCGAAAAAGTACTGGCCCATCGCAAGCCCGCGCTGATCGCTTCCATCGCCATCATGTCCACGGCATTTGTCCTGCTTCCCTTCATCGGTCGAGACTTCTTTCCCTCTGTCGATGCGGGACAGATCAAACTGCACATACGCGCCAGACCGGGAACACGCATCGAGTCCACCAAGGTGCTCTTCAGCCAGGTGGAGGAACAGATACGCAAGACCATCCCCGCGGACGAGATCACACTGATCACAGACAATATCGGGCTGACCCCTGAGACCTTCAACTATGCCTTCGGCGATGGCGCGACCATCAGCAGTGCCGATGGAGAGGTATTGATCGCACTGGATGAGAAACATCACGGCCCGACGCAGAAATATATGAAAGAACTACGGTCGCAACTGCAGCAGCAGTTCCCCGATCTCACGTTCTTCTTCCAGCCCGCCGACATGGTGACTCAGATCCTCAACTTTGGATTGCCTGCTCCGATCGATGTCCAGGTACGAGGCTACGATCCGGCCAACTACGAGGTTGCCCGGCGCCTGCGGGCACGTCTGGCTGCCGTGCCGGGAGCAGTGGACGTCCATATGCACCAGGTCGTCGACGCGCCCGATCTGCATCTCGATATTGACCGCGTGCGGGCAGCACAGTTTGGCCTTACGGAGCAGGACGTAGCCAACAGCATTTACATCTCGCTCAGTTCCAGCGCTCAGGTCCAACCCAACTTCTGGCTGGATCCAAAGATGGGCATCACCTACACCGTCGCCGCGCAGACCCCGCAGTACAACATCAACTCGATTAACGCACTTCAGAATACCCCTATTCCGATTCACACTCTGAGCAATCGCACAGAGTTGCTGGGAAACATGGCCACCTTAACCCCTGCCACTCTGCCCGTAGTGATCAACCACCATAACGGCGCGCCGGTCCTGGACATCTTCGCGAACACACAGGACAGCGATCTCGGCGCAGTGGCTGCAAAGGTCAACCAGATTGTGAAGGAAGAGAGCAAAAATCTTCCTGCGGGCACCACGATCGTCGTGCGCGGACAGGTCGAGAGCATGAACGAAGCCTTCGATCGTCTGGGCCTCGGCCTTGCCTTCGCGGCCATGCTGGTCTACCTGCTCATGGTGGTCAACTACCAGAGCTGGCTCGATCCGTTCATCATCATCTGCGCACTGCCCGGAGCGTTCTGCGGCATCGTGTGGGCGCTGTTCCTGACGCAGACCACCTTCAACGTCCCCAGCCTCATGGGCGCCATCATGTCCATCGGCGTGGCCACAGCCAACTCGATCCTTCTCGTTACCTTCGCCAATGAGCTTCGTGCCAAGGGCGTCGATCCTCTCCAGTCCGCGATCACAGCCGGCTTCACGCGACTGCGGCCCATCATCATGACCGCCTTCGCCATGATCGTCGGCATGTTGCCGATGGCGCTGGGCATGGGCGAGGGCGGCGAGCAGAATGCGCCGCTGGCGCGCGCAGTGATCGGCGGCCTCACAGTCGCGACCTTCGCGACGCTCTTCTTCGTCCCCTTGATGTTCACGTTGATCCACGGAAAAAATGCCAGCACGCCACAGGAGGCAGCATGACCCAGCAGACTCAAACCGTCCCCACCCAGAAGACCCAGCAAAAATCCGGCAGCCCCTTCGTCAAGGTAGTCGGAGTAGTCGCGATCCTGGCCGTCCTGCTCGCTATCGGCATCCTTCCACGCCTGGCGCGGCAGCGAGAGGCGTTGGCCGCAGTCAATGAATCCAGCGTGACACACCCTGTCGTCTCGCTGGTGCATGCGCAGAAGGGCGAGCCCACCTCCGAGCTCGAGCTGCCCGGCAACATAGAGCCGCTCTACAGCGCCAACCTCTTCGCCCGCGTGGACGGCTATCTGGAGAGCAGGAACGTCGACATCGGCACGAAGGTAAAGTCAGGCCAGGTACTGGCGATCATCTCTTCACCTGAAATAGATCAGCAACTGCTCCAGGCCCTTGCCACACTTGCTCAATCGCAGGCTTCGCTCCAGCAGGCACAAGCAGCGCTCGCACAAGCTAAGGCCAATGCCGAGCTGACTCGCCTTACCAAGGAGCGCGATGTTCCCCTGGGCGAAGAGCACGCTATCTCGCAGCAGATCGTCGATGAGGCCGTGCAGGCCCACGATGCCCGGCTTGCCGATGTTGCCGCAGCCAACGCCAACATCACAGCCGCTCAGGCAAGCATCACGGCCAACCACGCGAACGTTGCGCGACTGCTACAGATGCAAGGTTTCGAGCACATCGTCGCTCCGTTCGATGGCGTCATCACCGCACGCAACGTCGAGCGCGGCGACCTCGTCAGCACCGGTGGAGGAAGCACGATCAAACCGCTCTTCAGCATTGCGCAGAGCGGCACGTTGCGCATCCAGGTCGATGTGCCTCAGTCCGAGGCGGTCAACATTCAGGATGGCCAGAAGGCGGCCGTCGATGTCAAAGAACGCCTCGGCCGTCCCTACACCGGAACGGTCATTCGCAACGCTGGCGCTCTCGATAACGCAGCCCGCACCATGCTGACCGAAGTGCAGGTCGACAACAAGGATGGCTCCCTGCTGCCGGGCATGTATGCGCAGATCAAGTTCACCCTGCCTGAGCAGCATACGTCGCTCATCATCCCCACCAGCTCTCTCGTCGTCGACCACGCAGGAATGCATGTCGTCATCGTGAACGCCGACCACACCATCCACTTCGCCCCGGTCTCCATCGGAAAAGACATGGGAACACAGGTCGAAGTTCTTGCAGGGCTACAAGGCTCGGAGTCGCTCGTAGCCAGTCCGAGCGATCTGCTCAACGAGGGTCAACATGTCGAAGTGCGCTGAACATCTTGCCTGCCCCCTGGCGTTGGCTGAACCCTCCAGAAGGAACGTTGTCGTGAAGAGAATCGTGCAAACCCTCGTCGCCGGCGTGCTGACGCTGATGGTGGTCGGCTGCAAAGTGGGCCCCAACTACAAGCGTCCCGTCGACACCACACCACAAAGCTATCGTGGAGTCCTCGCACCGGACATCGCTCCTGAGGCCTCGACGGCCTCTCTTTCCGATCAGCAATGGGCATCGATCTTTCAGGACCCCGTCCTGAAACGCCTCATCACAGAAGCACTCCAAAACAATCTGGATCTGCACATCGCAGCCCAGCGCGTTCTGGAGGCCCAGGCGCAGCTTGGCATCACGCACGCGCAGCAGCTTCCCTCCGTCTCTGCCGGACTCGGCTACACCGCGCTACAGGCGCCTCCATCTCTCATCAGCAATAACGCCAACGGCACGCCGGGCAACTCCTTCTTCAACGGAGGCGGCTTCAGCGGATCGGGTGCATGGAACCTGGACTTCTGGGGCATGTATCGCCGCCAGACCGAAGCTGCGCGCGCTGACCTGCTAGCCAGCGAATGGGCCCAGAAAGCAACCCGCTCCACTCTCGTAGAAGGCGTTGCCGAGGCCTACTTTCAACTAAGAAGTCTCGACGCCCAGCTGGAGGTCACGCAGAACGCCATCAAGGCCCGTCAGGACTCGCTGAAGCTCACCCAGTCGCTCGAACGGCATGGCGCAGGCTCGCTTGCGGATACGCGCCAGGCGGAAGGGCTGCTCCATACGGCCGAGGCCAACCTTCCTGATCTGCGCCGCCAGATTGCAGCGCAGGAAAACACCCTCAGCATTCTCCTCGGCCACAATCCCGAAGCGATCGACCGTGGCCTGCCGGTTGCCGAGCAGCCGCATCCACAGGAGGTGCCCGTCGGCGTGCCGTCGCAGCTTCTTGAACGCCGCCCGGACATCCAACAGGCCGAGGCAAAACTGATCGCTGCCAACGCTCGCATCGGAGTAGCCAAGGCGCAGTTCTTCCCGCAGATCTCGCTTACCAGCCTGGGAGGGTCGTCGAGCAACCAGCTGCAGTCCCTCTTCGCTGTACAAAACGATTACTGGTACGCCGCCGGAACGATCTCACAACCGATCTTCGATGGCGGTCGCATTCGGAACAACTATCACCTCTCTCAGGCACAGGAGCAGGAGATGCTGCTCGAGTATCGCAAGACGATCCTCACAGCACTCAAGGACATTTCCAACTCCCTGGTCTCCTACAAAGAGACCCGCGAGCATCGCGAAGCCCAGGCGGAGCTGGTGAAATCCGCAACAGATGCCGTGCGACTGGCACGGTTGCGTTACTCCGGCGGAAACACCAGTTATCTGGAGGTACTCACGACAGATACGGATCTCTACTCGGCACAACTACTCCTGGCCCAGGCGCAGCAACAGGAGGCTGCTTCCCTGGTACAGCTCTATGCCGCGCTCGGCGGAGGATGGCAGTAACGTCATGGCCCAGGTACTTCGCCAGCAGGAAGAATGCGCGAGGTCACTTCCAGCCTGTGGTAGTTGCGATAAGTGGCCTGGAACGACCAGACGGTCACGTCAAAGGTTCCAACACCACCAACGTTGCGCGAGGTAATCGTAGTGGGCATCCAGAAGCTCTGGCCGCCAAGCAGGACAGGCGCATAATCCACCGTGAGATCCCGCTTGCCGACAACAGCCGATTCATACGCATTCCCGGGGATGATGGTGTGACGTGGGGTAGTGAGTTCCAGATGCGTGATCTGCAGGGATGCAGGATCGATGAAGACGCGGCCCTTGCTCTTTTCCTGTAGAAGGCAGTCGGTGGAGTTCTCAGGGGTAAGAGCCGTGGCGAAGCGAACGATGTAAGGATCTGTCGGCCGCTTCCGATCAATCCGTTGCAGATCGTAGCGCATGCAAGATGTCTGATTATGGGAGACGACGGCGAGACCGCCCTCAAACACGCCGCTCACCAGGGTCGGACCCTTCAGGTCCCGTTTCGTTGGCGGCTTGCCGTTGACGCTCTTGATCTCACGTGACTCAACAAGAGCAGTCGTGTGATCGGAGTCGGCAGTACGCTTGAGGCGGAAGACGGAGTCGGTAATCGTATCCTGATCGCGCACGCCAGGCTCCATCTTCGAGATGACATGCTCATCGCAGAAGAAGCTCGGGACACCCGTGTCGTAGTGGTTCAGATTCGCTTCCAGCCGCTGCAGAATCTCTCCCAGCGTGGGCGTCTTCGCCGCCTGCGCACACAGCGCGGACGAAAATCCAAGGAATGCAACAAGCGAGATGGCCGCGGATAATGTCCTGGAAGTCATAGCGAACCGCATCTGTTGGTGCCATCGTATCAGGAGAGGCGGACTGGAACATTCAACACAGCAATGGCATTCTGGAAGAGATGTCGGTGCGAGATTCTTCCGCCCAAACCCGATCCCCATCGATCCGTCTCATCCTGCTGACGCTCGTGATGCTTTATGGAGCCATTGCCGGTCTCCAGACGGTAGTGGACTTCGATCTCGGCTGGCAGATGGCGGACGCCCGCAGCCCACTAGCCTCCGGCGATGTGCTTTCTTACACCGCACCGGGATCGACATGGGTCTACCCGCCTCTTGCGGGCATTGTCTTTCGACATCTGTTTCACTTTGGTGGTTATGCGGCCATCTCATGGTTCTGCGCCGTAGCTCTGCTCGCAACACTGGCTATCGTGGCACTGCGCAGTAAGACATCCGTACTAATACTGCTTCTGCTTGCCGTCCCCGCACTCGCTGGACAGATGATTCCGCGCTCAGGAATCTTTACCGTTGTGATTGCAGCGGCCTATACCCGTGTGCTCCTTGATCATTATCTGGGAAGGGACAGCCGCCGATTGTGGCTGCTGCCTCTGCTCATGATCTTCTGGGTAAATCTGCATACCGGCTTTATCTCCGGCCTGGGACTCATGCTCGGTTATATCGCAGCGGAAGTCGCCGATTGTGCCCAGCAAGCCAAGCGAGACAGGGCTCTCCGTCAACTGAAGCTGGCTGCTCCGTGGATAGCTGCAAGTTTTGTTTGCACGCTTCTGAACCCGTGGGGTTTTCGCATCTACGCGGCTATCGCAGCACAGGAACACATCTCGACCTTGCAGTCCAACGTCATCAGGGAGCTGACGCCGCTGTATCGCGAATTCTCCTGGCGAGGACTGCAACTGCTCTCTCCTCTCAACGCCATCTGGTGGTTGCTTGCAGCCTCTGCAATTGCACTGGTCTTCCTGCTTTACAAAAGACAGCTCGGACTCGCACTCTTTCTTTCCCTGGCGTTTGGGAGCTGTCTCTGGTCGTCGCGAACGCAGGGCGTCTTTCTCCCCGTTGCCTGCCTGATTGCAGGCGAAGCTTTTGCAGAGAGAGCAGGCTCTCAGCGTCACCTCCAGCGTTTCTCCAGATCGCCGGGATTGCGTTGGGCAGGAATGATTGCCGTTTTATCGTTTGTGGCCTGGCGCTGTTATGACGTCGCGACAGACCGTACCTCTCTCCTCGAGGATCGGATTACGCTCTTTGGCGCAGGAGCTTCATGGTGGCTGCCGCAGGATGCAGCAGCCTTCGTAGAAAAAAATCATCTGCCGACAGAACTCTTTTCCACATTCAACCTGAGCAGCTATCTCACCTGGAGGTTGGGCCCGTACTATCGAGACTTTGCCGATGGCCGCTACCTTCCCTTTGGAGATCGACTTGTCTCCGAGCAATTGAAACTCGCGCATCTCCCTCTCGACTCTGCAGAGTGGAACCAGGCGGTTGCGACATACCACATCAAGACCGTTATCCTGCCTCTCTCCCGCTTCTGGGGAGTCGAAGAGGCCCCACTACGCGAGGATTGCAGCAGCCGAAACTGGGTACCGGTCTACTTCGATACAACCGCCATTGTGTTTGTGCGCGATGGCGCGTTGCCTCAGACCGAGCTCTCTTCTCTCAGGATTGACTGCCAACATCAGCACCTTGTCGAAAATGAAAGTCTTCCCCAAAACAAACGCCTGCGCATGGAGCACTATCAGAAGCTCGCCAATGCGACTGTTCTTTATTTCCTGCTAGGCCGGAACGATGAGGCACAGCAAGCGCTTGAGAGCGCCTCTCGGATTGCAAAGGGCGACCGCTCGCTCGTTCTGCTGAATGGACAACTACAGGCTTCGCGTGGTGAATTCGCCGCCGCCGAAGAATCCTTCCGCAGCAGCTTGAAGATGTCCGAGTCCGATGCCGCCTGGTATCAGCTTGGATTGCTCTATGCGAATCAGCGACGCTATCCCGAAGCGGTCTATGCCTTTCAGAGAGCCTTGCGATTAGCTGCCCAACCCGAATTTTCAGTCGAGTTATCGCTGGCCAAGGCAGAGGTACTCAACGGCCAGGCGAACACGGCATTACAGACACTGCAGGAGGCATCGCAGGTGCTACCAGACAGTAGCCCGGCAAAAGCCGACCTCTACGACGCCGAAGCGGCAGCCTACAGCCAGTTGTCGAACTGGCCTGCGGCCGTTGCAGCAGAAGAGAAAGCCGTACAGGAAACCCCTGCGGTAGCTGGCCGGTGGAAGATCCTGGCCGCAATGTACACGGCCACAGGAAGACAGGATCAGGCTCTGCATGCCCAGGAAAAGGCAGAGTCACTCGTGAGTCAAATCCCACGCTGAAGGCAGCAATGCCCGCAGCACGATAACCTGCCTTTACTGTTGTTGCCTTTGCTTTTCTGGTTGTCATTCCGAGCGGAGCGAGGAACCTGCTGTCTCCCGTTCTTCGCTCGTATTCCCTGAAAACACATGGCCAGAACTATAGCCATGGAAGATGCTGTGGCGACACAAGCGAACAGCAGGTTCCTCGCTTCGCTCGGAATGACAACCAGAAAAACAACACCCAGAATAAAAGCAAGATAGCTTACAGACTGAACTTGTGCAGAGCTACCTTACCGCGAAACTATATCCACACGAGGAAGCACCACCCCCAGCGATCCCATCCAGTGCGAGAGATCGCCAGTCAGTTCCTTCCCCTTTACAGACGAAGCCACCTGGATCGGCCCAACCCCCTGCGCTCCGTCCACCGCATCGCGCAGCTTGCGCGCCAAGGTCAGATCGAAGCCTTCGCTCACCCACACGCGATCGTCTACGACCGAGAGAAACACATCGCCCTCGTGCGTCGAGTACACCCGCTCGGTATCGTCCTTCTCATCCTGCTTGCGGCGCTTTAACCCGTCATACTGCCGGGGCAACTCTTCCTCGAACACCGTAAAGAAGCTACGCGCCGAGTCGTCATTCTTCCATCGCGAGCTGTACAGCAGTGCCAGAGAAGCCGTCGTCTGCTTCTCTGCCTCAGTCGCGTTCTTGCGCTGCGCCGCGTAGTAGATGCCACCGTTCCAGTTCGGAGCCAGCGCCTCGGCCAGCGGGCGGCCGCCAAACAGCTCTGCGGTAATCCGCACATCGAGCTCGCCCATCACGCCGATATCGTACGGCGCATAGCCAGCCTCTTCCAGCAGAGGATGAATATCCGGCATCTGCATTACCGGAACCGGAACATGGGCCAGGAATTTATCCGGATGCATGATCTCGAAGCTGGAACTGGGCGGACTGTCGAGCACACCGGCAAAGGCGCGCGCAGGCCCTTTCTTCACCAGGACCTCCTGCTCGAACGCCAGGCCCTCCGAATACGGGAACAACAAGGACTGTTGCAGCAACAACGGAGCCCGCGCCAGCACCGGTGAATCGCCCATGTCTCCGGCGCCGCTACGCAGTTGCTCGCCCACCTGCGGCATATCCTTCAGGGTCTTGCCCGAATCCCGCAACATGTAGTCGGCGAAGGTCACCATCGCCTGCCCTTCGAGCACGGCCTCGCGAGCGGTGTCCACCTCGTCGGTCTGGATATGCTTGTTGTCCTCGCCTACGTCCTTGGCAATGCCCTCTTGTTCCTGGTTCTCCCACTTCGTCAGCCCTACACGCTGATCCTGCAGCGCATGGGTCAGCTCATGAGCCATCACAGGCTCCTGCTGGTCCAGCGGAACCCAGTCCAGCAGGTTCATGGTCTGGGTCTTGTTGTCGTAGAAGCCGGCGATCTGCTCGGTCAGCAGGCTCAGCATAAAAGGGCGCAGATGGAAGTCGCGGTCCAACAGCCCGAACTTCTTCAGCACCAGCTCACTGTTCTCCATCCGCTTGGTGTCTTTGTCTTCGTCGAACTTCTTGCGCAGAAACTTGCTTACCTCATCCCGAGAGGTGAACTTGCTCTTGATCGGCCGCTTGATCTCGAGCCCGGTGTCCTTGCTGACGAAGTGAAAGGTGTCATCCAGCTTCGCCAGCAACTGCTTCTCCTGCAACTTCGTCAGGCGCGAATCCACAGTACCGGAGGTCTGCCCCGAATCCACTTGCGGGGACGTGGCACTACCCTGCGGCGAAGGCGTAGGCTTGGGATCCTGTTTTGCGGGCGAAGCTGCCTGCGACCAGGACGGCAGAGCCGCGCTCAGCACCATCACCGCCACCAAAGATCCAACCGCTCGCCGTAAGCTCAAACCGCCTCCAATGTACTTTGCCTATTCAAGTGTACCCATGCTTTGACGCCTAAACAGGAGCGCTGTCATCTCATACAGAGATAGTGCCGACGTCCTTCGAGTGAGATGCATTCTGCTCGCCGTTGTGTGAAATCATTGAGAGGTACGAAAACCATGGCCGAAAACACCCAGCACGAACTCCATCAGATCCTCGAAAACGCCGCTTTTGCTCCGCTCCATGACCGGGCCTTCCTGCGTATTACCGGCCCGGACGCGACGCGCTGGCTCAACGGCATGGTGACGAACTCCGTTCAATCGCTCGCTCCCGGCGAAGGCAACTACAACTTTCTGCTGAACGCGCAGGGCCGAATCCAGGGCGACGGCACGATCTATCGCGATGGTGACGAGTTCCTCCTCGAGACCTCCACCAGTCAGGTCGAATCTATCCAGCAGCATCTTGATCGCTTCATCATCATGGACGATGTTGAGCTCTCTCCCGCTTACACCGAGAAGCAAGGATTGCTATTAGTTGGCGCGAAAACCCCTGCAATTCTTGCTGCATCAGAACTGCCTACACTCGACCCGCTGCATCTCAGCCATGCGAAATCGCTTCTGCTGCTTACCCCTGCCGCAGGCTCCGTTCCCCGCTATGAGCTATGGGACGATCCAGCTTCTCTCGCTGTCCTCCGCGAAAGCCTAAGCAACGCCGGAGCAGTCGAGGTATCCGTAGCATCCCTGGAGCAGCTCCGGCTCATCGAAGCCACGCCACGCTTCAGCCAGGACATCCGCGACCGCGATCTGCCGCAGGAGACCGCCCAAGCCCACGCCCTGCACTTCAACAAGGGCTGCTATCTCGGCCAGGAGATCGTCGAGCGCATCCGCTCGCGTGGACAGGTGCATCGCACCTTCACAGCCTTCCGTCTCACCGGCGATCTGCCCACACTGCCTGCGCCCATCGAAGCCAACGGCAAACCGGTCGGCGAACTCACCAGCGCCGCAGTCGTGCCCTTGCCCGAAGGCCCCACGCTGCTCGCCCTGGGCTACATCCGCCGTGAAGCATTGGATACCCACCAGCCCCTTACCTACGCTGGCGGCACAGCCATCCCCCGCAGCCCAGGAAACTCATAGCTCGACCCCTCTTAGCTCGTAGCTCAACCGATCCATTTTCCAGAGCTCACCGCAACAATCAATTCCGGCGGCAATCGCAACGATGACCGCCGGCATCCAATATCATTGAGAACAATATGGCCGAAATCAAAGAGTTTGTCGTCAACGATCGTCGCAAGTTCACTGCGGAAGGTGACATCCGTCCCGACGCGCCCCCCTCCGAACCCAAACCCGCGCGCCCTGAAACGCTCGAAAAGCCCAAGCCCCCACAGGACGCCTACGACTCGTCAGCCCGGCTAACCGGCCCTCAGGCCGTTCCCGACAAGCCCGCTGCTGAAGAAGCCGCCGACGTCGAGACCGGCGAAGAGCTGCCCCCCGCACCCACGGCGGAGCAGAGCGAGCAGGCAGCGCGTGCCTATAACGCCACCGTCGAGCGCCTGGACACCGCCATTCGTGCCACCAATCCGGGCATGGACCGTCTGCCCGAAATGACCTTCGATCGCCTCGTGCAGTCGATCTACATGCAGGCGATCATCCAGCTCGGCGGCACCGCCGAACCCGGCCAGACCCCGCAGGTCGACCTGCTTGGCGCACGCCAGTCCGTCGATATGCTCGCCGTCGTGGCCGAGAAGACCAGGGGCAATCTCTCCGAAGCCGAAGACAAGCTGGTACGCTCGGCCCTCTTCGAGATGCAGATGGGCTTCCTCGAGATCACCCAGGCACTCTCCCGCCAGGCCGCAGGCAGGCAGGGCGCTCCCGGAACCGGCATGCCCCCCAGCGGCCAGAACGGCCCGAGCATCGTTCGCTAGTCAATGCAGGCAACTCTTACATTCCTCGGCAGCGGTACGTCGATGGGCGTGCCCACGCTCGGTTGTGGTTGTGCTGTCTGCAACTCCGCACTGATTCCGGGCTCGCCCAATCGACGCACGCGGCCATCGATCCAGGTCAGCTACGGCGGGCGCAACGTGCTGGTCGATACCGGCCCGGACTTCCATGCCCAGGCGATCAGCGAAGGCATTCGCAGCGTCGACGCCGTGCTCTACACCCACAGCCATGCCGACCACATCCTCGGTATGGACGACCTGCGCCCCCTGAGCTTCGCCACCCCCGAAGGCATCGCGCTCTACGCGGACGACGCCACAGCCCAGGTCATCGAGCGGGTCTTCGAGTACACCTTCCGCAAGGTAGACCGCTATCCCACCAGCGCGCGCGTCCAGATCCATCGTCTCGACACCGCCGCCGGTACGGCCGTCGATCTCTTCGGCACGCAGTTCATTCGCGTACCCGTCATCCACGGGCGCAATATCATCGCCGGATACCGCTTCGGCTCTGCTGCCTACCTCACGGACATGAGCGACATCCCCGCCGAGAGCCTGCCGCTGCTCGAAGGGCTCGATATTCTTATCCTTGACGCGTTGCGGCGCGAACCGCACCCCAGCCACTCGCACCTGGCACGGTCGATTGAGCTCGTGGAGAAGATCGCTCCCCGGCGTGCCTTCTTTACCCACATCAGCCATGACCTGGACCATGAATCCACCAACGCCTCGCTGCCCGATCACATTCGCCTCGCGCATGACGGCCTCAAATTAGACTTCGAAATTCCCGAGATCGCCTGATGCAGATCGTTCGTTCGCTTGCTGAACTCAATTCGTTCCCTTCGCCCTCCGTTGTCTCCATCGGCAACTTCGACGGCGTTCATTGCGGCCATCGCATGGTGGTAGCCTCCGTCATCGCGCGTGCCCGCGAGATCGGCGCACGTGCCGCAGTCGTTACCTTCGATCCGCACCCGGCACACATCCTGCACAACACCTCACGCCTGCCCCTCATCACACCGCTCGCGGAAAAGCTTGAGCTCCTCGATCAAACCGGCGTCGATCTGGCCCTGGTGCTTCCCTTCACCGAGGAGCTAAGGCTATGGACCGCCCACCAGTTTGCCGAGCGCGTTCTGCGCGATGGTCTGCAGGCCGTGGAAGTCCACGAAGGGGAGACCTTCCGTTTCGGCCACAGGGCTGAAGCCGGCATCGACAGCCTGTCGCAGATAGGGCGCGAACTCGGCTTCCTCGTTCGCGCCTACGAGCCCTACATCCTGCGCGGCGCAGCGGTATCTTCAAGCCGCATCCGCACGCTGGTGTCCACAGGAGAGCTCCCCCAGGCACGCGCCCTGCTCGGGCGCTCGTTCAGCATCCATAGCACCCCGGCATCAGGCCGAGGCTACGGCACCCGCTACACAGTGCCGACAGTGAACCTCGCCCCCTATGGAGACCTTCTGCCCGCTCACGGTGTCTACATCACCACCCTGCGCGTGGGCACGGGAGATCAGGCCCGCATCTTCCGGGGAGTCACCAACGCAGGCAATCGACCGACCTTTGGCGCCGACTCCTTTGCGGTGGAGACTCACCTTCTGGACTTCGAACCGATCGATCTGGACGAGACAACTCCGCTTGAGATGACGTTTCTCTACAGGCTGCGCGGAGAACAGCGGTTCCCGAATCCCGAGGCGTTACGCGCACAGATCGGCCTCGACGTTCGGCGTGCGCAACGCTACTTTGCGCTATGCGATGCGCTGCATGTCTCTCTGAGCTAAAGCAGTTCACAGAGTGCCAGGCAGGCCACGTTTCGTTTCAGCACAGCGCGAAGCGCGTTCCCTGATGCTTCAGCATCAGGGAGACGGAGGGTAAGGGAGGCAATCGCCTTTAGGCTACGGAATTCAGGCTTAGCAAAGATGTGGCCTTTAGGTCCGGGCCTTCTTTCGGCTGCGAACAAAAGCCCGGGGCTAGGTAGTGTCTGACGAATCGGAGATAGCAGCGTTGTCTTTGCTTTTGAGATAGGTCCGGGCTTTAGCCCGGACATTCAGGACAGGCGATAAAGGGGCTTCAGCCCCTGGGATAGGCTCTCCTCTCCGCAGGCAGAGATGCCAAGAGAGAGGAAGGCTTGTCCCAGGGGCTGAAGCCCCTTCGTATTGGTCCCGTCATGCCCGGGCTAAAGCCTGGGCCTATCTCAGAGACAACAGCAAAAAAATAGTCGTCGATTCGTCAGACACTACCTAAAGCCCAACTCTTGCCTGCCCCTTATTCCGTAGCCTAAAGGCTACGGCTCCCTCCGTCCCGCGACGCTGAAGCGTCACGGTTTGCACCACGCGCTTTTTATGCCCAAAGCCCTTACTTACCGAGGCCGTACGGCTACATGAGTCTTTGAAGACGCCTTTGCAGGCCCCTTCGCCGTAGGCCCAGCCGCTGGCTTCGCCGGAGCATCATCGTCCGGCGTGTCATTGGAGGGTACCGGAGAAGGCGCAGACTGCGTTTTATCCGTATCGTCGTCCGTATCCTCGTCACGATGGGCAGGCTTAGCCTGTTCGACGGATGGCTGAGCCATCGGCACCTCAAGCTGTTTCTTCGGAGCGTTGAACTTCGAGAACTGCTCGTTCGGTCTGCCCGCGACCGCGACCTTCATAAAGTCCATCCACATCGGCAGAGCGGCCTTGGCACCGGTCTCCTTATCGCCCAGGCTCTGTCGGTTGTCGAAACCGATCCAGGTTCCGCACGTAACAGACGGAGAGAAGCCGATAAACCAGGCGTCCGTATAGCTGTTCGTAGTTCCCGTCTTGCCGCCGAAAGGATGCTTCATCTGCGAAGCCGCTGCCGCTGTTCCCTGCTGCACCACCGATTGCAGCAGAAGCATCATCTGCCGCGCCGTCTCCAGAGAGATGACCTCTTTGACCTCGGGCGTCTTCTGCTCGAGCGGCAATCCGTCGGCCTGCGACACCTTGCGGATGTAATGCGGCGCAATACGGATGCCATCGTTCGGAAAGACACTGTAAGCCGCCACCTGCTCAGCCAGGCTGATGTCGGCAGCACCGATCGCTACCGGCAGGAAGTTCGGCATATTGCTCGTGATGCCAAAGCGGTGCGCCACCTCGATGACCTTCTTGATCCCGACACGGTCCGCGAGCTTCAGCGCCGGAATATTGCGCGATTCGGCAAAGGCGTCGATCAGGGTCATCGTTCCCCTGAAGTTGGCCTCGTAGTTGTGCGGCGTGTACGGGCCATTCGGCGTGTAGAAGCTCGTTGGGCCATCCACGATGGTGTCGTATGGCTTGGCGCCGGCCTCAAAGGCCGCCGTGTACACATAGGGCTTGAACGAAGAACCTACCTGGCGCTGCGCCTGGGTAGCGCGGTTGAACTGAGAGATCGCGAAGTCACGTCCGCCGACCATCGCCAGCACCTCGCCATTCGCGTTGTCCATCGCCATCATCGAAGCCTGTGCGCCGCTGTCCTGTTCGAGCACCACGCGCGGAGTCCCGCCCGCAGGCGCAATCACCTTGACGTACACGATGTCGCCGACCTGCACGAGATCCGTCGCCTTGAAGGTCGCCGTCCAGGCCCAGTCCGGCGTGGCCATCGTCTCCAACTGCTGCCCGATCTTTACGACCATCTTCGTCGCGGAGACGGAGACGACCAGCGCATGAAAATACGCTCCATCGATGAACGGCTGCGTCCAGTCAGCATGCTTATAGGAATCAAGGTCCCCGTCCGGACCCAGCACATTCTGCAGGCGTCCCTTCCATCCGTGACGTCGCTCGTAAGCCGCTGTCCCATCCAGAACCGACTTCTCCGCTACATGCTGCAGATCGAGATCGAGCGTCGTGTACACGCGCAGCCCTGCGCCATGCACCTCGTCGACACCATACTCGGCCTCCAACTGACGCCGAACCTCTTCCACAAAGTAGGGAGCCTCGATGTTCGCGGGAGCTTCAAGATGCAATCCGAGCGGCTCGGCCTTGGCAGCCTCGGCCTGGGCGGCGGTGATCTTGTGATCGCTGAACATCTCGCTCAACACGAGATTACGGCGTTTCAACGCCCGATCGGGAAAGCGCACCGGCGAGTACGACTCCGGCCCCTTCGGCAAGGCAGCCAGCAAAGCCGCCTCCGATAGCGTGAGATCGCGAACATGCTTGCTGAAGTAGTACTCCGAGCCGGCCTCGAACCCGTACGTTCCACGGCCAAGATAGATCTGGTTCGCATAGAGCGTAAAGATCTGCGACTTGGTGAAGTGACGCTCGATCTGCAGCGTCAGGAAGATCTCCTGGACCTTGCGTCCATAGGTCTTCTCGGAGGACAGAAACAGGTTGCGCGCGAGCTGCATCGTAAGCGTCGAAGCGCCCTGCGAGCGGCGAGCAGAGTGCATGTCGTGCCACGCCGCGCCGACCATGCGGATCATATTGATGCCGCTGTTGCTCTCAAAGTCCTTGTCTTCAATGGACAGGATCGCGTCGCGCAGCACCGGAGGAAAGTCCGAGTATGGCACGACAACGCGGCGCTCCAGCGCAAACGAGCCGAAGACCTTGCCATGGATGTCGTAGAGTTCAGTCGTCGTGCTGGGGCGGTAGCGCTCCAGGTCGGCCATCTGCGGCAGATTGATCGAGTAGACCAGCAGCAGGCCCACCATGATGCCGAAGATCGCGGAGGCTCCCAGCAAGAGCAGAAACGCAGCCTTACCAGCGACTCTCCGGCTACGATACTCCGGTTCGCGGAACGGAAAGGTACGCATCGCACGCCACAGAGCAGAGCGGTCGTCGCTTCGACGGGCATCGCTTGCTGATGGCTTCGAGAGCTTCTTGCCCTCGCTGTTCAACGGGCTCGGCACGGTAGCTCCCACCTTACCATGCAGGGCCTTGTGATTTCGCTGGCTTTACCAGGTATCCATAGCAATTGCATAAACATAAACGCGGTAAAGGGTTGCCTGGACGAACATAAAAGCCAGCCCTGAAGAGGCTGGCTTTCGTGTCCAATAAAAACAGGCATAAAAATCCTAAGCAGATAGCAGAGCAGCCTACGCCTGCTTTGCTTTCAGCATGTCGAGAGCCTTGGTGAGCTGATCGTCGACAGGAGCCGAAGGATGTTTCACAGGAGCAGGCGTCTTGGTCGTGTCGGAGCTGGAGGCATCGTCCGAATCCGAATCCAGATCGTCCATGTTGGAGGCTACAAGCGTGCCCGGAGTAACCGCTTCATCCTCAAACTTCTTTCCTGAAGGAGAAGCGTACTTCGCAATCGAGAGGATCAGCGCTGCGCCATCGGGAAGCTCAAATGTCTTCTGCTGTGCGCCTTCGCCAAAGGTCTTCTCTCCAACCAGGTCGCCGCGCTTGTTATCGGCTATCGCTCCGGCCACCAGCTCAGCCGGCCCTGAGGTACCGCGATTCACCAGAATCACCAGGGGCGCTGTCGTGTTGATCGACTTGGCGGCATCCGCGGTAAAGGTCTGCTTGGGGAATGTCTGCCCTTCCAGGGTGGCAATCGTTCCGGACTTCAGGAAGAAGTTGGCCAGACGCGTGGCTTCGGCCATATCGCCCGCCGAGACGTCGCGCAGGTCGAGCAGGATCTTTTTATTGCCGGCCTTATTCATCCCCTTCAGCTTGGCTTCAATCTGCTGCACGTGCTCATGGTCGATCACCATCGGCTTCAGAGAGAGGATCGAGGCATTCTCATACATCGTCTCCGCCACCGCAGGCTCGGAGACAACGGCACGGTTGAGCTTGATCTTGTCCGGATCCACCTTCCGCGGGCGAATAACCGAGATCTGGAGTTCGCTTCCCGGTGCGCCTTCGAGCAGGAGCTGGATCATTGCCAGCGAAAGATCGCGCGTATCCTGGTTGCCGATCGCCTCGATGATGTCGCCGTCCGTCAGGTTCGCCTTGTCCGCCGGGCTTCCTGGAACGACCGAGACGATGGTCGCATAGCCGAAGCGCTTGGAGACGTTCAGGCCAACCTGGGCTTTGCCGCCCTTATCGGCCTTGTAGGCCTTGTAATCGGCGGGTGGCAGGTAGCTGGAATCCGCATCGAGCGACTCCAGCAGGCCACGCAGAGCGCCTTCGGTGACAGCGGGAATGTTCGGGTCGACTACGTAGTCGTTCTGGACGTGCTGCAGCACCTCGCCGTAGACGTTGATCTGGCGGTAAGCGCCCTCCTGGGACTGATCGACCGCAGCGCGAACACCATGCGTATTCACACCGAGAAAGATGCACAGGACAAGAAGAACGGATACAGCGAGAAGCGAAATCTTGACGCTCTTGGGCATATGCGAAAATCCCCCTCCCAAGGGGGCAGTTACGACTATAGAGAATGAGACGCTCTATGGGGACTTTTGTTATACCTTCCCCGATATCGGAATGATACCCTGACTCGAAGAAATCGCGACGCCGAGGCGTAGCAATTGGTGGCGGTGACTGGAATCGAACCAGTGACCTACGGGTTATGAGTCCGTCGCTCTAACCATCTGAGCTACACCGCCTGGTGGGAGACTGTATCAAGCGGCGAGGCCGCGACGACAGCCGCTTCTCCATCATAGAAGCCACGGCAGCGCAGGTCAAACCTCGACAGCCTAAGTCGTATATTTGCCTCCAGTTTCGAGTCGCAAGCGATGAGACTCGACTCTCGCAACTCACGACTCGCAACTGAAACGCATAAAATACGAGACTGGCCGTCAGGATCAGGCCTTGCGTCAGCTATGAGCGATTTTCAGGACAAACTCGGTGGGATTCTGCACTACCTGACCCTCATTGCGATCGGCCTGGGCGTGATCCTCGCGATCATCATCGGCGTGGCCATCTATTTCTATCGCAAGAACAAGAAATCGGAGATCCTGCGCTGATGGCGGTTTCTGCACCTCTCCCCCCGGGGTCGCCCTATGGCCGCGTCGTTGGCGTCATTCCCGCACGGCTGGCGTCCACACGGCTGCCTAACAAGGTGCTGCGCGAGATTGCCGGCGAGCCTCTGCTGGCCTGGGTCTACCGGGCCGCGAAGGCCTGCCCTCTTCTGGATGAAGTCGTCATTGCCGCCGATTCTGAAGAAGTCCAGGCCCTTTGCCGGCAACGCGGCTGGCCGTGCGTGATGACCTCTCCCGAGCTGCCCAGCGGCACAGACCGGCTCTTTGCCGTCTCCCGCACGGTTGAGGCGGAGATCTATGTCAACGTCCAGGGCGACGAACCCCTGCTCCGTCCCGAGCACATCGCCGACATCCTGTCTCCGTTTGCCCTGCCGCAGGTAGAGGTCACAACCCTGAAGGTGCCGTGCACCCCCGAAAATCTCAACAATCCTAATGCCGTCAAGGTCGTGACGGCCCACGATGGCCGCGCCCTCTATTTTTCACGGGCGACGATTCCCTACGACCGGGACGGCTCCGGCCATGCTCCGGTATGGAAGCACCTTGGCCTCTACGCCTATCGGAGAGCGGCCCTGGAACACTTTGCCGCCCTGGCCCCGGGAGAACTGGAGCAGACAGAGCGCCTGGAGCAACTGCGTTTGCTGGAAAACGGACTCGCGCTCTACGTCGCCGCCACGGCACATGACACCGTAGGTGTCGATACCGAAGAAGACTTACGCAGAGTGGCGACGATTCTCAAAGGAAACCGGGCCTCCTAGTATTTCTCCTGGACCTACAGCCATTCGCGCAAAGCCCGAAGACAGTGAGAGCAGAGGCCTTCATGCCCGCGTTTGCGAGGCACTACGATCTTTTTGGGCGAAATAGTTTATTAGTAACGTTGACAAAGTAAGTAAGGTAGTGATTTGATTTAGCCCATACAACATGACTGTCCTGCTTTGTCCGCCTCTTTTCGGCATATTCGGACAGAAAGTTGCATAACGGATTGTTTCAGGGGTTGACTGCTTATGAAGCTGAATTTCTCCAAGACCGTCGGCGCAAGCATGCTTCTTTGTCTAGCGATGTACTTTCCTGGAGCCTCCTCAGCGCAGAGTACGAACTCCGGCGATATCCGTGGCACGGTTACCGATGCCTCCGGCGCACTCCTGCCCGGCGTAAAGGTTGAGGTGCTCAACGTCGATACGGGCGTATCGAAAGATTACGTTACCGACAAGGAAGGACTCTTCGATACCTCGTCGATCGTGACAGGAAACTATACGGTCACCTTTGCAAAGGACGGTTTCGGACGCGTCGTCCGCGGGCCCGTGACCTTGCAGGTAGGGACCACGACGGTCAATGCACAGCTCAAGGTGGGATCGACGACACAGCAGGTCGTAGTCAACGCCAACGACGTGCCTTTGCTTGAAACAGAGAGCAGTGAGCAGTCGACCACGCTCGATGCGAAATCCATGTCGCAACTACCCAATGTTGGCACGGACTGGGAGACCTTTTCGATTCTGTTGCCAGGCGCGCAGGGGAATACCCAGGGTACGTCTCTGGCAAACGGCTGGCAGGGTAGCAACGATCCGCAGCAATTCGTTGCAGCAAATGGCAATCTTCCCTACAGTGCCATTCTTGCCGACGGATCGATGACGACGTTACCTTCCAGCGGTAATGCCGACGTCTCTATCTTCGAGACCGTCTCGGAACTTCAAGTGATTACCTCCGGCTTTTCCGCGCAGTACGGAATCGGCGGCATCATCTTCAACCAGATCAGCAAGGGCGGCACTGGCCGGTTCCACGGATCGGCCTATGAGTATTTTCAGAACGATGCCCTGAACGCCGCGAACTATGGATTCGGAACCCCGGTTCCAGTGACGCCCATCCGCTACAACAACTTCGGTGGATCGATCGGCGGCCCCATCCTCAAGAAGAAGATGTTCTTCTACTTCGACTTCGATAAGACCAACAACAACACGGCTTATTCCGGATTTATAACAGTGCCAACGCTGGCCATGCGCAATGGCGACTTTACCGGGCTGCCGACGATCTACGATCCAACCTCGCAGGTCATCACACAGACCGCGAACGGACCCGTCGTTACCCGTAAATCCTTCGCCCAGGAAGGATACGGCAACAAGATTCCCGCGAACCTGATGGACCCTGTGTCGAAGGCACTGAATGCATACTTCCCTTTGCCAAACGCCACGCCGTCCAGCTTCTCCCAGGGAGTGCCGAACTCGAACTTCTATTACTTCGCGCCGGTTACCCTGCCCTATACAAAGTACTTCGGACGCCTCGATTACGACATTACCCCGAACAATCGGCTCACCATGACCGATACCCAACGGGATAACCCCACCACGAACGACGGGATTGGACTCGCCTATTGCCCCATGGATTGCGTAAAAGGCGACGTCGACAGCAATGCCGCGCAAGTTTCCGATGTGTGGAATATCAACCCTACGACAATCAACGAAGCACGCATGGGGTTTACGTCGGAGTTGAACTACTACATTCCTGAGTCACTGAATCAGGGCATTCCGCAGAAGATCGGCTGGCAGTTCGCCAAGGCCGACATCTTCCCGAATCTGAATTTCTCAGGCAGTTGTTGCTTCGGGCTGAACTCTGGATTCCAGGTCTTCCAGAAAGAATTCGTCTACGACCCGTCGGATGTCGTCACGATGATCCGCGGAAAACACATCCTGCACTTCGGTGGCGAGTTCATGATGTGGCAGGCGAACCAGGTGAACGGCAGCCAATTCAATGGCGGTACCCTCACGTTCAACGGTGCTTACACGCAATCAACGGTTGGGGACGCCACAACGGGCCTGACCTATGCGGACTTTCTGCTCGGGCAGGTGAACTCCTGGAATGCGAGCGTGCAGCCTGAATATGGAGCTCGCCTTAAAACACCACAGCTGTTTATCCAGGACGATATCAAGCTGCTCCCCAACTTCACCCTGAACCTCGGCCTTCGTTATCAGATCCAGCATGGCTGGAATGAGGTAAAGAACAACATTGCCGTCTTCGATCCAACAGTGCTCAATCCGGCAACCAACACGAACGGCGCCATCTGGTATGCCTCTACGCACGCGAACGGGCGCACATCGCTGCAGTCCAATGTCTTCACCACGGTAATGCCTCGTGTCGGCTTCAACTGGTCTCCTGACCCGACGATGACCATTCGCGGCGGTTTCGGCATCTTTTCTTATAACTGGAGCACAAATACCTACGGGGCCGGCCTCGGAAACTCCGTCATCACGCAAGGAAATGTGACCGACCAGACCAACGGCATCACGCCGGTCGTGGTGTTCGATTCGAAGGGATCGAACCTTCCCTTCATCGGCTCCACAACCGATCCCACTGCGCTCAATGGGCAGGGTGTGACGTACAACCAGTACCACACGCCCGTTCCTCAGATTTACCAATGGAACGTTGCGGTCCAGCACACCCTTGGACCAAACATGGTCATTGAAGCCGCCTATGTTGCCAGCCACGGATTCAACCTGAGCTTTCCGGTGGATATCAATCAGGTTCCGGAAAATCTACTGGGTCCGAACGATAGTCCGAACTCCCGTCCCTACCCTGTCTATCAAAGCATCTCGGGCAGCACGAACAATGCTGTCTCCAACTACAACTCTCTGCAGACTTCCATCACCCGGCGCCTGACCTCGGGGCTGAGCTTTAACTTCAACTATGTCTGGTCCCACTTCCTCGACGATCAGGACTCTTCCGCGGAAGGTGGAATCGCAGGAACCCAGATCTACCAGAACTCTTACAAGCCTTCCGCAAACTACGGATCGTCGAACTTCGACGTTCGCAACTCGCTGAAGGGCAATATTGTGTATCAACTTCCTGTCGGCAAGAACAAGCTACTCCTCAATAACAACCGCTTTGTGGATGAAACCCTGGGTGGATGGCAGATCTCTTCGACGATGATCTTTAACACGGGAAACCCGTATACGCCCTCTATTGGCGGCAATAATAACTCCTACTCGCAGGCAGGGAGCTGGTATCCGAACTTGATCGGCAATCCCAGGCCGCAGCATCGCACCATTGAAAACTGGTACAACCCAGCCGCGTTCGGCCTGCCCGCCAACGGTACCTTTGGCAACATGAGGAGAAACAGCCTGACAGGTCCAGGGCTGAGTGTGGTGAATCTCTCGTTAGGAAAGACCTTCACGCTGCACAACGAGATCCAACTCCAGATTCGCGCCGACAGCACGAATGCCTTCAATCACCCGAGCTTCGGGCCACCCAACCAGACACTCATTCCTGACAGCTCGCCAAACGCTCAAGGCATCACGACCTTCTCCGGAACAGGCACCAGCATCTCCCAGGTTACGGTCGGTGGCCGCACGATGCAGTTGAACGCGCGGCTATCTTTCTAAACCGTATCGAAGGTAATCTTCAAACCATCTGCCACAGACTCCGCCCGCACATGCTCCAGCGAGGCGACAACCCAATCCACACTCGCTGCCCGCAGCTCCTCTGCGTTGTGCGTACCCAGCACCCCGAGCACACGGCAACCCGCCGCCTTGCCCGCACTCACTCCGCTCGGGGCATCTTCCACGACGATGCAATCTTCCGGAGCAACCTGGATCAGCTTCGCGCCCAGCAGATACGGCTCAGGATGCGGCTTGCCGTTCACGACCCGGTCCGCGCTGACGATCCACTCCGGCTCAGGCAGCTTCGCCGCTTGAAGCCTTGCGACCAGCAGCCGATGCGTCGCCGACGACACGATCGCCCAGCGGTTCGCAGGAAGACTGGTCAGCAAGGCCCGAACGCCTGGCAGAACTTCCACATCCGCCACGTCCGCGATCTCCATGTCTTCGATCAGCTTCAACCCCTCGACGGGATCGACATCGGGCGCCAGATTCTTCATGATCTCGACCGCACGAGTACCATGGGCGATCTCGACCTTGTCGGCATTGGGAACGCCATAGTGCGCGGCCCAAATCTTCCAGCAACGATTGACGCTGGCGATGGAGCTGACAATAACACCGTCGTTGTCGAAGAGCAGCGCTGCAGCCTCGGTAGAAACCTGATGACTCACTTCGAGTCTCCCTGCAGCACAAACGCCTGCGCAGCCTTTAGTACCTGCTGCACACTCTCCTGGCTGCAGCTCTCGCAGTAGACGCGCAGCAGAGGCTCCGTTCCACTCGCACGGAACAGAACCCAGGTCTCCGCCGCCTTTGGCTTGTCCGCGCAAGCTGGGTTCTCGAGGAAGAACTTGATGCCGTCAAGAGTCTCGATGCGCAGCACCTTCAGGCCCGCAACCTCTGCAACGCCTGCTTTCGCCCGGCGAATCGCAGACTGCTTCAGATCCTCGTCGATATGCATATCCACGCGGCCATACTGATGCTCGCCGTACTCCTGCTGCAACGCAGCAACGAGTTCCCCGAGAGTCTTCTTCTCGTCGGCCATCACATTGGCCAGCAGCAGGCTGTTCAGCAGGCCGTCGCGCTCCGGCAGATGCTTCGAGATACCGACGCCGCCGGACTCTTCGCCGCCAATCATAATGTCTTTTTCGAGCATCAGGTCGACAACATACTTGAAGCCGATCCCGTGCTCGTGCAGCGTGCGGCCATACTTCGCCGCGATGCGGTCGAGCATCTTCGTCGTGTTGAAAGCACGTGTTACATCGCCGGGCCACTGCTTGCGCTCAAGCAGCCACTGCAGTAGGACAGAAAAGATCTTGTGTGCATCAACGACGTTGCCATGCTCATCGACAGCGCCGATACGGTCGGCATCGCCATCGGTGATCAGGCCGGCGGCACACTTCTCCGCGACGACCGCCTTCTGTGTCGCCGCAATATGCGGCAGGATCGGCTCAGGATTTATCCCGAAAAATGTGGGGTTCAGCTCACTACGGAATTCGACATACGGAATCCCCGCACGCTCAAAGATGCCGGCAACATATCCCCGGCCCGCGCCATACATCGTGTCGATCAGGAAACGATAGCCCGAAGCCTTGATCGCCTTGAGATCGACAAAGGACTCCAGCGCCGCAATGTAATCCGGCGCAAAGTCCACCTCTTCAATCTTCGCGGGCGTCGCGGCCTGCGGGACAGGCTTCAGCAGATAGCCCTCAATCGAGCTGATGATAGATGGCTTGCCCGAGCCCCCATAAGTGGCCTTGTACTTCACACCGTTCCACTCGGCAGGGTTGTGGCTCGACGTAATCATGACGCCACCCGCAGCCTTGCGCTCGCGCACGGCAAACGAGAGCTCCGGCGTTGGAGTGATCTTGTTCGCAAGAAATACCGGCACACCTGCGGCGGCAAGCGTCTCGGCGACGATGCGCGCAAACGAGCGCGAGCCAAAACGTGTGTCATAGCCTATGCAGACACCAGCCTTGGAGTCTTCGTGCTCCAGTACATAGAGCGCAATCGCCCGCGCAGCCACACGAACATTCTCATACGTAAAGTCATCGGCGATGATGCCGCGCCAGCCGTCGGTCCCGAACTTCACAACTGTCTTCAAATCATTCATTTTGTCTGGAATCCCTAAATCAGATCGTGGCGTCCGGCTTTTTTCAACTCCGCAACCACACGGCCCACATCCTGAGAGCCGTCGCGCGTGGTGATGAGAAGCGCGTCTCCGGTCTCAACAACGACCAGATCCTTGACACCCACCAGGGCTACAGCCTTCCCCGGAGAGTAGACATAGCAGCCCGAAGAGCCAATCTGCACATCATGCCCTGCTTCAATCACATTGCAGTTCCGAGGTTCCTTGCTCTCGGAGACGAACTCGTGCAGCGCCGCCCAGGAGCCGAGATCGTTCCACGCAAAGTCCGCCGGCAGACAATACAGCTCGGACGCGGCCTCCCCTTTTGCGGAACGCGGTTCGAGAACCGCGTAATCAATCGAGATGGACTCGCACTGCGGATAAAGCTCGGCAAAGACCTGCTCGAACTCTGGTGTTCCAAACGCCGCGGCAATCTTCTCTAACAAAGGCGCCATGGCCGGAGCATGTTCGCGGATCGCATCCGCCAGGGTGCGTGCGCTCCACAGGAACATGCCGCTGTTCCAGACGTAGTTTCCGGAGCGCAGAAAGGTCCTGGCATGCGCGGCATCGGGCTTCTCCGTAAAGCGGCGAACCCGGCGTACAGGAATCGCTTCGCCTCCAACCGTCGTTGGCGTTACGGCAGCACCGAGTTCGATATAGCCGTACCCGGTCTCGGCACGCGTCGGCGGAACCCCCAGAACGACCATGTTCGGCCCGCTGGCAGCAAGCTTGATGCCTGCGCGAAGGATCATGTGATAACGCGCGACATTGCCGATCGTGTGGTCCGAGGGAAAGATTCCGATGATCGTCTCAGGCGCTTCGCGTTCCAGCAGGAACGCCGCCAGACCGCAGGCCGGAGCCGTGTTCCGGCCCTCAGGCTCCCGCAAGATGCGGGTCTCGGAGACCTCCGGCAACTGCGTGGTGATCAGATCGGAGAGCAGATTGTTCGTGATAACCCAGACGTCGTGGTCGGGCATCATGTCTTCCAGACGGGCGACGGTCTGCTGGATCATCGTCCGCTCGCCATCCAGCGGAAGTACCTGTTTGGCGCGGGCCCGGCGGCTGCGCGGCCAGAAGCGTGTTCCGCTTCCGCCGGCAAGAATAACCGCTGCAAATGCTGGTTTAGACTTCGTTGTTTCAGGAGGCATAGATGTTCCTTTAAGGGCCGAACGCGCGACTACAGAAGTAGCCGCGCGTTTATCTCATTAGAGTTTCGAAAGGTACTCCCGAATCCGCTGAACACCTTTATCGATTACATCAGCCGAAACAGCGTAGGAAAGCCGGATATGTTCGTCCGTGCCGAAGGCCTCACCAGGGACGACCACGACATGGGCTTCACTCAAAAGCTTCGCCGCCAGGTCAGAGGCCGTCTTGACCTCTCCCTTGCCGAGGAAAGCCTTGATGTTCGGATAAACATAGAAAGCGCCTTCGGGAACCGTGCAGGTAAGGCCCGGAATCGTCTTGAAGCCTTCGAGCACCCGGTCACGGAGCGTGATGTAGTCGGCACGCATGGTGACAACACAGTCCTGCGAGGCCGTCAGCGCCGCAATGGAGGCCTGCTGCACCATGCTGGCGGTGTTCGACGTGCTCTGCGACTGCAGCTTGCTCATCGCCGAGATGATCGCCTTCGGCCCCAGCGCAAACCCCGCGCGCCAGCCGGTCATCGCGTAGGTCTTCGAGAGCGAGCCGAGCACAACGATGTGCTCCTTGCAATCCGTAAATGAGCCGCCGCTGACCACCTTGCCGGTAAACGTCAGGTAGACGTAGCACTCATCGAGCAGCACATAGATGCCGCGCGAGTGCGCCAGCCGCACGATCGCTTCGAGGTCCTCGGGGCTGACCACCGCGCCGGAGGGATTCGACGGCGTATTCAGAATGATCGCCTTCGTCTTGTTCGTAATCGCCGCTTCGATCATCTTCGCGGTGATGCGGAAATTCTCGCTCTCCGAGCTCTGCACGTAGACGACCTTGCCGCCCGCATACTGGATGATGTCCTTGAAGCTGACCCAGTACGGAACCGGCAGGATGACCTCATCGCCGTGGTCGACCAGGACCTGAATCGCATTGAACAGGGCGAGCTTGCCGCCCGTGGTGAAGACGCACTCCTCTACCGTGTAGTTGGAGCCGAAGTCCGCGGCATGGCGGTCGACGATGGCCTTGCGGACCTCCGGAACGCCCGCAACGGCGGTATAGCGCGTAAAGTTCTTCTCAATGGCGGTAATGGCAGCGTCTTTGATGTGCTGCGGAGTAGCGAAGTGGGGTTCACCCGCGCCAAAGTCGGCCAGGTCGATTCCCTGCGCCTTCATCTTCAGGGCCTCGGCGGTAATGGCCATCGTGGCCGAGACTTCAATACGGTTGATGCGGTCGGACAGGATCTTCTTGCTTGGTTCGGGACTCATACTCCCAGTCTTTCAGATTTGGCGGTGGAGATAAAGCCTATTGCGCGATCATCTCCGCTTCCTTACCACCCAGGTCGTCATACAACGGTAATCCTGAACGATTGTCGTCTTCAGAGGATCGACCAGCAGCCCGTTCATCTGCTCGGTCATCCGCAACAGGACCGCCTCATCCACCAGAAACCATTCGGAACCATCCCCGATCCGAAAGATATTCTTTCTCACCCGCTCAAAATCCATCCCGATCCTGGACCCCAGACGGCAGAAAAGCATCCCCCCAGGCCGCAGGACGCGCCAAAGCTCCTCGACCATGGCAAGAAAATGCGCCTCATCCTGTGCAAAATGCAGTACCGAATTGCAGATCACCACATCTGCGAATCCGTCCGGAAAGTTCATCTTCTCAATCGCACTAACCCGGAAGTTCTCCGCCGGAAGTTGAGGGGCCAACTCGGCAGCCAGAGCGCGTACATGCTCCACGGCTGCGGCATTCCCATCCACGGCGAAGATTTCAACACCCTCTCGCAGCAGATGCACCAGGTTTCGTCCATACCCGCAGCCCGCATCGAGCACACGCATTCCCGGCCCAATATTTCCGCGCAGAATCTGATCGAAGACGTAGATGTCGATCTGTCCAAACTGTTCCTGAATACTTAGCGGCCCCACCCCCTGCTCAGCCACTGATCGCCCCCGGAACTTTGCTCTTCAAGCGGTCCATAACCAACGGAGGGACCAGAGAACTCACATCTCCACCAAGGTGAAATACCCCTTTGATCAGCCGCGAGCTGACATAGGTGTACTTCTCCGCAGGCATCATGAACAGCGTCTCCAACTCGGGATCGAGCTTGCGATTCATCATCGCCATCTGGAACTCGTACTCGTAGTCGGAGACCGCGCGGATACCACGCAGAACAGCCTTCGCCCCCTGCGAACGGGCAAAGTCCACCAGCAGGCCGTCGAAGGTGGCCACCGACACATTCCCCAGGCCAAGCGTCGCCTCGCGAATCATCTCTTCCCGCTCCGAAGCCGTGAAAAGCGGCGCACCTTTTTCTGAATTGCGCAGAATTGCGACAACCAGTTCATCGACAATCTTCGCGCCTCGCGCAATCAGGTCGAGGTGGCCGTTAGTCAATGGATCGAAGGTTCCGGGATAAATTGCCTTAGTCTGCATCGCACTGTGAGCATACCAAGGTGCTGACCGCCCCGTCAGTTTGCCGTTGCTTGTTTCTCGTCGTCATCCTGAGCCGTAGGCGAAGGACCCCCGCATTCGTAGTGGCACCTCAGCATAAGTGGCAACCGCGAGATCGCGCCCGAACACCTTAGGTGGGTATGGGCCTCTGTGGTACCCCCCAATACGGGGTCCTTCGCGTACCGCTCAGGATGACGACGAAAAGCAAAGGCCTCTACCGCCCCTTCAGCAACTCCCGCGCAATCACCATCCGCTGAATCTCACTGGTCCCCTCGCCAATCGTGCACAACTTCACATCGCGATAAAACTTCTCCGCCGGATAGTCCTTGATAAAGCCATAGCCCCCATGAATCTGAACGCCCTCGTCGCAGATGCGGCAGGCCGCTTCGCTGGCATAGAGCTTGGCCATCGCTGCCTCCATCGTCACCTTCTGCCCGGCATCTTTTATGCGAGCCGCGCGCATCGTCAGCAGCCACGCGGCATCGAGCTGCGTCGCCATATCCGCCAGCTTGAACTGGATCGCCTGAAACTCGCTGATGGCCTTCCCAAACTGCCGCCGCTGTTGCGCATACTTCATCGCCGCGCCGAGCGCTCCACGCGCCATGCCGAGCGAGAGCGCCGCAATCGAGATCCGGCCTCCATCCAGCACGCGCATCGCATCCTTGAACCCCTCACCCAGCTTGCCGACGAGGTTCTCCTCGGGGATCAGGCAGTTCTCGAAGATCAGTTCCGCCGTATCGCTGGCACGCAGGCCAAGCTTGTTCTCTTTCTTGCCCGGCCGAAAACCCTTGGTTCCCTTCTCGACCAGAAACGCCGAGATGCCGCCATGCGTCGACTTCTCTTTATCCGTCACCGCGAGCACCAGCGCGCAGTCTGCATAGGTGCCATTGGTGATGAAGGTCTTCGAGCCGTTCAGCAACCATCCACCATCGACCTTCGTCGCCGTCGTGCGCATGCCACCCGCATCGGAGCCCGAACCCGGCTCGGTAAGCCCCCAGGAGCCGAGCCACTCCCCGCTGGCGAGCTTCGGGATCCAGCGTTTGCGCTGTTCGTCATTGCCGCCAAGCATAAGGTGGTTCGTGCAGAGCGAGTTATGCGAGGCCACGATGATGCCGACACTGCCATCGACGCGCGACAGCTCCTCAATCGCCAGCACGTACTCCACGTACCCCATGCCCGAGCCGCCAAGCTCCTCCGGAAAGATGACGCCCATCAGCCCCATCTCTCCCAGCTTCTTCACCACGGCATGCGGGAATTCGCTCTTCTCATCCCACTCCGAAACATGCGGCGCAATCTCGCGCTCCGCGAACGCCCGCACCTCGCGACGAAGCTGCTCCTGCTCTTCGTTCAACCCAAAACCCAGCCCAGATACCGCCACGAATGGCCTCCATTCAGAAAACTTACCACCCTACCACACTCGTGACGGCATAGGTTTCCGTTCGCGTCGTATGCCGTTTTCGGGACCTCCGGTGTCTAAATTCCAGAGCTAAAGAATTTTTATTGCAAGATCTCTCCGGGGCCTCGTTCTATCAGCAGCGGAGTCACAAAATGGCTCCAGCATGTTCCAGCAAAGGAAACCCATGCGCCCGTCCTCGATTACTACCCTCCTCGCTATACACCTCGGCCTTGTTGCAACCGTTGCCTCCGCCCAGAAGAGTCCAACGCCGCATCCTCCTGCAGCTATAACCGCAGCCGAGCACGACACCAATCTGCCCGTCACTCACGTCTCGCTGTACAAAAACGGCGTCGGATTCTTCGAGCACACAGGCCGAGTGACCGGCAATGCCGCCGTCACCATCGACTTCACGACCGCACAGCTCAACGATGTCTTGCAGTCGCTGACCGCTATCGATCTGAATGGAGGCCGCATCTCCGGCGCGGGCTATAACTCCACGACTCCACTCGACCAGCAGCTCAAGAGTCTGCCGCTGGCGCTCGGCACCGACGCGACGGCTGCCGATTTCTATACTGCCATTCGAGGGGCACGCATTGAGGTCAACGCTTCCGGCACTTCCATCACAGGTCGCCTGCTTTCGATGGAGATTCGCAGCGTTCCGGAAAAGGGTGACAATGACTCGAAACCCTCTATCGACCACTACTTCCTCACCGTCGTCTCCGACACCGGTGAGGTTCGCACGCTGGAACTAACCTCAACCAGCAGCGTTCACCTGCTCGACACCGCTCTGCATCAAGACGTCAGCCGCTATCTCGAGCTGCTCGCGGGCAGCCGCTCGCAGGGCCTCCGTCATCTCACCCTCGACGATCGCGGCACCGGCACACGTGAGCTGCATGTCAGCTACATCTCCGAAGTACCCATCTGGAAGTCTACGTATCGCATCCTGTTCACGGACTCTGCCAACGCAGACACCACACAAAAGGCTACGCTGCAGGGCTGGGCGGTCGTCGATAACACCGTCGGAACAGACTGGGTGAACGTACAACTCTCTCTGATCGCAGGTTCTCCGCAGAGCTTCATCCAGCCGCTGTCCGATCCTATCTACTCGCGGCGGCCCGAGATTCCCATTGCGCAGGAAGCCCAGCTTACGCCTCAGACCTTCGACAGCAGCGTCGAAAACGTCAGGGAAGACCGGTCGCCCGCAAGTGCCCCTTCAGCAACAGAGACTGTCGAAGTTTCAGCCGCTCCACAGATTCAGGTGGGCAAAAGTATGTTGCGGAGTAGAGGCATCGTCGCTGGGCTAGCTGCCGCTCCGCTCCCACCGTCTCCCAGGTCCTACGAAGAGGCGGCATCTGCCTCTCTTGTCACAAATACCAATACCGCAGCCTTCGACGATTTCTTCGAGTACAAGCTCACCGAACCCATCACCATCCGCAAGAACGAATCGGCCCTGGTGCCCATCCTGCAGGCCAAGATTGACGCAGACCGCGTCACACTGGTCTCCTCGGACGGCAACCGCATCTCGCAGCCTTTGCGGGCGCTGTGGATCACCAACACCAGCGGACTGACGCTCGATCGTGGCAGCTTCTCCATCGTAGAAGACGGCAGCTTCGGTGGAGAAGGCCTGCTCGATCCCATCCACGCTGGCGAGAAGCGCCTGCTCTCCTACGCTGCCGACCAGGCTGTGCACGTCACGACCGAGAGCCGTCATAACGCAACCCACATCACACAGATCAGCGCAGCCAAAGGCGTATTGAACATCCATCATGCGGATGTGAGCGAGGTCACTTACGTCATCCACAACGCCGCCGCCGACCGGCGCACCGTGGTGCTGGAACATCCCGTTGTGAAGGGCTTCACACTTGACTCCGACCCGAAGCCCACGGAGACGACGCCGACCGTCTATCGCTTCCGCGTAGAAGCCGCACCGGGCGAAACCGTTCGTCTGCACGTCGGAGGCAAACACGAAGGCTACACGGCCTATCAACTCCTGAACTCGGACGACAACCAGTTCACCCTGATCCTGAATTCGGCGAACCACAACCCCGCACTGGAACAAGCGTTGCAACCAATCCTTGAAGCTCGCCGCCATGTAGCCGACGCACAAACCGCAGTCGACCAGACGAATGCAAAGCTCGCTTCCCTGCACAGCGACGAGGAACGTCAGCGCGCCAACATCACCGCACTGCAAAATGCCGATAAAGGTTCAAGAGATCGCTTCGTCGGGGATCTGAACAAAACCGAAGACGCGATTGCCGCTGGACAGAAAGAACTGGAGACACGCACCACAGCGCTCGATGCCGCCCAGGCTGATCTCGCTAACCGCATCGAGGCGTTTCAGTTTCAGGAGACGGTGTAAAGCGGTTCGACAATTTGTCGTTGCTTGTTTTTCGTCGTCATCCTGAAGCGTAGCTGAAGGACCCCCGCATTGGCATCACCTCAGGCGCACAGGCCCACCAAAACGTCTGAGCAGGATCTCGTGGTCTTCACCTTTGCCTCAGTGCAGCCACGAATGCGGGGGTCCTTCGCCTACGGCTCAGGATGACGACGAAAAACAGGCAACTACGCCAACGCCTGCGCCAGATCCGCAATAATATCTTCCACCTCTTCAATGCCCACCGAGATCCGCATCAACCCATCGGTGATCCCCAGCTTCGCGCGCCCCTCTGCACCCACCGCCGCATGAGTCATCGTTGCCGGATGGCAGATCAGCGTCTCAACGCCTCCGAGCGACTCCGCCAGATAGCACAGCTTCAGTCGCGATGCGAAGGCATTGGCCTTCTCCAGCGAACCCAGCTCAAGCGACAGCATCGAGCCAAAGCCCCGCTGCTGCCGCTTCGCCAGTTCATGCTGCGGATGCGTCGCAAGCCCCGGATAGAACACCTTATCCGCGCCAAGCTTCTCAACCAGAAACTCCGCGACGGCACGGCCATTGGTGTCGTGCTGCTTCATGCGCACGGCCAGCGTCTTCACGCCGCGCAACAGCAGGTAGCTGTCGAACGGCGAAAGGATTCCTCCGGTGCACTTCTGCACAAAGCGGAAGCGCTCCGCCTGCTCAGGCTTCGTGCAAACCAGTACACCGCCCAGACCATCCGAGTGCCCGTTGAGGAACTTCGTCGTCGAGTGCATCACAATGTCCGCGCCGAGTTCGATGGGCCTCTGCAGATACGGCGACAGAAAGGTATTGTCGACACTCAGTTCAACACCCTTCGCATGACAGATCTCGGCCACCGCGCGAATGTCCGTCACGGACATCATCGGGTTTGTCGGCGTTTCAATGTGGACGAGCTTCGTCTCAGGACGAATCGCTGCGCGCACATTTTCAGCGTTGCTCGTATCGACATAGGTAAACGTCAGGCCATAGTGCACCAGCACCTTGTCGAAGAGCCTCGAGGTGCCACCATACACATTGTCCGAGCAGACAACGTGGTCGCCGGCCTTCATCATCGTGCAGAGAGCCGTAATCGCCGCCATGCCCGAACCAAAACAGTGCGCCGAGGTACCGCCTTCGAGCGAGCACAGGCTCTCTTCCAGCGCATCGCGCGTCGGGTTGGTGAGCCGGGCGTACTCATGGCCCTTGTTCTTACCGATCGCTTCCTGCTGATACGTCGAGGTCAGGTAGATCGGTACATTCACGGCACCGGTCAAAGGATCGGGCTGCTGCCCGTCATGGATAGCGCGTGTGGCAAAACCGTATTTCGAGTCTGACATGGGTACGCTGAAGTCTCCTTCAGACATGGTATCGGACTGCACAAAATAGAGCGCCAACGGCGCGGCTCATCCCAGCCTGGGCTGAAGGCCCAGGTACGGGTACCACAGAACCCAAAGGGCTGAAAGCCTGGCTCATCGCTGCCCAAGCTATGGTTGCCAAAGGCCCCACTCATGGTGTTTTGAGGAGTGGGGCCTTTGTTAATTGTTTCTCAAGCCTGCGGCTTCGGAGTAAACAACACGAAGTTCTTAGAAGCGGCCTGCCAGTCCTGCAGCAGCCGCGTTCCAAGCGTGCTCTCCGAGCGCTTCACATGCTCCTCGATCAGCGTCCTCAGAGCAGCCTGCTGCTCCGGTTCCGCCTGTCCAAACTCCTGTGCCTCCAGGAACTCCGTGTGATAACGAACGTCGCGAATCATCGTCTGCGCGTTATCGAGCACCCACGCCGTGCCGCCGGTCATACCCGCGCCAAAGTTGATGCCCACTTCGCCGAGAATGACCACCTCGCCGCCGGTCATGTACTCGCAGGCATGGTCGCCCACACCTTCGATCACCGCCGTCACGCCTGAGTTACGAACGGCGAACCGTTCACCCGCACGACCGGCAGCGAACAACTTGCCCGCAGTCGCACCGTAGAGCGCCACGTTGCCCAGCAGCACATGCTCGTCGCTGCGTTCCGCAGCACGTCCAACCGCACGCATGATCAACTCGCCACCGGAGAGGCCTTTGCCCACAAAGTCATTCGCCTGCCCGGTGAGCACCAGCTTCATGCCCGTCGCCGCAAACGCTCCAAACGACTGCCCCGCCGTACCTACCAGATCGAAGGTCACATCCGCGGCATCGAGCTCACCCTTGGCGCGCAACACCGACAACTCACCCGCAAGCCTTGAGCCAACAGCGCGATGCTCGTTGCAGATGACCGCACTCACCGAGTAAGCCTTGCCCTCACGCGCAGCCGCAATGGCAGGCTTCGTCCAGGGCTCATCCAGAGGATGGTCCTGGCCGGGCCGTTCATTGCGTACGCCCATCCAGCGCGTAGGACCATCCCCCGCGGCAGAGAGCATCGGGGTGAGATCGAGATTGCCGTCAAAGCGCACCTGCTCCAGCAGATCGACACGGCCAATCGCCGCTTCGAGACTGGGCAGACCGAACTTTGCGAGCAGGCGCTGCAGATCCGCAGAGAGCTGGCGGAAGAACTGAACAACGTGCTCCGGCTTGCCGCGGAACTTCGCGCGCAACTCCGGCTTCTGCGTTGCAATGCCGGTAGGACAGGTATTCAGATGGCACTGGCGCGCCATGTCGCAACCCAGCGCGACCAGCACAGCGGTTCCAAACGCATACTCGTCCGCCCCCAGCAAGGCCGCAACCAGCACATCGCGAGCCGTCGTAATGCCGCCATCGGTCCGCAGACGAACACGGTCACGCATGCCGTTGGTGCGAAGCAACTGCTGAGCCTCGGCCAGACCAAGCTCCCACGGATTACCCGCATACTTGATGCTCGACAACGCCGCTGCGCCTGTGCCACCGGTGTTTCCAGCGATCACGATAAAGTCCGCATAGGCCTTCGCAACACCCGCTGCTACAGTACCGACGCCGCAGCTCGAAACCAGCTTGACGCCCACCGCAGCCCTCGGATTCACGCGCTTCAGGTCATAGATAAGCTGTGCAAGATCTTCGATCGAGTAGATATCGTGATGCGGCGGCGGCGAGATGAGCGAAACACCCGGCTGCGCATGACGCAGACGCGCGATCAGCCCGGAGACCTTGTGCCCCGGAAGCTGTCCGCCTTCGCCAGGCTTGGCGCCCTGTGCGACCTTGATCTCGATCTCTTCGGCGTGTGCCAGATACTCCGCCGTAACGCCAAAACGTCCGGAAGCGATCTGCTTGATCTTGTTATTCAGCGAGCCATGCACCGCAGGCGCGGCCACAAGCTCCGCGACCGCCGTTCCGCCGCTCTGGTTTGAGGACGCAGCCAACGTGGCTCCGCCGCCCTCCGGACCACCGAGAGGAGTAGCTCCCGCCGGACGATAGACAGCCGGATCTTCTCCGCCTTCCCCCGTGTTCGAGCGTGCGCCCAGCGAGTTCATTGCCTGCGTAATGGTCTGGTGTGCCTCCGGGCTCAGCGAGCCAAGAGACATGGCGCTCGCGATGAAGCGCTTGCAAAGGCTCTCGGGCGCTTCAACCTCGTCAAGTGCAAGCTCTGTACCAGCCGGACGAATCTCCAGCAGATCGCGCAGCGTAACGGCCTCGACAGAGTCCACATTACGGCTGAAGATCGCAAAGGCGCTGGCCGGATCGGTGCTCGCAGCAGTGCCGCGAGCGCTACCCACAACGGTCTGCAAGGCCTTGACGTTGGGCGGCTGCCACATATGCGGCTCCGCGGAATCCGCTTTGCGGAAGCGCACCCAGCCAAAGTCCGGCAGGTCGGTCGAGGCCGCAGCCTCAGAAGGCGGCTGCCAGCCCAGGCGCAAACGGCGATCCAGTTCGGAGAAACCGATGCCCGACAATGGCGCCGGAGTATTGGGGAAACAGGTATTGACCACGCTCGCATGGAGTCCGAGGATGTCGAACAGATGCGCCCCGCGATAGCTGTCCACCACGGAGATGCCCATCTTCGACATCACCTTCGCCAGCCCGGCATCGAGCGCCTTCAACATCATCTTCTCGCCGTCGACACCTTCCGGCTGCAGGCTGCGCGCAGTCTCCAGCGCCAGCCACGGACAGACCACGCCTGCGCCATAGCCAATCAGCACTGCTGCATGGTGGATGTCGCGGCAGTCCCCTGCCTCGACCGCCAGACCGCACAGTGTACGAAGCCCAGCAACAACAAGCGCCTCGTGGACAGCCCCGGTGGCCATAGCCATCGGCACAGGAAGCTTGCTGGTGCTGGCACCACGGTCGGTCAGCAGCAGCAGTTTCGCGCCTGAGCGCACGAGATTGACAGCATTCGCACAGAGATCGACGATCGCCTGTTCCAGCGAGGTCTCCGGAGCATACAGGCATGCCATCTCTTTGAGATGTAGAGCATCGCTGTGCGGATACTTACCGGCACGCAGGGCTGCAAGCTGTCCCAGCGACAGAAAGGGCGAGCTAAGCGAGATGCCCGGCAACGGCGCATTCTTGTCCAGCATGTGTGGCCAGGGGCCGAGACGCGTATGCAGCGAGACGACGATCGCCTCGCGCAGCGGATCGATCGCCGGGTTGGTGACCTGCGCAAACCGCTGCCGGAAGAACGCATACAGAGGCCGCGGCGACCGCGCCAGGAAGGCCAGCGGCGTATCGTCGCCCATGGACCACACAGCATCCTTGCCCGTTCCGGCCATCGGCTTCAGGATCATGTTGACGTCTTCTTTGGTGTATCCGAATCCGCGTTGCAGACCCGCCAGATCGCTGCTTACCTCAGGCGCGTCAATCGCCTCCAGCGGCGCATCTTCCACCAGCAGCGCATAGGTTGCCTTCGCGTCGAACGCGTCCAGCATCTCCTCGTTGTGGTAGATCATGTGCTCCGCCATATCGACGGCAATCATCTCTCCCGGTCCCAACCGTCCACTCTCGATCACGGTCTCCGGATCGAGATCGACCAGCCCGGCTTCGCTTCCAGCCACCATCAACCCATCGCTCGTAATGGCGTAACGACAAGGCCGCAGTCCATTGCGGTCCAGGGCGGCGCCCACCACGACACCGTCGCTGAACGAGATCGCCGCCGGTCCATCCCACGGCTCCGCGCAGTCGTTGTGATACTTCAGGAACGGATGTACGCGCTTCACAATCGCGGGCGGCAGCAGCATACGCACGCTCTCGGCGATGGTGCGTCCATTTTGCGAGAGCAGCTCAATCGTCTCGTCCAGCGACGTGGAGTCTGTTCCGTCCTGGGTCAACACCGGCTTGCACTCCACCGGCAGCGTGGAATCGCGAGCATCCATGCGGGCGCGGTTGCCCCACACGGTGTTGATCTCGCCGTTGTGTCCCAGCTTGCGGCCGGGCTGCGCACGATGCCACGCAGGCAGGGTGTTCGTCGCATAGCGCTGATGAAAGATCGCGAAGCTTGTAACGTACTCCGGCGAAGCGAGATCGGGATAGAACTCAGGCAGCAGACGGCCCAGGCACATGGCCTTGTAAACCAGCGTCGTCGACGAGAGCGAACAGACGTACCCCGTCACTTCCTTCAGCTCTTCCGCGCGCTCGAACTGCTTGCGCGCGAGATAAAGCCTGCGCTCCATCGAATCGGCGGCAGCATCTCTTGTAATGTCGGCGACCAGCACCTGGCGAATCTTCGGCATGGTGCTCAGGGCAATCTCACCAAGAATCTCAGTGCGCGTCGGAACGTCGCGCCACGCCAGAACGCCGAGGTCCTGCGAGGCCAGACAGCTCTCCATCACAGCTTCAGCCCGCGTCTCTGCCTGGGGAAGAAACAGCATGCCGACACCCAGCAACGCGGAGTCGCTCAACTCAACACCGGTGGCACGGAGCAAAAGCTCACGCGGCACGTTGGACATCAATCCAATACCATCGCTGCTGGCGCCATCGGACGCCACTGCGCCACGATGTTCGAGGCGCGACAAAGCAGTCAACGCATCCTGCAAAATCTTGTGGCTTGCTTTACCAAGGACGGAGGCAACAAAGCCCACGCCGCAAGAGTCATGCTCGAAACGAGCGTCAATCAGAGAGCTGGCAACCGTACCGGTAAGGCCCTGCAGAGACTGCTCTTCGTGGACGCGCTCGCTGGAAGCACGCCCTTGTCGTTCTGGATAAGACTGGTCCATGGTTCACTATACGTCCGAAAACTCATCGGAGGAAAGTCCGGACGTTTCTCCACAGGTATTTTTGAGCGGCGCAGCGCGAGGTCTTGACGCAGGGGCTCATGTATATTTATACATAGTGTTTGGATTTTTATGCACAGTGCGTGGCTGTTTTTTCGTCACGCATTTCTCTGCTTAAAAAATCAGGACCAGAAACGGCATAATGCATGAAAAGTCACCGGCACAACGCGATCAAAGACCTCCTGGTAAAGACCTCCGTCACCAACCAGGACGAGCTGCGGCGCAAGCTGGCCGGCAAAGGCATCCATGTAACGCAGGCAACGCTCTCCCGCGATATCCGCGAACTGAAGCTGATGAAAGGCCCCGGCGGCTACGCGTTGCCGAACGGCGCAGAGCATGAGGAGAACGACTTCCCCATGCTCCAGGATGTTTTGCAGAACTTCGGTCTCGAGGTCCGCCAGGCTCAGAACCTGCTTGTCGTTCTCACGACGACGGGCGGAGCACAGCCTGTCGCCGCCGGCATGGACTACGAAGAATGGGACGAGGTAGTGGGAACCATCGCCGGCGATAACACTGTATTGATCATCTGCGCCGATGCTCGTAGAGCAGAGATCTTGAAAACCCGAATTGAGGCTTACATTGCCTAAAACAGTTGCCACTACGCTACGCACGGCGGTGGCCGGCGTCAGCGGATACGCCGGGGCCGAACTCGCGCGTCTGCTTCTCTGCCACCCACGCCTGGTTCTTACGCCGCCCATGTTTCTGGGCCGCATGGACGGTCCCGGCGCCGACGGCGGATCGGTCGCACTCACCAGCCTGCACCCCCAGCTCTCCAGCCTCCTGAACGCCGACAATCTCAGCGTCTCTCCTTTTGACTGGGACCAGCTCCAGCGCGAAGGCATCGAGTTGCTCTTCCTCGCGACTCCGCATGAACAGGCCCGTGAGTGGGCGCCCATCGCGCTCGCACACGGCATCAAGGTCGTCGACCTGAGCGCCGCGTGGCGCCTGCAAGAGGCCGACAATCGCGCCATCTACAAGCTCACAGATTCCGACCCCGCCGCCGCAGCCACCCTGCAGGCGGAGGCTGTCTACGGCTCGCCGGAACTCCACGGTCCTGCCATCGCGAACGCACGCCTCGTCGCGAATCCGGGTTGTTATGCAACTTCCATCATCCTGGCGCTCGCCCCGCTGCTTCGCGCGAACCTCGCGGATCTCGACTGCGGCATCATCTGCGACTCAAAGTCCGGCGTCAGCGGCGCGGGCAAAACCCCAACGCCCACAACGCATTTCATGAGCGCCGCCGATAACCTCTCGGCCTACGCAGTCTTCGGACACCGTCATACCGGCGAGATGCTTGAACAGCTCCACCTCACCACGGAGCAGATCCAGTTCACGCCACACCTGTTGCCCATCCCACGCGGTATCCTTTCAACAATCTACGTACGTTTAAATGAAATGGGCAGCATCAAGAAAATCCAGGATTGCTTCGACGAGTTCTACATCAGTAGTCCGATGGTCCGCGTTCGCCGCTCCCCTATGCTTCCGCAGATTCAGCACGTGGTTCGCAACAACTTCTGCGATATAGGATTTCAACTCTCTCCCGACGGAAAGCGCCTTGTTGTGATCTCGTGTCTCGACAATCTTTTGAAAGGCGCGGCCTCCCAGGCTGTGCAGAACATGAACCTCATGGCCGGATGGCATGAGTCAGAAGGACTGCTATGAAATATGTTGTAAAGCTCGGCGGCGCGGCGCTCGAAAGACCCGACCTGCTGCAGCTCTGCGCCAAGTCCATCGCCGATCTCGCCAGGGACGGCAACCAGGTTGCCCTCGTCCACGGCGGTGGCGTGCAGCTCACGAAGGTGCTCGCGCAGATGGGCAAAAAGAGCGAGTTCGTCGCCGGCCTGCGCATCACCGATGCGGAGACCCGCGATGCCGCGCTGATGGTGCTCGGCGGCCGCGTAAACAAATCTCTGGTGGCAGCGCTTGACCAGTGCGGCCAACAGGCGGTCGGCTTGACCGGCGGCGACGGCCACGTCTTCCGCGCGCGCAAGAAGAAAACCACGCCGGATCTTGGCTTTGTAGGTGAAATCGCCGCAACCGACCCCAAGTGGCTCGACGCCATCTGGACCATGGGAGCCGTTCCTGTCATCTCATCTATAGCGCTCGGTTTCGACGGCGAGTACTACAACATCAACGCCGACGAAATGGCCTCCGCCTGTGCTGTAGCCACACAGGCCGATGTCCTCGTCTTTCTTACCGATGTACCGGGTGTCAAAGGAGCTGACGGCAAGGTGATGCGCTGGCTCCGGCTTAAGGAGGTTGCAGCCTTGGAAGAGCAGTCGGTCGTCTCCGGAGGCATGTTGCCGAAACTGAACGCTTGTAAGGAAGCATTGATGCACGGCGTCAAGCGGGTGCGTATCCTTCCCGCAGAGAGCGCCAAAGTTCTCCCCGATCTCTTGAACTCACGCGTAAACGATGGAACGGAGGTGATGGTCGCATGAACCACGCAACAGGCAATACACTTCAGGAATTACAGGCAGCCGAATCGAAGCTTCTGCTGCAGACCTATGAACGCTATCCCCTGCTCTTTGTCAGCGGAGAAGGCGTGCATCTGCGCGACGAAAAGGGCAACGACTACCTCGACCTGCTGAGCGGCATCGGCGTCTGCGCCCTGGGCTACGGCCATCCGGCCATCACCGAGGCCATCGCCACCCAGAGCCGCCAGCTTCTGCATACGTCGAACCTGTTTCACCATCGCGGCACCACAGAGCTAGCACTGCGCCTGACCGAGATCACCGGCATGGACCGCGTGTTCTTCTGCAACAGCGGCACCGAAGCCTGGGAGGCAGCTCTGAAGCTCGCCCGCGCTCACGCCGGTCTGCTGCGCTCTGAAGGAAAGAACATCGGAACGAAGTTCCTGGCGCTCGAACACAGCTTCCACGGCCGCACGATGGGCTCCGTCGCCACGACGCACAAAGAGAAGTACCGTTCGCCCTTCGCTCCCGTAATGCCCGATGTCGAGTTCGTTCCCTTCGATGACGTTGCGGCACTTCGCGCGGCGTTCTCCAGCGATGTCTGCGCGATTGCGCTCGAAGTGATTCAAGGCGAAGGCGGCATCAACCCCGTTTCGCAGGAGTTCCTGGCCACGGCACGCGAACTCTGCGATTCGACAGGAGCCTTACTATTACTCGATGAGATTCAAAGCGGCATGGGCCGCACCGGCACTTGGTGCGCCTATCAGCAGTACGGCATTCAGCCCGATGTCACCACGCTGGCCAAGCCTCTCGGCGGCGGCGTTCCCATCGGTGCGATGCTCTGCACCGAAGAGGCCGCCCGCGCCATCACGCCGGGAATGCACGGCACCACCTTCGGCGGCAATCCCCTGGCGACCGCAGTCGCCATCGCCGTCATCGATGCGATGAAGCAGGAAAAGGTGCTCGACCATATCAACGATGTAGGCGGCTACTTCCTCTCGCGCCTGCGTGACCTGCAGCAAAAGCACACCGTCATCAAGGAAATTCGCGGACGCGGCCTGATGATCGGCATCGAGATCGAATCCGCGGATCTTGCGAAAGAGATCCTGGGCGGCATGTTGGCCCGCCACATCATCCTCAATCGCACCCACGAAACCGTACTGCGTTTTCTTCCTCCCTATATCCTTCAGCGCGAACACGTCGACCATGCGGTCGCAGCGCTGGACGAGCTGTTCACGCTCCATAGCAAACCCAGCGCCACGCTGGTTGGAGAAGCAAATGGATAACAAGGCCGCTGAAAACGCAGACGACATGATAGACATCAACGAAGAGAACAAGACCACAGCTATGAATCAAAAGAGCCTCACCGATATCCCGAAGCCTGCCATGACCCTTGGCATCCAGTCCGACAGCGCCTTCACCGAGACAGCAAAGGGTCTCGCAGGCCGTGACCTTTGCTCCATCACCGACCTCTCCGTACAGGAGATGGCCGCCATCATGGAACTGGCCCACGCCGTAAAAACCCAGCCCGAGGACTTCCGCCACGCACTCGATGCCAAGCAGATGGTGATGTTCTTCGAGAAGGCCTCGCTGCGCACGCGGCTGACCTTCGAGACCGCGATGAACACCGTCGGTGGCAATGCTGTCTTCGTTGACCAGACAAGCTCTCCGCTCGGCGAGCGCGAGTCGATTCCTGATGTTGCTCGCAATCTCGAGCGCTGGATGAACGTCATTGTTCTGCGCACCTACTCGCACGACACCGTCACCGAGATGGCGGAGAACGCCAAGATTCCGGTCATCAACGCACTCTCGGACATCGAGCACCCCTGCCAGGCCATCGCCGACTTCATGACGCTGGAAGAGCGCTTCGGTTCGGTCATGGGCCTCAAGTTCACCTACGTGGGAGACGGCAACAACGTCTGCCACTCGCTCATGCTCACAGCCGCGCTGCTCGGAGCGCACTGCACCGTTGCGACCCCGAAGAACTTCGGACCCAAGCTGGACATCATTCACAAGACCATCGAGATCGCGGAAAACACCGGCGGCTCGCTCACGCTGACACACGACCCCATCAAGGCCGCCACGGGCGCGGACGCCATCTACACCGACGTCTGCACCAGCATGGGCCAGGAGCACGAAGCCGCACGCCGCGCGCCGATCTTCAAACCCTTCCAGGTCAACGAAGAGCTCATGGCGCTCGCCCAACCGTCGGCGGCGTTCATGCACTGCCTTCCCGCCCACCGCGGAGCCGAGGTCACAGACGCGGTGCTCGACGGGCCGCAGTCGGTCGTCTTCGACCAGGCTGAGAACCGTCTGCACGCGCAGAAGGCCATCATCCTCATGCTGCTCGGCGGAGCCAAGCGCATCCCCTCTCATCGCAATCGCGGCGGCCTGCAGGCCCGCAGCAAACGCTAAGCGCAGTCTGAGCCGTTCGATAGGAAGACTTTTATTATGTCCGTAATCCTCGAAACAGTACCCGTCGGCCAGAAGGTTGGCATCGCCTTCTCCGGCGGGCTGGACACCAGCGCCGCGCTGCACTGGATGAAGCAGAAGGGTGCCCTGCCCTACGCCTACACCGCCAACCTCGGCCAGCCTGACGAAGCCGACTATGACGAGATCCCGCGCAAGGCGCTCGAGTATGGCGCCGAAAAGGCCCGTCTCATCGACTGCCGCGGACCGCTGGTTCGCGAAGGCATCGCTGCCCTGCAGTCCGGCGCGTTCCACATCACCACTGCCGGCGTCACCTACTTCAATACGACACCCATCGGCCGCGCGGTCACCGGTACGATGCTGGTGACCGCCATGAAGGAAGACGACGTCAACATCTGGGGCGACGGCTCGACCTTCAAGGGCAACGACATCGAGCGCTTCTATCGCTACGGCCTGCTCGTCAATCCCGACCTCAAGGTCTACAAGCCGTGGCTCGACGCCGCTTTTATCGACGAGCTCGGCGGCCGTGCCGAGATGTCCGCCTTCATGCAGAAATCCGGCTTCAGCTACAAGATGTCCTCCGAGAAGGCCTACTCGACCGACTCCAACATCCTGGGCGCAACCCACGAAGCCAAGGATCTCGAACTGCTCACCAGCAGCATGAAGATCGTCGTCCCCATCATGGGCACCGCCTTCTGGCGCGACGACGTCGAGGTCAAGCGCGAAGAGATCACCGTCCGCTTTGAAGAAGGCTTCCCCGTCGCGCTCAATGGGACGGAATACGCCGACCCCGTCGCCCTGATGCTCGAAGCCAACAGCATCGGCGGTCGTCACGGCCTCGGCATGAGCGATCAGATCGAAAACCGCATCATCGAGGCTAAGAGCCGTGGCATATACGAATCACCCGGCCTGGCTCTGCTGTTCATCGCCTACGAGCGCCTGATTACAGGCATCCACAACGAGGACACCATCGAGCAGTACCGCGAGAGCGGCCGCAAACTGGGCCGTCTTCTCTACCAGGGCCGCTGGTTCGATCCCCAGGCCATCATGCTGCGTGAAGCCGCACAGCGCTGGGTCGCCAAGCCCGTCACCGGTGAAGTCACCCTTGAGCTGCGCCGCGGCAACGACTACTCGATCCTCAACACGGACTCGCCCAATCTCACCTTCCAACCCGAGCGCCTCACCATGGAGAAGGGCGAATCGACCTTCTCCCCGCGCGACCGCATCGGCCAACTCACCATGCGCAACCTCGACATCACCGACACCCGCGCCAAGCTGATCACCTACGCCCAAAGCGGCCTGCTCACGCTCAGCAAGGGCTCCGAGATGCCGCAACTAAGCAGCGCGAACGACAAGGAGTAACGACCATGTTGATTACATCAGCAATAGATGGAATCAGCGCTGCCAAAAAGGGCCGAAGGCCCGACTTATACCAGCCCAGAGCGTAGCCCTGGGTTAGGTGCGAAAGGAAGATAGAGGGCTGTAAGCCCGACTCATCCTTTACCACCGCGATGAATCGGGCCTTCAGGCTTCACGATTCTTGTTCAATCCCTACTCTCAGAAGGAAAGGAGACCGCCCATGATTACTCGACTCGCTTACGTCTACGTCTATATGATTGCCGCGCTCATGTCCTTACTGTTAGCTGGACTCCTGGTCTTTCACATAGGTTTACTCACCGGTCACCATCTTCAACTGGGAGGGCATCTCTTCGCGGTGTTCTTCGGAATTGCCGTACCGGCTCTTGGGCTCGCTGAAGACAGAAACATCTGGGCACACGAGGTCAAAGACTGCCCTTGGTGGATACGCCTTTTCCTGGGTTTCCTGTTTACCTACACCATCCTCGTGATGATCTTCAAACTTGCCCTTGGAACAGGCCCCGCATCCCCGGACGACTTTGCACTTGTAGGTTCAAGCTTCATGTTGATGTTCAGCGTCGCCTGCGCCTGTGTCCTCTATGCCACGCTCAAGTCTGCCAGGAGTAACCCACCAAACCTGCGCAAACGAACGCAACGATCGCTTCTCTCAACAACCGCCGTTGGCGCTTTTTATCTCTTTTTACTCGTGCTACCTCAAAAGGGTTCGCACTAACACTTATCACCACTAGAGTTGAACTTTGAGGTTTCATCACAAGATGTCCCAGCAACAAAATCCCGAAGCCTCCAAAATGTGGTCCGGCCGCTTCCGTGAACCCCTCAACTACGATTTCGAGCAATGGCAGCGCTCCTTCCCCTTCGACTGGCGCCTCCTCCCTCAAGAAGTAGCCGCCAGCCGCGCCCACGCCCGCACCATCGCAGCTGCCGGCATCCTCACGCCCGACGAGCTCGACAAGATGCTTCGCGGTCTCGAAGCCGTAGGCCAACGCACGGACGCCTGGGCACACCGCATCTCCGCCACCTCCGGCCAACCGGAGTACACCTCCAGCACCCAGCAGATCGGCGCGGCCATCGTCGCCAGCGCCCCGCAGGCGGAGGACATCCACCACTACGTCGAGCTCGAGCTCACCCGCGAAGTCGGCGGCCTTGCGCTCAAGCTCCACACCGGACGCAGCCGCAACGAGCAGATCGCCACGGACATGCGCCTCTTCGTCCGCGATGCTATCGACGCGACGCTCGCAGGCCTGCATGCATGGCTTAACGCCTTGATCTCACTCGCCGAGTCAGCAGGCGATGCCGTCATGCCCGGATACACCCATCTGCAGCGTGCAGAGCCTGTTCTCATCGCGCACTGGCTACTCGCTTACGTCGCGATGCTTGAGCGCGATCTCTCGCGTTTCTCAGACGCTCGCATCCGCATGAACTTTTGCCCTCTCGGCTCGGGAGCCATTGCAGGAGCCACGCTCGGTTTCAACCGCACCATAGCCGCCAAAGCGCTCGGATTTACCGCGCCCACCGCCAACAGCATGGATGCCACCAGTGACCGCGACTTCATGCTCGACTTCGCGCAGGCCGCCTCTACGCTTGGACTGCACATCTCACGTTTTGCCGAAGAACTCACCCTCTACGCGACCGCCGAGTTCGGGTTTGTCGATCTTCCCGAGGCCTACTCCACCGGTTCCTCCGCGATGCCGCAGAAGAAGAACCCGGATCTAACCGAACTCGCTCGCGGCAAATCCGCACGACTGCTCGGAGCAGCCACGGCGCTCGCCACACTCATCAAGGGGCTGCCCCTCGCCTACAACAAGGACTTGCAAGAAGGTCAGGAACAGATCTTCGATATTGCGGATACACTCTCTGGCCTGCTCAGCGTGCTGCCCGGCTTCACCCGCGCACTCACCTTCCGCACCGCACGCATGCAGAGCGCCGCTGAAACCGGCTACCTGAACGCGATGGCCGCTGCAACCTACCTCTCCAACAAAGGGCTTCCCTTCCGCAAGGCCCACGAGGTGATTGGCAATGCTGTCCGTCTTGGCCTCGACAAGGGAGTTGAGCTTAACGATCTGCCCTTGAGCGATCTGCAGAAGCTCTCCGAACTCTTCACCGAAGACTTCTATCCTGCCATCTCCCTTGCCCGCACCGTAGACTGCCATGACAACCCTGGAGGCACCGCTCGGGATCGAGTCGAGATCGTCCTTCAGGAAACTCGCGCACGACTCGCAACTCGTAACTCGAATCTCGCGACTTCTGGCGTAAACCCGGAGGACGCCCATGCCTAGCGACATTCGCGTCCACAAAGCACACGTACAGGACGCCCGCAATGTCTTCGATCTCGTCAACTCCCTCTCGGGCGACGGTACTCTCCTGCGCCGCAGCTATGCGGAGATCTGCGAGAACATTCGCGACTTCACTGTAGCCGAACGCGACGATGAATTCCTGGGCTGCGGCGCGCTGCATCTCTACGGGCCGCATCTCGCCGAGGTGCGCTCCATTGTCGTAAAGCCCGAGGCCAAGGGCCTCGGGGCAGGCGGCCTCCTGCTGAAGGCCCTGATCGAAGAGGCCGAAGAGCACGAAGTCATGTCGGTCTGCCTCTTCACACGCATCCCCGAGTTCTTCGACCACTACGGCTTCCGCGTCGCCGATCGCGCAGCGATGCCGGACAAGATCTACAAGGACTGCCAGACCTGCCCACGCCTCTACGCGTGCGACGAAGTCGCCATGGTACGCGGCCCGCTGCCGAACGTCGCCGTGCTCGGCCCCAGCAAGCTGCAGAGACCCGAACTCGTTACTCTGCAACTGACATCGACGGGCACCGGAAGGTAGCTGCTTTTGTTTGTTTTTCGCCGTCATCCTGAGCCAACGGCGAAGGCCCCCCGCATTGGGCATCACCACAGGCGCGTGGACCAGCCAAAAACGCCTGGGTAGAGTCTCGTGGTTTTCACCTGTGCCTCGGTGTCACAACGAATGCGGAGGTCCTTCGGCTACGCCTCAGGATGACGACGAAAAACAAATAACACCTTTACCACGCGTTCCAATACCCATCCCGCTCGGTCATATGGATCTCTCCACCGAACAACCCACTCAACCGCTCGGCGGTGAGCAACTCCTTCTTCGATCCATCGGCAACAATGCGGCCGTCACGCATCATCACAATGCGCTCGATCTCCGGCAGAATATCCGCGATGTGATGCGTGATTAGCAAAATCGCGACGCCCCTCTGGGCCAGGCCACGCAACATCTCACGCAGGTCGCGCTGGGCCGCAAGGTCCAACGCATTTGAAGGCTCATCCAGCAAAAGCATCTGCGCTTCGCCGGCGGTTCCGGCCATCGCCCTGCCGATCATGATGCGCCGCTGCTGCCCTGCCGACATCTCGCCGACAAACTTATCCCGCAGCTTCTCCCCGCCTACGAGGTGCAGAACCTCCTCCGCGCGCTCGCGCATGGCGTCCGTCACATGGAGATTCGGCCAGAGCGTCGAACTGGAGAAGAAGCCTGTAAGAATGGCATCGAAGCCGGTGGTCGTAAGCGTCTGCCGTCCGGGCAGATCCGCGGCAACAACCCCCATGCGCCGCTTCAGCTCCGTAAGATCCCAGCGCGCACGGCCCATGATGTGCACCTGCGTCTCCGGACTCACGATCGGATAGAGCTCGCAGGTGACAGTCTTCAATAGGGTCGATTTCCCGCAACCATTCGGTCCCAAAATCGCAAGATGTTCCCCCGCTCGCACCGTCAGGCTGAGGTCGTGCAGAATGATGTTGTTGCCCCGGGCTACGTTTACATGCTCAAGCTGGATGATCGAATCGGTCGTCACCTCTCTACTCTAAATCGTCTATTCGGTCTCGAACCCACGGTTCCACCTGGAGATCACACGCGTCTCACGCTCATGTCCGAGCACGCTGACGCTGCCCGTCCCCAACCCGAATAACTTGCCGCCAACAGCGGGCAAGCCGATCCATCGCGCAGCCAGAATCCGAAGAATATGAGCATGGGCAAACAAAGCTACGGCGCCGCCCTGCGGTGCTGCAGCCAGAGCTTTGGCAATCACGCCATCGGCTCTTTCGCCGACCGCTTCAACCGATTCGCCGCCAATGATCGGATCGGTCCAGACGCTCCAATTTGGCCCATGAATAGCGCGCATCTGAGCGGTCGTCTTGCCTTCGCTCTCGCCGTAGTTCCACTCCTGCAAGCCGTCTTCAATGACGGCCACATCGCCATAGCCAGCGATCTCACAGGTCTCGCGCGCCCGCTGCCTGGGGCTCACGAACACGGCGGCAAACTTCTTCCCCGCCAGGAACTCACGAAGCTCTACGGCACGCTGCCGTCCATGGTCGGTCAGTGGAATATCCGTCCAGCTCGTATGCCGGCCATCCAGGCTCCACTCGGTCTCTCCGTGCCGCACCAGCCACAACTCTGTTTTCTCTTCAGGCATCTTCGCCTCCCCTTTGCCTTATCCTACAAGGATGGACTTTCAGCTCGTCTCAGACTACAAGCCAGCAGGCGATCAGCCGCGCGCCATCTCCGAGATTGTCTCCGGTCTCAACGCCGGAGACAAGGATCAAGTGCTGCTCGGCGTCACCGGCTCCGGCAAGACCTTCACCATGGCCAAGGTCATCCAGGAGCTGAACCGCCCAGCCCTCATCCTCGCACACAACAAAACGCTGGCCGCGCAGCTTTATCACGAGTTCAAACAGTTCTTCCCCAACAACGCCGTCGAATACTTCGTCTCCTACTACGACTACTACCAGCCGGAGGCCTACATTCCCGCCGGCGATCTGTACATCGAAAAAGAATCGACGATCAACGACGAGCTCGACAAGCTGCGCCTCTCCGCCACGCGCAGCCTCTTTGAGCGCCGCGATGCGATCATTGTCAGCTCGGTCTCCTGCATCTACGGCCTCGGCTCTCCAGAGGCCTACTACGGCATGCTGCTGCTGCTCGAAAAGGGCCAGAAGATCAAGCGCCAGGACATCACGCGCCGCCTGGTCGAGATCCTCTACGAACGCAACGACGTCGACTTCCGCCGCGGAACGTTCAGGGTGCGCGGCGATGTCATCGAGGTCTATCCGACCTACGACGAAAACGCCTTCCGCATCGAGCTCTTCGGCGATGAGATCGACAGCCTCTCGCAGATAGACCCGCTCTTCGGCACGGTCAAGCAGAAGTATTCGCGCCTGCCCATTTATCCCAAGTCGCACTATGTCGTCGCTCCCGAGCGCAAGAAGACGGCCATCGACAACATCCTCAGCGAACTCGCCGACTGGGAGGCTCAACTCGAAAAAGAGGGCCGCCTGGTCGAGTCGCAGCGCATCCACCAGCGCACCCGCTTCGACCTGGAGATGATCAAGTCGGTCGGCTTCTGCCACGGCATCGAGAACTACTCGCGCCACTTCTCCGGACGCCTGCCTGGCGAACCGCCGCCAACGCTGCTCGACTACTTCCCTCGCGACTTCCTGATCTTCATCGACGAGTCGCACGTCACGGTGCCGCAACTGCACGGCATGTGGCACGGCGATCGCTCGCGCAAACAGAACCTCGTCGACTATGGATTCCGCCTGCCCTCCGCGATGGACAACCGCCCGCTGCGCTTCGAAGAGTTCGAAACTCGCACCGGCCAGATCGTATACGTGTCCGCAACCCCCGGCCCCTATGAACTCACCAAGTCCGCAGGCGTCGTCGTGGAGCAGATCATCCGCCCCACAGGACTCGTCGACCCGCAGGTCGAGATTCGCCCCGTCAAAGGCCAGATCGATGATCTGCTGGCAGAGATTCGCGACCGTGCCGCGCAAAATCAGCGCGTCCTCGTCACCACGCTTACCAAGCGCATGGCCGAAGACCTCGCCAACTACTACACCGAGGTCGGCGTGCGCTGCCGCTACATGCACTCCGAGATTGAGACCCTCGAACGCATCAAGCTCCTGCGCGACCTACGCAAGGGCGAGTACGACGTGCTCATCGGCATCAACCTGCTGCGCGAAGGCCTGGATCTCCCCGAGGTCTCCCTCGTCGCCATCCTCGACGCGGACAAAGAGGGCTTCCTCCGCTCGCAGGGATCGCTGATCCAGACCATCGGCCGCGCCGCGCGCCATCTTGAAGGCCGTGCCATCCTCTACGCCGACAAGATGACCGATTCGATGCGCCGCGCCATCGACGAAACCGATCGCCGCCGCGAAAAACAGGTGGCCTACAACGAAGAGAACGGCATCACGCCTCAGACGGTCATCCGTTCCATCAACGACTCTCTGGCAACGGTGCTCAAGGCCGACTACGCCGACCTCACCGAAGAAGATGCGACCGGAATGCCGGACATCGCAACGCAGGCAGAACTCGATACGTATATCGCCAAGCTGGAAACCGAGATGCGCGAGGCCGCGAAGAAGTTCGAGTTCGAAAAGGCGGCAAAGCTACGCGATACAGTGAAGGAGCTTCGAACCAAAGAGTTCCTGTTTAGCTAAAACGATAGGGTCTGCAACAAGCAGGAAGCGGGCACAGAACTGAGCTTGTCTTTTGCTTTTGCTTTTGCTTTTCTGGTTGACATTCCGAGCGAAGCGAGGAACCTGACAACCAGAAAACCAAAAGCAACCACTTCAGGGCCAGTTTTCTATGCCATTTCCCATAGTGCGTTGATAGATTTACCAACGCTCACGTTCGTACTCCACCGTATTAGCGCGTACTTGTCTTCGCATCCACCAGCACGTGGTACAGCAACTCCGCTAACGACATCTGCTCCATAGCCCTCTCCTCCACAGCCTTTACATCATTGCGTCCGATCACGCGCTCAAACATCCGTCGCACGCGCTCACTCGACTTGCCGGGCACAGCCCAACTAGCCTCTGAAAACTCCAGCTTCATGCTGCTCACGATCATTACAATCCTCTACGCGCCTACTGCGCACTTTGTTCCGCACTCGTCTCAACCGGACGGCCAAACCCGCAGCCTCGGCGTCCGCGCATACCCGAGCGAAACCGCTCGCGCTCTTCAGGAGTCATCTTCTCCCAGCGCTCTTCCATATGCCGCTTCCACCCATGCCGTCCGCCGGCATGCCGATGGAATCCACCCAGCAAAATCTTGCTCAGCACCAGCAATCCGATAGCCTGCGCAAAGGTAATCACCCGCAATCCAAAGATGCTGGGCATCAGCCAGTTCCACAGGTGCATCACTACAAATCCGGCGACGACGCACATCACCACGACAATCGCCACAATCTTAAGAACCTTCAAAGCTTTCATCGTTCGCACCTCACTTCTTCCCAAATCGTTCATCCATCTCCTGCAGCCGCTCTCGCAGATGCAGCACCGCGTAGCGCTTCCGGGCAAGCAAGGTGTTTACACTCACACCTGTCTCCTCGGACAACTCCTTGAAGCTGCGCCCCAATAACTCATGCGCTACAAAGACCTCGCGCTGATTCGCAGGCAGCTCGTCCAATGCCGCATCGAGTGCCTCCAGCAAAAGATTGCGCGCATAGATCGCATCGGGCCCCGCATCCGGCGTTGGCAACAGGTCCTCAAAGGCCAGGGACTCGTCATCATCGGCAATTGGGTCGTTCAACGACACAGCCTTCTGCCTGCGAAACAAATCCGTAATCCGATTGCGTGCCACCCGGTACAGCCAGGCCGTCACCTGCTCCATCGGCTTCATCAGCCGATAGGCTGCGATCAACTCGTAGAAGACATCCTGCAGCACATCTTCCGCGTCAGCGGTGTCAAGTACGCGCTTGCGAATAAAGCTTCTCAAGCGCGGTTCGTCGCGCTTCAATGCCTCTGCAAGGAGCTGGTCCTGTTCGTCGACCGTCCACTCTTTGCCAGGCATCCTGCTCCTCTCGTAGTCATGCAACGAGTGCGCACTCGAGGTCATGCAGTGTTAACGGATGGAAACGCGAAATATTGCAGAGATCTCAAAAATCTTTTCAGAACGTGTAACGAATACCGACCTCGAGAGCAAACCCTCTATGAAAAACTAAGAAAACCATGGAAAGAAGTGCAATGCAGATCAGACTGGCTACCAGCGACGACATTCCAAACATCATGCAGATCGTACGACGTGTCGTCCCCCTGATGCGGGCATCCGGAAACCTGCAATGGGATGACCGCTATCCCAACCCCGAGGTCTTCGCTCAGGACGTACAACTCAGCCAACTCTGGGTCGCAGACGTCGACGGAACCCTTGCCGGCATGGCAGCGATCACCACTGACCAGGCCCCTGAATACGCGCAGGTAGGTTGGGACATCCACGAACTCGCCATCGTCGTGCACCGCATCGCCGTCGATCCGGACTTCGCCGGTCGCGGCATTGCAGTAGCCCTCATGCAACAAGCCGAAACCGTTGCGCGCGAACGCGGCATCGCAAAACTGCGGGTCGATACCAATACCCAGAACCAGGTGACGCAGCGACTCTTCCCCAAGCTCGGCTATACGTTCGCCGGCGAAATCACGCTGGACTTCCGCCCCGGCCTGAACTTCCTCTGCTACGAGAAGCAGCTCAGCTAAACACTATAGACCTGCTTTATGGATTCTTTACGGCTTCTCCATAAAGCTTGTATGCGGCCTTAACTTGGCCTATACAAGGTCAGGTGGAGCGTAGATGTCGTTATTCAGTCTTTTAGCAGGCAAGCCCCTCGCAACGTCCGAGGAACGTGCCGAACACATAGGGCCCATCTCGGGCATCCCTGTCTTCGGCCTGGATGCCCTCAGCTCCGCCGCTTACGGCCCTGAAGCCGCTCTTACGCTGCTGATTCCCCTGGGCGTAGCCGGTATCGCCCACATCGTCCCGATCAGCTTTGCCATCATTGCGCTGCTCGCCATCGTCTTCTTCTCCTACATGCAGACGATCGACGCCTATCCCAACGGTGGCGGCAGTTATACCGTAGCCAGTGAGAACCTTGGCGAAACCGCCGGCCTGCTGGCGGCCTCCGCGCTGATGATCGACTACATCCTCAACGCCGCCGTTGGAATCTCCGCCGGTGTCGGAGCACTGGTCTCAGCCTTTCCCATCCTCCAGCCCCATACCCTCGGACTCTGCCTCGTCATTCTGCTGCTGCTCACACTGATCAACATTCGTGGAGTCAAGGACACCGGAACGGCCTTCCTCATCCCTACCTATCTCTTCCTGGGTTCCCTGCTGGTCGTAATCATTCTGGGCGGCATTCGCGCCCTGGCAGCTCACGGACATCCCGTTCCAGTGATTGCACCACCCCATCTCCCCGCCGTCACCTCGGCACTCTCCCTCTGGCTTTTGCTCAAGGTCTTTGCTAGCGGCTGCACGGCCATGACCGGCGTTGAGGCTGTCAGCAACGGAGTCAATGCCTTCCGCGCTCCCACGCAGAAGAATGCCAAACGCACGCTCACCATCATCATTATTCTGCTGATGGTCTTCCTCGCCGGCATCGCGCTTCTTTGCCGCGCCTATAACATCGGGGCAACGGACCCGACCGGCAACGGGTACCAAAGCGTTCTCTCGCAACTCATCTCCGCGGTCATGGGACGCGGCTGGTTTTACTACGTCAGCATCGGTTCGATCCTCGCGGTACTCGCGCTCTCAGCAAATACCTCGTATGCCGACTTCCCGCGCCTTACCCGCGCCATCGCACAGCGCGACTACCTTCCGCATGTCTTCAAAATTCGCGGCCGCCGCCTGCTGTACTCTCACGGCATCGTTGCCCTGGTAGGCTTTACCGGCGCATTGCTCATCATCTTCGGCGGCGTCACCGATCGCCTGATCCCGCTCTTCGCTATCGGCGCCTTCCTGGCGTTTACGCTCTCTCAGGCCGGCATGGTGGTGCACTGGTATAAGTACCCAGGAAAAGGCACGCGGCACCGCATGATCGTCAACGGCATCGGTGCGATTGCCACCGGCATCACCCTCATCGTCGTACTCGTCACCAAGTTCAGGGAAGGCGCATGGATTACCGCGATCCTCATCCCCGCGCTGATTCTACTAATGGCCTGCGTCAAAAAGCACTACGACCGTGTCGCGCGTGAGATCAATATCGATCGCCCCATGCACGTCGAGAATCTCGCGCATCCCCTGGTCGTCGTTCCGCTCGACCGCTGGACTCGCATTACCGAAAAGGGTCTGCGCTTTGCCATGAAGCTCAGTGAGCGAGTAGAAGCCGTCCACGTCGATGCCGAAGAGTGTCGCGACGAGGTCGAGCAAATGTGGCAGCGCAACGTCGCAGAGCCCATTCAGCTCGCAGGAAAGCCACTCCCCAGGCTCGTCTTCCTGCCCTCGCCTTATCGCTTCGTCCTGCTGCCGCTGGTCGAGTACATCTTCCAGCTTGAACGTGAGCACCCCGAGTGCCAGATCGCCGTCCTCGTCCCCGAACTGGTCGTCAAACACTGGTGGCAGACGCCGCTTCACAACCAGCGTGCACAACTGCTCAAGCTCATGCTGCTTGTCCGAGGCAATCAGCGCATCACGGTCATCAACATTCCCTGGTACCTGTAAGGCTCATGCAATACCTGCATGAGCCTTTAGAAAATGGTCAGGACTGGAGAACTGTATTAGTTCGCCTTCTGATCCAGCGCCAGGTATTGGTGCACAAACGCAATCGCCATACTTCCCTCGCCCACGCCGCTCGACACGCGCTTGATGGAATCGTGACGCACATCCCCGGCGCAGAAGAACCCCGACAGATTGGTCTCCAGCATAAACGGAGGACGCGAGCCGTTCCAGTTCGGCAGGTCCATGACATCGCGTCCCGTGCAGATGTACCCCTTCTCATCACGCTGCAGATTTTTCGGCAGCCAGCCGGTGTTGGCATCCGCACCAATCAGGACAAAGAGAGCATCTGCTTTCCGCATCTGTGGCGCTGAGCCATTCGTGCTGGTGCAGAGGGTCTCGAGATGATCCTCACCCCCCACCGATACGACCTGCGTAAACGGTTCGATGGAGATGTTCTTCTTGCTCGCGAGCTGGTCGATCAGATATTGCGACATGCTGAGGTGAAGCCCTGCCCCGCGCACCAGCATCTTCACCGAGTTCGCATAGTTGGAGAAGAACATCGCCGCCTGCCCCGCAGAGTTGCCGCCGCCAACGATGAAGACATCCTTGCCGATCACTGTCGGCGACTCCGTACGAGCAGCGCCATACAGCACGCCGCGTCCCAGCATTTCGTCGACGCCCTCGGCGTCCAACCGGCGCCAGTCGACGCCCGTGGCCAGAATCACGGTCTTTGTCATCACACGGTCGCCGCTATCCATCTCCACGCAATAGCCGCCCGACATCGGCTCGATGTTCTGTACCTCACGAGTCAGCACCATCTCCGCGCCAAAGCGTCCTGCCTGCCGCAGAGCCCGCTCGCTCAACTCATCACCCGAGATGCCGTTCGGAAAGCCGAGATAGTTCTCAATGCGCGAAGAGGTCCCCGCCTGCCCGCCGGCGGCATTGCGCTCAATCAGCAGCACGCACAGGCCCTCCGAAGCGCCATACACCGCCGCAGCCAGACCGGCGGGCCCGCCCCCGATGACGACGACATCGTAGTTTTCCCTGGTCGGTGTAGTGCGAATCCCCAACGCCTCCGCGACTTTGCGTACCGTCGGAGGCTGTCCGACGCAGAACGCTCTATCGACAATGACTGCTGGACCGCTCGAATCCTTCGGCAGGCATATGGGCACCCGGTCCGGCTCGCGTTCACGGTCTACCCATTCATAGGGGATGCGGTTCATCGAGAGGAACGAACGAATGTCGCGGCAGTCCGTATCGTACTGCGAGCCCACGATAAACACGCGCGAGGAAGGTATCTCCTTCATCCACTCTTGCACACTGGCCAGGCGCGCATTCATGGTCTGGAGAATGATGGCGCTGCATGCGGCCGAATCGCGAATCAACTCCTGCAACTGTTGGCGGTCGAACCGCGCAATGCGACACCAGGACTTTGCCTGGACGGATACAAAGGCGGGAGCGCCCATCAGAATTGGAACCTCTCCGAAGAAGGCTCCAACCTGATATCGATGGAATTCACGCGGCTGTCCCAGAACGTCCTTGATCAGAGCGAGATCACCCTCGAGAAGAACATAGAAATAAGGGATATCTCCTTCACGAATGAGCCATTCTCCAGACTTCAGGTGCACATCTGCAGCTTTGTTGGCGAACCTCTGCCGCTCCGGTTCTTCCAAACACGCAAAGATTGGAATTTTATTCAACTCATCGGACGTAATCATGCCTTTATTGTCCCACCATCCTGAGGCACGCGTCGCGTTAAGAGTACAACAACACGAAAACGAACGCCTCAGCGCCGTTTATCTATTGTCATCATTTACCTATTGTTTAGAGAGAAACAAAGAAAGGTGAAATGGCGGAGAGTGAGGGATTCGAACCCCCGATCGCCTTGCGACGATGTCTGATTTCGAGTCAGGTGCATTCAACCGGGCTCTGCCAACTCTCCGCGATAAAACTCACAAGTCCGTCCTTCAACCAGATACTTTCTTCGCAATTTCGTGCGGAAAATTCGGTTTCAGTGCTGCTGCCAGTCCCGTTGGGCGGTTCTGGAATTAGCCTGACCATAGCGGTTGCACAAAAATCCCATGCAGGCTATGAACAGCGACTCGTACCCGGGTAACCCATCCAAATTTCAGATGTCCACCCCGGTAGTAACAGTCTACCGGCGAAGGCGTATCCATTGCAATGCCTGACAGCCTGGCATCATGCAAGATCGAGACAATCATCGCCTTAAATCGATTCTCCCATTCCTGTTTGAAAAAGAAGAACCTCCTCGTTACAAAAAAGGGCGGAATGAGAGACGAAACCGCTCTCATTCCGCCTTCAAAGAACAACACCCGTTATTTCACAGCCACCCGCACGATCACGGTATGAGTGATCCCCGAGGTAGTCGCCGTCACCGTTGCCGTGTAGTTCCCAGCTGCGGTTGGGGAAGCAGCAGGAAGAGTTGTTGGGACAGGAGTGGGACTGCTTCCAGAGCACCCACTTAGTCCAAGCACGGCAACATTAGCCAGCAGGAGCAGAGCGAACACACCCACAAACCGCCGTCCCCGCCGCCGCATCGGCAGGATGAGCCCCAGCAGCGCCAGGGTCGCGCCTCCGCCAAGCCATTCGCCGTGCAGGTTGAGTTTCGCAGAGGCCGGAGGCACAGCGGTAAAGGTCAGTGTCGTCGTCGCTACCAGCGTCGGATCGGAAGGCAGCGTCAACGTGGAACTGGAGAAGGCGCACGTCAGGTTGGGCGACGAAGTAGCGCACTGCAGTGCAACCAAACCCGTCAGACGCTGCCCATAAGGCGCGCCGACTGCCACAGTGGTGCTCCCTGTGCTGCCACTCTTGAGGCTGACCAGCGAGCTGCCGGGAACCAGGGAGAAATCGCCAACATTCGCGTTCACCGTAACCGGCGCACTTACGCTGGGGGAGTTGTAGTGATCGCCCGTGTACGACGCCGTAAACTGCACCGGCCCATTTCCAAGGATCGCAGAGGGCGGTGTAGGAATGACAGCCGTCCCGGTAGCATCCAGCGGCACAACAATCTGCTGGAAAAACACATCCTGAAAGAGGTCGATACTACCCGTCGGAATCTGTGGCCCTGTCGTTGTTACCTTGACGGTTATGTTCAGCGTTCCATCGGCATTGAGCGAAGTGGCGCTGGGCGTTACGGTCGTTGTCGTTGTTGCCAGCGTGTTGGTATACACCGTAATCGTACTGGGATCGAAAGCACTGCTCACCGTCTGCAGGTTCGCATCGCCGCTATAAGAAGCGTCCAGGTTATAGCTTCCTGCGGCTCCTACGTTGAACGTAGCCGTTCCTGTACCTGTATTGACCAGGCCGCCAAAGTTGAACTGCGTCAAGGTAACTGTCTGAGATTTGCTTCCGAACGTTACAGTTACTGCTCCGCCTACAGGCAACTGACCGTTCGCACTCGAGACCTCAACTGGAACCGACAGCGTTCCATTGACCGGTACAGCCGCCGGTACGGAATTGCCGATATAAATCTGCGGTACCCCCTTCACCACGGTGATGGTGTACGCCGCCGATTGTGAAGCATTGAAGCTGCCATCTCCACCATAGGAGAAGACCAGGCTATGTGTTCCAGCCCCCAGTGAACCTGTCTGGAGTTCCGCTAACCCATATGAGTTCAGGTTCAGCGTCGTGAGCGGCGTGCCGTTATCGATGACCGTAATCACTCCCGTAGCAATTCCATCCGGAGCAGCCGCACTCGACGAAGCTCCATACACCTTCGCATCAATATCGAAGAAGCTTCCATACTGCGCGGTGATGCCGTTCGTGAACGGAACTCCCTGCAGTGTGTTCCCCATCGAATCCAGACCGAAGTAGGTACCCGAAACGGCCACGGCTGAACTCTCAGGCGTCACCGTCAGGCTGACGGGCATGGACGTACTGGCAGCAAAGGTGCCATCGCCGCCGTATTGCGCCACCAGGCTATAGTTCCCCGCAGGAAGAGAGGTAAGCAGCGCCCGCCCTGTTCCGGAGGCCAGGGCGATCGTGCCAATCCCTGCACCGGCCGGAGTGGTCGTGTTCACCAGGGCCACCGAACCGGTGGGTGTTCCGCCGGAGGAGACAACCGTCGACGTCACCGTAACCGGTGTGCCATGCGCAAAGGTTGTCGACGAAAGCGTCAGGTTCGTGGCCGTGGATTTGAAGGTGACCTTGTTCCAGTTCGTCAGCAGAACATTGGCATCGATCGATCCCAGGCCAGTGGCAAGATCGTATCCGACGCCTGCGGGATATACCTGCAGAGAATAGAAACCATCGCCATTCGTATCCAGCGTGCAATTGGCGGAACCCGTCACACAGGGAACGTTGTTGCTTCCCACCGTCACATCGTGGAAGGCCGAAGGCACCTGGGCCGCCAGGGCATACAGCACATAGTTCGGATTTCCCTGCCGGCCCTTTTGTGCCTGATCGATCAGCGTCATGATACCGGCCATGGCTGGAGCAGAAGCCGAGGTTCCACCAATACCGGTAATCGTGACAGCGCCCGTAGTCGGATCAAGATTCGCTGTGGAGCAATCTGTCGGCGCAACACAGATAGGCCAGTAAGAGAAGTTATATCCATTCGCAGCAAACAAGCTCACGTCGGGGATATCGCGCGCGCCATCCTTCGGCACACCCGCACCCGTCTGCCATGAAGGCTTGGCATACCCACCGCTGCAGGAGATGTACTTGCCCGTCGGGGAGAGGATGCTGGCGGTAGACGGGTCTTCCGTACCCTCGGTACAGCTACTCATGCCGCCACTGCCGCTGGAGGTCGTCTGGTCGGTAGGACCACCGGCTACATTCAAGCCGAAGGCATTATTCCATGGCTGCTCCGGCACAGGCTGCAATAAGGAAACCATCGGGCCGGTACTTCCGGTGGTGTTCCAATATTGATCGATCTGGCTTTGGAAGTTGCCCGAGTTGTAACTGCTGTAGTAGAAATCCGTTCCGCCTACGGCAACGTTATAGGGGGTGGAGGCGATGCCATTTACAGCAATCCCACCCTGTGCCTGTGTCTGTCCATTGTCGCAACCTGCCGAACCGCTATCGCCGCTAGATACAAAGACAGACTCGCCCTGAGCCGCAGCCTGCGACCACAGGTTATTGAAGAGAAGATTGCCGGACAGCCCCAGCGTCGGCTCGCAGATGCCGTAGCTCATGCTGATCACATCCGCCGTATCGTCATCTACGGCATGGATCGCCGCAGTAAACAGACCCGAGGTCACCGAGGTGTCATACCCCGTATACAGCAGGATCTTTGCATCGGGAGCAACGGAGCCACTTACTTCGACATCCAGATCCGCCTCATCTCCCGCACCATCCCCGTTGGTTCCAGGATCGAATCCATCCACAATCGTCGAAGGCAAATTTGTAGGGGAGAAACCAAAGAGCTTGCGGTAGTTGCTCACCACGGTGTTGTCGACATTCGCCTGGCTCACAATGCCGATGGTCTCGCCGGTTCCGGTATAGCCCGCCTTGTAGATGGGGTTTACGTCGTACTGCAGAGCAAAGTCACCCGGTGCCACGGTGAGGTACACTCCGCCCGCATCAGCCGGATAGCTCCACTGCGGCACGGTTGCATGGGTCTTCGGGTTGAAACTGGCCTTACCGAGGATGCGTGTATGGCTCTGGGGCTGGATGTCGTTCAACGCAGCAATACCCGAGACAACAGGAGCCAGCGCGGAAGGAATCTGCGGGTCCTGGTTGTTGGAGTGGAAGGTGACACCGTTCCTTACATACGTATGTAGCTCCGTGTGAAACGAATTGCGCACTAGCCCCGCCGTACCCGAAAACTGAATCGCGGCTTTGCCCTTCGAGACCTGATTTACCGTAAAGCCCTGGCTCGCCAGCCAGTTCGACACCGCCTGAACATCCTGGTCCGCGGGAGCAAACTGCTGCGCGAAATCCGACGGCTTCAGCCACTTGTGATAGCTGGCCGACGCCGGATTATGTAGGTCATTCATGGTCTGCCGAAGCTGCATCTCCTGCGTCTCCGAGCGCTTCAGCACGATCAGCATGCTGTTGGCCGGCGTAGAATCCGGCAGCGCTCCACGATCGGAAGAAGCCTGCACCTGAAAGGGAGTATTTCCCTTCAGCGTTGTACGAACGTTGTTGTCCACCGCGGCGGTAACGCGCGAGGCGACCTTGACGCTCTGAGCTGACATCCTCTGAACCGACACCATGGAGGCGCCTAACAACATCAACGCCAGGGAACTCCTGCAGCAAGCTGAAGTAAAAGAACGAATGCGCGTCATGAACCATCCTTAGAGAAAGAGAAGTGGAAGAGGGTCAGTATCGACTGCCCTGCATTCGTGTCTTTACTGCACGGTCAACGTAATCAGGGTGGAAGCCGTCTGCGATCCCACAGTCGCTGTCACCACGACAGAGCTGGTTCCCTTCGGCGAATCCGCCGTGGCAGGACTGCCTCCAGAGCATCCACTCAGAGACGTCGTAGCCACCAGCAACAGGGCCGCTATTCCCAGCAGTACGATCCGCCGTCGCTTGCGCGTGAAAGCTCCGAGTGCAAGCATTCCGGGCAACAACCATGCGAGATTCAGAGCGATGGACCGTCCGCGCAACTCAGGCCGGGACAGGCTGGCTGTGGTGTAAGCGGCAATCTGTAGCGACGTCGTACCCGAGGAGCTCAGCGGGCCAAAGTTGCAGACAGCATTCACGGGCAATCCACTGCACGCAAACTTGATCGCCGCACCATTCGCGTTATAGACCGCGATGCTCGTCGTAGCCGACGCTCCCGACGTTGCACTCAGCACGCTGGGCGTCGCCTGGATCGCCAACGCCGGAGCTGTCGTCACCGCCAGGATGGCGGGCGGAAAGTTCAGCGCCATGTAGTTGGGGTCGCCTGTGTAGTTCGCCGTAATCTCATAGCTGCCCGTCGCGTTGAACGCCGGACTCGTCAGAGAAGCCGAGCCATTCACCACCGGCACCGGCGAGCCGAAGTTCGCACCATTGGCTACGAACTGAACATTGCCCGTCGCAACAGGAGATCCTGCCGGAGCCGAGAGGTTCAGCGTCACCGTGGTCGTCTGCCCGATCGAGATCGTCGACGGACTCAGGGTCACAGCACCTGTAGGAACGATGAGCGGCTCCGCAACGATGCTCAGGTTGCCCGTCACAGACTGTGCAACGGGAGCAGCAGAGTCCGATACGCTCACGGCAAACGTCGCGGGACCTGCCGCCGTCACCGTACCCGAGATCACACCAGCGGACGACAGTTGGAGACCTGCGGGAAGATTTCCGCTGGATTGTTTCCAGATATAAGGCGGTGTGCCGCCTGTAGCCGTCAGGGTCTGCGAATAGGTCGATCCCACCCGCACGGCGGGAAGGCTCATTGTCGTAATCACCAGCGGCTGAACAACCGTCATGCCCAGGCTTGCCGTGGCCGTCGCCGGAGTCGGATCGGAGTCCTTTACCTGGACCGTAAAGTTCGCCATGCCTGCCGCTGTCGGCTTGCCTGAGATCACACCCGAGCTTGCATTCAAGGTAAGTCCCGCTGGAAGCGAACCCACCGTCAGGCTCCAGGTGTAAGGTGGCACGCCTCCCGAGGCAACCAGTGCCGTCGAGTAAGCCACATCAACGCGCGCCTGCGGCAGGTTGCTGGTAGTGACAACCAGCGTCTGCGCTCCACCCACGGTAACCGTAGCGGTTCCGGACTCAACACCACCGCAAGTCAGACCATAGGTATAGGGGCCTGAGGCCGTCGGTGTAATCGTGGCCGAACCCGAGTAGATATGGGTTGTAGCGTTATAAGTGCCGGTCTGCAACCCTGTCCAGGCACCAGGACCAGAAGCCGTCGTCTGCACGCTCGCATAGCAGTAACGCATCGTGTTTGAAAACGCATTCAGAACCTGCCAGTTCAGAGTTACAGGATCGCCCAGGGGAATCATGCTGGCACTCGGAGTGATTTGCACGGGAGCAGGGAGCGCTGTCGCTGGGCTTAGCTTAAAGACTGTACCGGCTGCATTCGCACCACCGGCAGAAGTCGTTCCATAGAAGTTACCGTCGCTCGCTTGAAGCAGAGCAGCGGGGATATTCCCGTCTGTCGCCGTGCTGCCAAAGGAGTATAGGACCGTAAACGTCCCTGTGGTCGTAACCTCGAAGAGCGTTCCATTGCCGTTGGTGCCACCGCTGCCAGCAGCTCCGTACAAATTGCCATCGCTTCCCATAATCAGACCTACGGGACCCGCTCCATCCGTCGTGCCGTTGAAGGTATGTAACGTGGTAAGGACCCCGCCGGGTGTCATCCTGTAGATCGTGCCATTCATGTCAGGTGTCGTAACGGATGCATTCGAACCGGTCGCACCGTAGAAGTTGCCGTCACTTCCAGCAACTGGCGTGCCGGCAGGAGAGGCGCCGTCACCCGTTCCTGTAAAGCTATAGAGCGCGGAATACGTACCTGCGGGCGTCAGTTGATAGAAGACCCCAAAATTGCTGACTCCACCACTGTTAGTTGTGCCGTAGAAGTTGCCGTCCGTGAACTCGACTGGCGGGCTTGTAAGAAAACTGCCAGTCAAGCCGCTGCCCGAAAAGCTAACCAACGTGGTCAGCACCCCAGCAGGAGTGACCCGGAAGAGCGTGCCGCCTATCCCCCCTCCTGAGGTCGTGCCATAGTAGTTGCCATCGCTGCCCTCTACCAAACCCGCGAAAGGAAAACCTCCATTCGCATCGCCCGTAAACGTAAAAAGCGTATCCAGCGTAGTGCCCCCAAAGGGCAACTTGAAGACCGAACCATCGGTACCCGATATCAAGTTGCCATAGGTCGTTCCATAGAGTCCCCCATCACTGCCCTGAATCAAACTTGCAAAGGGTGTGGCGCTGTCACTGCCGCCCGAGAACGAATAGAGCTGAGTTAGCGTGCCGGAGGGTGTGATCTGGAAGAGCGAGCCATAATCTGTGAAAAGATTTCCGAGGGTTGTACCGTACAGATTCCCATCCCCAGCCTGGATCAATGCGGCATTCGGTGCTTGGCTATCCGTAGTCCCTGCAAACGAGTGCAGGATCGACACAGTCGCCGTCTGAGCCCTCAAGGCAGAAGGCGTAAGCAGCAATCCAAGTTGACACACAACAGCGACGGTTAGGCCACAGATACGTCTAAAGGACATCGCAAAGGCGCGGGCACTACGATTGGTTGTCGGCATTGCCCCCTAATAAACTTTCCTCCCCCCTGGATGTCAAAGAAATTGATTATTAAGAGCCCATTAACAAACAAACTATTCTTTTTCATAAACTTACTTAATCGGCTCGACGAGTTCTAACCCCGTTTCTGGAGCCTCTTCCACATCCAACCCGGTTTCATGTCCAGCCTTATCTGCCATTTGGGGTTGATATCATGATTCCGTGACCCCCGCTTCAACTCCATCTCCCCGGCCTTGTGACGGCTATCGTTTCGGCCCCTTTGAGGTCAGGATCGGTGCGGGAGTACTTTTCCACAACGGCATGAGGGTTCGCCTTCAGGAGATCCCCTTCCGGATGCTGCTCGTTCTACTCGAGCAGCCGGGCCAGATCGTCACCCGGGAAGAGCTGCGCAACCGGCTTTGGGACGAGAAGACCTTCGTCGAGTTCGACAATAATCTCCGCGTCGCCGCCGCCAAGCTTCGCGAAGCACTCCGCGACGACGCAGCCTCCCCCCAATTTATCGAGACGATCGCCCGCCGCGGATACCGGTTCATCGGCGATGCCTCTCCGATCTTCGACACCCCGGCCCTCTCCCCAGCGGAGCCGCTACCCCCTGTCGCACGAAACCTCCAGATCGTTCCATCTTCCCAGATAGCTTTGGAGGCAACCCCACCGCGCCGAGGACGACGCCGCCTCCTCCTCGCTCTCTGCGGAGTGGCTCTTCCGCTCGCGACAGCACTCTTTTACATCTGGCGTCAGCGTCAGCCGCTCATTCATAGCCATGACAGCGTCGCCATCGGCGGCTTCCTCAACCGCAGCGGCAATCACAACTATGACGATGTGCTATCGCTTCCCTTCCGCATCAAGATGGAGGAGTCGCCCTACCTCAGACTGGTATCTCGCGACAGCTTTGCGCATCTCCTGAAGAACGCCGATGCCAGCCTCGCGGAAGAGATGCAGGCCTGCCGGCAGAGCAACGCACATGCCTTGTTGACCGGCGAGCTCACCTCGCACGGCCAAGGCTACGAACTGGAGATCGACGCCTGGCGATGTTCCAACGGCCGCCGTCTTGGCACAGAGTCGGTAAAAACCGACTCCCAGGCCGGCATCCTCGATGCGCTGGGTCAGGCCAGCGAGAAGATGCGTCTCAGGCTCGGCGAGTCTGAAGAATCACTGCAAAAGTTCAGCGTTCCGCTGGTCCAGGCCACGACCAGTTCCGTCGCCGCTCTGAATGCCTTCCGGCTCGGCGAAGAAAAACATGCCACCGGTCTGTACACCGAGTCGCAGACCTTCTACAAACTCGCCATCGACTTCGATCCGCAGTTCGCACTCGCCTATCTCCAATTGGGCCGCAGCTATTCCAATGCCGGAGAGAGCTCACTCAGCCGCATCTACGCCCAGAAGGCATTCGACCTTCGCGAGCGCACCACGGACCGCGAGAAACTCTACATCTCCTCCGCCTACTACAGCTTCTACACAGGCGAAGTCCACCGGGCCATCGAGGTCTATCAACTATGGATGAGCCTCTACCCGCGCGACATCGTTCCGGTCAATAATCTCGCGGTCGAGTACAACATACTCGGACAACCCCAAAAGGCCGTCCCTTATGCACGGAAGGCGATTGAGCTCGACCCGTCCATCCTTTTGCCCTATTCGGTCCTTGCCGAGGCCGACCTGCGATCGGGCAACTACACGGAACTCAACCGCCTCTGCAGTGACCCCGCCCATGCAAACGATAACGCCGTCGCCTTCCATGTCGTCTGCTACAAGAGTGCGTTCGTGCAGAACAACGAAGCCGTGATGCAGCACCAGGCACAATTCGTGCAGGGCGCAGCACAACAAAGCGCCATGCTCAATGAAATCGCTGCCGTATCTTTCTACCGGGGACGGCAGGCAGAAGCAGACCGCGGTTTCAATACCGCCAGGCAAAACGCCATTGCCAACAATCTGCCCGAATTCGCCGCGGAGATCATCGTTGAACAGGCAGGCCTTGACGCAGATGCCGGACACCCCACCCAGGCAGCACAGCTCGCGGAAGAAGCCTTGCACTACGCACCGCACAATATCGAGGTAGAAGCCGGCGCGGCGCTAGCCCTGGCCAGAATCGGACAGATCCCTCGCGCGGAGGCAATCTCCAGGAAAGTCACCGCCGAATCTCCGCTCGACACACAGCTTCAATTTGTGGAACTGCCCTCCGTAAATGCCGCGATCGCCATGCAGCACAACCAGCCCGACGAAGCCATTAAAGCCCTGGAACCAGCTCGTCCCTATGACCAGGTCGTCGTCATGGGCCTCTCCCCTGCCTACTACCGAGGCCTCGCCTATCTCCAGGGCCGCCACTGGCAACAGGCGTCCGCCGAATTCCGCAGCGTGCTCGACCACCGCGCCGCCTCTCCCAACTCGCCCTACATCCTTCTGTCGCAGCTTGAGCTGGGTCATACGCTACAACTCAGCGGCAACTCTCAGGAGGCCGCCGCGCAGTTTCAGCAACTCGAAGAGGTCTGGAAAAATGCCGACGCCGACTTCCCTCCGATGAAGCTGTTGCACCTCTACGAGCACCTGTGAAAAATAACCCATAATTTGGCCACCGTGGCCAGCTTATGTCGGGGTGGACGACGTTCGAAAGGCGACTCGGCGATTTCGTGCCAATCGCAATGAAGGCTGGATTTCTCGGACGGTCCGACGATTCAGCAGTGTTACCCCCTCAAGGTTGCAGCCGACATTCGAGGGCGGCAGGTTAGATAAATAGCGAGTCCTACGAGCAGGACTATCGGCAATACAAAAACACTTCCCTCTGGGCCAGCCGAGCCTCCGCTGGTAATCGAAGCACCCTCAGCTCGAATGGACAAAAGATGTCCCTGAGCGAGCAAACCACTGTTTGGAGTTCCGTAGAAAAACGTCTCTCCCCAGTTCCATGCGGTGTGAAAGCCGACAGCCCACCACAGGGAACGCGTGTACCAAATACTCAGGCTGAGAGCGAGGGAGATCGCAGCGGCGGAAAACAATCCAATATGCGATTCCCCAGGATTCGAACCGTGGGCAGAGCCGAAGATGATCGCTAGAACGGCGGCGGCACCCCAAAATGTTATGCCGCGTGCGAGTGTCCATTGTAGATAGCCGCGAAAGATCGTCTCTTCGAAAGCTCCAACGAAAAACATACTGATAAACCACTCAACGCCGTAGAGAAATGCAGTGCCAAGACGGATCGGGTGATTTTCAAAGACCAAATTGTGTGTTTCAAACAGTACAAAAACAAGGAGACTGATAAAGAAAAAGCCCCAACCTGCGCCGGAAAAGAATCGCCCGAGTTCGTTGCTTCGCCCGAAACCATAGTCTGCCAATTGCCTTTTTTCGAGTCGTGCCATGATCGAGGTCGCAATCACAACGATCACAAGTAGTACCGCATCGACGATTCCCTTATTAAAGGGTGTCATCGTGACAGAGCCGCCGCTTTCGAAGGCGGGGAGTGGGAGAATGCGGACTAAGCCGTAAGTTATCGCTCCGAGAAGGATCAATAGGGCCACAAAGCTAAGTGCACCCCATCCTGCCCGAAGCCCACGAGGGCCGACTAATATACGGCGTAAATTGCTTTGCGGATAGGAAACCTTGAGCGGTGGTGAAGCTTCGGGGGAACCAAACTCCATCGAGTCATATCTCCTTATTCTTCAATAAGCTCATAGCGTAGCACCCTCACACAAAGAATATTCTCTATCGTGAAAGCATCTGGACATCCGCCTAAATCTGATCCCCCTCGAAACGCTGAACTAAGCTATGGTCCGTTAGAAACGTTTCGGCCAACTTATGATCTCAGAGGCTGCGAACGGTGCTGTAAGGGGGCACTCATAACAAAGGAGTTTTGTTGGCCACCTTTTGGTCTCAATTGGCAATGATTCGAGTTCTTTTCAACCTGCACCCAGCCCGCTGAGAAGGAATTTAAAAAAGTAAGGCCGTGACGATCTTCCGTCACGGCTTTTACTTGGGTTGCAGGCAAAATTATCCGCGGCGTGTCTTTACAGCTTCAACCGCCTGGGCTGGGCCATCGACGGGTGCAGCGGGGATCTCAACATCATCCGCGGGCTTGATTCCGAGCTTCTTGCGCAGTTCGCTATCGATGCGGCCGAAGACCTCTTTGTTTTCCTTCAGGAATCCGCGTACATTCTCGCGGCCCTGTCCGATACGCTCACCCTGGTAGCTGTACCACGCACCCGCCTTGTCGACGATATTGTGCAGCACCGCAAGATCCAGCGAGTCGCCTTCACGAGAGATACCTTCTCCGAAGAGAATGTCGAACTCAGCATCGCGGAAGGGTGCCGCGACCTTGTTCTTTACAATCTTGACCTTCGTGCGGTTGCCGACGACAACATCGCCTTCCTTCACCGCGCCGACACGGCGGATATCGATACGCACTGAGGAGTAGAACTTCAGTGCACGTCCGCCGGTCGTCGTCTCCGGGTTGCCGAACATGACGCCGATCTTCTCGCGGACCTGGTTGATGAAGATCAGGCTGGTGCGCGACTTCGACACTGTTCCAGTCAGTTTGCGCAATGCCTGCGACATCAGCCTGGCCTGCAGGCCCATGTGCGAATCGCCCATCTCGCCATCAAGCTCAGCCTTCGGCACCAGCGCAGCCACCGAATCCACGACCAGTACGTCGATGGCGCCCGAGCGAACCAGCGCTTCGACGATCTCCAGTGCCTGTTCGCCGTAGTCCGGCTGGCTCACGAGCAGATTGTCGGTGTCGACACCCAACTTCTTTGCATAAGCTGGATCGAGAGCGTGCTCCGCATCCACAAACGCCGCCAGGCCGCCGTTCTTCTGCGCCTCAGCGATGATCTGCAGTGTAATGGTCGTCTTTCCCGAACTTTCCGGCCCAAAGATCTCGATCACGCGCCCACGAGGCACGCCACCTACACCCAACGCCGCGTCAAAGGAAATCGACCCCGTGGAGATTACCGAAATTGGCCCAATCGCCTCTTTCGCGCCGAGCCGCATCACCGACCCCTTGCCAAATTGCTTTTCAAGCTGAGAAAGTGCGGTTTCTATGGCTTTGCTGCGGTCATCTGCCACGATGTTTATCTCCTTAAGATAGGTTCAAGCTGGGGTCACGCCGAGGTGAAATGTCAAAGCCGAGTCTAGCACTAACCCCCAGGCCATAGCAAAAGAAAAGCGAAAGTCGCCAACATCCTGCGATACCCTGATCTCATGTCTCGATTCCGCTATCTCGACGCCCTGACGACCGCCTTCGTCGTGATCCTTCTGGTATCGAACCTGCTCGCGCAGAAGGTCATCCGCATCGGGCCGTTCTGGCATATTCCGGCCTTCTCCACCAGCGGCGCGATGGTACTCTTCCCCATCACCTATATCTTCGGCGACATCTTCACCGAGATCTACGGCTACGCAGCCTCACGGCGCGCCATCTGGCTGGGATTCTTCGGGACCGCGCTACTCTACGCCGTCTCAGCCCTGGTCATCGCGCTGCCCTCCGATCCGGAGTTCCATAACCAGGCGGCCTTCGTTACGGTCTTCGGCTTTCTGCCGCGCATCCTCATCGCCAGCCTGATCGCCTTCTGGGCCGGTGAGTTCGCCAACTCCTTCACCATGGCCAAGCTCAAGCTCCTGACGAAAGGCCGCATGCTATGGACTCGCACCGTGGGCTCAACGGTCGTAGGCCAGGCCGTCGATACCACGCTGGTCATCGTCATCACCTTCGGAGGGGTATTCTCCGCCCATAAGCTCGTCGAGATTATCGTCGTGGGCTACCTGCTGAAGGTCGGCTATGAGGTGCTGGCGACGCCGCTGACCTATCTCGTGATCGGCTGGCTAAAGCGTGCCGAAGGCATCGATACCTTCGATGCGCATACAAACTTCAATCCGTTCCGCTTTACCGGGCAGCAGGAAAAGCTTTGACGCAAAGTTCGCAAAGGGAGCCAAGTTTCGCCACGATAGCCGTGGCGAAACTTGGCTCTTCTCTTAGCGCCCTTTGCGTCAAGGCTTTCACAGGCCATTTACCCGACGATAGATTCCATCCTTAAACCGCTCCACGTTGAAGTTCAGCAGCAACCCAAGACGACGGTCTGAAAGCTTGAGATACGAGATCAACTGAGAGAGATGCACAGGTGCAATTGCCTCCAACGACTTCATCTCAATCACGAGTTCGTTCGCCACCAGAATGTCGCTCCGGTATCCCACATCCGTTAATTTCACGCCTTCGTATACGACAGGCACGGGTACCTCAGTCTTGACATCCAGTCCCGCACGGCGCAGTTCATAGATAAGACACGCGGTATAGGCGTTCTCTAAAAGCCCCGGCCCTAATGTTGTGTGAACGCGAAAGGCTGCATCAAGCACTCGCCTTGCCAGCGTGTTTAGCTCTTCAGGCGACATGCGTAATTTACCTCTTCAATAAGTCCATCGGCACATTCACATCCTCAATCCGGAACAGCCCCGCCAGCGCCGGATGCCGCGTAGCAATCGCCTGATACATCTCCCACGCCACACGCCGATAGCTGAAGTGTCCCGCAATCCCCGAACGCAGCTCGGCAATATAAAGCGCCTCGGCAAAGTCCATCTTGAACAGGCTGCGGCAACGCATTCCCAACGGCAGCAGATACTGCGCGCTCTGCTTTGCCTCGGCTTCGCCACTGTCGCAGACTGTGCGGTAGGCAGCCAGCGCTGCATTCATCGCGTCGCGGTATTGCTCTCCGAGGCCCGCCTCGGCGAGCGTCGGCTGGCCTGGGCAGACCGGCTCGTCATAGCCATGAACGTCCGAGAACTCCTGTAGCAACTGCACGCAGCGGCGATGGCGGTGCATATCCCGGAAGCCACCAATATCCATGAGGATGTCGAAGCGGAAGCCATGACCGGCATTGAAGGCGCGCACCAGCTCATCATGGCGTCCGCGATGCACCGCTCCCAGCTTCAGCAGCTCATTGCGCCGCGTCTCGGTCAGAGACGCCACTGCCCCACGAAGCTGGCGGTACGAGTAATGGCAGTGCGGATAGACGAGCGAGGTCGCAATCTCCACCTCAAGGTCCTCATCATCATCCAACAGGTCGACGATAGGAGCCGGATAGATCGGCGCATCCTTCATCAGCTCACGCGCGGCCTGGGCCAGTTCTGCACGGCTCTTGCACTGGTAGTCGTTCTTCTCGGCATACTTCACCAGCGTGGGAGCGGTGCGCACAGGAGGCATCAGTTCGTTGAGGATCTCCGTCGTCGCATCCGCCGCGACGCTTCCCTCGCCTGCAAGCTGCTCCAGCTTGTCGCGCTGCACGTTCCATGCGGGTTCGCTGGCCGCGTTACGCAGCTTCGTGCCAAGATCGCGAATCTCCGCAAACGGGCTGGAGAGCAACCGCGAGACCTGCGTCTCCAGCGTGCGCGCGTTCACAATCTGTCCGAGCGAAGTATTCGTCGCAAGCGGCAGCAGATAGCGCGCCGCATCGAAGGCACGGGCCTTCAACGTGCGCTCGTAGCTGTCAGCCTTCATCGACTCCGGCTGCGGAATCGCACGCTTGAGCGCACTCAACATTCCCGCGCTCAGCGAGTCGTACGCCTTGAAGAGATCCTCAATCGCATGCGTGTATAGCTTGCGCTGCTTCGTCGCGAGCTCCGGCGTAAACCATCCGCTGCGGCGGAAGTCCTGGTAGCGCGTGGAGCGCTCCTGCCCATCCCAGCGCGTCTCATCGACCAGACAGATCGCCGCCAGAAGCGATAGCTTCTCCACGGCAAACGGAATGTGCGCCAGGTCGGCGATGGAGCGATGGCCGTACTGGAAGTAGAACGTATTCAGGAACTGCTCAGCCCGCTGCGAGCTGATCTCAGCCAGCGATTCACGCAGGGTCAGGGCCGAACGCGAGTACTTAGCCATCGCATAGGCAAGAACCTCCGGCTCCGCGCCATGAATAGCGTAGACTTCGGTGGTATTTTCGGGATGTTGGGCGGCGGGGTGCGGTGTGGGGCGTTCGGACATGACTCGCACAAGAATATCGTGCCTGAGATACTTTAATAGTGGAGAATTCCAACTGATTTATAGGCAACAGAAACGAGGAACATTGTGAGTGAAATAGCAGGAAGAATCGCGCTGGTAACCGGTGCGTCGCAGGGTATCGGTCGGGCATGTGCCCTTGAACTCGCCAAAGCCGGAGCAACCCTCGCCTTGGCGGCGCGAAACGCGGAAAAGCTCGAATCCGTCGCCGCCGAGATCGTAGCCGCCGGTGGCCAGGCCAAAACCTTTGCCCTCGACGTCGCGAATGAAGAGTCGATCAAAGCCTGCGCCAAGGCCGTCATCGCCGAATTCGGCAAGATCGAGATCCTCGTCAACAACGCCGGCATCACCAAGGACGGCCTGATGCTGCGCATGAAGCGCCAGGACTGGGACGACGTCCTCAACACCAACCTCACCGGCGCGTACCTGCTATCGCAGGCCTGCTGCTCCTCCATGCTCAAGGCGCGCTGGGGCCGCATCATCAACATCACCTCCATCGTGGGCGAGGTAGGACAGGCCGGACAGATCAACTACGCTGCCTCCAAGGCCGGAATGATCGGCATGACCAAGGCGATGGCCCGTGAACTCGCCAGCCGCAGCATCACGGTCAACGCCGTCGCCCCGGGCTACATCGAGACGGCCATGACCGCCATCCTGCCCGACGAACACAAGGCAGCCATGATCGCGCAGGTCCCTCTCGGCCGCGTCGGCACGGAACAGGAAGCCGCAGCCGCAGTCGCCTTCCTGGCCTCCGAAGCCGCCAGCTACATCACCGGACACACGCTGGACGTCAACGGCGGCATGTACATGGGGTAAAGCAGAGTGTAGAGAATAGAGTGTAGAGCGTAGAGAGAACCGCTTTCGTCTACGCTCTATCCTCTACTCTCTACACTCTGCTTTCCCAGTGCCGTCAAATGCACGAATCTTGCGTGGTACAAAGCTGACGATTCTTGAACTTAGCTCTTGCTACCTTCGTAAGAGATCGTTACTTTACCGCTAATGGCACATATGCAAACAGCTCTGCCGTCGGAGATGGCGGTTTCACCCGGACCAGCACCGATCAATATCGGAATGACGATTCGTGACTTTCGTCTGCAGAAGGGCATGTCGCAGGGAGACATTGAAAAGCGCACAGGTCTGCTGCGTTGCTATCTCTCGCGTGTCGAAAACGGCCACACCGTACCCTCGCTGGAGACACTGCAGAAGATCGCCGCGGCGCTTGATCTGCCGTTAAGCCAGTTCTTCGCGGAGGATTCCGTTAAGGATGTTCCGGGCATAAGCCTCAAGGAGGACGAGATCCGCTTCCTCACTCAGGTACAGCGCTACTCTTCCAACCTTGGCGAAAGCGACCGGCGTCTACTGCTGGCGATGGTACGAAAGTTTGCCGCCACCGCGACGCTCTCCATCAGCTAATTCTCAGGCATTAATTTCAGACAAGGAAAAGCCCCCGGCCACCCGAGGGCTTTTTCCTTTGGCGCAAGTATAGGCCTCTATTGCCGGAGCATGCCTGTGGAGATGTCGGCACAATTGTGGATTTCTAAGCAAATTTAGCCAGGCCATAGCCGAACAGGCAAAGCAGGAAAGCGGCGACGGCAAACACCCATGCCTGCCGGGCGCGATAGCTCGACTTCCCCGAGGTCATACGGGGAAATAAAGGAAATCCAAGCGCCAGACCACAGAGGAAACCGCCGAGATGGGCTGAATTGTCGATGTGCGGCAGCGAACCAGGATCAAGATGCAGCCTTGCAAGCTGACCGTCTGAGAACGACGGCAGCACCTGCGGCACAATCCCAATCACCAGATTGAGCACCGCAAACCAGATTACCGAGCGCCGGAGGCTGCGCAGCTCTTTCCACGGTGCGGCAAGCTTGCGGTTGGACAGCAGAACAATCAGGATTCCTGCAAGACCGAAGATCGCCCCTGAGGCCCCTGCCACCAGGGAGTCCTGCTGCTGGGCGACACTCAAAGTGAGCGAAAGCATCATGCCCGCCGTGCCCGTCAGGAGATACACCGCAATCAAGCCGGGCCGGCCCAGAAGGGGCTCGCCAAAGAGACCCAGGTTCCACAGGCACCACATATTCAAAACAAGGTGCAGGATCGTCACATGGACGAAGGTGGAGGTAATCAGCCGCCACCACTGACCGTTCATGACATAAGCGGCATCGCTGCCGCCGAAGCGGAGCAGCGTATTCACGTCAAAGGAGGCGGTAAGAATCTGCCAGCCCGCATGCTGCCGGATCAACGGAAGCGCAGGGCTATACCGGAACATCATCGCGAAGACCAGAAGATTGATGCCGATCAGCAGATATGTCGCCGGATAGTCGAGCAGAGAGGAGTGCCTGTCGTCGTTGCGCCTCCGCGTTGACTCCCGCGCAGCCCTCTCCGCTTCCACGGACAGAAGCTGCCCGGTGGAGGAAGGAGTAAGGGAAGATGAATTGGGGTCGCTCAAATTTGATGCCGAAATCGCGGGGCGGCTCAGGCTGCCTGCTTGCGCAGGCGATCGCGCTCTTCCGGGGAGATACGTTCGCGGAACATGGTCGACAGCATGCCCGGAATCGGCGTTGCGATGGCTACCAGTACCCAGAGCAGCAGGGAGACGAAGACGCCCGTGCAGGCAACAGCCTCCAGGCTGATCGCGATGCTGTCGGGAATCCGGGCCAGGGCCGCTCGGCCTTCACCGTGCAGATGCACATGGACGCTGCCGCTAATGTGGCTGTAGGCCTCGATCTTGTGCATGACCAGCGCTGCCATCAGGAACGCCGCAAAGGAGAGAGTAGTCGCCGCCAGAAGCAGGATATCGACCGTCCGGTGCAGACGCTGGCGTCTCCGGCAGTAGGTGCAGCCGCGAAGATGGGCCTCGTAGTCGCCACGAAGGTCCTTGGGAATGCCTGAGATGTCATAGCGCCAGCCCGAGAGAATGGCTCCGATCACCTGATCGTTACAGGTCTCGTGGCGATGGGAGCGAGGATAGGGTGCGATCGGCATTCGTGCAGTACTTTCTAGTTTAGATGAATTCAGGGAGCAGCAGGAACCACCTTTTTCTTCCGCATGTGGGAATCCCGGGTGATACCGCGCTCATTCTAAAGACAAATAGGTTCGAGAGGCGTGTCCTGGGCAGCCAGTAGCACGCGATTACCCAGCAGCGTCATGCGGCTGCCGATGGCCTGTTCGGCGGCCAGACGGGCAAGCTCCGGGAGGTTGTTATGGGCCGAGAGATGGCCAAGCACGATGGTGTGCGCACCGCCATCGTAGTCGCGCATCAGGAACTCCGCGGCAGCATCGTTGGAGAGATGTCCAACCCGCGAAAGCACACGCTGCTTTACCGACCACGGATAGGGGCCATCCTTGAGCATCTCCAGGTCGTGGTTCGACTCCAGCAGCAGCACATCGACATTCCGCAGCGCCTGCTTCACGTTGGGCGGAATATATCCAAGGTCAGTCGCAATCGCCATGCGGATGGACTCGTGCCGCGCATGAAAAACAAAGCCGCAAGGGTCAACGGCATCGTGAGGAATCGTAAAGGGATTGACATCGATATCACCGATGCAGAAGTTCTGCCCTGCGCGAAAATATTCAACCGCCGGAAGAAACGCGGCATCGGCCTTCGCCGCAGGACGAGCTTCGTCTGCTACCGGTGATTCCTCCTCGGTTGGCTTCTCCTCCACTAGGACGTTGGCTTCCACCTGCGCAGCCACTGAAGCAGCACGAGACTCTTTCTCCCGCTGCATCATCTCCATCCACTTGGTGTAGGACATCGTCGTTCGCGGCGTAAGCATCCGTACCCAGGCGCGATGCGTCTGCTCGGTAAAAAAAACAGGAATGCGAAGCCGCCGCGCCAGCACAGCCAGACCCGAGATATGGTCTACATGCTCATGCGTGATCAGGATCGCGTTCAGCTCGGCGGGATCTTCGCATGCCAGGGCCATACGGCGCAGGATCTCACGGCACGAAAGGCCCGCGTCCACCAGAATGCGCGTCGAACCTGAGGCAACTACCGTAGAGTTGCCCTTCGATCCCGAAGCTAAAACTGTCATCCGCACAACTTACAGAATACGCCCGCTTTCTGTGCAAGATGAACCAAACTAGCTACGCCGGATGACGCAACGGTGCCAGGAAGTTCACCACCGAACGCATAATGATCTCGTCGCGCTGATTGAAGACCAGGGTCCGTGAGCGCACAACGCCAAACGCAGGCCGTGAGGCCGAGTGCCGCACATTCAGAATCTCCGCTTCGGTACGCAGCGAATCTCCAGGGCGCACAGGCTGCGTCCAGCGAATCTCCTCGACGCCCGCGCCGATCATGCCACCCGCAATGTGGATGGACTCCACGCGCAGCCGCATCACGATGGCCGCCGTCAACCAGCCCGACGCTGCCAGCCCCTTGAAGAACGAGCTTTCGCCCGCCGCCTCGTCCAGGTGAAACGGCTGCGGATCGTAGCGCTCGGCAAACTCCTTGATCTCTTCCGCGGTGACCTTGTAGCTGCGGCTGGAGTTGAACTTCAGCCCCGGATGTAAATCTTCAAAGTACAATTCGTTCGACAAAGCACTTCTCCTGCAACAGTCTGCCTATGAGATGTAGTTAAGTGTAGTTCAGGTTCGGCCGATCAGAGCTTCACGGGATAGGTATAGAAGCCCTGCCCGGATTTCCGCCCCAGCCAACCGGCATCGACCATGCGCACCAGCAGCGGACACGGACGATACTTCGGATCGCCCAGCCCGTCCTCCAGCACACGCATGATGTCCAGGCAGACATCGAGCCCAATGAAGTCGGCCAGCGTCAGTGGCCCCATCGGATGCGCCATCCCAAGCCGGAAGATCTCGTCGACCGCATCGGCCGTCGCGACCCCTTCCATTACGGCAAAGATCGCCTCATTGATGAGCGGCATCAGCACCCGGTTGGAGACAAACCCGGCCGCATCGTTGACCGCAACCGGTGACTTCCCTGCCTCCAGCGCCAGCAGCCGCACCGTCTCGTACGTCGCGTCCGAGGTCTGCAGGCCACGAACGACTTCCACCAGCGACATGATCGGCACAGGATTGAAGAAGTGCATGCCAATCACCCGATCAGGCCGCGTCGTGCCTCCCGCCAGCTTGGTAATCGAGATGGAGGACGTATTGGTCGCGAGAATACCTTCAGGCGCAAGCAGCGCGTCAAGTTCACGAAAGATCTGCTGCTTGACCGCAAGGCGTTCGGTGGCCGCTTCCACAACAAGCGTGCAGTTGCCCAGATCGCGCAGCTTCAAAGTCGGTCTCAGGCGCGTATGGATCGCGGGCACCTCAGCCGGATCGATCTTGCCCTTGGCCGCTTCACGATCGAGGTTCGTGCGAATCGTCGCCATTCCGCGATCGAGCGCCAACTGATTCACCTCGTAGAGCACCACATCGAAACCCGCCCGCGCAAAGACATGCGCAATGCCGTTCCCCATCGTTCCAGCTCCGATGACCCCAAGACGATGCTGTGTCACATTCATGCGCTCGCTCCCTGCAAAGATGAGAGTGTAGCAAGAACCGCGAAAATGTGCCTTCAACATCCTGCGAACCATTCACGAATCTCGCAACTCGAAACTCATGGCTCGTAACTGGAAGCGCAGACATCTCCGCCAAAGTACCGCGGCCGATAATAGACTGCTTGCAGAGGCTCCCCTTTGAACCGCATCCTCCATCGTGAAAACCTCACCGCGCTGCGTTCCCTGCCGGATGCCAGCGTGCAGTTGATCTACATAGACCCGCCCTTCAACACCGGCACGACCCAGCGGCGCGCCCGCATGAAGACCGTTCGCGACGATGCGGGCGATCGCATCGGCTTCGGCGGCAAACGCTACCGTACCGAGAAGCTGGCCATCGCCCCCAACTATACCGACCGCTTCGACGACTACCTCGGCTTCCTGCGCCCGCGCATGGTAGAAGCGCACCGTGTGTTGTCAGCCACCGGTTCTCTCTTCTTCCACGTAGACCCGCGCGAGGTGCACTACTGCAAGGTCATGCTCGACGAGGTCTTTACGACGCAGGGCGTCTCAGGCCGCGCCTGCTTTCAGAACGAGATCATCTGGGCCTACGACTACGGCGCACGCTCCACCAAACGCTGGCCCGCCAAGCACGACAACATCCTCTGGTACACCAAGGACCCGAAGCACTACACCTTCAACCTGGAAGCCAGCGACCGGATTCCCTACATGGCTCCCGGCCTCGTGGGCGCTGAAAAGGCACGTCGCGGCAAGACACCCACCGACGTCTGGTGGCACACCATCGTCTCGCCTACGGGCAAGGAAAAAACAGGCTACCCCACCCAGAAGCCTCTGGGCATTCTGGAACGCATCGTCCGCGTGCATTCGAACCCAGACGACACGGTGCTGGACTTCTTCGCAGGCAGCGGCACCACAGGCCTGGCCGCCGCACGCAACGGCCGCAGTTACATCCTGGTGGATAAAAGCAAGGAAGCCGTAACACTGATGAAGAAACGCCTCAAGCTACGTTTACGTTAAATGTGTTCGATCTGCCGTCCTGTGTCCTGTAAGGATAGCTCTACCGTAGATGGTCGCTGTAGGCTATAAGTGACACAAGAGAGTGCACATGACGCATCCATTCATAAAATCCATTCGTCCCGTCAATCTTCTCTCCTTTGGGCCCGAGGCGGAGCCAATCGAACTTCGCAGCCTCAATATACTTATTGGCCCAAATGGCAGTGGAAAATCCAATTTCATTGAGATAATTCGTCTTCTGCATGTCCTCCCCAATAAGGACCCGTGGAGTTCGGTGCTTGCTACCGGAGGAGTAAGCGAATGGGTTTGGAAGGGGAAGAAAAACAAGAGTTTGCTTTGCGCCCTGCACGCACAGCTTTCCCTTGGCGATGTACGAACAAGTCAAATCGGTGACAAGTCCGAATACTTTAATCTCTCTATAAACTTGGAACTATACGAATCTTCTTTTCGTATTAAGCGTGAATCAATAGGCACCAGTGACATCGGCGGTAACATAAATACCCTCCAAAGCTGGTTTGAACGCGACGGCCCTTACGGTACCCTTCACCTGCGAATGGCAAGAGCCGATGAAGGGCCCATTGTCTTCGGCCTTAATACCGATAGATCTGTCATTGCACAATTGGCCTCACCGTCCGTGCAAGCATCGAATATTGGTCAGATTCTTCCTGAACTTTTCGAAATCGCTGAATTTCTTGAAAGTTTTGACTTCCACCAGGATTGGGAGTTCGGCGTTGATTGTCCCCCACGCGACCCACAACCAGTTGGCCAATCCATCGTTCGGCTAGAAGAAAATGGAATCAATTTAGCCCAGATGCTGGCGCATTATAAAGATGATCACAAACCTGTGTTCGAACGGCTTACAGATCTTGTAAGGCGATTCTATGAGCCCGTTAAGAGTGTGGAGGTCAGGGTAGTTAGCACACATCTGCAAGTCGCCATTGAAGAAATCGGAGGCTTTTCGGTACCTGCCTATCGACTCTCGGATGGAATGCTTCGTTGGCTCGCAATTCTGGCAATTCTGCTCAATCCGACCCCCCCCCCCGTTACGTGTATTGACGAGCCTGAGCTTGGACTTCACCCTGATATTATTCCGACCCTGGCCGATCTACTTCGAGAAGCATCAATGCGCACGCAACTCATTGTTACCACGCACTCCACAGCACTCGTGGATGCTTTTTCTGACGACCCCGAAGTTATTTGCGTTTCAGAAAAAATCGACGGGTCCACTGTAATCAGACGCTTGAGCCAACCAGACCTCGCTGTCTGGTTGAAAGATTATTCTCTTGGAAATCTTTGGGCCAGTGGGGAAATCGGAGGGAATCGCTGGTGACGATTAAAATTTACGTTGAAGGAGGCGGAGACAACAAGGATACGATAGCAAGGTGTAAGCAGGGTTTTGCGGAGTATTGTAAGAAGATTGCTCCTGCCAAGCAGCAACCGAAAATCATTGCATGCGGGGGACGTGACCAGGCTTTTACCCGCTTCAAGACCGCAGTTCAAAATGGCAAAGCAGGTGAATCCTGTGCCCTGCTGGTTGACTCAGAAGGACCTGTGAGACCAGATTCTCCTCCAGCGATCTATCTTCAGACCCATGATGGATGGAACTTCGCTCATTTACCGGGCCATCAGGTATTTCTTATGGTTCAGGCTATGGAAGCATGGTTTCTTGCCGATCGCAATGCCTTGATCGCCTATTATGGTGCAGCATTTCGCCCCAATGCCCTTCCTGGCGATGAACGACACATAGAAACTATCTCCAAAGATGATTTAGAACCATGCCTGGTGAATGCGTCTCGGGCCACAAAAACCAAAGGTTCCTACCATAAGACCAGACATGCCTTTGCACTTCTTGCAGAGATCAACCCAGACAAAGTTGCAGCTGCCTCTTCCCACGCCGCTGCACTACACAATTTCATTCGATCACAATGACAGCTTGCAATACCCAAGGCCTAAACGGCACCTACAACTCTAGGTATTGTGCGGATCGATGCTCTTGAACCCATAGGTTTCGTACCGCGTCGTAAGCTTGCCACCGCGCAGCGACACCACCGTAAAGCCCTCCGCCGCACCCAGGCGAGTTCCCTGCCACCAGTTGCCGCTGACCGCACCGCTGGTGATGTAAGGAACGCCGTGCCACTCCACACGCTCGTTGACGTGCGTATGGCCTTGCAGAACGCCGAGCACATTGTGCCCCTCAAAGAGCTGAATCACTTCGCTGGAGTTGGCCACCGTATTCCCGTGGTGTGCCGGGGGCGTCGCCGGCACAGGGGAATAGGAATCGATGGCGCTGACGATAGGAATATGGCTGGTGACAATGATCGGCGTTCCCGCAGGCTGCGCCTTCAGATCGTCCGCGAGCCACTGCAACTGCGCCGCATCGATGCGGCCCTCATACGCACGGTCGGGCGTGAGACCGATGGAGTCCAGCACGATGAAGTGCGTGCCCTTGTGTTCGAAGCTGTAGTACAGCTTGCTGACGTGCTCTTCGTAGTACTTCTTGCCGTACTGCGGGTCCGTGGGCTCGATGCCGCTCTTGGTGTAAATGCCAAGGCAGTCGTGGTTGCCGATCGTGTGATGGACCGGCAGGCTCAGATCCTGCTGTGTCTTGTCGTAAAGATCGAAGAGGCTGATCGAACGCGTTTTGGGTACAGCTAATCCGTCGAAGATATGATCTCCACCCTGGATGGCGAAGTCAGCCTTGAGCGTGCGCATCTTCTTGAACGCCATATCGCAGCCTTTGGTGGCATCGAGTTCCGGCTGAATATGGGTATCGGTCAGGAAGATGAAGTCGAAGTCCTGTGCAGGGGCGGGAGCGGGTTCAGCCTGCGCCACCGGCGAATGACCGAGTGTAGCAACGGTTCCAGCGGCTCCTAGAAGCGAGAGAAAGTGGCGACGATCCATAGACATGATTTCAGCTTATGAATTGAATGTTGCATTGGCGTAAATCTTGCCCTTAGCTATTCCTCAAGACTCTCGTCAGGCCGATCGGGCTGCGTTTGATACACCGCTTCCACCTGCTCCAGCGTGTCGATCTCGCTGACCGGCTTGTCCCGCCGGATATGCAGGATGCGCGGAAAGCGCAGCGCAAAGCCGGAGGCATGACGCGTGGACCGCATGATGTTGTTGAAGGCCACCTCCAGCACGATCTGCGGCTCGACCGTGCGGAAGTATCCGCGATCCTCAAGTGTGTGGGCCTTGAGCCATTCGGTCATCTCCAAAATCTCCGCGTCCGTCAGGCCAGAGTACGCTTTACCAACGTTCAGCAATTGGCCAGCTTGTCCCCGCACGGCAAAGGTGTAGTCGGAGAGCAAACCCGCACGTTTGCCGTGTCCGAACTCCGCCCCGGTAATGACCACATCCAGCGTCGCGAGTTCGCGTTTCAGTTTCACCCACGCCAGGCCACGACGCCCCGGCAGATACGCCGAGTCGGCCCGCTTCAGCATCACGCCTTCGTTCGCTCGTGCGCGCGCATCCCGGTACGCCTGGTCGATGGCCGCCGCGTCCGTCACAGGTTGAGAGGGTGACAGCATCCACCGTGTCTTCTGTTCAGCGACTGGAGTTGTCTCCAAGAACAATCCAGCCTGGTCTGTCTTGCGAGTCGAGTCAGCGGTCAAAGCGGAACGCGCACGCTCGCCCCACCGCCCTACAACTTCCTCCAGAAGCGCGCGCCTCCTGGTCAGCGGAAGAGGCAACAAAAGCTCGTCTCCCACAAAGAGCAGGTCGAAGGCCATAAAGACAGCGGGAATCTGCCGACGCACTTCATCGCTCACCACCTTGCGTCCGATTCTCTGCCCCATCACCGCAAACGGCAGCGCCTGCGCCTTCCCATAGTCCCAGCCAAGAATCTCTCCATCCAGAATCATGGGCTCCTCTACCTGCGCGAAGGCTTCGGCAAGCTCCGGAAAGCTCTGCGTAATGTCCTCGCGATTGCGCGAGTAGATCGCGACACGCCCCGGTTGCGAGGAATCACCGCAATGCACCTGCGCCCGCATCCCGTCATACTTGTCTTCCAGAAAGGCAAGCACTCCAGAACTCCCGGCAGACGGCTCTCCGCTCACCGACGCCGCAATCTGCGCATCCTCTGCGAGCCCCTCCTCTGCCGCATCCCTGGCGACCACCTCCTGCACGGGAGCAAGATCGACAAAGTCCTCGCCAACACGCTTCTTCCGCGTCTTCTTCGGCTTCGCAACCTTCGCAGGCTTTTCCTTCGCGGGCGCCTCGGTAAATCGTTCCACCGCAGCCTCGGGCGTCTCCACTGGCGACGCCAGCATGAACCCCAGGGGATGAAACAAGGTCATGCGTGCCGCGGCCAGCGTTCCCGCAAAGGCGCGCCCTACGGCACGCACCAGGTCCGCCTCCAGCATCACGGCATGACGTACCGCAGCCACCTCAGTGCCCGACGCCACAGCAATCGCTTCTTCGATCAACGATTGCTTCACGCCGATTCTCATGTCGCCGAGCATCAGCTTCAACAGATACTTCGCCTCGAGCGCCGTAGCGTGTGTCAGCAGCCCCTCCACCAGAGACGAGCGCGCAGCCGTCGTACGCGCCACGGCCATCACGGCAAACGCATCCGCCACATCGTCGAGTGTCAGAGTGGCCGTCGACGAGGCTTTGCCATGAGGAGCCACCAGCAGGTCATGCGCCGCAGCCCCAAGATCGCCGTGCCGTCGATACGCTGCGGTGAGTTGAGCATGATCCACGCCTGCAACCGCCAGCACAGCGCGACTCAGCAACGCACCGCCTGCATTCAGCTTGCGTGCATCGTTTTCCGCAAAAGGCTGGCCTGCCAAATACAGCGCAAATCGTCCCGCATCGGTGCTCTCCGGAGCAGCCGCATGCAGAGACGCAATCGCCTCGGCGATCGCCGCACGTTTTTTCAGGCGGCTGCCCTCCCGCGAGAGCTTCTCCGCCAACGTCGCCAATGACACAAAGAAAGCCATAGAACCTTCAGGTCCTCGTCCTTCAGTAGGATGCAGCAAGCCGCTACAGCGAGAAGGGCCATTCTTTCCAGGGGACAGCCAGGATTTCTACCCTAAACCCCAAACTGCTGCAGATGATGGTCCACATGTTTGTACATCAACCTCGCCCACTCCTCCGGTGTTAGCCACCCAAAGAAGCTATGCGGATGCTTCGTGCACCCTGCGGGACCGTTCTCTGCGAAGCAGCCAATCATCTCCTGCAGCCTTTGCCGTTCTGTATCGAAATCGCGATCGTCATTCACCACCAGCTCTTTGTCCGTCGGCATGCTGTGTCGAAACGGTTTCTCATTCAGTGCAATCGATCTCGCGAAACGCCCGAACAACCGGCCAGGCATGCTGCGCGGCGGAAAGGTTCGTCCCGCGATCATCTCGAACTGAGCAGAGAGATGGGCCAGCGCCTGCGCTGGATTCATCTCGCCCCATAGCCGTTCGCTGTCAGGCCGCAGCCTCGCAATCCTCCCCTTCACCTCTTCTACCGTTGCTGCTTCAAATAAATTTCGCATGGAAATTCTCCTCGCAGTCGTCTCGCTCAAGGCTTGTATGGAAAGAGAATAACGAAGCTTTGGCAGTTCTGTCCTCTCACAAACATCATGGGAAGCAGAGTCGTGAGTTCTCACGGGCTGACGAATATCTCGTATCTCGAAACTCGTGACTCGAAGCTGAAAGCAGCCATTCGAATGCCTGGAAGTTCAACCACACTACTCGTTAGCAAGCCGTTTAGAAGCCACAAAGGAACGCCGCTATCTAGGTCGTCTGCAGCTTCAGATCCTTGAAGGTAGCTTCAAATCCTGGACCGCTCGGAGCAGCGCACATAATCCCCACCTCTACCGGTCGAGTCGGCTGAAAATATCCCATACGAACGGAGGTGAATTGAACGCCGTTCAGCGAACAGAGCGTCTCAATAGAATCCCGCTTGCGAATCACTCGCCACCAGACAGGTTCCGTGTCAGAGAGGTCCGGCAGAGTCGACCCGTCGGAATAGTTGCGTGTGAAAACAACGCTCGCAAATCGCTTTCCATCGATGAACTCGGTGCCGCATCTCATCCAGTTTTCGCTGTCCAGCCTGACCATCAGCCCCGCCTGATCGTACTGCGTTGCATACTTGCCATTAATGCAGGCTGTGAAGGTAAAGTCTCCGGGCACTGAAAGATGATCGAAGTGCCCGCTATCGGCGATATAGCCATCGAATGTCTTCTGCCAGAAATCCGTCTTGGCACGGCTGCGAACGACAATCTGTTCGCCGGCAATCTTTGCGGAAGCGGGTTCGTTCAGCCACGTCATGCGTGACAACAAACTATCCTGAGTGGTTGGAGCAGCTTCCGCCTTGCGGGCCTGATCGAATAAAACCACGCCTGCAGTAAGCGCCAGGGAACCTTCGATAAATCTCCGTCTATTCACCAAAATTCCGCCCTATCCTTTGTGTGGATTTTTCGATCAATCAAACCATTCAATACGGCTGCTGGGAATGCGCCAGCTTAACACGTACGTTGGCGTCCTGGCTGAGGCGATAAGGAGGTCGAGCAGAAAAACCGGCGAAAGTCGCAGAAGCAGGGTTATTTCTACCGGGATTCTTGGCCCTGCGCTTTTCAACCACGGTCTGACTAGAATAAGGTCACGACCCCAGCGAGGATATTCCAAAGCCATGCCCGCCAACGAAAACACCGAGAACAGTGTCTGGAACAATCCAGAGTATCGACAGGACCTCGCCTTCGCCAAACTCACCGAAGAGATGCTCGAGCGCCTGCGTTCCTATGGCCGGGAGGAGGCCTTCCCCGCGAACGTCCCGCTGTTCACTCACGGAGAGCGGCAGGTCGATATGTACGTCGTGCTCGACGGGCAGGTCGATATCTCTCTGCCCGCAACGAATGGCGAATCCAAGGTCATAGCCCATCATCAGAGACTTGATTTCTCCGGCGAATTGAATCTTCTGACCTCACAGGGATCGCTTGTAGAAGCGCGAACGGTTCGCGCAAGCCGCCTCCTCCGCATCCCGCGTAACGAGTTGCAGAGACTCATGCGCGCAGAAGGCGATATCGCCAATCTCATCACCTCAGCGACCATCTGGCGTCGCATCGGCATCATCGCCGAAGCGACCAGTGGAATCATCCTCATGGGACGCGCCAACGATGCGGAGACTACGCAACTGCAGCGCTTCCTTATCCGCAACAGCTATCCACACAGAATCGTTGAGGAGCCTGCCGAGGAGACCGCACAACTCGATGACCTATCCGATCATGAACCCACGCCGACCTTACCTGCGGTGGTCCTCTCCGATGGCCGCATCCTGCGGCGGCCCACCATCACGCAGCTTGCCGACGAGCTAGGCATCACCGAGCTTCCCGATCCCGAGATGATCTACGACGTGGCCGTCGTCGGCGCCGGACCTTCAGGGCTCGCCGCTGCTGTCTATGCAGCATCGGAGGGGCTCTGCACCATTGTGATCGAGGGCACCGCTCCCGGAGGCCAGGCAGGCACCAGCTCCAAAATTGAAAACTACCTCGGCTTTCCAACCGGAATCTCCGGCCAGCGCCTGGCGAGCCGCGCCCAGTTGCAGGCGTTGAAGTTCGGCGTACGCTTCGCCATCTCCAGAGATACGGTCACGGCGGAACAGATCGATGGCATCCACAAGCTGACCCTCGCGGGTGGTATCCCGGTCTGCTCACGATCTGTCGTGGTGGCCTCCGGAGCGCAGTACCGCAAACTTTCGGTGGAGAACTACGGCCAGTATGAAAACCGCGGGATCTACTATGCGGCCACTGCGATGGAGTCCCTGCTCTGCCGCGACCACGAGGTAATCGTGGTGGGTGGTGGCAACTCAGCGGGACAGGCCGCGGTGTTTCTATCCGGCATCGCAAAGCATGTGCATCACATCGTGCGTGGCAAGTCGCTGGCAAACACCATGTCGCAGTATCTTATCTCGCGCATCGAGAGCTCCTCGCATATCACGCTCTATACCAACTCGGAGATCGTGAAGCTCGAAGGCGAATCGTCCCTCGACTGCGTCACCTGGATCAATCGCGGAACCGGCGAGTCGACAAGAAAGCCGATCGGAAGCGTCTTCGTGATGATCGGCGCCGAGCCCAACTCCGGCTGGCTCTTCGGCACGGTACGGCTGGACAAGAAGGGCTTCATCCTCACAGGAGGAGAAGACGGCTTTGACGGTACTCCCTACGCGACCAGCGTGCCAGGGATGTATGCCGTCGGCGATGTGCGCTCCAACTCCGTGAAGCGCGTGGCGTCAGCGGTCGGCGAAGGTTCCGTAGTCATCTCAGACGTTCATCGCTATCTTGCAGACCATCGCAACAAGTTCGCCGCCGAGCCGAACTCAGCACTGGCAGCCTTGCGATCGGTAAGTGCCGCAGCTACCCAGCAAAGCTAGAACAGCCCCGAAGGGGCGACATATCCCAGCCCAGGGCGAAGCCCTGGGTTCCGTGGCGAAAAAGAAGATGAGCCCTGAAAGGGCGTCCTATCGATGCTCGACGAGATAGATCGCATGTTCAGCGCTCCCCCTATTCGTTGAGCATTGTTACTCTGACGGATAAGGCGCTGTAGCCTATTGATAAAATCGCCGGATGAATTCTCCAGCAGCCAGTTCGATATCCGGCAATGCGCAAGGGCCCTCCGATCAGGATTTGATTCGGGATATACGCAACACCTCCAATCAAGCCATTGCCGCTGGCGATGCCGCAAACTTCGCCGCCAGCCTGGACGAAGACTTTGTGGTCGTAACTGGAAACGGATCACTCCTCTCACGCGAGGCGTACATAACAGCGTTCGCCAAGGACTTTGAAGATCCGCATTCGATTCGATTTGAACGCATCGTCGATTCGATTGAGATCTCGGATCTGCTTCCGCTGGCCGCCGAACACGGCCATTGGGCAGGACGCATCTCCGGCGGCCCGATCCTTTTCGGTGGAACCTACCTGGCCATGTGGCGCAGAACGGAACACGGCTGGAAGCTGCGGTCAGAGCTATTCATTGCACTCGCATGCAAGGACGCTGCCGCGGGTGAAAGCTATCGTCGGCGGTACGGAGCAACGCTTACAAAATCTGAGCCGTAATGTCGGCACTCGCCGTGCGCACAAGCGATTTAGGCATAAACTATCGGGAACATTTGGGACACGATGCTCGTATTGCCAAACGATGACCTGTCACGGAGTCAACTTTGAAGCCTTTGAGTAGCTACCGAGTTCGGCCATTGGGACTTATATTTGCGCTGACCGTGTTTCTCTTTTGCATGTCCTCTTCTCTCTGTGCGCAGGAGAAGAGCGATACAGCCAGACAACATTTCGCCCTGGTGGGTGGCCGAATCTATCCTGACCCTTTTTCCAAGCCAATCTCTGATGGCACCGTCCTGATTGAGAATGGAAAAATCACCGCCGTCGGAACGAAAAACAGAGTGCATGTCCCGCCGGGCTTCGATACCGTGGATTGCACCGGCAAGACAATCGTCGCTGGCTTCTGGAACAGCCACGTTCATTTTACCGAGCCAAAATGGGAAGGTGCCGCAAGTCTTCCGGCCACGCAGCTCAACGCGCAGCTTCAGCAAATGCTCACGCGCTATGGCTTCACTTCAGTCGTTGATACTGGTTCCGATCTGCCCAATACCGTTGCCATTCGCAAGCGAATTCAATCCGGCGAAGTGATGGGGCCGCGCATCCTGACGGCCGGTTTTCCGCTGTATCCCCACGACGGTATCCCCTACTATGTGACCGAATCTGTACCTTCAGCGCTGGTGAAACAACTTCCTCAGCCGGCCACACCGGAAGAGGCCGTGCGGGCCGTGGATGAAGACGTCGCTCAGGGAGCAGACATCATCAAGTTGTTCGTGGTCTCTATCGTCACCCGCGATGGAAAGCACACGACTTTGCCCATGTCCCTTCCGATTGTGCAGGCCGCAACCGCCGAGGCCCACCGGAAGGGCAAGCTGGTGTTCGCACACCCGTCTACTAACGAGGGCGTGGAACTGGTTCTTCAGGGCAAGGTAGATGTACTCGCCCATACAACGGAAGAAGCTGTCGGGTGGACCCCAGCAATCGTTAACCGCCTGAAGGCCGCCAATGTCTCCCTGATCCCGACTCTCACCTTATTTAGTGGCGAAGATGGCCCTGACACCAACCATCAGGGAATCCTGCAAGAGGTGAAGAGTTACTCCGATGCCGGCGGGCAGATTCTCTTTGGCACAGATATCGGCTTCATCACCGACTATCGCCTTCTTACCAGGGAATACGAGTTGCTTGGTCGCGCAGGCCTGAACTATCGGCAGGTTCTGGCCACACTCACCACTGCACCTGCCAAACGGCTCGGGTTTGCCGCAACGGCTGGCCGTATTGCTACAGGTCAAGATGCCGATCTGGCCGTCCTTGATAGCGATCCGGCCGATGACATAACGGCATTTTCGCGGATCAAGATGACCCTGCGTCGCGGACAGATCATTTATCGAGCAGAAGGTCAGTAAGCAAAGAATTGCAAAGCCAAACCTGGTCAAAGCGGAGACCAGTTGACGTGGTGCTAAAGCATTTTCGCGAAGCGGTTTGTCATCACCTATCGCCCTCGATGGGCTCGATACCAAGAACCAGCAGGATCGCCTCCGTCACGAAACCTTTTCGTAGAGGTCCTTGCATGCTTGTTCCTTGTAGAGAAAGACCCGTGGTCAACGCCATAATGATGTCGGCAAGATCTTTCGGGTCAGAGGGTGGCTTTCGATCAAGCTTGGCAAACAGTTTCGTAACCAATCCAGCCATAGTATCCCGGTGAGTGCGGTGTAGCTTGGCATAGGTCTTCGCAAATGTCTTATCGCGACAGGCTTGCAATTGGAACTCCGCAGAAAGTAAACCGAAGTCGAAATCTGAGCCACGTATGGTTTCAGAGCTGCGGATTTGCGAGAGAAGCTCCGGCGCGGGAATGTCCTGCGCAAGAAGCTGAGCCAGAGCTTCAATCTCGCGCCGCTTATGGGCGTCGAGAAGTTCGAGGAAGATAACTTCTTTGCTCTCAAAATTGGAGTAGAACGCTCCCTTGGAGTAGCCCGCACTCTCCGCGATCAAATCAACCGATGCCCCCTCATAGCCAACCCGTGCAAACAATTGCGCTGCGGACTCCAGAAGCCTCGTCCTGGTCTCGAGCCGGCTTTCCTGCCGGGTCAATCTCTGCTTCATCGCTTTAGTCACGTTTCCAGCATAGCGCACGAAAACTATTTGCAACCCAAATACCGTTCGGTATATCTATACTGAACAGGATGTACAAAAAAGCAACGAACACGAGGATCAGCAGCTAATGGCTAAAACAATTTTGATCACCGGCGCCTCCAGCGGTATCGGACGAGCTACCGCACTTTATTTCGCCGAAAAGGGCTGGAATGTCTCAGCAACCCTGCGCGACCCGCTCAAGGCCGACCCCATTCTTCAGCATCCGCAAATCAGCCTGTTCGCTCTGGATGTAACGAATGCGGATTCCATCGCGCAGGCGATCGCCGATACGTTGAGCCGCTATCAAAAGATCGATGTGCTGCTGAACAACGCAGGCTACGGCCTGTTCGGCCCGGTGGAAGTTCTGGACAGTCAACAAATCCAGCAGCAATTCGCAACGAATCTCTTCGGCCTGATCTCGGTCACGCAGCAGGTTCTTCCCTTCATGCGGGCCGCGGGCGAAGGTTTGATCCTCAATATCTCTTCCATCGTTGGCCGCATGGCGCTTCCTTACGCCTCGTCTTACATCGCGACAAAATTCGCAGTGGAAGGGTTGAGCGAATCGATGCGCTATGAGTTGGAACCGTTTCATATCCGCGTCAAGCTAATCGAACCCGGCAGCATCAGCACCGAGTTCGGCAAAGGCAGCATGCAAATGGCGGTAAGTGGCCCTTATCGAGAAAGCATGAACAAGTTTCTGAATGTATTCACGAAAAGCAGCTCTAAAGGAGCCAGGCCGGAGGAGGTTGCGAAAATCATCTACCGTGCTGCGAACGATGCGAGCAATCGATTACGTTACCTCGCCAAACCCGGCCCATTCTTTTGGATGAATCGAATTCTGCCGGATGCGATTTGGCGCCGGTTGCTGGTGAAAGCCATGGTGAAGTAACGCTCGCATGACTCCAGACACTCTCTACAGACTCGCTCCCACGTTGTTCAGTATTTGATATTGCGCCGCTCTTTAATATTCTCTATATTCGGCATATGTCGAATATAGAGAATATTAAAGAGAAAGAGAGTCGCCAACATTTCATTCGGGATATTGCCAGGATCCTCGTTTCAGCCGGAGTTCCAGAGGCCGCGGCGCGGCTATACGGTTATCTGCTACTGAGTGAAAGCCCAGTCAGCCTGGATGATATTGTTGCCGAACTCGAAGTCAGTAAGAGTACCGCAAGCGTAGCAGCGCGGCTATTGGAGACGTTTACACTTGCGCGCCGTCAGAGCCAGCGTGGTACGCGCTCCATTTTGTACGAGGCCTCGGATGATTTCGACGGCATTCTCAAGACCCAAATGCGGTATATGGAGCAATTGACTGAACTCCTCAGACAAGGCGCTCGCAAGACCCGCAGCAAGGCGGCGCGCAATCGACTGGACGTCATGGCCGATTTTTACTTACTGAATCGCAACGCATTGGAATTGGCACTGCAGAAATGGGCTGCGCGCAGGTAGTAGAGGTCCTGCGAATGGCTGTGCCACTCAACAGAGTGGAGCGAACATCGAGAATTGTGAAGTTTGCAAACGGCATCAAGAGTGAAACAGATCACAGGCATCACTCCTCTAGTCGACTAAGTCCCCACAATGGGATTCAAACACAGAAAGGCTGATGTGATTTCAAACCCAAGGATTCAGCTCAATAGCGAAAACACAACCGCAGCCGTGAAATATTTTGTGGGCAGTGAAACCTCGGTATTTTCGATATCGGATCTGCGAATTCCCATCTGGTCGATCTTGGCGACCCTGGGGCTTGGTCTTCTGGTCCTATTGCCAGGCGGCTTCGTATATATGTGGGTCGCACGACACATCAGCGCCGAAACCAGCCATACGATGCCGTGGCTGGGTGGCTATGTTGACCATGCTGTAATGCTGGTGATTGCGCTTGTGTTGTCCGCCTGGTTGAGCAAAGGGCGGCTTGCTGAGTATGGGCTGCGATGGCCACAAGGCAAGAGTTACGTGCTGTCTGCGCTGGTCTGGGGCACTTCGTTTGGGGTGTTGATGACGGCAGTAGACTATTTCCCGCAGATACTGAAACGTATTCCTCCACCAGAGCATCTTTCACTAACTCCTTTGAGCCTGATCGGGTGGCTTGGCGCGTATGGGGTCGTTGTTGGATTCACTGAAGAAATTCCGTTCCGCGGTTTGCTCCAAACATTCCTCATGCGACACACCTCAGGTCGAATACGTTGTGGGGAGTTCGACATGCACGTGGGTGGAGTGATCCTGGCGCTATTGTTTGCACTTGCTCACATCACCAGTTTCTGGCAGGGAAACGTTTGGCTAGCCATTGGACAACAATCTTACGGCTTTGTGCTCGGCATCGTGTATGCATATTGGCGCGAAAAGTCTGGCAGCTTGTTGGCGCCCATTCTTGGGCACAACATAAGTGACGGAACGGAGTACGCCTTGATGTTTTTGATGACTTGGTTATGGCGCTAGCTTTCGCGTGCCGTTCCTTCATCCTGAAGGAGTGGATCGGTATACCAACGGAAATTTGATGGCAATCCTGCGCAAACGAAAAAGCGACAGCGGCTACGATAAAATCGTAGCCGCCGTCGCTTTTGATACTTCCTGTTCTTAGTGGCTCTTGCCCTGTGCCGAAGCTAGCTTCTCTTCCGCCACACGTGCCACAGCGTTAGCCTCGTCGTACTTGACCTGATCGTCGCCAGCCTCGTTCCAGAGCTCCTGCGAGTGCTTCAGCTCTGTCTCAGCCTCGGCTGGATCAATCTCTTCCGGATGCAGCGCCGTCTCGGCGAGGATCGTCACGCGCTCGGGGAGCACTTCGACAAAGCCCCAGGCCACGAAGAAGATCTGCTCACCGGCAGTACCACCGTGCAGGCGAACCTCGCCCGCACCAAGCTCCGCCAGCAGCGGAGCCGCGCCGTAGAGCGCCTCAAGATAACCCGACATCGAGGGCAATTCAACCGCCGTCGCCGTTGCATCGAGCAGCACGCGATCCGGCGTCACCAGCCGTACCTGCAGCAACCCCGAGTTGTTCGTAGTATCAGCCATTCTTTTGAAGCCTCGGATCAGGGACTAGCGTTTACTAATCCCTGATCCCTGTTCCCTAATCCCTGCCTTTAAGCCGTCTGCTTCATCTTCTCGGCAGCGGCGAGAACGTCCTCAATGCCACCCTTCAGATAGAAAGCCTGCTCCGGAATCGAATCATGCTTGCCTTCGATGATCTCCTTGAAGCTGCGCACCGTATCCTCGACCTTGACGTACGCACCGGGGATACCGGTGAAGATCTCGGCGACGTGGAACGGCTGCGACAGGAAGCGCTGCACCTTACGCGCACGCGACACGGTGAGCTTGTCCTCTTCCGAGAGCTCGTCGATGCCGAGAATCGCGATGATGTCCTGCAGGTCCTTGTAACGCTGCAGAATACGCTTCACGCCCTGCGCCACATCGTAGTGCTCCTGGCCCACAACGCGAGCCGAAAGCACACGCGAGGTCGAGGTCAGCGGGTCCACAGCCGGATAGATACCAAGCTCCGACAGAGGACGCGAGAGCAACATGGTCGCATCCAGGTGAGCGAAGGTCGTCGCGGGAGCCGGATCGGTAATATCGTCGGCGGGCACGTAGACGGCCTGCACGGACGTAACCGAGCCCTTCTTGGTCGACGTGATGCGCTCCTGCAACTCACCCATTTCGGTCGCGAGGTTCGGCTGGTAACCCACGGCGGAAGGCATACGGCCCAGCAGCGTGGAGACCTCGGAACCCGCCTGCGTAAAGCGGAAGATGTTGTCGATGAACAGCAGCGTGTCGGCGCCCTCGACGTCGCGGAAGTATTCCGCAACCGTCAGACCGGTCAGCGCCACGCGCAAACGTGCCCCCGGCGGCTCGGTCATCTGGCCGTAAATCAGTGCGGCTTTACTCTTATTGAAGTCGTGTACGTCGATAACGCCCGACTCCTGGAACTCATGCCACAGATCGTTGCCCTCACGGGTGCGCTCGCCGACTCCAGCAAACACCGAGAAGCCGCCATGCTTCATTGCAACGTTGTTGATGAGCTCTTGAATCACGACGGTCTTGCCGACGCCGGCGCCGCCGAACAGGCCGATCTTGCCGCCCTTCAAGAAGGGCAGGATCAGGTCGACGACCTTGATGCCCGTCTCGAACATCTCCTCCGAGGTCGACTGTTCGTCGAACGCGGGAGCCTGCCGATGGATCGGCATATGAGTCTTTGCATTCACCGGGCCGAGCTCGTCTACAGGTTCACCCAGCACATTGAGCACACGACCAAGCGTCTCGCGACCGACCGGCACCGTGATGCCTGCGCCGGTGTCGATGGCCTTCATGCCGCGAACCATACCTTCGGTCGCCACCATCGCGATGCAGCGCACGCGGCCTTCACCGAGATGCTGCTGCACCTCGACGATGACGTTCACCGGCTGCGGCGTGACAAAGCCGTCTCCGACGATGCGCAGCGCCTGGAAGATAGGAGGCATGTGCGCCTCTTCAAATTGCACGTCAACGGCCGGGCCGCTGATGCTGATCACTTTTCCGATGTTCTCTGCCATAACTTGTCTTACTCCGAACTCGCTGTTGCTTTTCTTTCTGTCATTCCCGGAGGGAATCTGCTTTCCCTACAGCGCTGCAGCCCCACTGACAATTTCGATAATTTCCTTGGTAATCGCAGCCTGACGAACACGGTTCATGGTGAGCGAAAGCTTATCGATCAGATCGCCTGCATTCTTCGTGGCCGCATCGGTCGCGGTCATACGGGCCGCATGTTCCGCAGCCGTCGATTCCAGAAGCGCATGGAAGATCTGCGTCGTCACATAACGTGGCATCAGGTGGCGGAACAACCGTTCGGGAGCCTGGTCGAAGATGTAATCGACTTCAGCCGTGCCAAACTTCTTCGCCTCTTGATCGATCTCCGTCTCTTCCGGCTCGTTGATCGAGACACCAGCGCTCTGCGCAGCCTTACCCGCTGCTTCCTTCTGCTCTTCGGTCATCTCTTCGAGAGCCGTCACTTCGTGCGATCCCAGCTTGCGGATGGGTAGAAGCTTCTCCACCACAACGCGCTGCGAGATCACCGACTTGAACTCGTTGAAGACGATGTAAACCGAATCGATCTCACAGTGCTCGTACCGGTCGACGATCGAATGCGCCAGTTTGGTCACTTCCTCGAAGTCGGTCTTCACCAGCAGTGTCGGATGTTCAGCCGCCACTTCAATCGGAACCTCACGATGCCGGATGTTCTCGATATGCTTCGAGAGCTCGTTGTCGTAAAGCTCTTCCGTGTGCTCATACACTGCAGCCGGAAAACGCTTCTTGTAAAAACCGATCGCCTTCTTGCCGATCGGTTCCAGGTCGAGATTCTGTCCCTGGGCACGGCGCTCGTCGATGAACTTCTGCGCTGCTTTGCCGATGTTCGAATTGAAGCCGCCGGCAAAGCCCTTATCGCCCGCCACTACCAGCACGAGCACATTCTTTTCTTCGCGCTCCACCAGCAGCGGATGCAAGATGTCGCCGGTCGCTTCATTGAAGAGGTCCGTGCGGCGCACCAGCGATTCCAACACGTTGGTCAGCATCTGCGCGTAAGGCCGCGCCTGCATAGCGCGCTCCTGGGCGCGGCGCAGCTTGGCAGCCGAGACCATCTTCATGGCCTTGGTAATCTGCCGCGTGTTCTTCACGCTGCGGATGCGACGCCGTAAGTCGAGTACGTTTGCCATGCGTTCTTAGGCCTTTGCCCCCGCGGTTGCGGCTTCCTTGCGTGCTGCGAGGAAGTCCTGCTTGTAAGCGGTGATTGCGTCCTTCAAGCCCTTGCGAAGATCGTCGTCCAGAGCCTTCTTCGACTCGATGCCCGACAGAACCTGGGGTGCCGCCGAATCCATGTACGAATAGAAGCCATCCTCAAACGCGCGAATGTCCTTCACTTCAACATCGTCCAGCAGACCCTGCGTTCCGGCGAAGATGATCGCCACCTGCTGAACCCATGTCAGCGGCTTGAACTGGGGCTGCTTCAGCAGCTCCGTCAGGCGTGCGCCACGGTTCAACTGGTTCTGCGTAACCTTATCGAGATCGGAACCGAACTGGGCGAAAGCCGCCAGCTCGCGATACTGTGCGAGGTCGAGCTTCAGCGTCGATCCAACCTGCTTGGTCGCCTTGATGGCGGCAGCAAATCCCACGCGCGACACCGACAGACCGACGTTTACGGCAGGGCGAACGCCCGAGTTGAACAGATCGGTCTCGAAGAAGATCTGGCCGTCGGTGATCGAGATCACGTTGGTCGGAATGTAGGCCGAAACGTCGCCAGCCTGCGTCTCGATGATCGGCAGTGCGGTCAGCGAACCGCCGCCCAGCTCCTTCGACATCTTCGACGAACGCTCCAGCAGACGCGAGTGCAGATAGAACACATCGCCGGGGTACGCTTCGCGGCCTGGCGGACGGCGCAGCAGCAGCGAGATCTCGCGGTACGAAGCGGCGTGCTTCGAGAGATCGTCATAGATGATCAGCGCGTGCTTGCCGTTATCGCGGAAGTACTCGCCCATCGCCGTCGCGGCGAACGGGGCAAGGTACTGCATCGGAGCGGGCTCGGAAGCCGTAGCGGCAACCACGATCGTGTAAGCCATCGCGCCGTACTCTTCGAGAGTCTGTACCACAGCAGCAACCGACGAGCGCTTCTGGCCGATCGCGCAATAGATGCAGATCAGGTCGTTCTTCGCCGAGTTGATGATCGTATCGAGCGCGACCGAGGTCTTGCCGGTCTGGCGATCGCCGATCAGCAGCTCGCGCTGACCACGGCCGATAGGAATCATCGTATCGATGGCCTTGATGCCCGTCGCCATCGGCTCCGTAACCGACTGGCGCGCAATCACGCCGGGAGCGAGGCGCTCAACCGGAAGCGTGTGCGGCGTATTGATCGGGCCCTTGTCGTCGATGGGCTGGCCGAGCGCGTTGACCACGCGACCGATCAGCGCTTCGCCCACGGGCACGGACATAATCTTGCCCGTACGCTTGACCTCATCGCCTTCCTTCAGCTCGCTGTAGTCACCGAGAACGACCGTTCCTACCTGGTCTTCGTCAAGGTTCATCGCAAGACCCATGATGCCGTGCGGGAACTCGATCAACTCACCGGCCATAACCTTGTCCAGGCCATGGACGCGTGCGATACCGTCGCCGAGGGTGATGATCGTGCCGACCTCGTCGACCTGCACGCGCTGCTCGTAGTTCTCGATCTGCTGGCGAAGGAGTTCTGTGATCTCGTTTGCCTGAATCTGTGCCATGCTCTTCCCTTTTCTTCCGTCTCTTCCAAACTCTTAATGCTGCGCTTTGTACTGTCTAAGCTCGTGCGGCAACTAGCCGCTGCTTCAACTGTTGCAACTGTCCGCGAACCGAACCATCGTACACAGTCGATCCGATACGGACCACTGCGCCGCCCAGCAACGAGGCATCCTCACGATACGTAGCCCGCACATGCTGACCACCCGCAAGCTTTGCCACCTGCTGCTCCAGCAGATGACGATTGTTATCGTCCAGCGGACGAGCCGTAACGATCTCGGCCTCCGCCACTCCCGTCGCCTCATCGGCAAGCGCCAGGTAGGCTTCCAGAATCTGCCGCAGTTCATGCAGACGCTGATGATGCGTAATCACAGCAAGAAAATTACGTGTCGCCGAGCTCATGCCGAGCCGTGCTGCAATCGCATCCAGCACGCGCAGCTTCTGCTGTTCGGGAATAGAGGGGTCCTCAAGGACCTCACGCAGATCGGCGCTGCCCTCAAGGGTAGCGGCAAAATCATTGAGCTGTCCCTGAACAGCAGCCACATCAAGCTTCTGCTCGGAGACCACAGCGGCAAAGGCACGGGCGTAGCGGAGATCGACGATTGCCATTAGTTCTGGCCTCCCTTATCCGCGCCTAGACGATGCGCAAAGCTTTCGACCAGCAACCGGTCCGTCTCAGCCGTAACCACCAGCTTGCGCGCTGCCTGCTCCACAGCAAGCTCCGCAGCGTACTGCTGAATCTGACGCTGGGCCAACGTAGTCGCAGCCTGAATCTCAGCCTCAGCCGCGGCGATAATCTTCGCCTTCTCATCTTCGACAGTGGCCTTGATACGCTGCTCATCGCGAACAGAGTCGGCCTCAGCCTGCGTGCGCATTCCTGCGATCTGCGCATCCAGCTTGGCCAGCCGCTCTTCCACTGAACTCAAGCGAGCCGCAGCTTCCTGCGTTGCCGTACGAGCATCGACAAGCTTCTTCTGGATCGAGGTGCTGCGATTGCGAAAGGTCTTCGGGAGCGTCTTCAGCAGGCCGTAACCGACCAGAATTGCCAGAACGATAAAGTTGAAGACCTCGAAGGCCGTCGCAGCCTGGCCAGACTTCATCCCCAGCATGGCGCCAAACTTCTGCACCGTCGGAGACTGGCGATACGCCTCGTTCTCGTCCTTGATCTCTTCCTTCTTCTCAGGAACCGCGCTATCCGGCGCGCTCCGCTCTCCGCCATTGGCGAGAGATCGCGACTGAGGCTGGCTTGCAGCCTGCGCAAACAGGACATGAGTTGGCGCCGAGAGTAGAACAGCAGCGAGTGAAAGCAGTGCGAGCCCACGGAGCCCGGTACGGAGTGAGAAACGAAGCATTACTGGTGCGCCTCCGAGATGTTGGTTCCGGCGGGGAGCACGGCACGGAGAATGCTATCGCTCAACTGCGCGGTCGCGCTTTCAATCTGAATACGTGCGGTAGCAGCGGAGGTCGCAATGTCCTTGCGCGCCACACGAATGCGCTCCTGGGCAACTTCACGGGCAGAGGCCAATGCAGCATCGCGCTCGCTATTCCACTGATGCAGCTTCTGCTCGCGCGCGGCGACGATCTCAGCACGCGCGGCACGCAGCTTGTCCTCATAGGCGGCCGTCTCGGCTTCCGCCGCGGAGATTGCTCCACGAGCCTGCTCGACTGCACCGGTGGTGCGTGCGCGACGCTCTGCGAGGGTACGCTCCAGTGGCTTCTGCACCAGCAGGTTGTACGCGATCACCAGCAGAACGAACAGGATCATCGTCGGCACAGAGCCGAGCACAAGACCGCCAAGTTGATTAAGTATTTCCATGAATTTTCAGGGTCTTACAGAGGACAAGGGACATAGACTCGTGCCCTTTGCCGGCTCTCGCGCGGCGAGTAGAAATTGCGGCGCAAATTACTGGGGTTGTTACGAGTTAGTTGTAACAAACGCATAAGTGGAAAGTCAAAAACGAGGTGCGATAAACGATGTACTTGGCCGGTTAACAGCCACATTCAGAATAGCAAAAGAAATCGCGCCGCCAGGGCTGAAATTTACGCCATCGTGACACGAAAGGCATACACTAAGTGCACCAGCCGGGACCCGTTCCGGGTCGTGCAGGCCGCGTGATAAGGGGACACCACCTCCGCTCCCCTCTCAGGCGGCCTGTATTGTTTTTGTACAGTTTTCCCTGCAATTTCACCCCTCAGGCAATGCCTCCTCCTCGCGGAGTTGGTACTGCCGATAGCGCCGCAACAACGTCGCCGGCCCCAGCGCTGTCAGATAGACGAGATTGCCGTCAAAACGCTGTCCCGAAAGCGTCGCCCCCCGCTCCAGCGCCGACAAAATTCGCCCCTCCGACTGCGGAATCCGGAACCGAACCTCTATCAGGGGATCGGAGGTCAACGCCGCGTCGATGGCATGCAACAAATCGTCCAGCCCCGCACCTGTGAGCCCGGAAACAGGGATTGCCCCCGGCGCAAAAGGAGTCTCCGGCGGCAGCAGATCGATCTTATTCAGCACCTGCAACGTCTGTTTTTCCCCGACATTCAGCTCGGACAACACAGCCTCTACCTGGGAGCGCTGCTCGTCGAGCGTCGGACTGGCGGCATCGCGGACGTGCAGCAGCAGCTCAGCGCGTTCCACCTCTTCGAGCGTCGCGCGAAAGCTGGTGACCAGCGCATGAGGCAGATTGCGCAGGAACCCCACCGTATCCGACAGCAAAACCTTGCGCCGCGAGGGCAAAGTGAGCTGCCGCAGCTTCGGATCGAGCGTAGCGAACATGCGTTCGGAGGCCAGCACCTCCGCTCCCGTCAGGGAGTTGAACAGGGTCGACTTGCCGGCATTGGTATAGCCCACCAGGGCGACCGTCGGCACCGGCACCGCCTCCCTGCGGCCACGCTGCTGGCGGCGAATCCGCCGTACGGCTTCGAGCTGCTGCTTGATACGGTCGAGACGAAGATTGATCCTGCGGCGATCGGTTTCGAGCTGCGTCTCGCCGGGTCCGCGCGTTCCGATGCCGCCGCCAAGCTGCGACATCGATTTGCCCTTTCCCGCCAGCCGTGGAAGCTGATACTCCAACTGCGCCAGCTCCACCTGCAACATGCCCTCTCTCGTCCGCGCATGGCGCGCAAAGATGTCTAGAATCAACTGCGTACGGTCGATGACGGTACAAGGCAGCCGCGCCTCCACGTTGCGCGCCTGGGAGGGTGTCAGGTCGTGGTCGAAGAGCACCAGGCTCGCCCCGGTAGCGGCTACGGTCGCGACGATCTCGTCAAGCTTACCGCCGCCCACCAGCGTCGCCGGATCGGGATGAGGGCGGCGCTGGATCAGCACTGCCGCTATAGTCGCGCCGGCCGACCGCGCCAGCTCCTGGAACTCGGCCAGAGAGGCATCGAAGTCAAGGTCCGCAGGCTTCGGCGCGCTCGCCGAAGCATCGATCTCCGGCTCTTCGCCTATAGCGGAGCGATTGAGAATGGCCGCAGCGGCACGTGCCTGCTGCGCGGCAGGAGAGAGCCGCCGGCGGTCCGCCGTAAATTCGACGGCGACCAGGACTGCCTGCTCCCTGGTTGCCTGCTGACGTGCCCGCAGAAGCGCCTGCTCCTGCGCTGCGACAAGGCGGGAGTCTTTGATGCTCGGTGAATGTTTGCTCGACAAAGTTTGAGAACCTGTTCAGAAACTATCAAACTATCGCAAAAAGAGACGACAAGCCATAAGGAACATAACTAGAGCTCCCTTGGCGAATCTCTTTCGTTTGCAGACAGTTTCCAGCCAAACCTCAGGCTCGTCGATCAACCGTTGCGCAGCACAGCTTCCACCGGCGCCACGCCTGTAGGCGGAACGCGATGGTCACGCAGCTCTGTAGGCCGGCTTTCGCCGTGCAATCCGGAGCGGCCGCTGACCACGGTAGAGATCGCATGCTTGAAAATGAGCTGCTCCTGCGCGTTGTTTTCCAGCAGGACGGAGTACTTATCGAACGAACGAATCTTACCCGTCAGCTTGACGCCGCTTACCAGGTAGATGGTGATAGGGCTTTTGTCCTTGCGGACCGTATTCAGAAACGTGTCCTGAATGTTCTGTGCCGGCTTTGAATCCATGTGGGCCGATCTCCTTTTTCATGCGATACATTCCAAAGTGACAACCCGTCTCAGACTCAGAACGCGAGCTAAGACGTGCAGCTCTACAGAGTTTGCAGGCATTCACCCTGACAAAGCCTCCCCGGATAGAGCCAAGCCCTTCGAGGGAGATTCCAACGCCTTGTCTGATGGTTAGACGAGCCTGCGCTGCAATGGTTCCAACTACAATGTTGAACGATGGTTCATAACGTTCGACAAAGCTCTCTGCAACCTGTTCCGATGCTCGATTTCTCGCGCGAGTTTGCTACGATTCGTGAAGAAGTGATGGCGGCCGTCTCCGCTGTCTGCGAATCGCAACGTTTTATCCTCGGCCCGGAGGTCGCTCGCTTCGAACAAGCCGCTGCCGCGGCCTGCGGAGTGCCTTTCGCTATCGGCTGTGCCAGCGGCACCGATGCCCTCTGGCTGGCCATGGCAGCCCTTGAAATCGGCCCGGGCGATACGGTCATTACGACCCCCTTCAGCTTTTTTGCCACCGTCAGCTCGATCCTTCGCGCGGGCGCAACCCCTCTCCTGGCAGACATCGACGAGCGCACCTTCAACCTCTCCCCCCACGCAGTCGCAGAAGTCCTCAACGCCCCGCTCCCGGCGGGGGCAGGCAGGGTGGCGGCGGTCATGCCGGTGCATCTCTACGGCCAATGCGCGGAGATGGACGAATTCACCACCCTTGGCCAGAAACACGGCTTCCGCCTCGTAGAAGACGCCGCCCAGGCGTTCGGAGCGAGTTGGAATGGAGTCGTGGCCGGCGGCCTCGGCGACGCTGCCGCGTTCAGCTTCTATCCGACCAAGAACCTCAGCGCCTTCGGCGACGCAGGCATGATGACGACCCGCGACGCAAAGTCCGACGAACGCGCCAGAATGCTGCGCGCCCACGGCATGCGGCAGCGCTACTTCCACGACGAGGTCGGCTGGAATTCGCGGTTGGATACCCTGCAGGCAGCCGTTCTTGAAGTGAAGCTACGCCGTGTGGCCGCAGGAAACCAGCGCCGCCGCGAACTCGCCGCCCTGTACGACCAGCACTTCCGCGAGGCTGGCCTGGTAGGTACTTCTACAGCGGAAGGACTGGTACTCCCCTTCACCGATCCGCGTGCCGAACACGTCTTCCATCAGTACGTAATCCGCGCTCCACGCCGCGATGAACTGCGAACCTTCCTCTCAGAACACAAGATCGGGACGGAAATCTATTACCCCCTGCCGCTGCACCTGCAGGAGAGCCTCAAATCCCTCGGGTACAAAAAAGGCGATTTCCCCATCAGCGAACGCGCTTCGGAAGAGGTTCTGGCACTCCCAATCTACCCGGAACTGCGTGAGGATGAACTGGATACGGTCGTCGAGGCCATCAGACGGTTCTATTCATAACCGGCAGTGGCTCGCAATCGGCAGCGCATCAGCCATGCCTGTTTCGTTCACACCTGTTTCGTTAAGGGCACGGCTGAACACGCTGCCACCGCGGTTGAGTGACACACGCTCTCCATTACCGGCTGTTACCGCCTGCGCTTCTTAGCTTCCTTCGCCTTCTTCTCCGGCTCAGGATCAGGATGAGCCTCCGCCGGAGGCTCCGTTCCAGGAGCGATCAGAATCCGCCGGCAGATATTGCCTTCCAGGCGATACGTCTTTTCGATCGTCTTCGCCGGAGAGTAGATTCCCGTCACCGGATCAGGCGTCGGAATCGAAGCATCTCCCGCCAGCACTCGATAGCTGAAGGCCGGCAACTGAATCGCCGAGTTCGGAGCATGGCCATACGGATCGATATTGGCGCCTACGACAACCGGCAGATAACCTGCGATATTGTGCTCGCGAAACGCCGTCTCATAGCGATGTTTCTTCGTATTCCAGATAAAGACCCGAACCTGGTTGAAGTCGTACGGCAAGCCCGCCTTGTAGGGGCTGAGCAGGGTCAGATACTCCGGAATACTGGTAACGGTCTGCCCGTTGTTCAGGATGCCTGAATCGGGATCGTCCACCATGGTCAGCACATAGGCACCGATGATCCGCTGCCCCTCGGCGTAGCGCACCAGCGTGTCAGGAGCGTCGACATCGATCAGGTGGGAATAAAGCCACCCCGTATCGCCCTTCGCATCCCGAACCAGCCACCAATCCTCCATCACAGGCGCCGGAGGCCCTTCAGGCTGATCGGCCGCCGCGTCCTTCCCTGCGCCGGCCTTGCCTGCGCGGCCATTCCCCGCCGGTTTTGTAGCTGGCGTGGCAGCCCCGGGCGTGACAGGCTTTGCAATCGTGGCACGCCCCAGCAGACTCAGCTTGTCGCCCTCGGCCAGAAGAAAGAATCGGTCCGTCTTCAGGCCCGGGGCGATGTGCATGTACACCTCGTCGCGAGTAGCCGCAGAGGTAATCGCACGATCGCTAAGATGCTTCAGCCGCAACGCCTCGAACTGATCGGCCAGGCCCTGGTCGGCGACGTTCTTCTCTTTGATCCAGCCGACTTCCCCACGCGGCGTCCGCACCTTGACGAAGCGCCGGGCGCGTTCGAGCACCACCAGCTTCTCGCCATTGGACACGGTCCCCGTACGGTTCGAGACAGGGGCCACCCGGTCTCGAAGGGTGTCCTCTTTCGCGGTCACGTAGACATAGGCGTCCGCAGGCTTGACCCTGAAGTGCGAACACCCCGCCAGCCCCAGCGAAAGAATCACTGTTACCGCAAGCAATGCAACTGACTTCGGGTTGATACCAAGCATGTTCAGGCGGTGCCTTTGTGAAAGAAGATCCAGCGCAATAGAAATAGCGACATCAACAGGGTAACCCGGCAGGTTGATGTCGTGCTTTCTATTGCAGGGGTGTCACCGCCATCACGACCGGTACGCTGGTGGACGTACCGTTGTTCGCCGTAGTACTCGAAACCGTAAGAGCTCCTGTGGAACCAATGGCATACACCTGGACCCCGGCCGTGCCATACCCCGCAGCAACGAGATATTTGCCACTGCTGTCCACCCCGATGGCACCAACCGTCGATGGACCAGCATAGGGAGACCCTGTCAATGGGGCAAGGATACCGGCGGTGGTAGCCGAAAAACCGGAAAGATTATTTGCCGTCAGGTTCGCAGTGTATACATTGCTTCCGTTGACCAGAATGGCACGATTGCCTGCCCCTGTATCGGAGTTGGCAGCCGTATTCGTAATCTCCTTATAAGAACCACCGTTCGATGCAACTTGATAGACCGCGACCGAGCCTGTTCGGGAAAGGTAGACTTGATCGTTTTCGTCGATAGCCACTCCAAAATCGCCAACAGTCGAAGTGGTAAAGGTAATCGGATTCGCGGTGATGGAGTCGATGACTTCGTTCGTAAGGGGAACAATCACATCCCCCGCCGTGCCGAGTGTCACCACCAGGAAATCGCCCGTGGGAGCGACCTTGATCGAAGCTCCGCTGGTACCTATAAGAGGCAGCGGAAAACCTGACGTCACGGCCGTGAGAGCACCGTTCGAGCCGATCGAATATTGGTCCAGACTTGTACCGACCGTAGAGAAATCAAGAACGTACAGATATTTGCTGTCAGGCGAGATATCCATGGCAGACGCATTGAGGGTCACTGCGGCTTGGGTGCCATTCACATTCGACAATGTGCCGGTTGAACCAATCGAATACGTGTAGACCGCTGTATTCACTGTGGACGAGACAAATAAGAAGGAATTGTTCGGCGTAATGGCCATGGCGGTCGGCTCATAGCCCAGGGAGATTGGGGAATTCGAAAGCGCCAGCGGCGCTCCGGTCGACACGTCAAAGACGCTGATGGAGCTCGTGCTCGACGTGCTGTTGGAGACATAGGCATAGTCTCCGCTCGTTGTTCCCGTCCCACCACCGGTGGACGTCGCCGGGCAACTCGGCTTCCCCTCGCATTGGAAGAAGTTGCCGCACCCCGTCAGGCCGAGTGCCGTGACTGCTCCCAGCAGGGCGACGATGAAACGAATTGAGGTTTGTCGAGAGGGGATGGCCATGCGTCGAGTCTCCATAACTGGTCGTTCTATGATTTTCTCAGGATTGCCTGGGGACAGTCAGAACCTGTTCCGGATACGGTCCCAGACGATGGCAATCATTCGTATAGAGAGTAGGACGCAATAGCGCCGCAACCGTTTCGCGGTTTCTTGCATATTGAAGCAACCGCATGCGTTTCTTCGGTGCGAAGCATCCTTGCGATGCCGTATCATCTAGCCTGTATGCCCAGTTTTTCCGACAGCATCTTCCTATTTATCCTCGCGCTTCTGCTCTTTGGGCCGAAGAAACTGCCTGTCCTGGCCCGAGAGATCGGCAAGTGGGTGGGTGAGTTCCGCCGTGCTTCCAACGAATTCAAGATGCAGATGGAAGAGGAGCTCCGCCAGTCCGAGCAGGCCGATCGTCAAAAACAGATCGCCGCCATGGAAGCCGCCGCGCCGGTCACGCCCGCGATAGCAGAGCCCGAGCATCCCCATCTGGCCATTCCCTCCGAGACCTCCTCCGAGGAGACTCACGCTGCGGTAACCCACGACGGAGAAACCGCCTCCACCGAGCACCTCGCCGAGACAACGGAGAGCCCGAAGCCCCTGCCCATTGCGACCTCCGGTGAGTTGAACATCATGCCTCCGTCCACCGGCCTGCCTGTACCGCAGACCAGGAATACCGATGCCCTCGGAGGCCTGCTGGAGTCGATCCCAGTCACCGAGGAACACCAGCCTCAATCCGAAACCCAGGCCACAGAGCCTGTAGCCGAGACGGTTTCACCTGAAATGCTTGAGTACGCCCGGGAGAGTGCGTCACATGGAGACTGATCTGATCGACCGCGCGCGCTCCGCCGTACAGGACCGGGCCGAACTTCCGGGCATGAGCCTGATGGAACACCTGGAAGAGCTACGTAAGCGCCTGATCTGGTCCGTCGGGTTTCTTCTCATTGGCTTTGCCGTGGCCTATGTCTTCCACGTCCGCCTCTACAACTACGTGCAGGCCCCGGTCACGAACCTGGGCCTCAAGCTCAACTTCACTCACCCCACGGACGGCCTCAACCTCTACATCAAAACGTCGTTCGTCGGCGGTGTGATCCTGGCTTCGCCCTTCATCCTGTACCAGATCTGGCTCTTCATCTCGCCCGGCATGTATGCCAACGAAAAGAAGTACGTCTGGCCTTTTATGTCGGCGACGGTCCTCCTCTTCCTCGCAGGAGCCTGGTTTGGCTATGTCTGGGTACTGCCCGAGGCCATCAAGGTACTCGTCCTGGACTTCGGCAAGCAGTTCCACCCCATCCTTACGATTGAGGACTATACGGGATTCTTCCTCGCGGTGATCCTCGGCCTGGGAATCACCTTCGAGCTGCCCATCCTGATCTTCTTTCTGGCGCTCTTCGGCATCGTCGACGCCAAGTTCCTGCTGAAGCACTTCCGCTATGCCGTGCTGGCGATCTTTCTCATTGCCGCGGTGATCTGCCCGACGCCGGACCCCATTGGCATGTGCCTCTTCGCATCGCCCATGCTCGCGCTGTACTTCATCGGCGTCGCCGTTGCATTCCTCGTCCATCCGGCGGCACGCGACAAGCGCAAACAGGCAAAGGGAGCCGCCTGATGAACTTTCGCTCAAGAGCCCTGCGTCAACTGACAGTTCTGCTCGCGCTCGCAGCCTACTGCGTGTCGATGCCATCAGCCAAAGCCCAGACACACGCCGTCTCCGGCCAGGCCATCTACAAGCTTACGCAGGAATATCTTGCAGCCGCGCCGAAGCGTTACATCGGCTCGCCCGGCCATGCCGCCGCGGAAAACTTCATCAAGCAGCACTTCAAGCCTGAGGCCGCCAAGGGCAACCTCGTCACCGACAACTTCTCCGCGAATACGCCCATCGGGCAGCTCAGCATGACGAACTACATCGTCAAGTTTCCCGGCAAGAAGGACGGTATCATCGTTCTCGCCACGCACTACGAGACCAACTACCCGCTCAAGGACATCAACTTCTTCGGAGCCAATGACGGCGCCTGCACCACGGCTCTGCTCATCGCGCTCGGCCAGTACTATCGCGAGCATCCGCCGCAAGGCTACTCCGTCTGGCTGGTCTTCGACGACGGCGAAGAAGCCATCAAGGAATGGTCCAGCTCCGACTCCCTCTACGGCACGCGCCACCTCGCCGCCAAGTGGTCGGGCGACGGTACCATCAGCCACATCAAGGCCTTCATTGTCGCCGACATGATCGGCTGGAAGAGCATGAACATCACCAGGGAGAGCAACTCGACCCCCTGGCTGCTCGACCTCCTGGCAAAGTCCGGCAAGGACACCGGCCACGTCAGCTATCTCTTCCGCGACTCTCAGGCGATCGAAGACGATCACCTGCCCTTCAAGCAGCGCGGCGTTCCAGTCCTCGACATCATTGACTACCAGTACGGAACCGCGCAGGACCCCGAGGCCTTTCACCACACAGAAAAGGACACCATCGACAAGATCAGTCCGGCAAGCCTGCAGGTCTCGGCCGATCTATTTCTGGACGTCGTCAAGCTCATCGATCAGCACTAAAGAAATAGCTCAGCACTAAAGAAGAGGATCACCTCTCACCTTGACACCTCTCTCCCACTGGATCTGGTTTCACGTCGCCATCGTCGCTCTCCTGGCACTTGAATACCTCCTGCACCTCGCGGTCCCCAACACCAAACGCAAGGCCATCTACGCGACCATCCTCTGGGTCGCCGCCGCGCTTTCGCTCGCAGCCGTTCTAGTGCGCTTCTATACCTCCGCCGGAGCGGTACAGTATCTGGCCGGCTACGCGATCGAAGAAGCGCTCTCCATCGATAACCTCTTCGTCTTCCTGCTGCTCTTTCGGCTCTTCCGCATTCCGGAGGTCCGTCAGCCACGCGTTCTCTTCTGGGGTGTCGCCGGAGCCATCGTCATGCGTGGCGCCTTTATCGCCGCGGGCCTCGGCCTGTTGCACCGCTTCCACTGGATCAGCTACGCCTTCGGCGCTATTCTCCTGTTCGGCGCCATCCGCCTGCTCCGCCCCGAAAACCCGAACGACGCCACCCAGACCCCCGGCTGGATTCGCTGGCTCTCCACGCTCTCCCCGATCAGCGAAAGCCAGGACCACTTCTTCGTCCGCCAGAACGGCCGCGTAATGGGCACCATCCTGCTGCTGGCGCTGGTCGCCGTCGAACTTACCGACATCGTCTTCGCCCTCGATTCCATCCCTGCGGTCCTGAGCATCACGCGCCAGCCCTTCCTCGCCTACACCTCAAACATCATGGCGGTCATGGGCCTTCGCTCGCTCTACGTACTACTCGCGGCGATGCTCGCCAAGCTGCGCTTTCTACACTTCGGACTCGCGGCTGTACTGGCCTTCGCGGCCATCAAGATGCTGCTTGGCGCCTGGATTGAGATCGGCCCCCTGGTATCGCTTGCGGTAATCGCAGGCCTGCTCAGCGTAACCATCGGAGCGTCTCTGCTCTTCACCCGCCCCGCGACACAACCAATCTCCTCTTAGCTCAATCCCTCATCGCTCTCTGCTCTACAAGATCCCCTCTCTCCCCCGCGTAAACCAAATCCGACGCGGCGCGATATCCTCATAAAGATGAGCAACAACACAAAGATTGCAGTACGCACAGCATCCTCCACCTACGAGGTCGAGATCGGCAGCGACCTGTTGCCCCATATCGGAGCCCGCGTCGACTCCCTGCTCAACGGCGGCCTGAGCGCTGGCAAGCAGCGCGTCTTCGTCGTCACCTCGCCGGAGATCTGGAAGCTGCACGGCGAACGCCTTGCGAGCGGTTTCCCCTTCGCCCCCGTACTTCTCAGTGTTCCCGCAGGCGAGCAGCATAAGCGCCTCGCCACAGTCGAACGCCTCGCCGAAGAGATGGCCCAGCACGGCGCGGACCGCGACAGCATCCTCCTGGCCTTCGGAGGTGGCGTCATCGGCGACATGACCGGCTTCCTCGCCGCGATGTACATGCGCGGCATTCGCTATGTGCAGGTGCCGACCACGCTGCTGGCACAGGTCGACAGCTCCATCGGCGGCAAGACCGGCGTCAATCTCGCCGCAGGTAAGAACCTCGCCGGCGCATTCCATCATCCGCTCGCGGTCTACGCCGATACCAGCATCCTCTCCTCTCTCCCCCCTGCTGAGTTGCGTGCAGGGCTGCAGGAGTCTGTGAAGGCGGGCATCATCCGCGACCGTGCCCTCTTCGACTTCCTGGACACCGAAAGCGCAGCCGTACTGCGTGGCGATCGCGACGCCCTGACCCGCGTCGTCGCTGACAGCGTGCGCGTCAAAGCCGATGTCGTCAGCGCGGACGAACGCGAGTTGGGCCTGCGCATGATTCTCAATCTCGGCCACACCCTCGGCCACGCCATCGAAGCCGCGACACAGTACAAACAACTACTGCACGGCGAGGCCATCGCCTGGGGCATGATTGCTGCCACTGGCATAGCGGCCCATCGCAACCTCATCACCGCTGACGAAGCGGCCCAGATAGAACGCGTCGTCCGGGCCTATGGCCCCCTGCGCAGCTTTACCACAAATGCCACGGAGCTCGTCGCACTGACAGCCAAGGACAAGAAGAACCGCAGTGGAGCACGCTCCTTCGTTCTGCCCCTTGGCATCGGAGACGCAACCGTCGTCCGCGACGTCAGCGAAGCCGAGCTGCTCGAAGCCGCCGCAGCGATGATGTCCGAAGTAAACAGCCTGCAGGTGACAGCTTGAGCCCCGTCGAGCACGAACAGGCGCTCGGCGCACGCCCCTCCGGTGAGGCCACCGAAACCGCAGCCGCCGAGCACGTCCGCGATATCTTCAACTCCATCGCGCCGAGCTACGATCTGCTCAACCATCTGCTCTCCATGGGCCTCGACCGCCGCTGGTGGCTGCGCGCCGCGCGCAGCTTTCGCGATATTCTCGCCAATCCGAAATCCCGAGTGCTCGACCTCTGCTGCGGCACCGGAGATATGACCGCAGCCCTGCTGACCCAGCGCCCCGCCAGCGGAGAGCCCGCCATCGGCCTCGACTTCTCCGCCGAGATGCTCAGCCGCGCACGCACCAAGTACGCCTCCGCCAATGTGGACTGGGTCGAAGGCGACGCGATGCACCTGCCCTACCCGGACAACAGCTTCGACCTCGTCACCTCCGCCTTCGGCTTTCGCAACCTGACGAACTACGCCGAAGGCCTCGCCGAGATCCACCGCGTCCTGCGCCCCGGAGGCCGCATCGGCATCCTGGAGTGCAACCAGCCGGACGGCCTCAGCGGTGCGGGCTATAACCTTTACTTCAAGCACGTCTTGCCCATCGTCGGCGGCATGATCTCCGGCGATCGCGCGGCCTATCGCTATCTTCCAGCTTCAGTCGCCCGCTTTCCCCGTCCCCCACAGATGCTGGCGCTCATGGCCTCCGCAGGCTTCGCGGATTCGGCGTGGGATGGCTACCTGCTGCGCGCGGCAGGGCTCTATCGCGGCACGAAACGATAGCGATACGTGTATCCTCAGGGCAATGCAAGGCGAGTCGACGGCAGAACTGGAACAACGTAGCGCAGCCAAAAGCGCGGCGGCCCTGTCGTCTCTGATGGCCGCGCTCGCCATCACGCTGTTGAAGCTCATTACCGGCGTTTTGACCGGTTCACTCGGCATGTTGAGCGAGGCCGCACACTCCGCCATCGACCTCATCGCCTCCGCCATCACGCTGATGACGGTACGCGTCTCAGATCGACCTGCGGACGAGCAGCACAACTACGGCCACGGCAAACTGGAAAACCTCTCCGCCGCGCTCGAGACCATCATCATGGTCGCCTCCTGCGTCTGGATCACCATCGAGGCCGTGCAGCGCATTCTGCATCACAAGCATCTCGAACTGCGCTGGTCCGTCTGGCCATTCCTCGTTCTAATGCTCTCCATGGCCGTGGACTTCACGCGCTCCCGCACCCTGCACCGCATCGCCGAAGAGCAACGCAGCGAAGCCCTGGAGGCCGACGCACTCCACTTCGGCACCGATCTCTGGTCGGCGGGAGCCGTCTTCCTGGGCCTGCTCGCCACATTCATTGGCGAGCAGTTGCATCTGCCCGGACTGGAATACGCCGACCCCATCGCAGCCCTCGCCGTGGCCGTCATCATTCTGTGCGTCACCTGGAAGCTGGCACGCCGGACCCTCGATTCCCTTCTGGATGCGACTCCGCCCGAAGCCCGCGAACAGATTCGCCACGACCTTATCCAGAACCTCGAAGCCACCGACGGAATCCTCTACGTCAAACGCGTTCGAGTGCGCCGCGGCGGATCGGATTACTTTGTCGACCTCACGCTGGGTCTACCGCGCAACCTCACCTTCCAGCGCGCCGAACAGATCGGCTTTGCCGCCACCACGGCCGTGCAGAAGCTGCTGCCGGGAGCCGATGTGGTCATCCACACGGTGCCGGTCGCGGCGCTACGCGAGAGCGTCTTCGACCGTGTCCGCGCCGTGGCCGCACGATCGAACCTCGCCATCCACGACGTCAGCGTGCAACAGTACGACGGCGCTCTGCACGTCGAGCAGCACCTCGAAGTACCTGAGACGATGTCTCTCCGCGAGGCCCACGACATTGCAACCCATCTCGAAGCCGAGATGCGCCGCGAGGTTCCTGGTATCGCCACGGTGTTGACTCACATCGAGAGCGAACCCGCCACGATCGCACACCCCGCCCAGATCGGAGCCACGGAAAATCTGACCAAACAGTTGCTGGCGACCGCCCTCATCTTTCCCGAGATTATCGACATCCACGAGATTACGGTCACGCGCGGCCACGGAGGCTCTGCGAGCAGTGTGCAGGTCAACTGCCACTGCACCCTCCCCGACGATCTGCCGATGTCTCGCGTGCATGAAGTCATCACCGAGTTCGAGAGCGAGTTCCGCCTCCACCATCCCCAGGTCTCCCGCGTGCTCATCCACCCGGAGCCGGCAACCGACAACCGCCGCTAGTCGCTTTGGCTTTGGCTGTTGCTTTTCTGGTTGTCATTCCGAGGCGTAGCCGAGCGAACCTGCTTCCTCCCGTTCTTTGCCAGTCCCAGCACAATCCGCCCCGCGACGCTAAAGCGTCACGGTTTGCGCTTCGCTTTTTTCGGATCATCACCACCCCAGGCATCGAGGCAGTACAAGACAAGAGGTTCTGCATCTATCTGTTCTGTATGCTGGGAATGCCATGAAGCAATACTTCCAACTGGCCCTTACTGCACTGTCGATGATCGCGGTAATCCTCATCTCCGCCGCGCTCACGCTGCGGATTGCGCTGCATGGGCACGAGTTGTCCGTACCGAACTTCTCCGGCATGACGGTCCCCGAAGCCAGTGACGCGGCCCTGCGCAGCGGACTCGACCTCACCATCGAGAACAGGTTTTACTCCACGACCGTCCCCGCCGGCCGCATGTTGTCGCAGGCCCCGGCTGCGGGCTCCCGCGTGCGCCGCGGCTGGCAGGTGCGCGTAACCGAGAGCCTGGGACCACAACAGGTCACCATCCCCGACGTGGCAGGCGAGCCTCTGCGGCAGGCCTCGATGGACATTCGCCGCATGTCGCTGGACCTCGGCACGATGGCCCACATCGACGCTCCGGGAGCCCCCGACGTCGTCCTCGCGCAGACGCCTCCGCCAAATGCAGGTGTCGATCAGCCGCGCGTCAGCCTGCTGCTCAGTTCCACGGCGAACGGTGCCTCCAGCGCGTTTGTGCTGCCCTCGTTCGTCGGCCTCAGCTACTCAGCCGCGAACCACGCCGCCGCCGCTCTCGGGTTGCGCGTCTGGTACATCGCGGACACACCTCCGGCTCCCGTCACACCCAAACCACCCCAGGCCGGAGGCATAAAGCTCGACGCCAACGGACAGGCCATCGCCATCTCTGCAACACCGGCAGCACCCGCAGTGCCGGCAGCCCCAGTAGGACCTGTTACAGGGCAAAAGCCCGAGTCAGGCTACCGCGTCAACCGGGGCGACGCTGTTCGCCTCATCTTCGGACATACGGTTACCCAGGGCGGAAATCAGCCAGGAAATTAAAGCCGCAAGTTAGCATTGCTCCAAACTGCAAACGCGGAGTACGTCGAGTCCACCAAGTTTGCGCAAAGTAAACTCTGCGCAAACTTAGCGCCCTTCGCGCACTCGGCGTTTGCAGTTTGGATCAACACAGCAGCCGCATCCCCCATACTCTGCCAGGAGGGTCTCCAACCTCCTGAAGACTGCCCACGTCTGAAAAACGAGACGCCTGGCTCCCTTTCCCTGGAACAAGATGAGATCTGGGCCAACCGCCTACGCAGAAATATTTGACTACAAGCTATGACGAATGCTACATAGGGTAGCAGGAATATTCCGGCCTTACCTTACGTAAGACCTCAACACCTGCTCTGTTCGTCGAACCTCCAAAACATCGGATTCGAGCCAACCCATACCCTGCCTGAGGATTCTTCATGCGTCGGATGCAACGGTTGCCCTCCCTTCGTTCAGCTATCGGGATCCTTATGCTGTTCTTCATGGCTCTTGTTCCCTGCACCGTCTCCGCGCAGGCGACAGGCGGGCTCCGCGGTTCGGTCCTCGATCCAAGCAGCGCTGTCATCCCTGGAGCCACGATCACTCTGACCAGGGGCAGCGAAGTCCGCAAGACCACCTCCGGTTCGGACGGTGCCTACACTCTTCGCGATCTGGAGCCTGGCAGCTACCGGATCGCGGTTACCGCTCCCGGATTCGTTCTCCCGCCCAACGCAATGGTCGCGATCGCATCGGGCCATACCAGGCAACTCAACCTCACCCTCTCCATCGCCGTCGAACAGGAGAACGTGCAGGTCAACGGGCAATCCTCCGGGGTCAGCGTCTCTCCCGATGAGAACGCCGGAGCCATCATCCTCAAAGGCGATGATCTCGACGCGCTCTCGGACGACCCGGATGAATTGCAAAATGAGCTGCAGGCGCTCGCCGGGCCGGCTGCTGGTCCCAATGGGGGGCAGATCTACATCGATGGCTTCACCGGGGGCCAGCTTCCTCCCAAATCGTCGATCCGGGAGATTCGGGTCAACCAGAACCCCTTCTCTGCGGAGTTCGACAGCATCGGCTATGGGCGGGTTGAAATCCTTACCAAACCCGGCTCGGACAAATTCGGCGGCCACGTCACGTCGCTTGCAACCGATTCCTCGCTCAACACGAACAACGCACTGGTTCCCGACACCCCCGAATATCACCTCTACTTTCTTCAAAGCGATGTCACAGGCCCACTCACCAGGCATTCTTCCTATTTCATCAGCATCTTCGGTATGCGGCGGCAGGTGCAAAACATCATCGATGCGACCAACCCATCGAACCTATCGACACAGCTTCTCGCGACCAATCCCAATCCGTCGTCCATCCTGGACATCAACCCGCGCATTGATTTCCAGCTAGGAGCGAACAATACCTTTTCCATCCGCGATGCGTTCCACCGCAACGTGGCCTCCGGCAACGGCGTGGGCAACCTGAACCTGGCAAGCCAGGCGCTCAATGCAATCAACTATGAGAACGCCTTGCAGATCAGCGACACGATCGTCGTCAATCCGCACCTTATCAACGAGACACATTTCCAGTGGCGGCGCATACGAAACAATCAGTACGCCGTCGTCACGACACCGACGCAAACGGTGCAAGGCGCATTTACCACCGGCGGCAACTACGCCGGCACCAATACGGATCACCAGGACGTAATGGAACTACAGAATTACTCCACGGCCACCGCGGGGAAACACACGATCCGCTTCGGCGCCCGGCTTCGCTCTTACCGCGACGCCAATGTGACAACCTCCGGTGAGAACGGTCAGTACAACTTCCAGAACACCTCGCAATACGAGGCCTGCCTTCCATCGCCCAACCCAGGCTGTGCCCCGGATCAGTACCAGGCGGTCGTCATCAGGAATCCGCTCGCACGCGCCCTGCTCTTTGACGCAGCCCTCTTCTATCAGGACGACTGGCGCGTCCAACCCGGACTCACCTTCAGCTATGGTGTGCGGTATGAGGGCCAGAATCGCATCCGCGATCACGCAGACTTTGCACCACGCCTCTCTGTAGCGTGGGCGCCGCACTTCGACAGCAAGAAGCCGCCCAGGACCGTCCTGCGTGCAGGTTACGGCTGGTTTTACACTCGCTTCACGATGCCGGGCCAGTTAGGTTCAGGTACGGGTACGCCCTACGTCATTCAGACCATTCACCAGAACGGAGTCAACCAACAGTCCTACGTCATCAACAATCTACAGCCGCAGCCCGGGGGCTACGACCTGGATGCTTCTCTTCCCGCGAGTACGCTACAGAGCTATCCCGGTTCGACGCCCGCCATCGATACGATAGACCCGCACTTTCATGCTGCCCTTAACATGCAGGGCGGCGTCGGCATCGACCGCACACTCTGGAAAAACACCACCGCCAACGTCACGTATCTCTTCACACGAGGCGTCCACCAGTATTTTACGAATGTCGTAACAGCGCCTGCATTCGACGTGGGCAGCTACACGATCACCGGCCCGCCGCCCACGGTCTACAACAATCAGTTCCAGTCCGGCGGTATCTTCAATGAAAGCCAGATCACCGCTACGTTCGGTACGCATTACAAAAAACTCGGCATCAACGCCAACTATGCCTTCAGCGATGCGAAGAGCGATACCTCCGGCGTCACGTACGTCCCTTCGGTTGCTCAAAATCCCGGGCTTGACTATGGGCGCGCCAGCTTCAGCATTCACAACCGGCTTTTCCTGCTTGCCACCTACACCGCGCCGCACGGCATCACCATCGCGCCGCTCCTCGCAGCGCAGTCCGGCACTCCCTACAACATCACCATCGGCGACGACCTGACCGGCAACAACCAATACAACGCCCGTCCCACCTATGGAACCTGCGGCATACCAGATGTCGTCTCGACGCCCTTCGGCTGCCTGGATGAGAACCCCGCCGGAAAAAATGAGAGGATGATCCCCTACAACCTTGGCACAGGCCCGGTAAACGTCGCCTTTCACATGCGTGTCAGCAAGAGCATCGGCATTGGTCCCCATATCAAGACACAGACCGGAGGCCCCAACATGCAGGCGGGCGGAGGAGCACTGAGCGGCAATCAGCAGCAGATCAAGCTCGACGCGAGCGTCCCACGGCGTTACAACCTGACCTTCATCGCCGGCGCACTCAACGTGTTCAACATCGATAATCGCGGAACCCCGAACGGGACCCTCAAGTCTCCGCTCTTTGGTCAATCCGTCACCCTCGCAAGCGGCCCCTTCGGCTCACCCGCACCAGGAAATCGAGTTGTCTTTCTGCAGGCGATCTTCAGCTTCTAGGGTGCGTCATCCAACTGACCTTGGAGTGAAATCGAACGGTGCAAACAGTTTGCGGCGGCACTGTTTCGTTAAGGGCATGGCTTCAGCCATGCCGCAAAAACGGCTCCGCAGGAGCCTACCTCTCTGCCGAAGGCCCGAGTGAAGCCCGCAGGGCGCAACGACTGAATTGCCTTCCTTGGTTGAGGCGAACCACTCCAACCATCGGAACGAATCTCCGCAGAGCGATCGAGAAGGAATGATTCAACGCGCTCCACCTGCCGAATCTTCCTCCGTACCCTCTACCCCCGCACAAAGACCGCCGCGAAGAAACCATCGCCCTCAAACCCCGCCCCCGGCAACGTCCGCAGAAACCCATCGCGCGTAAGCTTCGCAACGTTCGCCTCGGCAGCCAGAACTCCCTGCCCCTGCAACTTGGCAACCACCGGCTCTGCCGAGACGAGAGAGATGCCGATCTTCTCCTTAATCCCTTCAAAGACCACTTTCACCACCTGCTCATTCTCCTCCGGCTCCAGCGAGCAGGTGGAGTAGATAAGCCGCCCACCGGGCGCAAGCCGCAGAAGCGCCGCAGAGAGAATCGCTCTCTGCCGCTCCGCCTGTCGAGCCAGATCACTCGGACGCAAGTGATGCCGAATCTCAGGGTTCCGCGCCAGTGTTCCAGTACCGCTGCACGGCACATCGCAGAGGATCAGATCGAAGAGTCCCTCATCTTCAGAAAGAGTCGAAGCATCAGCCTCAACCGTGCGAACCTTTTTGCCGTGAGCGTCCCGCTGCAGTCGCTGCGCCAGCGCACGCAGCCGGTACGAACTGACATCCGTCGCCAGTAGCTCTGCCAGCGGATGGCGCTGTGCCAGCAACAGGGTTTTGCCGCCCGGAGCCGCACAGCAATCCCAGATGCGTTGCGCCCCGGAGACACTGGCAGCCGCAAGCTCGCCCACTAGCCGCGAGCCATCGTCGAGTCTCGGCTGGCTTCCACCTTCTTCGGTATCTTCCTGAGAAAAAAGGCTTCCATCCCTTGGCTCCTGCTGGTCGTACTCGCAGATGGCCAGCGCTGTGGCCCGGCCATAGTTCGTCACCCACCGCTCGGCAAGCCACGAAGGATGTCCCAGCCGCTCGGCAAATGCAGACGTCGACTCATGCAGACGCTGCCCCAGAGGCTTCGCTGCAGCCAGCTTACGAAGCACGGCGTTCACCATCCCCACGGCGTAAGGGTGTCCCGCCGCACGGGCAAGCTCGACACTCTCACTCAATGCCGCATGGGCCGGAATGCGATCCATATGCAGCAGTTGGAAAGCACCCAGCCGCAGAGCCGTCTGAACGGGCTGTGCCAGCGTCAGTTCAGGCCGCTGCAGCAAGGGCTTGATACGGGCATCGAGCGCGATCTGCCAGCGCAGCGTGCCCAGCACCAAAGCAGTGGTCAGATTCTTGTCCGCCTGCGAAAGCAGCGCCAAACCCGAGCCATACAAAAGATCATCGCTGTGGGCGCTACTGGTCGCCACACGTTCGAGAATCTCGAACGCCGCCAGGCGCGCCGGGGTAATGCTGGCAAGCGGCTTCTGGGTGGACTTTGCGGCTGGTCGTTGGGGAGGCCTCCCCTGAGTCCTTCCGCCCGGGCCTGGTCTGCGCGGGTCAGTCAAGGCGCTCACCCGCATGAAGCTGAAAGTCTCGCACGAAGTTTATCCCCGCAAGTCGCGGTTTCCCCTCAAGCTGCACCTCGTCGAGCACCAATAGCGTTCCCTCCGCCGCACCAACAAGCAGTTCACCCGTGGACCAATCGAGCTCCCCGGGAACCAATTTCAAATCCGCAGAGGAAGGATGCATGCGATGAACCAGGAAGCGCTTGCCATGCAATGTTGCATGGGCTCCCGGCCACGGATAGAACCCGCGCCAGCGGTTGTAAGCCTCCTGCGCCGTGCGGTGAGCGAGGTCGAGCTTCCCATCCTCCCGTGTCAGCAGAGGCGCAAGTGTGGCTTCATCGTGGTTCTGCGGCCTGCCCGCGAGCGTCCCCTTCGCCAGTCCGTCGAGCGTCTGGAGCACGACCTCAACCCCAACGTGCGAAAGCTGTGCGAAAAGTTCGACCGCCGTCGTGTCCGGCCCGATAGGGACTCGTTTTTCCAACAACATATCCCCTGTGTCGAGTCCGGCGTCGAGGCGCATCGTCGTCACCCCTGTCTCGGTCTCGCCCTTCGCGACTGCCCATTGGATCGGAGCCGCGCCCCGATACTTGGGTAGCAGAGATCCATGCAGGTTGATGTTGCCAAAACGCGGCAACTCCAGCATCCAGTTTGGAATGATGCGGCCATAAGCGACCACCAAAATGGCATCTGGCTGGATTCCTTCGAGTGTTCCACGAAGTTCCTGGTCAGATTTAATCCGCTCTGGCTGCAGCACGCGCAACCCGCGTTGGAGAGCCAGCCGCTTCACCGGCGGCACCTGTAACTCCATCTTGCGTCCGGCCGGCCGATCCGGCTGAGTAAGGACCAGCGCAACCTCGTGGCCCGCATCCAGAACGGCACGGAGCGTCGGGACAGCAAACTCCGGGGTACCGCAGAAAACCAGTTTCATTGCGTCTACCACTCACCGTTCTTCTGTAGCTTGCGAATGCGCCTGTGGACAAGGTCCCGTTTCAGGCGGCTGAGGTGCTCAATAAAGAGTATCCCGTGCAGATGATCAATCTCGTGCTGTAGAGCCCGAGCCAGCAATTCTTCACCCTCTACTTCAAAAAACTCGCCCTTTACATTCTGAGCGCGCACCTTAACCCTGGCTGCTCGACTCACCTTCTCGCGAATCTCCGGAAGGCTCAGGCAGCCCTCTTCTTCAACCTGCTTGCCCTCGCGCTCGATGATCTCAGGGTTGATGAGCGCCAATTTATCTTCAGGTCGCTCTTTGAAACTTACGTCTATCACTGTGATCTGCTTGGAGATGCCGATCTGCGGTGCCGCTAGGCCAATCCCCTGCGCAGCATACATGCTCTCAAACATCTCGTCGACAAGTTGCGCCAGTTCGGGTGTGAACTCGGTGACCTTCTCTCCCGGTTTGGAGAGGACAGGATCTGGATACTTCACAACCTCGTGGATCTTGTGCGGCTTGGAGTCTTTAGGACTCGGCTTGGCTTCGTTTTTACTCATCGATCAAAAGGCTCTTATCTGCTCGCAGTAGCTGCTGAAATTACGGTGAAGCTCACGGAGGCTGTCGCCTCCAAATTTTTCTATGACCAGCCGCGCCACCGCAAGCGCGACCATGGCCTCGGCAGCGACTCCGGCTGCCGGAACCACACATACATCAGAGCGCTCATAGGCGGCCTTGGTGGTCTCACGCGTCTCAAAGGAGACCGAAGCAAGAGGACGGCGCAGCGTCGAGATCGGCTTGAGGTACCCACGGACGACCAGGTCCTCACCGTTGGAGATACCGCCCTCGATACCGCCGGCATTATTATGCTCGCGGCTGAAGCGGGTAAACTTTCCGGCATCTTCCGATACGGGCTCAGCCTCATACGCAATCGCGTCGTGCACCTTGGAACCAGGCGACTGCGCCGCAGTCACTCCCCTGCCAAGCTCCACGGCCTTGACTGCCTGGAGACTCATCACGGCCTGGGCCAGCAGTCCGTCAAGACGCTCGTCCCAGTTAACGTGCGTTCCCACGCCCGGAGGCAGGCCATGAACGACGACCTCGAAGACCCCGCCGATCGTGTCACCCGTACGCAGAGCCTGGTCGACCTCAGCCTTCATGCGGGCCTCAGATTCCGGGTCGACGCAGGCCAGCAGGACATCTTCGCGCTGGGCGATCGCCGCAATCTCGGCAAAGCTGGCTTCGCGCGAGAGCTCCGCCGAGCCGACACGAACGACGTGGCTCGCAACCTCAACCCCAAGAGCTCGCAGCAGCAGCTTCGCAATCGCACCGCAGGCCACCCGTGCCGCCGACTCACGTGCCGAGGCGCGTTCCAGAATATAGCGCGCGTCTTTAAAGTCATACTTCAAAGCACCGGCAAGGTCCGCATGACCGGGCCGAGGACTGGCAACGGCCTTGTGCTTCTCCGCATCCCCCTCGCCCACCGGCAGAATCTCTTCCCAGTTCTTCCAGTCGCGATTCGCAAGCGTCATCGCGATAGGCGAGCCGATCGTCTTGCCATGGCGTACGCCGGAGAGGATGTGAGCGGTGTCACGCTCGATACGCATGCGGCCACCTCGACCATAGCCCTGCTGGCGGCGCCAGAGTTCGTGGTCGAGAAACTCCTGATCGACAGGAACACCCGCCGGAAGTCCGCTGATGAGGGCTACGAGGGATTCGCCGTGGCTTTCGCCGGCTGTTGAGAATCGAAGCATGGAGAGTTAATTATAACGAGCAGAAAGGCCTGATCCCCGGTCTGCCTGGCAGCCTTCTGTTTTTGGCTCCTTACGAGCCTCTGCGGCACGGTCATCGCAACCAGATATCATGGCTTCCATCCGCACCTTCCTACCCGAAAGGTAGCTCAATGTTTCGCAAGCTCGCTCTTCTGCTCTGCACGCTCTCCACCGTCGCCGCCTCAGCCCAGACCATCCAGATTCAGGTAGACCTCGATAAGCCTCTCGGAGCAGATAAGCCCATCACCAGCTGGTTCGGCTACGACGAATCGAACTACACCACCATGACCCATGGCCGGGAGCTGCTGCGCGAGCTGCATGACACCAGCCCGGTCCCCGTCTATATCCGCGCGCACCATCTCCTCACCTCCGGCGACGGCGTCCCCGAGCTCAAGTGGAGTTCCACCAACGTCTACACCCTGGACGCCAAGGGCCACCCCGTCTACAACTTCAAGATAATCGACGGTATCTTCGACGCCTACCAGCAGGCCGGCGTCCGTCCCATGGTCGAGCTCGGCTTCATGCCCGAAGCCTTGGCCAGCGGCCCCGCGCCCTACAAGGTCAGTTATCCCCGTACGCTCGACGGCAGTGTCCAGAGCCCGCCAAAGGATTACGCAGCCTGGGGCGAACTCTGCCGCACGCTCGCCGCTCACCTCGTCGCACGCTACGGCCGTGACCAGGCGGCGCAATGGTACTGGGAGGTCTGGAACGAACCCAACATCCCCTACTGGCACGGCACCCAGCAGGAGTACGACAAGCTCTACGACTTCGCCGTCGCCGGCGTCCGCGCGGCTCTGCCCGAAGCCCGCGTAGGCGGCCCGGCAACCACCAGCCCGCGCGACCCCAAGGCCGTGGCCTTCCTCAACGCCTTCCTGCAACACGTCGCGCACGACAAGAGCGCCGCCAACGGCCAGCCCATCCCGCTAGACTTCATCTCCTTCCACGCGAAAGGCGAGCCGAAGATCATCGACGGCCACGTCCGCATGGGCCTCGACAAAGAGCTGCGCGACGCCGACAAGGGCTTCGCCGCCATCGCCACCTACCCACAGTTCCGCAATCTCCCCATCATCCTCAGCGAAGCCGATCCCGAAGGCTGCGCCGCCTGCTCCGCCAAAGAGAATCCCTCCAACAATTACCGCAACGGAACGCTCTACCCGGCCTACACCGCCGCGGCGCTCAAGGGACTCTTCGACCTGCAGGACCGCCACCAGGTCAACCTGCTGGCCATGCTTAGCTGGTCCTTCGAGTTCGAAGGCAAGGACTACTTCCAGGGCTTCCGCACACTCGCCACCAACGGCATCGACAAACCCGTCATGAACGTCTTCCGCATGGCCAGCCTTATGAGCGGTCAGCGCGTCGCCACCACCAGCACCGGCCAGATCCCGCTCGATGACATCCTCAGCTCCGGCGTGCAGCACGCGCCTGACATCGATGCTCTAGCCACGCATGCGGACCGCAGCGCCGCCATCCTGCTCTGGAACTACCAGGACGACGACCTCCCCGCCGACGACGCCCCCACCTCCGTCACGGTGCACGGCATCCCCGCCGCTGTCCACCGCGTCCTGCTCCAGCACGATCGCATCGACGCCACTCACAGCAACGCGTACACCGCGTGGATGGCGATGGGCTCTCCCCAACAGCCCACACCCGCGCAATATGCACAGCTCAAGGCAGCAGGCCAGCTTCAGTCATTGACCTCACCCGAATGGCTTGACGTTTCCAACGGCAGCGTCATCATCCCCGTCACGCTGCCCCGGCAGGCCCTCTCGCTCTTGCGCTTGAGTTGGTAGCCACAAGCCTTAAGGCACTCCTCCGCCAACACTACACAGCGCGAAGCGCGTTCCCTGATGCTTCAGCATCAGGGAGACGGAGGGAGCCGTAGCCTTTAGGCTACGGAATTAGAGCTAGGCAAGAATTGGGCTTCAGCCCCGGGCTCTTTGTTCGCAGCCGAAAGAAAGCCCGGGCCTAAAGGCCACATATTTACCAGCCCCCTTATTCCGTAGCCTAAAGGCTACGGCTCCCTCCGCCCCGCGACGCTAAAGCATCACGGTTTGCGCTATTCAACGTGATACACATGCGTACCGCTGCCGATCTCTTCGGTCTTGCCCTTCGGCAGCGTAACGGTAGCGGTGGTGTTTGCCGGAATCGTGATGGTGAAGCGATGCCCGCTCTCCTGCCAGTCCGAGATGATGGTTCCATAGGCAGAGTCGTACTCAGTGTGGAGCTGCGGAAGCGCAGGATCGAAATGCGGGTGAATGGTCAGGTGATGATAGCCAGGTCCCGTAGCGTCTGTATCGATGCCGGCGGCGCGGCGATAGACCCAGGCCATCACAGACCCAAAGGCATAGTGGTTATAGGAGTTCATCCCAGGGTCGCCTGTATCGCCATTCCAGCGCTCCCACCACGTAGTAGCGCCCTTCTTCACCATGTAGCCCCATGAGGGATACGTGTCCGACAGAAGAAGTTTGAAGGCGAGATCGGAGCGGTCATTCTCGTCGAGCACAAACAACAGGAACGGAGTGCCGAGGAAGCCCGTTGTGAGATGGTTTCCGTGCGCCTCGATATCCTTCGTAAGCCGATCGATCATCCTCGCACGCAGCGCTGGCGGCGCAATCCCAGTAAAGATCGTAGCCAGGTACGCTGTCTGTGTATTGCCTTCGACACTGCCATCTTCCTTCACGAAAGCCGTACGGTAGGCAGCAGCGATGCGGTCATACTGCTGCTGGTATTTCTCAGCATCTGCCGTGCGGTGGAGTGCTGTAGCCATCTCCGCCATCTCGCGCGCAATCAGCGCCCAGTAGGCGGTACCGATGAGATCCCTGGGAGTGTTCTGGTCCGGCGCAAGCCAATCTGCATAGTTATTGCCGAGGGCCTTACGCCGGATGTAATCCGGGTTGTTGCTCAGAATGAAATCCATCCAGCGTTCCATCGCCGGCCAGGAGCGCTCCACAACAGTAGTGTCACCATACTGCAGCCATGCGGCATACGGAATGAAGACACCTGCATCGCCCCAGCCGGGCGCCCCGGGATTCGGCCCTAGAATATTGGGCGAAACATCCGTGAATGCCCCTGCAGCCGTCTGCGCGTCCGTTACATCGAGCATGAACTTGTGCGTGAAGGCATCGATGTCGAAGTTATAGGTGCCGGTGCGCCAGAAGACTCCGGCATCGCCCATCCAGCCGAGACGCTCATCCCGCTGCGGGCAGTCGGTGGGAATCGAAACAAAGTTACCTCTCTGTCCCCACGCGCCAAGCTCATTCATCTTGTTGAGAGTCTCGCTTGAACTGGTGAGCCGCACGGAGGGCTTCGCCGGAAGACTATTGAAGACAAGGCCGTCGATGGTAGCGAGAGTAGGCGGGGTTGGCGGGGCTGTCCCGACGTAGGAGAACTCAACGTAACGAAAGCCGTGGAAGGTGAAAGCAGGCGTCCAGGTCTCGTCACCATCACCGGAGAGAACATACGTATCCGTAGCATCGGCGTTGCGAAGGTTCTCTGTATAGATGCTCCCATCCGGATTGAGCCGCTCGGCATAGCGCAGACGCACCACCGTGCCACGTGGGCCACGAACGTGAATGCGAATATTGCCGACCATATTTTGCCCCATGTCATAGATGGTCGGATGAGCATCATTTGCGGGATCGAGCTTACGGGGATGCAGCGTGATCGTGGTGTTAACCAGCAGGTCCGGCTGTGCCGTGAGCACCATGCCGCTATCCGGCGGGGCTGCGGCAACAGCGGCCGTCCAGCGCATAGCGTCGAAGCTCGGCGCGCTCCAACCCTGCTGCGCGAGTCGCGCATCGTAGGACTCTCCGCCATAGATCTCGGAGAAAGTAATCGACGCGGAAGCGGTGAGCCAACTCGGGTCCGTGGCGATCGTCTGATGCGTGCCATTCGCGAGTGTCAGATCGAGCTGCGCGCGTAGAAGGTTAGGTCCTGGTGTGTAACGGAAGCCGCTCCACGTCATGGGCGAGCTATACCATCCGCCGCCAAGAACAACGCCGATTGCATTTGCGCCATGACTAAGCAACGACGTCACATCGTAGGTCTGGTAGAGCACGCGTTTATGGAAGTCCGTCCAGCCCGGCGCGAGCAGAGAGTTGGGCGCCACAGCTTTGCCGTTGATGAAGGCCTGGTAAGCACCCAACGCCGTAATACTCAGACGAGCCGTGCGAATGGACGAATCAACACTGAAGCTCTTACGCAGGAGTGAAGCATCCGTTGCAACACGGTCCGGCCCCGGCACAGCTCGCTGCCGGTCTGTGCCCAGGCCGAACGATTGAGAGAGCGCGCCTACCGTCTGTGCGCTTTGCCAGGCACTCTCAGGAGTCGCACGCGCCTGCCACTGGTCATTGGTGACGATGCGCTCCTCTTTGCCGTCTTCATGTGTGAGATGAATCGATGCGGCAAAGGCCGATGGTGCCGTCCTGGGCGGCTCGCCCGCCTGATGCGAGATCACGTCGACCTCAATCTCATTGTCGCCAGGGTGGAGCAGGAAGGCCATCTCTTCACGGTCAAAGGCGCCCCACTCATCGTGATGCCCTGTGACATGACCATTGACGCGAGCAACGAACTGCCCGCGTGCGAGCACATGAAGGCTCGCTGCGTTGGGCTTGTCCGTGAGATGCAGGTGATAAAGAAAGTGAGCCGGAGTAGCGGAGAGCACGTGCATCGGATCAGAATTCGCCAGCCAGATCCAGCGAATCGAGCCAAGCTCCTGCTCGTCGGCAGGGTCTTTACGCGTAATCCACTGCCCCTTCCAGTCGGCAGCACTCATAAGACCCGTCTCAAACCATGCCGGTGCGGACGTGGTCTCTTTGCCTTTGTTATCCCAGGTGCGAACCGTCCACACATACCGCTGCTGCGGCTTGAGCCCAGCGCCGGCGTAGGCAATATTCACCGACTCCGAAGATTTAATCCGTCCCGAATCCCAGGCGTCTGCTTTGCCAGGGCGAAGATTCTTTGCCTCTGTACTAACCAGAACTTCGTACGCCGACTGCGTCCAGTTCGTCGTCTTCGCATCGCTCTGCCAGGAGAACGTGGGATTCGGCGTATCGAGGCCAAGCGGGTTCTCAAGTGCGTTAGTGCGAAGATGAACCGGCTCGGCTTTGACACACGTTACCAGGATGAAAAGAGATAGAACGAGCTTTAGCATTGGGGTTGAGCTCTCCAGGTTTCAATTGGAAGATATCACCTATCGAAATAATGATAGGCCAGAGATCACGACTGCTGCTGCCCACATCATGCACCGCGAGTATGGGGAAAGAACGGAGGGCTTCTTTTTATACTTCATTTATTTAGTTGCAAACCTGTCTGCACTCCTATACAAATCTACCCATCCGAAGATGGACTAGCAGTCGTTGGATAACGTATCTCCCCGCTTTCCTTTCTGCAAAGAGAAAGCAGCAGCCCCGCAGACTTAAATCGTATTTCGAGGTCCAGTCCCATGACGACAACTACGCTGCCGGCGACGACCGCTGAGCTCACAAGCAAGCGCATCCCCTCAGTCGACGTTCTGCGTGGTTTCACGTTAGCCGCCATGATCCTGGTCAATGCGGCGGGCGAATGGCCCCATGCCTACTGGCCGCTGAAGCACGCCCAATGGAATGGCTGTACGCCGACCGACCTGGTCTTTCCGACCTTCCTTTTTCTTACAGGCACATCGCTGGTCTTCTCTTTCCGCTCCCGGCTGGCACGCGGCGTCGGAAAGCGGGAGCTATTCCTGCACACGCTGAAACGATCCGTCATTCTTTTTTTCATTGGCGTACTCCTGAACGCGCTTCCCTTCTTCCATCTGGGAACCTTGCGCATCTACGGCGTATTGCAGCGCATTGCCTTGTGCTATCTCTGCGTAAGCATCCTTTATCTATGGAACCGCAAACCGGCATTCCTCTTGTCCGTAACGGTACTGCTGCTATTGGGCTACTGGATTCTCATGCGCTGGGTTCCGCTGCCGGGCGGACTGATTCCAGGACGTGACGTTCCCCTGCTGGATCCTGTTCGCAACTGGGTGGCGATCTGCGATCGCTGGTTGCACCTGGGACGGCTGTACGAAGTAACCCGCGACCCCGAGGGACTCTTGAGCACGCCACCGGCAATCGCCACCACTCTCTTAGGAGTTCTGACTGGCATCTGGCTGCAATCGCAGAGAACCATCAAAGAGAAGAGCGCGGGCATGCTGATTGCAGGAGCAGCCCTGGTCGGCAGCGGCTTGTTATGGAGCGTCTGGTTCCCTCTCAACAAGAAGCTGTGGACCAGTTCCTATGTTCTCTTTGCCGCCGGCTGCGCCCTGGTCGCCTTGGGCCTCTTCACCTACCTGATGAAGGACGACCGCAAAGATAGCTGGTGGAGTTATCCCTGGCTCGTATTCGGCACCAATGCCATTGCCGCCTACGTTCTATCGGAAGTGATAGCCATCGCGATCTCCGCCATCCATATCCCCGGTGGCGACGATAAGCTCACGTTGAAGAAGTATCTATTCACCCATCTTTTCGCGCCCTTCGGCCCCGGGATGGACTCTCTTCTGTTTTCCCTCTTCTTCGTCCTTGTATGCTTTGTGCCGATATGGGTTCTATTTCGCAGGCGCATCTTCATCAAGATCTAAATTAGGACTGGGCACTCACAAATCTTTGCGCGCGGGTACTTCTTTGCAGCCACACGAGCGTCGAAGCACCAATCGATTGGCCAGCACAATCGGTTCCCTCTTCATCCTCTTACTGGGATGCCCCTCAAGTTCGGCGAAGAGAAGTTCCGCAGCCGTTCTACCCAGATCTTCTATGGGCTGTTGAACGACGCTGATAGACGGATGCAATGTCGCAGCCAGCTCAAAGTCATCGAATCCAAGCAGGGCAAGACGTGAAGGAATCGGAATCCTAAGTTGACGTAGTATCTGCACGACGGCAGAGGTTGAGCTGTTCTTCAGGGTAAACACGGCATCAGGTGGCCGGCGGCTCTTCAAATGTATGGCGAGCGAGCGAGACGCCAGGGCCATATCCTCCGCGCCCGTGTCCACCAGTGGCTGCAGTCCTGCTTCCTCCATCGCCTGACGATAACCACGCACCCGTTCACGAATCGTATAGAGCTCTGGTTCACTGACCAAACAGAGAATGCGCTTATAACCATGCTCGATCAGATGAAGTGTGGCCTTGCGAGCGGCTTCGAAATTATCCGAGAGAACACTCGAACAACCGCTGCCAAACAGTGGCCGATCGAAGGTCACTACCGGGATACCGCTGTTCCGGACAAACCTCGCAAGCTCCCTGTTTTCAGGATCGGAAGGCACAAGCAGCAACCCATCCGGCCGATGCCGCATCAACACCTCCAGGCTGCTCATCTCATCGCCGCACTGGTTCCTGGTAACAGCAACGATCAGCAGAGAGTCGTGAGCTCTGGCTACTTTGTCTGCTGCTTCCGCGCAGCTGGCGAAGAAGTGATCGGCGATGCTGGGCACCAACAGGCCTACGGTTTTGGTGCGTCCTCCTTTGAGTACGCGTGCCGCATGATTCGGCATATAACCGAGTTCTTGAATGGCGGACTTGACCTTCCGCATCGTCCCTGCGCTGACGTTGACGCCGCCATTGACGACACGCGATGCCGTACCAACACCAACACCAGCCAGTCGAGCCACCTCTGAAAGTGTTGGTTGCGGATTGCGCTTTCTCATTAAGGCTGGTCGAAGTCCATCTGCGAAATCTTACTCCAAACTGAATATTTTATAAACTAATTTCCTTTTGCCACTTCGCGGCGATATAGGCCCAAATACTGGCTTCCCTTTGCACACGCCAAAGTTTTTCCTATGAAATCCACTTTTACGGTATTGACAGTTCACTGTTTGCTTTCTTACTATCGTCGCCAATTTGGAAACGTTTCCAAAATCTGTCGGCGCAAGGATGTCCTGCACGCCCGGGCAACCTCGCAGGCAAGCATATCTACGTGGAGATCATATGCAGGATCAAGCGAAGAGAAATTCCATCTTGTCCGTAAACCTGTCTCGGATGATCAGAATTCTGAGATTCTCCTCTCTCCCCCTCCTGCGTCGACAGTGGAGCCGTTGTAGCGAATGCCAAAGTAACAGCTCATAACGAGGCCAATGGGCAGGACCGCATCGTGCAAACTACAGCCTCTGGCTCTTACACCATCACGAATCTGCCCCCCGGCAATTACACGGTGAAGGTGGAAGCAAAAGGATTCGGGACCAGGGAGCAGAAGGGCACCCATCTCGACCCCAACATCGGCAGCCGATACGATGTCGCACTGATCGTAGGCGAATCGAACACAACGATCGAGGTGCAGGCGGACGCGAATACACTGCAAACCGAGTCTGCTGCGGTAGGACAGTTGGTAACCAGCGAGCAGGTGAAATCCATTCAGTTGAATGGTCGCAACCCCATCTATCTCTCCCAGTTGGAACCGGGTGTTACCCGCAATGCTCCCTTGTCGTCTTTCAATTTCTCACCGGACTTCTCGGGACCTACCATCAACGGCGCGCGCAGCAATGAGAGCATGCTCACGCTGGATGGAGCGCCCATGATCCGCACACGCGCAAACGGTACATCCACTGGCGTAGGCGACGTCGATTCGATCTCTCAGGTTCAGATTCTTACGACGAGTTATCCTGCACAGTATGGCGGTACGTCAGGTGGCGTCATCATCCAGGTCCCGAAGAGCGGCACTAGTAATTTTCACGGCACGGCTTATGAGTATCTCCGCAACTCATTTTTCAACGCCAACACCTGGACCAGGAACCAGTCAGATCAGGTTGCGAACAGTGGTCATCCACCCCCCTTTCGCTACAACCAATTCGGCTGGAACCTCGGTGGCCCGGCCTATATCCCCCATGTCTTCAATCAGAACAAGCAGAAGCTCTTCTTCGAAGCCGGTCAGGAGTTTCTCCGGTACCGACAGAATGCGACACAGACGGGCACTGTTCCTACAGCATTGATGCGCGAGGGAAACTTCAGCGAATTACTAGGGCCGAATATCTTCTACAAGACACCCGTCCAACTGGTGATTCCCGGAACAAAGCAATCGTATCCGAACAACGTGATCACGAGCGGCCTTAGCCCTAACGGTATTGGGCTACTGAATTCCTACCCGCTGCCGAATGAGACAGGTAACTCCGGCTTCAACTGGGAGGCCTCCGAACCGTACCCCCAGAACCAGAGAAAAGACACGCTCGTTCTGGATTACATCCCCTTTGAAGCACATCACATTCGCTTCAGCGTGTTGAACTATAACTACAATCAGATAAGTCCCTTTTCCAGTAACTTCACCCACTTGCCTCAAGTGTGGAACTGGCCCAACCAGGTCGGTATCGTCCATTACACCTGGACGATCAATCCGACGACCGTGAACGATGCGACCTTTTCAGCCTCGGCAGATCATGTAACGATCACCAACGATCTATCGAGTGGTCTCTATAACCGCAATCTTTATGGAATTGATTATCCGTATCTCTTCCCTGCCGACCAAAAAGAAACTCCCAATAAAATTCCGACGGTTGAAATTGCTAACTTCACAACAGTAAATGGAGGTCCGTATCCCTCGCACTCAGGTGGCCCTATCTTTACTTTCGCCGATAATCTGACCAAGGTCATAGGAAGACACACTTTGGTGTTCGGTGGAGTATGGCAGTACTCAGGAGAAAATAACAACGACCAGATTAGTGTGAGCAGTACTACCCCTGGCGCAACGAACAACCAGAACGGCCAGTTCATCTTTACGGACAGCCGGACCGGTCATCCCACCACCAACGCCGCAGTGGCAAATACCGCGCTGGGCCTCTTCGATACCTATGGTGAGATTGGCCAGAAGACCTACACACTATTCCGTGGACACATGTACGAGGGCTTTGCACAGGACCAATGGCGAGCTACACCGAAGATGGTGCTGGAGTACGGCATCCGTTACAGCGTCATGCAGCCTTACTCCGCACTCTGGAGAAATCAGTCCGTCTTTGATCCGAAGTCCTATAATCCCGCAACGGCGCCAACGGTCGACCCCACCACCGGATTTACAACAGGGGGTGATCCCTATGATGGTGTAGTGATTCCCGGCAGCGGCTTCCCCAGTTCGGCCAACGCTCACCTTCCTGCAAATATTCTGAATGGACAGTTTCAGGGTCTCTTCCGCGGTTATGGCTCCGGCTACTCCAAAACAGTTTATTCAGATGTTCAGCCGCGTGTCGGCATCACCTATCAATTCAACCCGACAACTGTCTTGCGCGCCGGCGGTGGACGTTTTGTTCAGCGCGTGGGTATTAGTGACTCGGTACAACTAGGCGGCAACGCTCCCTTCCAGAACAGTGAGACGGTCACAGCCGGGTCTGTAGATAATCCGGGCGGAGTAGGAACAAATTCCCTGCCGCTGGCCCTGTCCTCTCAGGCATACAACTTCCCCAATCCCGAGGCCTGGAGTTGGAATGTCGCGGTAGAACAGGATTTTCCGAAGTTTGCTACGCTGACCCTCTCGTATGTAGGACGTCGCGGTCTTCATCTTTCCCAGTTGGAGAACATCAACCAGCTTCAACCGGGCACGGTGCAAGCCAATCCGACCGTCATCGCACCGGATGCACTACGACCCTACAAGGGGTTCTCAACCATTCTGCAGGATACGAATGCAGGAAGCTCCATCTATCACTCGATGCAGCTCAATCTAAAACGCCGCATGACGAAGAACGTACTCTTCGGGGTCGCTTATACCTGGTCGAAGAGCATGGACTTCGGATCGAGTGCGGGCTACGAGCTTCCGAACTACTACAACACTGCCTCAAACTATGGTCCTAGTGACTTCGACATCCGCAATATCTTCGTATTGAACTATGTCTGGGATCTCCCCTATGCATCGCACTCGACCAGCAGGCTGGTTCGCAGCACGCTCGGAAACTGGCAGATTTCCGGCGTCACTCAAGCGCAGACCGGTATCCCAGTGCAAATCGGCACCGGGGACGACTTTGCCGGGGTTGGTCCGGGAGCAGGAACTCAGCTATGGGATGTAACCCACACTCCGTACCTGCAGAAGCGATTCAGTGGAAACGGCAGCACCGGTCACTGGTTCGACCCGACGGCGTTCGTTCAACCTGCGCCCGGCACTCTGGCGCCGCGCGGTACTCGCAACCTCGTGTATGGTCCAGGCTTCCAGAGCTGGAACATGGCACTGATCAAGAACATTCATCTCATTCCTAACCACGACAATCATGTATTGACGTTCAAGGCAGAAGCCTTCAATCTCACCAACCATCCGAACTGGGATGCGCCAGATAGCAACCCAACGAGTTCCACCTTCGGCGAAGTGACATCGAAGGGAACGACCTACGCCTCGGATCGCGAGCTGCAGTTTAGCCTGCGATATGAGTTTTAGGACTCTCGGCACAGGTGCAAACGATCCGGTTCCGCCTGTGCCTTGCACATTGTCACGAGTAACCGCACTCTCAAATCAACCCTGAAGCGCTCCAGACGAACAGCCGGAAATGCCAGTAAAACATGGCATTTCCGGCTGTTTGCTGTCCATGTCCTTTCGATAATCTAGGGCGTGTCATCAAACGGCACCTGGAGTCTGGTCGAATGGTGCATTCAGTTTGATGAGCCACGAATCGGAAGGGCCCGGTTTCAACCGGGCCGAAAAAGCCGGGTTAAAGCCTCCTTCCACTCTGCCGAAGGCTGAAGCGGAGGCGCAGCCGGAGCGACTGAATTGCTTTCTTTGAGTGCGGCGAAACGAGTGGGCACATCCTCGAATGTGTCCCCGGTGGTCCTCGTGCAGCCTGGGCCACACGAAGAAAGGCAATTCAGGCGTTGCGCCCTGTGGGCTTCACTTCGGCCTTCGGCAGAGTGGAAAGAGCCTCTCAACGCTGCCTTTGCGGCATGGCTGAACAGCTGAAGCCATGCCCTTCCGATCCCTGCCTCATCAAACTGAATGCACCATTCGACCAGACTCCAGGTGCCGTTTGATGACACACCCTAAGTCGCGATAAATGATTACCTTACGGAAGGGTTTGTTTGCTTTTTGCATTTCTGGCTATCATTCCGATAAACGGCACAGTATCCGGAGAAGAAGCAAAACTTCTTTCTTTTCTTAATTTATTTAGTTGCAAACCTGTCTGTACTCCTATACAAATCTATCAATCCGAAAATGGACCGACGGTCGTCGGAACAAGCATCTACCCACTTTCCCTTTCCTGAAAAGAGAAAGAAGCAGACTTGCAATCGTTTTTGAGGTCCGGTCATGACGACAACTACGCAGCCGACAGCGGTCGTCGAGCATACAGGCAAACGCTTGTTCCCGCTCGATGTTCTGCGTGGCGTGTTCCGATGTGGGTTCTATTTCACCGGCGAATCCCCATCAAGATCTGAACAGAAACCGCAATTTTAACCTTGCGCGTTCAGTCTAGTTGTATATATGATCAGACAACTTTAACAACTTGTTTCATAAAGTTCCACCTCGGCCCTTCGCGGGCGTTGAACCAGTGATTTTTTTGCTGCGGTTGTTGCTACCCGTAACAGAAGGAACCAGGAGAGTTCACGTCAGACACCTGGCACGATGTCCAAAGCCATTCCCTCTAACGGCGGGAACAGGCGGTGTTGATCTTTCCGTTCCACGTATTCGCAGGCACGCAGATGTTCGCAGGCAGACAGTTTTTGGAGGACACCACAAATCCAAAAGCCTATATCCACCCTATTGCCGCAACAGATTTACTTTCGGAGGCTCCACATGCGTACTCAACGAAACCTAAGAAACTGTATTTTGGTGTTAGCGCTAGTCCTGCTGGCCTGCGCTCCCTCTTTCGCTCAAACCATTACCGGATCCATCACAGGAACCGTGACAGATCCGAGCGGAGCCGTTGTGCCAGGCGCCAAGGTGGTCGCAACCAATGTGCTGACAGGCGTAGCCACCCCCACAACGACCAATCCAAACGGCATCTATTCGCTGCGTTTTTTGCAGATCGGACAATACAAGGTCACGGTTGCGTCACCCAACTTCGCAAGTCAGACCACTAGCGTCTTCACCCTCGAAGTCGACCAGGAAGCCCGAATCAATATAGGGCTCAAGATCGGTGAGGCCTCCAGCACTGTCGTTGTTACCGATACCGCACCCATCCTGAATACCGAAAATGCAACAACCGGCGATACCATCACAGCCGAAGCGGCCACCGAGCTTCCAGTCCAATCCCGTAACTTCTCCTCGCTCACGCTATTGGTTGCCGGAGCGATCTCTCCTAATCCCCAGGCCTTGGATAATGTAGGCCGCGGCGCATACAACGGCGGATTCGACGTCAACGGAAATCGCGAACAGAGCAATAACTATACCCTCGACGGCGCCGACATCAATGAAGCCATCGATAACTACATCGGTTATAGCCCCAACGTCGATGCGCTCGGAGAAGTACGCATCATCACCGGCAACTCCACGGCAGAGTACGGCAACGCCAACGGCGGCCAGGTAGTTATGGTCACCAAGAGCGGCACGAACCACTTCCACGGCAATGCATTCTTCTTCGGTGAAAATCAAAATCTGAATGCCAACACCTGGTCCGCCAAACACACTAACCAGCCCCGCTCTCCCTTCAATCGCGCGATGTTCGGCGGCACCTTCGGCGGCCCCGTCCTCCACGATAAGCTCTTCTTTTTTGTTGACTATCAAGGAGCCCGCCAGCATTTTTCGGCGGTAGAGAGCCGAGCCGTGGTCCCCGCGGCCTTCCGCACCGGACCGGGAGTAACAAGCTCCGCTGCGCTTTATCTCTTTGCCCATCCCGAGCTTTATCCTGAGCCGAATGTTCCCGTAGCCCCCGGAACCGTCCTCGGCAACTACGTTGGATCTTCCAGCCAGGCGACAGTGAATGATCAGGGCGACGCGAAGGTCGACTGGAAGATCAGAAATAGCGATACCATCTCCGGTCGCGTCTCTATTGGCCGCGAGCATGATGGCTACTCCAAGGTAGCTCTGCCTACGGATATTCCAACCAATAATAACGATCCCTACACCGGTTTTATTTTGAACTGGACGCATATCTTCTCGCCTAGCATCGTCAATGAGGCGCGCGGGGGCATCGGTCGCACGCGCTACATCCAGACACCTACTGACGTCTCCGGACAGTGGGGACTTACCGGCAATGCGAAACTTGGCATACCAGGTACGCAACTAGTTCCGGGCTTCAGCACCCTCGTCATCGGCAATGGCGCTAACTCAGGATTTGTCGACGATATCGGCGCTCCGCAGGGACAGGACGGCAACGGAGATTACGGCGGCATCGACAGCGATAGCATCGTCAACGCCTTTACCTATGGAGATAACCTCACCTGGCAGCTCGGCAAGCAAACGTTGAAATTTGGCGGCCAGGCGCTGCGCTACCAGGAGAATCGTTACTACTCCGGGAATGACGGCACCCTTGGCCACTTTGACTTCAATGGCAATTTGACCCAGTTTCTCGCAGACGACGTTACCTCTGAGGGGCAGGGCGCGTTGACGGGACGCTGGGGTCAACGGCAATGGAGAGACGCCTTCTTCGTGCAGGATGACTATAAGTTCACCCCGACCCTAACGTTGAACTTCGGTCTCCGCTGGGAGTATGACCAACCCTATACCGAGGTCAACAACAAACAAGCAAACATCAACATCACCACCGGAGTCATTACCGATGCGGGCGTCAACGGAGCACCGAGAGCCCTGTACAACGCCTTCTACGCTGGATTTATGCCAAGGCTCGGTTTCGCCTGGTCTCCGCACATCCTCAGCGATAAATTCGTAGTCCGTGGTGGATATGGCATGACAAACTTCCTCGAAGGCACCGGCGCAAACCTTCGTCTTACGCTCAATCCACCGTTCTTTGTCGACGCCTCCTGCACCAATGTGCTGCCTTGCGCCAACGGAGCTGCCTTTCTCAGTATTAACAATGGCTTCTATCGTCCTTCCGACCCGAACGTCTTTGCGGGTACCGTGCGCGCCTGGCAGCCAACCCTGAAACCTGCGCTGATTCAGCAATTCAACCTCACCACGGAGTACCAACTTAACGACGTGACCTCCCTTACGGTTGCCTATCTCGGACAGAATGGAAATCATCTCGTCGATCCGCGTCAGGCCAACCAGGCGGCATGTTTTACGTGCGCTCTCCCCATTGCTACGCTTTCCAAAGTAAATCCGGCGTTAAGCCAGATCGCCAGCATCAGCTATACGGAATCCGAAGCTATGATGAACTACAACTCGCTGCAGGTAACTCTGCGCAGGCGTGTTAGCCATGGACTCGAGTTCCTGGCTAACTGGACGTACAGCAAGGGTCTAAGCAATAACCTTGGCTACTACGGTGCAAGCGGTGGCGCGGGCGATTCACAAAGCGCCTACTGGCAGGATGCCTACAATGGGGGCGCCGACTATGGTCCTACGTACTTCGATGCCAAGCACAATATCTCCTTCTCCGGCATCTACGAACTTCCCTTCGGCCGGGGTCGTCAATTCGGCGGTGGCATGAACCGCATTGAAGATGAGGTTGTTGGCGGCTGGAAGGTCAGCAGCATTCTGAGCGTCCACACCGGCTTCCCCATCACCGTCTCGTCTGACGCCTACTATTCGAACAAGGTCAACTCCAATGCGGCTCGCGGTAATCATCTTCGCGCCTTGAAGGTTGTGAACCGTTCGGAGACGAAGTGGTTCGGAACCGATCCTTCGGCAACGCCATGCTTTAGCGATATCGATAATGGAGTCTGCGCCTACAGCGAACAAAGCGCAGCGAGCTTTGGCAACGCCTCCGTCGGCTCGGAACGCGACCCAGGTTATCAGCAGGTAGACTTCTCTCTATCGAAGGATTTCCGAGTCACGGATGGTACTCACTTCGAGTTCCGCAGTGACTTCCTGAATGCTTTCAATATGGTCAGCCTGGCCCCGCCAAGCAACAACGCTTCGGTCAATTTTGGAAGCCCGGCCGGCACTCCCAACGCATTTGGCATCATCAACAACACCGTCAACGAGCCACGTAATATTCAGCTGGCTCTGAAGTTCGTCTTCTAGCTTAGGGGTGTTACTCAACCAGAAGACGGCGAAAGACACCTTTCGCCGTCTTTTTTACCGCCGCTCCACTGCCTTTCATCGGCATGACTGAAGTCAATCAATTCCCAGGCAAAGACGGGGTGAGGAGAGAGATTGTCGAAAGCACCTATCCAAACGCTCCCTCCCATCCAGCCTCTGGATAAAACAGGATTCATCCCTCTTTACTTCCAGATTCAGCAGACACTGATGGAACGGATTCGTTCCGGCAAACTGGGAGAAGGCGACCCTCTCGCGTCGGAAGAGGAACTCGCCCGTATCTACCAGGTAAGCCGAATGACCGCACGCCAGGCTCTGCAAGGCCTCAAGAACAGTGGCTACGCTTTTAGTCAGAAGGGACGAGGCACTTTCGTTACCCGTCCGAAGCTGGAAAAAAGCATCATGCACCTGAGAGGCTTTACGGAGGACATGAAGCAACGCGGCATGGTCCCCAGTTCCCGGCTTCTGGAACAGACCGTCGTGAAGACCACGGTAGAACTTTCAGCACAGCTAAAAGTTCATCAGGAAGAAGCAGTCCTGCGCTTGCGGCGGCTACGCCTGGCGGACGGCATTCCCATGGCGCTCGAAGTAACTCACATCCCACTCAAGCAATTTCCTGGACTGGAAAAAATCAGCTTCGCGAATAAGTCTCTATATTTCGTGCTGCGCGAAAAGTTTGGAGTGCACGCTGCCTGGGCCGATGAGGTGATTGAAGCTCTCCCCGCAACGCGCGAAGAGTCGGAGTTACTCACCATCCCGAAGAAGGCCAGCGTGTTATCCATCTCCCGCATCATTATGACGACGGAAGAGACACCCATTGAAGTAGCCTGCTCGCGTTACCGTGGCGATCGCTATCGCGCCTCTATTCGCATTCCAACCACGAATATCGAATAGCTCTAGACCATTTTACCTTTAGGTGTAGTTTCCGAACCGGAGTCTGAGCCATGCTTTTGCGTCTTGTGGTGTGATGGTCTGTAGAGCTTGAGCGGT
>NZ_JACHIO010000009.1 GCF_014203225.1 Granulicella mallensis | reverse complement strand
CTCCCTTGTGTGCCATGAGCACGAATAGAAGTCTGTACGCAATCTGTTCGCAAAATACCCCTGGACAACTACGCCTCTCTTCATAGAAGGATGACATCTCTCTGGGGGGCAAAATACCTGATTCGTTGTCGTTTCAGGTTCGCCAGACACTATCTATTTCTGTGCTGGCCCTCTCCTACTCGCGATTCTTCTTCCGCGTACTTTTGCCCGGAAGATCCGCTAACGCATCCTTCGGCAAGCCAGTAGTCTGCCGCACAATCAATCGCGTAATAATCTTGCTGGGTGCCTCTGGTTTGGCCGGCGAATCCTGTAAGTGCGACAAGAGATCGTTGACGGCTCTCAGCGCGAGATCTTTGCAGGACATCCGTACCGTCGTAAGCGGTGGAATCGTATATTCGGCCAGATGAATATCGTCGAAGCCAACCAATGAAAAATCATCAGGCACCTTCAGCTTCGCTTCGAAGAGGGCATGCTGCACACCGATAGCCGTCATGTCGTTAGAACACATAATGGCTGTCGGCCACTGTGGCAGGGCGAGGATCTTCTGCATCGCATCCCGTCCGCCATCCAGCGTGTGATCTCCCTCAATGATCCATGCCGGGTCGGCCTTGAGTCCCGTGGAGCGCAGGCAGTCGAGAAACGCAGCCTTGCGGGCCTCAGCCGAGCGCAGCCGAAGCGGCCCTGTGATGAAGCCGATCTTGCGATGGCCGAGGACGGCGAGATGCTGTACGCCCTCATAGATGCCGGTGCGGTAGTCAACTGTCAGTACGCTGCTCAGCGGTCGTGAAGGGGCGGCATCGATGAATACTACCGGGATGTTATCGACGGCAAAACGCTCGAAGAGAACCTCCTCGATCCCGAAGGTCATGACGGCCACGCCGTCTACCTTGCGCTCAAGCATCCGTCGCGCGCACTGCTCGATCGTCTTTTTTTCGTAGTTCGTCGACCCGATCATGATCTCGTAACCCCGCTCCACGGCGACCTGCTCGAACTCCTGGATGAGTTCAGGGAAGAAGGGGTTGGTGATCTCCGAGACGATCAGTCCCAGCAGCTTGCTCTTGCCTGAAACCAGCGCGCGCGCCTGCGTATTGGGGAAGTAGTTAAGCTCCGCAACGGCGCTCCAGACACGGGCTGCAAGGACTGGGTCAACCGTGGGTACATGGTTGATGGTGCGCGAGACCGTGGCAATGGAGACACGAGCCTTGGCGGCGACACCGCGAATGTCGATTTTGCGAGCAGCTTCGCTCTTGGGGGTACTTTGAGAACGTTTCATACGAGAAGGATCCGGAACGGCATAACTGACAGCATACGGCTGTAAGTACTTTCTGACGAGAGTTTAAGATTAAGTTGACATCCCTGTGACCCGCCGCTAATGTTCGAGTGTTGGTAAACGTTTACGCTAGTTGCTATAAAGATGCTACAGGAACGACTTATAAGAGGTTATGATGCCGATTGTCGCAGGTGTGGATTTTGGAACGCTGAGTGTTCGCGTTACGTTGCTGGACAGCCAGCGGGGACGGCTGGGAACAGCCTCCGCAGGCTATCCTTTGCATCGCCACAAGGACGACCCCGACTTTGCCACGCAATCGCACGACGACCAGATGCAGGCCCTCGTGCAAGCCACGCGCGAGGTGCTGGCACAGACGGGTGTTGCGGCTGACGATGTCGTCGCACTGGCGCTCGACACCACGGGATCGAGCGTGATCCCGGTGGATGCGCAGATGCAGCCGCTGGATGAGTATCTGCTCTGGTGCGACCACCGCGCGCACAAAGAGGCACAGCAGATCACAGAGCTCGCGCACGCCGAGCATCTGGAGGCCATCGAGTGGTGTGGCGGCGTCTACTCGCATGAATGGGGCTTTGCGAAGCTGCTCTACTGGCTCCGCCATAACCCTGAGAAGCGTTCTCGCTTCGCCTCGGCCTTCGAGCACTGCGACATGGTGGCAGCCACACTGATCGGTATTACAGATCCCGCACTTGCGCCGCGCAGTGTCTGCGCCATGGGCCACAAGTGGATGTGGAATCCGCGTTGGGGCGGTCTCCCTCCGCAGGAATTTCTTTCAAAGCTCGATCCGCTCTTTGACGGCGTTCGTGCCAGGCTGGAGGGGAACTATCGCACCTCCGATGCCGTAGCGGGACCCTTGAGCGAGTACTGGGCCAGCCAGATGGGCCTGCGCGCCGGAATCCCCATTCCTGTCGGAGCGTTCGATGCGCACTGGGATGCGATCGGCGCCGGGTGCCGCGAAGGCGATGTGGTCAACGTAGTCGGTACGTCTACCTGCATCATCGCCATGAGCCGCGAGACACGGCTGGTCCCGGGCGTCTGCGGCGTGGTCCCAGGAAGTGTTCATCCAGCCTACAGCGGCATTGAGGCCGGCCTCTCCGCCACCGGCGATATCTTTGAGGCGATTGCGCGGCGCGCTGGAACAGACGTTCGCACGCTGTCCCAGGGACTGGAAGAGTACAAGGCGGGCCAGACGGGCCTGCTGCGGCTGAGCTGGGACAACGGCGACCGCACGGTGCTCGTCAACCCTGAACTGGGCGGTATCACGCTGGGGTGGAACCTCATTCACACGGCGAAGGACGAGCTCTTTGCAGCTATTGAAGGTACAGCCTTCCATACGCGCATCATTCTCGAGCGGATGGCGGAGTACAGCATCCCCGTGAACCGTGTCATCAACGCCGGCGGCATCCCGCAGAACAACGCTGTGCTGAATCAGGTCTACGCGGACGTACTAGGCAAACCTGTCCTGGTTCCGAACGGAGTGCCGACCAGCCTGGGGTCGGGAATCTTCGCGCTGGTAGCGGCCGGAGTCTTTGCCTCCATCGAAGAAGCCCAGGAAAAGATGTGCCTGCCGTTCAAAGTCTATGAACCGGAGCCCGGTGCGACGGCCCGCTACAACGAACTGTTCCGGCTCTACCGTGGGGTGTACTTTGCGTTCGGGCAACGCGGAAGTGCCTCAGATGTTTTAGCTGACGTGCTGCCTGAGTTGCGCAAAATCGCCGCCCAGGTAAGGAAACCCAAGGAGTAGAACGGTGGGGAATCGCCGCTTGCTCATTTCTGCCGGATGCTTGCTTATGTCGGTATGTATCATTTCAAGAAAACGTATACCATTGTTTTCTTTTGTAGGCGCGGTTCGCGCGATTGCATTTGTTTGACAGCCCATCATTGCGCCGTATAGGGTGTGTTTGAAGAAAACGTTTCCTTGACTGCTGGAGAATGCCTCGTGATCCCAAGCCCGCATGTAGATGGCATGGCCGCTTTCCTGATGCCCCACCAACTGACGCATCTGGCGCCGGTCGACATCCTGATCCTCGTTTTGTACTTCGTTGTCGTGATCTTCATCGGTTTCTATGTGAAGGGATCGACGAACACGAGTGAAGAGTTCTTCCTTGCTGGTCGCGAGATGTCGGCCTGGATCGCCGGATTGAGCTTCGTGTCCGCTAACCTGGGTTCTCTGGAGCTGATGGGCTGGGCGGGCGCTGCCTATCAGTACGGCATGCTGGCGATGCACTGGTACTGGATCGGCGCGATTCCAGCGATGCTGTTCCTGGGCATCGTGATGATGCCGTTCTACTACATCTCAAAGACGCACTCTGTGCCAGGCTACCTGCAACTACGCTTCGGAGAAGGTGCTCGTGGCCTCAGCGCAGCCAGCTTCGGACTGATGACGATCCTGATGTCCGGCGTCAACATGTACGCGATGGCTCTCGTGATGAAGGTCGTGCTGGGCTGGAACATCAGCTTCTCCATCTGGGTAGGAGCAGTCACGGTAGCAGTCTATGTAATGCTCGGTGGCCTGAAGTCCGCAATTATCAACGAAGTGCTTCAGTTTGTGCTGATCTGGGCCGGTGCGGCGCTGATCCCGATCCTTGGCCTGGTAGAAGCCGGGGGCTGGACCAACCTCAAGGCTCAGATTGCACGCAACGTGGGCTCCAACGACTACACCCATCTCTGGACGACCTTAGGTCATTTCCGCGATAACCCGATGGGCGTGCACTGGACGGGCATCGTCTTTGGCCTGGGCTTCGTAATCAGCTTCGGCTACTGGACCACGGACTTCCTGGTAGTCCAGCGCGTGCTCTCGGCGAACAACCTTCGCGCCGCCAAGCTGGCCCCGGTGATTGGTGCGGCGTTCAAGATGGCAGTTCCGTTCATCGTGATTGTGCCCGGCCTGCTGGCCCTGGCTGTCTTGAAGAATCCTGACGGCTCGATCCTGCATCTGGTCGGCGAGAATGCCGTGAACGCGACGCATCCTTACAGCTACAACGAAGTGCTGCCGCTGATGCTGATCCGTTACTGCGGACCCGGCTTGTTGGGGCTTGGCATTACAGCGTTGGTGGCAGGCTTCATGAGTGGCATGGCGGGTAACGTGAGCGCCTTCTCGACGGTGTGGACCTACGACATCTATGGCGCGTTTATTAACAAGAAGGCAAGCGACAAACACTACGTCGCAATGGGCCGGTGGTCGACGGTGATCGGCATGCTGGTCTCGATCGCGACGGCTTACCTGGTAGCCAACGCCGCTTCGATCATGGACTACGTGCAGTCGCTCTTCAGCTTCTTTATCGCTCCGCTGTTCGGCACGGTCGTGCTGGGCATGTTGTGGAAGCGTGCGACGAAAGCAGGGGGCTTCTGGGGATTGCTGGTAGGCACGGCCAGCTCCATTGGCATGTGGGTCTACACGCTTCGCGGCGGCTCGGCGGCGCTCTCTCGCATCGCGCTCTCGGCAGATGCCAAGCCTATGGCCGAGACGCTGTATCGCGCGTTGTGGAGCTGGATCATCTGTGTCGTGGTCACAGTCGTTGTTAGCTATATGACCAAGCCTGTGGCTATCGAACAGCTTGCCGGGCTGGTCTATGGAGCTACTCCGATTCCGGATGACGGTGCGACCTCCCTGTGGCAGAAGCCGATCTTCTGGGCCATTGTCGTCATTGTTGTCTTCTTTATTTTGAACATCGTCTTCTTCTAACGGAGAACACGAGGAGGTGCTGGTATGGCTCAGGGAACGGGACGCGGTGAGTCGCTTTCGATCTGGTTCTTCGTCGGTGGTTTGACGCTGCTGTATGGCGTGGTGCTGTTGCCTTATGGAGCGTGGGCATGGTTCGGACAGCATGAGGCCCAGACCGTGCTCCATCATCTTCATCCCACCTTCTGGTGGGGACTGCTGCTAACTGTTTTCGGTGGGTTTTATACGTTTCGCTTTCGGCCTCGTTCAGGCAAGATTTCGTGAGCGTTGTAACTGGGGAATTGTAAAAGGGGGGAAGTATGGAAAAATTCAAAGGTTTGGAAGTTTGGTTTGTGACCGGAAGTCAGCATCTCTACGGTCCTGAAACCCTGGCTCAGGTAGCTAAAAATTCGCAGCAGATCGCTGCATTTCTGGACGCGGAAATCTCTATTCCTTTCAAGATCGTCTTCAAGCCTGTGCTGACGACGCCGGAACAGATTCGCGCTTTATGTCGTGAGGCAAATAACCAGAACAATTGCATCGGGCTTGTGCTCTGGATGCATACCTTCTCGCCCGCAAAGATGTGGATCGCTGGCCTCAACTCACTTACGAAGCCATTCCTGCATCTGCACACGCAGTTCAACCGCGAGCTGCCGTGGTCGTCCATCGACATGGATTTTATGAACCTGAATCAGGCCGCGCATGGCGATCGAGAGTTTGGCTTCATTACGGCACGGATGCGATTGGCGCGGAAGGTGGTAGTGGGCTTTTGGCAAGACCCCGAGACGATTGCCGAGGTCGCTGCCTGGACGCGTGCGGCGGTGGGCTGGCATGAGTCCCAGAACCTCAAGGTGGCGCGCTTCGGCGACAACATGCGCGATGTTGCGGTGACAGAGGGCAACAAGGTTTCGGCGGAGATTCAGCTCGGATATAGCGTAAGCGCCTATGGTGTAGGCGATCTTGTCGCGCGGGTCAACCAGGTAACAGATGCTGAAGTAAGCAAACTTATTGCGGAGTACCGCGAGCAGTATTCGATTGCGAAGCAGCATGATCGTCCTGAAGCGCTCCACATTGCCGCGAAGATCGAGCTGGGGCTTCGCGCCTTCCTTGAAGAGGGCGGCTTTGGTGCCTTCACAGACAACTTCCAGGACCTGCATGGGCTCGGACAGCTCCCCGGGATTGCTGTGCAGCGCCTGATGGCCGATGGCTATGGGTTTGGTGGTGAAGGGGATTGGAAGACGGCGGCGCTGGTTCGTACGATGAAGGTGATGGCACAGGGACTGCCGGGTGGAACCTCCTTCATGGAGGACTACACCTACGACTTCAGCGGAACGCCGAAGATTCTCGGTTCGCACATGCTTGAGGTCTGCCCGTCGATTGCGGAGGAGAAGCCTTCGCTCGAAGTCCATCCTCTCGGCATTGGCGGAAAGGCTGATCCTGTGAGATTGGTCTTCACCTCTCGGAGCGGCCCAGCTGTTGTTGCTTCGTTAATCGATCTGGGAGACCGCTTCCGTCTCATCGTGAATGAAGTCGATGTCATTCAACCGGAGCAGTCGCTACCAAATCTACCGGTGGCGCGTGCGGTATGGCTGCCGAAACCCAATCTGAAGGTTGCTGCCGCAGCCTGGATCTATGCGGGCGGAGCTCATCACACAGGTTTCAGCCAGGCCTTGACGATGGAGCACATGGAAGACTTTGCTGAGATAGCAGGTGTTGAGCTTATTGTGATCGATGCGGAGACGCGCCTTCGCGAGCTTCGCCGCCAGCTTCGATAAGCTAGTTGGAAAACGGGAGAGAGACGATGTTACTGAAGCAATTGCGGGAAGAGGTGCTGGAAGCAAACCTGGAGCTGGTGCGGCGTGGCCTTGTGCTGTACACCTTCGGCAATGCCTCCGGCGTGGATCGTGAGCAGGGGCTGGTTGTGATCAAGCCTTCGGGTGTTGACTACGACGTACTGAAGCCGGAACACATGGTCGTTACGGATCTTCACGGCAAGATCGTCGAGGGGACGCTACGTCCCTCGTCGGACCTCGACACACATACGTTACTCTATCGGGAGTTCGAGCAGATTGGTGCCGTGGTGCATACGCACTCGGAGTTTGCTACGAGCTTTGCGCAAGCCGGCTTGCCGGTTCCGGCGTTCGGCACGACCCATGCCGATTATTTCTACGGCCCCGTTCCAGTTACCGCGCCACTGTCGGACGCCGCGATTGGCGGGCGTTATGTGCATGAAACGGGGCTGGCGATTGTGGCCCGTTTTCGGGGCTTGGATGGTTCATCGCCGGTCGACCATCTGGCCGTGCCTGCTTGCCTGGTTGCAGGGCATGCTCCGTTTGTCTGGGGAAAGACAGCGCATGATGCTGCGCATAATGCCGTGGTGCTGGAGGCTGTGGCGCGCATGGCCTATCGCACAATAGGCCTCAAGGCGAATGCCGAAGAGGTTTCGCAGGCGTTGCTGGATCGTCATTACTTTCGTAAACACGGAAAAGATGCGACGTATGGACAGGGAAACCCTTCGTAGATCTTTGAAGGGAAGGCTTGATCTTAGGGAGGTTGCGAATGCATTTGAAGAGCACGGTACTCATAGGCACAGCAGTTCTGTTGGCAGGTTCCATTGCGCACGCTGGAGTGAACAAGACAAGCTGGGGCAAGACTGCGGACGGCAAGCCGGTCGATATCTTCACGCTCAGCGATCGTGACCTTACAGTGCGCATCACGACCTTCGGCGCGCGCGTCGTCAGCATCGAAGCTCCGGATCGTAGTGGGAAGAAGGCCGATGTTGTTCTGGGTTACGACAAGGTATCTCAGTATGAGGCGGACAAGAGCACTTACTTCGGCGCTATCGTCGGACGTTATGGCAACCGCATTGCGAAGGGGACGTTTACGATCGACGGCCAAACATTCCATGCTCCTTTGAACGATAAAGCCAATGCGTTGCACGGTGGGCCCATCGGCTTCGACCACAAGGTGTGGACAGGGCAGGAAATCCCCAATGGCGTAGAGATGACGCTGGTCAGTCCTGATGGCGATATGGGCTTTCCTGGCACGCTTACGGCTCACGTGCGCTATACCGTTGAGGGAGAGTCTCTGCACATCGACTACAGTGCCACGACAACGAAGCCGACTGTGTTGAACCTTACGAATCACAGTTACTTCAATCTGGCTGGCGATGGAAAGGGAACCATCCTCGATGAGGTCCTGACGATCCCTGCCGATCGTTATACACCTGTCGATGCGGGACTGATTCCTACCTCCGAGCTGGCTCCGGTAGCGCCGACGCCCTTCGACTTTCGCACAGCAACGGCCATTGGCCGCCGCATTGATGAGACGAATGAGCAACTGAAGCGGGCAGGCGGCTACGACCACAACTTCGTCTTGAATGGCAAGATTGGCGAATTACATCTTGCAGCGCATGCGTATGATCCATCCAGCGGACGTACCCTCACGATCAGGACTACCGAGCCAGGAGTGCAGTTTTACTCAGGCAACTTTCTGGATGGAACAAAGACCGGAAAGTTTGGCGTAGCTTATTCGAAGCATGCCGGCTTCTGCCTGGAGACGCAACACTTTCCCAACTCACCCAATGAGCCGAAGTTTCCTTCGACGCTGCTGAAGCCAGGTCAGACGATGCACTCTGAAACGGTGTTTACCTTTGGTGTCCAGCGCTAAAGCGGTTTCCCTGTAAGTGTAGAGATTGTTTCCCAAAGCTACCCATACCTTGTCATCTCGACCGTAGCATGACGGCTTTATGTCATGCGCAGTGGAGAGACCTGCAGTTTGCCCATGGAGGCAATATCGCCTGCACGAGCAAGCTGCAGGTCTCTCCACTGCGGCGGCAAAGAACGCCGCCTTCGGTCGAGATGACAGTTTTGTGGTGAGTTTGAAAAGCACCCTCTACACCTGTATAGAAACTGCGCTAAGAGAGCCATCGTTATCGTCTTTCTGTGTGCCCGCGATTGGCTTAGGGAGCAAACCCCTCTATCTCGATGAGGCGGAATGTTGCGGGAGCACTTGGATTGCTGATCACAACGCGCAAGTTCTGTGTTGTGATGGCCGGGAATGTAATGTCATTCTCCCCATTGGCGATCGGCTGCTGCGGGGAATGCTGTTGCTCTTGAATATCCTGCCAACCGCCTGGCGTGAGAGTCTGCAATTGAAATTCAGACGGGACTTGATACTGCTTGCCATCCGAGAAGAAATATAGTTTTACTAAGTCGATAGTTCGGTTCTGCCGAAGATCGATGGAGTACCAGCTAGACTGTCCAGTATTCTCCGGTGCAGGCGTCCAGCCGTTCGGGTTTTCCGGAAAGAACCATAGTCTGCCATCGATGGCCTGTTCTATAGCAGCCGGCGTGATGCTTGAAGAGGCCGTTGCGATCGGTCCATCGGGAACGCCAGGGTTGACGAGAAGATCCACCCGCGGTGAAAGGGCTGAGGCTTTTAGCCTGGCAGGTGGAATTGTGATCTTCACGGGCGCAAGCGGTTTCGGACCATAGCTGCGTTTGCCATCTACATAGACAGAAAGCCCCACCCCGATCCCATAGTGGTGGCCGTCAAGGTCATAGAAGATACCCACATCATGGCCGTGGTACGCGAGGTGCTGCAGGCCAAAGTAACGTATCGGCCGCGCTCCCGGAGTGTTTTCGGTAGGGAGTAGAGGGGCGATCTCAAGCGTGTTATCCGCACGCGGGCGAATACCTATCAGCCCACTCAGAATCAGATCGACGTAGGTCGAATGATTGTAATGATGCGAACGATGTAATCCTACGATAGGCGCACCCGTATCCGGGTTGTAGTCTTCCTGAATATCCGGGTGTCCCGGAGATATGAAATGCTGCTGCGTGTACTGCCGCAGGAGCCGCAGATAATCAGCTTTGGTGATGCTTGACTGCTGATAGTCGTCCAGAAGATTGGCGAGCGCCGTGAGTGCCTGCGAGGTCTGGAAGGGCCACGAAGGTCCATTCCATTGGCACTCCGGCTGGCCTGTGGCCTGATCGTATCGATATTGCGCAAGTTAACGGGGATAACTCGGCTCGACGGTACGAAGCCCGTGCGGTCCTCCAAGCTCATTGGAAGCGAGCGCGTGCTGCCATGCGACTACGTATTTTCCTGTGCCGGATACGTCCTTTGGAGGCAGCTCGTAGAGCCACGGGACATAGCCGACAAGCTCTCGCCCACGAATAAACTCTCCAGCGCTGACAGTGGGCGTCGATCTCTGGTATCGATCGGTGAAGTGCTGGAGTTGCGTATTCCAAAGCTGATCGAGTACCGCGGTTTGAATCTTCTCCGCGCGTTGCGTGTAGTCTGCGGAGATGTCATGCCTTCCGGCCAGGGCAGCGAGTCTCGCGATAGCCAGAGCATTGGCATACTGATAGCTATTGATCGACGGCCGAAAGGCAAAGCCTGCGGTAAATCCATTATGGTTCTGATCGGTACTGGGTTTCTCGGTGAAGCCCGCACCCGAGGCTTCGATGGAGGAGATCGTGTACTCCGTCGCATCCAGCAGAGGTTCGATCCAGTACAGATTGCGTGCCCGGTCGAAGTGATCGTCCCACTCGTTGTAGATGTACTGCATGGTGTCGAGATGCCGCAGCGCGGGTGCGGGATCACCGGTCACGAAGGTGGTGCTCTCCGTCGCTGCTGCAATGGACTCTGAAAAGTGGCGGTCGTTGCCGCCACCGCTGTACAGATGATCGATCAGGGTATCGACAATCGTAGGATCGCGCAGCCAACGTCCTTCCATGAGATGGAAAGATGCGGAGTCGTTCAGGTCCGTGTAGGGATGCCGCGCCCAGGGAACATCGTCCAGAAACTCCAGCACCGTTGTGCCTTGCACGCCGATCTCCCGGACGTGAGATCGAAAGAGTTTCCAGCGATAGTAGTAGATCTGCTGAATCGCAGGATCGTCGATCTCGAGAAAGGGAATGTTCTGCAGAAACCAAGGAGCATCGTTGCCGAAGTTCTCTCCTGCAAGTCTCTCGCGAGGAAGAGCAGGCTCTTTCACCCCTGGTAACTGTGCCGCAACACTCCCGGCTCCAAGCGCAAGACCCAGTGCTGCGACGATCGCTCGTATTTTTCTGTCAGGCAATCAAACTCTCCGTTGCAAATTGGGACGGTAACACTCTTATGGCTGCAGCATCAGGAGCACACATCCGTGAGGAGCGATCATCTGGTCCACGGAATGGATAGGTGTCACCGTCTTTCGCTGCCATACGTCACGTGCCTTCCATGTCCGTACGACAAGCCCGAAGCTGGCCAGGTCTTTCGTTACATGGAGAGGGACATCGCCTCGGTTGAAGATAGCCAGAACATGTTCTCTATTGCCGAGATCTGCCGTCCACGCGACCATGTTGCCCTCTTGAAGAATCTCGCGGCTCGTAAGTGCCTTTTGATCGATCTGAAGAACGTCACGATTTGTAACGAGTTGAAGCGTCTCGGCATCGAGCATCGTCAGGTTAGCTCCAAGCATGAGCGGACTGCGTGCCATGGCCCAGAGAGTTAGCATCGTCTGCTGCTCATCGATCGTCAGCCTGGTCTTACGTGGTCCCGGCCCTACGTCCGGCTTGGGGCGCAACTCGCCGAAAGGAAGCATGTCGGCATCCGGCCAGTTTCCCGGCTGCGCATAGGGAGCCCACGCCGCAGCCAGCGCGAACTGGCTGTCTACCGTGCGTGGAAAGGGTCTGTCGCTCTTCCACACATCCCAGATGTCATTGGAGATCCGCCACATCTGGGCCAGCGAACCAATCTCTGCTGCATGGCTTAGATCCGTCGGTCCCGGAGACAGGCTGAGGAGGATTGGCCGGCCACTGTGTTCGATCGCGAGTTGTATCTGGCGAATCTCGCTGATCCTGTAAGGGTGGTCCGCGATGCAATCGACCTTCAGAAAATCGACACCCCATGCAGCGTATTGATGCAGTAAAGAGTCGTACCAGGCCTGCCCGGCTGCATTGTCCTTTATGCCCCAGTTGGTCGGATCCCAGGGACAAGCATCGGTCTGGTCGGCAACATCGATCGCATGAAACACAGAGCCTTCCACCGGCAGGTTCTGCCGGACGCTCTCCCGTGGAATGCCGCGCACGATATGAATGCCGAACTTCAATCCCTGTGCGTGTACCCAGCGGCCCATTGCAGCGAAACCTTCATTCCGTCCCTGGGGATCCAGGGCGGAAGGGAATCGCGCGGGTACGGGGATGTACCGTCCAAAAGCATCGAGTTCAAACTGAAGTAGTTCCGGATGCGGGCGGTCCTGCGGATTGCGAAGAAACCATCCTTCGTCGATGACCGAATAATTCCATCCAAAGGCCTTCAGCTTTGCTGTTTGAACCTGCACATTGGAGCGAAACTGAGCTTCGTTGATGGTGAGTCCATAGGAGTCCCAACTGTTCCAGCCCATGGGAGGCGTTTGTGCTATGCCAATCTCTGAGCTCTTTCCCTGCTGGGCAGGCAGAGCCCTTGATCCAGCGATAGCTGCAAATAAAATGAAGGCGGTTATCTGGTATCTCATCTGCGTTCTCCGTTACTAGGTCGTCAGGCTATGCAGGTTCTGCAGATTCATTTCTGAGTCGGAAGTTGTAGTTACTGTTCGTGCTGGATCTCTCCAGCACGAACAGGTTGAAAAAGCATTACTTCGTCGAAAGCTCCAAAACCTGTACCGCATAGGCTGGAACGGTATGGCTGAAGGAAGAACTTAGATTCTTCAGCCCTGTCTTTTCTGGAACGATCCTCGTCGGTGCAGCGATGGTATTCGTCTCAGCCGGATTTGTCGCGCTGAGCGATATCAGCATGCCTGATGCGGATATCGTGCCTGCTCCACTCAGATTGATTTGGATCGGCTTCGGTGAGGAGGTCGCATTCACGAGTTTGAGGTAGACCTTACCCTTAGCTGAGTCTCGTGTAACGGAGTAGAAGAAGCGATGACCCTCTCCCTCAATCGTGGATACCGGCACCTCTGTCCCGAGATATTCGGCGAACATCGACTGTGCGTAGTAGCTGGGAGCTCCATAGCTGCTGAGCGCGTTGTAGCCGATCAGGTTGGACTCCCACTGCATGCCTCCGGGATTCACGTTGACGAAGAGAGGCGCATAGGAGGCCATCACAATCAGATCGCTATTGCGCTCCATCGCTGTCATCCACGCGGCATCGCCGAGAGCGGCTCCGAAGTTTGTAGTTGGGCTTCCTTCACGCGTTGCCCACTCTCCTACGAAGATCTTCGGCCCATTCCTGTCAGCGTCGTCATAGTGCTTCACGAAATCGAAGAACTCATCCGCCCGCTTGTAGTAGTGATCGTCGATTACATCCGGCTTCGTGCGCTTTAGGGGTGCGGTTGCGATGAGTTGAAGCTGCGGATACTTGGCCTTAATCGCCTTGTAGAACTGCGCATACCGGCCCTCATAGCTGCCGGAGCGATCGAACCAGTCTTCGTTGCCGATCTCTACGTAGGTCAGTGGAAAGGGAGCCGGATGTCCAAGCTTTGCGCGTACAGCACCCCACTTTGTGCTGTTGGGATCACCTGTTACAAATTCGATCTCATCCAGAGCATCGTCCACGTAGGACTGCAATCCGGGGCCTGGAGGTACATGTGCTCCCTTCAGAGAGTAGCCTGCGTACACAGCCAACACTGGTTTGATGTTCAGATCTTCCGTCCACTCTAGAAACTCCAGTAGCCCTAACCCGTCGGAGGATTGGTAGTTCCACGGGCTCCTGTGTGTTGGGCGATCTACCAGGGGGCCAAGGGTAGCCTTCCAGTCGAAGCGCTCTTCGATCGTGTCGCCTTCCAGGTAGTTGCCGCCAGGCAGACGCAGGAACTGCGGGTGCATCGCCGCCAGCTTTTCCATGATGTCGATGCGGTTGCCGTTTTCGCGGTTCTTATAGGTGGGAGGAAATAGCGAGACTAGCGACAGCCATACTTTGCCGGTATGACCTAGTGTGAGCTGAAGATGGTTTTCTGAGGAAGTCTCAACCTTGCCTGTCTTGAGGGTGAATTCGTACTTGTGCCAGCCAGTCGTTAGCGGTTCGCTGGTAGCGCTTGCCAGTGCGGCGCCTGAGTTATCGTTTACCAGCGCGACATGGACCGGTCCCATATCGCCGGTCTCTCCTTTGGCATAGAAGGATCCTTTGTAGGTGGTGTCCGGCCGAACGGCCATGCCCCAGTAGCCTTCGTTGCGTACACCTGCCTCGTTGGAAGGGTCGGCCTGCTTGATGTCCAGCAACAAGCTTCTGCTCAGTGCTTCACTGGGGCCCTCGGTGTCGTCGATGGCCATGGTGACCTCTGCGTCGCCTGTATGTGCCAGGTCCCAGCGCGCTGTCCCTGACCAGTCGTGATCATGAAACGTCCGGTTGCGCACCAGCTCCCCATACAACCCACCATCGTATGAGTAGTTGATCTCTTCCGTCATGAGCCCATAGAGCGTTGGGCTTACTGCGTGGAGTGGCTTATCAAGTTGAATATTAAGTGTCGCCTTGGGGCTCTGGGCTGTACCTGCGGCTGTGAATGCGATCGCGGCTAGGACAAGCGAGCCTGCTCGGAAGCTTCTGGACATGTTTTCCTCTCTAGATGTGAAGGAAACCGCTCAAGAGCTTAAAGAAGCTCTTGAGCGGTCGGGAATAAGATTACTTCAAAAGTAATACTTCGCTGCTAGCTGGAAGAACCGGGCGTCCGGGGTGTAGTTCCCGAAGAACGCCGGACCTGTAATCAGACCACCCTGTACCCCGGTACTTTGGTTGGAGGGTGCGCCCCATGAGGGGGTGTTGAGAAGGTTGAAGACATCCGCACGAAATTGTAGGTACTGATCCTTGATGGTGGGGAAAGACTTCGTGAAGGTCATATTGACTCGTTCATATCCAGGGCCGGAGATCTGCGACCGTGGACTGCCGAGGTACTGCAGAATATTGCCGGCGCCCGTTACGGGGGCGGTAATGACGGTGGGGAGGGCCGGATCTGCAAAGGCGCAGGGGTTATACCAGTTCGTCAAAGTCCGCACCTTTGCGGGGCAAGTAATGGTTGGGTTGCTCGCAGGTGGTGTACCCCCACCTTTGAAGGGATCGGCTATCAGGTAAGGGAACGCCCCTGCTCCATTGACTGTCGGCGTGTTGGACGCAACGGTAAAGGGCGTACCGGTTTGTGAGAGGAAGAGGAGGGTCGTATCCCAACCGCCCAGCACGATGTTTTCCAGTCTGTTGCGGTTCAGATACTTTCTGCCTCGTCCGAAGGGTAGCTGGTAGGTGCCGGTGAAGGTAAAACGCTGCCGGACATCAAAGGGCGAGTTTCCGTAATCCGGTGCAAGGCCCAGGATATTATAGGAGCGATTGCCTCCATCGGAGCTGTCTGGAAGCGGCTCTCTGGAGTCATCGAGATTATGGGACCATGTATACGATCCGACAAAGCTCAAGCCGTTACTGAGATGGCGCTCGAGCTTAACCTGCATGGAGTTATAGCTGGCCTCTGCCCCAAACGTAAGTTGGTGGATGCTGCCGATTGCGGGGAATGGTTCATACGGAACACCACTTATTCCAGGAGGAAGAAGCGCAGCCGAGCCGTTGGGAAATACTACAACGCCCAGATGCCGTGATTCCGTACCCACATACGCAATCGTTGCACTCGTATTGTTCGTGATCGCGTATTGGAGACTCAGGTTTTGCTGCATGCTGTAGGTGGTCTTGATGTCATGATCCCAGCCCACAAGTGTGGGTAGAGCCAGCCCTGTGGTTGGTGGTCCCGTTTCCAGCTTGATACCGTCGGAGGGGCAATTGTTCAAGAGGCACGAAGGTTGGGGGAACGTCTGTTCGACGTCGATCTTCCAGAACATTCGCTACTCCGTCTATCAGCCGGAGTTTGGAAAGGGAGCCTATAACTTCGCGTTCACCGTTGGCGTTGAAATCACCATTTCCCGCACCTCGTCCCCCATTGGTGGGGGTAACTCCGGTAGAGAGTTGGGCAAGGAAGACGTAGTTGCGCTGATTGAGCGGGATGTCGTTGATCTGTTGCTGGCTCATCACCTGGCTAACGCTGGATTCCTGGGTCTGCAGAAGGGGAGTAGACGCTGCGCTTACTATTTGCACCGCCTACCTGAAGCTGTACATCCTCTTCCAGGCGCTGATTGACATGCACTTCAATCCCGGACAAGTCCGTGTTCTTGAACCCGGGTGCGGTAGCTGTGATGGAATAATGGCCGATCTTGATGGGGTCGAAGACGTAAACGCCGTTGCCATTGCTTTGTGTCTTCACGGCGAAGTTGGTGTCGGTTTCAGTCAGGGTGACCGATGCATGAGGCACGACGGCTCCTGAGGAATCTTTCACCACGCCGGTAAGCGCACCCTGGTCCAATTGAGCTGCGGCGGTTGATGTAAGGGCTAAGCCGACCAGTAGCCCTACGCAGAAATGCCAGATCTTAAGTTCTCTCGGTAGCCTCAAAGTTGCCTCCAGAATTCAAATCGACTTTGTCTTGACTGGAAAACGTTTACTCAGATGTCAAAACAATCTATGAAGTAGTTTCGTGAAAAGGGATACTCCTGCGCGATGTCGTTTGTCAAGGATTTCGTTTCGCGGTGCGGGCACAAGCGAAAGCCCCGCTAAAATCCTTCGTTCACTGATGGATTGCGGAAGCGCTCCCGGTTTTCTACCGCAAAATATGCATTGGCGTGAGACAGGGCAATGCAGCTTCGAAGGTAGGAAGAAGTGTGGGCATAGCTTCATGAGCGGGCTCCCTTATGAGGGGGCCGTTAGCTGCTACAAAATGAAAAACCCTTAGTCATCCGGTTGGCGAGTATTGGTTTTTTGATCGAGAATGCCTGAAATTCAGTGTTGGTTTAGCAAACGTTTGCTGATAAAGATGATAGACTAAACCCTCATCAGGAGCCAATCTCTGCGAGCATGCCTTCATAGAACTCCTGCAAGGCGCGCTGCCGTTGCCGGGCAAGATGCCGGCCCGTTGCCGTTTGAAAGCCGTCCACCAGCTTCAGTAGTTTCCTGGGAAAGTGATCGAGTGCGAACTGACGATCATCTAGCGGACGCGTGTCGCCCCGGGGATCGATTGGGGAGTAAAGGCTGGAGCCCATGCGGCCTGCCGTATAGAAGCAGCGAGCAATTCCGGTCATGCCGATGGCATCCAGCCGATCTGCATCCTGCAGAATGCGACCTTCGAGAGATGCCGGTGTGATTCCGGCAGAGTAGCTGTGGCTTTCTATGGCACCTGCGACTGTCTCGATGCGAGGCTTTTCCCATCCCAGGATTTGGAGCAGCTTTCGCGCCTCGTCGGCCGCCAGCCTGGATGCGGTGTCTCGAAGGGGAGAGTTCTTTGGAACCTGAACGCAATCATGCAGCAGGACAGAGGCTGCCAGCAGTTCCAGGTCTCCGCCTTCTTCAGCGTGGATTGCCCTGGCATTACGCCATACCCTTTCAAGGTGAGAGACGTCATGGGCTCCATCGCCTGCAGACTGGAATGACGGTAGCAGCTGGTGAGCTAGCTCTCCGTAAGGGGAGAAGGGACTTGAATCCATAAGCACATTTTAGGCTGCCGCAAAAGGATGCCGATAGCCTCACTCATGCTACGGGTGGGAAGCTTCCATTCCTGGTTTCTGCGTTGCTGGTTCGCTTGGCGGGCAAGGGAGAGAGACCTTAAAGGCAGCGCCACGTGCGCCATCCTTGCTCTGAGGGTGAATGTGAATCATTCCCCCGTGTCTGTCCACGATCTCTTTTGTGACCCATAATCCGAGGCCTGTGCCGACATCCTTCTTGGTCGTATAGAAGGGCTCGAAGATTCGATCGATGTGTTCGGGTGAGATTCCCGGACCATCATCTTCAATCTCCACTCGAACGAAGCTGCTGCCGGTGTCTTCCACACAGGCCAATCTGATCCAGATCGTTCCGTCTTCGTTTACGGCATCCGCGGCGTTGGAGATGAGGTTGGAGATGGCCTGCTTCAGTTCGCCGGAGATGCCTGGGACGTGTGGGCATTCCTCATACTCGCGCAGGACCGTGATGTTCTTGGCCCTGAGCTTATTGGCGCAGAGCTTGAGTACGTATTCGATCAGCGACGGAAGGTCGATACGCTCCGGCACCTTGGATTCACGATAAAACCCGAGCGTCTGTTTGGTAATGTGAGACACACGCTCAAGCTCCTGCTCTGCCGTCTCCAAATGTTCGGCGGCGTCAACGGGAATGCCCGGAGTGCCCTTGGCGAGGTAGATCAGGTTTCCGATAGCTTCCAGCGGATTATTGATCTCGTGAGCAACGGTAGCTGACAGACGCGCGGTGGCGGTCAGCTTTTCAGTCTCGCGCAATAGTTCCTGCGTCTTGCGTTCCTGCGTGGCATCGCGAAAGACCAGGACAACGCCGATCAACTGATCGTGGCGATCCCGTATGGGAGAGGCGCTGTCTTCGATAGGAATCAACGAGCCGTCAGTATGCTGAAGGACGGTATGGTTGGCCAGGCCTACGATGCGTCCGAGTTCCATGACCCTCGTTACGGGGTTCTCTACTGGAGCATGGGTCATCTCGTTGAAGATGGGGAAGACATCCTCAATGGTGCGTCCAACAACCTCTGGCATGGTGGTCCCCATGAGTTGCTCCGCCAGAGGGTTAAGATAGGTAACGCTGCCGAGCTCGTCGGTTGCAATCACGGCATCGCCGAGGCTGGTGAGCGTCACTCGGAACCACTCCTCACGGTCAAGGAGCTGCCGGGCATGTTTTTGCCGAAGATCCATTTCGCGAAGGATGTAATAAGCAAGGAAGATCAGGCCAAGCCCAGCAACAGCACTCGCCAGGTAGATCGAAAAGATCGTCCCCTGGACGCTCTTTCGATAGGACGCAGCACGAGTGGTGTGGAGGGAGTCTTCTTCTCGTCCCATCTCACCAATCAAACTCCGAATTTGATCCATACTTCGGAGTCCTGCGTCGGATAGTACGAGCGCTTTAGCCGCGTCAGTTTTATCTGCTCTGTAAAGGGCGATCGTCTGGGCGAGTTCGTTTAGCTTCGCATTGGAGAGCTGGCGTAACGTCGTGACTCTAGCCTGCTGCTGCGGGTTGTCCGCCGTCAGTTGTGACAACCTGTCGATGTGTGAATTGATTTCGTGAATGGCTGATTGATACGGGGCAAGGTACTTGGGGTCTCCTGTGTAGAGGAAGCCGCGTTGTCCTGTCTCTGCATCCTTCAGCAGCGATTCCGTTTTGGCCAGCTCGAGGAGTACCATCCGTGAGTGTGCCACCCACGCCTGGGAGTCGAGTTGGATCGCCAGCTGATGCCTCGTCGTGACGGTGTTGATGGCCAGCAGGAGCAACATCAACGCAAACCCGCCAATCACGCCAAAACGCTTGGAAATCACTTGCATGAAGTTTTCCTGGTTCTTCCTGTTAGACGACTTATTATAGAAGTTTGTCGCACGGCTCGGCGGAAGTGGACAGCCGAAGCGAAGTTAAGCCTTTGCCGAAACTCTGACTCTACTCATCCTTGGCTGCGAGTGTAAAGAGATGCCTTGTCCGATGCGTTTGAGGCGCTCGAACTGAATGAATCGGCTGCGCAGATACCTGACCACTCTTGAAGCTTCGCAACCTGTCAAAGAGGCTTGCACTTGCGTTAGTTCGTGACGCGCCAGGCCAGGATGTTGCTCTTGACCGAACTGCCATTCATATTGCTGGTAGCCAGCACGATCTGGAAATAGGGGATGGTCCCGTTGGCGCGCTTGATCTGATTAAGAAACGGCAATAACACTGAATCGTCAGCAACGAAGTCCCAGGCGCACTCGGTGCCGGCCATCGAGGTTCCTTCCAGGATGAGTACATTGCCCTTGCCGCTCAGGTTAGGCAGGAAGGCCACAACTCCGTAGACGCGGTGCAGGGGATCGTTATATTGGGAATCCCATTTTGCAGCCTCAGTTCCAACAGGCTTCCGATTGAGCACGGAATAGATCTCGCGGCTTCGTTCATTCGAAAAGACAAAATTCATGTTGGGCTCAAATAGCTCAACCCAAGGATTTGCCTCTGGGGCGCCGATGAGCACAACGTTGCCTTGCTTTAGATCATTTGGCCTGACATCGCGCGCATATCGTAGTTCAACGGAACTTTTCCGGAGGTCTCCAAAGTGGGAGAGAGCTCTGGCAATGTCCAGATCAACGATCGAAGTATAACGCCGGCTGCCTAGCTCTACGGCAGAGGCCTGGCTGACTGTGGTATCTGTTTCGGATCTTGTCTTGCGATAATTTCCGCTGAGATAGTCGGCCAGCCCTACATTTTTCTTCATCAGCCCCTGCCAGATCACCAGGGCACTATCGCCCGGCACGACAATGGTGCTTTGATCCGGGAGGAAGAGAAGGCTCCAGAGTGGGTGTGGTGCTATAGGAGCAGGCCCTCGGGATAAAACCTCTCTGTTTCTGATCAGGATGGCCAGGATCGCGATGGAGAGAATTGTAACCAGTATCCACGGGAGCCTTGCGCTGCGACCTGCGTTTTCTATTGTGCCGAGCTTGGTTGGAGGTAAGAGCGGCGGATTTTCAGCAGGAATAGGCGGAAGATCGGGGATAGACTCTGCGGGAAGCCTGCGCTCAAAGAGCGGGACGTAGCTTCCCCTGGGTAAGACGATGCGTACGGGTTCATCCGCACCTTCCCCATTGAAGTAGAGATCAAGCCGCTGCCGCAGACGGCTAGCCTGGGTACGCACAATTCCATCAATAGAAGAGTCGTAATCTTCTGGCCGGCCAAAGACCAGGGTTCCGATCTTCTGCTCATTAATCTCATGGGCTCTGCCATTGAGAGTGAGTTCGCAGACGCAGGAAAGAAAACTCGAAAGCCGTTCGCTCTTGGCAAATATGGAAGAGCTAATCACGCGACTTACCAAGGCTCGCCGGCTATGGGTTATCGCGTAACCAGTAGGAGCTATCTCCTCCGTGTCGATGGAGACCATATTGTGCCTCAGCTTTAGTAAATCAAGTAAATCAGGTCTGTATGAATATAGCGTAAACCAGGTTTGAAACACTCTATTCACTGTATCGGTTACAGAGAATGGTCGGTAACATGCTGATTCACAGGATGTTGTGGCGTGTATCGGTGTCGTCGCAGTGAATTGCTTTGGTGGGTTCTGGCAATGGTGTTAGTTCTGCCAACAGAAACACACCAGGCAGCACGCTGGAATTCATTTGCCGTACTTATAGGAGTCAAAGCCATGGTTCAAAGTTCCGTGCCCCTTAAAGGAGCGCAAGAGGAGAATCATCTCCACTTATTCTCCTTCCATCGAAGTTTTTCCATGAGCAGAATTCTGGGACTCTTCGTCCTTTTATTTTTGTCCAATCTGGCGATTGTTTCAGCCTGGGGTCAATTTGATTCGGCCAGCGTACTGGGCACGATCAAGGACCCCAGTGGAGCTTCCGTTCCTACTGCTTCCGTTGTACTAACCAACAGAGGAAAGGGAATCACTGCCACGCGGCAGACAGACGGACACGGAGACTATGAGTTTACGAACGTCCAGCCAGGGGAATATACCCTGACGGTTACGGTTGCCGGTTTTGAGAAGTCGATCACCGATCCTTTTACGGTGAATGTGGGCGCAAGGCAACGCGTGGACCTCGCACTGAAACTCGGGGCGGATACCCAGAGCGTTACAGTCTCGGGTGCGGCCAGCCTGCTTGAGACTGACAGCAGTGACCGTGGCGAGACAGTGCAGGGTGCCGAGGCCGTCACACTGCCTTTGAATGGCCGGGCCTACGCTGATCTATCCGTGCTCGTGCCGGGTGTCAGTAAATCTTTGGATGGCACTGTCGTCGCTAATCCCCCGCGTGATGCTTCGTACAACGTCAATGGACTTACTTCGCAGTCCAACAACTTCGAGCTTGATGGTATCGACAACAATGCCTACCAGGAGGCCAACCAGGGCTTCTCTAACCAAGCCATGATTCCGTCTCCGGATGCGATTCAAGAGTTCAAGGTCCAGACCGATAACTACTCTGCCGAGTATGGCCGGGCTGGCGGCGCCATCATCAATGCTACAACCCGGAGCGGCTCGAATAGCTTTCACGGCGGAGCCTACGACTATCTGCGCAATACCGTCCTCAATGCCTTTGGTCCCTTCTATGGGACGGGCGTTAAGCCCACCCTGGTGCAGAACCAGTTTGGCGGAACCTTGGGCGGCCCGATCTTTAAAGACAAGCTCTTCTTCTTCGTTGACTACGAGGGTCTCCGTTCCGTATCTCACCTGCTGACTACGGCGATACTGCCTACCCAGACAGAACTCGGGGGATTATTTACTTCGGATGGAACGCCGACAGGCACCCCTGTCCCGGTAAAAAATCCTTACACCGGAAAGGTCTATGTGAACGGACAGGTGCTGCTTACGGACCCCAATATCGATCCCGTTGCCCTGACTGTATTCAAGTTATTGCCAACCCCTAATATTCCCGGTGCGGCTCTGACAGCGAACAACTTCCAGTACCTGCCGGCGACAACGACGAGAGATGACAAGGGAGATGCACGCGCTGACTTTGTCCTGAGTCCCACCCAGAGCGGTTTCTTCCGTTACAGCCAACGTGCTGATCAGACCTTCCAGCCGCCGCCGTTCCCCGGCGCAGCAGGTGGAAACAGCAGCGGAACGCTCTACGCACGCACACGCCAACTGGCTGCGGGGTATAACTGGACTCTCTCGCAGAACTCCATTCTGGAACTGCGTTTTGGAGAGACATGGACGGCGAGCGGCAAGCAGCCGGTTTATCTTGGACAGCCGAACCTGCTTGCGGGCATTCCCAACGTTCCCCAGGACCCGGCCTATACCGGCGGCCTCAATACGCAGACAGTCACGGGCTATACACAGTTCGGAGAGCAGGGGACGAGTCCCCAGTTTACGAATCCTACGCAGGCCAACCCTAAGGTGAACTACACCTGGATCAAGGGCAAGCATAGCCTCAAGGTCGGCTATGAGTATGGCTGGCTGTCGCAGGCCATCTCAGACTTTCACCCTAAATTCGGTTCGGACTCCTATGCCGGCCAATACAGTTCAACTGGTTCTGCGACCACGTCGCAGGCGGCAAATCTGAGCGATTTTCTCTTCGGCGCACGAAATAATTATTCGCTGAATGCTGTCAACGAAGTGAACTATCTTCGCTACTGGCACATGGGCTATGTCCAGGATGATTGGAAGTTTCTGCCCAATCTCACCATCAACATTGGTCTGCGCTATGAGTTTGTCTCGCCGAACTACGAGCAGAACAACAATATCCTCAACTTCGATCCCGTCAACCAGCAGCTATTGCACGCCGGTACCGGTACGGATGTGAATAGCACAGCTCCTGGCCACGTCTACAAGCTTCACTACGTTGGCGGTAGTTCGCTGGCCGATCGCGCGCTGGTCAACCCGGACTATAAGGACTTCGGCCCACGTTTAGGCTTCGCTTACCAGGCACAGCCCGGAACCGTGATCCGTGGTGGCTACGGCATTGGCTATGCCTATCTGTTCCGCTTCGGTGGAGAGGGGTTGATCGCCTATAACGGTCCGAATAACTACTCGGCAACGCTGCCGGTCAACCAGACGCCCAGTCAGGGCATCTGTACCTCGCTCACCCAGGATCCTACGACCTGTTTCCGGCGCACTCAGGACGGATACCAGACTAATTTCGCAGGGCCGACTAACTTCACGACAACCAGGGCACAAACTCGCTATCAGCCGAAGGACTTCAAGAATGGTTATGTGCAGGCCTTCCACTTCTCGGTCCAACAGCAGTTGCCGCTGAAGACAACTCTTGAGATCTCTTATGTTGGGAATCACGCGGTCCACATCGCCGCTCTTGAGGACACCAATCAGGCACGGCTTTGCACGGCTGCTGAAATTACCAGCGGCAGCTGCTCTGCAACGGGTAGTGCGTCATTGCTCAATCGCAGGCCGATCAAAAACTTCACCGATATTCTGACGGAGAGCAATGCCGGCTTCCTCAGCTATAACTCACTGCAGACCAAGCTTGAGCGCCGCTTTGAAAATGGTCTGTTCCTTATCAATTCGTTTACGTGGTCGCGCGGAATCAATAACTCCTCGGCCGATCTCGAGGCGAATAACGGCGATGGAGCGGTAGTCAACATTGCTAATCCTGCAGGGGATCGCGGTCCTTCAGGCTACAACCAGCCGTTGAATGATACGACCTCGATCATTGCCGATCTGCCTTTCGGACATGGGCGTCATTGGGGGCAAAGTGCACCGGGCTGGCAGCAGCAGATACTGGGCGGCTGGCAGTTGACGGGCATCAATATTGTCACCAGCGGTGTGCCAATCAACCTGACGTACACGGCTAATACAAATCAGGTGGTTTCGACTACCAGTTCTGTCTACTCGCTGCGTCCGAACCTGATTGGTACGACCCGAGCTGTCTACGGAAGTAAGTTAGTCAAATCCGCCAGCGCTCTCGGCGGGTACCTCAATCCCGCGGCCGTATCGGCTCCAGCCGGGGCTCAGCTCTTTGGCAATGCGGGACGCAATGATCTTCGTGGACCGGCCTTCGGCCAGTTGGATCTTGCGGCTCACAAGAAGTTCTCGCTGCACTCGGACCGGCAAACACTCGAATTCCGTGTGGAGGCTTTCAACCTTCTGAATGCAACGAACTTCATTAGCCCGACCACCAACATCGGCACTGTGGGTGCTACAGGCAGCTTGAGCCCCAACGCGAGCTTCGGCACCTTCAGTGGCAGCTCCAGCGTCTTTCCCTCGCGCCAGGTACAGCTAGCACTTCGCCTGGCCTTCTAAATCGAACCGCAGAACAAAGCTGGTGGTTATGCCGCCAGCTCCATCCCAAAATGGCAGCATCCTGATGGATGCTGCCGTTACTCCCCGGAGATCCATGAAATACCTGCTGACTACTTTGTTGTCGTTGTTCCTGCTTGTTTCTGCCGTTCATGCGGAAGAAACCGTTCTGGTCACAATCAAACTCGTCAAGACGGCGAATGCTCCAGCGGACCTGCCCAGCACGATCCATTTCCCTGCAACCTGCAGTGATTGCAAAACGATCGATGATCCTGCTTATGCGAGACAAAATGCTCGGGAGACAATCCTGGCGATGCGTATTCCGCGTTCCACCTTTATCGATCTCCAGGTGGACACGGAGAGCAACGCCTTTGAACGCGTCCTGCTTGAGACTACGGATCTCTCCTTTGAACGGACCTCCAACGGCATTCACTTTACGGTGCCGTCGCAGATTGCCGACCGGCCTAATTCAGGAGAGTTTCAGACACACCTTTATTGGCAGGGAGTAGAGTTGCGCTTCGAACATGGTGATCCGGCCAGGCGCGCTGGTGCCTACGCTACAGGCGATTTTCCAGCGGTGCAACGCGAAGCCGCAAACAATTTGGAGTTTGGCTTGTTGGAAGCAATTCGCGAGCTGGGACTCGATCACTATGTGGACGACCAGAATCTGGGACGGCTCTTTCTCATGGGGTTCGACACAAACTATCCGCATGGACACCTCGACTCTCCGCCGCACTTTCATCTCGCGTTATGGCTGGGAAATTATCGTGGCACGGGGAGTCTGATCCCTCATCTGTATCTCACTCCGGAAGGTTTGATCTCGCATTCTTTAGTGGGACCCTATGCCGGGGCTGGCGATCTGTCGAATCTTGATTACAAGGCAAACCAGAAGTTCACTGCGGTGGATATGCTCGGCCGCCCTGTGTTTTCTCTGATCCTCACGCCGGAAGGCGGAATCAATTTCGCTCGTTACGATGGTCTGCAATGTTCTTTGCGTCCCTTAGCGCAGGGTTTTCAGAGCGGCATTGAGGTGAGCTGCCCGCCCTTTCCAAAGAAAATCATCAAGGTGGAAGACGATCTAAAGACTGGAGAGATAAAAGAGTCTATCGATGGGGAGATCTCGTCGATCTTCCACTACGATAGTGCGAATGGGGCGCTTCTTCAGCCATAACGATGCAGCATCATCCCTGGGGATCTCTTCGGCATTCTCGAAAGGTCGCCAGGGATGAGTGTCAGGATCAAACGGGTATATCTGGTGCCTGAAGACACCGATGGAACTCGTATTCTTGTCGACAGGTTATGGCCCAGAGGCCTTACCAAGGAGAGAGCAAAGGTAGATCTCTGGCTAAAGGACATTGCTCCAAGCACGGAGCTGCGCAAATGGTTTGCCCATGATGCGGCGAAGTGGGTGGAGTTTCAGGAACGCTATGCGGAAGAGCTGAAGTCGAAGGGGGAACCGCTCGCATTGCTGAAGCAGAAGGTGTCGCAAGGGCCGGTGACGTTGGTTTATGGCGCGAAGGATGAAGCGCATAATGAAGCCGTTATCCTGCAAAGAGTGCTCCGACACAAATGACTCGCGCCTTGCCGAAACCGGTCCTTCTCCCGCGTAGCTTTTATCTGGATTCCCCGGAGATCGTCGCGCGTGCTCTGCTGGGCAAACTGATCACACATCATCGTGACGGAGAACGGCTCACGGGCCGTATCACCGAGGTTGAAGCTTACCTTGGCTTCGCCGATCCGGCATCCCATACGTACGGCGGTCGTACAGACCGCAACTCCGTGCTCTTTGGGCCTCCGGGGTTTGCTTATGTTTACTTCATCTACGGAATGCACTACTGCTTGAATGTCTCCTGTCTTCCCGATGGGCAGCCCGGCGGTGTGCTCTTCCGAGCGCTTGAGCCGATCGAAGGCCTTGAGACGATGGCCGAGCTTCGTGGCCTGCAGAGCGGTGTGAAGCCGCAGTTGTTGACGGGAGGCCCCGGTCGTCTCACCCAGGCCCTGGGCATTACGCGCGCACCGATCAATGGCATTGACGTTACGCTTCGTGGTTCACCTCTGCAGATACTCGATGACGGCTACCGCCCGGATCACATCGACGTCACACCCCGTATCGGAATCAGTAAAGCTGCCGATCGGCTTCTGCGCTTTGTCGTGAACAAGAAAAAGTAAGATTACGGCCCAAGGCGTGCCGTCAAAGTTCGAGATTGGACTGTGCCGCAGCAAGCTACCTGAGGTGGGCGGGTTGAGTGAGGCGTTTGTTCTCGGGTAGGATCGAGAGGTAGGAAAAGGAGAATGTTGGGATGAGTGCATCGAGTGAGTCGTCTTGGTTGGAACGCTGGTGGCCGTTGTTGGTGATTCTTTTTGGGGTGACTTGTATCCTGTGGCTGGCGCTGTATTCGCCATCTTACTAAGCTTTGAATCGAAGACGGCTGATCTTGCCGTTTGTGCTGAGAAAGGCCTGGGGGTAGCCCAGGCCTTTCTCTTTTAACAACAGAGCAGGGGGCTGCACCGAAGTCAGGCTCGAGATCTCGTTTCCTGTTGTAGCAGACGGAGCGTAATGACGAACGCTGGAATCAGAAAGGCCATCGACCCGACGACCCACATAATCACCGCACCTGCCGTCTGATCGGAGAGCGGCGAGATATGGAACGGGTTCGGTTGCTCTACGTAGTAGCTATAGACAGGGCGATCGCAGAAGGCCAGGAAGGCTGAGAGCGCCGTGTTGACGATGTCCGCAGCCACCAGGTAGGGCAGGATGTACCAGCCCGGATAGCGTGAGTTCGTCGGCCAGGGGCGAATCAGGGGCCACCAGAAGAGAATCGACGAGCCGAGGAAGCAGAGGTGCTCGAACTCGTGCCAATGCTCGTGCTCCAGCGCGAAGTCGTAGGCCCCTGGGATGTGCCAGCCGAGGAAGATAAAGTTCATCGCGATCCAGGCGACCACGGGCGTGGTGAGGAAGTGGCCCAGGCGGCGCAGGAACTTCAGGCGGAACAACGGTCCCAGCCCACGCATAAGTCCGCGAGGCAGACCGCGCAGAAGAGGTACTATGGGATAGCCTAGCAGCAGCAGCGGCGGAACGAAGGACATCAGGAGCAGATGCTCCACCATGTGCGCGCTGAGGAGGGCATCGGCGAAGCCGTCGAGCGGTGAGCCAATCGCAATCCAGATGATCGCAAGGCCCAGCAGGAAGGTGCCTAGCCGCCAGGACGGAAAGAGCTCCGGCCTGGTCTTCCGTATGGCAAACCAGCCGCGTGTGTAGACGATGGCGGTAAGAAGGATCGCCGTCGTAAGAAAGATAGGCGGCGACCACTCTGCAAAGATAGCCCGGCACTCAGGAGGCATGGGCGTAGGGGAAACACACAGCTAATGCTCCTTGGGAGGGCCTGCGGGCTGTTCACTGGAGGACACCAGATGCTGAGAGGCATCGATGGCAGGGGATAGATCGTCACCGCGCAACGTTGTCAGGAAGTGGACGAGCGCGGTGGTCTCGGAAGGATTGAGTGCGTTGCCGTAGGCCGGCATGTTGCCCCCACCTTGCAGCACCTGGCGGATGATCTGGTCTTCCGTCATCTTGGAGGCAACAGCGTCAAGTGCAGGCCCACGCATTCCACCGGCGCCGCCGATGGAGTGACAGTTACGGCACTGCTTGTTCTGCAGGACGAGCGCGCCCTCTCGTTCGAGGGGAGTACGGTCTTTCAGATAAGCCGCAGGGATCGGGTCACTGGTCCAGGCGTTCATGACCGGGCTCCACGGCGTGTACATTCCGAGACGGGTGAAGGCTCCCAGGATGACGGCGATCACAGCCACCATCAGCACGGCTACAGGACGGCGCGACCAGTGCTTTTCTCCCTCTCCGGAGAGAAGCGGCAGCAGGAGCATGGCTCCAATCCCGAGAACAGGTGCAATGAAGAGCACGGGAGTCTCAAGGCTCGGAGGCAGATAGGCCAGTACCGCGTAGATCCAGAGGAAGGCGAAGTCAGGCTTGGGTGCTGTCTGGATGATAGTGGGGTCCGGCTGGCCGGTAGGGCCGAAGGGGCCGAACCACAGGGCGCAGGCCATCACCGCGAGCATGATGGCTGCGGCGAAGAGCGAGTCCTTCCAGGCGGCATCGGGAACGAAGGGGATGCCGGTCTTTTCGGTGAGGTGGTGATACTCGCTGACGTAGGTCTTCCGGTTGACGAGACGGCCGGGCATCGGCCAGTCATTGATGCCGAGACGCAGCACCATCCAGATGTGCAGGCCGACCATCGCCAGCAGGATGCCAGGAATGACGAAGACGTGCAGCGTAAAGAAGCGGGAGAGCGTAGGACCGGCGATGATCGGGCCGCCCAGCATCAGGCCGACGAGCGGAGCACCGATCAGGGGAACGCGGCTGACGATGGAGGCTCCGATGCCGAGGCCCCAGTAGGCGTCCTGATCGAAGCGCAATACCTGCCCGGTGAAGGCCATGCCGAGGGTGAGAAGGAGAAGGAAGACGCCGATGATCCAGGTAAGCTCGCGAGGAAACTTGTACGCGCCGAAGAGGAAGACCTGTGCCATGTGGATCAGCACGATGGCGACCATGAAGTCGGAGCCCCAGCCGTGCATCGCGCGTAGGAACCAGCCGAGTTTGACGTTGTGGTCGAGGAACTCAAGGCTGTTCCAGGCATGGCCCGCGGTTGGAGCATAGACCAGCGCGAGCAGAATGCCCGTCATGACCTGGAGGACGAGGATGACCGTCGCGGCACTGCCGAAGACGTACCACCAACTGGCCGTGTTGGCCGGGACCTCGTGCTCTGCCGCCTCAATGACAGGGGCTCCCAGCCCGAGCCGCTGCTCGAACCAGTTATAGACCTCGATGCTGCGTCGCTTTAGCTCTGACATGAGCTGCACCTCGGTTTGGGTAATGGAGCCTCTGTTGATGTGGCCCCTTCAAGCTGGACCAATGGCGACTCGTTCTTGGCCTGGTTGGCGAGCGTCGGCATCTTTCCGGCGCTGATGACCAGGCTGCCCGAGACGACCTGGTACTCATACTCGAAGAGACCGCGCTCCGGCGGACCCGACGCGCGGGAGCCATCAGCATAGTACGCGCCGCCATGGCAGGGACACATAAAGAGTTGTGACTGAGCGAACCAGCGGACGGGGCAGCCGAGGTGTGCGCAGTTGATCGCGAATACCTGGAAGGTGTTTCCGGAGATGCGGCGAACCCAGCAGGGAATGTCGCCGGTCTGGCCATCCCAGGAGGTGGTGACAGGATTGCGGAAGTTGACCAGGCGGGTCTCGCCTTCGGGAAAGTCGGCCAGAGGGCCGAGGTTGATCCAGGAGTTGTCGGCAGAAGTCTTCTTCAGCGCAGGCCCCAGAAGATAGCCGAGGATGGGCACGGCCAGAACCGCGCCGACCGCTCCATTTACCAACAACGAGAGCTTGAAGAGAAAGACGCGGCGCGAGTGGCCGGCACTCTTATGGCTCTCCGGATTCGCCGGCTCGGTCAGGGGGGCTCCCGGTGGAATTTGCTGCTCGCTCGGTGTCATCGCGTCTTTGCTCCTGTGCTCTCTTCGTGTTGAGCGATATTCATTCGACCCATGGTTTAAGGGTGTGTGCGATAGGGCTGGCCCGGGTCGGAAACACGCTTTGAGGCAAGCCATGCTGTGATGTCGGTAATCTGCTGATCGGTAAGGGGATGGGCGGAGTCGGTGCGCCAGTCGGGCATTCCTTCGTCGGGCCGGCCGGCGATCATGAGACTGCGCAGGTCCTGATCGCTGATGAGCGCGAGGTAGGAGGGATCGACGATGGAGCCGAGTTTGCCCTTGGTCCCTTGCGCGCTTCCTTCACCCGTCGCTCCGTGGCATCGTGCGCAGGAGGTGGTAAAGGCCTGTTGTCCGTGCTCGGCATCTCCCGGCAGAGTCGCCAGGTAGGGCGGAGGATTCTGGCCTGCAAGAATGTTCGGTGTTCCCCACGTCTGCAGAATGCCTTTCGCCAGCACTGTGACCTGCTGATCGGTCAACATGCCACCCGCACTCTGAGCGAAGGGGGGCATCAGCTTGCCGTTGACTCCCTTAGAGATCGTTCGCTGCAGGTTGTCTTCTCCGGCCACGGCAAGATACACCGGGTTAGCAAGCGCGAGGGCCGCTCCCCCCTTGCCCGTCGCTCCGTGGCAGGCAGCGCAGTTCTCTTTGTAGAGGGTGGGGAAGTCGAGGACCTCTTCGGGGCGTACGACTTCGGGTCCAGGGCCGGGACGGCCATGGATGTGGTTGCAGCCGGTGAGGGCCATGCCGCCCACAGACAGCGTGAGAGTGCCAAGCACGTTAAGTCTTCGCGAGGCAGGTCTCATACGACGAATTTCTTGGGGCGATCTCATTGGTCTTCCTTATGAGAGGGATCTTCCTTGTGAGATTGGTCGCTGTGGATACCGGCACGGACAGAGAAAGGCAGCGCTCGGAACTGTGGCGTCCGTACCTTGACCTGCAGGTTGACGATGAAGCCGCAGACCAGGCCGAAGGCTATCTGCGAAATGACGAACCAGAGCCAGTCGATACGCGCATTGAGGATGGGGCTGATCACTCCCAGCGCCGAGTAGAGAATGCCTGTCCAAAGTAAGGGGGCGACGAAGCCCGCTGTAAGAATGGGTTTGCGCGGAAACATGGGAAGCATCGCGCCGTAGAGCAGGCCGATAAGGATCGAGGTGAGGCCGTGGATGGCGGTAGCGGCGAGAAGACCGTACAAGTGAAACTGGGCCAGGAAGGCGTCGCTTTCGCCTGCCCAGTGAACAAAGCCGCCCGCGGCCAGCAGATTCACGGCATACCAGACGCTGTGATAGCGGATGAGGCCAAAGAGAGCTGCAGGCAAGATCATCGCGATGCCGCCTACGATGCCGCCTTTGAGCCCGGCGGTAACGCTGAAGGTCTCAATCGGAATCAACTTGCGATGATCGACACCGACCGGCAGTTGAGAGCGGGTGGTTCGAGTGCTGGTGATCTCGATGATTCCAGCCTGGACTGGGACGTAGATGTGTTTCTCGTGGGGGAAGACATCGAAGAACCAGCCGACCATGGAGCGCAGAGTAAGAACGAGGCCAAGCAGGCTGACGACCCAATGCGTCACCATGCCGGTAATCGACAGAGCGAGGCCGAGCGAAAGCACCATCGGCCAAGGCGTCGGCTCCGGAAGGAGGACGGTGTCAGCATGGTGCTCCGGGCTATGCTGCTGCTCGGGCTGATTGATTGGATGGTCCTGTTGCATGGCGCTCCTCCTTACCCTTGAAAATCAACAGATCAGCGTCCCAAAACATAGACGACCAGAAATACGACGACCCAGACTGCATCGACGAAATGCCAGTAAAGAGAGAGCACTTCGAGCTTCTTCTCATGTTCTTCTTTCAGGTGCCCGGTCAAGGCGAAGAGAAGCGCGAGAGTGAGCATGATGAGACCCACAACGACATGGGTCGCGTGCAGACCGACGAGCGAGTAGTAGGTCGTTCCGAAGAGGTTGGTCTGGATGGTCAGGCCCTTATCGTAGATAAGGTGGTGCCACTCCAGGGCGGTGGTAACGAGGAAGATCGCTCCCAGAAGAACGGTTCCTGCCAGAAAGGCCGTGCAGCCGCGCAGGTTATTTTTGCGTAGCGCACTACTGGCGAAGTGGACGGTGATGCTGCTGGAGAGCAGGCAGATGGTGCCAAAGATCGGCAGCTCCAGCACCTGCGCCGGGGTTGGCCCGCTGAGGCTCTTGCCGATGTAAAAAATATAGGCGACGACGAAGATGATGAAGATCGCGGCTTCCGCCAGGATCAGGCAGGCCATCCCGATCGTGCCACGATAGGGCAGCGTCCAGGGTGTTTCACTCGATCCGGCGACGGGAATTGTGCTTGATGTATTCATCATTCGTAGTCCGAGTCAGGATCTTCAGGATGTTTCAGGTCCCATAGCGGGCGGCGGCTATTGACCGTTGGCTCAATAGCAAAGTTATAGGCGGGTGGAGGGGACGGTGTGGACCACTCCAGCGTCCAGGCATCCCACGGATCGTGTCCGGCTTCTTTGCCCCGGTAGTAAGACCGCACCATGTTGTAGCAAAAGACCAGAATGCCGGCAGCCTGGAAGATGGCTCCGATGCTGACGATGAGGTTCCACGACTCCCAGCCCCGGCCTGCTTCGTAGGTGTAGATACGGCGTGGCATGCCCAGCAATCCCGGGACGTGCATGAAGTCGAAGGTGAGGTGGAAGCCGATGATGAAGAGCCAGAAGTGCCACTTGCCCAGCGTCTCGCTCATCATGCGACCCGTTACCTTGGGATACCAGTAGTAGAAGGCCCCAAAGATCGCAAACAGGATCGACCCTACAAGTACATAGTGGAAGTGCGCCACCACGAAGTAGGAGTTGCCCAGCTGCCAGTCGAACGGGGCAGCCGAGAGCATGATGCCGGTCAGACCGGCGATCAGGAACTGAAAGAGGAAGCCGACGCAGAACATCATTGGCGTCGCGAAGATGACTTTCCCACCCCAGATCGTCGCCAGCCAGTTGAAGATCTTGATCCCCGTCGGCACCGAGATCACCATCGTGGCAAAGACGAAGAACGTATTGCCGACCGGGCCCAGACCGACGGTGAACATATGGTGCGCCCATACGCTCAAGCTGATAAAGCCGATGGAGACCGAGGCCGCTACCATCGCCGGATAGCCGAACATGGCCTTGCGGGAGAAGACGGGAACAATCTCGTTGACAAAGGCGAACGCCGGCAGCACCAGTACATAGACTTCGGGGTGCCCGAAGATCCAGAAGAAGTGCATCCACAGCACGGCCGAGCCGCCTGCCTGCGTATCGAAGAAATGGGAACCGATGTAACGGTCCAGGGTCAGCATGATCTGCGCGGCGGTCAGGGGGCTGACTGCGACGAAGACCAGGCTGGCCATCACCAGGTAGAGCCAGGGCAGCAGGGGCATGCGGCTCATCTTCATCCCTTTGCAGCGCATGCAGAGGATGGTGGTCACGATGTTGAGCGCCGTGCCGATTGACCCGACACCGCTCAGAAAGACCGCCAGCGTCCAGTAGTCCGTGCTGTGACCGGGAGAGAATACCTTGGCTGTAAGGGGCGCGTAAGCAAACCAGCCGACGTCCGGCGCTGAACCGGCGGCATAGAGGCCGCTTGCGCCGAAGTAGCTGAAGTAGAGCAGCAGTCCGGCAAACGCGGAGATCCAAAAGCTGAACGCATTGAGCCGTGGGAACGCCATGTCCCGGGCTCCGATCATCAGGGGAACCAGGTAATTCCCAAACCCGAAGAGGATCGGCATGCCGACGAAGAACACCATCGTCGTGCCGTGCATGGTGAAGAGCTGGTTGAAGACCTGCGGCGACACAAAATGATTATTGGGAATCGCGAGTTGAATGCGCATCAACACCGCTTCAACGCCGCCGACAAGGAGAAACACCAGCGCGTAGGCGATGTACATCAGGCCGATTTTTTTATGATCGACCGTTGTCAGCCACGCATAGATCACATTCGGCCTTGGAGGGCCCTGCGGGGGAGACTGCGTTTGATCGATTGCTTCCATCACCGGGGTTGCCATTATGCTGCGCTTCCTTCTAGTGAAGCTCTGTGAGATAGGCGGTAATCACGTTCAGATCATGTTCGTTCAAGTGCATGGGCGGCATCAACGAACCGGGTTTCATTGAATCTGGATTGTCGATCCACTTCCTTAGGTTTTCCGGAGTATTCTTGACCGCTCCGGAGGCAAAAGTGTCGCGGCTGGCAAGGTGGGAGAGATCGGGCCCAAACCTTCCTGTCGCTGCTGATCCCGAGACCGTATGGCAGTTGATGCAGGCATTATGCATGAACACGGTCTGTCCTTCGGTGGCGGCGGGATTGCCGGGGAATTCATGCTGTGCGGGCTTTTGCTGCTGTTTAACCCAGGCCTCAAAGTCTTCCGGGGACTGGGCGTAGACCCGCAGCAGCATCTTCGCGTGCTGGGTTCCGCAGTACTGGGCGCATTGGCCGAGATACAGTCCTGGCTCTGTGGGATCCATCCACATGGTATTGACCCGGTTGGGGATAACGTCCATCTTTCCAGCCAGGCGCGGTACCCAGAAACTGTGGGACACATCGGTGGACGACATCGTGAGATACGTCGGCTTAGGGCTCGCCTTATCACTGATGGGAATATGAAGCTCGTTGGCTGTAACGATTCCCAGCTTCGGGTAGCGATACTCCCACCAGAACTGATGCCCGATCACCGTTACATCCATGGTGTTGTCGGGCTTGGGAATCGCTTCGGTCCTGAGGATGACACGCGTGGTGGACAGGAAGAGCATCACAACGATCAGGATGGGAATGACCGTCCAGGAGAGCTCAATCTGGTTGCTGCCATAGATCTGCGCTGGTTCGTGCTCGGAGTCCGTGGGGCGATGCCGGTAGCGAATCAACGCATAGAGCAGCAACCCGCCAACGATAAGAAAGATGGCAAAGGTAACCGAAAGCACCAGCATCGAAAGGCCGAAGATCGAATGCGCTGGTGTAGCGGCGGGAGCAAAGATGTTTGTGGGAGACTGTGCAAACGCCGCGCCGGCAAAGAGAGGGGTGCTGCACGCCGCAACCCTGGTGACAAAAGCAAGGCTGCGTGCGGAGCGACGAGAACCGCCCTTGCTGGAACGTGTTGCCGGAGATCTGGAGAAGAGTGGCAAAGCAGTTTAACCCCGCATGCGTTGAATCGCCCAAAGCACCTGAATACGTATCATGCGTCTGGGACGATGCTAAATCAAATGAGCGAGTTTGCGGGTAAATCCTACCCATAATCGCACCACGACAACGAAGCCGCTTACGAACCTGACAAGGGGACGTTGTATCATCCAACCGAAAGATAGTGGCGGGAAATCTTACGATCCGCGTACTCAATTTGCAGCAGGACATGTGAGATCACGATTGACGCATGTCGATGTTCAACGATCCACCAGACGAAGGGAAGAGGAAAAGATCAGATGCAACTTGGAATGGTAGGACTGGGAAGAATGGGCGCGAACATGGTGAAGCGGCTGGTCGCGCATGGACATGAATGCACGGTCTTCGACATGTCGCCGAAGGTTGTGGAAGAACTGGCGCAGGAAAAGGGCATCACGGGGGCTTCCTCTATGGAGGATCTCGTGAGCAAGCTGGCGAAGCCGCGTGCGATCTGGCTGATGATTCCGGCGGGCGTCGTGGAGAAGGCCATCGCCGAGATCGCTCCTCATCTGGAGTCTGGCGACATTCTGATTGACGGAGGGAACTCTTACTACATCGACGATATTCGCCGCGCCAAGGAACTGGCCCCGAAGGGAATCCAGTATGTCGACGTAGGAACCAGCGGCGGCGTATGGGGACTGGAGCGCGGCTACTGCATGATGATCGGTGGACCGAAGGCTGCGGTAGAACACCTCGACCCGATCTTCAAGACAATCGCTCCCGGTATCGGAGATATTCCGCACACGCCAGGACGCGAGAACGTGGTCAGCACCGCGGAGCAGGGATACCTGCACTGTGGCGATAGCGGTGGCGGACACTTCGTCAAGATGGTGCACAACGGGATCGAATACGGCATGATGGCTGCCTATGCCGAGGGTCTGGGCGTGTTGAAGTCTGCGAACATTGGCAAGCACACGCATGAGATCGATGCGGAGACGACGCCTCTGCGCGACCCGGAACACTACCAATATGACTTCAATCTGCCGGATATTGCCGAAGTATGGCGTCGTGGCAGCGTGATCGCTTCGTGGCTGCTGGATCTAACTTCGTCCGCGCTGGCGGGAGATCCTGAGCTTGCGAAGTTTGGAGGCCGTGTCTCGGATTCAGGCGAAGGACGCTGGACCATCAAAGCCGGAATCGACGAAGGTGTGCCTACGCCCGTGCTGACGGCTTCGCTCTACGAGCGATTTACTTCGCGCGGTGAGGCTGACTTCTCCAATAAGATTCTCTCCGCACTTCGTTATGAGTTCGGCGGGCATCTTGAAAAGCCAGCGGCTAAGTAATACGGAGAGCCACTGCCTGGTTTCTAAAATTACGCCGTCAAACGAAGGGTCAGCCACTTGTGGCTGGCCCTTTGTGTTGTTGGGGATTTGTTTTGAGGGTAAAGCCGTCTATTTTTTCGATAGCTGATGATGGCTTAACCATATCGGGCTACTCGCACATATTTTGTGCAGGAAGCGTCCATTTTTTTCCTGTTTCAGCCTGGGCCTTGTTCTGGGCTTGCCTCGGAAAACGATCTGCGTAGCTCGATTTCGGAATGTAAGTGTTTTTTACAAAAAAAGGTGCCGGTAATTTAGCCTTTTCAGTTACTTCATATGCTTACATTGAAAGCCTCGGCTCAGCGTTTTTGCGTGTTTTCTCTGTGATGTCCGTGCGAGCTTGATTGCGATTTCTCCCTGTAGAAACAAGATGTTTACGATAGTTTCGCGGGATGTTGTGAATGAAATACTCTTGCTAATTTTTGAAAGCTACAGGTCTAACGAGGAATGCGATGGATGTAAAATCGAGTTAGCGGAGGTCTGCGGAAAGTGCCGACAGAGATATGGAATGGAATTGAATTAGCAGCGCAGACCGACATAGGCTGCCACAGGCAGAATAATGAAGATCGTTTTGCCTATGATCTGCCGTTGGGCATCTTTGCCGTTTCAGATGGAATGGGTGGCTGTGCAGGCGGTGAGATTGCAAGCCAGATGGCTGTCGAACAGCTTATTACTGCCTATCGGCTGCTGCATAATTCCACTAGCAGTGCAATTTCCATCTCTGATGCGCTTTATCATGCCGTCGCCAGTGCCAATGCAGCGGTGTATGCGCGCGCAGAAAGCGACCCTTCTCTACGTGGAATGGGGGCGACACTGGTTGCGATTGCTGTCGAAGGGACATCCGCGGTCATCGCGAATATAGGAGACAGCCGGGCCTATTTACTGCGCCAGAACACAGCAACGCAGATTACTCTCGATCATTCCTTTCTCGCGGAACAGGTGAGGGAAGGGACGATCCAGGCCAGGGATGCAGCTAACTCGCCGTTACAGTCCACGATCACGCGTGCGATTGGCATTGGAGCTGTAGTAGAAGCAGATTTATTTGCAGCAGAGCTCGAGCCGGGCGATCGAATATTGCTTGCGAGCGATGGCCTGACGCGTTATGTTCACGACGAGGAGATTGCCGCTATGGCTTCACCATCCATAACTTCCGATGCTGCGTGTGCTGCTCTCATCGAGCTCGCCCGCAATCGCGGAGGAGCCGATAATGTTACCTGCCTACTACTCAACTGGCTTGAGTAGTAGGCAGTAAGTATTTTTACCTTGCCACACTATCCACGCAGCGTAAGCCACTCATCGATCCTGGGGCGAGTACTGAAGCCCCGGGTCCCGAAAGCTCATAGTCCACGACGATTGGCGTTCCGTCCGGCGCCCGCACCGGAGTATTGGCAAGCTCCAAAGCAAAGCTCAGATCGTAAGTGTTAGGCGTAATGCTGCGTTCGATCTTTCCTTTGTCGAGCATCTCAAAGACTGCCCATACCCCAGTAAAAGTAAGTGGAAGATCGTTCGCCGTAAGGCTGGCATTGGCTGCCGTGGCTGCCTGCCAGGTGAACTGCTTCGGAGGATCTTTCAGCGCAAGCGTCTGCGAATCTACCTTCAAAGTAGCCTTCTGCACTCCGTTACTCGGGAGGTTATGTAGTGTGAAGGTGAGTGAAGGTGCGGTAGCGCCCGCAGGGAAGAATGCGGCCGAGAGATCAGCAGCACGGTTGAAGAAACGCAGGAACGCGGGGTTCACCCGTATGGGCGGGTTTGGTGCCTCGCTGTAGTGGGTGCCCTGCTGTACCAGTAACGACTTCAGATTCGTGTTGTAGAACTGCCATAACTCACCCGAGTTAGGTTGCAGCACGGCTGTCACTTCGGCTGGCGTAGCCTGCACGGAGCTTGCAGGGTTGAATGGGAACTTTGAGAACAGTCCATTGACGGCGGAGCAGAAACTTCTGCTGCCTGCGTTGGCGGCGGCTGGTCCGAGACCGTGCAGCAGCGCATCGGCTGAGGTAATGGGAGCTTCCATCAGCGCGAGTGTTACTGCATCGGTGTGTGCCTGCGCATCGATATGGAAGGCCTGCGCCGTTTGTTGTGCAGCAAGATGTGCGGCAGAGGCTGCGGAGGCGATAGGCGCGGCTGCGGCAGGATCAAGCGTGCCGGTGGGCGATGCCGTTACCTGTTGAATGCTGCTACGCAGCGTTAATAGACCGTCCACGTAGTTCTTGTTGCTGGATGTAAGGTACTGGTCTTTGTTTGCCGGAGGCACAAGTGTCTGCGGAGCCTGAAAGGCATCGGAGATGGACTTATCCTGCACCGAGGTGTTGTAAGAAGCTGTTTGGATAAGTGCCAGCAGCGGTGAGTTTGTTCCGGAGACGATACCCAGCTTTGTTCCGGCTTCCGCCAGGCTGCGGGCCTTTACTACATGGGCCTGATCCAAAAAGGCTCGCCACGTCGTTATGTAGTCCGTGTCATATCTTGTGGTTAATTGCTGCTTGAGTGAACCGGTGTCGATGGTTGCCGGGGCCTTATCGCCGAGTACCCAGGCCTCTCCACGGAAGTAGACCTCGGGGTGAGCAAGAGCGTTCTGCATAAAGGTATAACCCGATGGAGTAAAGGCTCCTAACACGATATGCGGTTCCAGAATCGTCTCCGCAGAGTGGGGAAACTGAGCATTGAAGTCGATGGAGGCCGTTTGCCTGCTGGCCGCGGTGAGTATGCTCTGGTAGATACGTTCGAAGCCGCCGAAGCCTGCAAGGTAGGTGCGTGCCTGATTTACGGAGGTGTCGACTGGCTTGATCGAATAAGGATTGTCCAGCGTGAGTTCATCCGCATAGAACGCGAATTGACGCTGTGCGAGAGCGCGGTGTTCGGAGGATATGGTTGCGCCATTCTGCCAGTGGTTGGTTAATACAGGAGCCAGAAAGGCTGACGTGCTGTACTGCGGGTAAGACGTTGTAATCAGGTATCCGCGCAGGGCCTCGTAAGTGCTGTTGTAGTCGGCATTTTGTGGAGGCGTGGCCGGCAGTCCGCCAAGCTCTGCGATAAGGTTATTCTGGGTTCGCGTGAGTAGCAGTGCGCGGAAGTGCTCGAAGTACAACCGGCGTGCGGGTGCAAGCAACGTATTGCCGTGATAGAGGCCCCAGCGATATCCCAGGGGCGCTCCTTCACGCTGCCATTGCTCAAGCTGTACCAGGTGAGAGCGCAGAATATCGAGTTGCTCGAGCTGGGACATGGCCGCGAGCTCGTTTGCTCCTCCTACAGCTTCGTTGTGCGCGAGTTGTTGATCGGCGGCGTTCAGCTGCTTCTCGATCGTATGGTTGTTCGAGTAAGAGACTGTGAATGCTATCAAGAGCAACAACAAGAGAGCTGCAGCTGTCCCGTATACAAAGCGCTGAAACAGAGAAGCCTGCCGTGTCGTGCCACTCCCGGCGAGCGCCGCCGCGTCGCGAAGCACTGCCTGAGGAAAGAAACGCGGCAGAAAGGCCCACTGAGCCGTCTTCTTTGAGGAAGTACGCGGAGCAAAAGAATCCGCAGATGTTGCGCCTTGTTGCGCAGATAAGGCCGAAAATATTCGGGTGGCGCCGGCATCCTGTTGGGCTATTGCTTTTGGAGTGGCTGCCGCCTCTGAGATGATTTGTTCCACCATGTGCGCGCGAACGCCGGTGAAATAAAAGCCTCGCAGCAGAGGGCTCACATGAAGCTGGCTGGGGCGAACTAACTCGATCAGAAATGCAGAGAGTGAGTTACGCAGCTTGCGCATCTCTCGCGGGAACTCGTAGTTCTCCGCTGCGACAGGACCATCAGTCTCACGTGCCAGCAAGGGGAGCCTTGTTCCCTGGAGATCAGACAGCAGCCCGTCGTAGCTTTGCAGGATGGTCGCTGAGGCAGTCTCTGCCCATGTGCTGCCCGGACGTACAGAAAAGTCCCGCGGCGCGGCACCCAGCAGCAGGCTTGCCTCGTCAGTCGACAGGTTGCGTACCCACGCGGCGAAGAAGGGGATGCGATCCGCTTTCGTGAAGAGTACGTAGACCGGCACAGCGGTACCTAGAAATTTTGCGAGCTCGCGTAGTTGCTCACCTGTCTTTGCGGCTAGTGCCGCAAGCTCTGAGGCTGCATTGGCCCCGAGCAGGCGCTCACAGCTTACGCAGACCACGGCAGCGCGCAGAGGTGCGTCTCCGCGAAAAGAGGTTCGCCAGGAGCCTGGACGTGTCTTTGCGAAAAGTCGACGCATCTGCGCAGGAGAGTCGTTGAGCGCGACGCCTGTCTCCGCCAGGAGCACTCCATCGGCAAACCAAAGGTTCAGTGTGGAGGTCGGGCAGACTTCGCCATCACGCATTGCTTCGCCGGCGATCAACTCCGCATTCCAGTCCGTGCGCAGGACGGCTGTTGTCTTGGCGGCATTGGTATCACCCAACAGGTACAACATGGGCAGTGTGTGCAGTGTCTTGCCCTTGCGGCCTGCGGAACCAAGCTTGTTTTCGGCTTCGCGCAGTAGCGCATCCAGCATGCTCGTATTTGCTGTTCTGTTTCCCATCACTATCCTCGCCACTCGGGCCGCACATCTGTCGCTGGAACTTGCAGGGTTCCTTGCTGTAACACGGGGCCTGGCATCCTTTCGTTTTGGGCGAGTCCTGCTGCGCCCACCTTTAGCGACAGGCTGTAAATCACGAAGCAGAGTATTACCACTGCTGTCAGCACCATCGCCGCAATCATCAGGCGGTAGCTCCACCGATCGCGCCCTGTGGCAGTGGGCAGCGGCAGCGTGGCAGGGCCTGGCAGCAAAGTGCCTGCTCCTCCACGAGCGCGAGCGATCTTCTCCTGTGCGGCGCGCAGCAACTGCGCAAGTTCACCCGCGTTCCCGAAGGCGTAGCGTCCCTTGTAGCCAAGCATCAGGCAGTGACAGTGCAGTTCCAGCACATCGGCTACCTTTGTGCTGTTCTCTTCGCGCAGCAGTGCCGCGAAGTTTTGAAAGAAGGTCTCGCCTGCGACGTGTCCACCGAAAAGCTCTTCCTGCATAGGCCGCCGGGCCCAATCTGGGGGAGCAGCGCTCGCAAGGTTAAGCACACTCTCATCAAGAAAGCCGACGGTCGCGAGTACTGCCATCTGAATGTGTTCGCTCGAATACCCCAGACTGCGAGCTTCCTGCATGGCTGTCTGCAGCAGCCTGCGCATATGCTCGCGGAAGGAATGCGTGTCGCCAATGGTCTGCTTGCCATAGCGAATCCGGAGAATCGCGGTCAGGACTTCGCTGAAGAGAGAGGCGATCGTGTGTGTTGCCGCAGCAGGACGAGCAGGTGGTGCAGTCGCCGAGGGTGAACTAACTGCCATAGATAATTTGCGCCTTTCTATCTTCCTGTCGCCAGATCGAATATGAGGAATGGGAAGTCATCGAACGAACCTGCATAGACTCCGGCATCCAGGTTCTGCTTTACGCGCAAGGCTTTCCCGTGAGATTGCCCCACGCAATCCCTCGACGAACAAAGCAGTCCTGCAGGTAAAACACGTGAGCTGATTTTTTATTCCCAGGGATCGGCCAAATAAATCTTTGGCCTACGGAGCAGGCGTAAGTAGAGGCAGGTCCGTTTAAACGGATAAGTCCTGACATTCCCAGGAGATGGGGCTGTCAGGACTTATTCGCCTTGTACGGTGCTTAGGCTTGCAGGTTTTGCAGTGTCAGACGTTGGGCTCGACCACCACTGTGAGGTCAAAGTCCGCTTCGGCAATCTCTCCGGGAATATAAACACCGACGCGCTTGCTTTGGAGGATATGTTCCCAGCAAGGGCCTGATAGATCAATCGCGAAGTATTGTTTGTCCGCTTCTGCGCGAATAGCCGAAGGCGGCACAGGAAGATGCAGCAGGGTGAGACCCGGCAGAGCGCGCCGTACGAGTTCAGGTACGAAGCGTGCGGAGCAAACCTTGATGAGCCTTGGCACACCGTCGATAAGATCCGCTTCGCCGAGATTGGCCCGAATGCCCAGTATCCAGCGGGCGCGCCGCAGACACCGCTCGTCCAGAACATCTGCTTCCTGAATGTAAGGAGCACCTGGAGTGAAGGTGAGCGTGATCGTGTTGGTCGGCATGATCATCTCAAGATGCTTGCGAATGTGCGCATCGAGTGCCCGAAACGCGTGCCCTGGGCTGCGGTGATCGTAATCAGGCAACTCATCGAGTGAAGTTTCCGTGGCAAACGTTGAGAGTGCGCCTGCGAGTCTCGCGAGTTCCAGATAAAACTGCTCGGGGTGCGCGTGGCGTGTAGCGCATAGATGCCGCAATACCGGCGCAGAGGTGGACAGTGCATGGAGAAACCAGTAAGTCGCCACATCGAGCGGGGCTGTGCCGGCTTCAAATCTTCCGCGCGGTCGCATGGCGCGTGAGAGCGGTCCCATCTTTTCGGCAAGAATTTCGAGCAGGCGTTTGCCGAGTAACATCAGCGCTGGGCTAGCGGACATGCGCAGCGTAGGAGCGATGTATTCAGGGTCATACAGCAAACCACCCCGGCCATCGCGCATCAAGCGCGCAAGCGGAATGGTCGACATCTCGGGAGTCACTTCACGTTCCGTAAGCAACGAGAGGTTTCCTTCTCCGAGAGAAACTTCACGTTCATCGATTCCGTTCGTGTTATCTCGCAAAACGCGCGCTATCGTACGGAATCGGAAGGAGTTCTCATTGTGCTCCTCTTTCGACGAATCAAGCACGCTGTAGACCTGGCCAGAAGCATGCGTACCCGGTACTGCCAGATGCAGGATTACAGCGGCGTCTGTCGGAAGTAAGAGTTCTTCAGCGCTGCGTGGTGCTGCTGCGGGAGTTTTTCCGCGGGTTTCAAACGCAAGGCCGTCTTCAAATACGCCTGCCGCTTCAAGCAACACGATTCGCCCGTTCCCCAGGGCATCTTCATCAAGGCGTGCGTGGAGCAGGCCCCACGGCTCAGACCATAGACTCCGTGTGACGAAATCAACGGTGTCTTCATAAAATCGGCTTTGTGCCTGGAAATGCTGGGGGCTCATATACATGCCCTCGGTCCAGACCACTCTGCTAAGAGACTTCATAGTCAGGCGGTTCTCCTGCTCTTCACGTGTGTGGAGTTGATGACGTGCTGTTTGATGGCCTTGGATGCGCCACTATGCCACTTCGGTTTTGCTGCCCTTTGCTTCATACCACACCTACTCTACCGCGTTTGCAGTTACGTATAAATCTAACCGCAAAAAAATATGGCTCAATTTATGAGCTATATTTTGTGGCAGACTTATACCAAACGCGTTGTAATAAACGCGCGCAACTATCTTTGGCTTTGGGTGCCTCCAAACGCAGTGGAGCGTATGAGTTTTTCTGTGGGAGCACTTAGTGGAGTAGGCAAGCGTGGGCAATCAAAAAGAAGATTTCAAAGACAATTCTGAGCAGGGCAGAGCACGTTTTTCCAAAGGTGCTAATCCTTTGAGAGAAGAAGCCTCTTTCGAACAGCTATTAGGGCAGCTCGACATTCAGAGCTCGCGACCTGCGGCTGAAGGCAGCGTGACCCGGCTTTTTTCTCTTGTGAATGATAGTGCCGAGTCGAATCCTGCTGCGGCGGTACAACCTGATGCAGGGAGACAGGAAAGCCAGCTACCTGCAGTCCCCGGCATGAACGCTTCTGAGAGCAAAAGCCGCGAGGTTCCGGCAATACCCCCTACGCAACAGGAACCGCGCAACGAAGCTCCGGGGGATTTCACTCGTATCTTCACGAAGCTGCCCACACCACGCACGGCACAACCTGCCATCCTGAGTGAACTGCCTGCTGTAAACCCGCCTGCTCCCTCGAGTTCTTCTGGAGGAGACAGCTTTACTCAGTTTTTTCAGACAGTTGAACCGGCCAGGGCATCCTCTGTAGATTCGGGCAGATCTTCAAGATTATCTCCGGCAACAGAGCCTCCCGCCAAAGGTACACCTACGCCTGCCGAGACATATCCAGCTCCGCCCTCTTCGGCTTTTTCCGATCCTGTACGCAGCCAGCCTACAAGCGGTGGATTCACTGAATTGCTCAACTCCCTTGGGAGTGATCGGGCCTCTAACTCCAGTAATGCTCCCGTCGATGCGGCGAAGTCATCTTTCGCATCGCCTGCGCGCCGTTCGGATGAAACACGTGCTTTCGGGGATCGCTCCTTTGCGCAGTCTTCTGCCTCGTTTGCCTCTTCATCCGCGCCGGATACTGCTCCGCGTCCGGGTGAATTCACCCAGTTGCTTCAGAGCCTCCAACGCCCCTCCGAGCCCAGGCCGGGAGGCAACCCCACTCCCACCCCTTCATTGCCCGCGCAGGCTCCTTCTTCGGAGCGCAATGCTGCAGAAAATAATCCAACGCCGGAAGCTTCCAGCGACTTTACACGCGTGATGAAGAGTGCGGCTGCCAGATCAAACAGTGAGGCTGCTCCTTCACAACCATCAGCCTCGCCTGCAGTGCCGCCACAACAAAATAGCGCAGCAGCAGGAGGGGCGGTGAATGTTCTCCAGGCTGTGCCGCATATGACTCCCGCCGCGCTTCCTGCAATTGCTGCTCGTACTTTACTGGAGAGGCTTGCGCCCTGGCTGCTTGTGATGAACGGTGTACTGTTGGTGCTGCTTACCGTGCTGGTATCGCTGTTTCTCCTGCATCAACACCACTGAGCTGGTCCAGGGGTGTTGACGCAGATGCATGGCCTTACTGCGGCAGGATGATTAGCTCCATCTGGGGATCCCCAAGTTCGCCTGGAGCATACACGGCAATATTGCGTGCTCGTGTAACCGATTCCCACATCAGTCCGCTTGCTTCGATGGAGAAGTACTGGTAATCGAGGCGTACGGGAATGGCGCGGGGTGGAACAGGCACATGGACGAGCCGGAGACCAGAAAGCGCCTGCCGAATAAGATCTTCGATCTGTGTGCCTGAACCGACCTTCGAGAGCATAGGGAAGCGTGAAATCAATTCTCCCCGTCTTATCGTGGAAGACACGGCGAGATAGAAACGTGCAGAACGAAGATATTCATCCTTGTCGATCACGGCCGCATACACCGTTGGATGCACCAGTTTCAGTGGCAGTGCGATGAAGTTGCTGGGAACGACGGTATCGAGCAACTCACGCAGCAGGGCATCGAGCACCGAGAAGCAAGCCCCGAGATTCTCATGATCGTAGCGGGGTAGATCACGTGCTTCTACTGTGCTTGAAAAGGTCGTAAGGGATCCGGCGAGTCGCAGCATCGCTGTAAACAGCGTCTCAGGATGCACCCTGGTTGCGCCCAGCAGATGCCGCAGGCCAGGCAACTCCGTATTGAGGGTGTACAAAAGCCAAAAGTTTGCGATATCCGATGCGCTAAAGTCGGCAAGACTTTCATTGCGTTGCCGGCGCACCCCTGCAAGTTGGCTGCTGCGTGCGACGAGTAACTCCACAAGGCCGCGCAGAATGCCGAGCAGATAGCTGCTGGCGTGGACATCGAGCAGGGGTGGAACGAACGTAGAGCTCAGTTGATAGAGACCTGCTTCCGTCCGCTCTACAAGCGCGAGCGGCAGAAGTACCGAACCTTCCATCGTCTCGCCTTCAGCAAGGATGGCGAGGTTGTTGCGAGCCAGTGCCACGGGGCGTTCGCTGGCCGTCTGTCCGGTCTCGTCACGAAGCAGTTGCAACTCAGAAAAGAAGCGAGTGCTCAGTCCTCCGCGTTCCGACCCAATGTTCAGACCGCCTTCGCGATGTTGCGGGATGGCCAGAAAGAAGGCGCACCGCTGCCGGCCTTCTGGAAAACACTCTTCGAGAGAACGGGCACGTGGCAAAGGGCTGCCGTGATTCGTGTCGAAGGCGAGATGGTCGGGGAAGAGACCACTGCAGGAGGTAATCTCGAGGCTGCCACCTGCTACGCCGCCACCGTCGATGGCAAGCTCCATGAAACCCCAACTGCGGAATGTGAGCGCATCGACGCGAAAACTCAGTAGGTCCTGAAAAAACCGATCTTGTGCCTGAAGGTGCTGTGGAGATAGAAATACGCCCTTTGTCCACACTACAGGAAGCATTTTAGACATTGTGAAGCGCTCCTTGCGCGCGTTTGAACAGGGCCACTGGTGCATTTGCAGAATTAGCACAACCACTGAGCGGCGTCATGTTGGGTTTTGCTTTGCTTTTGGAGCGTCTGGTAGTTTCCTGCGATGTCAGACCTGCAAAGCTGGTTACGATTATCCCCGAAGAAGGGGTGCAGGACAACAGTCCATCCGTGAATCATAAATCTCAAATTGATTTTCTTGTGAGCCTGGGCGGCGTGAAAACCCTATCGCGATTTTTTTGAGGGCAGCACCCAAAATAAATCGCAGGAGTGGGAATAAACGACGACGGCGCGGGTTTAGACATGCAGGTACGTGACGTAAAGGAGCAAAGTTCAAAGGAATCAGCTACTCGACATCGGCGATGGTCATATTTTCGTCCTGATGCCAATCGTTACTGTTCGGGTGAGGCTTGAACTCGCTCCGTAATTCCTCCGTGCAGTTGTAATGCGCAGTCAACCAGATTTCATGAGGTGCCGCTATGGCAAGAGAAAGTACACAGCATAAGCTTGATCGCGTACGTTCGCCGCGCGTTCAGATTACCTACGACGTCGAGGTGGGTGATGCGATCGAATTGAAGGAGTTGCCGTTCGTGATGGGTGTGCTCGGAGACCTGACCGGTCAGCCGAAGACGCCGCTCGAGGCTCTCAAGGAACGCAAGTTTGTCGAGATCAACCCCGACAACTTCGATACCGTGCTCAAGGGGATGGAGCCGCATCTGGCCTATTCGGTCGCCAATAAATTGAGTGATATGGGTGACGGAGCGCAGATCAAAGTCGATCTGACCTTCGAGTCGCTCGAAGATTTCGAGCCGGTAAATGTTGCACGGCAGGTCGGACCGCTGCGCGAACTCCTCGAGTTGCGCACGCGTCTGTCGGATCTTCGCGGCACCCTCCAGGGCAACGACAAGCTGGATGAGATGCTGCTGGCTGCGGTATCCAACACGGAAACGCGCGACAAGCTGCGTAAAGAAGTTACTAATGGAGGTGCGAATTGAGCACAACCAAGACAGCAGTTGCAGCAGCGACCTCTACGGTCGCTGCGAACGGCGAAGCACAGGAAGCATCTCTTCTCGATCAGATTGTTGCCGAAGGACGCTTCAGCAAGGATGCTGCGAGCCAGGAACGTGGCCGCGACATGATCAAGGAATTTGTGGCCCAGGTACTCGAGGGGCACATGACGGTGAGCCGGGATGCTGAAGCTACTATTCAGACCCGCATTGCACAGATCGACCAGTTGATCTCGCTGCAGTTGAACGAGATCCTCCACCATCCGTCTTTTCAAAAGCTTGAAGGGACTTGGCGCGGCATCCGGTACCTCATGGATCAAAGCGAAACCAACTCCATGTTGAAGATCAAGGTCCTCAATGTTTCCAAGAGGGAGCTGCTCAAGGATCTGCAGAGGGCTTCGGAGTTCGATCAAAGCTCCCTGTTCAAGAAGGTCTATGAAGAAGAGTTCGGAGTCTTCGGCGGTGCGCCCTTTGCCGCACTGATCGGTGACTACGAGTTCGGACGTGGGCCGGAAGATATCGAACTGCTGGAGCGTGTGGCACAGGTGGCTTCGGCCGCACATGCACCGTTCCTCTCCGCCGCCTCGGCTAATCTGCTTAATCTCGAGGACTTTACCCAGCTTGGGAGCCCGCGCGACATCGGAAAGATCTTCGATACGACCGAGTACGCCAAGTGGAAGAGCTTCCGTCAGTCTGAGGACTCGCGATATGTAGGGTTGACTCTGCCTCACGTCCTGATGCGTCTACCTTATGGAAAAGAGACAAAGGCTGTCGACGACTTCGACTATGAAGAGGCAGTCGATGGCACGGACCACTCCAAGTATCTGTGGGGCAATGCCGCTTATGCCTTGGGTGCCCGTCTTACGAATGCATTCGCGAAGTATGGCTGGTGCGCTGCGATTCGCGGTGTCGAGGGTGGCGGCCTTGTAGAGGGGCTTCCTGCTCACACCTTCCGTACCGATGAGGGCGATGTCGCTCTCAAGTGCCCGACGGAGATCGCGGTTACGGATCGTCGCGAAAAAGAGCTTGCCGATCAGGGCTTTATTCCGTTGGTGCACTGCAAGGGCACAGACTACGCAGCTTTTTTCAGCGTTCAGTCCGGCAACAAGCCGAAGCTTTACGACAAGGATGCGGCGAATGCGAATGCCCGGCTCTCCGCTCAGCTCCCGTACATTCTCGCGATGTCGAGATTCGCGCACTATCTCAAAGCGATTATGCGCGATAAGCTTGGCAGCTTCATGTCGCGTGACGAATGCGAGATATTCCTGAACCAATGGATTTCGCATTATGTGTTGTCGAACGATGTTGCGACTCACGCTGCCAAAGCAAAGTTGCCACTCCGTGAAGCTTCGATTCAGGTGTCGGAGGTTCCCGGCAAGCCTGGTGCCTATCGTGCGGTTGCTTTCCTTAAGCCGCACTTCCAGCTGGATGAACTTACCATCTCCCTCCGCCTTGTCGCGGATCTTCCTGAGTCTGCGCGCAGCTAAACCTCGCGCAGTACTTCTCTACAACCCTTTGCAATAGAACAAATAGATTAGGAGAATTTCTATGCCATATGCAGGCGAACTTGATTACTACCTCAACATTCCGGGTTGCCAGGGTGAGTCCCAGACCTCGGGCGCTACCAGCCAGATCAAGGTGAATAGCTTCAGCTTCGGCGGCAACTCCGTGAGCAGCGTGGATGCAACCTCGGGTTCCTCTTCGGGGAAGGTGATCTGCGGCGATCTCAATCTCGATCTGGTAATGGATAAGGGCGGCCCACTGCTGTTTCAGGGAATGACAAAGGGTACGCACTTCGCTACAGCCACACTGACCGGATTGAAGACAGCCGGTTCTGCTCCCGGAGTTTACTTTACTCTCGCGTTGACAGAGGCCTATGTGTCCAGCACACAGTTCAGCGGCCAGTCTTCCATGCCGAACCTGGGCATCTCCCTGTCCTATAACCAGATCACCATCACGTACTACATGCAGTCGGCAACAGGCACCCTCACCTCGACGGGCGCTGTTTCTTATTCGCGTACGACACAGGTAAGCAGCTAGGTATAGAGCAATGATGGATGCACTTTCACTTTACAAGGCCGGGCAATTGGGCCCGGCCATTGAGGCCCTTGGTGTTGAGCTTCGTACGCAGCCTGGTGATATCAGGCTGCGCACTTTTCTCTTCGAACTGCTTTGCTTCGCGGGCGCTTATGATCGTGCGGAGAAACAACTCGATATTCTTGCTGATGCAAATCAGGATGCTTTTGCCGGCGCGCTGTTGTATCGCGCCGCGCTACATGCACAACGCACTCGGGAAGAACTCCTGCTTAGTGGGCAGCTTCCAGCAAGAGATCCTGATCATGGTCCGGTCTCCGGATCATTGAACGGGACAGCTTTCAGCTCTTTTGAAGATGAGGATCCACGATTTGGAACTCATCTTGAGGTCTTTATCGCAGGCAGCTATACCCTTATTCCTTTTCGATATATCCAGCGGGTAGAGATCGCGCCGCCTAAGCGCCTGCGGGATCTGCTCTGGGCTACGGCTATCCTCACGACGACTCCGGATTTTCGTTTGCAGGATCTTGGAGAAGTCCTGCTTCCCGTGCTTTCGCCGGGCAGTTCAACTTTTCCTGACGATCTGGTGCGTCTGGGGCGCACAACGGTATGGCAGAACACAGGCAACGAGGAGGACGAGCTTCCTCTGGGGCAGAAGAGCTTTCTTGTCGATGGTGAAGCCCACTCCTTACTCTCCGTGCGCGAGCTCACTTTTACCCGTAATTCATCGCTTACTGCAGAGGAAAAATAATGCCACTGCGTGACGATCTACTGACACCTATTGCCGGGGATAATCCAGCAGGCGCAAGCCTCCGCTATGACCGGGTCTATGACCAGATCAAAGAGGCTCGTACGGAGGATGACGACTCTCTTCCGACGGGTGCCTGGGAGCGGCAGAGCAAACGTGCTGACTTTAAGGTTGTTGCGAAGTTAGCCGGCGAGGCGTTGGCAAATCGGAGTAAGGACCTGCACCTTGCTGTCTGGCTGGGAGAAGCTCTCCTCAAGCAGGAGGGCATCTCTCCGCTGACGTCTATATTGCAGCTTTGTCTTGATTTACAGCAGAACTTTTGGGAGACGTTATACCCGGAGATTGATGAAGGCGATCCGGGCATGCGCGTTGTCCCTTTGCAGTGGGCCGCAAATCGCTATGCTGCGCTTGTCTATGGTGCCGGGCTTACATTGGAGCCCATTAATTTTTTTGAGTATAAAGCCGCACGTGTTGTCGGTAGGGAAGAAGACGCGAACAATAGCGAGCAGCAGCGGGAAGTCCGCGCCAAAGCGATCGCTGATGGAAAGCTCACAAGTGAAGAGGTAGATGAAGCGATTGCCGCTACGCCGAAGGCGTTCTATGTGGCTCTCGATGGATCGTTGGTCTCCGCTATCGAAGTGCTGCGTGAACTGGATGTCTATTGCGAGGAGAGCTATGGGCAGGAGGCTCCTTCGTTTCGCAAACTGCGGGAGGCTCTCGAAGAGGTACAAAATCTCGTCGGCTCCTTGCTGCGTGACAAGCGTCGGCTGGAGCCCGACCCGGCGGAAGATACATCGGGTGGAGAGAGCGAACGCGAAATCTATGCTTCTGATGGTGAAGCTTCCAGCGCGTTGACGGCCTCCATAGACGAAGAACAGAGATCAAACGATCAGTCTGCTCAGGCTCCCTCCCACTCCGCTTCGAAACAGCCACTGCGCTCGGAAAAAAGGCAGACATCGGCATGCGAAAGTTGGGACGACGCTCTCGATCACATCGAGACTGCGGTGACTTATATGGGGGGCCAGGATCCCAGCAGCCCTCTGGCATTTCTGCTGCGAAGCTCTATGCGGCTCGCTGAGTTACGTGGGATTTCCGTAAGTCGCCAGATGGAATACCTGATAGCTCCCTCTTCGGAGTTGAGGCAGGCCCTTAAAGGAGTGGCTGGTTCTGGGGACTGGCTGGAGCTGCATCGCCAGAGTTTCGAGGCCCTTGGAACTCCCTGTGGCCGCGGATGGCTTGATCTTTATCGTTACCTCTGGACCAGTTGCAGAGCCATGGGCTGGGAGGCACAGCAGCTTTCTATCGCCGTCGCTATGCAGCAGATACTGCGTGAATTGCCGGATCTGCGGGAGTGGACGTTGAATGACGATACGCCAGTTGCGAATGCAGAGACAATGCGCTGGCTTGCAGAAGAGATTGCTCCCCCTATAGCTCACGGTAACCATGAGGAGGAACATCCGGCAGCAGCTCCTGTTGCGATAGCCATGCCTGTGGTCGCACTGGTATCTGAAGGCGAGTCCTCCGGCGCGGCAGAGGCAGAAGACCTCTTCCATACGGCCCAGGAGCTTGCTGCCAGGGGACAGGTTCAGAGTGCCATCCAGATGTTAGCGCGCGATGCGGAGCATCAATCGATTGGGCGTTTGCGATATAGCCGCAACCTTCAGATCGCAGAGCTGTGTCTGCAGAGCGGCAATAGTGCCGTTGCAGTGCCGATGTTGCAGGAGCTTATACGCGAAGTGGAAGATCGCAAGCTTGAAAGCTGGGAACCACGCGGGATCGTTGCAAAGCCTTATGTGCTGCTGCTGCAGTGTGCCTCCGCCGTTACGCTCGACGCGGCCTCTCTCTTTGCGCGCCTGTGCGCCATCGATCCGAGTGTTGCGCTTGCCATTACCCCACCCGCACAGAGCTAAGAAGGGAGACGAGCATGGCAAGAGCGCCTGAGTTATTGGTAACGCAATCTGTACTTGACCGGTTGAGCACGACCGAAGACTGGCCAACGACCCGCGCGCAATCCATTCGATTTCTACGTGACAGCATCAAACGCAATCTTGAATGGCTGCTGAATACGCGCCGTCCTCCTATCGAAGGTATTGAAGGCTACCCTCTTGCCCGCAACACGGTTCTTTATTACGGGCTACTGGATCTTGGCTCTCTTAGTCTCGCTTCAACCGATGACCAGAAGCGTTTGCAGCAAAGAATCGCCGAGATGGTGGAGCACTCTGAGCCGCGTTTGCAAGAGGTGCAAGTGCGGCTTGAAGACGGAGACCTGCAGAAAAAGAAGCTGCGCTTCCATATTGGAGCTCGCATGCAGATGAAGCCTTTGCCGGAGGAGATCGCCTTCGACACCGTGCTGGATCTCGCTACTGGCGAGTATCAGGTGGATTGAAACCATGAGGCCTGAGTTACTGGATTCCTATGAACGCGAACTAGCCTATCTCCGCGATATGGGCGCGGAGTTTGGCCGTAAGTACCCGCGCGTAGCAAGTCGGCTGCTGCTCGAACCGGATCGTTGCGAAGACCCTCATGTCGAGCGGTTGATCGAGTCGTTCGCCTTTATGGCGGCCCGGCTTCATCTGCGCCTGGATGACGATCTGCCTGAACTGACATCCTCGCTCCTCAACCTTATTTATCCGCATTACCTGCGGCCCATTCCGGCGATGACAGTTGTGGAGTGTCAGATCGAGCCTGAGAGTGCTGGCAAACAAAGTTCCTCTCTGATGATGCCTGAGGGGACGATGCTCAATACGCGAAGAAACGTGGATGGCATGACGTGCCGTTTTCGCACCACCTACCCGGTCGAGCTGTGGCCGATCACCGTAGCGGAATGTTCCTGGCGTATGCCCGAACAGTTGCCGCGTCCGGTAAGGATTGCGGGTGCTGCGGCCGCTTTGCGTATGGTGCTGCGCGGCGGCAAGGATGTTAAGCCCGGTGCGCTCGGAATCTCGTCATTACGCTTCTATATCTCTGGTGACAGCAACGTTGTTTTCACGCTGTATGAGTTGTTGGCGAGTAAGTGCATCTCCATTCTACTAAGAGACCCTCGTGCCCCTGAGGGAAGAACGATCACTATCCCGCCGTCGGCGCTTAAGCCTGTGGGCTTTGAAGAAGAGGAGAGCCTGCTGCCTTATCCGAGGCGCTCGTTCGACGGCTACCGGCTCCTGCAGGAGTACTTTGCCTTTCCGCAGAAGTTTCTCTTCTTCGATCTCTCGGGATTGGAAGCTATGTCAGCGTTCGCAGCGAGTGATGAGGTTGAACTCCTGTTTCACTTCAGCCGATTCGAGAGGCCGGAACGTCAGCAAGTTCTCGAGGTCGGTGTCTCAAATGAAACTCTGCGTCTTGGCTGCACCCCGGCTATTAATTTGTTTTCTCAGGCAGCCGAACCGATACTCCTGACGCAGACGCAACATGAGTACCGCGTGACGGCCGATGCGCGCTATACCCGCATGATGGAAGTTTTTTCGATCGACGACGTGCTTGCAACCAGCCCGAGCAAGCGGCAGACTACACCTCTCGCTCCTCTCTATGCCTACCGTTACAACACAATCGCGCAGGAACAGGGAGTGTTCTGGCATGCCAACCGCCGGTATTCATCGTTTGAAGAGAGACAACCTTCGTCCGTGTTTCTGTCGCTTGTCGATCTGAACGGTTCACTCACAGAGCCGGGTGCGGAAGTGCTGACTGTGCACTGCACCTGCTCTAACCATGACCTGCCATCGCAACTGAGCTTCGGTGCCGCGGAGGGTGACTTCGAGGCCGTGAACTTTGCGGGCGTACAGCGCATCCGAGCGTTGCATCGACCCACATCTTCGCTCGATCCGCCTGCGGGCAAAGGCCAGTTGTGGCGACTCATCTCGCAGCTATCGCTCAATTATCTTTCACTCGGAGAAGGCGGCCTGGTAGCGCTGCAGGAGATCCTTCGCATCCATAACTTTTCAGAATCCTCGCAGGTGGAGTCGCAGATTGCTGGACTGATTGCCATGCGAAATAAACGGCATTTCGCTATTATGCGTGCCGATTACGGCAACACTCCGGCACGAGGGACGCGCGTTGAAATAGAACTCGACGAACGGCAGTTTGCTAATGGTGGAGCTTATCTCTTTGCGAGTGTGCTGGAGAGATTTCTCGGTTCCTATGTGTCGATGAACAGTTTTTGTCAGCTGCGAGCAGAAAGCAATCTACGAAAGGAGGGACTGGGAACATGGATGCCACGAGCGGGCAGTCGAGTGCTGCTATAGAAGTTGAAAGTACCCGCGAGCATGAAGCGTTGTTTCATCTGCTGCGTGAAGAACCCTTTTCCTTCCGCTTCTTTCAGTCCGTGCGTCTGCTGGAGAGATTGTTTCCCGAGCGGAAGCCGGTAGGCTATTTTGTCTCTCCTCAGAGCGAGGTCGTGCGCTTCTCCTCACGTACATCACTCAATTTTCCTGCGAGCGAGATACAAAGCTTTCGTGAAAATGATTCGCGGCCCAATGATATGGAGGTCAACTTCCTCGGCCTGACTACCGTCAACGGGCCGTTGCCGCATCCCTATGCAGAGCATCTGCTGGACCGTATGCGCGCGAAGGATTATGCGCCGGGTGATTTCTTCAACCTCTTCAATCACCGTTTTGTCTCTCTTTTCTACCGTAGCTGGAAGAGATATCGCTTCTTTATTGGTTACGAACTGGATAAGACGCGCGGGCAGGTTAGTGGAGACCCGGTCACGGCGAGCCTCTATAGCCTGCTTGGATTCGGCACTGCTGGTTTGTTGCAACGCACTGCCGTGCCCGATGAGGCCATGCTTTACTACGCAGGTCTGCTGGGACGCAATGTGCCGACTTCGCAGGCGCTGAAGCAGCTGCTCAGCGACTTCTTTGAAGTGCCGGTACGAATCGAAGAGTTTACCGGAAACTGGAACCTTTTGCCGGAAGAGGATCTGACCTATCTGAACGATACCGGTCTGCAATCGGAGTCCCTGGGTATCGGCACGATTGTAGGTGACGCCGTATGGGATCAGCATGGCACGGTAACGGTACGCCTGGGGCCTATGCCACTGAAACAGTATCAGGACTTTCTTCCCGGAGGCGTTGCGGCCAGGCAATTGGAAGCCTGGTTGCGGCTCTTCGGACAGGGAGAGTTCGACTTCGCAGTGCGTTTGGTTCTTGCACGCGAAGAGGTGCCAGGAGTGTTGCTAACGCCGGAACAAAACGGAATGGGCAGGCTCGGGTTTGAAAGCTGGTTGAAGAACCGTCCGTTTCTGCACGATGCAGAGGACGCTGTGTACCGCCTGCACTAGCTATTAGTTATTGCCGCAAGCGTTAAAGAAAAAGGAGCAAATACGTGAACCTGAAATCCCTGATTGCGAAACTCAACGACACCTGCCGCAGCGCGATGGAAGGCGCCGCAGGTCTGTGTGTCTCGCGCACGCACTACGACATTGAGATCGAACACTATCTGCTCAAGCTGCTTGATGGGACAGATAGCGATATCGCTCTCATCTTGAAGCAGTATGGTGTGGATAGGTCGCGACTGACCCGCGAACTCGAACGTTCGCTCGACAAGCTGAAGACGGGAAATGCACGCTCGCCGGCATTGAGCCCTCAGTTGCTGCACATGTTTACTGAAGCCTGGACGCTGGCTACGCTCGACTACGAGGCAGGACAGATTCGCTCGGGATTTACTCTGCTGGCTCTGTTGACGAACACTGATCTCTCTCGGACGGTTCGCGAGATCAGCTCTGAATTGCAGTTGATCTCCGTCGAAGCTCTGCGCAACAACTTCTTCAATATCGTTGACTCGTCTCGCGAAGAAACTACGACCATCGGCGCTGGGCAGGCTGTTTCTGCTCCCTCGGCTGGAACTGCCGCAGCCGGTTCGCAACGCCGCACGCCTCATCTCGACCAGTACACCGTGAACATGACGGCAAACGCCGCTGCGGGAAAGATCGACACCGTGCTTGGCCGCGATGTTGAGATTCGCCAGGTGATCGATATCCTGATGCGTCGCCGCCAGAACAATCCGATCCTGACCGGCGAGGCTGGTGTAGGAAAGACCGCGGTTGTGGAAGGCTTCGCTTTGCGCATCGCGGCTGGCGATGTGCCACCACCATTGCGCAACGTACAGCTTCATTCTCTGGACCTCGCGCTGCTGCAGGCAGGAGCAAGCGTGAAAGGTGAGTTTGAGAATAGGCTCAAAGGCTTGATCGAAGAGGTAAAGTCCTCACCCCATCCCATCATTCTCTTCATTGATGAAGCGCATACGATGATCGGCGCTGGTGGCCAGGCGGGGCAGAATGACGCTGCCAATCTGCTGAAGCCCGCTTTGGCACGTGGAGAGCTTCGCACTATCGCGGCGACCACATGGTCCGAGTACAAAAAGTTTTTCGAGAAGGATGCGGCTTTGGCGCGACGCTTTCAGGTCGTTAAAGTCGAAGAACCGATCGAGCCGCAATGCGGGACTATGTTGCGTGGCCTGATTCCAGCGCTTGAGAAGCATCATGGACTGCGCATCCTGGACGAGGCTGTGACTGCCGCAGTGCGTTTGTCGCACCGGTATATGGTCGGGCGGCAGTTGCCCGATAAGGCCGTGAGTGTGCTCGATACAGCCTGTGCGCGTCTTTCGCTCAGCCAGAGCACGACCCCTGGCATCATCGAAGATACGCAGCGCAGGATTGCGGATCTCGAGACACAGACGCGTATGCTGAGTCGCGAAGAGGCTGTTGGAGCGAACCACGTGGAGCGGCTGCGTGAGATTGCCGATGCGCTTCTTGTCGAGCAGGCGAAGCTTGTAACCTGCAATACGCAGTGGCAGCGTGAGATCGCTCTGGTTGAAAAGATTCGTGCGCTGCGGACAGAGCTGGAAGACGCTAACGAAGGCGATCACGATAAGAACACCGCAGCGCCCTCGCGTGTAGCACTTGGAGCGCTCGAGCGCGAGTTGGCTGAGGTTCAGGGCGAATCACCCATGATGCGGGTTGCGGTCGATGCGCAGATCGTAGGGGAAGTCATCTCAGCCTGGACTGGGATTCCACTTGGCAAGATGGTCAAAGATGAACTCGCGACGGTGTTGGAGCTTTCCTCCCACCTGCGTAATCGTGTAATCGGACAGGACTATGCCATGGATGCCATTGCACAGCGGATCCTTACCTCACGGGCTAGTCTTGACGACCCAGGAAAGCCTGTCGGCGTGTTCATGCTCGTGGGGCCAAGCGGCGTCGGTAAGACTGAGACTGCGCTGGCGCTCTCCGACCTGTTGTATGGCGGCGAACGCAACCTCATTACGATCAACATGTCGGAGTTCCAGGAGGCGCACACTGTTTCCGCACTCAAGGGCTCGCCTCCGGGATATGTGGGGTACGGCGAAGGCGGAGTGTTGACTGAGGCTGTGCGTCGCCGGCCATACTCTGTCGTGCTGCTTGACGAGGTGGAGAAGGCGCATCCTGATGTACTCGAGCTCTTCTTCCAGGTCTTCGACAAGGGAAGCATGGAGGACGGAGAAGGGCGCGTCATCAACTTCAAAAATACGGTGTTGATCCTTACCAGCAATGCAGCGACCGATACCATGATGAAGCTGACGGCAGATCCTGAGACGATGCCTTTTCCAGAGGCCTTGGTGAATGCGATCAAGCCGGAGCTGAACAAAATCTTCAAGCCCGCGTTTCTTGGACGCATGTTGATCGTCCCCTACCTGCCGGTTCGGGATGAGGCGCTCAAGCAGATCATCCGCTTGAAACTCGGAAAGATCGTCCGTCGCCTGCAGGAGAATCACAGGATTGTTCTGCGCTACGATGACGCTTTGCTGAGCGAGATCGCAAGCCGCTGCACTGAGGTCGAAAGTGGAGCACGCAACGTGGATAACATCCTGTCGAATACCATGCTCCCCGAGATCTCGCGTGAGCTGCTATTGCGCATGGTGCAGGGAGATGCAGGTACTGCCGTCTCGGTAGGCGTGGGGGAAGCTGGCGCATTCACCTATCAATGGAGCACGGGGAGCGCTGTTGCTGTAGAGGACAACGCCCCTGAGCTTGCCGCCGCAACTGCTTAGTACACAAACAGGAAGTGCCAGGGCTGATCTGTAGCCCTGGCCTACCTTCAGTAAATAGAAAGCGTAAGCGATAGATATGCCAACCTACACACACGATAGACGTCTGCTCTCGCTCACCACGCCGCTGGGTAAAGATGCAGTTCTGGTCGAAAGGTTTTCAGGACACGAAGGTATCTCTTCACTGACAGAGCTGGAGTTGGAGCTGCTCAGCTTTCCTGAGAATCCGATTCAGCCAGCTTCCTTTATCGGCAAGCGCGTTACCCTTGGTATTGCTTATAACTTGAGTGGGCAGCGTTACTTCAACGGAATCGTGCGTAGCCTGAAGCTGATAAGCCACGATGGGCAGTTGGATGAGAGCAATACGCCGGTTTTGGTCTATAAGGCGGAAGTCGTGCCGAACTTGTGGCTGCTGACGCTCAACTCGCAGACGCGGGTCTTTCAGAACAAGACTGTGATTGAGGTCGTAAAGGCTGTGCTTGGCGTCTACAGTATCACGCCCAAGGACGATACTCAGGCCACCTACCAGCCGCTCGACTACTGCACCCAGTACCGTGAAACGGATTATGACTTTGTCGCACGTCTTCTGGAGCAGCACGGTATCTTCTTTTATTTCATCCATACGCAGAGCGACCACATCATGGTGCTCGCAGATAACTCCGCCCAGCTTTCTCCCTGTCCGGTGCAGAGCACCTTCAACTACATGCCGCAGATGGATCTCGATGGCGGAGATTTCTACAACATGTATGTGCATGCCTTCGATGTGCGCACTGCGATGGTCACAGGCAAGCACACACTCTGGGATTACCGCTTCACGCAGTATGCGCGGCAGCCGAGTAGTCCTGCGTCTTCTATAAGTAAAGCTGTTACCGGAGACAACGAGCACGAGAAGTATGACTACGCTGACGCTCCCTCCGCATGGGCAAAGACGGATGCCAGCGATGGCAAGATTCAGACCGTCGAGAGCCAGCTTCAGGACATCGCTCGCGATCGCAGCGATACGGGTTCCGTCGAGATCTTCGGTGTCTCGAACGCAAGCCTGCTTGATTCGGGGAATACCTTCACGCTGGCGATGCACCCGGACGAGGTGCAGAACACCAAGTACCTGGTGTTGAGTGTCGAGCACAATGGCCGGCAGATGCCGCCGTTTCGCACTGACGGCACGGGTATAGGGGAGGGGTATCGTAATACCTTTACCGCACAACCCGCTTCGCTGGTCTACCGTCCGGCGCGCACCATACCGAAGCCACGTGTCAATGGTGTGGTTACGGGTAAAGTTGTTGTCCCGGCAGGTGAGGACTCATACATCGATAAGTACGGCCGTGTCTGCGTGCAGTTCTGGTGGGATCGCACCAGGCCGCCCAATCAGACAGACAATACGCTTCTTCGGGTTGCGCAGGCGTGGGCCGGTTCCGGGTGGGGCACTTACTTCTGGCCTCGTGTTAATGATGAGGTTCTGATCGATTTCATCGAGGGCGATCCGGATGCTCCTATTGTCGTGGGTTCGCTCTATAACGGAGTAAATAAGCCAAAATATGATCCGGCGACCGAATATACGCGCTCCGGTATCCTGACGCGTTCTTCCAAGAATGGCACGGCTGCCAATGCGAACGAACTCCGCTTTGAAGATAAAAAGGGGAGTGAGCAGATCTTCATGAATGCCGAGAAAGATATGGACCATCGAATTGAGATGGACCATCGCAGATACGTCGGAGGCAAGGACTCGCTCATCGTCAAAGGCGGCCGCTATGACGAGATCGACGGAGATCTGCAAAGTAACGTCAAGGCGAATCGGGTTGCAAAGGTAGCTCAGAGCTATTCGCTGCAGGTCGGGCAGAACCACGGAGAAAAGGTTGGCAATAACTACTCTCTCGATGCTGGATCAGAGGTCTATATCAAGTCAGGCATGACGCTCGTCATTGAGAGTGGTATGGAGATATGCCTCAAAGCGGCGGGAGGTTTCATTACTATCGGGCCTACCGGCGTTACTATCTCGGGGATCATGGTCCTGATCAATAGTGGAGGAATTGCAATTCCCGGTACTCCGGTTCCGATCAGTAGCCCGGAAGCTCCGGATGAAGCAGACGATGGAACAAAGGGCGGAAAGATGTAGCAGCTTCTTTCTTCGAGCCTGTTCATTTGTCGCAATTTTACGTACGGTGTGAGCTGACGAAACTATGGAACAATTTGTGACAGTAGGGCGCTGGCGGATAACGGTATTACCAAAGGGATGGAGTCCTGTTGCAGACTTTGGAATCCGCCAGGACCAGTCTGGCTCCGGGAGTAGACCCGCAAACGTCTCTCTTCGTGAGGATCTGCTGAAGGATGAGGATACGCTCTCGGCTTATATCCAAACACAGGCTAAGCTGTTGGGCCAGTATCTCAGCTCTCCGAAGATGGCCGGTCCCCAGCCGACATCCTTTCCTCAGGGCGAAGAGGCTGCCCTTTTCCTGGTGCGGCATGCTCCTGACGAAACAGGTCCCATGCTTCATGCTCAGACGTATGTCCGCCTGGGACGTTGGGTTGGCATCGTGACGCTTACAACTCCCGAGTCTGCCTTGAAGACTGTACGCCCTGACTATGACCTCCTCCTCAAGGGGCTTCAGGTCGTGCTCGAAGAGGGTGGTGGGGCAGGGCAAAATGCAACAAAAGATCCTATATAGGAGATCGAAAGATGTCTTCGGCAACTCCAGATAACCCAATTAGCTCAATAGGCAGCGACCTTCCTGTTCCTTTCGAAGAGATTGAGGTTCTTATTGATTTTATTCCTGCCCCGTCGATGGGCCCTCAACCGGGAGGTGGTCCTCCTATGGCGCTTGGTGCGGGTGTATTCATTAATCGTCTACCGGCTGTGCCGATGCCGGAGTATGTTACCTGCAAGGTTGGCGTGATAGGGTTGCCTCCGGCTGGGGCCGGGGGATTCGGTGGGGTCGTTGCCGGGCTTGCCCAGGGAGCGGGGGGGGCTTCGTAGACCCAAAGGCACGACTCTTTTCAGAAGTTTTGCAAAGGTTTTTCCACATCCCGAATTCTTCCTGAGTGCCCTATGTTTCGGCGACCTTCGCTGCTGCTGGCGCTGTGCGCCCGGTTTTGTCTCTGAGGTCGGGAATAAAACGACCGCTTTCGGGTTTTGCCTAGTGAGTATTGACGAGGCCGGGAAGTTGCAGTCTTCCTCTCTCTGAGATACGGCGGATATCAACGGCCCAAAGCCGCTTGAAACCCCTGCATATTGCTTTGTATTAAGGAATCCAACGATCTGAGGACAATAGTTGAGTATGAGCGATAATCCATTGTCAGCCGCCACCGCCACTCGTATTGGACGATACGATGTGATCTGTGAACTTGGCCGCGGTGGTATGGGCATTGTCTATAGGGCAGAAGATAAACTCATCGGCCGTGAGATAGCGATTAAAACTCTCACAGAGACGACGCCGGACCTGCGCGAGAGGTTTTATGTTGAGGCCAGGTCGGGCATACTGAACCATGCGAATATCGTAACGATCTATGAGATTGGCGAATACGAAGGCAATCCATACATCGCCATGGAGTATGTCGCGGGGGAATCGCTGGAAAAGATTCTCCGCAGCGGTAAGAGGCCTTCTCTGCTGGAGACGGTATCGACCATCGAGCAACTCTGCTCCGGGCTTGGATATGCACACCAGAATGGGGTACAGCACCGCGATGTCAAGCCTGCAAACCTGATCTTACAGCCGGACAGCAGAGTGAAGATTGTCGACTTTGGCATCGCACGATTGGCGGATCAGACAACACGGCTCACGAAAACCGACGCGTTGATTGGTACCTTTCATTACATCGCGCCGGAACGCCTGAAGGGCGAGATGAGCGATGGCCGTTCAGATATCTGGTCTGCGGGCGTGATCCTGTACCAGATGATTACCGGTCAGTTGCCGTTTGACGGGGCGAATGTCTCCACCCTCTACAAAGTTATCAGCGAGCCTTACCCTCCTCTGAGGAACTACAACCAGGATCTTCCCGAAGAGCTTATTGCGATTGTTGAGCGGGCGCTGGCCAAGAATCCCGATGACCGCTACAGCACGGCGGAGGAGATGGCCTTCGATCTGCAGGCTATCTCTGGCAGCCTGCAAAAAGAGCGTATGGGAGATCTGATGATCTCTGCCAAACGCCTGATGGAGCAGGGGCAGCTTGCTCATGCGCGAACTGTGTTGCTTGATCTGCAACGGATCGATTCACAGGATGCCGATGTTCGGCGCATGATGCGCGAAGTACAGGAACAACTTAGCCGAACTCAGAAGACCGAACAGGTGCGACAGCTCGTCGAGCAAGCGGAAGAGGCTGTTTATTCGCAGCGCTATGACGAAGCGATTCAGGTTTACAGGCAGGCTATCAAGCTCGACCAGGAGGATACGCTTCAGCTCGCTGAAAGGCTTGAAAGTATCCAGGGACTGAAAGAAAAGCACGACAAAATCGATCTGCTTCGACAGCAGGCAGTGAGCGCGCGTGGACGTGGCGACCTGATTGGAGCGCAGGACCTGCTTGGGCAGGCGATCACTTTGGATGAAAAGAACACCGACCTTCGCAATGCCTATGCGACTGTTCTGCGCGAGATCGAGAGAAAAAGTAACGAGGAAAAGCTGCAGGAACTATTGCAGATAGCTCGCGAAAGTTATATCTCCAGGCGTTATACGGATACGATTGCGCGTCTGCGCGAAGCAACGGAGTTGGATCCAACCCATCAGGAGGTGCAGCAACTCCTTCATGAAGCCGTCAATCGGCAGGATCAGGAGATCCGCCGCAAACTGAACGAGCAGGTCGCTGCCGAAGTGCAGGACTGCATCTATCGTGAGGATTTCGACAAGGCCATCAAGCAGCTAAACCGGGCTTTGGAGAAGCTGCCGACCGAGACCCTCCTGCTTCGCTTGAAGGTGGAAACGGAAAAGAAGAAACGAGAGTTTCAAGCGCAGCAGGTTGCGCAGGCCGCAACGCAAAAGGCGCAGAATCTCTTTTCGGATGCGCCAGCGGAAGCTCTTGCGGTAGTAGAAACCGCACTGGAGCAGGTGCCGGGCGATGAGCGGCTGGTTCAGCTTAAGTTCCGCCTGGAAGAGCAGATCAAGCGTCTCAAGCGAGAGGAATTGCTGGCTCAAGCGATGAAGTTGGCTCGCGCCGAGATAGACGCAACGCAGTTCGATAAGGCAATCCAGATCCTCGAATCCGTTCGTATCGAATGCGGCACTACAGAAGATGTAACCTCGCTGCTCGAATTTGCAAGGGCTGAGAAACAGGCACTGACGCGTCAGCGGCAGAGCAGCGAGACACGTGCAGAGGCCCAGGCGCTTATGAGCGTAGGAAAGTATGAGGCCGCGATTGCAAAACTCGAGCCCGTTGCTGCAGATATGGAAGATCCCGCGCTCAACGTACTCCTCGTGCAGGCGCAGCAAGCATTACAAGAGGCCTTGCAGCGTTTGGAGTCGATTGAATCCCATGTGCGTTCCTTAGCTGAAACAGATGTGCAGGAAGCTCTTCGGCTGCTGGAGAGTCAACCTCCAGAGGTGATCTCGAACGGTAAGATCAGCACACTGCGGCAGGAGCTCAATAAGAAAGCGAATATCCAGAGAGCGATCCAGACGGCAATCGTCCACTTTGAGACATCCCTGGCAAAGCAGGATTTAAAGGGAAGTATGGATGCCCTCGAATCAGCGCGGCGGACGCATGGGGAGTCTCCTGAACTAGCGCAGGCCATCGCTGAAGCAAAAAGCAAAAGGCTGTCGTTTGCAAATGCTTCACTTACCGCTTCTATGGACGAATCAAGCAAAGCCTTGTTGCGCAATGAGCCAAAAGAAGCCCGAGACGTGTTGCGCCGTCCAGAGAAGCTTGCGGAGTATGCGGATACGCAGGTGCGCTCCGACTGGAAGCTCCAGCTGAAGATGGCGTCGAAGACTCCGAGCACGAAGCCGAGTGCTGGTGAGAAAGCTCTTCCAAACGTTGCAAAAGGGAGGTCCTGGACCTGGGCTTATATCGCTACAGGACTGATCCTTGCGGTAGTTCTGGGGCTCATATGGCGGCGAAGTGTGCGTTCTTCCGTGCCGGTTCCTCTAGCGACGACCTATCTACAGTTGAATGCGTCGCCGTGGGCGGTTGTTCAGCAGGTTACGGATGGGAAGGGGCATAGTGTGGAACTTCCTGCGGGAGACCATAGTACACCGATGCGCCTGGAAGGGCTGCCGGCAGGCGACTATCAGGTTACCTTTCAGAGCGCAGATCAGAATAATCAAGTGGAACATTGTCAACTTACGCTGGAGAAGCATCTTTGCACCAGCACCTTTGCAGAGCCGGATATAAAGCTGCTGCTGTCAGGAGATCAGCCTTGAAACAGGTCTATTTTTACGGAGCATGCCTGGTATTCCTCGCCATGTTGATGCCAGCCTTTGTACACGCGGACGATAACCTCGACAACCTGAATGCTGCGTACAAGGCTGCTCTGGAGAGGAAAGAGCTCGACCGCGCGGCCGATTATATTTGCCAAGCGGCAAAGCTGGATCCTGGCAAGTACGAGAAGAAGTGCGCGGGCGTGCAGAAAGCCATTGCAAAAGAGCTGCCCCAGTTTGACAAATTATTTCTCGATGGCAGGACTAAGTTCGAGAAGAAAGACTATGTCGGTGGAATCCGCGATCTGCAGAAGATCTCCTTTGGTCCACACCACGACGAAGCACAGCAGTTGATTCAGCAGGCAACGAATTTGTTGAATCATCTGTCGCAGCCTGCAGATACCGGGATGCAGAAATTGAAGCAGGTGCAGGCAGCCTATGAAAGTGGTGATTTTCCTACGGCATCGACTGTGGCCGCTTCTATAACAGATGCTAATATCTTGCCCTACATCAAGCAGATTGTAACCAATATCCAAATCTACAATGAATCGATGCAGGAGGGTGATGCCTACATGCAGCAAGGGCAGTATGCTGCTGCGAAGCAGAAATATAGCTTTGCCCTGGTCATCAAAAACAATGGTCCGGGTAATCCCGCAGACAAGTTGCAGCGAATCACAGCACTTTTGGCTGCGGCGGAAAAGCCGCAGGTCGCAGAAAGTGACAGCAAGTCAAAAACGACTCCCGATCCAGGCACGCAGGGCATAAATAACAACGGCAAGCCAGCAGCCAAATCGGTCGATAATTTGGTAAGGATCAAGGAATTTCTTGCAAAAGCACAGGAAGACGAGGCGAAAGGGAATACGGCAGCTGCGATTTCAGCTTACGACCAGGTGTTGGCTCTCGATCCGCAGCAGCAGACTGCAGTTGCAGGAAAACTACGACTGATGGGGGCGACGCAGAAAGACTCTCAAGACCTGGAAGATGCTCTGATCAAGGGGGTTCGCAGCTATGGTCAATCGAACTTTGAAGAAGCACGTGCCGATATATCGCTTTATCTAAAGCAGGGTGGGACTAAGAAGGGAGCTGCCTATTTCTACCTGGGAGCTTCTTTTATGGCCGATGCGTTTTTGTCGGACAAGAATGATTACGACAAGCTGCAACGGAACGCGGTGCTGAACTTCCGCCTGGCAAAGGGGGAACACTTTAAACCTGCGGAGAAATATGTGTCTCCAAAGATTTTGGCGGTCTGGAATCAGACAAGCTTCTAGCAGGGGCTGTCCGTGAAGTGGGAGAACACTGAAGAAGGCTATCGGGAACTCCAACTGCAAACGCTGAGTTCGCAGAGGACGCCAAGTTGACGCAAAGAAAACTCTGCGCAAACTTAGCGTGCTTAGCGGACTCAGCGTTTGCAGTTGGAGCTATAGACGATTTGCCGGGCGCAGCATCCCTGGTGTCTCGTGCAAATTAGAGCGTGACGACGATCTTGCCGATCTGAGCGTTCGACTCCATATAGCGGTGGGCCTCGACGATTTCAGCAAAGGGAAAGGTTTTATCGATGAGGGGGCTGAAGGCGCCTGAAGCGAGATGGTCGAAGATGTATTGCTTCGCCTTGGGAAATACTGGATTGGGCGGGATTTCGAAGAGCGTGTAGCCCCGAATGGTGAGGTACTTGGCGAGTGCGGTGAAAAGAGGGTAGGGCGTGGGCTCCGGTGCCAGGGCTCCGTATTCGAAGATGATTCCCTTGGAGGCTGTGGCTGCGGCGAGCGATTCGAGGATCTTGCCACCGATGGGATCGAAGACGATACGCGCGCCCTTGCCTGAGGTGATCTCGTTGATGCGGGCGACGAGGTCTTCTTCGTCGGTGACGATCACATGATCTGCGCCTCGTTTGAGGAGTTCAGCTTTCTTTGCCGCGGTGCGGGTGACGGCGATGCTGATGGCGCCTTCGGCCTTGACGATTTCAATGGCAGCAATGCCTACGCTACTGCTGGCCGCGGTGATGACAGCAAAGTCTCCCTTAGTGATCTGGCCGAGCCATATGAGCGCACCGTATGCGGTGAGGTACTGCATCCAGATGGATGTGCCTTGTTCATACGAGAGCGTTGAAGGATATTCGGCGATTCCATGCAGGGGAACGACCGCGACTTCGCCGTAGACTCCATGGTCGTTGAGCTTGAAGGTTCCGGGAACGGTGCTGGCGGTCTTGCCGATCCAACTGGAATCGACGCCTGGGCCAACGGCTTCGATGATTCCGGCGGCCTCGTAACCGTTCTTTGCTGGGAAAACAGGTGTCTCAAGGTATTGTCCGTTGCGGAACATGATCTCAGCGCGGTTGAGCCCAAGAGCTTTGACCTGGAGACGGACTTCGCCCGGGCCGGGTTCGGGAAGGGCGAGTTCGTCAAACTGAAGGACTTCGGCAGGGCCGGTCTTATGGAAGCGGACAATCTTTACGGTGTTGGACATGCATACTCCTGACTTACAGCTGTTCCATTTAGATTGCCATGAAACCTCGAAGATGCAGAATCCGTGTTTCCTTGGCGCAACAGCTGGGGAGGCAAAGGATATCGTGCGTTCTCAACGGGCTGATGAACGATGGCCCTTCAGCAGACGGGACCTAGTCAGGTGTATTGGAGCTTGTCATCGAAAATTTATGCTGTGGTGTCTCGATTCGATGGCATCCGGAGATAGTTCGTCATTTCGATTTGTAGAGCAGCTACGCCGACAGGGCGTAGCAGGGAACGATTACGGTGCACCTGCGACGGCAGAGGGCCTCATTAAAAGATTCTAACCAGGGAATAAATATGCATCTATGGTGTTTCTCTCAACAGAAGCCTTTGCCCCCAGATTTTAAATTCATTCGTTGAGCAGCTTGGTTGTCGCTCGAAGGGTGAAGTGTGAAGAAAGCATAATGGATCGGATAGCAAACTCTGAAGTGCTGTGATGGTGCACAACGGTTTGGCATTCATGCTGGAAAAATGTCGGAGCCAACCAGTCCCGAGCTGGTGGTTAGCTGGGTTGCTTGATGTCTCCACGAAAACGTATAGACGTATGAAATACGTAGAGCTTGATCTTTAGGCGATGTTAATAAGACCACGACAAAAGTGACAAAAAAGTGACATTGCGGCGGACTGAATCCATAGCCTGACGTGCTAGATTACATTTGCAACCCTCCATGAAAATCAATTGAAGTGCAACCCAGAGAACGAAAGAGGCGATCTAGAGCTTGTACGATAGACTCCATCATTGCTGACATAGCGTAAGCGGAGATGCTTTCCAGACTTCATCGCTGTTTTATAGATGTGTGTGATTTGCTCTACCCATACATTCATTAGCTTTTTGCGTTCTTTTGTTACGGATTAGCACCACGCAACACATATTTATTTTCAGTTTCCCTGGTCTTTTCCATGGAGCTTACTGTCCAGTGCCTCGTTTGGCTTCAGCCGAGCGGGATGGGCTTGTGCCTTCACTCGCTTTACCGGAGATTAATTTTGCGAATCTTATCGCTTGCACGCTTCTTATTCTTCTGCCTTATTGGATCGTTCTGCGCCTCTACTGTATTGGCGCAGAGTGACATTACCACTTGGCAGGTCGACACTAAGCATACGGGCGTGAACGCAAATGAGACTGTCCTCACTCCTTCGTTCGTCAGCACAAACGGCAACCTTGTTGTTCGTTATGCGGAGAAAGTGGACGGACAGATCTTCGCGCAACCTCTTTATTTAAGTGGTGCGACGAGTGGCCAGCTTCCGGGAAATTGGGCCGATGGCCAGCAGCACAAGGATGTCGTCTTCGTTGTCACGGAGAATGCGACTCTGTACGCTTTCGACGCCGATCAGGAACCTAATTACCGGCCGAACGTTGGGTTTTCAAACCCGATCTGGAGCTTGCATCTTGCTCCGGCAGGTAACAAGACGGCAGTGCCAATGGCTCAGATAGACACTGATTCTGCATTGGACATCAGGCCGTTGTTTGGCGATACCGCGACACCGGTGATTGATCCCAAGGGCGGAATTATCTATGTGGTGTCGGCGCTGAAGGACACCGGGACTCTCCCAGCCTCGCATCCGTATGAGCAACTACTTTGGGCCATCAACCTGAAGACGGGGCAGGCTGTGAACGGTAGCCCCGTGGTGATCAACCCTCAGTTCAATGGCGTATTTGGCGGCGACAATCGCACCCCTTGCTCTCAGGCAAACCACGTGCCCAATACTCCTAGCGATAACGGTTGCGAGAACGATAATGAGCCGGCTGCTCCGGCTGGAACCATCCCGTTCTATCCTCTTCATTCGCACCTGCGGTCAGCGCTGACACTGGACAACTTCAACGGCCACAACACGCTTTATCTGGCCTACGCGTCGCATAGTGATGGACAGCCTTACTCCGGCTTCATCGTTGGATACAACGCGACTACTTTGCAGCAGACAACTGAATTTACGACAACGCCAGATAATACCTTTGAAGCGGGAATCTGGATGGCGGGCGCCAGTCCGGCGATCGATCCTGCGTTAAATAAGATGTATGTCATTACTGGCAACGGCGGCAATTGGGATAATAAGGATTCCAACAACAACCCTTTGCCAGCGATGGGCCTGGACAGTCAAGGCAATGTATTTTCAAAGGGAACCAATTGGCCGATGAGCGTGCTTGCTTTCGATACGACTCCGGCTGGCACCGTAGCGTACCGGGGGCAAAACGAACTGCAGGTCCCTTTTGCTGATACGAGCGTGTGGTTTACACCGGCACAGTGGGACTCTTTCAATAATGGAGATCAGGATCTCGGTGCAGGCGGCCCCTTGCTCTTCGACACTCCCGCTCCTGACGGCAGCACGAAACAGTTATTGATCGGCGGCGGTAAGGCGGGCGTTATGTATGTCCTCGACCGTACGAATCTTGGCGGCATCGATACGTCGCAAGGCGGCACGGTCAGTAGCAGTATCCCGGTTGACTTTCAGGATGACAATGTTGTCCAGGAGATCACCTTTCCCAACGGAACAGGCTTCTTCAATACGCCGGCACTTTTCAATAATCGCATCTACTTTTCGGGAGGCAATTCCGGAGCGCGATCACGTGCGGTTGGCTTCAACCAAACTACGAACACCTATATTTCCAGCACGGAGGATGCCTCGCCGGAGGGTCCTGTCGATAAGAATGCCGGAGTATTCATTTCGGCGAATGGCACGACCAACGGGCTAGTCTGGCAAACTGCAAACGGCATACGTGCCTGGGACGCAAGCAATCTAGCCAAGGGTGCTATCTTCTCGCAAAACAACATTCAGGTGGATGACGGCTCGGGCAATCCGTGCATCACTCCAACATTCTCGCTGCCGATTGTGTCGGGCGGAAATGTGTTTTTCTCCTGCTATCAAAATCCAACCACGACCGGAACGACCACCTCTTCCAGCGGAGCTCCGGAAACATTCGTTCAGCCGTCGGACAATAAGCCCGGGTATCTCTTCGTTTACGGCCAGGCGCCAGTTGCGCCAGGAGCTCCGACGCAGGTTCCTCTCAATGTGTCTGCACAGGCGGATTCCGAGTCGCAGATTACTGTCAGCTGGACCGATCCGGATAGCGGCCAGGCGACTGCGCACACCGGCTTCAATGTCTTTCGCGCGACGTGCTCCACGTGCGTTGCTGTTCAGATCACGTCGACCTCAGACTTGAGCTTTGTCGACACCGGTCTTGAGACGGTTACCGCGACGAACGGTTCAACCTCCACGATTAACTTGACGCCGAATACGACGTATTTCTATACGGTCAAGGCGACTAACAACGCAGGCTCTTCAAACTCGAGCAACATCGCTTCTGCTACCACCTTTCCGCAGTACTCTGAACCGGGGCTGGTTGCATACTGGCCGATGGATGAAGGAATTCTGCAGGGAGAGAGCGCGAACAGCTCCGTAGACCTTACCGGGAACGGTCATACCGCGGTAAAGGATGAGACCGATGGGTCGAATGAGATTGAATCGACTCCCAGCGGCTATATCGGCGGTTCCTGGCAGTATCACGGCACCACGGTCATCGACCGGCTCGTCGTCAAGAATACTTCCGACCTGCAGTTCACTGCGAGCCAGAGTTTCAGCCTCGTCGCCTGGGTCAACCCCACGACCCTGCAGGGCTTCGGCCCTCCGTTGAGCACGAACGGTCTTGATGGCGCTTCGATCATCGTAAAGTCAAGAGACCAGGGGAACGAATATGGTCTTTGGATTAATCTCAACGGCCAATGGGAAGCCCGTAGCGGAACTCCGGGCGGCACTGGAACTGTTATCACCGGCCCGGCAGCAACGGCTGGAGCCTGGACACAGTTGGCACTCGTACAAGACGGCCCCAACAACAAGCGTTACCTCTATGTAAACGGCAAGCTTGCCGGACAGGGAACAGCGCAGGATGCCAGTGGTGGCGGTGACCTGTGGTTTGGTCAACAAAATCTCTTTCCAAATGGCCCTACTGACCAGACTTCTACAGACGGCTTCCAGGGCAACATCGACGAGGTCCGTGTTTATAACAGCGTCCTCACTTCGGCCCAACTGCTAAACGAGTTCTCAGATACCGTTTATCAGGCCACTTCTATTCAGACCCACGCGGGAGTTCCCGTGGGTGTTCCACTCTATCCGTTCGGACCGTCTGGACTTCCCACGACTGAGGCACGCGTTGCACCGAACCGCAGCTACACTCTCCAGCTAAACTTTGCGCAGCCGCTTTCAGCTGCTCCTGCAGCCGTGCTCAACGCTCAGCCGGGCTCCACGCAGGCGGTGCAGGGAAGCGTGAGCTCCGTCACGCTCGACCCAACCAAGATGATCGTTACGGTCACGCTTGCCAATGTGGCAAATGCTCAGGCGCTTCAGTTGCATTTGACCGGTGTCACAAGCGAGGCAGCGCAGAATGAATCCTACGATCTTCCTTTCAATGTTCTAGAGGGAGATGTTACGGGCGATCATATCGTCGATAATGCCGATGCCAGTGCAATTACGACTGTGATCGCAAACAATAACAACAACCCCATCACCGCGATCACGTCAGCTAACGCACAATTCGATCTGAACCTTGATGGAATTGTGAACGCAACGGACGCAAGCCTGGCGACCAGTCTGGCCGGACCAAGCTTGCCTATCCAGACGGATGTACCTCTAGCTGCATTCAAGCAGACCAGTGCTTCGAGCTCTAACGGGGGCAACATTGCCGCACTTGCAGTAGATAATATCGCCAGCGAGAACTCCCGCTGGGAGAGCACGCAGGGCGTCGATCCTGAATCGCTTGTGATTGACCTCAATAGCGCTGCGAATATCCACTCCATTGTTCTGGATTGGGAAAATGCTGCCGGGGCGAACTATGTGCTGCAGATAAGTAACAACCCTGCGGTCTTCCCTGAAGCGACTACGCCAAATTGCAGCTCGCCGAATTGGACGACCCTCGTGAATGTTACGGGCAATACGAGTGGCGGTATCAAGACCTACAGCGGCTTGAATGGCAATGGCCGCTTTGTCCGTATGTGCGGCACGAAACGGACGACAACGTTCGGCTACTCGTTGGAAGACTTCGAGGTCATTGGGTCTTTCGCGTCTGCAGGTGCGACGCCGCCAACCATCACAAGCGCTACGTCTGCCATCGCAACTGTCGGTCAGCCGTTCAGCTATACCATCACTTCCAGCCCGGCCGCTTCGACCTTCAATGCAACCGGCCTGCCTGCGGGGCTGAGCCTGACGGGCGCAGTCATCTCAGGTACGCCTACGGTGACCGGATCGTTCACTATCAACTTGTCGGCTACCAACGCGACTGGTCAAACAGGCACGGCTACCCTTAGCTTGACCGTCAATGCGGCGGCGCCGGTGATTACCAGCGCTACCACTGCGGCTGCAACCGTCGGTCAGCCGTTCAGCTACACCATTACTTCTAACCCGACTGCTTCGACCTTCAACGCAGGCGGTTTGCCTGCGGGGCTGAGCCTGACGGGCGCGGTCATCTCGGGCACGCCTACGGTGACGGGATCTTTCCCCATCACCTTGTCGGCCACCAGCGCCACTGGTCAAACTGGTACGGCTACTCTTAACCTGACCGTCAATGCGGCGGCGCCGGTTATTACCAGTGCTGCCACTGCTACTGCAACGGTCGGTCAGTCGTTCAGCTATACCATCACTTCTAACCCGGCCGCCTCAAGCTTCAATGCGACCGGTTTGCCAGCGGGGCTGAGCCGTAATGGAGCAGTTCTTTCGGGTACGCCGACGGCGACCGGTTCCTTCAGCATCACTCTTTCGGCCACGAACTCGACTGGCCAGACGGGTACAGCAAATCTGATTCTGACCGTCAACGCGGCAGCACCGGTGATTACCAGTGCCACTTCAGCGGCTGCGACTGTCGGTCAGCCTTTCAGCTACACCATCACGTCGAATCCTGCCGCTGCAAGCTTCAATGCAACGGGCTTACCCGCAGGTCTGGGTCGTACCGGGGCATTGATCTCGGGCGCACCCACAGTGGCCGGCACATTCAATGTCGCTCTGTCCGCGACCAGTTCCACTGGCCAGACCGGCACCGCTACCCTGGTTCTTACCATCAGCAACGCCGCTCCTGTCCTTCCGGCAGCGCCTACCGGCGTCACGCCGACGGCGGTATCGGCAAGCCAGATCAACCTGAGCTGGACGGCGAGCACCACTCCGGGTGTAACGTACTCCGTCTTTAGGAGCACAACCTCCGGCTTTGCGCCGTCGTCAGCCAATCAGATCGCACAAGGTCTGACATCCACGACAGACTCAGATACGGGCCTTACTGCCGCAACAGCATACTTCTATATTGTGCAGGCCGTCAACGGCGCTGGTTTCACTAACTCGCTGCAGACTTCGGCGCAGACGCAGGCTGCTTCAGGAGTTACTGAAGTGATTGCTATCAACGCTGGCAGCACTGCAGCTGTGACCAGCGCTTCCGGGAATACAACCTTTATCGGCGATACGGACTTTGTTGGCGGGAATGACGATGCTCCGGGGCAGCCGATCATCATTCCTGCGGCGATTGCAAATATCGCTGCACCGGCTGCAGTCTATGCCGATGCGCATCAAGGTGCCGTCACTTACACCATCCCAAACCTGGCTGCCGGCAGTGCCTATACGGTGGTCCTCCACTTCGCTGAACTCTACTTTGGAGCGGCGAACTCCCGCTTATTCAATGTGTCGATCAATGGAGTTCAGGTACTTCAGAACTTCGACATCTTTGCATCCGCCGGGAACGCTAAATTCACCGCAGTTGTTCAGAGCTTCCCGAACATTACTCCTGTCAACGGCCAGATCGTCATTGCCTTTACCAACGGAATCTCCGATCAGCCGATGGTGAACGGTATTGAGATTCAGACGGGTGGCGCCCCTGTGCCGTCCGCTCCGACCCTGCTGACAGCCATGACGGCTTCATCGACCCAGGTCAATCTCAACTGGACAGCAAGCATCACGCCAGGAGTGACCTACTCTGTATTCCGAAGCACCGTAGCTGGGTTCACTCCCTCGACGGCGAATCGGATCGCACAGAATCTCACTGCCACCAGTTTCTCCGATGCCGCACTCACTGCTTCAACCATGTATTACTACATCGTTGAAGCGGCTAACAGCACCGGAGTGCTTTCGCCACCGTCGCAGCAGGTTTCAACTTCAACGGCCGCTGCGTCCGCGGACGTCATCGCCATCAATGCGGGCAGCTCTATGGTTGTAGGTAACTTCATCGGTGACACTGACTTCACTGGCGGCAACGATGATGCTCCCAACCACGCCATCACCATCCCGGCGGCGATTGTAACTATCGCCGCACCTGCTGCAGTGTATGCGGATGCCCATCAGGGCGCTATGACGTACACCATTCCAAATCTCACAGCAGGCAAAACCTACACTGTAATTTTGCACTTTGCGGAACTATTCTTTACCACCGCAAACTCTCGTCAGTTCAATGTATCGATCAACGGAACCCAGGTACTGCCGAACTTCGATATCTTTGCCGCTGCCGGAAATGCAAGCTTTACGGCGGTTGTACAAACCTTCCCCAACATCACGCCAGTCAACGGCCAGATCGTGATTGCCTTTACCAACGGCGCGCACGACCAGCCGATGGTGAACGGAATCGAGATCAGGTAACACCTGGGCGGGTAATTTTGGGCTGTCGTCTTTCGAGGGTCTGCGGGGATTCATCCTCGCAGACCCTCAAATTGATTTATAAACTCTTAATACTTGAAGAGGAATGGATGTTCTCTCCTTATAAGTGGTTGTGGCGTCAGGAACTGCTCCCTATCCCTGTCTTAATGTTTGTCTTGTCCCAGGGGGGCAATCTTCTGATTGCCCAGACCATCGCAAACAATCCTCAGGGATCGGTGGCTTCCGTCGTTGCTGCTAAAACTTCAGCGGCCGTTACCGAGTCGTATATCGATTATTTAAAAGCGTTCGAACTCTCTGAGACCGGCAGCAAGCCAGCGGCGCTTCGGTTATTAGCGGAGAGCCTGCGTCTGCAACCTGGCAACCTGGTCGCGTCGCGCTTCGCTTTTCGTCTGCTTGCTGAACAGCGAGCCAATACCGCGCTCAGGCTTCAAGGCCATACAGGCGTCATCACATCGGCGAGCTACAGTCCTGATGGAACCAGGATACTGACCACTTCAAAGGACCATACCGCGAGAGTGTGGGATGCTCGTACCGGAGTCCAACTGATGCCATCGCTGGACCACGATGATGAGGTGGTCTCTGCAGTCTTCAGCAGTGATTCAAAACAAATCGCGACCGGTACAGAGGACGGCAAGGTCACGGTCTGGAATGCCATCACCGGTAAAAGATTAGCCACCTCTATGCAGTTCTTAGGGTCCGCCTGGTCTGTGAGCTTTAGCCCGGATGGGAAGATCGTCGCTGCCTCGTCCGACGAAGGGAAAGCGCGTACGTGGGATGCGGCGACCGGTAAGCCGCTGTCCCCGCTGATCGAGTATCACGAGGCTGCTTACCACGTGAGTTTTAGCAGTGATGGAAGGACGCTCCTGATTGCAACAGGAGATAACTTCGCCGATCTCCGCGACCCACGCACCGGGGTACGTATCCGGCAATTGCGTCGTGGCAACGATATTTACAGCGCTCAATTCAGCTCTGATAACAAGCGAATTGTTACGGCGTGCGCAGACTCTACGGCAGAGATATGGGACGCCCAGAGCGGAGCTCCAATCGGGAGCGTTATGAGTCACGGGTTTGGCGTGGGGTCCGCAGAGTTCAACAGCGATGCTTCACTTATCGTTACTGCCTCGAAGGATCATGCCGTACGCATATGGAGTACGAGTAACGATAAATTGACGGTACCTCCTTTGCAGCATCCGGCTCCTGTAGGCCGGGCATCGTTCAGTCTTGACAGTAAATTAGTCGCTACGGTTGCCGGGGATAAGGCGGTTCGACTTTGGGATACGTCCACCGGCGATCAGGTTCAGCTTCCGACCCTTTTGTCTGACGGACCTCCGTATTTCTCCTTTAGCCCGGATGGATTATCTCTGTTGATCGCAGGCGGCTCGTCTGGCTGGGTGATCGATCTGCCTCCAAACGAAGAGGCTCCGTCGTGGGTCGCTGACCTGCTCGACTTTGCGTCCACACTGAATAACTTCGATCACACGATGCAACCGGATCTTGCCAGGATAGAGGCGATTCGAGTTAAGGTGACCGGCTCTAAGGATAGCGATCGCTGGGCACTCTTTGGCAAATGGTATTTCACTGATATTACTCAGCGCCCCATTTCGCCATGGAGTCATGTGAGCCTCGAGAGTTATGTCGACTTGCTTATCGCAAAGGGCGACCGTCCCTCTCTCGAATACGCTAAATCTCTTTCGCGTCCCTTTCCGAGCTGGTTAGCTAAAGTGAACTCGGCGCTTGCGAAGCTTCCGCCTGAGCAGCCTTTAGCGAAAAAGAGTGAGGATTAGGTATAGCGAAGATCAGAAGATGATTGCTTTTCCGAGGGGTAAGCTTTAGCACAAATCTGAAAATTAGACCGGTTATTGATGATGAAGAAAATCTCCCTATTTGTTCTATTGCTTTGTTTTGCCGCGGTCCCTCTTCTGGCCCAGGTTAATACCGGAGAGCTTCGCATTACCCTTACGGACCCTGGTGGACATGGGGTCGAAAGCGCTGTTGTACTCTCCAACGAAGCCAACCAATACTTTCGTCGCCTTGTAACGAACAAAGACGGCAACATCACGATCAAAACTCTTCCCTATGGCGTTTACAGCCTCAAGGTTGAAAAAGAGAGCTTCGCTTCGGTAGCGACATCATTTGAGATAAGATCCGAAATTCCCGTCGAGCGAACTCTTCATCTCGTGATTTCTCCTGTCAGCACCGTCATCCATGTCTCCGCCAGTAGCTCTCTCGTCGATCCAAACGGCCCCTCTTCCATCATGAGGATTGGCTCGGCGCAGATCGAAGACAAAGTGGACTCGCTTCCCGGTCGCTCTGTGCAGGATCTCATCAACTCGCAACCCGGCTGGCTCTATGAAGGCAACGCTGTCCTTCACCCTCGCGGTTCGGAGTATCAAACCCAACTTATCGTTGACGGCGTTCCTCTCACGGACAACCGTTCCCCAGGCTTCGGTCCCGAGATTGAGGCCGATGACCTCGACTCCATCAGTGTCTATACCGCAGGCTTTCCTGCGGAGTACGGAAGAAAACTTGGTGGCGTAGTGGAACTCAACACAACACACCAGCCGCTTTCCGGCCTGCATGGCCAGCTGGTTCTTGGCGGCGGCAGCTACGCCACCCTCCAATCTTTCGGCCAGTTGCAGGACACCTGGGGCAAAAACTCTCTCTTCGCAACTGCTTCAGGTAGCGCTACGAGTCACTATCTCAACCCTGTCGTTCCGGAGAATTTCACGAACAAGGGCACGACGGCAGACTTCGCCGCGAGATACGAGCGTGACTTTACCCCCAGGGACAGCTTCAACCTAAGCGTCCGGCATGAGCTATCTCGTTTTCAGATTCCCAACGAACTGCTTCAGGAGCAGGCTGGGCAGATTCAGAACGGCGATAACTTCGAGACGATCGGCACAGCGGGCTATCAGCACACTTTCTCGCCTAACCTGCTCACCAGCCTCGTCGGCATGGTCCGCGACAATGCTAACGACCTCTACTCCAACCCGCTGTCTACCCCGATCATTGCGTTCCAGAAAAACGACTTCCGTGAAGGCTACTTCAAGGACACGGTATCTTTTCACCATGGCCATCAGGAGTTCAAGGCGGGTGTCGAATCCGACGCCACCTTCCTGCACGAAAAATTCAGCTTCACCCTTACCGATCCCACCCAGTTCGACGACGGAACTCCCACCACGCTTCCGCCCTTCATTCAGAGCAGGCCCGACCTCGAACAATCTGCCTTCGTCGAAGACCTCGTTCGTCTTGGACAGTGGACTTTGAGCGGCGGCCTTCGTTGGGACCACTACCAGCTTCTCCTCAACCAAAATGCCGTCAGCCCGCGCTTGTCCATCGGGCGCTATCTTCCCTCGATCAACACGGTCGTACATGCCTCTTACGACCGCATCTTCCAGACGCCCTCCAACGAAAATATTCTCATCTCGAGCTCAGGCTACATTCAGTCCGTAGATCCTCAAGTCCTGAAGCTTCCAGTCAAACCCTCCGAAGGCAACTACTTTGAAGCCGGCGCAAGCAAGTCTGTGGCGGAGAGGCTGCGGCTCGACGTGAACGTCTATCGTCGCGACGTCCGTAACTACGCCGATGACGACCAGCTTCTCAATACCGGCGTAAGTTATCCCATCGCCTTTGATAAGGCTGTCATCTACGGCGCGGAAGGGAAGCTCGATCTGGTGCACCTGGGCAATCTCACCGGCTATGTCAGCTATTCGTACATGGTGGGCAACGTCTGGTTCCCGGTAACCGGAGGCCTCTTTCTCGGAGACGACGTGAGCGCGGCTCTTACCCAGCTTAGCGGCCATTTCCCCGACTCTCAGGACCAGCGCAACACGCTCCGCACACGGTTCAAATACCAACTTTTGCCCCGCATCTGGCTTGCTGCAGGACTTCTCTCCGGCTCTGGTCTTCCTTTCGAATTTGAAGGCACACAAGAGGATGCTCTGGCTCAATACGGTCCTGATGTCGTCAATCGTCTCAACTTCGATCGCGGCCGCGTAGACCCGTCCCTTTCCGTTCAGGCATCGCTTGGCGCAACCGTCTATATGAGCGAAAAAATCAATTCCCGCTTTCAAATCGATGGAGACAATCTCAACAACCGTTTGAATGTCATCGACTTTGGGGGCCTCTTCTCCGGCAATGCCATCGGTCCTGCGCGAAGCTTCAGCCTCCGCCTCAATACCACCTTCTAGACGTTATGCGCATTTCGTCCTTCAACCTTTTATCGACTACATGCTTCTTCCATCGAGGGATGCGGGTCTCGATGTTTGTTATGGATTTCGGGGTGGCAAACTTAGAAACGTCACGGACATGCTTTGAGGCTAGAATCGACTTGTGAGAACTCCAATCAACAATGCAAGTATCCTTCTGTTGCCGTTATTGCTGACTCTGTCCGGCTGCAGCAAGCCTTCTTTGGATGTGCTCTCCTCCCCGACCGTCATTGGGCCGGCGACTCCCATTGCCGTCCACATCCACGATCCTCATGGTGTTAGCAAGCTCACTGCCACGGTGACACAGAACGGCGCGAAGTATCAGGCATGGGAGACAAACGCCACATCCAAAAACATTGATACGACTTTCAATTTTCAGGTCGGCGTTAAGACTACTCCCCAGTTGCATGACGGCCCTGCCCACCTGGTCCTAGAAGCCACGTCCGGCGGTCTGCTCCATGGCACCTCTCGCTGGGAACGCGACGTCAACGTGGTCACCCAGCCGCCTCTCGTCAGCGCGGACTCCGACCAGCACTACCTGTACCTTGGCATGGCGGACCTGGCTACCATGAACATCACCGGCAACTACACCTCCGCAGGGGTCCGGGTCGGCGACCAGGCCTTCCGTGCGTGGCCGATGCCTGGCGGTAAACCTGGCTTGTTCTCCTTGTTTGCCTTTGCGTGGAACATGCCTGCCAGTACGACTCCGCTGGCCTATGCTTCAAACGGGTCCGGCAACGATGTGACTACGCCGCTGACCGTCGTCTTCCCGAAGAGGGAACAGCCCGTGTATACGCAGCACCAGATTCAGATCTCCGACCAATTCATGCAGAAGGTGCTTAGCGAACTGGATCCCAATGGCACGGGCGATCCTGTCGCGCGCTTCGTCAAGATCAATACCGAGATGCGTCAGGCCAATAACAAGACGCTGTCCGACCTGCGTCTCAAGACTGCCGACCACTTCCTCTGGCACGAGCCCTTCGCGCGTCAGTCGCACGCGCAGGCCGAGGCGACCTTCGCTGACGTGCGCAGCTATATCTATCATGGCCAGAAGATCGATCAGCAGGTGCATCTCGGCTACGACCTCGCCGTTACCCAGCATGTTGGCGTCGAGGCGTCGAATGACGGCCGTATCGTCTGGGCGGCACCCCTAGGTATCTATGGCAACTGCATCGTAGTGGACCATGGATATGGCCTGCAGACCATCTATGGCCACATGAGCCGGATCGACGTGCATGTGGGCGACGAGGTCAAGCGCTCGCAGATCATGGGTCTGAGCGGCATGACTGGGATGGCTGGCGGCGACCACATTCACTTTGCCATGCAACTCGATGGAGTCCAGATCGACCCCAAAGAGTGGTGGGACGCGCACTGGATTCAGGACCACGTCGTTCGCCGTGTCGATGTGCCCGGCTTCGGCAAATAATTACCGGCCACCGCTCGCCGGATTGCGCGGCAGGAGTCGAGTTCGTTCTCTTGCCTGTGGCGGCCCACTCGGCTGATGAATCCGGGCTTAACGTAAATTGGCTGCCCTAATGTCAGCCACAGCGAAAAGTCTGGATTAGTCGGTCGCTCTAAGTTGTTGAGGAGATTTGGAGGCGGGGGTCGGGATCGAATCGACGCATAAAGGTTTTGCAGTTTTGGGGCCTTCGCGCAAAGCATTGAAAATACCGCGAATTCCGTCGAATGAAGTACCCAGGAATCGTTGGTTTTAGCACCCTTTTATCCCTTATTGGCAACCTTAAAGTTTGTATCCGCTAACTCCTATTTGCGGAGTTCGATTGGCCCGCCTGCCCCGATACCTCTTCGGAGTGACCCGGTAGCGCCGCATCCACTTGGCCGCGGTCTTCGCGCTGACGTTGAAGCTGGCCGCGGCCAGCTTCAACGTCAACTCCTGCTCCAGTACTCTTTTTGCTATCTATGTACCGTCAGTCGGGCATTCTGGTGGTTGTCCATTCGGTCTCCTCCGAGATTACTGATTCGTCGTAGAACCAGCTTCTCGCCGTCAGATCGAATGGACTACCTATTGATACTTCACAGCTAGAACGTCCTAAAGATCGAGGAGAATTCGTAGCTGGATTGGCTGACGCCGCTGCACGTGTCCTCGTCTACCGTTGAGCCGGGGCAACCGCCGTTGTCGCGATTGAGCTCCCAGAAGGACAGTAGCGTGACGTATTTGTTCGTTTCTGCCCAGTTCAACATCGTGGTGGCATTGGCAAGGGTGAAATAGTTCGGAGGGGTATCGTCACTTGTTCCGGGCAAGAATGTGAGTCCAACCGTCGAGGTTAACCCAGCGGATTGAATTTGTGACTTCAACGCGGCAGCACCCTCTTCGGATAGTTCCGGCTGATTCTCGTTTGTTCCGCCGAAATCCATGGCCATACCATTGACAATGTTGAGATTAAGGCCAGCTGCTTTGGCGTCGGTGATGTCAGTGAGGCCGCCACCTGTGCCGGGGTCAAGTCCGCCTGGACCGAGCGGAAGAGTGTAGGAGATGATCAGCCCCGGATTAGCCGCCTGCAAGGCAGCCAACGCTTGAGCACGTCTGACCGACTGACCCGAAGTTTCGGAATATTCGACGTCAAAGTCGAGCCAATTGACATGGTACTTGGTGATTAGCTGCTGATAGACCGCCTGAGTCGCCGCAGCTGTGCTGCAATATGCGGCAGCCTCCTGGCCGCCTGCGCCGCCTTGTGAAAGGGCGACGGTTACACCAGCAGCCTGCAAATCTGCAATCGCAGTGCCCATGCTGGTGCTGCCTACCGTGTCATTGGGCAACGGCCCGCTTGCGCCAGGCCAGATCAAGTTGCAGCCATTGTTGTCTGGATCCAGGAAAGCCAGTATGACCGCCTTCGCTCCAGAAGCCGATACGATGCCCGGAATTTGATTGGCATCGCCCAAGTCGCCCACATATTCGAACGGCGCGAAGAGGTTCGTGGCAGTACCGGTGCCCGTGCCAGACGAAGGTGTGACGAGTTTGAACGCCTGCGCAGCTGTTCCATTGCAGGTGTAGATATCCAGATGCACACCGTTTGCGGTAGAGGCGCTCGGCGTGTCCAGGCAGAGACCGCTACCTTGGCCTACAAATTTATAGTAGCCATTTCCTAGCGACACGGCCTCCCATTCCTCATTGGGGTTTCCAGCATAGGTCCACGTCTGTATGAGGCTGCCATTGGTAGTTCCGTTGCCGGTTACATTCCAGGTTTCGGCCGGAGCGTTGACGTTGGCGACGTAATAGTAGCCACTGGCGGTTCCGTTCTCGAACTCCCACTGTTGGTTGGGTTGGGTGCTGTAAGTGCCTTCACCGCAAGCCCACTGCTGCACGGCGGTTCCATTCGCCGTGCCCGAAGCGGTGTCGTCCACGCAGGAACCGCTGTTCTCATTGACGATGTTGTAGGGTGTGCCGGTGGTCAAGGTGTTTTGTGCGTGCATTAACGTGAGGGGCATTAGGAAAACGATCGCGAGGAAGAGAGAACACCGAAGGATGGAGTGCTTTTGACCGACCAGCGTAGCGAAGTTGCAGGTGCGTGACATGTTGCCTCCTTTTGCTGTAGGTGGATGTGCGTTGTGGTGGACAGGGAAGAGAGGGGTATTCAAGCGCACAACTCTCTATAGCCCGAGTCGAGAAGAGTTCGGGGCCTGGTTTTTTGTTCGGGCTTAAACGGAGATCATCCCCCCAATCGTGCGAGAGGGCGCCTCAACTGACCGTACTTCGGTTGAGACCTTGAGGGACGAGTGAGATATGCATCTTTGTTGCTCCTTCGAGTGTGGAGTCAAGATTGCTAAACGTACACAACAGATATTCAGCGCGCAGGTATCTCGTAGGTCAGACTAGTTTTCAAGTCTTTTCGCTACAAGATCCTGCGCACCATGTCTGATAAACCGGAACACTAACAGGCGAAGAATCTCTATGTCAATACAGTTTCTTCTAGTAAATCGATTGTCTAAATATTACTTATGTTTAATATGTAAGTCAGAACGCTAATCTTGCGTTCAACTGCATGGTGCGGCCGCCGATGGTCACTTGAGAGATACTCGTTCCTGTTCCGGCAAAGGTTGAGATGCCGGAAGAATCGGGCGTGCTCTCGGGAGTTAATGTCTGCCTTGGGGGGCCACCCAGATGGTTGCAGTGAAGGTGGATATCAAGGCTGCGCAGCAGCGCCTTGGCCACTCGCGACCCACCACTCTTCTTATCCATTACGAACAGGTTCTTGACGAGTCGGCAGACATGGCGGCAGGGTTGCTCAGCGGTCAGTTGGGCAAGACGATCCCGGCTGAATTTGCTGTGAATTCTGTTGCTGTATGAGGGCTTGTCGGCTTATTGGCAACCAGGGAATATTCACTGTTGCTAAGTTGTTGAGGAGATTTGGAGGCGCGGGTCGGGATCGAACCGACGCATAAAGGTTTTGCAGTTTTGGCAGTTTCATCTAACCAGTTGATAAAATTGGGCCTTTCCGTCGAATGCAGTGCCCCGAATAGAGTGGTTTAGTGCCGTTTTGTACCTTATTGGCTGCCATAAATTTCGGGTTTTTCGTTACCACAACTCCACGTCAGCATTGACTTCGGCAGTTCGAAACCAGAGACGGCTTTGTTCAGCGTTACATTCTTCTATGCATCCCAATCACGGGGCTGACACTTCACGTTACAGCATAGCTAACCTATTCGGAACCAAACCATTCAGCCGTTCCGATGCACGACACAACGCCTTCTCCATTACTGCGATTGCCGGTAAGCTGAAAGGCGGCTCAAGCGGAGGAGGGGCGTCGAAATCTGGCAGTAGTCACTAGACGAGGGTGGACATAAAGCTGGTTGAGCAAAGAGATTATCGACAGACATCGCGGCATGCTTAGAGTGTGAAGCAATCAGGCCCCGGATCAATCGGGAACAATTTTTCGGCTGTTTATTCCATTGGAATCCGTTGAAAGAGAAATAATCTGAGTCGATTATCTTAGAAATCGACGGTTCTGCGTACCCGACCGGTATCGACCTCTCACTGCGCGGGCTGAGGCTGGCGGGTAGCTGATTCCCGATGGTTTCAAGCTAACTGCTGGGACGCCAGCCGTGAACCGCGTAATAATCTGCATCGTTACTGGTACGTTCCCCCACGATTCACGCCTGGGGAATCCTTCGGCTCGATACGCCTATGGGTGCGGCAGTGCCAGCCAAACGGCAATCTCTATGTGATCCGAAACACTCACCTTAAATCTCATCCCAACGATGCGGGCCAAATACGTATTCGCTTTTTCTTCGTCTATAATGGAAGTCATGCCGGTACTCGAACACTTAGATTTCGATATTCCAGAGGGCATTGAGTTGCGGACCGAATTGAGCCTTCGTGCTCTGCAATTCGCAAAGGTAAAGGGACTTCGCTACGACCGGACTGACGGCGCCGCTCCTGGAGTGCTCTTTGGACATAGCGACGAATGCCAGCACGGAAACTTCTATCCGCCCTCTTATCGGGAGATTGCCAATCATCCACAATGGGAAAGGCGACTCGGCAAAGTTCATACGGCCTTCAAGAGAGCGAGAGTACGTGCGAATTGGGACTGGAAGGAACTGGACTGTGCCCATAGTTCTGATGCCCTGCTTATGAACATCTTTTGTCATCCTGGCGTTCTGATCTCCGAACGTGCCCAGGCAATGCTTGGAGTCGACTCTCACGCAGTACCCGAGTTCGGATTTAAGCCGCGCACACCCATACACAATGACAAGCGCGACAACACAGAGATTGATATGAAGATCGACTGTCTGCTGGTGGAAGCGAAACTGACTGAATCAGACTTTCAGTCGGCCAGATGCGGGCTCATATCCCGATATCGAGATCTGGAAGCCGTGTTTGACCTGATCGAGCTTCCATCGCGAAATGGAAAAGTTTGTAGCTACCAATTGATACGTGGCGCATTGGCGGCCCACGCGACCGGCGATTCATTTTGTGTTCTATGCGATGCTCGTCGTCCCGATTTGATCGAGGCATGGTACCGGATCATTCGCGCCGTTCGTTCTCACGAACTCCGTTACCGCCTGAAGTTGCTTACATGGCAGGAATTGGCTGGAGTACTCCCAAATGATTTGCGCCTGTTCCTGGCTGCCAAGTATGGCATTCATCAAAGTGGATGTTAGGTTCCGAGGCTCGGATCTGAGACTTCTTGCGCCGGTGAAACACGACGGATGGTTGTCGGTTTTCGTGCATGGCACGCAAAGGGGTGCCGATCGTGTTGCCGATCAAGGCCTCCCGAGTCCGGCCCAGTTGATATGTACGGTCGCAGTGGCACGCAGACCTGACAGTTATTATTGGGCAATACCACCTGAAGATTCATACCACTTGTCGCAGCGGCAGTTTGAGGAAATGAAGCGCTACATCTCCGACGAGATCGAGCGAATCGGCTTCCTTTCTCCTCCTGAACGCGAGGTGCTCTTGGAACCTAGGGTTGGCCCTGTACGATTGGCTCTGGAGACCGCTCGGGTACTTGGAAATTCGATCGGTAGATGGGCCGAGAGTCGTCAGGAGGAAGTTCCGACTTTTCATGACTTCCCCCAAAGACAGCATCTATTGCGGCAGACTTCGCGCTAGCAGCAAAAGCATCTACGCGCTTAGGGGGATGTTCTCGTCAGTGTGCTGAGCTGATGCCGAGAAGATCTTGAGCATAAAGTCCCCGAAAGCCCACCTTCTGTTGCTGACCCAAAAGAGTAGTTTGCGTCCACCCTTTTTGGGCTTACGAAGAATTTCAAGTAGCTTCATCATGTCTGTGATTGTGCGCCGACTATTCTCAACATTTGCTCGCAGTTGGCCCGGAGACAACGGCTCATACCCGCCTCAACTCTCTCGGCTTTTACGGACAGGATGATTGAATACCTTCATGTCGACTACCTTTCAGAAGCTACCTAAAACCCCTAACCTAACGGAGATGACATATCTTCGCATCAAGCAGAGCGTGCTAACCGGCAGTATCGAACCCTCTTTTTGGCTAACTGAGGAGCATATTGCCACACAACTCGGTGTCAGCAAGAGTCCAGTCCGGGAAGCATTGAATCGCTTGGAGGGGGAGGGATTAATTTCGGATCGAGGCGCGCCGCGGGGCGTCCGTGCGGCAGTTCTCCCGCAAAGAAGTTACCGATCTCTACAACTTGCGGGTTGCATTGGAGCTACATTCGATTTCTGACGCCTCAATCACTCGTACGGTCCTTAGTGAGCTGGCGGAAAGCATTAAGCGCACGGAAGAAATCCTGCAAGCTGGGGATCGTTTGGCACATATCGAAGAGGATCTCCGCTTCCATCGAATTCTCGCTGAGGCCACAGGGAATGGAGAACTATGCAGTGTCTTCGAGAACGTGCAACAGAAGACGTTGCTGTGTCGCTATAGATCGTATGAACTTTCAGCAACGTCGTCACCGTTAGCTCACAAGAAGATCTATAAGGCTCTCAAGCAGGGCCAAATGTTTGAGGCACAGGAGGCGATGCGGAACCACATCGTCTATGTGCGCGATCGCTTGCTGGAAGATATTGACAGTCGTTGAAAGACTCCTGCTGTAGCGCGGCTTGTCATCGCCGATATATCCGAATAGCTGACGCATGAGGATGCGGGGCTGTAATACTAGTTTCATCTTTCTTAGGTTAGAAATCCCTGTGCCATCTTTTTCCGATCAATTCTCCTATTCGCTTCGTTACGCGCAGTACCTTGCCACTGGTACTGAGGAGCAGCAACGTCGCTGGACGCAGGTGTATGACATTGCGCGTCTCGATGCGACTCAACGGGAGCTCATAAGTGGTTTCCAGCGAGCGATGAAGATTCTTGTCCATTCCGGCATCTGGTGTGGAGACTGTGTGGAGCAGTGCCCACTTATCCAGAGGATCGCCGAGGCCAATCCTGTAAAGATCAATCTGAGATTCCTCGAGCGAAAGATGAATACAGAGCTTAAAGAAGAACTGCGCATCAATGGAGGAAGCCGGGTTCCGGTAGTTCTGTTTTACTCCGAGGATGATATGTGATGTGCTACGTCCGGAGATAGGACGCTCAATCGATACCGCGCACTTGCATTGAAGAGGCTAGGGCCAAGCTGCCCGACCGGCATCCTTCCACCCGACAAGAGTGAAGTAGAAGCGACACTCGCTGATTGGCTGAACGATGTTGAGCGTCTGCAACTGATGCTGAGGCTCACTCCGAGACTCCGTGAGAAGCATCAAGACTAGCCTGGCAGATGAGTATCAATATCGCGAGTATTGATGAGTCTGTTCCGCTCCGTCCGCGCAGGCACTTCGTGATCGCGACGCGACTCCACCCTTTCTCAATAGACAATCAGTCATAATAGATAAACTCTGAGAACCAAGCCCGATGATGACCCGCGACCCTGACATTACCGCGCTCCTGCAATCGTTGCACGATGGAGATTCGGTTGGATTGGGTCAGGTGTTGGCTTTGGTTTATGAGCAGTTGCACCGTCTGGCCTCAAGATACATGCGTCACGAGCGCATCGACCATACCTTGCGTACAACGGCCCTGGTGCATGAAGCTTGTTTACGGATATTTTCGTCCGAGATGACCTTCGAAAACCGGGTACATTTGCTTGCGGTTGCGTCCACTGCGATGCGCCGCATACTCGTCGATCATGCCCGGACGGCTCAACGAGGCAAACGTGGTGGTGGCGCTGAAAAGCTGTCTCTAGAAACAGTGGAGAACGAGCAAGCTCTGCTGCTTTGGACCGACCCTGCTCAGATTCTCGATCTGAATGAGGCTCTGGATCAGCTGGCGCTACAAGATGCCCGAAAGGCGCGGTTGATGGAAATGCATTATTTCGGCGGCTTGACTTGCGATGAAGCGGCCGCCGCACTGGCGGTATCCGTGGCAACGGTCAATCGTGATCTCAAGCTGGCCAGAGCGTGGTTGAGGCAGGCGCTGGATGCGCCCGTATCCGTTGCAGAGTAGCCTCGCATTTCGAATCCGTCAGGTAAAGACATGAAGACGATCCTCAGCGCGCAGGAATGGGAGTGTTTGCAGGAGATCTTCGATATTGCTGCGGAGCTTTCCTCGAACGAACGCGATGCCTACCTGGAGCGTGCTTGCGCCGGAGTTCCTCTCCTGCGCCTCCGGATCGAGGCACTTTTGTCGGCGCTTGAGTCAGAGACAAAGATTGGCTCTGTTGTGAGTGGAGCCGCCCTGCAGAAGTTTCAAGCTGAATTGCCTCTTCCTGGAGATCTGCTGGGCTCCTATCGCATTATGGGCGTGGTAGGTCGGGGAGGCATGGGCGTAGTTTACCGCGCTGTCCGCGCTGACGATGAGTATCAGAAAGAGGTCGCCATCAAGGTGGCTGCTCTCGGATTAATGGCTGAAGAACTACGGCAAAGATTTCTCGAGGAACGACAAATTCTCGCCGATCTTGATCATCCGCATATTGCCCGGCTGCTTGATGGAGGAACGACATCTGAAGGGCTGCCCTATGTCGTGATGGAATTTGTGAGTGGTCAGCCGATCGATCATTGGTGCGAAGAACAGGCATTGGGTCGCACGAAGCGGATACGGCTGATGATTTCTGTGGCCAAGGCGGTCGGCTATGCGCATCAGCATCTGGTGGTGCATCGTGATTTGAAGCCGGAGAACATCTATATCACTGGCGAGGGCGAGCCGAAGTTACTGGACTTCGGTATCGCCAAGGCCTTGGTTCCACGCACGGGGCCAGATATAGAGATGATCGATCTCTCGCGCATCATGACACCCGCGTATGCGAGCCCCGAGCAGGTACGTGGTGAGGCCATGACCACGGCGACCGATGTCTATCAGCTTGGTGCCTTGTTGTACCTGCTACTCGCCGGGCGTCTCCCTTTTCGGGACAGCTCTGTCGATCTGGGTGCGCTGGAGCGTGCCATCTGCGAGGTTCCAGCACCAAGTCCGGAGCTGGATGGAGATCTGGACTGTATCGTATTGCGGGCACTTGAGAAAGATCCTGGGCAGAGGTATTCATCAGCCAACGACTTGGCGGACGATCTGGAACGCTATCTCTCAGGATTTCCTGTGGCTGCCAGGAGCGCGTCGTGGCGCTATCGTGTACGGAAGTTCGCCGGAAGGCACAAGCTGCCGGTAGCGGCGAGTGTGTTGGCACTGATGACGCTGATAGGCTTCAGTGTCACCATGTCCGTGCAGGCTCGGCGTATTGCGAGGGAGCGAGACGCGGCTGAGAGAGTATCCGACTTTCTCCAGACTGTATTCACCGCCGCCGACCCATCGGTGGCGCGCGGGCATAGCCTGAGCGCCCGTGAGCTGCTGGATCGTGGAGCTGCCGGAATCGAAGGTCTGCAGGCCGATCCACAGGTGCGGGACAGACTTTTGGACACGCTAGGCAGGTCGTATGCCAATCTCGGTGCCTACGATCGAAGCGATATGTTGCAACGAGAATCTTTGCAACTTCGTCGATCGCTCTATGGTGAACACTCTACCCAGGTTGCGGACACACTGGAACAATTGACGGAGAACGCCGTTCTCCACGATCAGTTTGCCGAGGCAAAGTCCTACGCGAAAGAGTGGGCTCCCCTGGTGCAGTCGCTGTACGGACCGGACAGCCAAAAGTCCGCCGACGCACTTCTGACCATGGCCGAAGTGCAGCTTGTGGAGAGCGACCTGACGAGTGCGGAGGCGAGCTTACGAAGAGAACTCCAGATTGACACCAAGCTGCATGGCGCCGATAGCCCCAAGGCAAGCGCAAGCTTGAATATGTTGGGGAACACGCTCTTTCTGGAAGGTAAGTTCGCTGGAGCTGAACGGGCGCTTCGCCGCTCGCTCAGTATCTATCAAAGGGGAAACTGGCAGGAGTCGCCCAGGGTGATAGACACCCTGGATACGGAGGGGAAGCTTGGACATGTGCTGAGGCTGGAGGAGCGTTATGCGGAAGCGGAAGTTGTGCTGCGTGATGCGCTGGCCTTGCAGCGAAAGATCCAGGGACCCAACCACAGCCGGACCGCTAGTACAGAATCGGGCCTGGGCCTGGTACTTGCCGAACAGGGGCAGTTCGTAGAGGCAGAGGCGCTGGAGCGCGACGCGCTCCGGATACACACAGCAGCGCTTGGTGCCGAGAGCATGAGTGCTGGCGTGGATGAGAGCGCGTTGGGGCGTTTGGCTGTACTGCGGGGCAGGGATGCAGAAGCCAAACCTCTCTTCGAGCACAAAGTTGCGATCTGCAGGCGTCTGTTCGGTGCAGACAATCCGCAACTAGCGCGGGCTCTACTGGATCTTGGCCGCTTACAAGTGGCGATGGGAAGGCTCGATGAAGCAGCGCCCACGCTAAGCATGGCGCTCGCAATGGAGCAGAGGTTCACCGGTGATACCTCACCGTATGCTGCAGCGAACCATCTCGCGCTCGGCCGCCTGCACCTGGCACAGGATGATCTGCCCTCAGCCAAAACAGAGATAGAGCGAGCACTCTCCATCTACCGGAGCGTACAAGTCAATCCGGTAGCAACGGCAGCGGCGGAACAGGCGATGGGCGAGCTTCTACTGCGCGAAGGGCGTCCTGCTGAGGCGCAGCCGGCGCTCGAAGAGGCGTTCCTAAGCGAGAAGGTGAGGCTGCCTGCCGGCAGCCTCGAACTTCAGCAGACGCGAATGCTGCTGCGCCAAGTGGTTCGGTGAGATGTCCTCAGCCGTTGTTGAGCCAAGGAGCATGATTCAAACAGATCAGTAAGGGATCGTCAGAGCAAATCTCCTGGAGCGAAGAGGCTACGGGCGTGTGCCCAGGTTGCTCGTTCCCTTCGCCGTTGGGGTAGCGGGCAGACCGGCGACGATCGGAGTAATCACTGGGGTAGCGATCCCGATCATCTCGGTCACGAGATCACTGTCGAGATTCGTCACCCAGGCGTTGCCCGAGCCGTCGATCGCGATGGCTTCGGGAAAGCTCAGGCCGCCGCCAGTGTAGCCTTTGGTTCCGGAGAGGGCTGTCCCGGCGCTGGAAAGCTCGATCACGGAGTTACCTCCGGAATTAGCTACCCAGGCATTGCCCGAGCCGTCGATCGCGATGGCTTCGGGAAAGCTCAGGCCGCCGCCGGTATCGCCGCCCGTTCCGGAGAGGAATGCCCCGGTATTGGAAAACTTGGTTACGGACTTACCTTCTACATTAACCACCCAGGCGTCGCCCAAGCTGTCGATCGCGATCCCGTCTGGCGAGTCCAGGCCGCCGCCGGAGTAGCCGCCGGTTCCTGAGAGGAATGCTCCGGTGCTGGAAAGCTCGGTCACTAAGTTATTTTGATCAGACACCCAGGCGTTGCCCGCGCCGTCAATCGCGATCGCTTGTGCCGAGACCTGGCCGCCACTAGTGCCGCTGCCAGTGTAGCCGTGGGTTCCGGAGAGGAGTGCCCCAGTACTGGAAAGCTTGGTCACGGCGTCAAATACATTCGCCACCCAGACGTCGCCCGAGCTGTCGATCGCGATTCCCTGTGGCTCGTCCAGGCCGCCGCCGGTATAGCCGTTGGTTCCGGAGAGAACTGCCCCGGTGCTGGAGAGCTTGGTCACGGAGTTACCTTGAAGATTCGTCACCCAGGCGTTGCCCGAGCCGTCGATAGCGATCCCGAATGGCTCATTCAGGCCTCCGCCGCTGCCGTAGCCGTTAGCCCCGGAGAGGAGTTTCCCCGCGCTGGAGAATTCGACTACCGAATTAGCTACGGAATTAGCCACCCAGGCATTGCCCGCGTCGTCGACCGCGATCTCAAAGGGCACACTCAAAGTGCCGGTGTAGTTGATCCCGATGGAGAAGTCGTTGGCGGTGGTAAGGAACGTCTGGAAGGGGCTGGCGTTCGTTGCCAGAGCGAGAAGATTGGAGACATTGGTTCCCGGGTGCTGCGCGATGTTGATGGCTGCCGTTGCCGTATCGGTAGGCTTCGTACTGTAGGTCGTATTGGTGAAGAGGGTGTTGCATCCCGAAGAACTGACTCCGGTGGAGTTGACGCAGGCAGCCAGGATATCCCCCAGGGTATTGATCGTAGTCACAGGAACGACAGCCTTGCTGTTGAGAGGCAAAGTTGCATTGGGCGTTCCGGCGGCCTGGTTCACGAGATTCAGCGCCATATTGAAAGCATTCGCTAGACCGATTGCGGAGAGCGAATGGCCAGAAACCGCGCTGGGCGCACCGATGTGCAGGGGGTCAGTCGCAAACCCGGCCAGAGCGTATGCTGCGGCCACCGTGCTGAGCTCATTCATCGACACGGTCGTAGCGTTCGGGAAGGCGGCGCTGGGCGTCGCGCTGGCACAATCGCCTACCACCGCTAGCAGGGTTGCTGCGGAATTCACTGTGCCGCCAGCTCCCACGCCAGCCAATTGCGGATTGCCGCCAGTCGAGTAGAGGTAGACCTGGGTGGTCGGAGTGCAGGCAAAATCCCCATTGATATCGAAGCTGCCCGCTGCATTCGTGATGACGTAGTGAAGTCCTTTGCTGTCCGCGTGCTCCGTCGCGGCGGTCAGCAGTGAGGTTGACGCATTGCTGCCGGTGCCGGATTTGGCGGCGATGCCGTTGCCGCCATACGCGGCCGTGCTGGCGGCATACATATAGACGTGCGCGCCACTAATTGGCTGCTGGCCGCCATGAACGATGCCTTGAATGTGCATCGTGGTCAGTGTCGGGGTATTGGAAACGTCCCCGAAGTTCGACGAGCAGCCGTTCAGGCCAAGAGATAAAGCCACGCCCAACAAGCTGGCCACGTACGAGAAGGATAAAGGATAGTTTTTCATGGTTCTCCGATAACGGGATGGTGGTTTTATGCTGTGCTATGACTGGAATGCATGCATTGTAGCCACAGCACAGCAGATGAATTGGCGCAGCACGGAGCAGGTATGCTCCGTGCTGCGCGGGTAACTAGCCACACTGCATTAAGAAATACGATTTCCCGCTACTTCCAACCGATCTCATTTTCACTCTATGGCCAACGTAGATGACAAGGACAGAAACAGCAGGAGCTGGACCTCGGATCAGCCTGCTTGTGTCTACGGAGGCAATAACCAGTGCCTTATGGCGTAGGAAGTGGATGCCAGTCGCAACGGTCTAAATCTCCCGCGTCTGCTAAGTTAGCTCCAACGGGTGCAAGTTTCAGTTCAGGTGATGTCGTAATGTCAAGATACTCTGTTCTGAGTTTTTCGCATCCGATGCCTTCATATACGCCCTCGATATGGACCGGCAGTTTGTTCTCGTAACCTTCGAACTTTGCTTCGCCGGCGATCTTGAAAGGCACCTGCAACTTGAATTGCCGATAGGTAGACCTCGCCAGATAGCAGCGCTTCGGTGGCACCGCAACCGGGACCAAGAAGGTCAACTCCTTGGAAGTCTCCGTCGTTTCGCCAAACTCGAAGCTCTGACTGGCTTCGGTGCTTACCTCCACTTTTCCCTCAGCGACGTACGGAATTCCGGTTTCCACCGTGACAGACGCGCCCACCGTGAGCGTCGTTGTCTCATTCCACGTCGATGATTTCGTTTCGGTGTACGTCACGCTAACAGTCGTCACTTGTGTGAGGTCGGTGGGGTTGTTGAGCTCCTGAATCAGCACCGTCTTCACGACGCCCGGCGTTCCGTCGATCGCGTTCTCCAAATCGTAGCTAACCTTGTGCAGCTCAACATCCTCTTCGATTTTGTCTGTTACTCCGGAATGGAAGACTCTTAGCTTCCATTCGCCTTGTGGCGCTACCGCAAAATTGCCGTCATCATAAAGAATGGCAAGCGAATCGCGAATGAACTTTATTTGAGGATGATTGGTGCTCAATGCCCATACAGCGGCGCCCCCCTGATTTCGGATCACGAGGTTCCCATCTGGCTGCATATTGATATTGTGGAAGCCGTTCTCGGTAAAATACGTCGCACCGTCGCTCGTCTTTGTTGACCAAAGGCCAGACTGCACGCCGTAGTAAGAGTCACCGCGATAAATGCAAAAGTTTCCGTCTTCCTGCATCACAGCCTGGAACAAGCCATTTTTCGATCTCAACCATTGCCCCGTCGAAATCGATTCGCCTGACCTCAAAACGTGTTCATTGTGTGCCATTTCATTCCTCTGTGTTCAATCTGATTCGTGTGTCGTTGATAAAGCGTTGACGGTCTCGTAAGGCGTCAGCGCAGTCATCCCAAGGCCACTGCCCCAGGATGGAGGCGGCAACCTTCGAGGTGGGCGATGAAATGATTCGGCCCGCGATCCGGCAGAATATTTCCTTCTTATTCTGTTAAGCGACAACGGTGCCGGAACTCTATCACTCGTCTGCAAATTATTTTTTATAGAAGCAGGAGATTGGATCTTCTCGAAGTCCTTGCATGCGTTCTCGTCCAGAGACTGCATCCTGGAAGCGTTCTCTTCTTCGTGGGAAGAGCCTCTCTTCGACCCGAAAGACCTGCTCATCTCATTTCTCGGCAGTGATCGGCCATGGATGTTGAACGGCGGACGGCCGAGTACATTGCTCAATATCTGAAGGCCAAGATGAGGAGTAGATGCGCGAGATGTTCGTACATCTACTCCGTTTTAACTAGCGCCAGCGGCCAGTCGAAAGGTAGTCGAAGGCTTCTGTTTACGCGGTAAATGGGAGCATGTGTGTAGGTTGACTGCCACTCGTTCTTTGTTTAGCCGCATTTCACCTCACGTTCATCGCGCTGTGGCAGGATCGTTGAATTCCAGAGAAGTCCGGTACCCCTCATGCAGTCCGTACAAGCGTGAGTGTGTCATGCGGAACCCACTGTCCGAACCAATGATTCAGGAGATCAGCAGCATGTTTAAGAGAACCGCGTCGTTCGCCCTGCTTGCCATGGCCCTTGCGGGCATGTGCACAGGTGCGTTTGCTCAGACCAGCACCGAAGGCGCCATCGCTGGCAGCGTGTTTGATACCACCGGTGCTGTCATCCCCGGCGCCAAGGTGACCATCATCAACCAGGGCACGAATGACACGATCAACCTGACTGCCGATGGCAGCGGCTACTTCAAGGCTCCGCTGCTTGAGCCCGGCACGTACAAGACGCACGTAACGGCAGATGGTTTTGGTGGACTGGACAGCACCGTTCTTGTGCAGGTTGGACAGGTGACGAACTTTGCGCCGCACCTCGCGAATGGCGGCACGACCGTGCAGATCTCCGTCTCCGCCGACGTGCCGGTGCTCAACTTTGATGGTCCGGAATTCGCTTCCAACATCAACAAACAGGCGGTCGATAATATTCCGATCAACAATCGCCGCTGGTCCGCGCTTGCGCTGCTTACTCCGGGCGCAACGGTAGACTCGAGCGGCTTCGGCCTGATTCAGTTCCGCGGCATCTCGGATCTGCTCAATAACATCGAGATCGACGGCGCGGATGACAACCAGGCCTACTTCGCCGAAGAGCGCGGCCGTACCCGCGAGGCGTACTCGACCTCGGCGGCTGCCGTGCGTGAGTTCCAAGTCAACTCCGGTGTGTACCCTGCGCAGTATGGACGCGCTGCGGGCGGTGTCATCAACTCCATCACCACCAGCGGCACCAACGCCATTCATGGCCAGGCGTACTTCTACGACCGTGAATCGAAGTTCAACGCCTTCAACGACCAGAGCACGATCCCTGTCGTCGGCGTGAGCGGAGCGGTGACCAACGACCCATTCAAGCCCAAAGACCTCCGCAAGATCTATGGATTTTCGGCGGGCGGTCCGCTGATGAAGGATAAGCTCTTCTGGTTTTATACCTATGACCAGCACAGCCGCATCTTTCCGCTTTCAGGTGTAGCCACCAACCCGGGCAGCGTGAATAACACGACCTCGCCGGGCTTCAACGCTCTGCCGGACGCTACGCTGCCCGGCACTGCCACCTGTAATGCGACGACAGGTGTGCTCGGCAACGCGTCCAGCGTCACGGACACCATCGACGCGCAGGCCTGCACCCTTGCCGCCCGGCTTAAGCTGGGCAGCTACGCAGCCGGCGTCGCGCTCTACCAGTCTGATCTGAATGCGCTGAATTCGGATCTGGGCCTGATTCCGCGTACAGGCTATCAGGAGATCAACACGCCCAAGCTCGACTACCAGATCAACAATAAGGAGCACCTCAGCCTGCTCTTTCACCGTCTGCGTTGGGACTCGCCCGGCGGCGTGCAGACGAATGCGACCGGTGATTACTCACTGAGCTCGAGCGGCACGGACTTCGTCAAGCTCGACTATGGCGTGGCCAAGCTGACCTCGCTTATCCTCTCCAACCTGTCCAACGAGCTGCTCTATCAGTACAGTCGCGAGCTGAACGATGAAGGTCAGCAGCCCTTTACACCGTACGATCTCAATCAGCTGAAGCAGACCGACGGCGATGTCCCGTATCTCTCTCTGAATACGGCCAAGAACGGCGCCTTCTTCGGGTCGCCGTACTACTCGCAGCGCCCAGCCTATCCGCTTGAGCGCAAGTGGCAGGTGGGGGACTCGCTTTATCTGTCGAAGGGTAACAACAGCTTCAAGTTCGGTGTGGACATCGTGCAGAACGATGACTTCACCAATCAGGCGCAGTATTACGAAGGCGACTATATCTATACGACCAACCTGGCGAACTACTTCGCCGATCTTGGATCAAAGGGGCAGGCAACCGGTACCTGCGACGTCAACCAGAGCGCAGCCGCCTCGGCTACGGTCAACGCACTGGGAACATATCCCTGCTACAACAGCTATGAGCAAGGCTATGGGCCGACGACGTTCGACTTCTCCACGCTCGACTATGGCTTCTTCGCGCAGGACAACTACAAGATCACGCCTCGCCTGACACTCGAACTCGGTCTGCGTTATGACTATGAGCAGACGCCGGCGGCGTACTCCAATCTCATCGCGCCTGCGACCCTGAACGGGAGCAACTTCGTTCCGTATAACGGGATCGGCAACAGCCCCAACGACAAGAACAACTTCGGCCCGCGCATCGGTTTCTCGTATGACTTGTACGGTTCGGGCAGGACGGTTCTGCGTGGCGGCTATGGACTCTACTATGGGCGAATCACCAACGGTAACCTCGGCACGGTTCTGTCAAGCACGGGCAGCCCTCTCTCTCAGTCCTCACCTACACTGAAGGCGTCGCAGGGTCTTGGCGTTGTGCCAACCTTTGGCAACCGCTTCACCACAGCTCAGGAGAATGGCGGAGCTTCAGCGTTCTTCCGTGCGCCCAATCTGCAAAACCCGCAGGTCCACGAGTTCGATCTGCAGGTGCAGCAGGATCTCGGCCACGGTACTGTCTTCCAGGTCAGCTATCTGGGTGCGCTTGGCCGCGAGCTTCCCAACTTCCTCGATGTGAACCTGAACCCGGCCAGCCGGCAGAGTGTCAACGTAACCTTCCTGGATACGACGGGCAAAAGTCCCATCCCGAATGGCACTGTCATCCCGACGACCGTGTATACCAAGTACGGCAACACGGCTCTGCTGGGACCGAGTGCTGTCAACTTCAGCGCGATCACGGAGTATCTAAGCAACGTCAACTCCAGCTATAACGCACTCGCGTTTGAGGTGCAGAACCGCTCTCTGAAGAGCCTCCAGTTCGACGCCAGCTATACCTGGTCGCACTCGCTGGACTTCTACCAGAACAACTCTTCGGCTGGCAGCACGCAGAGCTGGTATGACCCCTTTGGCAACCAGCGCGTGAACTACGGCAATAGCTCTTACAACACTCCGAGCCGCTTCGTCGGGTATGCGCTGTATAACTTCCCTGGAACCTCGGGAGGCCCTCGCGCCCTGAAGTACCTGACCAACGACTGGAGCCTGGATGACACGTTCCAGTTCCAGACCGGTCTGCCGTACTCCTTTGGGACGAGCGGCAGCATCTCCTCTACCGCGATTCAGTCCGGCTTCGCTGGTTCTGGCGGGCCGGCGTTCATCCCGCAGCTCGGGCACAATAACCTCTACTACAACCGCATCCTGGTCGACGACGTGCGCATTGAGAAGCAATTCCCGATCACCGAGCGCATGCACCTGCAGGTCTATCTGCAGGCCTTCAACGTCGCCAACCACCAGAACGAGACCGCGGTCAACGGTACGGCATACGCCTTCAGCGGCACCAGCGCGACGGCGGGCACCGCGACCTACCAGACCAACTTCGGGACCGTCAACAAGACCAACAACAGCGGTTTCAGCTACACGCCGCGTCAACTGGAACTCGCGACCCGGCTGTACTTCTAAACAGCTTCGAAAGCGATCCTAGGGGGGCGGTTGCCGGTGCAGCCGTCCCCATTCCTTTGCGCTACACCTTTGAGTGACGGGGTTCAATTTGCTCAGCGCTGCCTAGTCGCCGTTCGGCCTGGCGGCTAGAGTAACGTGTCATTCGTTCCGTGCACGAGATCAGCGGCTGTATAGCCGATATTCTTGAGGGCATTAGGGCTGAGGCGTTCGGCTAGCTGAGAGAAGCAGAGGCTCTGCGGAGTAACGGGCTTTCCCTGAGACTCTATTAATAACCCCGAGGGAAGGGGAGTACCGTGTACGCGGCCTCCCTTACCATCAGGCATACCCTCGCTTCAGGGGCTACGCGCATGTTCTCGACGCGTCGGCGGACTTAGCGGCGGCCCACGCAGGGGACTAATCTGAGCTTTTTGCTTATTGACTGCCACAGCAAAAATACAGCTTCGATAAGTCGCCCTAAGTTGTTGAGGAGATTTGGAGGCGCGGGTCGGGATCGAACCGACGCATAAAGGTTTTGCAGACCTCTCCCTTACCACTTGGGTACCGCGCCTCAACCTACACCGTAACTCCAGGGCGCAGGGTACACTGACTAGCTTGTGGAAGTGTACCGCAAATAGGAGGGTGTTTGGAGCGGGAGACCGGGGTCGAACCGGCGACATCTTCCTTGGCAAGGAAGCACTCTACCACTGAGCTACTCCCGCCCTGCCTCAGCAAGTATAGCCGAGGTTGCACTAAGAATGCAAAGCCTATTGTGCAGCGGATGCTGTGTGTTCCACAGCAAGGCGTTTGCTGGCAATACGCATGTCGCCGGCACGTACGATATGCGGTGTGATGGTGATCAGTAGTTCATCGCTATCGACTTCCTTGTCCTCATTGGTGCCCTGAAAACCAGGTATTTCATTGAGCCCCGGAATACCCGACATGGAGCGCGATTCGTCGCGGGAGATCTCGCTGGCAAGCAGCGCTTCTTTGCCGGCAGGGACGGTGATCGTCGAGGTCAACGAACGGTTTGTCAAAATCGGAATGCCGTCGTTAGAGCCGGTGCCGAGCGCTTCAATCTTCAACTCCAGGGTCAGGCGGACGTCGCCGGAGCGCAGAATTCTTGGAGTGGTCTTTACGGTGATGCCGAGATCTTCATATTGAATCTGCGGGATCGTCACCGTTGAGGTTCCGAGGTATTGCTGGAGTAGCGTATTGAGGTTCGTCCCGCCCACATTGACGCCGGCGAGGGAAGACGGCAGACTATTCGAGCCACCAGAGCTGTAGGTTGACGTTGTGATTGGATAGCGTGTGCCGGCGCGGAAGTTGACAGGCTGATTGTCGTTTGCGCGAACCTGGATGTCATCGAGCGTGCGTGCGTCGCTGGCATTGAGGGACAGGTTGAGGTTAGTGCCGGAGCCGAGGAATACGCCTGCCAATGGCAGGCCGCTGAAGTGGCCCAGCACGCCAATAAGATTGGTGAATTGAGACGCGTTGACGGTGCCGGAGGCGATGAGCAGTTCGAGTTCAGACAGCGCGTCCTTGCCCGGATTGCCAGTCAAGACCAGCAGACCCGCGGCGATCGCCTCTTGAATCAGCGATTCGTTCTGATTGATCAGGTTCTGCGCCTCGGAGGCAACCGGAAAAGCGCCGACAGAGGTGGGCAGTTGCGCTCCTACGTTTTTGGTGTTGCTTTTCTGGACCTCGTACAGGTGAATATCCAGCAGAACGTCGGACCCGCCGTCGAGGAGATCCGCATAGGTTGCGTTCAGAAGACGTAGTGTCCCCTCATCGCCACGGATGAGGATGTCGCCGGCGGTGGGGCTGGCCGTAACATTTTTGAGATCGAAGACATTGCGGGCAACGTTGGCGAGCTCGGTCATCTCTTCGCTGCTGACGCCGGGCATGTAGATCGTCTCTTCGATCTGGGGCACGAGGCGATCGCGGTTTTCCGCAGTGTCTTTCGCAACGAGCGCAGCCTGTGGCTGCACGGCGACGACGAAGACATGCGTCATCTCCTTGAGGACACGGGTCGCATCTGCGAAGTTGACGTTGTCGAGGTCGAACTTGATCTGGGCATTGCTGGCGATGGAGTCGTCGAACGTAACGGTGATGCCGAAGGCGCTGTAGACTGCGCGAATCACATCCTGCGCACTGCCATGCTGATGAAAGCTCTTGGTTCCTGAAGCGGGTTGCAGCTCGATGGGGCCGCCGAAAGAGGCCCCGGCATGACCTCCGGGAAGGTGGGAAGAATCGATGACCCTGGGCTGGGGGGCGGTGTCAAAGTCGAAGTGCTGGGTGACGATGTTGTTTTTTGGATCGATGGCCTTGGCCTCAGCCAGCAGGCTTGCGGCACGCTGATCGTCGCCCATAAGACGTGCTTTGGCGGCCGACTGTACCAGCTCCGAGACCCGATGCTCACGGGTGACGGCGAGCGAAAGTACGTATTCCTGCTTTTCGGGATTGAGCTCCACGGCCTTCGCAAAACTTTGTTCGGCCGCGGCCAAATCATTATGTTCTATGTGTCTTGCGCCTTCGAGGTAGGCATCGTCAGCCTGGCGTGCCTGCTTTTCGGAGATGGGCGGGCGCTTGGCGGTGTACGGAGCGGCAGACGTTGTGGGCCGTGCCGCCAGGGTGCCGGCGGGGGTGCTCACCGGCGAGCTGGACGCGTCCTGCGCATAGGCCCCTGCGCATAGCAGTGCGGAGAGGCCGAGTCCTGCAATGCACGCCATGTTCGACGGGAGACGGCGCGAACTGTGGCGATAGCTGTGGCCTGGCATGATGGAAGTTAGACGAACGAAAAGAGCTATCGTCCCCCGGAAATCCGTCCGCCGGAGACAATTTGCAGCGGGGAGCGTTCAGGACGCACCGGCCGAGGTGGGCGGCGCAGACCTTTCTTGATCTGGGTGGAGTCCATATCGAGCTCAACGAGCGTGCGGCTGAGGGTGTTGCGGTGCATGCCCAGCTCTTCGGCGGCCTTGCACTGGTTGCCTCGGTGGCGCGCGAGTACTTCCAGAATGTAGCGCTTCTTAAATTCCCGCACAGCATCGGCGTAGGCGATGCCTGCATCGTGCATCTGGAGGACGAGGTTGTCGAGATCGCGTTTCACTCGCGGCGTTTCCTTGTGTGGTCTAGGGAACTTTGAAGTTCTTAATCAGTGTGCGGCAGGGAAGCGGATTTGATCCAATCGGGAGCCCTATGCTTGATACGCTCAATGCCCTCGTGAAGGCGTGACTTAAGGTCTGAGGGCATGACGAAGGATACAGCATGCGCGGCGCGAAGAAAATACGGTGAGAGCTTTGAATTTGAAATCCAGGGTGCGGTAGGCAAAAAAGCGGTAAAAGCCATCAGGAGTGCTGTGCCGAGCAGGCAGCCACGCAGCAGGCCAAAGAGCGCTCCCAGCAGACGGTCGAAGAAACCCAGCCCCACGGCCGAGGCGGTACTGCGCAGCATCTTGCCGATCAGGCTGGATACGACCATCGTGGCAATGAGAATCAGCAGAAATGCGGCGAATTGCGCGAGCGGCAATGAGCTGATGAGGCCGGTGAGATGGGTCGCCGCCTCGCGGTAGTACCAGCAAGCCAGCAGGAAGCCCAGAACGAGGCCGCCCAGTGCGAAGGCCTCACGGAAGAAGCCCTGGATCGCGGCCCGAGTGATCGAGTAGACGAGCAGGATGCCGAGCAGCCAGTCGAGTGGGTTCATCCGAAGATGATAGAGCAGATGGCAGTGTTGTTTTTCTGGTTTGTTGTTTCGAGCGGAGGGGGTGCTCGTGTCGCCACGGTATCTTTCATCGTTACATGGCTTTGACCCGCGCGGTTATAGGCGATGCGAGCGAAGAGCGGGAGGAAGCAGGCTCACTCGCTGCGCTCGGAATGACAACCAGAAATGCAAGAACAAAAGCAGAAGCAGATTCCCTGCGGGAATGACAAAAAAGAAAAGCAACAGCAGCGACAAAGGCTGCTGTTACTTTTGCTTTCGTTACTTATGCGGCTGTGCGTGCCTCGCGTCCTTTGGAGCGACCGCCCAGCGAAACGCTGACGATCTTCGAGACACCAGGCTCCTGCATGGTCACGCCGTACATCACATCGGCCTGCTCCATCGTGCGCTTGGAGTGGGTGATGACGACGAACTGTGTCGTCTCCGACATCTCCGCGATGAGCCGCGCGAAGCGGCCTACGTTCGTCTCGTCCAGCGGAGCGTCGACTTCGTCGAGCACGCAGAAGGGCGCGGGCTGGAACTGGAAGATGCCGACCAGCAGCGACAGGGCGGTGAGGGCCTTTTCGCCACCGGAGAGCAGCAGCACGTTCTGCAGCTTCTTGCCCGGAGGTGAGGCGATGATGTCGATGCCGCTCTCGGAGGAGTTCGCCTCGTCGGTCAGCTTCATCATGGCCTGGCCGCCACCGAAGAGCTTGGTGAAGGTGGTCGAGAAGTTCTCGTTGACGATCTTGAAGGCTTCGTCGAACTTCAGGTGCGAGACGTCGTCGATCTCCTTGATGGAGGCCTGCGTGTTCTCGATGGAGTCGAGCAGGTCCTTGCGCTGCGTCTCCAGGAAGCCGTGACGCTCGGAGGTCTCGGTGTACTCCTCAAGGGCCATCATGTTCACCGGACCCATGGCTTCGAGGCGCTGCTTGAGGGCGCGCGCCGCTTCGTCTTCGGTGTGCAGGGCCTCGGCTTCAATGCGCTCGATGGTGGCATCTTCGCGCAGGGTTGCAGGTTCGACCGAGAGATCGTTGATGCAGGTGCTTTCGAGATGCTCAAGGTCGGAGGTGAGCTTGGCGGCGCGTGCCGAGAGCTGCGCACGCTGCTCGCGCAGGGCCTCTGTCTCGTGGCGCAGGGTGCGCAGGCGGGAATCCAGCTCCGTCATCGCGACGCGCAACCCGCTGGCTTCCGCCGTAAGGGTCTCGACTTCGGCGAGTGCCTGGGCACGCGTCTCGGTGAGGCCTTCATGCTGCATGGACAGGGAAGCCGTCTCCTCTTCGCGGCGCTGCTTTTCCGAAGCGGCGCTGGTGATCTGCTGCTCGATCTGCGCGATGCGCTGGGCCTGTCCTTCGTAGAGACGATTGGTCTGCTCGAAGTTGGCGTTGGCGTTCCGGCGGCGCTCTTCGAGTCCGGCCAGAGCGGCGGCTGCGGCGCTGGCTGCGGCCTGAAGCTCTTCGCGGTTGGCGCGCAGCGAAGCGATCTTCTCGGTAAGTTCGGCGATCTGCTGCTCGATCCTGGCGCGGTCGGCTTCGAAGCTTGCCGTCTCTTCCTGCTTGCGGGCGATCAGGTCCTGCTTCTGCTGGCGGGTGTCCTGGTTGCGTCCCGCGGCGAGCTGCCACTCCTGCAGGCGGCGTTCGATGCGAGCCGTCTCGCCTTCCATCTGGCGCAGGGCAGCGCCGGAGTTGGCGCTCTCGCGCTCTGCATCGCGGCGCTCGTGGTTCTTGGAGTCGAGCACACTGGTCGACTCGGCGATCTCGCGTGTCAGTGCAAGCGTGGCCTGTTCATTGCTGGCGAGCTCGGCTTCTACGCCTTCGAGCTTGGCCTGCACCTCTGCCAACTCGCGCTTGAGGGCGAGCGGGCCCTGGGCGCGCGGGCGGCCTCCGGTGACGGTGACGTTATGGAAGGTCTCGCCGGTGGGCGAGAGAAAGAATGCCTGTGGGTTGGAGAGCGCCAGCGTGCGGGCTGTTGCGCTGTCCGGGGCGACGAAGCCGTCGCGGAGCTTGGGGAGGATGACTTCGAGCGAGCGGCCGAAGCCGTCGAGCACGCGAATGCAGTCGCGCAGGGGAACGACGCCGGAGTTCTCCGTGAGCGCCTTGCTGAGCATGCCTTCGGCGAGGGGGAAGTTGGCCTGGGCATCGTTGGGATGGACGAGGAAGGTTGCGCGGCCGGCGACGTCGGACTGCAGCATGCGCACGCCTTCGTTGGCGGCGTCCCAGCTCTTGACGACGATGTAGTTCAACTCATCGCGCAGGAACTCGTCGACGACGTTCTCATACTGGCCGTCGACCTCCAGGAAGTCTGCGAGGGTGCCGACGGGTACGAGTCCCCCAGTCTGGTCACGTTTGGCGTTGGCGCGGAAGATGTTGCGCACCGTGTCGGTGGAGTAACTATGCTCGCGGATCAGAGCTTCGAGCGAACCGCGGCGGCCCATGAGCGTCGCCATCTCGGCGCGCAGCTCGTCGCCGCGGCGGCGGGACTGAGTCTCCTCCATGCGGCGGGCTTCCAGGGTATGGCGAAGCTCTACGATATCCGCTTCAAGCTTCTTGAGGCGCTCTGTGACGCCTTCGAACGACATCTTGATCTGGTTGCGCTGGGAGCTGAGTGCTTCGAGTTCGGCACGCGCTGCTTCCGACTCTCCGACGAGCCGTTCGCTTTCGTTCTCGAGGCCGGCCAGCGCGGCCTCTGCCTGGGCCTGCTCGTTGCGCGACTGGTTCGCACGCTGCATGACCTGCATGGCGCTGCGGCGCTGATTTTCGGTCAGGGCCTCGGTGGCAAGCACGTTGCGTGTGGCCTCGTGGGCCTGGGCCTGCTGCGCATTGGCCTCGTCGCGTGAGGAAGTGGACTCGGAGGTCGCATTTTCGAGGAAGCTGCGCTGCTGCTCGCGCTCTCCGGCGAGCGAGGCCATCTGGGCGCGCGCCTGTTCGAGATCGTCGTTGCCAGAGGTGATCCTCTGCGCCAGGTCGGAGATGCGGTCAGCGTTGGAGGTAGAGCGGGCGGTGATGCGTTCGAGCTCGACTGCGCTCTGGTTGGCGCGAGAACCGGCCTCGCGAATCTGGCTGTCCAGCTCATAGCCGCGAGCGACGCCAACCGAGTGCTCGGAGTCCATCGTCTCGAGCTCTGCGGCCTGGGTATCGATCAAACCGGCGAGACGCGCGATCTCGGTTGCGGTGGCGGACTGTTCGGCGTCCATCTGCGTCAGGCGGCTCGCCAGCACGACGCGCAGCTTGCCGCGCAGTTCGTCGCGCAGGGCTCCGTAGCGCTCGGCCTTGGAGGCCTGGCGCTTCAGAACGGCCATCTGACGTGTGACCTCTTCGAAGATGTCGTTCACACGCGAGAGGTTCTGCTTGGCACTCTCGAGGCGCAGCTCGGCGAGACGCTTCTTGGTCTTGAAACGGGTGATGCCAGCAGCCTCTTCGATGATGCCGCGACGATCCAGCGGCTTGGAGGAGAGGATCTGGCCGATGCGCTCCTGGCCGATCATGGCGTAGCTTTCGCCGCCGAGGCCGGTGCCCATGAAGATGTCCTTGATATCGCTCAGGCGGCAGATCTTGCCGTTGAGCAGGTACTCGGAGTCGCCGGTGCGGAACAGGCGGCGTGTGACGGTGATCTCACCGGCGCGGATGGGAGCGCGGCCGAACTTTCGGCGGCGAATCTTGAGCACGACGTTGTTCGAAGGCTCACTCTGGGCGGCCTCTGCGTTCGTGCCTTCGGTCTTCCTGGCTACCGGGGCTTCAGCTTCATAGGTGGTGCCGGGCTGGGCTTCGGCGACGGCGTCTTCGGTCTCCTGCGCGATCTGTTCGCGCAGCGCGGATTCGTCCCAATCGCCTGCTGGCATGGGAACGAGGGTAGGGCCATCGCTAAAGACTTCGGCTTCGCCTTCGGCCAGCGTTGCGCCGTCGTAGACTTCGGGGTCGACCAGCGTAAGCGAGACCTCGGCCATGCCGGTGGGCTTGCGGTCACGGGTTCCGGCGAAGATGACGTCTTCCATCTTGATGCCGCGCAGAGACTTTGCGGACTGTTCGCCGAGTACCCAGGTAATAGCGTCCGAGATGTTGGATTTGCCGCAGCCGTTGGGGCCGACGATGGCTGCGATGCCCTGGCCGGTGAGTTGCACTTCCGTGCGATCGCAGAACGACTTGAATCCGAGGATCTGAACTTTTTTCAGCTTGAGCACGGGCGGTAACTCCTACGAAGGACGTCAAAAAAAACGCAAATTCAAGCAACCAGAAACAGTGCGGCGATTGGGCTGCTTGTCGAATCGTATGCGGCGAAACCTGCCGAATCAATACGCCTGAGACGAGATATTGTGGATAAGGAGTCCGTTATCCCGTTATGTAGTGCTTAAGGTGCAAAATGGCGCTGCCGGACAATCGGGATGATTCGTATTACATGTGCCGGTTCTATAGAGTGAAGAAGTACCCTTTTCCAAGGCATTCGGGGATTGGCTTGCGTCAGGGCACGTGCATTTCTATAATCCGCATCATCCACCGTAAGCTCCGGATATTCCTGGGGACGCGGTTTCAATGGCGCAACCGCGTCTTATCAATCGAATCGTAAAGATGGGCTTACCGAGGAGTTTTTCTATGAAGAAGGTCGTACTTGCTTCTCTGCTGGCAGTAGCCGGCGCTGCAACCATGATGCAACCCTGCTTTGCTCAGGATGCCCCAGCCGCTGCTCCAGCTGCAGGCCAGACTGGCGGACAGGTCCAGATGTCGGCAGATGAGTACAAGGTTTACAACGATGCCGACACTGCAGCTACCCCTGCCGCTAAAGCAGCCGGGTTTGAGGCCTATCTGAAGGCCTATCCGAACTCTGCCGTAAAGCAGGATGCGCTTCAGAAGTTGATGTTCGCGTATCAGGGAACCAACGATCCGGTGAAGACGTTGGACGCCGCCGATCGTCTGTTGCAGGTTGATCCCAGCAATCTCACGGCGCTGTACCTTGAAGCGTTTTTGCGCCGGAACGCAGCGGATGCTTTGACTGATCCAGCAGCGAAGACCGCTGGATTGGACAAGGCTGCTGGCTTTGCCCAGACGGGCCTGACCGCCACCAAGCCGCAAAGCATGGCGGATGCCGACTTCCAGAAGCTGAAGTCGCAGGCGACGCCGGTCTTTGAGAGCGTGATCGCCGATGACGATATCTCCAAGAAGGACTATGCGGGCGCGATCACGACGTTTAAGACCGAGGTCACCGGTGCACCGGCCGAAGCTACGCAGGCCCCTGGCGCCGTGTTGCAAGATGTATTTTTCCTGGCGACGTCTTACATGAACTCGACACCGCCGGATTACCTGAACTGCGCCTGGTATGCGACGCGCGCGGCTGTGTATGCAGGCCAATATGCATCGGCAATTCAGCCGACAGCAACCTATTGCTATAAGAAGTACCACGGCAAAGACGAGGGTTATGACAAGCTGCAGGCCTTGGTGAAGACCAGCCTGACTCCGCCCGCCGATTTGGCTACAACAGTAACGCCTGCTCCCAAGCCTGCGGATCTTGTGGCGAACCTGATTGCTACGACGCCTGATCTGGCGACGCTGGCGATCAGCGACAAGGAGTTCGTGCTCCAGTACGGCAAGCCGGAAGATGCAGACAAGGTCTTCGGTACCGTGAAGGGCAAGTCAACCCAGTTCCCGGATACGATTGTGGTTGCTGCGACTGCCGACCAGTTGCAGGTCTCGGTATCGGACGATGCGGTGCAGAGCAAGACGGCTGATTTCGCCTTCAACTTTGCAACACCTCTGAAGACGGTGCCTGCGGTTGGCGACAAGATCACGCTGACTGGAACCTATGCTTCCTACACGCAATCGCCGTTGCTGATCACCATGTCAGACGCAACCGTTGTCGAGAAGAAGAAGCCGGCTGCCAAGGCCCCTGTCCACCATACAACGCACCACTAAACTGTGGTTCGCACGCTGAACGGCCTCCTGGAAAGGAGGCCGTTTTGTTGTACGTTGACATTATCTTTGCGGAGTAGGCAACCGCAGCTTGTGTCAGGGCGCGTGCATTTCTATAATCCGCATCATCCACCGTAAGCTCCAAATATTCCTGGGGGCGCGGTCTAACGGCGCAACCCGCGTCTTATCAAACGAATCGTAAAGATGAGCTTACTGAGGGAGTTTTTCTATGAAGAAGGTCGTACTTGCTTCTTTGCTGGCAGTAGCCGGCGCAGCAACCGTGATGCAACCCTGCTTTGCGCAGGACACTCCACCCGCCACTCCTGCCCCTGCCGCAGGTCAGGCTGGTGGACAGGTCCAGATGTCGGCAGATGAGTACAAGGCTTACAACGATGCCGATACCGCAACCACTCCAGCAGCTAAAGCAGCCGGGTTTGAGGCCTATCTGAAGGCCTATCCGAACTCTGCCGTCAAGCAGGATGTGCTTCAGAAGCTGATGTTCGCTTACAGCGGAACCAACGATCCGGTGAAGACGCTGGATGCCGCCGATCGTCTGCTGCAGGTCGATCCGAGTAACCTTCCGGCTCTGACCTTCGAGACCTATCTGCGCCGGACGGCGTCGGATGCTTTGACCGATCCGGCAGCGAAGACCGCTGGACTGGACAAGGCTGCCGGTTTTGCCCAGACGGGTCTGACTGCCACCAAGCCACAAAACATGGCGGATGCCGACTTCCAGAAGCTGAAGTCGCAGGCGACGGTTACCTTTGAAAGCGCGATCGCCGATGATGACATGTCCAAGAAGGACTATGCGGACGCGATCACGGCGATCAAGACCGAGATCACTGGAGCTCAGGATGCGACGCAGGCCCCTGGTCCTGTGCTGCAGGATGTGTTTTTCCTGGCGACGTCCTACATGAACTCGACACCGCCGGATTATCTGAACTGCGCCTGGTATGCGACGCGTGCCGCAGCGTTTGCGGGTACCTTCGCCCCGCAGATCCAGCCGACGGCGACCTACTGCTACAAGAAGTACCACGGCAAAGAGGATGGCTATGACAAGCTGCAGGCCTTGGTGAAGACCAGCCTGACGCCTCCCGCTGATCTGGCAACAACGATCACGCCTGCTCCCAAGCCTGCGGATCTGGTGGCCAACCTGATTGCCACGACGCCTGATCTGGCGACGCTGGCGATCATCGACAAGGAGTTCGTGCTCCAGTATGGCAAGCCGGAAGATGCAGACAAGGTCTTCGGCACCGTGAAGGGCAAGTCGACCCAGTTCCCGGACACCATCGTAGTTGCTGCGACTGCCGACCAGTTGCAGGTCTCGGTATCGGACGATGCGGTGCAGAGCAAGACGGCTGATTTTGCCTTCAACTTTGCAACGCCTCTGAAGACGGTGCCTGCGGTTGGAGATAAGATCTCGTTGACCGGAACCTATGACTCTTACACTCCGTCGCCGCTTCTGATCACCATGTCGAACGCGTCGGTTGTGGAGAAGAAGAAGCCGGCTGCGAAGGCTCCTGTCCACCATACGGTTCACCACACCAGCAACTAAATCGCGAGTAACGTAGCAAAAATGGCCTCCCATAAGGGAGGCCATTTTTGTTTGCTTGGCTGGTGTGGTTCTCCGGCGGTAGTTCTGGGCCGTTCGAACGAAAACGGGAGGAATCATGTTCCTCCCTGCGCTCGGAATGACAACCAGAAAGGCAAAAGCAAACGAACTATTTCTGGTCGGCAAGGCCAAGCATATTGGCGAACAGGCGATAGCTGCCGGGAACCGCTTCGGGCAGTTGGCGGTAGAGTGCGAAAGCACAGTAGGTCCAATGGCCTTTCCCCAGTTGCACCGTCACCAGCCCGCCGCGCTGAGGTTCTTGCCCAGGGTCGTGAGTTTCGGTCACCGCTGTGTAGTGCTTATCCCAGTTCCCGAGGAATCCATGGCCGCGCTCTTCGATCCAGTGATCGAAGTCGGCTGGTTCGATGCGATTGGGAGTCGTGAGCAACGGGGCTCTTGCGTCGAGAAGCCGGACGGGGGCTGTCTCATCGATGACTTTCTCCGCGCTGCCGTCAAGCGTGAGCGGATAGGGCGCATCAGCTTCCGTGAACTCGTACGTCTGGTACTGCACGATGACGTTGCCACCGTTGCGGGAGAAGTCGAGCAAGGCCTGGGTCGGGGCGCCATGCAGGTCAGGATGGGCGTTGTAGGTGCGGACGCCGAGGATGACGGTGTCGAAGTCCTTGAGTCTGTCGGCGGTGAGATCGGAGATAGTGAGCATCTCCGGCTTGAAGCCGATCGAAGCGAGGGCCTCGGGAACATCGTCGCCGGTGCCAGGCAAATAGGCGATGCGGCGGTGTGTTGGAAGCTTGAGATCGACGGGGACGAGCCGGTCGGACGCAGGGGTGAAGTAGTTGGTTCGTGGGAGGTCCCCATAGCCTATGGTGCGATAGCCTTCGCTGTACTTGACGCCCGCTGACGTGACGGCAGCATCGAGGGTGGTGCTGTCAGGCATTGAGGAAGAGAGAACGAAGTGAAAGTCAGCCTGTCCTGGGACGGCTACCTGTGCGATTTGCGTGTGCAGGAGACGGTTGCCAATAGATACGGGGAGGGTCATCGCCTTCTGCGGGGCAGAGGAGGCGGACAGGGAGGCCGTAAGCGCGACCTTTGACTCAGCGCGCGGGATCACCTGTGCATGGGCTGAGAGCGAGAGACTGTAGGCAGGGACCAGGTTCAGCGGTTGCGAGCCGTCGTGGACGATACGGCCTAGCTGAATGGCCGCACCGCGAAAGCTGACGGTCGCCCAGGCGGTCAGTGCTGGTGGGTCTGTAGGGGCATTGCGCAGTTCAGGATCGTGAAGACTGTAGACCGGGGTCTCGATGGAGTCTCGAAAGAAATAGGGGCGAGTGGGAGACGTTGTGTCGCGAGGCGTGGCGTGCAGCGAACGGGTGACGGGGCGGTCGAGGGTGAGGTCGGGAATGCTCTCATGGCCGGGGACCTCGGGACGGACATTGTCGGTGCCGGAGAAGTACCTCTGCGATTGCTCTCCCAGGTCACGCTGGTTTAGGGAAGAGGGTGCGAATCTTGAGGATTCGCTGCTCTGAAGCCACTCATGGGTAACGGACAGTGGGGCTGTGGAGACTGCGGTGCGCAACTGTGAGAGAACGACGACAGCGGAGCCTGCGGTCTGGTCTGCTCCACTGGTGGTGGCGTCGAGTGTGAGCCCGAGTGCGATCGCCAGGGCATCGTTGATCTGAACGCGTTTGACGCGTAGTTCATGAATCACGCTGGCCTTCTCGTCGGCATCTCCAAAAGAGGTCGCTTCGAGGGTGGAGAGGAGGGTGTCGTTCTGCTGCAGTGCGTCCGCCAGTTGTGGAGCGATGGCGCTGGGGTTTGCGGCATCGAAGCGGGAGGTGGCGAACGCTATGCTGGCGCTAAGCTTCGCGAGGCCTGACCGCAGCAGGGGAGGGGCGCCGGGAGCCAGTGACGCGATGCCTTCGATGCTGGTGTCGATGCCCTCGAAGAAGCTGTCTTCGTGTGCCTTCTGATGGGCCGCATCGAGCCGTGAGCCGTAGCGATGGTAGCCAATGTCGAACGCGCCTGCCGGAGGCATGCGCATGCCGTTTCCGATCTGGGACTTCTGCAGGCCGAGTCCGATGCGTGCGAACTGGACATAGCTCTTGTCTTCGAGGAGCTTGTCTTTGTTGCCTTCGTGCACGACGACATCCGCTGAGGGGGTGGTCGTTGTGACCTCTCCCGTGACGTAGTTGGTGAAGCGTGCGGGGGCGTATTGGCCTGTCGCGTAGTCGAAGAGGCCCTGGGAGGTAATGGCCTGCATGGGGACGCGGGCATAGACCTTCAGCGGAGCCCAGGGCAGCAGTCCTTCGGCGATCTGGTCGGGAAAGACCTTCGGATCGGCGGCGGCTTTGAAGACCTCCTGTGTGATCTCGCCCGAGACCTGGTGGTGGCCGTGGCCGTCGGTGACACCGCCGATGAAGACACTTGCGACCACCAGCGGACGATACAGGCGCACGGCGCGTACGGCGTCGTACAGCACGCGTTCGTGCGTCCACTTGGCGAAGGTCTCTTCCTTGGTCTTGGAGAAGCCGAAATCGACTTCGGTGCCGAACATCTGGTTGACGCCGAAGTAACGGTCTGCGCTCAGCAGCTCCTGCGTGCGCAGCAGGCCGAGCGCGTCCTCGAAGTCACCGGTCATGGCGTTCTGTCCGCCCTCGCCGCGATTCAGCGTAAGCATGGCGACACGGGCGCCCATCCCCCGCGAATAGAACGTGAGCATGCCGCCATCTTCATCGTCAGGGTGCGCGACGATCAGCATCAGTGAGGCGCGGGTATTCAGTCTGCGGAGTAGCTGCTCCAGACCGCGCGCGCCCTGGTCGATGGGCAACTCGCGGCCATCGCGCGGGGAGACGCGTTCACCGCGAAGGTTGGCGGGGTCGTTGAAGGCTGGTGTCTGGCTCGAGGACTGTACGGTTGCAGCCGTCAGGAGACAGAGCGCGGTTGCGAATGACACGACTAGCTTCATGAGAATAGCGTCTCATGAGCGGCGGGGTCGTTGCTCTCTTTTGCCATCAGGTAGAGAGCTTTTGTCCGTTATGAGCTGCGAGAGTCGAGTCGTGAGTTACGAGTCGCGATACACTCGGCAAAATGGAGACCGCTGCACCGAAGCTCGAAAGAACGCTCACGCTTAGCGGCGCGGTAAGGCTCAACCTGCTCGACATGATCGGGGTTGGGCCGTTCATTACGCTGCCGCTGCTGCTGGGAGCCATGGGTGGGCCGCAGGCGATGCTGGGCTGGATTCTCGGCGCGCTGTTGGCTGTGTGCGATGGGTTGGTATGGGCGGAGCTGGGCGCTGCGATGCCGGAGGCCGGAGGAACCTACCACTACCTCGGCGAGATGTTTCGCGGTCGGCTGGGCCGTCTGTTGAGCTTCCTGTTTCTCTTCCAGCTCTGTTTCTCTGCACCGCTTTCGGTGGCCAGTGGCTGCATCGGATTGAGCCAGTATGCGACGTACCTTGTGCCGCAGCTGGCTGTGCCACCCGTGACCCACACGTTACGATTGGCTGGATACAGTGCAGTGTTCAGTATTGGGCCGACGACCTTTGTAGCGATTGCCGCTGTGGTGCTCGCCGTGATCCTGCTGTATCGCAACCTGGCGAAGGTGCGTGTGCTGTCGATCGTTTTGCTGTCGGCGGTGCTCGTGACCATCGCCTGGGCTGTGGTCGTGGGATTGATGCATGGGCACATCGCGCAGGTGTTTGCCTTTTCCCCGCATGCTTTTGTGCTGAACCGAGCGTTCTTTGGGGGGCTTGGCTCGGCGATGCTGATCGCAACCTACGACTATTGGGGCTACTACAACGTGACGTTTCTCGGTGGGGAAGTGCGCGACCCAGGACGAACGATTCCGCGCGCTGTGCTGCTGTCGATCGGGATCGTCGCTCTGCTGTACCTCGCGCTGAATGCGAGCGTGCTGTCGGTGATCGGCGCGCCGCAGTTGCTGGCAGCGCAGAACCTTGAGGCTCGCAGGGCTCTGCTGTCGCAGTTTATGCAGGTGGCCTATGCGCCGTCCCTGGGAGCGCATGTCGCGACGCTGCTGGGTAAGCTGGCGGCGCTCCTGGTGATGGTGACGGCCTTCGCCAGCGTGTTCTCGCTGCTGTTGGGCTATTCGAGGATTCCTTACGCGGCGGCTCGCGATGGCAACTTCCTCGCTGCGTTTGGAAGGCTGCATCCGACGCGACGGTTTCCGCACGTGTCGCTCCTTGTGCTGGGCGCGATTGCCTGTGTGTGCTGCTTCTTCTCGCTGGCCGATGTCATCGCGGCCCTGGTTGTTCTGCGCATCCTGCTGCAGTTTGTGCTGCAGCATATCGGGGTGATGCTGCTGCGCCTGCGTCGGCCTGAGATGCCGCGGCCCTTCAGGCTGTGGCTCTATCCGCTGCCCCCGCTTCTCGCGCTCATGGGGTTCGGATATATCGTGGTTTCGCGGCCGAACTTTCATCGTGAGGTGTTGCTGGCTGTCGTCGTAGCGATTGCCGGGTGCCTGGTATTTGCGGTTCGGTCGGCCATGGGACGTCCTGGATCTGGAGCTCGTATATAGCGATCGAGAAGAGTCGCGTCACGCCCCTAAAAACGCAACTTCCGCATAGCCCAACGGGTCTAAGCTAGGGTTGAGGGTCTCCGGACGATGACATTACGGATCGTGCTTCTCGGTCTTGTACTCGGCAGTCTGACGGTCGCTGTGCGCGGACAGGAGATGGCTTCCGCAGAGCGGCAGATGTCTCCAGTTCGGGCTGCAACTCCGGACATGCAGGAGGCGGATGATACTCCGCAGATAGACCCGGCGCAGCAGAAGGCCGCGAAGACGTTTGCGCAGAAGCCCCATGTGCCTGGCGCTCATCCTCCCATAAAGCCCGTCGTGCTGACGCCGCTCACACAGCGTGAGCGGGTACAGCAGATGCTCGACCGGTTTACGTTCGGCGGACGGCCCGGGGAAGTCGACCAGGTGCTCGCGATGGGCGCCGATCAATGGCTGTCTCAGCAGATGAGCCCGGAGACCATCAAAGACCCCGCGCTCGACAAGAGGCTGGCTGCCTATCCGACGCTGACCATGCCGACGACGCAGATGATTACCGTTTTTCCCGACCGGGCGCAGATTGGCCCGGTTGCCGACGGCAAGGTGCCGTATCCCGCCGATCCCTTGCTGAATGCGGCGTATGAGGTGCAGGTCTACAAGCTGCTCCAGGAGCGTGACCAGAAGAACCCTGACGGCAGCGTGAAGCCCAAGGTTGAGCTCACGGATGCGGAGAAGGCCGAGCGCAAGAAACGGGACCAGGCGATGGCGACACGGATCGCCGGAGACCTGTTGGTTCTGCCGAAGCAGCAGCGCATGGCCGCCCTGATCAAGATGCCGGTCGAAGACCGCATCGCCTTTACCGGCAACGGCAATCTAAGCGGCAACCTGCACGACCTGCTCTTTGCGGACTTTACGCCGAGGGAGCGTGAGACGTTCAATGCCATGTCGCCGCAGGTGAACTCGTCCTACAACATCGGCAATGAATTGGCGCAGGCCCGCATCCTGCGCGATGTGTTGTCGGAGCGGCAGTTGCAGGAGGTGATGACCGACTTCTGGTTCAATCACTTCAATGTCTATATCGCTAAGGACTCCGACGAGTGGTACACGACCAGCTATGAGCGCGATGTGATTCGCAAGAATGCGCTGGGCAACTTCCGCGACCTGCTGATGGCGACCGCAAAATCGCCGGCGATGATGGTGTACCTCGACAACTGGCTGTCGATTGGCCCCGACTCTCTTGCTAACGGCGTGAATCCGCAGAATCCAAACTCGAAGAAGGGCAACAAGGGGCTGAACGAGAACTATGGCCGCGAGGTGATGGAGCTGCACACGGTCGGCGTTAACGGCGGTTATACGCAGAGTGACGTGACGGCGCTTTCGGCGATTTTGACCGGGTGGGGTGTGGACCGTCCGAACCAGGGCGGCCCGTTTCTGTTCGATCCCAAGCGCCATGAGCCGGGACCGAAGACGTGGTTCGGCTACGTAATCGACGACAGCGGCAATGTAGCAAAAGTGTCAGCGAGCGGGACGTTTGGCCGAGGCAAGACCGTAGCCAGCGATGACAGCATGAAGCAGGGCATTGCCGCGTTGAACATTCTCGCGTCCAGCCCGAAGACGGCACACTTCATCAGCCTGTTGTTGGCCCAGCACTTTGTGGCGGATACTCCTCCGCCCGCGCTGGTCGATCGGCTGGCGAAGGTGTATCTCTCGAGCAATGGAGATATCAAGAGCCTGTTGCGCGAACTGATTGCCTCGCCTGAGTTCAACTCGCGGCAGTACTTCCACAACAAGGTGAAGACCCCGGTGGAGTTTGTGGCGTCGGCCTTCCGTTCCACCGCGACGGAGCCGCAAAACCCTGGCGCGCTGGTGAACACGATCAAGACGATGGGGATGCCGATGTACTATGCGCTGCCTCCGACGGGCTACTACCTGACCGCTGAGCAGTGGATGAACTCTTCCGCCCTGGTCGACCGGCTGAACTTTGCCTACCAACTGACGAACGGCAAGTTCGCCAATCAGAAGTTCGACGCTCCGAAGTTGCTGGCGATGGGGTTGCTGACACCGACACGCGCGGGCAGCTTTGCCGGTGGGGCTCCCAAGACGGCAGGCACCCCGGCACAGGCAGCGCATGGGGACGCCCGGTTCGTTGGGGTCTCGGCGTCGGTGCAGACGCCTGCTGTAGCCGGCCCGGCGGGAGTTGAGATTGTGCTCCGTGTGCTGGAAGGAACGATGATTGGCGCTCCGGTATCGGCGAAGACCAACCAGCTCATCGATAAACAAATCGATCAGCAGCCCGCAAATGCGAACTCGACGGACACGCTGAACCTGTTGACGGCGCTGGTGATGGGCGCGCCGGAGTTTCAGTTGCGGTAGAGCCGGTTGCAATTGTCGCCCTCGTTTGCGCAGAACCGTCATTCTGCCATGCAGTCCTACAGATCGGTGACTCGCGTAAGACGCCACATGGCCCTCAGCGTGAGTAGGAACCAGAACGCCATCAGGACAAAGCCAACCTCCGTGCCCACGTCTGTTAGAGCGGTAGGAGGACGGTAGCCGGGCGGCAGTAGCTGGGATGAGGAAGAGAGCAGGAGGAGCGTCCAGGTCACGGCGGAGAGCCAGGTCAACGTCCTCGTCCAAGTGCTGGAGCGGGAGAGGCACCAGCTCCAGCCCATCGCCATGACTGCATAGAGGACGGCGGCTATCACCGATACCGGGAGGGATACCCTGGACTCGAAGCTGAGATAGGCGAGGCCGCCTCCTGAGGCAAGATGTGGTCCCAATACATCCCAGAGCGTCTCAAAGTACTGTTCAATGGCCGCTGCGATTAATGTAAGTAGCAGCGTGGGTGCCGACAGCGTTTTAGGAACCCACTGTAGACGCAACAGCGCGAGGGAGACTGCCAGGTCTGATAGCGCGCAGAGATGCCAGGGAAACCAGCCGAGGTGCCATCGCCATGGATGCATGGAGATATAGGCGGCGCGCAGATCAACCGTTTTCAGGCCAGAACCCGGGACACCGGGCAAGAGCAGGCCCGCCATGGTAAGGAGTGCGATGACGTGTACGACGAGCGCAAAGAGGAGGGAGAGTTCGATGGCTTTCTCGGCGAAAGTTTTCTTCATCCCTACCTCGTCTGTTTTCTTGCTTCAGGGCTTCTGATCGTCAGATTTCCGCGACACCCTCAAACAGATCGGTCGACTGCCGCGCTGGCTGCGGCACGGGCGAGGCGAGCAACGTGTAGTACTCTTCGTTGCCGTACTTCTCGAAGATAGGCTTGGTGCGTTCCATCAGCGGGGCCTGCGAGGCGTGAGCGCGGAAGGCTTCCTGCTTGCGCTCGAAGACGGAGCTGATATCGAGCGTGACCGTCCAGGGAGCGGGAATGGGGGAAGGGCGGTCCGGCATAAAGTAGCTCGTCGACAGGTGATAGAGCCGCTGTGGCTGATACAACTCTCCGTGTTCGAGATAGCGCTTCGCAGAGGCTGCCCAATGGAACGCGGCGGTTGTCGCAGCAGAGACCACGGTGTGGTCGGGGTGCGTGTTCAATCCGCCATCGCTGCCAAAGGTGATAACCACCTGTGGACGGAAGCTGCGGATGCGAGCGACAAGCTTTCCGGCTACTTCGGAGAGGTTTGCGAACTCGAGCTGGGCGTCCTGATAGTCGAGCAGCTCGTGGTGTGCGACGCCGAGAACCTTGCAGGAGGCCGCGAACTCCGCACGGCGCATTGCTCCGAGTTCCTTGCCGCTGCTGGCAGAGCCGCGGTGTGTAGCAGCCTGTCCGTCCGTAAGGCAGATGACACTGGTCTCGATGCCACGTGCGGCTGCGAGGGCCAGGGCACCGCCAAAAGCAAAGCATTCATCGTCAGGGTGTGCGACGACACAGAGAAGTTTCAGGCCCACGTTTCCTCCTGTAAAGGTGTGTTGTCGTCAGCGGGGAATAACTCGCGGGGTTCGATATTGTCTTTCGGCACATCCTTGGTACAAACAGCCGCAACCGGGGCGAAGGTGTGGCGATGAAGTTCGCAGGGGCCATGCGCGACGAGAGCCCTGCGATGCTCCGGCGTTCCGTATCCCTTGTGAGAGGCGAGGCCATACTGCGGATACACCGTGTCAAACTCGCGCAGCAATCCATCGCGATATACCTTGGCGACTACCGAAGCTGCGGCGATAGAGAGGCACAGTGCATCGCCGTAGTACAGCTTGGTCTGCGGGCAGGGATGGTCGATTCGCATGGCATCGATGATGAGATGGTCGGGGGCGATCCCAAGCTGCTGTACGGCCATCAGCATAGCCATGCGCGAGGCCTGGTAGATGTTGACCCGGTCGATGGTGGCGGCGTCGACCTCGGCGATGGCGACGGCCAATGCCATGGTGCGAATCTTGCGGTCGAGGCGCTCGCGGTCTTCGCGGGTAAGCTGCTTGGAGTCCTTGAGTCCCATCCGGGCCAGAACGCCGGTCTTCTCGGGCAGAATCACTGCTGCAGCGACGACCGGGCCAAAGAGCGCACCTCGCCCGACCTCGTCGACGCCTGCAATCGACCGGAAGCCCTGATAGCGCAAGGCCTGCTCCGGGGCATCGCTGCACACTAGCTGCTTCAGCATCTGCTGCTTGGCGGTGGCTTTGGTGACGCCGGGCGGAACTGGAATTTGGAAAAGGGCCGACATCGTTGTTTTCGAGTTTAGCGGATTTGTTGTGCGCAAACGAAAGCGGCGACCCGAGGGCCGCCGCTTTTCTGGAAGCGTGGAGAAAAGCTTACTTAGTGCGCTCAACCTCGCGCAGACGGGCAGCCTTGCCACGCAGACCGCGCAGGTAGAAGAGCTTCGAGCGGCGCACCTGGTAGGAGCGGATCTTTTCGACCTTGTCGACAACCTTCGAGTTGTACGGGAAGATACGCTCGACGCCCTGGCCGAAGCTCATCTTGCGAACAGTGAAGCTGCCCTGGGGGCCCTTCTTGACGGCAATGACCATGCCCTCGAACGCCTGAAGACGCTCTTTGTCGCCTTCCTTGATCTTGACCTGTACGCGAACGGTGTCGCCGGCAGCAAATTCGGGGAGGTCGGTGCGCTGGAGCTTGTCAGCCAGCTTCTGCATAATCGGATGGATAGACATGATGTGATTCCTTCGTAAAGTCGCAGGATTCAGTTTACACGAATTACGCAATTTTGCAGAGGGAAATCCACAGGTCAGTTGGAGGATGTTGTTACCTGAAGATCATCCTGAACGGTGTAGCCTGCGGGGACGGCAAAGGTGCTGGGATCGGGTTCATCGCGCGATAGCACGTTGAGATGAATGGCCTGAGTTCCTTCGCGCGGATCTTTCCGGATGACAGAGAGATTCGTTCTCAGATCAGGCGAGTACCAGAACTCTCGCGTCAAGGTAAGCTCCTTGTCGTTTCCTACCGTCGCCGGGGCAATGGTGGTGATTTCGCGGGTCCCGATCGTCGGGAGATTATCGATCGATTGTTGTCCGAGATCCTCTCTTGTCAGGAAACGCCGTCCTGCATCAAAGGCGCCGGTTGGCTGTACTGGATACGAAAACCGAGGATGGTAGCTTGTGCGCGTGCATTGATGAGTCGCGATGGTGCATGCGGTATGCGTATGAGATATCGGATCAAGCACGTAGAACTCGTAGAGTGTCTTCTCTGGATCGACATCCACTGCTGCAAAGTGATGCCGTTCGCGATAGAGCCGTCCCTGGCTATCTCGTGCGATCTTTGACGTCTCGGAGGTTGTGATCGTTCCTCCGCCCTCGATCGGGAGAGTCTTCACGATGGTGTCCGTTCCGGAGAACGGGCGGTTGAGATAGGGGAGCACCTCAATGCCTGGAGTGATGCTTCGCATGCTCCCGTCAGGCCCGCGGGAGGGAGCGCTTTGCGCCTGCAAGGTGGAGAGGCAGGTGGCGGAGGTGATAACGAGCAGGATTGCGATTCGTCGCATGAGGGCTCTTGGATGACGAGCAGAGTCTAGCAGAGCGCTGACCCTGCTTCAAACACATTCTTCTTATCTCTTTCGGAGCCCTCGTTATTGGGTGGGCCGTCCCCTATATACACCGCTTTTCCAATCAGCAGTTATCTGCGCTGATCGCCAAGGCTCCCTGGGTGAGGTACACGCCATGGGGAGGAGCGCCTCCGGATTAGAGCGGATTCAATGCTTTCGATTGAATCCGAGCTTGCTCAGAAACGCGCGGTCATTGTCATTGAGATCGGCTGAAGGCAGCAGGTCGGGCCGATTGGCGAGTGTCTTCGCGAGGGCCGCCTGCCTGCGCCACTTGCGGATAACGCTGTGGTCGCCATTCCCCAATACCTCGGGAATCGTCGTGCCGCGGAACTCTGCTGGCCGCGTGTAGTGAGGGTAGTCGAGCAGGCCCCCAGCGCCGTGGGTGGAGCGGGGAACGCCATCCTCGGTCATGGTATCGGCGGGTTCATCTCCCTCGCCAAAGCTTTCGTATTTTGAGGAGTCGGCGTGGCCCAATACGCCGGGCAGCAGGCGGACGACGGCATCTACGATGACCGCTGCACCAAGCTCTCCGCCGGAGATTACGTAGTCGCCGATGGAGAGTTCGTCGTCACAGAGCAACTGGCTGACGCGCTCGTCCACGCCTTCGTAGCGGCCGCAGATCAGGACGACGCGATCCAGCGTGGCAAGATGGCGGGCCGTGGCCTGGGTGAATCGCTTGCCCTGGGCGGAGAGCAGGATGACGGACTCGCGCGTTGTGTCGCGTTCGGCTTTGGGAGCGATGCCCAGGGACTCGACGCACTCGAAGATGGGTTGAGCTTTGAGCACCATGCCTTCGCCGCCGCCGAAGGGCCGATCGTCGACGGTGCGATGGCGGTCGTAGGTGAAGCTGCGGAGATCGTGGGTATGGGCCTCCGCCTGCCCCATGCGCAGGGCGCGCTCGAGGATACCGTGGCCCAGGATGCCATTATTGGGCGGTCCGCCGAAGAACTCCGGAAAGATGGTGACGATGTCGAAGCGCATGAGAAAGACAGAGTGTAGAGACTAGAGTGTAGAGGATAGAGAAGGCCGGGCTCTACTCGTCTTCCTCGATCATCAACCCTTCCGGCAGATGCATCACGATACGTTTTGCGGCGACATCGACGGATTCCAGATGGGCGCGAACGAAGGGAATCAACAAAGGTTCCACTTCTTCGTCTGTGTTGCCGGGGAGTTCAACGCACAGCAGAGGCGCGGCATCGGGAAGGCGCATTTTCCCATCGGGGGTCGTGGCAAATTGCACGTCGATGATCTTGCCGACGGGCTGTTCGCCGTTGAACAGCGTGCAATCGAGCAGATCGGCGACGTAGAAGGTATCTTCTTCCAGCTCCGGAAGTTCTTCTGCGGGAATCATTACCTGCTGGCTAGCGAGGAGCTCGGCCTGCGAGATGCTGTCGCAGCCTGCCAGCTTCAGCACGATGCGTCCGGCGTTCTTGCCGGTCGGGAGCCAATGGCCTTCGAGTGCTACAGGCACAGCGCTGGGAAGCGGATGTGCCGCATCCTTTTTCGCGAGCGTCACGAGACGGCCCTCATGGAACTGGTCCGTGAGATCCGTCAGGAGTTCGGACAACACCTCACCCTTGCGTCCTTGCGGACGCAGGATGGAAGCGATTGCGACCCATTTTGAAGAGGAGGAGTCCAGTTTTGATGGGTCCTGTTGCGAGTAATCCGTCATTGCTCCTACAGAACCTGAGGATTACTCGACATGGGCGGTCTTAACGCCTTCCGCTTCAATGATATCGAGCGAAAAGCGATGCCGGTGCTTCATGCTGGCGGCACCAAGAATCGTTCGCAGGCAACGGGCTGTCCGGCCCTGCTTCCCGATTACTTTGCCGATGTCGTTGGGGGCCACACGGAGGCGAAGCACCGTGGAGCCCTCGGCATCGGACGCGTCAACGTGAACCGCTGCGGCATCATCTACCAGCGCTCGTGCTATCTCGAGCATCAGGGTCTGCATGTTTGAGATAGCGCTATTGTTCGGATTGGGATCTGATTTTTCGGTCACTCAGTCACCTCTGGGAAGTCGACGTGTGCGACAAATATCGCACCAATTGCTAGGCAGCAGCAATTGGCTCGGTTTCGGCGACCGGTTCAACCGCAGCAGCAGTCGGCGCAACGGCAGGGGTGAGAGGCTTGGACGCATCGGCGGCCGACTCGGTGGCAGGCTTGTACTTAGCTACGAGCTTGCCGACGGTCTCGGAGAATTGAGCGCCCTTGCTGGTCCAATAAGCGATGCGATCACTCTTGAGATCGACGCTTGCCGGGTTGGTGCGGGGATTGTAGGTGCCAACCACTTCGATGGAGCGACCGTTGCGTGCGCGGTCCTTCTCGATAACAACAACGCGATAGTGGGGCTGCTTGCGGGCGCCAACGCGCGCCAAACGAATCATCAACACAGGGGTAGATCCTCTCAAAAAACTCGAATGTCGTTCAGGGCTGGCCGCTGAAGCCGTGGATTTCGATCGACACAGCCGGCGGACGTGTAAGTCCGAACACCTAAGTATCTCGGATTTCAGGTAAATCCGCAATGGAAAAGCACAGCGAGTATACAAAGGTGTCTTGGAAAATGCCGATGCTTGGTGAAGTGTTCGGCTGAATGCACCGTTTTTTCGTTTTTCCTCTTGTTTTTGCTGTTGCTTCTGAGATAGGCCCGGGCTTTAGCCCGGGCATTACGGGATAAACACGAATGGGGCTTTAGCCCCTGGGACAGGCCTTCGCGGATGATAGCGGCTAAATTTCGGGTGGAGCATCAAGACGTCCGGCATAATCCTCTGCCGTATGAATGTGCGGATAACCAATGTAGCGCTCCTCAATCGGGTTATTCACGATGTAGAGGAGTTGATTACGAAGATCTTCGGCATCGATTACGCGATGTGCGTGATAACCCTCTTGCCATATCTCCCCAGCAAACTCCTTCCGCACGGCAAAAGAAAAGCCGCCTTTGATGAGTTGTGCGCAACGTTCGATGGTTTGGTCGGAGGCGGGTGTAAGCAGGACATGAATGTGGTCGGGCATCACGACAAAGCCGTGAAGCAGGAATTTGCAGGTGTCACGGTACCGAAATAGGGTGGTGATGAGAAGTTCAGCGATCGTGGTTCGTTGGAAGATATGTCGTCGTTGATGGGCAACGGCAGTCAGGGCATAGGTTTGAGGTTTTAGGCGCATCGCAGGAGGGCTTGTCCCAGGGGCTAAAGCCCCATTCGTGTTTATCCCGTAATGCCCGGGCTAAAGCCCGGGCCTATCTCAGAAGCAAAAGCAACAGCAAAGACAGAAGCAACAGCAAAGACAGAAGCAACAGCAAAGACAGAAGCAGGTTCTCTAAGGGAACGACAGAAAGAAAAACAGATTTCCACCGGAAATGACAGCAAGAAAGGCAAGAACAGACCTACTTTACCGCAGGGAAAAGGAACTTTAGCACCTGGTCGAAGCGCGCTGCCCAGGCTTCCTCGTCGTGTACTCCGCCGGGAACGCGCAGGTATTTGAGGTCGATGCCATCACGCCAGCCGCGCAGCACCAGTCGCCGGTGCAACAGGTCAGTGTCGCGCAGGTGCCGCAGCCCTTCGGCTGTGCCCATATCGAGCCAGATACGAAGGTGCTGCTTGGGCTGGGATGGGTTCATCAGCGCCAGCAGGCTCCGGTTGTCCCACCAGACGCTCGGCGAGAGTACAGCGAGCTTCCCAAAGACCTCCGGATACTTCATGCCGAGTACCAGCGTGATGAGGCCGCCCAGCGATGAGCCTCCGAGGGCCGTATTGGCCGCGTCGGGCAATGTGCGGAACCGGCGGTCGATCAGGGGTTTCAGGTCCTCGACCAGAAGCCGGCCGTAGAGCGTGCCTTCGCCGCCTCCGAGCCTGGCATCCCGCGTCGGAGTGTACTCGGCGATGCGGCGAGCACCGGTGTTGGCGATGCCGACCAGGATGACCGGTTCGATGAGGCCCTGGCGGGTGAGCCAGTCGGCGGTGGTGTGGGCGCGCCAGGTGCGGTTGGCAGCGTAAGAGGTGCGGCCATCGAAGAGATTCTGGCCGTCGTGTAAATAAAAGACAGGAAAGCGTCTCCGGGTCTCAGTGCGATACGCTTCCGGGAGATAGATTGAGATATCCCTGTCATCGGGCAGAAAGCGCGAGTGAAATCCGCGGAGCACGCGATAGCGGGGATTGCTGTCAAGGTCGTAGGGCAGGGCACCGTCGGAGCTTGTAGAGGCGCCTTCAAAACGCAGGCCGAAGTCGTCCGCCGGGAGAGGCATGAAGTCGGGAGAGACAGCAATGAGTGAATCGTTCAAATCTAAAACACAACCTTCGTGTAGAAGTAAGGCCTCAGAGTATCAGAGGGCCTGCTCATGAAACGGGAATATTACAAGGGGTACTCGGGTGAGTTAGACCGTGAGATGGAGATGCTCGTGTTCGGGCATGACGGTCTGCCGGCGATTGTGTTCCCGACCTCGTGCGGGCGTTTCTATGAGTTTGAAGATCGTGCGATGGTCGCGTCTGTGCAGGACAAGATCGAGGCCGGGAAGCTGCAGCTCTTTTGCGTGGACTCGGTCGATGCCGAGAGCTGGTACAACCGCGACGTACCTCCACGATGGAGAATTGCACGTCATATGCAGTATGAGGAGTACATCCTGAAAGGGGTTGTGCCGTTCGTGCGGCAACGCAATCATCAGCCTCATCTGGTATCGCTGGGTTGCAGCCTCGGCGGCTATCATGCGGCCAATATTGCGTTTCGGCATCCGCATCTGTTCTCCGGGCTGCTTTCGATGAGTGGCGCGTTCGATATGAAGGGCTTTCTGCGTGGCTACTACGACGAGGACTGCTACTTCAATCTGCCGCTGGATTATCTGCCGAACCTGCATGACGCGGGCTATCTGGATCGGATGCGGCATAACACGTATGTTCTGGCGACCGGTGTTCACGACCATTGCTGGAACGACAACGAAAGGCTTGCCACGGAGTTGAGGGCGAAGAATATTCCGGTGCGACTCGATGTGTGGGGCGATAATGCTGAGCACGACTGGCCCTGGTGGCAGAGGATGATGCAGGTTTATCTGTAAACGAAGACAACCGGTTCTGGGGGATTGCGGCTATGGCAGTGAAGAAGATCGGCGTGTTGTTTGGGATGGAAAACACCTTTCCGGGAGCTCTGGTCGAGCGCATCAACTCGATGGAGATTGACAGCATTCGGGCGGAATTTGTCGAGATCGGGGGGATTGAGATGGCTAAGCGCAGTCCTTATGCCGTCATCGTCGACCGAATATCGCACGATATTCCCTTTTATCGCTCGTACCTGAAGAATGCAGCGTTGACGGGGACGGAGGTGATCAACAATCCGTTCTGGTGGTCGGCTGACGATAAGTTCTTCAACTACGCGCTGGCGGAGAAGCTTGGTGTTGCCGTGCCTCGCACGGTGCTGTTGCCGCACAAGAACTATCCGCCGGACACCAACCAGCGCTCCATGCGCAACCTGCAGTACCCGCTCGACTGGGACGCGATCTTTGAGTATGTAAAGTTTCCGGCGTTCCTGAAGCCGCACGACGGCGGCGGCTGGCGCGATGTCTACCATGTCCACAATCGCGATGAGTTCTTCCATGCCTATGACCAGACACGCGATCTCTGCATGACTCTGCAGGCAGAGGTTAGGTTCCAGGAGTACTTTCGCTGCTACGTCGTTGGGCAGGAGGATGTGCGGATCATGACGTACGATCCGCGCAGGGAGCATGCGCAACGATATGTGCTCGATCCGCCGGAGTACCCGAAGGCCCTGCTGGCGCGGGTCAAGAAGGATGCGTTGAAGCTTTGCCGCGCGCTTGGCTATGATCTGAATACCGTTGAGTTTGCGGTGGAGAATGGTGTCCCGTACGCCATCGACTTCATGAATCCCGCGCCCGATGCCGACCGGCATGCGGTGGGAGAAGAGAGCTTCGAGTGGATCGTGGACCATGTCGCGAAGCTCGCGATCAAGAAGGCGAGGCTGGCCGGGGAGCCGATGAAGGATCTGCGCTGGTCGAGCTTCCTGGGCGCTGGGCCCGCGAAGAAGGCTCCGGCAAAGAAGAGTGCTGCGAAGAAGGTTCCAGCGAAGAAAATGGCCGCGAAAAAGGCCGTAACGAAGGGAAATCAATGACGATACGCACGATGTGGATGCCGGGACTATGGACTGCTTGCCTGCTCGCGATGAGCGCTTCCTGTTTCGGTCAGACCAAGACGGTCGACACGCAGCAGCGGGCCGAGAACCTGAGCGGGTCCGTTTACTCCGAGGACGCAGGTGGGGCCAGGCAGGCGATGAGCGATGTGATCGTCGCGGAGTGCACGCGCGGTTTCAAGAGCTGCATGATGATGTCTAAAACGGATGAACAGGGACGATTTTCGATCTCCTCGGAGCAGAACACGAGAGTTCATTACCTGCAGTTTTTGTCGCCGGGCTTCAGTGAGTCCCAGGTGACCGTGACGCTGGCCAAAAACGGCGGTAAGCTCAGTGTTCGACTTGTGAGCAATATCTAGTTTCGCCAGAGGTTGAATCATGCGACCGACCTTCACGCTGGGAATCGAAGAAGAGTATCAGACGATCGATCCGGTGACCCGCGATCTTCGTTCGCATATTGCAACGGAGATGCTGGCGCAGGGGAAGCTGCGGCTTGAAGAGCGCGTGAAGGCCGAGATGCATCAGTCAGTCATCGAGGTCGGAACGCGCATCTGCCGTAATATCGGCGAGGCGCGGGAGGACATCTACGACCTTCGCCGCAACATGATTCGTCTTGCGGAGGAGCATGGGCTGGTGCTGGTGGCCGGGGCGACACATCCCTTTGCCGACTGGCGCTCGCAGGAGATCTATCCCGACCCGCGCTATGCCAAGGTTGTGGAAGATCTGCAGCTGGTGGCACGGTCGAACCTGATCTTCGGACTGCATGTGCATGTGGGGATCGAAGACCGCGAGGCGGCGATCCGCATCATGAACTCGCTGCGGTATTTTCTGCCGCACATCCTGGCGCTCTCGACAAACTCGCCCTTCTGGCTGGGGATGGAGACCGGCTATAAGAGCTATCGCGCGAAGGTCTTCGAGAACTTTCCGCGCACCAACCTTCCGGATACGTTCAATAGCTACTCGGAGTTCGAGAACTATGTGAACCTGCTGATCAAGACCAACTGCATCGACGATGCCAAGAAGATCTGGTGGGACGTGCGTCCCCATCCGTACTTCAATACGGTCGAGGTGCGGGTGTGCGATATCCCTCTGCGTGCCGAAGAGACGATTGCGATTGCCGCGCTGATCCAGGCGACGGCGGCAAAGCTTTGGCAGCTTCATGAGCGCAATCTGGACTTTCGCCAGTACTCGCGTGCGCTGCTGATGGAGAACAAGTTTCGTGCGGTGCGTTACGGGCTTGCGGGGAAGCTTATCGACTTCGGCAAAGAGCAGGAGGTTCCTGAGAAGGAGTTGATTCTGGAGTATCTCGCGTTCATTGACGATGTGCTGGATGAGCTCCAGTGCCGGGATGCGATCGGCTACATTCGCACGATGCTGGAGCAGGGTTCGGGGGCTGACCGGCAGTTGCGTGTGTTTCGAGAGACCGGGGATTTGAAGGCGGTGGTGGATTACATGGCGGCTGAGACGAAGGCTGGGTTGTAGGGAGATCGAGGAGCGCTGTGCGACGCTTTTCCAGCCCATGCCTGGAGCGGTGAGTCATTCATTCGTTAGAGAAGGATGGTCTGTTCAGCACAGCGCGAAGCGTGTTCCCTGATGCTTCAGCATCAGGGAGACGGAGGGAGCCGTAGCCTAAAGGCTACGGCTCCCTCCGTCCGCGACGCTAAAGCGTCACGGTTTGCGCTTCGCGCTATGGGGTAGCGCTGGTTCTTTAACGAACGAATGACTCACCACGAAGAAGCTACGGGCGTGTGCCCAGGTTGCTGGTTCCGTCCGTTGTTGGGATAGCGGGCAGACCGGCAACGATCGGAGTAATCACGGGGGTAGCAAGGCCGATCAGCTCGGTCACGGGGTTACCTTGTTCGGTTCCCACCCAGACGTTGCCCGAGCCGTCGATCGCCAACGCAAATGGGACGTTCAGGCCACCGCCCGTATAGCCGTTGGTTCCGGAGAGGATTGTTCCGGTGCTGGAGAGTTCAATCAGGGAGCCTCCAGCATTCGCTACCCAGGCATTGCCCGAACCGTCGATCGCGATTCCCGCTGCCTCATCTATGGAGCTGCCGGTGTAGCCATTTGTCCCAGAGAGGACTGTCCCGGCGCTGGAGAACTTGGTCACGGCGACACTCTCTTGATTCGCCACCCAGGCGTTGCCCGAGCTGTCGACCGCAATCCCCGTTGGGACTCTCAGGCTGCCACCCGTATAGCCATTTGTCCCGGAGAGGACTGTCCCGCTGCTGGAGATCTTGGTCACGGAGTCACTCTCTTCATTTACCACCCAGGAATTGCCGGAGCCGTCAATCGCGATCCCGCCTGTGGTTTCCAGGCCACCGCCCCTATAGCCGTTGGTCCCGGAGAGGATTGTTCCGGCGCTGGAGATTTCATACACGGACGAACCCTGGAAATTAGTCACCCAGGCGTTGCCGGAGCTGTCGATCGCGATCCAAGATGCTGCGTTTGACGATGTCAGTCCGCCGCCCGTATAGCCGTTTGTCCCGGAGAGGATTGCTCCGGTGCTGGAGAGTTCAACTACGGCACCACCTAATCCATTGATCACCCAGGCATTGCCCGTACCGTCGATTGCGATCCCTATGGGATTGTCCAGTCCGCCGGCGGTATAGCCGTTGGTTCCGGAGAGGAACTCTCCGGCGGGGGAGATCTTGGTCACGGAGTCAACTGCCAAATCAGTTACCCAGGCGTTGCCCGCGCCGTCGATTGCGATCCCAAAGGCGTGGTTCAGTCCGCCGCCGCTGGTGTAGTTGATCCCGAGGGACAGGTCCTTGGGAGCGCTGAGGAAGGGCTGGAAGGGACTGGCGTTGGTGGCGAGATTGAGCAGGGCGGTGAGATTGGCTGCCGGGTGCTGTGCCATGTTGATGGCCGCCGTGGCTATGTCTCCGGGCACCGTGCCGTACGTCGTATTGGCGAAGAGCGTGCTGCATCCCGACGAGCTGACACCGTTGGAGTTGACGCAGGAGGCCAGGATGTTCGCCACCGTGTTGATCGTAGTCACGGGAACGACGGCGTTGCTGTTCAGGGGCAAGGTCGGATTAGGAGCACCGCTGGTCTGGTTCACGAGATTCAGCGCGGTATTGAACGCATTGGCCAGGCCGGTCCCAGAGAGTGCATGGCCCGTTACGGCGCTGGGAGCGCCGATGTGCAGGGGATCGGTGGCAAAACCCGCCAGCGCATACGCGGCAGCGACCGTGGTGACCTCATTCATCGATATGGACGTAACCCCTGGAAAGGCCGAGCTGGCGCAGTCGCCCACCACCGCCAGCAGCGTGGCGGCGGGATTCGGCGTGCCGGCAACGCCTGTTCCGGCCAACTGCGGATCGCCGCCGGTCGAGTACAGGTAGACTTGCTGGCCGGAAGTACAGGCGAACGCCCCATTGATAGCGAAGTCGCCAAAGGTGTCCGTAGTGACGTAGAAGTTCCCATTCGTATCCGCCGGATTTCCCGTGGCGGCGGTCAGCAGCGAGGTCGACGCATTGCCGGTGGCACCTGCAGTCGGTGCGATGCCGTTACCGCCGTAAGCGGCTGTGCTGGCGGCATACATATAGACATGCGCGCCACTGAGCGGCTGCTGGCCTCCATGAACCACGCCTTGAATGTGCATCGCAGTTTGGGCCGGGGTATTGGAAACATCCCCGAAGTTTGCCGAGCAGCCGCTCAGCCCCAGAGCAAAAGCCACGCTCAGTACGCTGGCCACGGACGAAAAAGATAGACGATGGTTGCTCACGAAATTCTCCCACACCGGAACGGTGGTTTTATGCGTACAGCTTATGCAGAACAGGGGCCGAATCCAGATAGAGAGAAAGGGACCGAGCCAAGATAGATTAGCAGTCGGTCGGTAGCACTTTGAACCGCAAGGTGTAAAACTTCATCGGAAATACTGACCTAACGAACAAAGGCGCTCATTCCTGCGCGAAGAGGCTAGTGTGCTGAGTCACCAGCGTTACCCATAGCGCGAAGCGCGTTCCCTGACGCTTTAGCGTCAGGGCGACGGAGGGAGCCGTAGCCTTTAGGCTACGGAAATAGAGGCTTAGCAAAGATGTGGCCTTTAGGCCCGGGTCTTCTTTCGGCTGCGGACAAAAGGCCCGGGGCTAAAGCCCAATTCTTGCTTGGCCACTTGTTCCGTAGCCTAAAGGCTACGGCTCCCTCCGCCCCGCGACGCTAAAGCGTCACGGTTTGCGCTTCGCGCTATGGGGTAATGCTGGTTCTTCAACAAATTAACGACTCACCATAGTGCTCTCTCCGTATTTCTTATGGAAAGCGAGCGGCGGTAGCGATTACCAGCTGAGTTGCATCGTTACTTTTTGTCGGCTGGCCTCCAAGGCTCGTTGCGGGAGGAGTTGGGCTGGCGATGTTATCGAGAAAGATGGACGTAAGCTTTGAGGCTGCGGCGCACGTTACCTCGTCAATATTGGGTTTGTCGAACAGAAATTCCCGCAGCAACGAGCCGTGAACAGAGTCGAATTCGAATAACCTCTGTCGCGGTTTGGTGCTCGCTTCAGCCGAAGCAGTGTGCCCGGGCCCTTCCATGACTTGTGCGCGCAGGACCAGGGGGTAGCGCGCACCTGAGACCAGAACATCATGCAGGACGAATCCTCCTGGCAGTTCAATCGGGATCGATCTGTCTTCTCCCACGGGGCTGAGTACGCGGATAGGCCTTGCCGTGCCCGGATAGGTAAGCAAGACCTGACTGCCGTAGGGCACAAACTGCGTTCGTTGCAGAACCGCAAGATCAGAACGAACCGTGGCAGAGGATTCCGCCTCCTTTAGCGATCCGTAGGTCGCGTAAGGATCAGAGCGAGAACGATCTTCAAGATCGATGAAGTGGCGGATCGTTCCATCGTCCTTGAGGAGAACAAGCACAGGTTGCAGATTGATCTCATCCCAGCCCAGCACGATGAAGTCGCCGGGGCCAAACATCGCAACCTTAAGCGGTTTGAATTTCAGGTCGAGTTGTAGCAGCTTCGCATTGTCGCCGTCATGGTCTGAGAGCGAAAGGAAATAACCTGTTTCGTGTGGGGTGGCCGTCTCGTCGTGCTCGTCACGCTTCACCGCTTCCAGCAGTGTGACTAACTCATCTTCGGCGACGAAGAAGTCTTTGACCGAGATGTCTGTGAACTCCAAAGGAATCTTTCGGTGAATGTCTAACACTTCACCGCTTGGAGAGACCCTGAAAAGTTCAGGTACCGCCAGCGAATTAGGCAATGTGGATTCAGCATTGATATCCACGAAGGTTGTGCCATCCTCCGAACAATGGGCAGAGGATCGAACGTTTTGCCTGGGTAGACTCAGGATGGGCTTCACTTCGGAGAAGCGAAGCGTTTTCTGCCGCCAGGGTGTTGTGGAGACGGCAGGAGCCTTTGGCACAGCGAGTACAGCCTGCGGGGTGCTTTGTGCTCCTGTCGCAGTTGTCATCAGGATGAGGAGGCTCCAGGATGCGAGGCAGAAGGTTTTAGAAAGACCGATCATCACACTGTGCCTGGCCATACCGATGGGCGATCCTCTATTGGGAAGACGGATGGGTTGGGGAATCGCTCGATTATTTTTGCGATGCCTGGAGCAAGGGCACGCTTTGCGGCTGACGACGGGCTTCTTTGCAAGGGAGTACAGCATTCCCCTGGTTTCGTCGGCGGTACATGCAGCTGCGAATACAGGGGTTTCTCCACTCCCGTTGGTCGGTCGAAATGACAGGTTTGGGAGGTAGGTTGTAATCAGTACAGTTGAAGCGCCAGGCAGAGGATGTCCCGGGTTGTCCTGTGCTGTCGTGGCGCTGCCAATGCGGGGGTCCTTCGCGTACCGCTCAGGATGACGACGAAAAACAAACAACGGCAACGACGAAAAACAACAACGACGATGACGAAAACAAGCAACGGCGATGAAGGGAAAGCAGTTACGGCGTTGAGTGTAAAAAGAGCCCGTTATCCTATGAATAAAATGGCCATAATTCCACAAAATAGATGGGTTCTGGCCTTCACAGGCACGTTATCCTTGTATGAATGGTGGGTGAAGAAATGAAGACATTGGATACGTTGCAGGCTATCGCTACTGAAGTAGCGCCCACCGCGGGGACTGATCTGCGTGCCGTTGCTTTTCCGTCCGAGTACGCTCCGGGTGCGCGCAATGCGGTTGTCACCTGCCTCAAGATCAAGCCCGAGGAGAAGGTCACTCTCATTACGGATGAGAGCTGCCTGGAGATTGCGGCGTCGCTTGCCAGCGAGCTCGATCGCGCGGGATGTACGTGGAATGCCTTTGTCGTCGATCGCATCGCGCCGCGCCCGTTGAAGGGGATGCCGGAGGCAGTTCTCAGCGATATGGAAAGCTCTCAGGTCAGCATCTTTGCCGTGCAGGTGCAGCCGAATGAGCTGCTCAGCCGCATGCAGATGACCGATGTCGTCAACCGTCGCCAGATGCGTCATGCGCACATGGTGAACATTACCCCTGAGGTAATGGTGGAGGGCATGCGCGCGGACTTCAATGCGGTCGACCGCCTGAGCCAGGTGGTGCTCGATAAGGTGCGCAAGGCGACTTACGTCCGGGCGACGACGGCTGCTGGAACGGACATCCGCGCGGAGCTCAACCCGAGCTACAAGTGGTTCAAGACCTCCGGCATCATCAGCACGGAAAAGTGGGGCAACCTGCCGGGCGGCGAGTGCTTTACCGCTCCTGGCGAGGTCAACGGCGTCTTCGTTGTGGATGGTGTGGTCGGAGACTTCCTCTGTGCGCGGTATGGGATTCTGCGCGATACCCCCTTGACGGTGAAGATCAGCAAGAATCGCATCACGTCGGTCTCCTGTGCGAACAAGGAGCTGGAGCGCGAGTTCTGGAGCTATACCCATACCGATGAGAACTCGGATCGCGTGGGCGAGTTTGCGATCGGCACGAATATTGGGGTCTCGAAGGTGATTGGAAATATTCTGCAGGACGAGAAGTTTCCGGGGATTCATATTGCATTCGGCGATCCTTATGGCAACCACACAGGAGCTCCGTGGAAGTCGACGACGCATATTGATGTGGTGGGGCTTTCGTTCAACATCTGGCTGGGTGGGGACGAGGGCGAAGAGCAGATCATGAGTGAAGGCAAGTTTCTGGTTGCGGCGTAAGCAAGTGGTCGTGTAGTGGTGTCCTTCGGCAGCAGCGATTGGTGTAGTTGAGGTTGGAAAGGTGCCAGCGGTTTCGGTGGGGATGGAAGGTTTCGGGGTCCTTCGACTGCGTAGCTCGCAAAGTACGCGAGCTACTTCGCTCAGGATGACGATCTTGTGGGAGGGGTGAAAGACCCCATGGTTCTGTGTTGCCTGTTCTGGAATTGTTGTTGCGATGTAAGCTGAGCTGAACCTGATGATCGAGCCCTTTCGCAGTGACTTCAACGCGCGCTTCACGCAGGCGAAGTATGCCGAGTTGTTGCAGCGGCTGAACGAGCGCACGCAGACGCAGGTCGATTTCCGGGTGGCGGAGACGCCGTGTTTTTTCGCTCCGGAGTTGATGGAGCGCATGGCGCACGCGGGTGTCGAACTTACTTCTCAACTGCTGGGCAACGTGCACTATATGCGGGATTCGGCGGCGACGGTTCCCGCGGCGTATCGCGTGCCGAACGAGGATGCACACCCGCACTTCATGGCTGTGGACTTCGGACTGGTGCGCGATGAGTATGGGCAGTTGCAGCCGAAGCTGGTGGAGATGCAGGCGTTTCCTTCGCTCTTCGGTTATCAGGCGGAGTTGTCGCGGGCGTATATCGAGGTCTATGGGCTGGATCGCGATCTTCGTTATTTCCTCGGGGGGCTGGACGAGACGGGCTATTGGTCGCTGCTGCGTGAGGTGATTGTCGGCAGGCACGATCCGCAGAATGTGGTGCTGGCAGAGATTGCACCGGAGACCCAGAAGACTTTACCCGATTTTCGTGTCCATGAGCAGAGGCTGGGGATCAAGACGGTGGATGTCTCCAAGCTCATCAAGCAGGGAAAGAAGCTCTTCTATTGTGATGAAAGCGCGGGACAGTTGGTGCCAATTCATCGCATCTATAACCGCGTGATCGTCGATGAGTTAGAGCGGAAGGGGATTGTGTTGCCCTTCGACTATCGCGATGAGCTTGAGGTGGAGTGGGCGGGGCATCCGAACTGGTACTTCCGGGTGAGCAAGTTTTCGCTGCCGCACCTGGACCATCCGACGGTGCCGCCGGCGATCTTTCTGGATGACTGGTATGCAGGTGTTGGACGTGACCGGTTGCCGGAGGATCGCAGCGAGTGGGTGTTCAAGCCGCTGTACTCGTTTGCGGGTAAGGGAATTCAGTTTGCGCCGACGGATGCCGATCTTGCGGCTGTGCCTCCTGCCGAACGGCATCATTACCTGCTGCAGCAGAGGATGCGCTTTGAGCCGGTGATCCAGACCCCTGAAGGGCCTACGCAGGCTGAGGTTCGCATTCTGTATGTGTGGCCGGAGGGGAAGAGCATGGTACCGATGATGAGCCTGGTGCGGATGGGGCGCGGGTTGATGATGGGGGTGGATCATAATCGCGATCGGACGTGGGTTGGGAGTTCGGCGGGGTTGGTTTTGTAGTCGTTTGTTTTTCGTCGTCATCCTGAGCCGTAGGCGAAGGACCCCCGTATTGGTAGCGGCATCGAAGCATAGGTGAAACCACGAGATCGTACACGAACACTCTTGGTGGATACGCGCGTTTATGCCACCACGAATGCGGGGGTCCTTCGCGTACCGCTCAGGATGACGACGAAAAACAAGCAACAACAAGGGCAAAAACAAGCAACGACAAAAACGTAGACAAGAGCTAGGGTAAGTTGTTAGACAGGTTCCTGAGGACGCTTGATGCCGCTGCTGCAACCCTTCCGTTCCCTTACCGCTACGCAGCGCCGTGCTTTTACGGCATGCTTTCTTGGCTGGACGCTCGATGCCTTCGACTTCTTCATCCTTACGTACTGCCTCGACTCGGTGGCGGCGTCGTATCACGTCAACCTTGAGACTGTGGCGTATAGCCTGACCTGGACGCTCTGCATGCGTCCGCTGGGTGCGCTGCTCTTTGGTCTGCTGGCGGAGAGGTTTGGGCGGCGGCCTACGCTGATGATTAATATCATCTGCTTCTCGGTCTTTGAAGTGGCCTCGGCTTTTGCGCCCACGTTCCATATCTTTCTTATCACTCGTGCTCTGTTCGGGATTGCGATGGGCGGTGAGTGGGGTGTGGGCGCGGCGCTGGCGCTGGAGACGCTTCCTGCGGAGAACCGTGGGTTCTTTTCAGGGCTTCTGCAGGAGGGCTATGTCACAGGGAACCTGTTGGCGGCGGCGATCTATGGGCTGGTCTTTCCGCACCTGCATGGACATGGGTATCTCACCAACTGGCGCGTGATGTTCCTGATCGGTGCACTGCCTTCGCTGCTGGTCTTCTACATTCGTTCGGGTGTGCAGGAGTCGCCGTCCTGGGAGGCGAGCCGCCGCAAATCTCTCGGGACGGCGCCGCACTCACTTGGCTCGGTCTTCCAGCAGATCGTGAAGCATATGCCGCTGTTTCTGTTCCTCGTCCTGCTGATGACGGCGTTTACGTCCTTCAGCCACGGAACGCAGGACCTGTATCCCACGTTCCTGAAGCACGATCATCACCTGACGCCGCAGACGACTTCGATGGTGGCGATCATCGGCAATATCGGCGCGCTGCTGGGAGGCATCTGCTGCGGTGCGCTCTCGGAACGCTATGGGCGGCGGCGCACGATCATCATCGCCGCGCTGCTGGCGATTCCCGTGATTCCGCTCTGGGCCTGGAGCCACACGGCGGCGATGCTCGCGTTGGGTGGCTTTGTCATGCAGTTCATGGTGCAGGGAGCGTGGGGAATCATCCCGGTTCATCTGAATGAGCTTGCGCCGGCGCAGGTAAGGGCGCTCTTTCCGGGGCTGGCGTATCAGTTGGGCAATTTGATTTCATCGCAGAACGGTCACTTTCAGGCTGCGTTAGCTTCGCGATACTTTGGCGGGCGGTTGACGCCGGTGATGGCTCTGACAGTACTGTTGGTGGGATTGGTGGTGGCTTTGGCGACGGGGTTTGGCCGGGAGGCCAGGGGCGCGGACTTGTCTTCTGTCTGAGGCCTAGTGTGGTGAGTCATTCGTTCGTTGGACCAGGGTTACCCATAGCGCGAAGCGCGTTCCCTGATGCTTCAGCATCAGGGAGACGGAGGGAGCCGTAGCCTTTAGGCTACGGAATAAGGGGCTGGCAAAGATGCGGCCTTTAGGCCCGGGCCTCCTTTCGGCTGCGACCAAAAGGCCCGGGGCTAAAGCCCAATTCTCGCTTAGCCCTATTTCCGTAGCCTAAAGGCTACGGCTCCCTCCGCCCCGCGACGCTAAAGCGTCTCGGTTTGCGCTTCGCGCTATGGGTAACCTGGTTCTCCAACAAACGAATGACTCACCACACCAGGCTTGTCTTTTGTTTGGTTTATCTGGTCTTATAGTGGGTCGAGCTGGAGACAGCGCTGGCGCACCTTGAAGGGGTGCCGGGTTGCTCGGGGTTCGCAGGAGAGTTTTCATGTTCGTTGCCGCTATTCCGACCCCCACGAAGCTGCACGCCGCAGAACCGTTTCTTATCCAGCAGGACTGGGCCGGCTACACGCCGGAGCAGCATGATATCTGGCGCGAACTTGTGTTGCGGCGCATGCCGCAGTTGGAGCAGCATGCCTGTGCGGAGTATCTCGACGGCTTCCACCAGATCGGACTGCAGGCCGACCAGTTGCCCGATCTGACTGCGGTGAGCAAGCGGTTGCAGCCGCGTACGGGGTGGCAGTCGACCCCGGTGAGCGGGTTTCTGCCGGCCGATGCGTTCTTCGAAATGCTGGCCGCGCGCATGTTTCCGACGACGACCTGGATTCGCAGCCGGGAGTCGATGGAGTACACGCCGGAGCCCGATATCTTCCATGACGTCTTCGGGCATGTGCCGATGCATGCGCACCCGGTCTTTGCGGACTTCCTGGAGCACTATGGCAAGGTCTGCGCGGGGCTGACGAGTGCGGATGCCCTGGAGCGCATGGGGAGGCTCTTCTGGTTCACGGTGGAGTTTGGCGTGATTCGCGAGCGGGGTGCGATCAAGGTCTATGGCAGCGGGCTGATCTCGTCGCATGGAGAGTGCACGCAGGTGGTTGAGCGGATTGCCGGGTTGGAGATTCGGGACTTCAATCTGGATCAGGTGCTGGAGGAGAAGGTCGATACTGGCAATATGCAGAAGGTGCTGTACGCGATTGAGTCGTTTGAGCAGATTTATGAGGCGACGAAAGAGGCAGAGGCGCGGTTGGGGTAGGGTGGTGGCTTTGCTTGGGCGTTTTGGGTGGTACGAGCGAAGAACGGGAGGAAGCAGGTTCCTCGGCTGCGCCTCGGAATGACAACCAGAAAAGCAAGAGCAACGACAAAGGCAGAAGCAGGTTCCCTGCGGGAATGACAACCAGAAAAGCAAAGGCAGAAGCAGCGACAAAGGCAAGTGCTGCGGTTCCGGTCAGACAGAATTTGCTTCCAGCGCTCATTCCCGTTACCCTTAGTTGTATGAGCTTTTCGCGCATCGCAACCTGTTGTCTTTGCCCCGGCACCGGGGCGTCGATGTTGGTTGCTCGATAGCGAGCACAGATTGACGATTTCCCTAAGTGCCCACGAAAAGTTTCGTGGGCCTTTTTGCTTTGATTCCTGACCTGGAGAACAGACTTGAGCGACACAGCAACCCCCGCGACGCCCGTAGCCGCGCCCAAAGAGACCAAAGCCCAGAAGGTCGAACGCCTGAAGCGTGAGAAGAATCCCTGGAATGCCTGGGATGAGGTGCGGCAGTTTGCGCGCGAAGGCCGCGACAGCGTACTGCCGGAGTGGACCGGGACATACTTCAAGTGGTGGGGCGTCTACACGCAGGGCGATGGCGTCGGCGTGACCGGCGGCGTCGGCGGTGAGGGGAAGGCCAGCGAGTACTTCATGATGCGCATCGGCCTGCCCAATGGCATGCTGACCGCGAAGCAGCTCCACGTGATCGCCGATATCACCGCGAAGTATGCACGGGGCATAGCCGACATCACGACGCGCCAGAACATACAGTTGCACTGGCTCACGATTGAGTCGCTGCCCGAGGTCGTTGACGCATTGACGGCGATTGGGCTTTCGCCCAAGGGCGCTTGTGGTGACGTGGTCCGTAACGTGACCGGCTGCCCGCTTGCCGGGCTCGATGCCGATGAGTTGATCGATGCCTCTCCGCTGGCGGTGGAGATCGCGCACAAGCTGACGGCGAATCCGGAGTTCTATAACCTGCCGCGCAAGTTCAAGATCACGGTTACCGGTTGCCCGCTCTGGTGCAGCTATCCGGAGATCAACGACGTCGCTCTTACTGCGCTGAAGCGCGTGAAGGATGGTAAGGAAGAGATCGGCTATAGCCTGCGTGTCGGCGGCGGTCTTTCGACCGAGCCGCATCTCGCGGTGCGCATGAATGCGTTTATCCCGCAGGACAAGGCCTATGACGCCGTCAAGGCGGTCTGCGAGATCTTCCGCGAGCAGGAAGTGCTGCGTGAGAACCGCACCCGTGCCCGCATCAAGTACCTCTTTATGCGCAATGGCTGGACTGCGGAGACGATGCTGGCGGCGATTGAAGAGAAGCTGGGCTTCAAGTTCGATCCGTGCGAGGAAGGGCCGATTGCCAAGGACCTCTATCGCGACCACGTTGGTGTGCATCGCCAGAAGCAGGAAGGCCTGAGCTACGTCGGGGCGACGGTTCTGAACGGCAGGCTTACGGCTGACCAACTGCACTCGCTGGCCTCGTTGAGCGAGACCTCCGGCGATGGCCAGTTGCGCGCCACGATCGGACAGAACATCGTGCTGGTCAACATTCCTAATGCGAAGATTCCAACGCTGGTACAGGAGATCACCGGGCTGGGCCTGCAGGTTGAGCCGACGGTCTTCTATCGCGGCGCTGTGGCCTGCACCGGCACCGAGTTCTGCAAACTGGCGATCGCGGAGACCAAGGGCTTTACCAAGTGGCTGGTGGGAGAGATGGAAGAGCGCCTTCCGGAGTTCGATCAGCAGCTGCGGCTGCATGTGACGGGCTGCACGAACAGCTGCGGCCAGAGCTGGATTGCGGACCTCGGACTGGAAGGCAAGAAGATCAAGAAGGATGGCAAGATGGTCGATGCCTACTACTTCTGCGTCGGCGGGGCGGTGGGCGAATATGCTGGTATTGCGCGCCAGATCGGCTATCGCGCTACGGCAGAGGACTGCCCGGAGGCTATCGAACGTCTGCTGCGCGGGTATCTGTCGACGCGTGCGGAGGGCGAGAGTCTGCGCAGCTACTTCCGGCGTACCAGCGATGAGGATCTGCGGGCACAGCTTGCGGGAGCGGTGGTTTCGGCGGTCGAGCGCGATCCCGCGCCGGGCCGTGTTCCGGCGAATGTAGGCTAAGGATGCAACGATGAGTCTCTTTCCGATCTTCCTCAAACTTACGGCCAGGCCCTGCGTCGTTGTCGGCGCGGGCCTCATTGCCGAGTCGAAGATTGAGAGCCTGCTGCTTGCGGAGGCACGGGTTACGGTCATCGCTCCCGAGGCGTTGCCGCGCGTTCAGGAGTGGGCTGAGGCGGGGGAGCTTCAGTGGCATCGGCGTGAGTATGCGCCTGGCGATCTGGCCGGAGCGTTTCTTGCTGTAGCTGCTACGGCAACGCCGACGGTGAATCGCGCGGTCTTCACCGAGGCCAATGCGGCGGATATTCTTTGCAATGCGGTCGACGATCCTCCGTTCTGCGACTTCTATTTTCCGTCTGTAGTGCGGCGCGGCGAGTTGCAGATCGCTATCTCTACTGCTGGGGAGAGTCCCGCGCTGGCGCAGCGGCTGCGCAAGGAGATCAACGCGCAGTTGCCGCTGGATACCGGGGAGTGGCTGGCGGAGCTTGGCCGTCTGCGGCGTGAAGTCACGGCGGTGGAACCCATTGGCGAGCCGCGCAAGCTGTTGCTGCATGAGCTCGCACAGCGCGAGGTCTGCGGCTATGATGGCTGCCCTTCGCGGATGAGAGCGCGGCAGCACGCGCAGGAACATGGATTCCTTTCTGCTGAGGAGATTTTGTGATGACCCAGGCGGTGAAGGGAACGGTTTATCTTGTGGGCGCAGGACCGGGCGATCCGGAGCTTTTGACGCTGCGTGCGCTGCGACTGCTGGAGTCGGCAGATGTCGTCTTCCACGACGACCTTGTGCCGGATGAGGTGCTGGCGTTGGTTCATCGCCATGCGTTGATTACCAGTGTCGGCAAGCGTTGCGGACGGCCGCGCATTACGCAGGCGGGGATTCATGCGCTGATGATCGACTCCGCGAAGGCGGGGCAATCCGTGGTGCGGCTGAAGAGTGGCGACCCGCTGGTCTTTGGGCGTGCGGGAGAAGAGATTGCGGCGCTGCGGTCGGCGGGGATTCCTTTTGAGGTGGTGCCCGGCGTGACTGCGGCGTTTGCTGCGGGGGCCGCGCTATCGCTGCCGCTTACGGATCGCAAGAGTGCGTCCAAGCTGATCTTCTGCACCGGGCATCATGCGGCGGACAAGACGGAGGCTACGCCGATCTGGGCGGGGCCGCTGCCGGAGGACGCTACTCTGGTTCTCTACATGCCGGGTCGGGATACCGAACGGATCGCGCGGGAGCTTGCTGCCGCGGGTGTTTCGGGGAATACGCCGTGCTGTGCGATCTCGCAGGCGGCGACGCCGCGGCAGAGCTATGCTGCGTGCAGGCTGTCGGAATTGGCCGGGCTTACCTGTGGGCCTGCGCCGTTGCTGTTGCTGATTGGGCGGGCGATGGAGTCGTTGCTGGATTCGGGTGATGTGGGTGAGGCGGCGGATGGGGTGATCGCCGAGGCTGTGAGGGGCGTTGTGTCGGCGGGGGAGTAGGCTTCTTGCGCGCGTCGAAAGAACGGCCCGGGGCTAAAGCCCAATTCTTGCCTGGCTTTTATTCCGTAGCCTAAAGGCTACGGCTCCCTCTGACTCCGTGACGCTGAAGCGTCACGGAACGCGCTTCGCGCAGCCAGATGACGTGCGAAAGGGTGAGAGAGCATTAGCTCTCGCACCCTTTTCTTGTGCCTTGTTGTTCTTACAGGTTGTTACTTGCTGGCGGCATCGCCGGCAGGTGCTTTGGTTAGCGGCGAGGTGATCTCGTCGAGGTAGTCCTTTGTGCCGTCGACGCGGACCATCGCCGGGAAGCGTTCGCCGTCGTGGTAATCGACGTCGATCGGTTTGATGTAGCTCTCGGTCTGCATCAGGAAGTGGATCGGTTCCGTATTGGACTTGGCGGCTACGAGCGCCTCGTGCAGGCTGTCCGTGCTGAGGACGTGGCCGTTGACGGCGATCAGCTTCTGGCCGGGGGCCAGCTTGGCTTTGTCCGCGGGGCCTCCCCAGCGTACGTCGTAGATTACGCCTTCAGCATTCAGGCGCAGACCCAGCGAGTACCAGACATTGGGCCCTGAGAAGCGGCGGTTGCCGGCTCCCATGTGCTCCGTGTCGGAGGGGTGATCCTGGTAGACGATCTTGTAGCCGCCGCGCTCGATGCCGGCGAAGTCGGCGTGCTCGTTGGTCAGGTCGACATGTTCGTGCAGGAAGCCTGCCCAGTCGAACTTCACCACCTCGTTCAGGTCGGCGATGATCTCGGCCCGGTTGTAGGTCACGATCAGAGGACCGGTGTTGCCGCCCTTTGCGAGGAAGAGGTGGAAGAAGTCGGTGAGAGACTTCTGGTCGTTGGTAAGTTCGCGGATCTTCGTATCGGCGTCGAGCCAGAGCAGCTCGCCTTCCTGATAGTAGTCCTGTCCACGGCGCCAGTTGGACCATACGGGACTGTTGCTGCGCAGGACGCTGGCGGCGAGTGCGGTGTCGTCGGTAGAGCGCCAGTTGCGGCCGCTCTTGTAGTCGAGCGAGGCGGCCGAGGCGGCCAGGTTGTCGCGGTACTGTGCCTGGGATTTGAGGCCGGAACGTGCGGCGAGCACATTGCCCATGTACTGCGTCATACCCTCATAGACCCAGAGCAGCTCGCCGACTTCCGGGGCGGAGAAGTTGGTCTGGTAGAGCTTGTCGGGGCGACGATACTTGCCGTTCCAGGAGTGGGTGAACTCGTGGGCGAGCAGATCGGCATCCCCTGCTTGATGGTGTGCGTCGGAGTAGGCGAGCTCGTCGACTCCGTTGTCGGAGGACTGGCCGTGCTCCAGTCCCTCACCGCCGGCGACGTCGGAGAGCGTCAGCAGGAAGTGGTAGACGTTGTAGTGGCGTGAGTTGTAGGCAACTCCGGCCTCGCGGACGAGGTTGGAGACCTCCTGCAGGAACTCGGGGCGCAGGTTGGAGTCGTTGGGCTCGTCGGAGACGACGTCGAGGTAGTGCTTCGGCGTGACCTCGGGGGCGAGTGCGAACTCGTGGAAGTACTCACCCGCGATCACGGGGGAGTCTTCCAGCTGCTCTACCGTGGTGGCGTGGAACTCCGTGGTACCGCCGGCCTTGGCGTTGGGGTCGTAGTTACCGGTGGGCTGCAGTGCCGTACCGATGCCCCATCCGGCCGGGACGGTGACGCTGGGCTGAATGGCGATCTTGGCTACGGGAAGGTTGGCGGGGTAGAGCAGCAGCTTCTCCCACTCGAGGACGGCGATCTTGTCCGAGGCGCGAGCCAGCACGATGCAGTCGAGATGGGCGTGGAGGCTTGTCACTCCGGCGGGAATATCGAGATGGAACGCGTAGAGATCGACGTCATCGCGACGCCACTGCAGGGTCTTGCCGTTGGCGGTGAAGACGACGCCGGTGATGTCCTCGACCGGGCCGGTGGGGCGATGGTTGCCGGGAATCCACTGGGGGGTGGTGAGCGTGAGGTGTCCGGGCTTGACCGGGAGGTCAATCTCCGCGTGATAGAGCTTGCGTGGGGCTTCGGTAAGGTCGGCGGTGATACGGATGGGTGTCTGCGAGAACGCGGGCAGCATTACAGCGAAGACAGACGCAAAGAGCAAGGTCCTGGTGAGCATGGTGCAGGTGATCCTCTCTGAAGCAACAAATTTTCAGTGTTACTCAGAAGACGTAACTTGAGCACTCTGGGACGCAGCCTCCCCTGTCCTAATTGGACAGGGCTTGTTCGATAGCGCTGACGATGCGGGGATCGCTGGGGAGCATGTCGGGGGCAAAGCGGGCGATGACGGTGCCGTCGCGGCCTACGACAAACTTTTCGAAGTTCCAGAGGACGGCGGGCAGCGGTGCGGGCTCGGGGAGGCCCTGGGACTTGAGGTAACCGGAGATATTGCCGCGGAAGCCTGCGTCGTTGACGACATGCTCGGGTGCGGCCGAGGTAAGTTCGGCGTAGAGCGGGTGCTGGTCCGGGCCGGTGACGGTGATCTTGGCAAACACGGGGAAGGTGACGGGATAGTCAAGCGAGCAGAACTTGGCGATCTCCTGGTTGGAGCCGGGTTCCTGGCCTGCGAAGTCGTTGGCGGGGAAGCCGAGGATGACGAAACCCTGGTCCTTGAACTGCTGATAGAGGTTTTCGAGATCGGTGTACTGGGGGGTGAGTCCGCAGCGGGAGGCAACGTTGACGATCAGCAGGGCCTTGCCGGAGAAGTCGGCGAGGGTGGTGGGGGAGCCGGAGAGGGTCGTGAGCGGGAGGTCGTAGAGAGTCGGCATAGATAGGATTATCGCCGAACCGCTCGAAGGTTCAAAAAGACCTGGGTTTTGAAGAGAGTTGGGGGCTGCTGCGGGGCGGTCTGCAGAATAAAAGCCGATAAAAACTGTTCCCGTATGCAAGCGGTTTGACAACCTAGCGTAGGATATTTATCGGTGCGCCCTGCGGGTGCCCGAGGTTTAGCGAGGCATGAGCATTTTTGATGTTCTATTTGGAAAACCGATAGCGACCAGTGCCGAACACGACGAGCACATTGGCGTAGCGGCAGGAGTCCCGATCTTCGGGCTGGATGGACTTACCAGTGCAGCATATGGACCGGAAGCGGCCATGACCCTTCTGATTCCCCTGGGGTTCTACGGCGTCTACCACTATCTGCTGCCAATCTTTGCATGCATCCTGACCCTGTTGACGATTCTTTATCTCAGCTACCGGCAGACGATCCAGGCCTACCCCAATGGTGGCGGCTCGTTTACCGTTGCCAGTGAGAACCTGGGCGATCACGCGGGGTTATTTGCGGCTGCGGCTCTGATGATCGACTACATCCTGACGGCTGCGGTGGGCATTTCGGCCGGTGTAACGGCTTTGGTGAGCGCGGCTGAAGGCACGAAATACGGTCCGACGTTGCACCACTACCAACTGCTGATGTGTTTAACGATCCTGGCGGGGATTGCAATTGTTAATATGCGCGGTGTTAAGGAGACGGGCGCCGTCTTTATGACGCCAACATTCTTGTTTGTGGGGACGCTGCTTACGACCATCGGCGTGGGGGTGTATCACGCGCTGGCATCGGGTGGCCATCCACTGGCGCTGAGTGCGCCGCCGCCTCCGGTATCTAATCCGCTGCGTACGCTGACACCGCTGTTGATGATGTGGCTGCTGATGAAGGCGTTTTCCAACGGATGCGCGGCCATGACAGGCGTTGAGGCCGTGTCGAATGGTGTGACGGCGTTCAAGGAGCCGCGTGCGAAGAACGCCAATCACACGCTGACGGTAATTATCGGCATTCTGATCATCCTGCTGTTCGGGCTTTCGTTTGTAGCGCGAGCGTATCACGTGACGGCGATGGACCCGGATGCGACCAACTACCAGAGCGTGCTATCGATCGAAGTGGCGGCTGTGTTTGGGCGCGGGTGGTTCTACTTTTTGACGATGGGCGGCGTACTGGCGGCGCTGTCCTTCAGCGCCAACACGGCGTTTGCCGACTTTCCGCGTATGGCACGGGCGATTGCAGGAAAGGATTACCTGCCGCATGTGTTCCTGCTTAAGGGGCGCAGGCTGCTTTTCTCCCATGGCATCTACGCTCTGACCGGATTTACCGCGCTGATTCTTATTCTGTTCAGGGGCGTGACGGACAGACTGATTCCTCTCTATGCTATCGGCGCTTTTCTGGCGTTTACGCTGAGCCAGGCGGGCATGGTGAAGCACTGGCACAAGACGCTGGACGCTCCTCACCGGCATGTGAAGATGTTCGTCAATGGATTGGGTGCGGTGGCGACGGGAATTTCGCTCTGCATCATCCTGGTGACGAAGTTCATGTACGGCGCCTGGGTAACGGCTTTGCTGGTGCCTTTCCTGATCGGTCTCATGCTGATGGTAAAGCGGCACTATTCACGCGTGAAGCGCGAGACGGAAGATCCGACTCCGTTACGGCTCACGGGTCTGGAACCTCCTATCGTCGTGATCCCGATGGCACGGTGGGACAAGATCACGGAGAAGGCCATGCGCTTCGGCATGCTGATGAGCCCGATCGTGAAGGTCGTCCATGTGGATAGCGACGATTCGGATGCCCTGGGCTGTGTGTGGGACCAGATGGTGATCAAGCCGGTGCGCGAACACAATATGGCCGAGCCGGAGTTGATTACGGTGAAGAGCAGCTATCGCACGATCCTGTCTCCGCTGATGGACTATGTGCTGAAGCTGGAAGACGAGAACCCCGGACGCAAGATTGCGGTATTGCTGCCGGAGCTTGTCGTGCGGCATTGGTGGGAGAACCTGCTGCATAACCAGCGCGTGCAGTTGCTGAAGCTGATGCTGTTGCTGAAGGGCAATCAGCGGATTGTTGTGGTGAATATTCCGTGGTATCTGTGAGGTTGTGATGCTTGCGGGACGTCTGATGGAGGAGGTGCGTCGATCGGGATTCGACGCGCTCGAAGAGATCGTGCACCTCTTTATCGGCGGCTCGGAGCTACATGGCGCCAAGGTTGGCGCCACGGACGACCTTGATATCTATGGGGTATTTATTGAGCCGCCGAATGTGGCGCTTGGACTCAATCCCAGGGACCACTTTGTCTGGTCGACGGCGAGCGATGAACGCCGCAATGGACCTGAAGATGTTGACATTACCTTGTACTCGTTGCGACGGTGGGCGGAGCTGGCGGCGAAGGGCAATGCGACGGCGTTGCATTTTATCTTTGCTGACGCAACGGCTGTGAGTGATGTGTCGTGGTCACTTGTGCAGGGTCGTCGAGAGCTCTTTCTGTCGAAGCAGTCCGCGGAGCAGTTTCTCGGTTTTGCAAGCAATCAACTGCAGAGGATTACCGGCGAGAAGGGGCATGGCGCTAAAGGCCAGCGGCCGGAGTATATCGGCAGGTTCGGTTACGATACGAAGGCCGCCATGCATTGCCTGCGCCTGTACTTTGAGTGCATCGAGTTGATGGAGAAGGGAACCATCACATTGCCTCGCCCGGAAAAAGATCTGCTGATTGAAGTGAGAAGCGGTGCATGGACGTTGGAGAGGCTTCTCGAAGAGGCGCATTCGCTGCATCAGATTGCGGAACTGGCGGCAGAGAGATCTCATCTGCCAGCGATGGTCGATGCGTCTGCGATCTCAAGCCTGATTGCGGAGGTTCATTTGAGGCAGTGGGGGATGAGAGCGAGCGGCAATCGGTGAGAGACCGAGGGTGAAGATTCGAGCTTCCGTGGCGCGACCGATGAGTCGGGCTTTCAGCCCTCTACGTCTTTTTTGCCTGTAACCCAGGGCTACGCCCTGGGCTGGGATGAAGCGGGCCGTTAACCCTTACTGGTGGCTTCGGCTTTAGGGCTTGCAGGTGCGGGCGAAGAACGGGAGGAAGCAGGTTCCTCGGCTGCGCCTCGGAATGACAACCAGAAGAGCAAGAGCAAGAGCAAGAGCAAGAGCAAGAGCCAAAGCCAAAGCCAAAGCCAGAGCCAGAGCCAAAGCCAGAGCCAAAGCAGATTCCCCGCGGGAATGACAACTAGAACAGCAACAGCAACAGCAACAGCAACAGCCAAAGCCAAAGCCAAAGCCAAAGCCATTGCAACGCTGGCTTAGCTGAGTGAGCGCAGGCGTGCGACTACCGCTGGAATGATCTCGAGGGCGCGGTCGATCTCTTCGGCGGCGGTGAGGCGGGAGAGAGAGAGGCGCAGGCTGGAGCGGGCTTCCGCGGGGCTGAGGCCCATCGCCAGCAGGACGTGCGAGGGTTCTGTGGCCCCGGACTGGCAGGCTGCGCCGAAGCTCGCGGCGATGCCCTGGATGTCCAGCGCGATGAGCAGAGCTTCGGCGTCGACGCCGGTGATGCGCAAGTTGGTAGTGTTCGGGACGCGCGGTGCGCCTGAGGCGTTGAGGTATGCGTTGGGGATTGCGTTGAGCAGGCCTTGTTCGAGACGGTCGCGGAGGGTGGTGAGACTCGTGGGGTTCGGGGTTTCCGCTGCGAGGGTCGAGTTACGAGAGTCGAGTTGCGAGTTGAGCCACTCGTGGGCTAGCTCGGCGGCGCGGCCGAGACCGACGATGCCGGGGACGTTTTCTGTGCCGGCGCGGCGCTGGCGTTCGTGAGGGCCGCCGTGGAAGAGCGGTGCGAGCTGGACTCCCTTGCGCACGAAGAGGACGCCGGTGCCTTGCGGGGCGTACATCTTGTGGCCGGAGAGCGAGAGGAGGTCGACGTTCTTGAACTCGCCGGAGAGATCGAGGGGCAGCTTGGCAGCGGCTTGTACGGCGTCCGTGTGGACGAGTGTGCCGTGGGCCTTCGCGATGCGGGCGAGTTTGCCGACGGGCTGGACGGCGCCGGTCTCGTTGTTCGCCAGCATGATGGAGACGAGTTTGGTGTGCGGCTTCAGCGCGGCTTCGAGCGCGGAGGGGTCGATGACGCCATCGCGTGAGGGGGCGAGATAGGTTACTTCGATGCCGCGCCGTTCGAGCGATTCAGCGGTGTAGAGCACGGCATGGTGCTCGATGTTCGAGGTGATGAGGTGTGCAGGCTCGCCGGAGTCGAGATAGGGCTGCAGGACGCCCGAGAGCGCGAGGTTGTCACTCTCGGTGCCACCGGAGGTGAAGATGATCTCCTTCGAGGTGCAGTGGAGGAGCTTGGCGATAGCGCCGCGAGCGTGCTCTACGGCAGAACGCGTGCGCTGGCCGGACTGGTGCGCGGAGCTGGGGTTTCCGAAGCTCTCCAACCAGAAGGGGCGCATCGCCTCGACGATTTCGGGAAGGACTGGCGTTGTTGCGTTGGCGTCGAGATAGATGCGCTGCATGACTTGATTCTATTTCGGCGGAGTGGCGGCTGCACTGGCGACGCTGGCGGCGTCGAGTGTGAGCGGGCTTTGCAGCGTCATCTGAAACTGCCAGCCGGCGGCGATGAGAATCTTGGGCGGCTTCGAGCTGCTGTTGTGCGAAAAGAGGCGAGCGAAGAAGCCCTTGGGTTTGGGCGCAGGTGCAGGAGCCGCCGGCTGCATCGCGATCTCGCTTGGAGTCAGGGGAGCGACGATGCTGCTGGGAGAGAAGCCGGAAGCATCCGTGGCGTCCAGGTCTGAGGTGTAGCCGTTGGCGAAGACCAGACGCGTGAAGTGAATCTGGACGAAGGGCTGGCCCGTCTTCTTCGCCCTTTTGATGATGGCGGTGATCTGTCCTTCGGCGAGGGTTCCGACGGGGAGGGCAATCTGGTCGCCTACCGTGACCGGAAAGGCGATCGAGGCCGTAACGGTGTCGCCGGCCTTCATCCCCTTTTTCGCAATCGGGGTGACGAGCGTGAGCGGCGCGACGATCCCGGTGGGAATCGTGAGGCTGGATGAGGCTGCAGGCGATGTGTTGACTGCGGTCTGTTGTGCGGTAGCGGCCGGCAGGGCCAGGAGGAAGAGATTGGCGATCAGGAGTAAGGTGCGGAAGCGAAGCTGCATGATGGAGTCCCTTCGAGCTTCTGGTGCGGCGGTTATTTCTTGACGGTGATGGATGAAGAGGTAGCTCGGGTGTGGGCAGAATGGTCCGCAACACTGGAGATCACCACCGGCGGATCAGGACACACGGTTGGAGGAGTAGGCGGCGTCGGCGGTGTGGCGGGCATGCCTGGAATGACGGTATCGGGGGTTGCAGGAATGCCGGGGATCACGGTGTCGGGTGCTCCATCGGCGCCGGGGATGGTGATATCCGGCGTGCCGGGATTGCCGGGAATCGTGACATCGGGTGTGCCCGGAGAGCCCGGGTCGCCTGGGTAGCCGGGGCTGGGACGGCACAAGGTAGCCGGAACGAAGTCTCCTGGGGTGGGAGCCTGGGCGAGCGAGATGGCTTGAGTAATCTCGGTTGCGTTCAGGGCGAGGGATGACCGAAGCGGCATGGTGATCTGCGCGCCGTTATCGAGCAGGAGATCGTTGTTCGTACTGACCTTCACGGTTACAAGAGCACGGATCGATGGCTTCGTCAGAACGATCGTGTAGCCATTGGGGAAGATGATCTTGTCGAACTGCAGATGGAAGAGTGCCTGATTCGATTTCCTGACCGGGTTGGTGAAGGACGTGATGGTGCCTTCGACAAAGGTGCCGTAGGGAATGACCGTCTGGTTCCCGACGCTGACGGGAACAACCGTTTCAGCGTAGAAGAGGTCGCCGGGTTTGGCGCTGGCGGCCCAGACAGGGCGTGTAAGCTCCATCCCTATTTGGGTTCCAGCGGGGATGAGGAGGGTGGGCGCGGCATTCGAGGTCTGTGATGGGATGGGTGTGCTCTGCGGCGGCGCTGCGAAGCTGCTTTGAGCGGAGAGAAGAGTGGCAGTGAACATCAGTGAGAGTGCGAGACGCATAGAGTCCACCTGTAGGGAAAGTGCTTGTGTTGGAGTAGAGATGCCAACGCCCTACGCTCTGCTAGAACACGGACAGCCTGTAGTTGTTGCGTGAGATAAGCGCAAGTCTAACGGAGCATTTGTTAGCATGGTGTCGCTCCAAGAGCAGAATTTAACCGAGGTGAAGAGATGCAAGTAAGGATGATTGTGGCAGGAATTGTTCTGGGCACGTGTTGCCTGAGAGCGACGGCGCAGATGCCCATGGGATCGGCGGCAAAATCCGTTATCGGCGCGAAGGCGGAGCCCTCCAAGGCCCTGGATGACATGCTGAACCTTCTTGAAGATGAACTGATGGGAGCGGTGAAGGCGATGCCGGCGGAGAAGTATAGCTTTGCACCGAGTGCGGCGATCTTCGCTCCTTCCCAGACCGTAAAGTTCGATACGGTGCGTACGTTTGCGCAGCAGGCGACGCATCTGGCTCAAGCGAATTACTACTTCTACAGCACGGTAAGCGGTATGAAGCCGGAAGTCGACGTGAAGGCCATCGGCGAGATGACGAAGAAGGACGATATCGTCGCTGCACTGGCTGCGTCGTTTGTGTTCGCGCACAAGGCGCTCGCTACGATCACTCCGGAGAATGCGTTTGTAACGATCAAGGGCGCTGATGGGATGCAGACCCGCGCAACGGTAGCGGCCTTCGGAGTCGCACACGGATACGACCACTACGGGCAGATCGTGGAGTACCTGCGGATGAACGGGATCGTGCCGCCAGCAAGCGCGAAGTAAGACAGAGTGTAGAGAGTAGAGGATAGAGCGTAGAGAAAAAGGTGCTGCCTTCTCTACGCTCTATCCTCTATTGGTCTACGCTCTGCTTTTATGCGCTGGGCTTTGGTGGGTAGGGCTTGGTCTGTGAGCTGCGCTGTTCCATGGGGACGTAGGGTGCAGGCCACGCGGGGCCGGTGTAGTCGGCACGCGGACGGATGAGGCGGTTGTCGTCGTGCTGCTCGATCACGTGGGCGCACCAGCCGGAGATACGGCTGATGGCGAAGATCGGCGTGAAGAGATCGATGTCGATGCCCAGCGTCGTATAGGTGCTGGCGGAGTAGAAGTCGACGTTGGCGTTGAGCTTCTTCTCTTCCTTGATGAAGAGTTCGATCTGGCGCGACATCGTGTACCACTTGGGATTGGCGTCCTTGCCCAGGTCTTCGGACATCTTGCGAAGGTGCGTGGCGCGCGGGTCTTCGGTGGTGTAGACGCGGTGGCCGAAGCCGGAGATCTTCTCCTTGTTCGCCAGCATCTTGCGGACGTGCTCGACTGGATCTTCGCCGGCCTTGTCGATGTCGTAGAGCAGGTGCATCACGGCTTCATTCGCTCCGCCGTGCAGAGGTCCCTTGAGCGCGCCGATGGCGCCCGTAATGGCGGAGTGCAGATCGGACAAGGTGGCTGCGATCACGCGCGCGGCAAAGGTGCTGGCGTTGAGCTCGTGATCGGCGTGCAGGATCAGGGCGACATCGAGCGCCCTGATGGCCGTCTCGGAGGGCTTTTCGCCGTTGAGCATCCAGAGGAAGTTGGCTGCGTGAGAGAGCGAGGTGTCGGGTTTGACGATCTCCTTGCCCTTGCGGATGCGGTCGAAGATGGCAACGATCATCGCGATCTGTGCGGTCAGGCGAAAGCTCTTGCGGATGTTCGCGGTGTGCAGCGTGGACTTCTCATCGGCATCGTAGATGGAGAGCAGCGAGACCGTGGTGCGCAGGACTTCCATGGGAGAGGCCGTTTTGGGGACGTTGCGCAGGAAGGCGATCACGTCGTCGGGAATCTGGCGTGCGGCGGCGAGCTGGTGCGAGAAGTCGTTGAGCTCGGCAGCGGTTGGGAGTGCGCCGTTCCACAGGAGATAGGTGATCTCTTCAAAGCTGGACTTCTCCGCGAGCTCGTGGATGTCGATTCCGCGGTAGGAGAGGATGCCTTTGTCTCCATCGATAAAGCAGATGGAAGATTCATTGGCGACGACGTCTTGTAGACCTTTGGGTGCGGCGGTGGACATGAGAACGCTCTCCGAGCGGGAATTCAACAGCGTCACTGATTATCAAACCGCGTGGATTCGCTTGTCACGGAGGATGAGCGAATATCGGTAGTTGTGTTCGATTTTATCTATTGACTAAGCGAGAGGCCGCGAAGGGCGCGAGATCTATCGCAGGAGATTTGCCTTCGATGAGGTCGGCCATGACGGCTGCTGTTGCCGGAGCAAGCAGAATGCCGTTGCGGAAGTGGCCGATCGCAAGGAACTGGCAGGGTGTGTGGGCGTCGAGGATCGGGAGGCTGTCGGTGGTGGCTGGGCGCAGTCCTGCCCAGGCCTCCACCTGTGGGGCTGTGGCCTCATCGGCAAGCGAGGGAAGAAGCTGTGCGGCCAATGAGCGAAGGTGGTCGAGGCTCTCTGGATGGAGGGCCGTGTCGAAGCCGGCGTCTTCAAGGGTGGCTCCGATCAGTGCTGTTCCGGCTTGCGGGCCCTGGGTGCGCGGCACGATGTAGATGTGCTCGGTGCGGTGGACCTCGCGCAGTGGAAGTGTGGCAGGGAGCTGTACGCGAAGCATCTGGCCCTTGACGGGACGTACCTGCAGGCGAGCCCACGCGCCCTGGGTGTGGATGAGCTTCGCGGGAGAGAGTTCGCCGTTGCTCTCTACACGCAGCAGGCTTTGATGGGTCTCGGTGATGGAGAGAAGTTCGGTGTGCTCGCGAAGATCGATGGAGGTCGCGCGGACTGCCTCAAGCAGCGCGGGGGCGAGTTGACGTGGATCGAGTGAGTGCTCCACGAGCCTTTGGGTACTGCCGTCGGGCATGTACTGGATCGTTGTGTCGGTCTGGAAGGGGACCGCGAGGCCGGAGAGCGATTCGATTCGCTGCAGGAACGCTGGATACAGTGAGCGGCTGAGTTGGGAGAGCGGTAATAGCGCAGGAGGGTTATGCGGATCGTCTACCGCGAGCATGCCGGCGGCGGCGGTGGAGGCGTGCTGGAGTGCTGTAGATCGTTCCAGCACAGTCACTTGTGCTCCTCGAAAGTGGAGCTCGAGAGCGAGCGAAAGACCGATGATTCCGGCTCCGGCAATTAGAATGTCAGGGCTTGGCAGCGAATTCGCGTTCATTGGCATCCAACTGTGGTTGTAGCGCGTCCATACTCTCCCAAGCGTTGAGATAGAGAGACTTAGGACATAAGCGCGGGAAAAAAGGAGCGTCGAATGAACGATAACGATCGCGAGTACGTTGTAACGCCGTCTGTGCCGGGCTGGCTGACGGGCATAGCTGTTGCAGGTATTTTACTGGCTCTGGGAGCGCTTGCCTGGAGCTTCTCCCTACAGGCCACTTTAAAGGGCGAACAACAGAAATTGGATGCTTCCAGTCAGCAGAACACCGCTTTGTCGCAACGGCTGGATGAGACCAACGAACGGATGCGTGCGCAGGCCCAGACCCTGGGACAGAGCGTAGGCCTGACGCAAAAGCAATTGGAGGACAAGTCCAACGAGTTGATTGCGGCCCAACGAACGGTGACGGCTACAACCGCGCGGTTGCAGAGAGAACAGAATGCGACTTCCAAGCAGATAGGCGCTGTGCAGACAGATGTCTCGTCTGTGAAGTCTGATGTTGGCGGCGTGAAGACCGATGTTGCGACGACGCAGGCTGATCTCGCGCAGACCAAGACGCAGTTGACGCGAGTGATGGGTGATTCCGGTGTGATGAGCGGCTTGATTGCGACCAATCATGACGAGCTGGAAGAGCTGAAGCATCGTGGCGATCGTAATTACTATGAGTTCACGCTGCACAAGGGTGCTCCCGCACAGAACGTCGGAACCATCAAGGTGCAGTTGAAGAAGGTCGACCAGAAGCGCTCCAAGTACACGCTGGCAGTGAACTCGGATGACAGGAACATCGACAAGAAGGACAAGAACCTCGACGAACCCGTGCAGTTTTATTCAGGCAAGACGCCTGCGCTGTTCGAGATCGTCGTAAACAACATCAGCAAGAACGAGGTAACGGGTTATCTGAGCACGCCGAAGAGTGCGCCTGTTCCGATCTCTGTTCCCTAGCTTTTGAGAGGTTGCAAGGAACGCCGCGTATCCATTGGATGCGCGGCGTTTTTGCGTTTGCAGCTTTACGGCGGTACTAAAGTACCGCCCTTTCAAAGCCAGACACTTGCTCAAAGGTTCCTAGGGGATGGTGATGGTCTGCGGCGCTTGATGGGCGAGATTGACGGTGACGATTGCCGACTTGCGGGCCTTCCAGTCTGCTTCCGTCAGGCCGGGGAAGTGCAGCAGGACGGTGCCTTCGGCAGAGCCTCCGGGAGCGATCTGGGTCTGGCCATCGAGTGGTTGCGACATCATCGGCGTGAGGGCGGGGAAGCTCTCTTCGATGCGTGCAAGATCCGCGGCGCTGGGCGAGGTGGTGTCGAGCGTTTCGTCCTTTGGAGACGTATAGGTTGCGGTTATGGTGGTGATGAAGAGCGGGAGACGCAGCTTGTCGTCGATGTGCAGGGTCGCGACGACGTAGAGGTCGTTTTCGATGTGTGCGCTCTGGCCGATGACGTGCATGCCGCTGTTGCTGTCTTCGGCTTTGAAGGCTGTCTGTGCAGCGTAGAGCTGAACCTTGGGGACGCTGAGTTCGGCTGTCTTGCGGGGGTTGAGGTAGTAGACGGCGCCCGCGATGATGGCGAGAACGATCACTGCGATCAGGATTGACTTTGCGGGACTGCTGCTTTCTGCGGGGCCAAGGTTGAGGTCGGACATGGTGTGAACAGGATAGCGTGCCGGTGGTTTTTGTCGCCGCTGCGGTTCGTGCTTCGGCTTGAGGCCCCGTGGTGATTCCAGATGCGGGGGTCCTTCGGCTACGCCTCAGGATGACGACGAAAAACAAACAACGGCAACGACAAAAGCAGCTGCGAAATCAGGGCCGGGGCCGGAGGGTGGAGAGGAACTGGTCGACTGGCTGGGTGTTGATGAGGTCCTGCGCGGTCAGCCAGGCGCGACGGAGTTGTACGATGCCGTGGTCGATCTGGTCGAGGTCCGCGATGGAATGCGCGTCGGTGTTCACGATCAGCTTGCAGCCCAGCTCTTTGGCCTGGCGCAGGTGGAGGTCGGAGAGGTCCGAGCGTGCGGGTGCGGCGTTGTGTTCGACGGCGACGCCGAGCCGGGCGGCGACCGGAAGCAGTTGCGCGAGGTCGATCTTGTAGGGTTCGCGTTGCAGGACCTTGCGGCCGGTGGGGTGGCCGAGGATCTGCACATAGGGGTTCTCGGTGGCGCGAAGGACGCGGGCGGTCATCTCCTCCTGCGTCTGGTTGAAGCCGGAGTGGACGCTGGCAATCACGATGTCGAGTTGTGCGAGCGTCGCGTCTTCGAGGTCGAGGGTGCCGTCGAGCAGGATGTCGACTTCGACGCCGGTGAGGATGCGGAAGGAAATCGTGGGCTCCGTGGCATTTGGCTCTTTGTCCTTCAGGCGCCGTTCGTAGCGTGCCCACTGCGGGCCACGCCGGGCGACGAACTCCTCGGCAAGCTCGGCGGAGATCTCGCGAATGCGTTTGGCATGGGCGAGGGCTCGGGTGTCGTCCATGCCGTTGGTCATGGCGAGGTTCTTCGAGTGGTCGGTGATGGCGATGTACTCGAGGCCGCGTTCGATGGCGGCCTCCGCCATCTCGCGGATGCTGTTGCCGCCGTCGGACTCGGTGGTGTGCATATGCAGATCGCCGCGAAGATCGGAGCGGACGATGAGGTGGGGGAGCGTATGTTTCTCCGCGGCTTCCAGCTCGCCGCAGTTCTCGCGCAGCTCGGGTGCGATGTAGTCGAGGTCGAGCGCGTTGTAGATCTCCTGCTCGCTGGCAGCGGCGACGATGACGTTGTCTTCGAGTCTGAGCAGGGCGTATTCGCTGAGCGTGAGGCCGCGCTTAATGGCCCGCTGGCGCAGCGCGACGTTGTGATGCTTGGAGCCGGTGAAGTATTGCAGTGCGGCGCCGTAGCTGGCCCGCGGTAGCAGACGAACGTCGACCTGCAGGCCGTTGCGTAACGTGAAGCTGACCTTGTTCTGGCCCTTGGCGAGCAGCTTGTCGATGAGAGGCAAGCTGGCAACGTGCTCGACGGCTGCGGCTACGACATCGGCCTCGCAGGCCGGGCCGGTGACGAGCAGGTCGAGATCGCCGCAGGTCTCGCGACCGCGACGCAGACTGCCGGCGGGGGTGATGGTGTCGATGCCGGGGAACTGGCGAATGAGTTCGCTGATGCGTTCGGCGTGCTCGCGTGCGACGTCGATGCGGAAGCGCGAGGCGTTGCGGCGATGGTCTTCGATGCCCTTGATCAGCTTGTCGGTAAACTTCTGGCCCATGCGCGGCAGGGTGAGCAGGTCGCCGCGTTTAGCGGCTGCTTCGAGGGCGTCGATATCGGCGATCTGCAGCGCGGAGTGGAGCATCGCAACCGTCTTGGGGCCCATGCCGGGGAGGCGCAGGAGTTCGAGCATGGTGGGGCGATACTTCTGCAGCAGTTCTTCGCGCAGGGGCATGCTGCCGGTGGCGACCAGGTCGCGGATGTTCTGAGCCATGCCTTTGCCGATGCCGGGAATGGCGAGCAGGGCTTTGGGGTCGGCGTCGGGAGTCGCCAGGGTGGCGAGACGCGTGGTCTGCTGCTCGACGGCCTCTGCGGCGCGGCGGTAGGAGCGGACGCGAAAGGGGTCGGCTGCATCGATTTCAAGCAGCGCGGCGGTTTCATCGAGCAGACGGGCGAGAGTGATGTTGTCCATAGGTGATCCAAAGGCCCGGGGGCAGCATCGATTGTAGATGCCTACACCCGGGCCTCTGAAGTTACGGATAGATTGTGTGTGAAAAGCCTCGGAAAGTGGGCGGAGAACGAGAAGCTCAACGAGGTTTTAGACGCGACACGTTATATAGCCTTTGTGCGAACAACCTGGTCCGCTTGCGGACCTTTTGTTCCCTGGATGACGTCGAATTCAACCTCATCGCCTTCTTTCAGGCTCTTATAACCGTCAAGCTGGATGGCGCTGTAGTGGACAAACACATCCGGACCGCTATCCCGTGCTAAAAACCCAAAACCCTTTGCATTGTTAAACCACTTAACCGTGCCCTTGTACTGTGCCATGAGGCCCTTCCCAAAAACGGAAAATGGGCTCCCCGCGTGAGCGGAAAGCTCGTACTGGTTTATATGCAAAACCGGGCCTTTGGGATGCCTGACTGGAGGTTGGGGTTTTATTTCTAACTGATGGGAAACAGGACGTTTCGGATATCGGGCAAGTAATGTTTCGTGGTTTTCAATGTGAGGTGTGCGGATAGATCACGTGCTCGATATCCGCACACCTCTGCAGCAGTTTTTCTGCAGCTTATGCCTGCTGGGTGCGGCGCAGGGAGTCGTAGAACAGGACGCCGACCAACGTTTTGCCGTCGAGGATCTTGCCGTCGTGGATCAGGCGCAGGACCTCGGAGAGCGGAGTCATGTGGATCTCGATCCGTTCGTCGTCTTCGGGGGTCGCTTCGCCGAGCGTGAGGTCTTCCGCCAGCAGGATGTTCATGGCCTCGGACAGAAACCCAGGGCTGGCAAAGTAGCGGACGTACTTCGACCAGCGCCTGGCGCGGTAGCCGGTCTCTTCGATGAGCTCGCGCTTGCCTGCGGGGATGGGCTTTTCACCCAGCTCGATGCGTCCGGCCGGAAGCTCCAGGAGGAACTGGCCTGCGGCGTGGCGATACTGGCGGATGAGCAGAATGCTGGGATCGGCGGGGTTGGTCCTGGTGTCGACCGCGAGCACGACCACCGAGCCGTTGTGGCGGATGACGTCGCGCTTGGCGCGAACACCGCCTGGTTCTGCGACATCGTCGGCGGTGATGGAAAAGATTCTGCCCTTATACACAACCTTCGACGAGAGCGTGCGGCCCTTGCCGGAGAGTTTGAGGGGCTTGGCCGGTTTTGGCGATGCCGGCTTGGAGGAAGCCGCAAGAGGCTTCTTTGCAGGGGTTTTCTTCTTTGTGGAGGGTGTCTTTGTCGGTGCCATGACCGTACAGTACATGAAAGAACATGAGGATAGAGTGTAGGGGGTAGAGTGTAGAGGCAAAATCTGTTTTCTCTACGCTCTATCCTCTACGCTCTACCCTCTGCATTTTGCATCGGTATGCCCTGTTCTGCCATCCAAACAAGATCAGGATGAGAGACTGTAACTGAATGAACGTTGAGTGCCACGACCTCTCGACACTACCGGGAACGACCGCGCTGTTCCGCGACTACGCGGACATGCGCTCGTCCGCGCATGCTGCCGCTCTGCGGCGGTGGTATCCGTCCGACCCCTTCACGATGGACTGGGCGAAGAGCTCGCCGGAACTGGAGGCCGCGCATCGGGGACGGCTGGCCGATGCCCTGCTAAGGCAGTCCGACGGCTTTGACGCGAGCGGCGCGGTGCTGGCGAATATCGAACGATTACGGAATGGCGCAGCGGCGGTCGTTACCGGGCAGCAGGTTGCGCTGTTCGGCGGACCACTGCTGACGCTGCTGAAGGCCGCGACGGCCATCAGGAAGGCCCAGGACGCGACGAAGGCCAGTGGACGGGATCATGTTCCAGTGTTCTGGCTGGCGAGCGAGGACCACGATCTGGCGGAAGTCGATCAGGTGACGTTGCTCTCGAAGACTGAGACGGAGACGCTGCGGCTGGGACTGCGGGCGGAACGTCCGGTGCCGGTGGGCGGTCTGCGGGTCGATGGCGGCAATGAAGAGGGACGGCTGCGGTTGGAGGCTGAGCTGGATCGTGCCAGCGAGCTTTTGGGATGGGCTCCGGTCTGTGAGCTGCTGCGGGCCTGTTATGCGCCCAATGCCCATCTGGCGGGTGCGTTCGGGCGGCTGATCAGCAAGATCTTTGCCGCACAGGGCCTGATCGTCATGGATGCCTCGATACGCGAATTTCATGCGCTGGGCGCGCCTGTGCTGCGTGAGGCGATTGCGCATGCTGAAGAGATTGAAGACGCTCTGCTGAAGCGGAGCGAGGAGCTTGTGAGCGGTGGGTATCATGCCCAGGTGCTTGTGGCTCGGGGACATTCGTTGTTGTTCCTGCTGGACGCGGAGACGGGTGCACGGTTACCGTTACGCCGGCTTGGCGAAGGCCAGTGGAAGGCCGGTTCGCAGAGTTACTCCACCGAAGACCTGTTCGCGATTCTTGAGAATGAACCGGAGCGTTTGAGTCCCAATGCGTTGCTGCGGCCGGTGTTTCAGGATCGCATTCTGCCGACGGCGGCCTATATCGGCGGTCCGGCGGAGATTGCTTACTTCGCGCAGTCGGCGGTGGTGTACGAGAAGATTCTGGGGCGCGTGACGCCGGTATTGCCGCGGCTTTCGGCGACACTCATCGAGCCTGCGATTGCTACGGCGATGGCGACGCATGAGGTCTCGTTGGCGCAGATGTTCGAGGCCAAGACGGTGGATGCGCTCGCGCTGCGGCTGGGGGCTCGGGCGATGCCGATTGAAGGCAAGCGCAAGATTGCGGCTGTGGGCAATGCGATGGATATCGAGTTGACCGCGCTGACCGAGTACATGAGCGCGATGAGTGCGGACCTGGCCCGTGCGGCAGGGGTTTCGGCCAGCAAGATGCGCTACCAGATGAATCGTCTGCGGCGGATGGCGGCGGCGTTCGAGGTGCAGAAGGAAGCGTCTCTCAAGAAGCATGCGACGGCTATGATGTTGAATCTGTTCCCGGATGGGCATTTGCAGGAACGGCTGCTGGGTGGGGTCTGGTTTGTGGCTCGGTATGGAGATGCGCTGCCGGAGTTGCTGGTGGAGCATGCCGGGCAGGAGTGTCCGGGGCATCGGGTGATCTACCTGTAGGGTTTTGTAGATTGCTGGTCTGGGCAGCGTGCTTTTCCTCTGGAATCGTACAAAATGCGGGGGTCCTTCGCGTACCGCTCAGGATGACGGCGAAAAACAGGCAACGGCAACGACTTCGCTGTACGATCTGCTGATGCTGGATGGAACTACAATCGTTGGGAATACGTAACAGCTTCCAGAGAGGTTTTACGTCATGCACGTTCTTTTCGCGTTGTGCCTTCTTCCGTTTGGAGCCATTCACTTTCTTCCCACGATCGTCGCGGCGTTGCGCGGTTCGCGGAGCGTTGTCGGTATCTTTCTGCTGAACCTGTTTCTCGGCTGGACGGTGATCGGATGGATCGTCGCCCTGATTTGGGCGTTCCGCAGCGAGCCCAAGTATGTCTACGCTTATTCGCCGATGCAGCCGCGCCGGTTCTAAAATGTCCATCGAGGTGTTTTGCGATGGGACTAAGCGATCAGGCGTTTGAAGTGACGTGTCCGGACTGCAGTGGAATCTTGAAGATCGATCCGGTGACGCGCTCGGTGATTGCGCATACCTCGGCCCAGCGCAAGAAGACGTTCGAGGACTTCGGCGCGGCGGCCAAGGCGCTGAAGGAGTCGGATGCCCGCCGGGAGTCGCTCTTCGCGCATTCGGTGCAGGCGGAGAAGAACAAGGACGACCTGATGGCGAAGCGGTTTGCCGAGGCTGTGAAGAAGGCCAAGGAGTCGCCTCTGGGCGAGAGGCCGATGCGGGATTTCGATCTGGAGTAGTACAGGTACCGGGCCACGCTGGATTCTTCTCGACGAAAGAGTGAGGATTGATGAGCGAGGAATCGAAGAGGCCTGAAGAGGGCGAGTCGACGCTGTCCAAGGAAGCGCCGCCGGCGTGGGAGACGGTCGCAACCCCGGCGTACCAGCCTCCAGTGCGACCACAGGCACCACCATCGGCTGCTGGAGCCTATCCGCAGGGCTATCCGGTTGTGCCGGGATATCCAACGGCATCTGGATATCCAACGGCGCCAGGCTATCCTCCCGCACCGGGCTATTCGCCGCAGCAAGGGGCAGGTTATCCACCGCAAGGCTACCCGCCACCGCCTTCGCCACCTCCGCCCTCGGGGCAGGGCGGCTATCGGCCTGTCTATGGTGGAGGGCCAAGCGCCACGCCTGGTGCGAGCTACGGTGCACCCGTGTATGGCACGGGCTACCCTCCGAATTATCCCCCTCCTTCGGGAGGCTATAACGGCCCGCCGCCGCCCTATGGGCAGCCAGGATATCCGCCTCCGCCGGTCAACAATTACTCGTCGGGGAGCGCCGCGGCCGAGATACTGGCCGTCGCAGCGTTAATGTCGGGGCGGCGTCGCATACGGCGGCATCTGATCATCTGGCCGCTCCTGTTTCTGGTGATCGTAGCGCTGACTCTTCTGCACGGCTGCATGAGGTTCCTGCATCTCGCCGACAGCAACCAGCCGGAGATCAGGGTGATGTATAAAGCCTGACCCTCTACGACCTGACCTGGCCGTGTTCGCCATAGCTCAAAGCGCAAACCCTGACGTTTCAGCACAGCGCGAAGCGCGTTCCCTGATGCTGAAGCATCAGGGAGACGGAGGGAGCCGTAGCCTTTAGGCTACGGAATCAAGGGCAGGCGAGAATCGGGCTTTAGCCCCGGGCCTTTTGTTCGCAGCTGAAAGAAGGCCCGGGCCTAAAGGCCACATCTTCGCTAAGCCTCTAATTCCGTAGCCTGAAGGCTACGGCTCCCTCCGTCCCGCGACGCTAAAGCGTCACGGTTTGCGCTTCGCGCTATGGGGTAACGCTGGTTCTTCAACGAAGTAACGGCTAGGTCGTGGTCCAGGCTGTGCCGCCCGTGAAGTCGCTGGTGAGCACGGTGTTGAAGGTTTCGAGGATGGAGGCTGTGGCCATCGTCAGGCCCAGCTCGCGATTCTTCGTGAGGGAGGCGACGGAGAAGTTCTCCGAGCCGACGAAGATCTTTTCCGCGCCGCTAACACCGTAGTCGGCGAGGATGACCTTGGCGTGGATGTAGAGCGTCGTGGAGGTGTCCTTGTAGGTGCGGATCTGTACGCCGGCCTTGTTGAGGGCGTTGAACTCGCTCTCGTACTCGTTGTCGTCGTTGGTCATGATGACCTTTACGACGACGCCGCGCTTGGCTGCGTTCTCCAGAGCGGTGACGATGGTGGAGTCGCTCATCTCTTCATTTTCGACGGTCAGGCTTTGGGTTGCACCATTGATGATGGCCACGAGATCGGTGCTGGAATCGGTCGGGCTCCAGATGAGGCTGTAGGCCGTGCTGGGGGTGACGGTGGCGTTGGTGAAGTCGGCGTTGAAGACCTTCTCGATGGCGGCGACGTTGGTCTGGTTGGTGTCGATGACGGCGAAGTCGCGGGTGGTCGAGTAGTACTCACTGGTGAGGTTTGCCGTGAGGATCATCGAAGAGTCGCCGTCGACGGTGATGGTCTTCTGGTGGGTCGCGGAGTAGGTGGGGTTCGCCCAGTGGACCGAAACGCCGTTTTCGTTGAGGTAGTTATAGGCCGTGGTGTTGCTGCTCTTCTCAAGATTCTGGTCGAGAATGACGCGGACGGTGACACCCTTCTTGGCGAGCGCGGCGAGATCTTTCTCTGCCGTCGTGTCGACGAGCTCGTACATGGTCATGTCGAGCGTCCTGGTGGCGGTGTTGATGAAGTTGTAGATCGGCGTAAAGCCCTGGTCGGGTTCGGTGATGATCGTCTGGGAGTGGGCTGCGCTGGTTAGGAGGGTGGCGGCGAGGGAGAGCAGGACGATGCGGAAAGGCGTGTACTTCACAGGAGCCTCGATTCTGGTTGGTGAAACCTGAAACTGCGAGCAGGGTAGAGCCTGTGTTTGGGACTGTCCAATGAATTTTCGTCGTTGTGGATAACGGTTTCGTCACGGAAAAGTAATACAGGTGCGGCGACCGGTAAACTGGTAGATATGCCGCCGATTTTGAATGCTCAGGGCGTGTCGAAACGCTTTGGCGCGACGCCCCTCTTTGAAAAGATCTCTTTTGCCGTAAACGACGGCGACCGCATTGGGCTGATTGGGCCGAATGGGGCTGGTAAGTCTACCCTGCTTGCTGTGCTGGCGGGGGATATAGAACCCGACACAGGCGAACTGGCCGTGCGCAAGCGCGCGCGTGTGGGTTATGTGCGGCAGATCTCCGAGTTTGCCAAGGGCGCGACCGTGCGCAGCGTGGTGGAAAAGGCGCTGCAGCGTGCGCATGTGCCGGAAAATGAGCACGAACAGCGGCTGCGCGAGACGCTGGGGCGCGCCGGGTTTGCCGACGATGGAGCGGACAGCCATGTGCGCATGGACGCCGAGGCCGCGAGCCTGAGCGGTGGCTGGAAGAAGCGCCTGGCGATCGCCGAGGCCATGGTGACGCAGCCCGATGTGCTGTTGCTCGATGAGCCGACAAACCATCTTGATCTCGAAGGAATTGAGTGGCTGGAGGCTATGCTGCGCGCGGCGAACTTTGCCAGCGTGGTGGTCACGCATGACCGCTACTTTCTGGAGAATGCCGCTAGCGAGGTTGTTGAACTGAGCCGGGTGTATGCGGAGGGTGTGCTGCGGGTGCGCGGGACGTACTCCAAGTTCCTGGAGGGCCGCGAGCAGTACATGGAGTCGCAGACGAAGATGCAGGAGGGCCTGCGGAACCGGGTGAAGACGGAGATCGATTGGCTGCGGCGTGGACCGAAGGCGCGTGCGACCAAGGCCAAGGCCCGGATCGACAACGCCCATGAGCTGATCGGCAAGCTGGCCGAGGTGGATGCGCGGACGCGCACGTCGTCGGCGGGCATCGAGTTTGCGGCGACCGACCGGCAGACCAAGCGGCTCATCGAGATGGAAGGTGTTTCGATTACGCTGGGCGGACGCGAGATCGTCGGCGGTGTGAACTTCGGCCTGACCAACGGGATGAAGCTTGGGCTCGTGGGCCCGAACGGTAGCGGCAAGACGACGATTCTGCGTGCGATGTCGGGTGAGTTGCCGGCGAGTGCCGGGACGGTGAAGCGGGCGAATGCACTGCGCATCGTTTACTTTTCTCAGATGCGTGAGATTGACCCTTCGTTGACGCTGCGGCGGTCGCTTGCGCCGGACTCCGATTCGGTGGTCTACCAGGACCGCGTGGTACATGTGGCGAGCTATGCGGCGAAGTTCCTGTTTTCGGGCGACCAGTTGAATCAGCCGGTCGATCGACTGAGCGGCGGTGAGCGGGCGCGCGTGTTGATTGCGCGGCTGATGCTGCAGCCTGCCGATGTCCTGATGCTCGACGAGCCTACGAACGATCTCGATATTCCTACGCTGGAGATTCTGGAAGAGTCGTTGCTGGAGTTCACGGGGGCGCTGGTGCTGGTGACGCACGATCGCTACATGCTGGATCGTGTATCGAATACGGTGCTGGGCCTGGATGGCAAGGGACGGTCGAGGATCTTTGCCGACTACTCGCAGTGGGAAGAGTGGAAGGAACAGGAAGAAGGGAACAGCAAACAGGAGACAGCGAGTGCTCCGGAGAAGCGTGGGGGCGGGGCTTCGGGGGGGAAGAAGAAGCTCTCGTACCTGGAGCAGCGCGAGTTCGATGGGATCGAGGCGCGGGTGGATGCTGCCGATGCTCGTATGGCGGCGGCGCATGATCGTTTGGCTGAGCCGGCAGTGGCTACCGATGCTGCCGCGCTTACGGCGGCGTTAGCGGAGATGGAAGCCGCGCAGGCCGAGCACGATACGGTGTATGAGCGGTGGGCGGAGCTGACGGAGAAGCTGGGGTAAGGGCTCCGTTGCCGTTGTTCTTCTAGTTGTCATTCTGAGCGAAGTGAGGAACCTGCTTTCTCCCGCTTTTTGCCTGTGTCAGCACAGGTGAAAAGCGGGGGAAAGCAGGTTCTTTTGCTTGCGTTTCTTCGGGGTACGAACGAAGAACGGGAGGAAGCAGGTTCCTCGGCTGCGCCTCGGAATGACAACCAGAAAAGCAAGAACAACGACAAAAGCAGAAGCAGAAGCAGAAGCAGAAGCAGATTCCCTGCGGGAATGACAACTAGAACTGCAAAGGCAAAAGCAACGGCCAAAGCCCACGGCAAGAGCTCTTAGATTCCGGTGATGTTGAAGCCGCAATCCACGTAGGTGATCTCGCCCGTAATGCCGCTGGCGAGGTCGCTGGAGAGGAACAACGCTGTGTTGCCTACCTCGGCTTGTTCAACGTTGCGATGCAGAGGAGCACGCTGGGTAACGGCGTCCAGGATGGTGTTGAAGTCGCCGATGCCGCGTGCGGCCAGGGTTTTGATCGGGCCGGCGGAGACGGCGTTTACGCGGATGCCCTTGTTGCCGAGTGAGGCGGCGAGGTAGCGTACCGTGGCTTCGAGCGCGGCCTTGGCGACGCCCATTACGTTGTAGTTCGGGAAGACCTTCTCGCTGCCGTAGTAGGTGAGCGTCAGGATCGAGCCGCCTTCGGTCATCAGCGGGGCTGCGCTGCGCGCGATGGCGATCAGGGAGTAGACGCTGACATCGTGTGCGATGCGGAAGTCTTCGCGCTTGGTCTCGAGGAAGTCGTTCTTGATGGCGTCCGCGGGGGCGAAGGCTACCGAGTGGATGACGGTGTGGATGGCCGGGAAGGCGGCTTTGATCTCTGCAAAGGCGTTGTCGATCTCTTCATCCCGCGAGACATCGCACTGGATGGTGCGGCCGGTGCCGGTCTGGCCGAGGCTCTCGATCAGCTCGTCGGCTTCCTTCTTCAACCGCTCCGACTGGTAGCCCAGAACGAGGGTGGCTCCGGCGGCGGCGAGCTTTTCGGCGATGGCATAGGCGATGCTGCGTTTGTTGGCGAGGCCGAAGACGACGGCCACTTTACCCTTCATGTCGATCATGTATTGCTAACTCCTTGATGAACTTATCCGACGCTAAGGATAGCAGTTTGGCGGACTGAGAGCAGCGTTCGGAGTCTGCTGCAGGAGGAGGGGAGGCTCCTCCTGCCTGTTACCTTGAGCCGTACACCGAGCGGTAAACAAGCTGCAAGTGCTTGAACACAGGGAATTTGCCTGTTGATGAAAAAAAGAGCCATAAAAGGGAGCGAAAAGATTGCGCTGATGCGGGCCGTTCTTCCAGTGTGTGCGGCGTGGTTGAAGTCCCCACCACATGCTTACGGAGATAGACAAAAATGAAATGTCCGAAGATTTTCGTGACCCTGGCGCTGGCCTGCGCCAGCCTCGCCGTTCTGATGACGCCCGCTCATGCGGCGATCAATAGTATGAGCCTCGGTGCAAGCTATAACTCGTCCCAGACTGACATTACCTTTCGCGTCTACTCCTCTCAGGCTACCCGCATGGTGCTCTATCTTTATTCCGCTGGGTACGGGGTCCAGGAGTCCGCTACCTATGTTCTAAGCGTGGCAGGCAGTGGCGTCTGGGCGGTGACGGTACCGGTCTCCGCGATTCAGTCCGCCGGGATTACCGGGACGGTCTATTACGGCTATCGCGCCTGGGGACCGAACTGGCCCTACAGTACGAGCTGGACGAAAGGGTCTTCGGCGGGTTTTGTATCGGATGTCGATGCGAACGGCAACCGCTTCAATCCGAATAAGCTGCTGCTGGACCCCTATGCGCTGGAGATCAGCCAGGACCCGCTCAATGCTTCGAACCAGAACGGCAATATCTTCGCGTCGGGATCTTTGTACCGGACGATGGATAGCGGAACCTATGCTTCCAAGGGCGTTGTGTTGGCGGCCAGCGGACAGAGCACCGGCACCAAGCCGACGCGTGCGCAGAAGGACGATGTCCTCTATGAGGTGAATGTCCGGGGACTGACCAAGCAGGACCCCAGCATCGCGACGGCTTACCAGGGCACCTATTATGGCGCCGGGCTCAAGGCGAGCTATCTGGCGAGCCTTGGTGTTACCGCGGTTGAGTTTCTGCCTGTGCAGGAGACGCAGAATGACGAGAATGATGTCGTTCCGAACTCGGATGTAGACCAGAACTACTGGGGATATTCGACTGAGGACTTCTTTGCTCCGGATCGTCGCTATGCCTACAACAAGGCTCCGGGCGGACCGACTGCCGAGTTTCAGGCGATGGTGCAGACCTTCCACAATGCGGGCATCAAGGTGTACATGGATGTGGTCTACAACCACACGGCTGAAGGTGGCACCTGGAGCAACACGGACCCAACCACCGCGACGATTCTTTCCTGGCGTGGACTGGATAACACGACCTACTACGAGCTCAGCGCGGGCAATCAGTTTTACTACGACAACACTGGAGTTGGCGGCAATTACAACACCTACAACACCGTGGCTCAGAACCTGATCGTCGATTCGCTGGCCTACTGGACGAACACGATGGGCGTGGACGGCTTCCGCTTCGACCTTGCTTCGGTTCTGGCCAATAGCTGTCTGAATGGGGCTGCCGAAGCTGCGGCTCCGAACTGCCCGAGTGGAGGCTATAACTTCGACGCGCAGGACTCGAACGTCGCGGTCAATCGCATTCTGCGGGAGTTGACGGTGCGCCCGGCGGCGGGAGGCAGTGGCGTCGATCTCTTTGCCGAGCCCTGGGCGATCGGAGGCAACTCTTATCAGCTTGGGGGCTTTCCAGTGGGTTGGTCGGAGTGGAATGGAGTATTCAGGGATAGTATGCGTCAGGCACAGAACGAGCTTGGCAATATGACGATCTCCATCGGTCAGGATGCGAATGACTTTTCGGGCTCTTCCAACTTGTTTCAGGCCAGCGGCCGTGCGCCCTGGAACTCTACAAATTTTATTGATATCCACGATGGCTTGACGCTGAAGGATGTCTACTCCTGCAACGGCTCCAGCAATAGCCAGGCGTGGCCCTACGGGCCATCCGATGGCGGCACCAGCACGAACTACAGTTGGGACCAGGGAGGGGCGGCGGCAGATCAACGCCGTGCTGCGCGCACGGGTATGGCGTTCGAGATGTTATCGGCTGGAACGCCGCTGATGCAGGGCGGCGATGAGTATCTGCGGACGCTGCAGTGCAATAACAATGCCTATAATCTCGACTCGCCCGCTAATTGGCTGAACTATAGCTGGAGCAGCGACCAGTCGAACTTCTACAACTTTGCGCAGAGGAGTATTGCGTTTCGCAAGGCGCATCCGGCGTTGCGGCCGGCGACCTGGTACAGCTCCAGCCAGCTTGTCTGGTATGAGCCGAGCGGCGCGGTGGCTGATACGAGTTACTGGGACAACACCAGCAACAATGCGATTGCCTATACGGTCAACGGTTCTTCTTTTGGCGATGCCAACTCGATGTACATCGCCTTCAATGGGTGGTCAGGCAGCGTGAACTTCACGTTGCCTACGCCTCCCACCGGAACGAACTGGTATCGGGTGACGGATACGTGCGATTGGAACGATGGGGCGAATACGTTTGTTGCTCCGGGGAGTGAAACGCTGATTGGTGGGGGAGGGACTACGTATGGGCAGTGTGGGCAGTCGTTGTTGTTGCTGATAGCGAAGTAGGTTGGAGCGCGAAGTGCAAACCGCGACGTTTTAGCGTCGCGGGGCGGAGGGTAAGGGAGGCAACTTAAGCCCGAGCTCTCTTTCGGCTGCGGACAAAAGGCCCAGGGCTAAAGCCCAATTCTTGCCTGGCTTTTTATTCCGTAGCCTAAAGGCTACGGCTCCTCCGTCTCCCTGACGCTAAAGCGTCAGGGAATGCGCTTCGCGCTGTGTTGAAAGGGCCATCATTCTTCAATTAACTGAAAGACTTCAGGACTCTAGCTAGGCTCGGAATACTAACCGTGGACGAGCCAGTCGAACTGCTCGTCGCTGAGGGGAACCACCGATAGCCGGAACTGGCGGAACATGATGGAGCCGTGGAAGACGGAGGCGTCGCGGATCTCGGCGAGAGGCTTCTCGCGCTTCAGGCGCTTGCCTGCTTTCAGGCGAACGATGGGGATCTTGGGGTTGTCCGGGTCGGTGGTGACGGAGACGACCTTGGCTGTGCCTACCGCGGCCTTGCCGACGTTCGAGTGATAGATGATGCAATCTTCGCCGCGCTTCATGTTGCGCAGCGTGATCAGGGCTTGCGGATTCTTGATGCCGTCCCAGACGGTCTCGCCGTCGCGCAGCAGGTCGTCGAAGGAGTACTTATCGGGTTCGGATTTGAGGAGGTAGGGCATAAAGCAGAGTGTAGAGGATAGAGCGTAGAGGAATGAAATTGCGTCTAGAGCAAATCTCCTGTTACTGGGAAGTTGAATCGGGCGTGCAGTACCGTTTTTCTGGGGAAAAACGGACATAAGTGTCGTGGCTTCGCTATACATCTACAGGAGATTTGCTTTAGCCACCGAGATCGAGGTGTTGTACCTGGTCGATGGGGTGCTGGAGAAACAGGCTGCCGAGGCGTTGGAACTTTTCGACGGAGTCTGTGGCGAAACACTCGAAGCTGGCAGCGTTGGTATTGGAAGGGGCAGCGGCAGGGAAGTGCGTTTCGACCTCTGCGGCTGTGGCCTGGGCGGAGTCGATGACGACGGCGTGTGAGCCTAATTCGCGGAGCGTCGTCTCGACGAGAGAGGCCAGCAGGGGATAGTGCGTGCAGCCGAGGAGTACTGCCTTCGGAGAGCAGGTCGCGAGAGCTTCTTTGAGGTAGATGTGGAGGACATCGCGGGTGACGGGATGATCGATCCAACCCTCCTCTACCAGGGGCACCAGCAGCGGGCAGGCTTTCTCTGTGGCGCGAAGGCCGAGCGCTTCGCAGTGCTGCAGATAGGCGTGCGATTGGACTGTTGCGGTGGTGGCAAGGACGAGAACTTCCGCGCTGGGATGCTGGAGATTCGCTGCGCGCACGACGGGCTCGATCACGCCGACGACAGGAACTGCGACGGCGGCACGGATCTCGGGGAGCGCCAGCGCCGTGGCGGTGTTGCAGGCGATGACCAGGAGATCGGAGCCGCGCTCTTCAAGAAAGCGGGCGCTCTCTACAGCGTAACGGGCGATGGTGGCCTGCGACTTGGAGCCGTAGGGCAGACGTGCTGTGTCGCCGAGATAGACGTAGTGCGCGCCGGGAACGAGCGGCAGGAGTGCACGCAGGACCGTGAGGCCGCCGAAGCCGGAGTCGAAGACACCGATGATGGGAGAAGGCATAGGAGACAAGACTCAGGGTTCGGTAGTGGGTTGGGCCTGCACCGTGGTGTCCCTGGACGGATAGGTGCGCAGCAGGTCGGCATGGCCCGCGAGCGTCTCGCGCGGCTGGCCATCGACCAGGAAGCGGATCTGCTCGATCTGCGGGAGGTTGGTGTGTAGCGTGCCGATGATGGAGAGCAGGGTCAGAGATTCAACCTCAACGCCGGAGGGATGCGCGTTGACGAAGGTGCTGCGGAGGTTGATGACGGCGAGTTCGCCGCCGGGGGTCTGCGGTTGCAGCGCGTTCGGGTCGGTGGAGGCGATCAGAGCAGAGGTGTTCGCTGAATGACCGACCAGGGGCAGGGGCAGGAGAAAGACATCGTCGACGGCTGCCCCTGATTGCAGGGGGTGTGTCGAGCCGGGCAACGAGTACTCGGCGATGAGATGCTCCAGCAGAGCGCGCGCCCGCGCGGTTACTTCACCGGGCAGGGCGATGGGGCGCGTGGTCGCAGTGATGGAGCCGTCGGCATCGTTGGCGAGGTCGAGCGTGACGGACTCGGTGGTGGAGTAGGGGGCGTCGAGGGGCGTGGCGTCGGCGAGCGCGACGATACGGTCGCGGGCATGCTGCCGTTCGCCGAAGAGCAAGGCTCCCATGGCGAGGATGCAACCGACGAGGCTCCAGAAGACAATGCGCTGGTGGCGGGAGATCATGGCTGCGCTCCTGTCTCCGGGGCTGACGCGGGAGTTTGCACTGCGGGCAGCCGCTGTGGCGGCTGTGCCTGGTTCTGCCAGAAGACCAGGGCTGCCGCGATGGCCCGGGCTACCTGCTGCTGGTAGCCGTCATCTGTGAGTGTGGAGTTATCGCTGCCTTTCGGGGCGAGTTCCACGACGAGCGCGGGGCAGGCGAACGAATCGACCGGGCGCACGGAGGCGCGGCTGAAGACCAGAGGTACGTGGGCTCGGGTGAGTGCCATCCCGAGTTGCTTTTGCAGATTCTGGCTCTGCGTGACCCAGGCGGCCTGCGCGGTCAGCCACGGAGTTTCATTGACCTCATAAGGGATGGGGTCGAGCTCCGAACGGTAGAGGTGGACTCCCCGGCCTGCGGCGGTTGCGTGCAGCAGCAGGCAGGCCGCGGGATGGGCGCGGTTGGCGATCCCGGCGCGGTCGTCGAGCGTGAGCGGCGTGGGGGTGTCGGCCTGGGTGGCGGCGTCGCTGTCGCGGGTCATGACGACGGTAAAGCCGCGGGCGGCGAGCAGGGAGCGCAGCTTGAACGCGAGAGACAGCGTGATGTCCTTTTCGAGGAGGGTATCGCTGATGCGCGAGCCGCTGTCGGCGCCTCCGTGCGCCGGGTCGAGAAGGATGGTGGTGCGGTTGAACGGACTGGGAGGAAGCGGGGCCGGAGGCTTCGGGTGGTTTGGCGCTGGAGAGGCCTGCGCGGGCGAGGCCGCGGTCTGCGCCAGGCAGGGGAGTGTCGCGAGTGCCAGGAGGCAGATAACCGATTTTTGAGCGAGGTTCAAGGTTGCGGTAGCTTTCGTCAGTCCATGCTGCGATGGGTCTGATTGTATCGGGTTTGATGCGCGGGCTGAGCTCTATGGGTGCTTCGGCATTAGACTCAGGGAATGCGGGTGTTCGGCGTCGATTGCGGAACGGAGTTTACGGGCTACGGTGTCGTCGAGGTCGATGACTCGGCTCGCACGCCAAAACTGCGGTATCTGTGCGCGGGTGCGGTGAAGCTGAGCAAGAAGGACTCGACGGCGGTGCGGCTCGCGCAGGTGTACTCCGAGTTGATCGCGTTGATGCAGCTCTGGCAGCCGGAGATGGTGGCGATTGAGGAAGTCTTTTTTTCCGCCAACGCGAAGAGCGCGCTGAAGCTCGGCCAGGTGCGCGGGGTGGCCATGCTGGCTGCCGCGAACTGCGGGTTGACGGTAGCGGAGTATGCTCCGCTGTCGATCAAGAGCGCGGTTGTCGGCTATGGGCTGGCGGCCAAGGAGCAGGTGCAGTTCATGGTGGCGCGGCTGCTGGAGCTCGATGAGGCTCCGAAGCCCGCGGATGCGGCGGATGCGCTGGCGATTGCGATCTGTCATATCCATCATGCGCAGACGGCGGAGATGGTGCGGCGGTAAGAGCTCATAGGCAATTGTCTTTGCCTTTCTGGTTGTCATTCCGAGCGTAGCTGCTGTCTCCCGCTTTTTGCTTGTGCTGGCACAAACGTTGTGCGTCAACTCAAGCCAGGCGCCAGTTCTAGCCCATATTTCTGGGCGATACGGACGAAGAGCGGGAGGGAGCAGGTTCGCTCGCTACGCTCGGAATGACAACCAGAAAGGCAAAGACAAAAGCAAAAGCTGAAGCTCAGAGAGACTCGGTTGCGTTCGTTGAGAGTGCTCGATAGAGCTCGGCCATTGCTTCCAATGGAACGGCTTCAGAGCGGGCCTGCGCTGGAATGCTTGCGGGCCAGACTGACGTGAGTTGCGCGGAACTGTATCCGGCGACACGCAGGTTGTTGGCGAGTGTCTTGCGCTTTTGCGCGAAGGTGGAGCGCAGGAAGGTGTTGAAGCCTTCGGGTTCGACGCCCAGTTCCGTGAAGCGTGGAGCGAAGTCCAGGCGCAGGACGGTGGAGTAGACGTCCGGTGGCGGTGAGAAGGCGTTTGGCGGCAGCGTGAAGAGATTCGTTACGTGGGCGTGGAGCTGGGTGAAGGCGGAGAGCGCGCCGTAGTCGCTGGAGCCGGGAGCGGAGGCGATGCGTTCGGCTACCTCGCGCTGCATCATCAACACGGCGCGGGCCAGGATGCCCTTGCGCGCGGCGATGAAGAGGTGCAGCAGGATGTCCGAGGTGATGTAGTAGGGGAGGTTGCCGATGACGTCCAGGGTGCTGGGTGGGTTTGGTTGAGCAGAGAGCGATGAGGGGTTTAGCGAAGAGGGTTCTGCTTCGAGATTCGAGTTTTGAGATTCGAGTTGCGAGAGGTCGGTTTGCAGGATGTCGGCGTTGTGGATGGTGACGTGGGGGTCGTTGCGGAAACGGAAGGCCAGCTCGCGGGCAAGTGCGGGGTCGAACTCGATGCAGTGAAGGCGGGCGCAGCGCGGGGCGAGCAGATCGGTGATGGCTCCGTGGCCGGGGCCAATCTCGACGACGGTGCGGGCGCGGGTGTCGCCGAGCGATTCGGAGATGCGGAGGCAGGCGCTCTCGTCGACGAGGAAGTTCTGGCCTAGTTTGGGTTTCTTAGACATGGTTATTTGTGGCGTTGAAAGTAGAGGTGCACCGGGATGCCGCAGAGGATCACGGCGGCTCCGGCGATGGAGTTGAATGGCTGATCGATGAAGCTGAAGACCAGCAGGATGGCTGCTGCAAGGATAAATAACGCCGGAACAACAGGATAGCCTGTAACGCGATAGGGCCGCGGTGTATCGGGTTCGCGATGGCGAAAGACGAAGACTGTGGCGGCGGTGAGCGCGTAGAAAAGCCACTCGGAGAAGATCGCCAGCGAGAACAGGGCTTGAAATCTGCCGACGGCGAGCAGCAGAAGAGAGCTCAGGACAGCCTGCAACATGAGGCTGGCAGCGGGTGTACGGAAGCGCGGATGGATGGCTGCCAGGGGACTGGGGAAGAGGCCATCGCGGGCTGCGGCGAAGGGGACGCGCGCGCCTGAGAGTGAGCTTCCGACGAACGTTGCGCAGATGCTGACGGCCATTCCGATGGAGACCAGAGCGGCTCCGGCGTTACCGGCTACCAGGCGGAGAGCATCGGCTGCAGGACGGTCGGAGAGGGCGATAGCTGCGGCGGGCAGCACGTACTGAATGGCTGCGTTGGTGAGCATGTAGAGTCCACCCACGATGGCTACGCCGCCGACCAGAGCCAGTGGCAGGGAGCGTTGCGGCTGCTTTACCTCGCCGGCCATCTGCGAGACGTCGGACCAGCCGTCGTAGGCCCAGAGCGCAGCGATGAGCGCGATCATGAAGCCGCTGAAGCCTCCGCGCGCGCCGTGGAAGGTCGTTGTGTAGTTATGCCATGAGCCGTGCTGGAGGCTTGCGAAACAGAAGCCTGCGATGACGACGATCATCAGCACCTTGAGCCAGGTGAGCGCCGTCTGTACGTTTGCAGAGTTGCGGGTGCTGACGATGTTGAGTGCAGTAATCAGCCAGGTTGCGACGATGGCGAAGACCTGGCTCCAGAGCAGGTGCGCGAAGGCGGGACGTGTGAGGAATGCGAAGAGAGAGAAGGTTCCGAGCACACGCATCAGTCCGGCTGCGATCGTAGCGATCGATGCGGGTTTGGCGATGAGCGTCCATGTCCAGGTGTAGAGGAACGCGGTGAGGTCGCCGTAGGCATCGCGCAGAAAGGCGTACTCGCCGCCGACGCGGGGCTTCATGGCGGCGACTTCGGCGTAGCTCATGGCTCCGAAGAGGGAGAGCAGGCCTCCGGCGATCCACACGGTATAGACCATGCGCGAACTGCCGACGGCGGCCATCATCTCGCGCGGAACCAGGAAGATGCCCGAGCCGATGATGATGCCGACGACGATCGCCGTAGCGTGGGTGGCGGTGAGGACACGCGGGAGTTCGGTCGCCGAAGGGGCTGTTGCGGCCTCGGAGGTCATGGGTGGGAGAGTATCAGAAGGCGTGCCGCGCCCTGAAAGGACGATTAAAAATAGAACTTCATCTCTTCCCAATCAAAGGGCGGCGCGCCTGGCTTCCTGTTCCGGAGGAGATAGATATTCCTGTGCTCGAAGGGCATGGCGAGTGGGTGATCTATGCGTCCGACGATCGTGACGTCCTCGAATCTATGTGCCAGTTGCTCGGGTGTGGTGTCGCTAACGGCAATGAGCAGTTGCCCCGTGCAACCATGCGGGCCCCACATCCAGTAATTGTTATGAGGGCTGATGGCAGGGGGAAGCGTTGGCTCCTCCTGCTTGCCGAGAAAATCAATGGCTCCGGCTTCACCATAGTTGTCGCCGAAGAGGCAGACGGTCTTTTGATCCGTGGGGGAGAGGGAACGATAGGTTCGCACCACGGCATCGACCTCCTGTTGCCAGCCGAAGCGATCTGCATAGAGCTGTGGCAGCGGGCCGGTTTCGGCGCTCTCCAGTTTGTCGGCGTGGAGGTGCATCGTCGTGGTGTAACGAATCCATGTGTCGGGTGCAAGGACGGGAATCGCCATGGGCAGGATAAGAATGCCGGTGATCAGCAGTAAGGTTTCGTAGAGAGGAATGGCGAGCGGAGATCGAAAACTCCGGGATGCAAAGTAGCGCTCCCAGGCGATGCCTCCTGCTGCAAATAACGCGGGATAGATCGGCACGACGTAGTAGTCCTTGGCGTGCATGAGCATGAGCAAGGCAAAAAAGATGACTGCGGTGAAGCCGAGCCAGCGGCAGTTGGGGAGAGATCGGCTCCTTAGCAGGGCGATGAGGCCGGGAATCCAAAGGAAGACCGTGAGCGGATGCATGGTCGAGATCTGGGTTCCGAAGAAGGCGAGTGGCCCGAGGATGGGAGTCTTGTGTCCAACCTTGCCGTTGTGAAGGAACTCCAGGAGAGGCCAGTGATAGTGGGCCTGCCAGAGAACATTGGGGGCGACGATCACGAACATGAGGACGATGCCGAGCGCGGCCTGCCATGTGAAGAGGAGGCGGCGCTGCGGAGTGAAGAGCAGTCCAAGACCGAGTGAGATGAGGACGAAGACCATGGAGGGCTTGTTGAGCAAGCCGAGGCCCGCGGAGATGCCGAGCACGATCCACCAGGTACGCTGCGAATGTCCCCGCAGCATCATCACGATGGCGAGAATGCAGGTGGCCCAGAACATCGGCTCGAACGAGTTCATCGAGAGGAAGCTGTCGATAGCGAGGTAGCACGGCGCGACGAGAATGCCGAGCATCGCGAGGCCCTGGGCGGAACGCCGTCCGCCGAGCGCCCAGGTGAGCAGGCCCGTGAGAAAGACCGCGACCGCACCCGCCAGAGCCGAAAGGATGCGAATGGCAAAGAGTGAGTCCCCGAAGAGGAGCTCTCCGAGCCGGGCCTGTACTGCGACGATAGGGCCTTGATCGACATAGCCCCAGGCAAGATGCCGGCCACAGACGATGTAGTAGAACTCATCGCGGAAGTAGCTGTAGCCGAGGTGCTGTGTCCATAGCGTCAGCGCAAAATGGAGCAGCAGTTTGATGGCAGCAAAGATTGCTGCAAGGCGCAGGGCTTCACGGAATGTGGGATCGGCGGGGCGGACGATGGTTGTGTCGGTCGTTGTGTTGGTCATAGGGAGCCAGGTTTTGCTTTGGACAAGAGTACGCCAGCAAATGCCACAAAGTTCCAGTACATTGGTTTCCAGCTACGCATGACATTCTAAGGGGCAAAGACCCAGGGGAGCGAAGAGACGATGGAGTGGACGCCAGGAGGAATGAGCAGCGATATTGAGGACCGCCGGGACGATTCGGGGGGCGGCGGAGGCGGTGGTGGGTTTGGCTTTGGAGGCGGCGGTGGAGGGATCGGAATCGTCGGTTTCCTCATTCTGCTGGTGATAAGCCTGGTGACCGGCCGCAACTTCCTGGGATCATTTCTGCATGGGGGCGGTAGCGGTATGCCGCCGACACAGCAGATGCAGCCGACGCAGCCTGTGGCGCCGCAGACGCGGGCTGCAGGAGATCGCGACGCTCACCTGATCTCGTTTGTGCTCGACGATGTGCAGAAGACGTGGACGGGGATCTTCCAGAAGGAAGGGAAGCCGTATCGGCATGCGAAGCTGGTGCTCTTCCGCGGGGCAACTTATTCCGGCTGTGGCACCGCGAAGGCTGCGACCGGGCCCTTTTACTGCCCGGCGGATGAGAAGGTTTATATCGACCTCGGGTTCTGGAACGACCTGAAGCGTTTTGGCGGAAGCACGGCGGAGTTTGCGCAGTCGTATGTGATCGCGCATGAACTTGGGCATCACATTCAGAAGCTGCTGGGAACAGAGGCCAAGGTGCAGCGTCTTACGCAGCAGGAGCCGAGCCAGCGCGGACATCTTTCGGTGGACACGGAGCTGCAGGCGGACTGCTATGCGGGAGTCTGGGCGCACTCGGCGCAGCAGCGTGGGATTGTGCAGAACGGCGATATTGCCGCGGCGCTAAGTGCGGCTGCTGCTGTAGGTGATGACCATCTGCAGAAGATGAGCGGACGCGCGGTGAGCCCGGAGAGTTGGACGCATGGATCGAGCGCACAGCGAGAGAAGTGGTTCAATGCCGGGCTGAACAGTGGCGACCCGGCTAGCTGCAATACGTTCGGCGGTGGAACGGCGGAGTAGTTCAGCGGGTTGTGAGAGCGCTGTCGTAGATGGCTTTGGCGATGCGTGCGATGACGGCGTCGCGGGTGGCTTCGTCTGCGTGGGCGTCTGTGACGAAGATGGCGACGGCAAGGCGCTGGCCGTTGGGCAGCGTGATGAGGCCCAGGTCGTTGGTCGCGGGCGCGAAGCCGTTGTGTTCGCCGGAGGTTCCTGTTTTGTGTGCGACCAGCGTTCCTGCGGGCAGCAATCCCTTGATGCGGTGAGGGCCGGTTGAGGACTCAGTCATCCAGCGGTTGAGCAACACGGTGTGCTCCGCGCTGAGGGGTGAGTGGTCCGCCAGCATACGCAGGAGGGCGACCATCGCGGCGGGCTCTGCGTCGTTGCGATATTGTGCCTGGAAGTCGTCGTGCAGGCCGCGCTCGCTGTCGCGAACATGGATGGCGGGCAGGCCGAGTTTGTTCATCGACTCTTGTACTATCTGTGGGCCACCGAGGATGCGGAGCAGGATGTCGGAAGCGGTGTTGTCGGACTGTCCGACCGAGAGTTGCAGCAGGCTATGCAGGGGGACGTCAACGTTGGCCTCGGGATGCGCATCCTGCAGCGGGCTATAGGTGCCGGGGTAACGGTCCGAAGGTAGAAAACGGATGGGTTGATCGAGTGTCAGCTTGCCGCGTTCTACCTGCTGCAGGACCGCAACGGCGAGGGGTAGCTTGAAGGTCGACTGCATCGGTGGGTGGCCGTGCGGGTTCAGATTGCAATCGATGGCGATGCCGGGAAGAGAGCAGGCGACGAAGACTTGCCCGCGTGCGTCTGTGGCTATCGTTGCAAGTTGCTGGTGGAGCGGTGTCTGGGCGATGAGGGGAGTGGCAAGAGTGAAGAGAGCGAGGAGCGATAGCGGGCGCATGTCGTCAACGTACTGCAAGGATGCAAGGGAGGCCAGTAACTAGAGCGAGACGTTGCTGCGGATTTGTTGTTGAATCCGTGCCTTTGAGTAGGGATTTGGTTTGTAGGCTGATGGTAGTTTGTTTGCATCGCCTTTAATGAGGGCTAAAATGAGCATGGGAAGGACTATGGGGATGAACATTGGAATGGATGAAGCCGAAGCATCTGTTCGTGCCGATAAAGCCATAGCTACACTTCTTCAGTTCGTTGGAAACATGAAGGATGTAATAGCTTCTCGTGGTGGAACAAAGGGGTACATTCGCTGGGTACGGGGTTATGATGAATCTCCATTGTCCAACGATCAGCTGACGCAGCGGGCGGTTTATTCCCTGTTCAAAAATGAACGTTCCCTGTAGCAGTTACGAGGGCTATCTCTATTCCGGCTCTTGCTGCTCGGCTCCTCATTTTCGTGGCTAATGACCTAGTGGTAAGCGTATCGGGTACAACTGCAATATGTCTTTCGTGACCGGGGTCGCGGCTCATTAGCTGGCCGATGACTTCACACAATCCTTTTCGTAAATGCGAAGTTTGACCGGCATGTTTTGTGTTGGTAATCCCACCTTTGCATTCAGCTACTACCTGTTTCTCGTTTAGCAGCGCCGTTACATCTCCTAGCCCCGGTCGCGGAGACACCGTAAGTAGATGAAGATCGCGTTTGTAGCATCCACCATAGTTTGTTGATCCGGTAGATGAGACCATAACGAAACCTTTTGCATGCAATGTCTGCAAGAGGTCGTGCCTTTTAACATGTTCCCCATCAGGGTGAATAGTGACTTCAGAAGCGCCTTCGTCAAACAGATACATGGCGAAGGCAATCATGATCGCGGCCTCGGTGAAATGATGCTCTACACCATCATCGCAAAACTTGCTGCGCTTTTCTGGTGCATCCCGGCTATCGATGTAAATGCTTTCGTGTCGCATGATTTCCACTCTAGAGGATGTTGAGTGTAGGAAGAGATTCAGGCACTTCTTCGATGAAGTAGCGCCTGATCTTTTCTGCAGTCGCCTTATTTACGACGGAGAGCAACGTATCGGGATTCTTCTCGGCGGCCTGTTTGAGTGCGCGGACGGAGCCGAAGTGCTCCAGCAGGCGTTGGCGTGTGATCGCACCTACGCCCGGGATATCGTCGATTTCGCTGGTGCGGTCGCGCATCTGGCGGCGCTTGCGGTGATAGGTGACGGCGAAGCGGTGGCTCTCGTCGCGGATCTTCTGGATGACATGCAGCACGGGGCTGCGGCGATCCAGGACGACGGGATCGTCCTCCTGGCCGTGGACGTAGATGATCTCTTCGCGCTTGGCGATGGAGGCGAGCGGCTGCGTGGTAAGGCCGATCTCGGTGAGAGCTTCTGCGGCGGCGTGCAGTTGGCCCAGGCCGCCGTCGATGAGGATGAGGGAGGGAAGAGGCTCCTTGTTTTCGTTCAGTCGTTTATAGCGGCGATGGATGATCTCGCGCATGGAGGCGAAGTCATCGACGCCGGTGACAGTCTTGACCTGGAACTTGCGGTAGTCCGCCTTCTTCATCACGCCCTTCTCCCAGACGACCATGGAAGCGACAGTCTCCGCGCCCTGGATGTGCGAGATGTCGAAGCACTCGATGCGCTCGGGGGGCTCGGCCAGGGTGAGGGCTTCCTGCAGGGCCTCCTGCATGTTCTTGATGCTGGGCTGCAGGACGCGGAAGCGCTGGTCGTAGGACTGCTTTGCGTTCTGGCAGACGAGATCGACGAGAGAACGCTTGTCTCCGCGCTGCGGTGCGGCGATCTCGATCTTGTGCCCGGTGCGCTCGCGGAGGATCTCGGCGAGCAGGACGCGGTCCGGGAAGTCTACCGGGACGTAGATGTGCTTGGGGACGTAGCCCTGGTCGAGGTAGAGCTGTTTCAGCAGCGCCGAGAAGAAGGCGGCTGGGGAGAAGGTGCTTTGAGAGGGGCTTCCAGCAGCGAGTTGTGAGTAGCGAGTAGCGAGTGTGGGTTCGTCGCAGGCTTCGGCGACCTCGCCATGCGGCTGGTCGGCTTCAAAGGGGGAGGCGACGATTGAGTGCTCTTCGGCAATGGTGCTGTCTTCGGAGATTTCTGGTGCTGGTACAGAGGGATCGGGTTCGAGTTCGGGTTCCACGTCTTCGCCGCGGAGAGAGGCGGGAAGGTCGAGTTCGGGTAGGTCCTCCCAGAAGAGATCGCGGCGGTCGACGATCTTGCCTGCGCGCATGTGGAAGAGATTGACGGCGAGCATGTCGTTCTCGAAGTGGAAGCCGAAGACGTCGGCGTCCTCGTCGTCGGTGGAGGCGATTCGCTGGCGGTCCTGGGCCTGGCTGACGGTGATGAGCTGGTCGCGCAGCCGTGCGGCGAGCTCGAACTGCATGTTCTCGGCGGCGGCGGTCATGCGCTCGGTCAGGCGGGCTTCGAGTTCGCTGGGCTTGCCTTCGAGGAAGAGCTGCACGTCGCGAATGGCCTGCCGGTACTCTTCGGTGGAGACGAAGCCTTCGACACAGGGGCCGAGGCAGCGCTTGATGTAGTACTGCAGGCAGGCGCGCGGGTGATAACGGTTGAGATCGACCTTGCAACTCGGGATGAGGAAGCTGCGATGGATGACGTCGACGAGCCGGTGGGCGAGGTTGCCGGGAAAGTAGGGGCCGAAGTAGGCGGAGCCGTCTTTGCGGAGCTTGCGTGTGACGAAGACCTTAGGGTGGCGGTCGGTGAGCGTCAGCTTGATGTAGGGGTAGGTCTTGTCGTCGCGCAGCAGGATGTTGAAGCGTGGCTTGCGCTGCTTGATGAGGTTGTTTTCGAGTGCCAGGGCCTCGCGCTCGTTGGCGACGAGGATGTATTCGATGTCCACGGCCTCGCGCATGAGCGAGCCGGTCTTGGCGCTGGCGAGCTGGTTGGCCTCGAGGAAGTAGCTGCGCACCCGGGCGCGCAGGTTCTTCGCCTTGCCGACGTAGATGACCTCGCCTTCGGCGTTCTTGTAGAGATAGCAGCCCGCGCCGGTGGGCAGCGTCCGAATTTTTTCGAAGAGATCCATGGACTATGACAAGTTTAGAGCGTCGCGCGGTGATTCGTGCGCAATCTCATTGGACGCTCGACAGCAGCGAAGGATGCGCGGGCCTAGCGCGACTTGAACTGGCGGTAGACGAGATAGAGCAGAAAAGACGTCAGCAAAACCCACGCGAACTGGTACCAGTAGAAGAACGGAAAGCCGAAGAGCGTGGGCGTAGCGCGGGCATAGAGCTTCGGAAAGCAGAGTCCGAGGTAGGGGAGCGCCAGCAATACGGCAACCCACCAGGCGGTGCGTTTAGCCTTTTGCGGGGTGGGAAGGGACATGGGCAGGATGCTATCACTTTGTCCCGGCTCAAGTAAGCTGGAATATGTGGATGAGTTGAAGCCTATTGGCGGAGAAGAGACCCTGACGGAGACGGCTGCTGCTCTGCAGCGGGCCGCCGCGATTATGGCGCGGTTGCGCGGACCGGACGGATGTCCCTGGGACCGTGAGCAGACCTTCGACACGATCAAGCGGCACACGCTGGAGGAGACTTACGAGGTCTTCGACGCGATTGAGCGGCGTGCCTGGCCTGATTTGAAGGATGAGCTTGGAGACCTGCTGCTCCAGGTGCTGTTCTATGCGCAGATGGCGAGCGAGGCGGGGCACTTCGATCTGCGCGATGTGGCTGAGAACCTGAATGCGAAATTGATCCGCCGGCATCCGCATATCTTTCCTCCGAAAGACGGGGGTGCTGTCGAAGCTGCGGACTCCAATGCGGTGTTGCGCAACTGGGAGCAGATCAAGCTCGAAGAGAAGAAGGCCAAGCCGGCGGCTGAATCGATGCTCGATGATGTTCCACGTTCGATGCCTGCGACGCTGGAGGCGAGCAAGCTGGGTTCCAAGGCTGCGAAGGTGGGGTTCGACTGGCCGGATAGCTCGGGGCTGTTCGCGAAGATGGACGAGGAGATCGCGGAGTTGATGGTCGAGGTCGAGGCGAACCATCGCGAGAACGTCGAAGCTGAGTTTGGCGACCTGTTGTTTACGGCGATGAACCTGGCACGGCATCTGAAGGTGGATGCGGAGTCGGCGTTGCGGCGCAGCAATGCGAAGTTTCGCGCACGCTTTGCGGCGATGGAGCGTGAGGCCGGTGGGGCTGTCGTGCTGGAAGCCATGCAGCCGGAAGAGTTAGAGCGGCTGTGGGCCCAGGCCAAGGCCGCTGAGACGAAAGCATAGGAGACGAAGGATTGGACGGAGTGAAACAGCCAGGAGCACGGATTCATATTGAATCCCTCACGGAGTTGGCGCAGTTCGACCGCTGTGTAGAGTTGCAGCTTGCGGTTTGGGGTTACAGCGACGGTGACCTGATTCCGCGCCGCATGTTTTTGATCGCTTCGCGTATTGGCGGCCAGGTGTTGGGAGCGTTCGACGGCGATCGCATCGTGGGCTTTGCGATGGGACTGCCGGCGTATCGCAATGGCCATCCCTATCTGCACTCGCACATGGTGGGGGTGCTGGCAGAGTATCGCAACGCGGGGATCGGGCGGCAGCTCAAGCTTGCCCAGCGGGAAGATGCCCTGGCGCGTGGCTTTGAGTTGATGGAGTGGACCTTCGATCCGCTGGAGATCAAGAACGCGCACCTGAATATCTCGAAGCTGGGCGCTATCTCGCGACGCTATCAGCGCGACTTCTATGGCCCTTCCAGCTCGCCCCTGCAAGGGGGACTGCCCACGGACCGCGTCTATGCGGAGTGGTGGCTGCGTTCAGAGCGCGTGACGCGTGTCCTGGCGGGAGAAGCGCCGGTGATAAAGGCTACCGAGCATGTGGAGGTTCCGGCTGAGATCTACGCCTGGAAGGCCTCGACTAGCGAGCGCGATGCTGCGCGTGAGGTCCAGTCGCACAATGCAGAGGCGCTGGAGTCGGCCTTTGCACGGGGGCTGTCCGTGCTCGGATATGAGCGCACTCCAAAAGGCGATGGCCGGTTTTTGCTGGGTGTCTGGAACGAACAGCATCTGTATTGAGCGGTTGGATTTGCAGGAGAGAAGACGATGAAGATTGACGCGATTCATATGCGCGAGGTGAACATGCCCCTCGCTTTTCCATTTGAGACCAGCTTTGGAGTCACGACGGGCCGCCGCATTCTGCTGATTGAGATCGAAGCCGAAGGGCTTAGCGCCTGGGGCGAGTGTGTGGCGGGAGAGCATCCCTACTTCAGCGATGAGATGGTCGATACGGCCTGGCACATCACTGAAACGGAGCTTGCGCCGCGACTGCTGAACCAGGAGATCTCCGGCGGACGCGACTGTCCGGCGTTGTTCGAGCAGGTGCGCGGCCATCGCATGGCCAAGGCGGCGCTCGAGAACGCGGTATGGGAGCTCGACGCGCTGCGGCAGGGCATTCCCCTGGCGAAGCTGCTGGGAGGCACGCAGGCGACGATTCCCTGTGGCGTGTCGATCGGGATACAGCCTACGCCTGAGAAGCTGATGGAGAAGATCGAGACCGAGGTCGCGGCGGGCTATCAGCGCATCAAGCTGAAGTGCAAGCCGGGCTGGGACGACAAGATCTTTGAGATGGTGCGCAAGCGCTGGCCCGATATTTTGTTGAGCTGCGATGCGAACTCGGCATACCGGCTCGGCGATGCCGAACAGATTGCCGCCTGGGATCGGTTCAACCTGCTGATGATCGAGCAACCGCTCTGGTATGACGACTTCTACTTTCATGCGACCCTACAGAAGCAAATTCAGACAAAGATTTGTTTGGACGAGTGCATTCGCAACGGCCGCGATGCGCGTGCAGCGCTCGAACTTGGCAGCGGAAAGATCATCAATGTCAAGGTGGGTCGTGTCGGCGGATTTACGGAAGCGATCGCCGTGCATGATGTGGCCCAGGAGTTTGGTGTTCCGGTGTGGTGTGGGGGCATGCTGGAGACAGGGATCGGCCGCGCGCACAATATTGCGCTCTCCTCGCTGCCGAATTTCTTATTGCCGGGAGATGTGTCTGCTTCGAAGCGTTACTGGGCGCAGGACATTATCGAGCCGGAGGTAACGGTGAGCGCGAAGGGCGAGATCACTGTGCCAACGACGCCAGGCCGCGGGTTTGAGATTCAGCGCGATCGCATCGAAGCCATTACCGTGCGGTGGCGCAGCTTGTAGGCGTTGTTCTACTTCAGGGGAATGGGCATCGCCAGCAGGATGTGAATGGCATCCTGATAGGAGATCTGCGCTGGTAGCTGACGGAAGTTTGTATTCGTCATCAGCGTGTTTTCGGGTACGGTCTTGACCAGTACGCGAAAGACCAGATGTTCATCCAGATGCGAGTAGACCCAGCGGCCGTTGCCGGCATCAGCCTGCTCGAACTCCACGGTGCCGCCCGGATGGATGCTGCCGAGTATCCCCCAGCCAAAGTCGACGGTATGGAGAACATGCGCCTCGCCACGCGTTAGCTGGTGCGTCCTCTCGTCGATCCAGAACCGGCCCGCAAGGCCTGTAAGTGCGCTGGAGAGGATGGTTGGTGGCTTGAACTTGGGGTCAGGCTGAAAGTCGATCACAATCTGCCGCGAGGTTGCGTTCTGAGGTTGCGGCTGTCCGGGGACATAGGTAAAGGTCATGGCCTGCGGGATCAGCCGAACCAGGCTAAGAACGTCGGAGCGTGTGCCGGAGTCACGCCTGTGGTGCTTGATGAAGTCGGCTGGAGAGGCTAGCGCGTCCGCCAGCCTCTGGCGCTCGCCGGTGTCTTCGCTGGCGGTGATGGGTTGTCCATTCCGCTCGATCAGTCGCGCAACGGCGCCCTCCCGGCTTTCGATGATCTCACGCGTGGTGTCGCCTTTGGCGTCGACCTTGCGCTGACGATAGCGTAGCGGGAAGGTGCCGTCAGCTTCGATGATGTGCTGCTCATTGGCTGCTGCCTGCTCGATCCAGAACCGTGGTGGCTCAGAAGGAAGCGCTACGGAGGTCTGATTTTGTGCGAACGCCCGGGTAGCTATGCCGGAAAGGCAAGCAGGGAGAGTTGCGCTGCAAAATAGAAGCAAAATTGCTGCAAAGCTTCCGGATTCCACCTGCGGCAATGAAAGTCGTGTCAAAAATCTCAATCTGCAGAAGCCTCGCTGTAAAGCTTAGACGCATAAGTTTGGGCAGAAGACGATTGTACTTCCGCATTTGCTTGGGTATAGTTCGGCTCAGTGCTACTGTAACCCTTAGGGGATAGCGGTCACGCCATAAAGTTTAATGAAACGACGGGGCTTGTGAAAGGCACTGTTACGCTGACGGAAGGAAAAGCCTGAGAGTCTTTTCGACTCTGGAAAGCTAGCCATGTTTGACCTCTTCAAAAAAGGTAAGGACTCCGGTGGTAATGGGACTGGAGAAAGTTCAACTCGTCATTCTCGAGGCTGGAACGATATTCTCACGCTTATGAAGGCGAGTGAAGCTCTGCGGGTACTCGACTTCGGCGCGACCTCGCCGGCCAATATCAACTATCTGACTTCTCTGGGACATAGCGTTTATATGTCGAACATCGTGCAGGATGCGGCGCGGCCGGAATGGTTGAAGCCGGCTGAGCCCGACGCGAAGAAGGGAAGCCAGCCGGAGTTCGATACGGACGCCTTTGTCGCCGCCAACCTCGATTTTTCGCAGCGAGACTTCGATGTCATTCTTCTCTGGGATACCGCAAACTACCTGCCACCACAGTTGGTTCCGGCTTTATTTCAGAGGCTGCGCCAGGTACTTCGTCCGGATGGCAGCCTGCTGGCTTTCTTTCATGGCCGTCTTGACGGGCCAGGGACTGCCTTTTCCCGCTATCAGCTCACGGATAGCGAGAACCTGATCGTGCTGAATTCAGGGAATTTTCCGGTGCAGGCGGTCTATCAAACCCGCCAGATCGAGAAGTTTCTGGAGGGATACAGCAGAGTGCGCTTCTTTCTGGGGAAGGATAATGTGCGCGAAGTGATTGCAATCCATTAGTAATGGATTGCAATGTGTCCAGAATCAGTGGCCGCGCGATCCTTTCGTTTTTCTTGTCCTCCAGGGAAATTCATCTCCGGAGCTAGTACGTACTCAGCGCTGAAGCTGCGCTGTAATCTGGGCTGAACGAGAACAAATACAAACTCAGGGCTGAAGGCCTGATCGATCTCACAGATCAGGCCTCCAGCCCTATAGTTTTCGCGGACATCGATTTTTAGCCCTGGTGGCCATAAGGTTGGAGATAGCGCCAATGCTACAAAGAGAGAATGGAACCCTGAGCCTTCAGGGTTCCATTCTCTCTTTGTAGTTCCAAGTCTGTCTGGTAAAGACTACTTCTTTGCGGTTTCCTTGCGGCGCTCAGCCCAGCGGCGCTTCATGGCTTCGGCGATGCGCTTGCGGCCTTCGGGGCTCAGCTTGCGCTTGCCTGCGCTCTTGGCGGCCTTTGCGGCAACGGGCTTGGGTGCTGCTACCTGCGCGACCTTGGCGGCTCCGGGCTTGGGAGCATTTTTGCTGCCCTTGGGACGGCCACGTCCCGACTTCTTGGCGAGAGCGGTGGAGGCTACGCTGGAGGTAGCGGTGCTTGTCCCGGCGCCTGCCGTAAGGGCAGAGCGAATATGTTGCAGTCGTGCTATCTCAGCGTCCAGCTCCGACACAATGCGATTGAAGTCCATTTTGAAATCTCCATTCATTCTTTCTAATTCCATCGTATCTGTTGCTAGACATAACTGCGATGGACTTACACCATATAATCTTCGATTCTACAATTGCAATCGATAAATTACGATCTTCTTTCTGTTTTGACGTATGAGATAACGCTAAGGCGCATATAAGTTGGTTCTTATTTCGCCTCTTCTTCGTGCAGGTAAGCCGTAATAATCCCGTGACAGTCTGCTCGTACTCTGAGTGCTAGACTCGAAACCGATGCGGACTATCCCTCTACGTCTCTGGACACTCGCGATTCTATCGTCGTTACTGCAGGTGCTGCCGTTTCCGATTTCAGGACCTGTACCTTCCTGGCGTAGAGTTTTTTGCTGGTTTTGCCTGGTGCCTTTACTCATGGCGCTGCTGGGTAAAGATACTCATGGAAATCGCTTGAAACCCGCTCAAACAGCGCTTCTCGGCTATATCTGTGGCTTCTTCTGGTACATGGGAAATTGCTATTGGGTCTACCGGACCATGCATCTTTACGGTGGCATTCCCAGTGTCGCGGCGTTCGGAATTCTGGTCTTATTTTCGTTATATGTCGGTCTCTATCACGGACTTTTTAGCTGGCTGGTGGGCCTCCTTCATCGCAAATTCTCGCCACAGACAGTACTTTGGATCGTGCCGTTCGTATGGGTGGGCGTGGAATTTGCCAGGGCTCGCATCACGGGATTTCCCTGGGATCTGTTGGGTTATACCCAGGTCGACAATCTTACGGTTACCCGTTTAGCCCCGTGGACAGGCGTCTTCGGGCTGTCCTTTGTGATTGTGCTGGTCAATATTCTCTGGGTATCTAGAATCTTCCCCAGGCAGGGTAAAAATTCTTACGCCGGACCAATATTCGCAGCCGTGTTAACGATTGTGACAACATTGGTCGCGGGACATGGGTCGCCGTCAGCCAGTTCAGAGGCGACAGCGCGAGCCGTTTTATTGCAGGAGAACCTCGGCATCGGAGCGGAAGCACCTGCGACTCCAGAGACGGAACCGCAGATGTTAGCCTCCTTTACGGATCTAAGTCTGCATCCTCAATTCACTCTGGGCATTCATGGTGGGACGGCGAATTCTTCTTCAACGCCGGATATGATTGCCTGGCCTGAGGCTCCAACAGCGTTTAGGGATGGCGATCCTTATTTTCTGCAGGCCATGGGCGAGGTAGCCAGACGCTCCGGTACTTCGGTGATTGTGAACGATATAAGCCTGGCGCCGCGCGATAGCGATGGGCTCGGGCATGTCTATAACTCTTCGACGTTCTTTGCTGCCGACGGAAGCCGTGCCGGGCGCTACGACAAGATGCATCTTGTGCCCTTTGGGGAATACACGCCTTACAAGCCGTTATTTTTCTTCGTGGGTCATCTGCTTGACGATCTGTTGTTCGTGCCCGGATTGCAGCGGAGTTTATTCGAGACCAGGGGCAAAAAATATGGTGTCTTCATCTGTTATGAATCGATCTTTGGTGACGATATCCGTCGCTTTGTAGATGATGGCTCGCAGGTGCTGGTGAATATCTCGGACGATGGCTGGTACGGCGATACGAGCGCTCCATGGGAGCATCTGGACATGGTTCGGATGCGCGCCATTGAAAATAACCGGTGGGTTTTACGCGCGACCAATACCGGACTTACGGCTGCGATTGATCCCTATGGCCGTATTACCGCGAGTATGCCACGCCATATCCGGGGCTCGATCGAGGTCGCTTTTGGCTATCGGGAAGAGCTGACTTTCTATACCAGGCATGGCGATTGGTTTGCCTGGATATGTGCCCTGGTAAGCGCCGCGATGCTGGCCATGAGTTTTATGGGGCGAAGAGCAGTAAACTAGTTCTTATGTTGAATGATCTTGAATTTGCTTACTCCCCGGTCCGTGAGAAAGTGCGCGACCTGCGGGAGTATCTTTGACTCGTCCCGCCTCAAAAAAGAGCTTGCCGTTATAGAAGAAAAGATCGCCGACCCGGCGGTCTGGGCTGATGCTGCGAGATCGCAGCCGTTGATGCGCGAGCGGAAGCGGCTTGAATCGCAACTGGCCGACGATGCGGAGCTGGCACGCCGCGGCGAGGACATAGACGCTTATTTTGACCTGATGCGTGAGGGCGAAGCCTCGGTTGAACCGGATCTCAAGCGTGAGATTGATTCCCTGGTAGCTTTCTCCGAAGCTCTGGAATCGCGGACCATGCTCTCGGAAGAGAACGATTCCCTGAATGCCATTATTACGGTACATCCAGGAGCTGGAGGAACCGAGAGCCAGGACTGGGCTGAGATGCTGATGCGCATGTATCTGCGCTGGGCGGAGCGGCAGGGCTTCAAGACCGAGATTAACGAACTGCAGGATGGGGATGAAGCGGGCATCAAGTCCGCGACCTTTACCATTACGGGCGACTTTGCCTTCGGCTTAATTGCGGGTGAGACGGGGGTACATCGGCTGGTACGTATTTCTCCGTTCGATCAGGCCAAGCGCCGCCATACGAGCTTTGCCAGCGTCTTTGTCTCGCCTGAGATCGACGATTCCATCGTGATCGACATCAAGCCTGACGATCTGCGTATCGATACTTATCGCTCGGGTGGTAAGGGCGGCCAGCACGTCAATACGACGGACTCAGCCGTGCGCATCACGCATCTTCCGACGGGTATTGTTGCAGGCTGCCAGAATGAGCGCTCCCAGCATAAGAACAAAGAGAGAGCGATGAAGATGCTGCGGTCACGCCTCTATGAGTACGAACTCGATAAAAAGAAGGCTGTCAGCCGCAAGCTGGAAGACTCAAAGCTGGAAATTAACTTCGGCTCGCAGATTCGCAGCTATGTGTTGCAGCCGTATCGCATCGCCAAGGACCTGCGGACACGCGTAGAGGTCGGTGATGTCGATCGGGTGCTGGATGGCGAGCTTGAGCCTTTTATTCGGGGCTATCTCAAGATGCGTCGCGAGGGCGGCGTACCGGCGGCGGTGGCGGACGACGATCTGGGGTGACAGATGTCATTCGACACTGACCCATCGCTGAGAAAAGTATTCAGCTTCTCTCCACGATGGGTCAGTGTCGTAAGCGTCGCGGGAGGAATATCGTGTCCCCTGCATTTACGACTAAACTCGACTGTGACATGGATGTACCCAAGGCTCAGATCTGAGTCATCTTCCAGGTCGCGTGGAAGTCGGTGGCCTTTGTTTTTGAATTTGCATTTTTGGTTGTCATTCCGAGCGTAGCGAGGAACCTGCTGTCTCCCGTTCTTCGCTCGTATCGCCCAGGAACACGTGAGCTGAAACGCAGAACAGGTTTGAACAAACACACAACGCTTGTGGTCGTACTGACAAAAAGCGGGAGACAGCAGGTTCCTCGCTGCGCTCGGAATGACAACCAGAAAAGCAAAAGCAAAAGCAAAAGCAAAAGCAAAAGCAAAGGCAAAGGCAAAGGCAACAGCAACAGCAACAGCAACAGCAAAAGCAAAAGCAACTGCCTCTCTGCACGATTCGGGGAGGATTCTAAGTGTCCAGGTGCGGCGTTTAAGCTTTGCAGGCAGTAGGGTCGATTCCGTAGGATGAGCCTATGGTGAAGACTCTGTATGACTGGTTTTATCTCCAAAGTCCGGCGTCATGGGTGCTCTTTAGCGTCGTGAGTAATTTGGGGATTGCCATCGCGAGTATCACGGGTTGCTGGCTGCTTGGCTACTGTTTCCGCAAGCGAACGGTCTTTGCTGCGCCACAGCCGCTCATCGCGCATGATATCTATCTTGCAATCGGCTGTGTTCTGTTGAATGCGGGCGTATCTATCGCCGGGTGGTTTCTATGGAAGGCCGGATGGATTCATATCACCTTTCCGTCGTGGCCCAGAATGGTGTTCGATGTCGTGCTGCTGTTGTTCTATATGGATGCGGGGATGTATGTGACTCATCGTATCGTTCATCATCCGGGGATCTTCAAGATCGTTCATAAGACGCACCACACGCATGAGTCGATGAATCCGATCAGCCTGTTTGTATTGAATCCGTTTGAAGTGATCGGATTTGGCGCATTGCTTCTCTCCGCGCTTTTGCTTTTTCACCTATCGGCTGTGGCGATCCTGGTTTATCTGAGCCTGAATATTCTTTGGGGGACTTTGGGACATGCCGGCGTGGAACCTTTTCCTGCAAAGTGGATGCGGAACCCTCTGATACAGCAGGTAGGAACCAGCTCCTTTCATGCACGGCATCATGCCGATCTTCGGTATAACTTTGGTTTTTATACGACCATCTGGGATCGGGTCTTTGGGACGTTGCAGAGGGAGAATTAGAGCGCGGAAGAGATCGCCGGGGTTGCTGGGGCAACGGGAAGCAGATTCCCTGCGGGAATGACAACAAGAAAGACAAAAGCAAAAGAGAAGGCAAACTCGCTCAGGACTCGGGAGGCTAGTCCGCTCTGCCGTTCAGCCAGCGATGCATCCAGCTGGCGTGCAGGCCGAACCGCAGGGCCGTGTAGCTGAGCATCTCGTGCATGATGCGTTGGGCCTCGTCCAGTTCGTCGATGTGTCCGAGTGGGGCACGGGGCGAGGTGTAGACCTGCAATCCCGCGCGGCGGCAGAGCAGCGCGATGCGAAACAGGTGCGTTCCGTCGCTTACGACGACGATGTGGCGAAAGTGCTCTCGTTCTGCGATCAGGGCAAGCTTCTCTACCTGTTGCTCGGTATCGAAGGATTCCGTCTCGGCGATGATCTTGTCATAGGGCACGCCGTTGGCGAGCAGGTAGTCGCGTCCTACGCCGCCCTCGGTGTTGCCGGAGTCCTTGTCGCCTCCTCCGCCCAGCGTGACAACCACGGGGGCGATGCCGCGCTGATACAGCGCCACGGCTTTGTCCAGGCGTGCGTGGAGCACGGGGGAGGGGCGTCCGGCATACTCCGCGGCGCCGAATACGGCGATCGCATCGGCGGTCTGCGCGTTGTCTATGTCAGCGGTGAACCTGATCTCACGATAGACCCAGCCGAACCAGGCGACAGCCACCAGCAGCAGGATCAAGAGAAGCCAGCGCAGGAATCTCCGACCGGCGGGGCTCTTCGTCTCGGGACTGTTCGCGTTCGTCATGGTAGGGAAGTTCTAGTATGCCGCGAGACGGCTTCAGAAGCCAATGGACGGGGTCCTCATTGTTGCAAGGCGAGCGCAATCTCGTGGGTCGGGATGGCGCCCTCACGGAGGATCATCCAGGAGTTTCCGCCGCCGCTCAGGTCGACGATGGTGGTGGCCATCGAACGGGCGGTGGGACCTCCGTCGACGATCAGCGGGATCTTGTCACCGAACTGGTCGCGCACGCAACCGGCATAGGAGCACTCCGGCAGGCCGCGCAGGTTGGCGGAGGTCGCCGTGATGGGAAGCCCCAGCTTGGCCACGACCGCGCGGCAGATGGGGGCCTCCGGAACGCGTAGCGCGACGTTGCCGGTGTTGGCTGTCACGCGCAACGGCAGCTTGCTGCCAGCCTTCACGATGATGGTGAGGGGGCCGGGCCAGAAGCGCTCGGCGAGGCGGTCGAACGCAGTGTCGATGCCGCGAGCCAGTTCGTAGGCCTGTGCGACGTCGGCGATCAGCAGCGACAGTGGTTTGTGCCGGGCGCGCGACTTGAGGTCGTAGATGCGGTCGACGGCGCGAAGATTTACGGGATCGACGGCGAGGCCATAGAAGGTGTCGGTGGGCAGCGCAACGACTTCGCCGCTGTTAAGGTGCTGCACGACGCGGTCGATGTGTGCGGATTCCGGTTCGTCAGGATGGATGCGGAGAATTTCAGCCGTCACGATGGGTCCCTTGTTTTCCGTGGAGAGCGTCTTTGCCCTGTCTTCGCTTATAGCACGACGGCACGTGAAGATGAACCAAGGATACACTTGGAATCGCGATGACCTTGCCGCCACCCATTACAAGCCGTACGAATGCCCGCGTAAAAGCTCTGCGCGCGGCGTGCAGCGGAAAGTCTTCTTTGCCTGGCGAGCTCCTCGGAGTTGAAGGGGAGAACCTCATCGGCGAGGCGCTGCGGTCGGGGGTCGTCTTCGACACGGTGTATGTTCGCGAGGGAAGCGAAGGCGCGCTGGATCGCCCATCGCTGAAGGGGTTGCAGGCCGAGAGCTGGGCCGTGTTGAGCAAGGATGTCTTCGAGAGCGCGGTGGATACCGCTTCGCCGCAGGGAATCGCGGCGACCTTCAGGATTACGCAGCCTCTGTCTCTGGAGGCGCCAAAAAAATCTGAGGTGTGCCTCGTGCTGGAAGATATTCAGGACCCCGGTAACTTTGGTACTTTGATTCGTTCCGCTGAGGCCTTTTCTGTTAGCCGGGTGTATGTGACGCCGGGGACAGTCAATCAATGGAACCCCAAGGCTATGCGCGCTTCTGCTGGGTCGGTGTTTCGCATGCCCGTCGTGCGTGGACCTTTGAGTGAGATCAAAGCTGCGCTTGGGGCAGAGGGCGTTCGGCTTTATGCTGCTGTGGCTCGTTCGTCCGGAGCGACGCCCGTGATGCAGGCGAGGCTTCTGGCGCCCTGTGCGCTCATGATCGGCAATGAAGGGGCTGGATTGTCGGCGGCCGCGCTGGAATTGGCGGATGAGCAGGTGCATATTCCTTGCTCCGTTGAGTCGTTGAATGCGGCGATCGCCGGATCGACGCTGATGTATGAATCGTTCCGGCAGAACCTCCATGAGGCCTCCGGGCGCATCCATCTAAGCAAGGGATTGTGATGAGCCTCTTCGATACAGGATTACCGGAACGAAGTGCCCAGCGAGTGGTGAAGACCGCACCGCTGGCTGAGCGCATGCGTCCGCGCTCGCTGGATGAGTTTTTCGGTCAACAGCATCTGCTGGGACCGGGCATGCCGCTGCGGTTGCAGATTGAGCGCGACGACTCGGCTTCGCTGCTGTTCTGGGGGCCTCCGGGTGTCGGCAAGACGACGCTGGCGAAGATTATTGCGAGGGAGACGCAGGCCAGCTTCATCGAGTTTTCAGCGGTGCTCTCGGGCATCAAAGAGATCAAGCAGGTGATGGTCGAGGCTGAGAAGGCTGCGGAGTTCGGCTCGCGCACCATCCTGTTTGTGGACGAGATTCATCGCTTCAACAAGGCGCAGCAGGACGCGTTCCTGCCCTATGTCGAACGCGGAACGATTCGCCTCATCGGAGCGACGACGGAGAACCCTTCGTTCGAGATCAATGCAGCGCTGCTGTCACGCTGCCGCGTTTATACGCTGCGCGCCCTGGGGCAGGATGAGGTGGTGGCGCTGTTGCAGCGGGCCTTGCAGGACGGAGAGCGGGGTCTGGGCGCGTTGCAGCTTGAGGTTGAAGAAGGGGCGCTGGAGGCGATTGCGTCTTACTCGAGCGGCGATGCTCGCAACGCTCTCAATGCGCTCGAAGTTGGGGCGAAGCTGGCGGAGGGTCGCGGCGAAAAACTGTTGACCAGGGCGCTTGCGGCGGAGGCTCTGCAGCAGCGTGTGCTGTTGTATGACAAGAAGGGCGAGCAGCACTACGACATTATCTCGGCGCTGCATAAGAGCGTGCGCAACTCGGATGCGGATGCGGCGCTTTACTGGCTGGGGCGGATGCTATTTGCGGGCGAAGATCCGATGTACGTCGCGCGGCGCGTGGTTCGCATGGCCGTTGAGGATATTGGCCTGGCTGCTCCTGAAGCGTTGAACCTGTGCCTCTCGGCGCGCGATGCGATGCACTTTCTGGGGTCTCCCGAGGGGGAGCTCGCACTGGCGCAGGCGGTGGTGTATCTGGCGCTGGCGCCTAAGTCGAACGCGGTCTATACGGCGTTTGGGGCGGTGCGTTCGGATATTGAGTCGCGTCCTGCGGAGCCGGTGCCGTTGCACCTGCGGAATGCTCCGACGAAGCTGATGAAAGAGCTGGATTATGGCAAGGACTATCAGTACGCGCACGATGTTGAGGGGCGTGTCGCTGATATGGAGTGTCTGCCGCCGTCGCTGGCTAATCGCCGGTACTATCAGCCCACACAGGAGGGGCGTGAGAAGCTGCTCTCGCAGCGGATGGATGAGATTGCTCGGATACGGGAAGCGAAGCGGGCGAAGTAGCTGCGTGGTGGTTCCTCTGCTGCTGAGGTGGCGCAAAATGCGGGGGTCCTTCAGCTACGCTTCAGGATGACGACGAAAAACAAACAACGGCAAAAACACACAACGACGAAACATGCAAAGGCATAAAACAGGCAACAGCCATCGATGCGGCTGCTGGTATGTTGTGCAGGCATTGGCTTTGACGGATAGGCCGGGTTTTCCTCGCTCCGACTCGATACCATAGGGGTGAACATGGCTGCCCTCACATCGCTTGACCCCCAGATTCTCCTTCACATCGCGCAAACTCTCAACCTGCCTCTGCACGGCGTTCTCGCCGTCATGTCGCTGTTGGACGAAGGCTCGACTGTCCCCTTTATCGCCCGCTACCGCAAGGAAGCGACAGGCAACCTCGACGAGGTCCAGATTCGGGACACGGAGGAGAAGCTCGCTTATTTCCGCGAGCTTGTTTCGCGCAGGGAAACGATTCTTGCCTCTATCGCGGAGCAGGGAAAGCTTACCGACGATCTGAAGGCCCGTATTGCCGCGACATTGGACCGGAGCGAACTGGAAGATCTGTATCTGCCCTATCGGCCGAAGCGCCGCACCAAGGCGACGATCGCTCGTGAGAAGGGATTGGAGCCGCTGGGGCAGTACATCTGGGCGCAGACGCCTGCGGCTGAGGGCTTGATGGAATTGGCGCAGTCGCTCGTCGATCCTGAGAAAGAAGTGGCTACCGTGGAGGACGCGCTCGAAGGCGCGCGCCACATCGTGGCGGAACTCATCAGCGAAGATGCGGCGGTTCGCAAGGCGGCGCGTCACCTGATGTTCGAAGAGGGCCTGATCGTCAGCCGCAAGAGCTTCGATGCGAAGGACGAGCAGGAAAAGTTCAAGATGTACTACGAGTATCGCGAGCCCGTGAAGACGATTCCCTCGCACCGTATGCTCGCGGTGCGACGTGGCGAAGCGGAGAGTGTCCTGTACTGGCTCATCGAGCTGGAAGAGCCGCGCATCATGGGGGTGCTGCGCTCCAGCATTCTGCGTGCGGAAGGGGACTGGACAACCCAGCTCAATCTCGCCATTGAGGATTGCTGGAAGCGGCTGCTCAATGCGTCGATCCAGGGTGAGCTTCGACTGGAGTTGAAGCGTCGCTCCGATACGGATGCGATCCAGGTCTTCCGTGAGAATCTGCAGCACCTTCTGCTGGCGGCGCCGGCTGGTCCTATCGGAGTGCTGGGCATCGACCCCGGCCTGCGTACCGGGTGCAAGATCGCGATTGTGGATGAGACGGGCAAGTTCCTGGCGCATGATGTGATCTATCCCCACACCGGCAGAACGACCGAGGCCACGCAGAAGCTGGCGGCGCTGGTGGCGAAGCATAATGTTCGCGCCATCGCTATTGGGAACGGCACGGCTTCCCGTGAGACCGATGCTTTTGTTCGCGACTTTTTTCAGGAGAAGAAGATCGACGGCATCTTCCGGGTGACGGTCTCGGAGTCCGGGGCGAGTATCTACTCCGCCTCCGATATCGCGCGGCAGGAGTTCCCGGATCTGGACCTTACCGTTCGTGGAGCGATCTCCATCGCGCGGCGGCTGCAGGATCCGCTCTCCGAACTGGTGAAGGTCGACCCCAAGTCCATTGGCGTGGGGCAGTATCAGCATGACGTGGACCAGCGTCAGTTGCAGCAGTCGCTGGAGACGGTGATCGAGAGCTGCGTGAACCGTGTGGGCGTCGATCTCAATACGGCCTCGTGGACGCTGTTGCGCTATGTCGCAGGTGTCAGCGAACGCATCGCGCTCAATATCGTCAGCTTCCGCGATACGAATGGGCGCTTTCGTTCGCGCACGCAGCTTCATGAGGTGCCGGGTATCGGGCCGAAGACGTTTGAGCAGGCGGCGGGGTTTCTCCGTATTCGCAATGGCGATGAGCCGCTGGATAGCACGGCCGTGCATCCGGAGTCGTATCCCCTGGTTGCGCAGATTGCCAGTTCGCTCGATACGCCTGTCGCCGAACTCATCCGCAGCCCTCAGTTGCTGGCAAAGGTGAAGGCAACGGACTTTTCAGCAGGTACGTTCACTCTTCAGGACATTCTGGAAGAGCTGAAGAAGCCAGGCCGCGATCCGCGCGATCAGTTTGTGGCGGCGTCGTTCAACGAGTCGGTGCGCGAGCTGTCGGATGTTCAGCCGGGCATGGTGTTGGAAGGCGTCGTTACGAATGTGACGAAGTTCGGGGCCTTTATCGATATCGGCGTTCACCAGGATGGTTTGGTGCATATCTCCGAGATCTCGAATCGCTATATCAAGGACCCGTCGGAGGTCTTGAAGGCTGGACAGATCGTCAAGGCGAAGGTGCTGACGGTGGACACGAAGACGAAGCGTATTGCGCTGTCGATCAAGGCGCTTCAAGCACCTTCCTCTCCAAAGCCCAAGGGGCCGGCGTCGCCGAAGCCGGTGGCTTCGATGGACGATAAGCTGGCGGCGCTTTCTACGAAGTGGCGGGTAAGCGCGAACTGAGTTGCCTTTAGGCCGGGCCTTTGTCGACTGCGAACAAGAGGCCCGGGGCTAAAGCCCAATTCTTGCCTGGCCTTATTCCGTAGCCTAAAGGCTACGGCTCCCTCCGTCTCCCTGACGCTGAAGCGTCAGGGAACGCGCTTCGCGCTATTGGATAACATGCCTTAGGTTCTGTTTGCGATTCAGGGGCAATCTATCTCAGAACAACAAGAACGAAAGCATGCGTCTCTACTTGTCAAACTTCGTGTGCGCATATGTGCGATTGCTGCCCCGTTACCGCTAACGATATGATGGAGCTATCCGACTCCTGCTGAGTCCGCGTCTTTCGTTCAATCCCTGAACAACTCAACGCAGGTCCACACGGAACCTCATCGTTCGGATAGAGGAGTACAGTCCCTTGGCGCATCTTCACCGCCAGAGTATCTGGATTATTGTTTTGCTGGGCGCTCTCTGCGTTGTGACCCCTTTTGCGGTCGACATGTATCTTCCTGCGTTTGCGGCGATTGCGCACGAGTACAGGACGACTACTCCCGCGATTTCGCTCACACTTTCCACCTACTTTGTGGGCTTCTCGCTGGGGCAGATGATCTATGGGCCTCTGCTGGATCGCTTTGGAAGAAAGCGGCCGCTTTATGTCGGACTGGCGGTTTACATCCTGTCTTCTATCGGGTGCGCGACGGCCCATAGCCTGAAGATGTTTGTGGCCCTGCGGTTTCTTGAGGCCCTGGGTGGCTGCGTGGCGCAGGTCGGTGCGATTGCCATGGTGCGGGACTTCTTTCCGGTGAAGGAGAGCGCCAAGATCTTCTCGCTGCTGTTCCTGATGATTGGCGTCTCTCCGCTGCTGGCGCCTACGATCGGCAGCCTGCTGCTGGCAGGCATGGGATGGCGATGGATCTTCGTGTTATTGGCGGCGATTGCGTTTGCCATTCTGACCGTTACGTTTCTGCTGCTGCCGGAAGGGCATCAGCCAGACCATTCCGTCTCGCTGCGTCCTGGGCCGATGATCAGCAGCTTCTGGAACATTCTGAAGCAGCCGCAATTTCTGACCTACACGCTGGCCGGAGCCTTCTCCTTTGCCGGACTCTTTGCCTATGTGGCGGGATCGCCCATTATCTTCATGGATGGTTTTCACCTGGGGACGAAGGCCTTCGGGATTGTCTTCGCAGTGCTGGTGATGGGCTTCATCGGTGGCAACCAGTTGAATGTTGTTTTGCTGCGGAAGTTCACCAGCCAGCAGATCTTCTTTATCGCGCTGATCCTGCAGGTTGCTATCGGAGCCATCTTCTTTGCTGGAATGCTCGGACATATGCTGGGGCTGAAGGCGACGCTGGTGCTGTTCTTCGCATTTCTTTCCTGCATCGGTCTGACCTATCCGAACTCGGCTGCGCTGGCGCTGGCTCCCTTTTCAAGCCATGCCGGACGGGCCTCTGCGTTGCTGGGGTGTCTGCAGACGGGGACAGGGGCGTTGATTTCGATGGGCATCGGTATGCTCGGAGCCAGCTCTGTGGTGTCGCTACTCTCTTCGACGGCGCTGGTGGCCCTGGTTGTTCTTCTCGTGGGCCGAATGGGGATTCGCGAGTTGATCGTGAGTGAAGAGTCGGATGCCGTGGTGATTCACTAGAGTGATGAATCATTCGTTCATTGAAGAACGAGGGGTAACCCCCACAGCGCGAAGCACCAACCGTGACGCTAAAGCATCACGGTTGGCGCTTCGCGCTGTGCTGAACAGGTCATCATTCTTCGATGAACGAATGACTCATCACACTAGAGATCGTGCCGAGTTTCAGTCAGGACGCTCTTCGTGCGGGCCACAGGAGGCTCGGACCATCAGCTTGACCGGCAGAAGGATCTTGGCGGGAGAGGATTCGATCCCATCATGGGTCTTCTGGATGCGCTCGAGCAGGAGACCCATGGAGCGGCGCGCCAGTTCGACGGGGGACTGCGCAACGGTGGTGAGCGGCGGCGTGATGATGGATGCAAGATCGAAGTCGTCAAAGCCGACGAGGGCCATGTCCTGGGGGATGCGCAGCTTCTGCTCGGCCAGCGCCTGGAGCAGGTAGATAGAAGTGCGATGGTTCAGGGAGAAGATCGCCGTAGGCTTGTTCTTGCCTGCAAGAGCCTCGGCGAGCCACTCGCGTATGCCATCGAGAGTCAGCAGGCCGAGCGCGATATTCGGCTTCAATCCTGCGGCATTCATGTGATGGGTGTAGCCCAGGACACGCTCGTGGATGGTGTAGGTCTCTTCGTCATAGCCCACGCAGGCGATGCGCTTGTGGCCATGGGAGATGAGGTGCTGCGTTGCCTCTTCGGCTCCAGTACGGTTTTCAACCAGAACGCAGTCGGCGTCGGAGCCAGGGAGCGGCCGGTCGAAGGCTACGATCGCAAGGCCGGTGTTCTGCAGTTCACGCAGACGATCGTCACCGCGGCGGGTGGAGGTGACGATGAGCAGGCCCGAGACCTTTCTGCTGGCCATGAGTTCGGCTTGCTGGAACTCGAGATCGGCATCGCGTTCGGAGGAGACGACGAGCGTCATGTATCCATGGGCGCGTGCGATGTGCTGAACGGTGTGGGCGCAGGAGGCGAAGAAGGCATCGGAGAGGTCCGGAACGATGAGACCGATCATCTTGGCGCGCTGGCCCTTGAGTAGGCGGGCGGCCTCGTTCTGGCGATAACCAAGTTGCACGATGGCTGCTTCCACCTTCTTGCGGGTTGAAGGGCGCACCGAAGGATGATTATTGATGACACGCGAGACTGTCATCAGGCCGACGTGGGCCAGCTTTGCCACTTCGCGAATGGTTGGTATACGGGGTTCCGTCTTGCGCATAGTGCACCAAGCATAAATGACGTTAACGGCAGGGGGATAGGATGACGTTCCTTCCGTCAGGGCAGGAGGTCTCCGTTTGGAGAGGAGAGTTAGCTGACGCATCTCCTGCGAATGACAGGGTTTATTTCTCCTGCCAGATCTCGATGGGGTGCCAGGAACGAGTGGGATGCGAGCTTGATAACGTTAGACGTTGGATAGGTTCGCTCTAGTCGTTAGTGGAAGATGCGGGGATGGCGAAGAGGGCTGGCGCAGGCTGCGCTAGAACTCATCGTATACGTGGTGGTAACCATCCCAAAAATATTGTTTCGCTTCATCCGGCCACTTCTCAGGAAGAAAAGGTGCGCGCTAAGTTTTACTTGCCCAGCCTATGTTTTTGAGTGCATGATGGTTGCCAACAGTTTAAATCAGCAATGATAACGATCCTCGTTAGGGGAATTGTTTCCGGCTGTATTGGGATAGAGGAGAGGGAGACAGATGAAGCGGATTTTAGTTGCGGCACTGGCAGGTTCGAGCCTTTTTATGGCCGGGGGGACTCATCCGGAACAGGCCCAGATGACGGCGAATGAGCGGCAGGCTTCGGTGGGAGACGCCCCTGCTGATCCGGGACCGCTGGCGACGAATCTCTCCAGTGAGATGAAATCTACCGCGATCCTTGCGGCGATGAAGAAGGTCGCGGACTGGCAGACGCCTCGCATTGCGGATTCACCCAGCCAGGACTGGACGTTCGCAACCTTGTATGTGGGGTTGCTCTCCGCCTCCGAGACGCTGCATGATCCGCAGTACAGCGACGCCGTCAAAAAGGTGGCGGAGCATTATCAGTGGACGCTGGGGCCGCGGAAGACACATGCCGACGATCAGGCGATTGGGCAGTCCTATCTGTGGTTGTATCGGGAGAGACCCGATCCACAGCGCATCCAGGCGCTCCACAGCCAGTTCGACGAGATCATGCAGACTCCCGACGATGCGGCCAAGCCGGTCTGGTGGTGGTGCGACGCCCTGTTCATGGCTCCGCCGGTGTGGTCAGGGCTCGCTGCGGCGACACACGATGCGCGCTATCTCGGGTATATGCATCAGGAGTGGCTGGTGACCTCGAATCTGTTGTGGGATCCGCAGGAGCGACTTTTCTTTCGCGATAAGAGTTACTTCGACAAGCATGAGAAGAATGGGAAGAAGGTCTTCTGGTCGCGTGGCAACGGATGGGTGATGGGTGGGCTGGTGCGTGTGCTGGAGAGTCTGCCCGCAAACGATCCGCGCCGCGCGTTCTATGTCGACAAGCTGCAGCAGATGGCAGCTTCCGTGGCTAAGCTGCAGGGAGAGGATGGCTTGTGGCGTCCGGGGTTGCTGGATGCAGCCGATTATCCTTATCCCGAGGTGTCGGGGTCATCCTTCTTTGTTTACTCGATGGCCTGGGGCCTGAATCACCATCTGCTGGATGAGAAGGTGTTTGCGCCTGTTGTGGCTAAAGGCTGGGCAGGATTGGTGGGCCACATCTACGCCGATGGGCGGTTGGGATGCATTCAGCCGGTGGGCGCGGCTCCTGGGGCTTATACGCCGGGTGCGAGTTATGTCTTCGGTACCGGTGCGTTTCTGCTTGCGGGGACAGAGGTGAACCAGTGGGCGCTTCACCATGCGGCGAAGCATAAAAGGTAAAGAAATGAAGGGCTGAAGGCCCGACCTATAGGGTGATACCTGGATAGGTCGGGCCTTTAGCCCTTAGGCGATCTTCAGCTTGCGTTGCAGCTCTTCCAGAGAGACCTGTTTGGTCTCGGGGAAGAACACCAGAACGACGATGAATTGAAGCACCATCATCCCCGCGAAGAAGATAAAGGGATACGCCCCGGAGCGAGCGGCGATCACTGGAAAGATCCACGAGAGAGCCGCATTCAGAACCCAGTGCGTTCCGGAGCCGAGGCTCTGTCCCTTGCCGCGTACGCGCGTCGGAAAGATCTCGCTGATATAGACCCAGACCACCGCTCCCTGCGAGATCGCGAAGAAGGCGATGTAGGCGACGAGAGCCCAGACCAGCAGGACCTTATGCTGGTTCGTGGCAAAGATCACTGCCACGATGGAGAGACAGATCGCTGTGCCAACCGCGCCGATGAGCAGGAGCATCTTGCGGCCCACGCGGTCGATCAAGGTCATGCCGATGAGCGTGGCCACCAGGTTCATCGCACCGATAGCCACCGCCTGCATGTTGCCGGAGACACGGCTGAAGCCTGCCGCGGCAAAGATATCGTTCAGGTAGTAGAGGATCGCGTTGATTCCGCTGAGCTGGTTGAACGCTCCGATGGCGATGGCCAGAAAGATCGGCTTGCCGTAGCGGAGCCTGTTGCCGGTGGACTCAAAGAGCGAGGCCTGTTTCTGGTTGAGCTCCATGTGCAGGGACTCGCGAATATCGGCGAGTTCGGCTTCGGAGTTGGGCGAGCCCATCATCTCGAGGACCTCGCGAGCTTCGTCGAGCCTGTCCTGGGTCGTGAGCCAGCGCGCGCTCCGAGGGATGCCGAAGAGCAGGGCGAAGAAGATTGCGGCAGGGACCGAAGCAATCCCAAGCTGGAAGCGCCACTCGCGTGCACCCAGGTTTAAAAGGCTGATCAGGTAGTTGGAGAGATAGGCGAGCAGAATGCCGACGACGATATTGATCTGGAACGTGCCGACGAGCCGGCCGCGCAGCTTTGGAGGAGCCAGCTCCGCGATATAAACCGGGCCGAGTACGGAGGAGCCGCCGATGCCCAATCCTCCCAGGAAGCGGGCTGCCAGTAAGAAGATCCAGCTCGGGGCGAACGCACATCCAATGGCGGAGAGCACATACAGAATCGCCGTGAGCCGTAGCATCTCGCGCGATCCGTAGCGCTGGCCGAGCGAGCCCGCCGTTGCGGCGCCGATCACTGTGCCGACCAGTGCGATAGCCACGGTGATGCCGAGTTGATTGTGGGAGAGGGAGTAGGCGTGGGTCAGCCCCGCGGTCGTTCCTGAAATCACGGCGGTATCGAACCCGAACAGCAGTCCGCCGAGCGCTCCGACGAAGGTGCTGCGCACGATGTATCTATTGATGGACAAGAGTATCCTCCGCGATCTGAGACGAACCTGATTTTTGATGCAAGGGCAGAAGGCAGGCTCCGAGAAGACCAGCCGAAGGACCGAGCTGCGCGCCCAGAATATAGGTTTTGTGCCGCTCCAGGTGAGCGGGCTGCAAAACCTCAGGTGCGGTAAGCCGGTAGACGTAGCTGCGCACGGGTAGCTCGCGGAACATGACCGGCGCAAAGAGATCCCACGCCTCACACACGCCGCCTCCAATGAGATAGAGCGGCAGGTTGAGGGTGTTGATCAGGCCCGTGAGCGCGATGGCGAGCGCATGGCCCACTCTTTCAAAGACCTGGAGGCACTGTTGATTGCCTGCCATTGCCAGATGTGCGATCTCCTGGGAGGTGGACGGTGCGGCCGGACCCATGAGTTCACCAGCCATGCGTACGATGGCGGGCGCCGAGGCGTATTGTTCGAGGCATCCATAGCCGCCGCAGCCGCACGGCGCGCCGCCCACATCCTGCACGACGATGTGGCCACCCTCGCCGCCCATGCCCGTCGATCCATGCCAGATATGCTTGCTGAGGATGAGGCCATTGCCCACTCCTGTGCCGAGCGTGAGCATGCAGAGGGATTTGACTTTATGGGCGCGGCCTGCCCCGAATTTAAACTCCGCGAGGGCTGCGATGTTGGCGTCGCTCTCGATCTCGACAGAGCGTCCCAGAGTCGACTCGACGGCCTGGCGGAGATCGAATCCATCCCAGCCAGGAAGGTTCGGTGGATTCCGAAGGATGCCTTCCGGCAGCTCGAGTGGGCCCGGCGTGCCTATTCCAATGCCGGCCAGCCGCCGGTTTCCATAGTCTTTGATCGCGAGCGCGTTGATCGCCTCGCACATATCGCGCACGACGCGCTCACGGCCTTCGGCGAGACGTGTAGGGACAAGGATGGTATCGAGAAAATCGGTGCCGTCTGCATAAGAGGCAATTCTCAGATTTGTGCCGCCCAGGTCAACGCCAATCGAAAATAGTTCGTCCATCAGATTCTTTCTGCTTTCCATAACTCCGGTGTGTGGTTGAACAGTCAGGGTGCCGCCGGTCTTATTGTGGCGGTCATGGATTCTTTATCCCAGCCATCCCTGTCCAATGGTTGCGCTCTCGGAGCGTTGTCTTGACCGTGTATTCGGCTGGTTTAATGATAATCGTTCCCATTAAATATTTTTAGCCTGCGTCCGTCATGATGCACTGTCAAACATACAATCTGCAAGCCTCAAATCGCACGCGACGGCATGAAATGCCACGAATCGCTATCGGGATGAATTGACAGTGCATTGATATTGTTATCAAGAAGGTCCTCTGGGTGCCGGCAAGCCGTTACCCGATGAGTTTTTGCATGGCTGGTCTGAGGAGCTAGAGCCGTGGTCACTGCCAGATTTCACTGGCACGCGCGCCGAATCGCTGAATGGCATTGCGGACCGACAGTTCCGCCAGCATGGGTTCTCCGTCTTCGATGGCAAGAACGATTGCCCGATGCCGTTCAACGTCTTCGGTCCAGGATGCCGCAAGGCGGGGATCAGCTCCGGTTCGCATGGAGACGAAGGCGAAGAGCGGTACCAGCAACATGCGGGCCTGCTGTGCCAGAAAGTCGTTGCCTGTGAGTTCACAGAGACGCAGATGAAAGAGTAGATCGGCTTCCAGCAACTCGGTGATGTTCTTTCGCTGGATTGCCCTGGTCATGCCTGCGACAGCCTGATGCAGAGGGCTCAGGTCGGCCTTTGCCTGTGCGAGCAGTCGGGCCGCGAGACCTTCCAGCGCCGCTCTCACCTCGTAAATATGGCCGATATCGCGAACGGAGTAGGAGGTGACCCGAGCGCTTCGGCCGGAGTTTTTGGTGGCAAAACCTTCGTTGATGAGGAGGTTGATCGCCTCACGCACCGAGGTCTGGGCGACCTCAAACTTGCGTGCCCAGAACTTTTCCACGATCCGTTGCCCCTGGGGGAGCGTGCCGCGGATGATCTCTTGTTTCAGTCGTGCTGCCAGGCTCTGTTTTAGTAAAAGAGAAGGCTTCGCCTTCGAATCGGTGGATGCGGGCATTTAATTGATCTCGTATGTACTGTCCACATTCTAGAGCGGTGATTCGTTCGTTGAAGAATGGTGGTCTGTTCAATACAGCGCGAAGCGCGTTTCCTGATGCTTCAGCATCAGGAAGACGGAGGGTAAGGGAGGCAATCGCCTTTAGGCTACGGGATTAGAGCCAGGCAAGGATTGGGCTTCAGCCCTGGGCCTTTTGTTCGTACCCGAAAGAAGGCCCGGGCCTAAAGGCCACATTTTGCCAGCCCCTTATTCCGTAGCCTAAAGGCGATTGCCTCCCTTACCCTCCGTCCCGCGACGCTAAAGCGTCAGGGTTTGCGCTCCGCGTTATGGGTAACACTGGTTCTTCAACGAACGAATGACCCACCACTCTAGAGCGGATTGAAGGGCTGTGAGGCGGATTCACCTTGTGAGGAAGACCTCTATCGTGTCGCACTGGCCGTGATGGTAATCGCCACGGCCAGTGCGGCGATGCCCAGCGAGAAGACCGTGACCGAGCGCCCCGAGGCTTTCTTCCATTCTCCGGAGAGCACGCCGGCGGTGCAGGCGGTCAGTACCATCGTGATCTGGTAGATGGCCCATCCGGCTGAGTCTCCAAGGCGGCCTAACTGGTGCGCCGCCAGGCCGTAGATTGCGACGGCGAAGATCCAGAGCAGCCCCATGAGCAGGCTGAGAAAGAAGTCGGGATAGACGGAGCGCAGCTTGTTCCAGCTACGGTTGCGACCGAGGAGGTAGAGCGTGTATCCCACGTTCGGCAGCAGGCCTCCTGCCAGGGCAATCGGCCACACGGCGAGAACGGCTAGCGCTGGCGGTGCGCCATGCTTCAGCGCGGCCTGAGTAAGAGGCTGTCCGAAGGAGAAGGACAGGTTGAGCATGGAGGACAGTACGCCGGAGATCACGGCGATCAGAAGGCCGGCTCCATAGTTCTTTTCCTTCTGGGATTCTCCGGGGGCCTCGCGCAATCGGCCGGCCCATCCGGATAGGCTGACTCCAAGCATCATCAGGAAGCAGCCGGAAAGAAGCATCAGGCTGTTCCTGCTGACGAGGCTGGCCTCATGCCGGGCGAAGAAGGGAATCAGCGTTCCGAAGACGGTGCCGAGTCCCACGACCAGCGTGAATCCCAAAGCCATGCCAAGGCGAACGACGGCGAGGCCGAAGAGCACCTGCGCGATTCCCCAGCCTATTCCGAAGAGAAAAGGCGGGAGGAGCTCAGAGGCGTTGAGCGAAAGATAGAGCGCAGGCCAGTGAGGCAGCGTCAGCCAGGCCAGCCCGCAAGGCACTATCACCAGCGAGACAATGCTGAAGATAAGCCAGGAGCACTCCCAGGGCCAGGTACGAATACGTTTGAGCGGAAGCATGCAGTTGCCTACGAGCACTCCGCCCAGCAGCGACAGTACGATCCCCAGGGTGTTCGAGCTCATCGTAAGTCCGTGCTGCTTCCGGCTTCCTGCGGTGTCTGGTAGCGTCCATCGCGCAGGTCGACGGGATGAACGAAGTGAGAGCTCAGGTGCGGGATGTACTCCAGGAACTCCTCAGGATGGCCGATGGCGATGCGGTTGAAGAGCACGAGGTGCTGGTGGATCTGGCCCATATCGCCAACGTGGGGAATGACCGGCACGCCGAACTTCTTTGCCAGCAGGCTCACGGTAATGAACTCGCTGATGCCGCCCAGCCGTGTGCAATCAGGCTGCAGAAATCCTACGCAACCGGACTGTAGATAGTTCTTGAAGATCACCCGGTTTGGAACGTGTTCTCCCAAGGCAAGGGCTAGCGGAGCGATGGCCTTTGCGAGGGTCTGGTGTGCGAAGATATCGTCGGGATGCGTGGGTTCTTCGATCCAGAGAGGGCGGAAGGCTCCGAGTTCTTTGCACGCAATGAGTGCCTGGGGAAGATTCCACTGCTGATTGGCGTCGAACATGATGGTGACCTTTTCGCCGGCCACTTTGCGCAATCTCTGTGCACGTGCCAGGTCATGGTCGAGCGGTCCGCCTACCTTCAGCTTGAAGGCTCCGAAGCCTTCGTCGAGGCTGCGCTTTACCTTGTCTTCAATCTGCGCCGCATCGTACTGATACCAGCCGACGCTGGTGTCGTACCCGGGATATCCGGTAGTGAGAACATCTTCTCTGGAGGCTCGTGAGGGCAGTTCGGCCGCCAGCATCTGGAGCGCTTCCGATGGATCGAGTACATCTTCCAGATAACTGAGGTCGAGTAGTTGCACGATCTCGGCGGGGGAGAGGGAAAGAAGAAGCTTCCATAGCGGCACTCCACGCGACTTGGCCCAGAGGTCGAAGCAGGCATTGGTAATGGACGCCAGAGCGAGGTGGACGACACCCTTGTGCGGCCCGAGCCAGCGAAGCTGCACGTCGTCGGCGAGCTTGCGGAAGGTGACTCCGAAGTCGGCCATCAGCTCTTCGATGTCGCGGCCTTTCAGTTGCTGCCCTAGCAGCTCGATCGCTCCACAGACCAGGTCGTTTCCACGGCCCATCGTCAATACCAGGCCGGTGCCTGCCAGTCCCGAGTCGAGCACGATGCGGGTTACCGCGAACGAGTAGACCGGATCGGAGTGCACGGCATCTGATCCTGCGCCTGCTTCAAGTTTGAAGCGGCGATCTTCTGCTGAAATCTTCGTGATGTTCATAGCTTGTATCCAAGTTCAGCGCCGCCGCTCACGGGCAGGATGCAACCGGTGATGAAGCGCGCCGCGGGTGATAGTAAAAAGACGGAGGCGTCGGCGATGACATCGCCTCCAGGGCAATAACCAAGCGGATGGATGCGATCCAGGTAGGACTCGATCTCTGCGGGATTTTCCTGCTCTGTAGCCCACTGCCGCAGCATCGGGGTCCAGACCCCAGCAGGACAGACCGCGTTGACTCTTATGCCGTCGGCGGCATAGTCCAGGGCCATGGCCTTGGTTAGCGAGATCATTCCGCCCTTCGTCGCCACATAGGCTGCATGGTTCGACTGACCTATGACTCCCACCATGCTTGCGGTATTCAGGATCGAGCCGTGTGAGGCTTTTAGATAGGGGTGGCAGAGCTTTGTTGTCCAGAAGACGGACTTCAGGTTCACACGGAGCAGCCGGTCCCACTCGTCTTCCTCTGTCAGGTGGAGAGGCTTTGACGGCATGCTGATACCGGCGTTGTTATGGACGGCATCGATGGCCCCGAAGGCTGCAATGATCTGCGCGACAGCCCTGGTGACAGAGGCTCCGTCTGCTACGTCGCAATCGACTGCGAGGGTGGAGGCCCCGAGTTCCTCGACTGCTTTTTCAGTTTGCTCCCGATCGATGTCGGCGATAGCGACGCGGGCTCCCTCGCGGACATAGGCGCGGGCGCATTCGAGCCCGATCCCTTGTGCTCCGCCGGTGATCAGAATGCATTTTCCTTGTAACTGGCCAGACATAAGGTCACTTTCAAGCTTCTATTCGTTGAATCGCAGTATATGGATGAGCGCTCAAAATTGTCCAGGGATATTTGGTTGCAGGATTTATTGGTTTATTTTCTTTGATTCGGGAGAATGTATTTTTATTTGAGCGCTTAAGCGCTCACTTCGGCTCTTGCCGTTGCTTTTTTGCTTGTCATTCCGAGTGTAGCGAGCGAACCTGTTGTCTCCCGTTCTTGGCTTGTATCGCCTGGAAAGCTACAGGCAGCAACTAGAGAGCATGTTGCGCTGACGCATGATGTTTTGGCAGTGCGAGCAAAAAACGGGAGGAAGCAGGTTCGCTCGCTACGCTCGGAATGACAAACCAGAAAAGCAAAGGCAAGAACAAAGACAAAAGCAAAGAACAGCGGCCTGCTTACACCGAACGTTTCGGCGCAGGCCCTGTGGACTCACGTACTACCAGGCTTGTCTTCACGCTGAGCTGCTCTCCCTGGGCGTGGGGATTGGACTTGAGGTGTTCGAGGGCGTCAAAGAAGACCTTTGCCAGCTCGTGTCTCGAGAGCCGAAGCGTCGTGAGCGGTGGATGCACGATATCACTCATGTCGATATCGTCGAATCCAATGATCGACAGGTCACCCGGGATAGAGAATCCCATCTTCATCGCCGCGCGCATACCACCGATGGCCGTCAGGTCATTCGCAGCCAACACTGCGGTCGGTCGATCTTTGAGTGACAGTAACTCGGTCATGGCCGTCATGCCGCCGGTGATGCGGTAGTTGCCGACCTTGATGAACTCCGGCCGTGGCACGATATCGACCCGCTTCAGCGCGCGCATGAAGGCCTCGACGCGATGATCCGAGATGGTGAGACCGGCAAACCCGCCGATGTAACCGATCTTTTTATGGCGAAGATCTTTCAGGTGGCGCAAGGCCTGATCCATACCGCTTTTGTTGTTGATGGCGACATCGCTTAGCCCATTGCCGATATGTCCTCGGTCCATGGTGACTAAGGGGACGCGATTCTGGATGAGGTCTTCAAAGGGTTCGGTTTCTATCTCCGAGGCCAGCAGGGCCACACCATCCACCTTGCGGATTAGCATGCGTCGAATCGATTGCTGCATGCGGCCGGAGTGAAAGTCGGTGGTTGCCATCAGCATCTCCTGATCGTTTTCAACGACGATTCCTTCGAAGCTCTTGATGAACTCCGGAAAGAACGGATTGGTGATGTCCGGGATGATCAAGCCATACGTGCCGCTTCTGCCGTACTTCAGCGTTGTAGCGCTGTTGTTGGGAAAGAACTTTACCTCGTCGATGACCTTGCGAACGCGCTCGACGGTCTCGGGCCGCACAAGGCTCGACCCGTTAATGACACGCGATACGGTGGCACTCGATACTCCGGCCAATTTGGCAATCTCGCGCATGTCCATCGTGCGGTTCAACTCCTTCGTCGTGATAAGCAGTGTGTGGGGTTAGAGGAAGAACAAGCAAGGGAATAAAAATGTGGGCATCCATTCAATAGACGTCCGGTTAATAAATTTGTTCCAGACTTGCCAAATTTCCTTATGTACACGTATACATAGTACCGCTAGTTCTTGACCTGAAGAGATGGATTCAAACGGGCGTGGGAATGCGCGAGGCTCGGATGAACCGTGACCGCGTTTCAGGTGAGGTGTGCCTTTATGGATGTCCTGCAGCAGGGTGCGCAGCTGCGAGCGGTAACTCGTGTGACTTTCTTCGGTCTGCCCCGCACTGAGTAAGCCAGTGAAATTCAATCGGCTACTTGCTAGCTGGTTCGAATAGCAAGAGAGGAAATACAGTGACTCTGATATTGCCCCAGCCTCGTCCCTTAGTCGGCCCTGACAGGCAGACTGCGCCTCCCGTACGCAACCATCGTCGTCGTCGTACCTTCTATACTGCCGCTCTCGTCGTTACTTCGCTTTTTACCTCTGCTGTATCCGCACTCGCACAGTCAGCCGGTGTTGCGGAAAAACCCTATTTAGGGTGGAGCAGCTTCAGCCAGCAAACGATCACCAGTAACTTTCTTACACAAGCGAGTATTCAAGCCCAGTCGGATGCGTTGCTGGCTTCAGGCCTGCAGGCCCATGGCTATAACTACATCAATATGGACTCCGGATGGATGTCCACCTTCGATGCGAATGGCAGACCTATTCCCGCTGCCCCAAACTTTCCAGACATCACGGCCCTTGTGACGCACATCCATCAGAATGGACAAAAGGCCGGCATCTACTGGATTCCCGGCGTAGAACAGCCTGCGGTACAGGCCAACTACCCTATCCTGGGCACGCCGTATCACATCCAGGATATTCTCACGGTTCCTTATACCGCCGGGAACGCCTTCGGTGGATCGGGTACCTCTCCCTTTCACTACAAGATCGACTTCACCAAGCCCGGTGCACAGGAGTACATTACCTCCGTCGTGAACCTGTTTGCTTCGTGGGGAATCGACTTCATCAAGCTGGATGCAGTCACACCAGGATCCTATAACGACAATACCGCTATCGATAACCGGGACGATGTTGCGGCATGGGCTACGGCGATTAAACAGAACAGCCATCCGATGTGGTTCACCATCTCATGGGCGCTCGATCAGGATTATCTGAGCACCTGGCAGACCTATGCGAATGCTCGCCGCATTGAAGGCGATGTCGAGTGTGAAGGGAACTGCTCTACCCTTACGAACTGGAACATGGTGACGCAGCGCTTTTATGACCTCGTCGGCTGGGAGAAGGCTTCCGGCCCTACTGTTGGCTGGAACGATCTCGACTCTCTTGAGGTGGGTAATTCCAACACGGATGGTTTGAGCTCCACGGAGCAGCAGTCTGCGATCTCTCTCTGGGCTATGGGCAACGCGCCTATGTTTATTGGCGGTGATTTAACTGCCCTGGACAGCACGGGCGTACAGCTTCTGAGTAATGATGAAGTGATTGCTGTCGACCAGTCGGGATATCCTGCGCAGGAGGTTGCGGGTGGCTTCAATCCCATCTGGGCATCGAAGCAGGCCGATGGCAGCTACTATGTTGCTCTCTTCAATCTGAATGCCTTCCCAACTTCCATGACTCTTCCCTGGAGCACGCTGGGCTTTACGGGAGCCTCTGCTGTGCGTGACCTGTGGAGCCACATTGATCTGGGCCCGGTGAATAGCGGCTTCAGTGCCGTTGTGCTTGGGCATGGCGTACGCCTGCTCAAGGTATCCCCAACCGGTCGGGCAACAGTTCCTCACTCTCAGGTGTATGAGGCAGAGGCCGGCGTTGTGAGCGGATCGGCTTCTGTCGCCTCCTGCTCTAATTGCTCCGGTGGTTTGAAGGTCGGCAACTTAGGGATCGGCCCCAATAACACGTTGACGATTAACAACATCAGCGTCGAACGGGCTGGCACCTATGAGATGGAGATCGACTCGATGACGGTCGGTGCGCGAGCACTGATCTATCAGGTCAATGGCGGTCTGCCTGCAACTTTGAATGTAAGTGGCGGAAGCTTCAATATTCCCGCCAGCACCACAGTGCCCGTCCAGCTGAATGCGGGCATGAACAGCATTCAATTTGGCAACCCGACCAGCTACCCTCCTGATCTCGACCGTATCGTGATCAGCGGAGATGGATCGGCTACTGCTCCGAACTGGACTGGATATGAGGCAGAGGTTGCCACGATCGGTGGTGCGGCCAGTGTCTCTTACTGCGGTAACTGCTCCGCTGGTTCGAAGGCCGGGAATCTGGGTGGCGCTGGCGCCAATGTAACGTTCACGAATGTGAGCGTTCCGACGGCTGGGACCTATCAGATGGAGATCGATTACCTGACCAGCGGTCCTCGCTCCTACTTCATCAGTGTCAATGGAGGAACGGGTACGGAGCTTGACCTTGATGGAAGCAGCTTCAGCCTGCCCACCAGCACTGTAGTTCCGATTACTTTGCAGGCGGGTGTCAACACGATCCAGTTTGGTAATCCGACGAACTTTGCGCCGGACCTCGATCGGATCGCTATCTCTCCAACCGTAGGAACAGCGACGCTCTCGGGGGCGGTTACAGCCAAGCTGGGGCTTCCGGTACTTCGCTTCTGGCAGCTCTCGCTTACCAATACGAGCAAGACCAAGGCTGGACAGGCGGAGGTGAACCTTCTCTCACTGACACAATCCAGTGGCAATGGTACCTGCCATCCCAAGGTGCTGGCGCGTCTTCCCCTTGAGGTGGGAGATATCGCTCCGGGTGCTCACAAAGCAGTTGCGGTTCCCATTGACTTTGCGCGCTGCTCTGAGAGTGCTCGCTTCGCCACCAGCCTTGTCTTCTCGTCCAATAACGGAGCCGTTGTAGGCAACGCTACAGACGCTATGACGACACGGTAGTCCTAGGGAGTGTCTGAGCCTCCGCGGTATCTCACGATGCCGCGGAGGCTCAATTTATTGGGAGACGATCTTCAGGGTGAATGCAGCGGCCTGAAAGTCACCCTTCAGGTCTACATCCACTCCCTGCTGCATCCAGAAAGCTCCACTGGCAACCGCCGGTGAATCGCCAGCCAGCTTCCCGTCCAGCGTTTCAATTCGGTAGAGGGCATCGGGCTTTAGGCCACGAAGATAGATTCGCGGAAACGGGTAGAGCATTTCGCTCGAATGCAGGAAGGCGAAGGCTACAGCCTGTGTCTGGTCCTGTGAGACTGTTTCTGTGACCGACTGTTCGCTGCCATCTCCTGGCGAAATCAGGCGATACAGAGAGCCGCGCTGCACGACTTCACGAATCTGTTTGTACCGCGACACCATCTTCTTTGCCGTGGCAAAGTCTTCCGGCTTCCAGTCATTGAGGTTCGCTCCAATGCCCAGCGATCCCTGCATCGAAGAAAGAAAGCGGTAGTCCAGCGAAAGCATCCGATGATTGATCTGAGTCGGCGTATCGGTTACCCAGGACATCATCACGCCGGGCGTGTAGGCATAGGTGAAGCCGTCCTGGATCTTCAGGCGGTCGAAGGCATCCGTATTATCGGAGGGCCATACCTCATCGGTGTAGCGCATGATGCCGAGATCGACACGGCTGCCTCCACCGGAGCAGCTTTCAATCTCTACCTTCGGATGTTTCCTGCGCAGTTCCCCCAGGATGGAATAGAGGTTCTGCGTGTAGGTGACGTACACCTTCTTTTGCTCGTCGGGTGAGACCGCAGGCCAGCCTGGCTCAGACCAGTTGCGGTTGTAATCCCACTTGAGGAAGGCAATGTCATTCTCCTCGAGCAACTTGTCGATGAAGTTGAAGACATACTCGCGCACATCGGGTCTGGCTAGATTCAGTACGAACTGGTGCCGTCCCTGGCTGCGTGGTCTACCAGTGAAATTCAGTATCCAATCGGGATGCTTGCGGTAAAGGTCTGAATCGGGATTTACCATCTCCGGCTCAATCCATAGGCCGAAGTCCATCCCCAGCGAATGCACTTTGTCGATCAGAGGCTTCAGGCCATGCGGAAACTTCACGGGATTCACATACCAGTCGCCCAGTCCTGCGTGATCGCCGGCTCGCTGCCCAAACCAGCCATCGTCTACTACGAAGCGTTCCACCCCGATGCTGGCGGCCTTCTCTGCAAGGGCTTCCTGGCCTGCTTCATCGACATGGAAGCCGGTAGCTTCCCAGGAGTTATAAAGCACAGGTCTCAGCTTGGGGTGAGATGCGCCTGGCAGGATGCTGGCGAGTTCAAACCGGTGCAGCAGACGTGAAGCTCCGCCAATGCCGTCATGTGAGTAGCCTGCATAGAAGTACGGCGATTGCAGGCTTTCGCCCGCGGCCAGGCGATAGCCGAAGTCAAAGCTGTTAGGGCCGCCGGTTACGCGTACCTGCTGAATCTGATCCTGCTCGATGTTGATCTGCCAGGATCCGCTCCAACCGAGAGCCCCGAACCAGACATCGCCCTGATCCTGATCGTTCGAGCTGTTGCGGTCGATTGCGAACCAGGGATTATTCTGAGCCCCGGTTGATCCGCGCCGGCTCTCCAACGTGATTTTGCCCGGTTGGATTGCCTGCTCACGAAGGTTCCACTCTCCGGCCCAACGCCCTGTAAGGTAGCGCAGTCGATAATCCTGAGCGCGAGGCAGTGTCCAGGTGCCGGAGGCTATCTGCTCGATCGTCAACGGCAGGGAGGTCTTATTCTGCACCTCTGCCGAGCGCCGTAGAATACCGGTCTCCGGGTCGATCTCATACTGTAGTTCGACGTAAACCTCGCGCGATATGTCCTTGAGCTGCAGCGTCAAATGGTTGCCGGTGATGGTATGCGAGACGTATTGCAGAACTAGATCGCGGTTCCCATCGGGGAAGGTGACCTTCAAATCCGGCTCGACGTACAGTCCTCCACCCCATGCGACAAACTCTTGCCGGGTTGTGTCTATGGATGGATCGGAGGACGAAGCCCCTGGGGCGGACTTGGCGGCAGCAAAGGTGTCTGCAGCGCTGAGGCGCTTGCCCCAGTACAGCGTTTGAACCTGCTTGTTCTCATTGACGCCGAAGATATAAGACACGTCGGCAGCATCGATGCGGAAGACCTTCGTCTGCTTATCGAAGTGGATAGACGATGTCTGTGCCTGAGCCCGGAGACAAAGGGGAGCGATGAAGATCGCCGTCGCCAGCAACATCCTGTACACAAGATGAAATCCGCTGGCGCTGCTTTTATCGGAGGACAAAAGGGTATTCAAATCATTTTTCCTAGTTCTTCCTGCTCCAGGCATCACTTTGCTCCGCTTACAAATTGGTTATTTCTCTTGCTGCCGCAAACTCAAGCACCGCATTGCGGCTTCACCCTATCGAAAAAGAATGCTCAAAAAGATGCAGATGACGAGTGCAACACCGGCAAGCACTACGGCCGTTCTGGGGATTTGAATGCCATGATGCGTGCCTGTCCAGCAGGTAAGGTCGGCGAGTTGCTTGCGTGATTTTGCCGGAGTAAACGCACTCAGCAAGGCAGTGACGACAAGACAACTGGAGAAGGCAAGAATGGCTCCGTAGAAGTTGGCGCTCATATCGCTTCCATACGTGATCCAGTGCAGTCGGTAGGCGAAATTGTGCACGACCGACGAGAGTGTCCCAATCAAGAGCCCCCAGAAGCCAGCCTTGGGGGTAGCCCACATCGTGAACATGCCCAGCAGAAACGTCGCCAGCAACGGGGCATTGAACAGGGAAAAGAGCAACTGCAGGTAGTCCATGATGTTGTTGAAGGACAAGGCTAGATAGGCCGTCGCGATGCTGAGCAGAATCGCAACCAGAGTGGAGATTCTTCCTACTCGGACGTAATGGCTGTCACTTTTATTCGGCGACAGGGAGGCCCTATAGATATCGTGCGTCCAGATGGTGGTCAGGGCGTTGATGTTTCCTGCCAGTCCCGACATCAGGCTTGCGAGGATGGCGGTAATTCCGAACCCGAGCAGGCCGTGACGGTAGTAACGCATCATCAAAGCCGGCAGCGCCTGGTCGTAGTGGAATCCGGGGACGGAGCGGAAGAGAACCGCCGCCGCCAGGCCGGGAAGGACGACCAGGACAGGGAACAGGAGCTTTACGAAGGCCGCCACGAGGGGAGTGTTGAGTACTCCGGCCGTAGTGCGTGCGGCCAGGGCACGTTGGATCAACACGAAGTCTGTGCACCAGTATCCGAAGCTGAGAACAAACCCCAGTCCCATGGAGACGCCGATGACATCCATCGGGATGGCGTGAGGATTCGCCACGGGTAGTCCGACCCATGTATGGCGCATGGCAGGCTCCAGTTGCGCTGTGAGACCAGCCATGCCGTGGAAATCATGCAGGATGAAGAACACGAGCGGCAGAAGCCCGAGGACGATCAGGACGAACTGGATGACCTCGTTGTACATCGTTGCCGTCAGGCCACCGAGGGACACATACAGGAAGACGATGGCTGCGGCGGATAATGTGGTCTCTGTAAAACTCCATCCAAGAAAGGTGCGTAGGACCTGCGCCAAGGCATACAGGCTGATGCCGGAGACAAGGATCATCATGACGCCGCAGCACACGATATTCAGCGTGCGTGTCGACCCGTTGAAACGCAGCTTCAGGAACTCGGGTACGGTGAGCGCGCGGCTCCGCATATAAATGGGCAACATGCAGAGGGAGAGAAAGAGCATCGCCGGAATGGCGCCGATCCAGTAGAAATGAAGCGTCTTTGCGCCATATTTTGCACTGGCGGAGACAATCCCGACAATCTCAAGCGCTCCACAATTGGCTGCAACGAAGGCGATCGCCGTGACGGCGGTGGGCAAGGTGCGGGCCGCATGAAAGAAGTCGGAAGAGGAATGAGCCTTACGGCGAAAGAGCCACCCGACCAGGATGGTCGCGGCGAAGTAGACCCCGATGACGGTGAGGTCGAGCGGATTGGGAGGGAAAGCTTGCAAGTGTCTAAGTCTTACCTGGTGCTGAAGAGATGGTTAAGGCGTGCCTCTAAGTATGTGCGCAATCATAGGTATCGGCAGAGAGCGAGGCTGCAGTGCAGCAATTGTCACCCCTCTGAAAAATTCAGTTGACAATTCCTTATGCATTCCAATATAGATTCTGACACTCTCCGTGTATACGTATACATCAATCAGCAGGTAAGGCCTCTACGCAAAGTACGTTGCTTATGAGCAGCAGAGCAGGTTGCGATTGCAGATCGAATCAAAAGGAAGGCTAAACATATGTTTAAAGATTTCCTGGATAGAAGCAAGAAGCTCCTCCTTTACAGCGCACTTTCAGCTATTTGTCTGCTCTCGTTCACCATGCCTTCGGCATGGGCCCAGGTCGACCAGGGATCGGTTACTGGCACCGTTACGGATCAACAGGGAGCGGCAATTCCAAATGCCAGTATGACGATCAAAGATCTTGGTACGGCACTTGAGTTGAAGACGACAACCGATCAGCGAGGAGTGTACGTCTTTTCGCCGTTGAAGATCGGTCACTATACGATCACCGCCGCCGCATCCGGATTTCAAACAACATCCATTACTGATTTTGAACTGCAGGTAAGCCAGCGCCTCGGTATGAACGTGACCCTGCGAGTTGGAGCTGCGACACAGACTGTAGATGTTTCGGGTTCAAGCATCCCCTTGATGCAGACGGAAGATGGGTCTTCCGGGCACGTGTTTGACTCGCAAACGATCAACAATACCCCTCTGGCCAGCCGCAACTATGTTTTCCTGGCGCAATTAACCGCCGGCGTCAATCAAGGGCAACAGGGTTCGCGAAATGCGGCAAGTGGAGATTTCTCGGCCAATGGTCAACGAACCGAACAGAACAACTTCATTCTTGACGGTGTGGACAACAACTCGAATCTGACGGACTTCCTCAATGGAGCAAGCTTTATCGTTAACCCTCCTCCCGATGCTCTTCAGGAGTTCAAGATCCAGACGAGCGACTATAGCGCTGAATTAGGGCACTCCGCTGGAGCCGTGATCAATGCCAGCATCAAATCAGGAACAAACTCGTTTCATGGCAGTGCATGGGAGTATTTCCAGAACGATGCGCTAAACACCATTACCGGAAATAACTACTTCAGCCGTGTCTCTCCGGAGTTGCGCTATAACCAGTTTGGAGCTACGTTCGGCGGGCCCATCTGGAAGAACAAGCTCTTCTTCTTCGGTGATTATCAGGGCCTGCGCGAAATCACCACGAGCTCCTCTGGCCAATACACCGTGCCTACCGACCTGATGCGTCAGGGAAACTTTAGCGAGCTACTGCAGGCCTCGCTCACAAATCATAACAATCGGCAGTTGTATAACGCGGGCGGCCCGGCGCCAGGAACGAATGGGACCACCAACTATCTTTCGTGCAATGGGCAGGTCAATGTTATCTGCCCGTCACAAGTCGATGCCGTTGCCCAAAAACTGCTTGCAGCCTTTCCTGAACCGAACTTTGGCATTCAGGGGCAAACGTATAACAATTACATCTTCAATGGGCACCAGGCGATCAATACCAACCAGTTCGATGTAAGAACAGACTGGAATATCTCCAGCCACGACCAGGCATTCGCTCGATACAGCTTTGAGAATCAGCCTAAATTCTCGCCTTCGCCCTTTGGTGTTTTGGATGGGGCCGGTTTTGGCGGTTCGACCGTCATCAACCAAAGCCGCAGCTTCGCTTTCAGCGAAACCCATGAGTTTAGCGAGAAGTTTATCAATGAGCTGCGGTATGGCTACAACTGGAATCACTCGGCCTTTTACCAGGCTGGTTACAACCAGACAGGGCTTGCGGAATCCTTTGGGCTTGGCGGACTGCTTTCAGGACCTAATCTCGGCGGTATACCTGCCTTCAATGTGAACAATAACAATGGCATCAGCAATTTTGGAGCCTCCGGGTATGAGCCTTCCAATGAGCACCAGAACGTTTGGCAGATCAACGACAACGTCACTCGCATCGTTGGCAATCATTCGCTGCACTTTGGTGTAAACATCCAAAGTCTCCGCGTCGCCACTCTTCAGCCGAACAATGGCATTGGCCAAATAAGCTTTAGTGGAAAGTTCACCCAGGACCCCAATAACCAGGGAACAACCGGCTACGGCGCAGCGGACATGCTGCTGAACGAGATGAGCAGTTCAGCTCTTTCAAACATCACCACGACCAACAATATCTATTGGGTGCGTGCAGGCTACTTCCAGGACGATTGGAAGGCCACCTCGCAACTCACCATCAATGCCGGACTGCGCTACGAATACACGACGCCGGCGCGAGAGCGGAACGATCAGATGGGTAATTTCCGTCCGAACGTTCCTGTGCTGAACTACAACCCCGCAGAAAATATCACCGGTGGCGTCTATTTGCTGCCAACCAGCACCCGCAGTAATCCGCTGCCGCCCAACCTGTTGGCAAATTTTGCTAAGGATGGCGTCGTTGTGCAGTACACGGACAACCATTATCTGGTCAAACCCGACTACAAAAACTTTGCTCCTCGCATTGGATTTGCATATTCCATCAACGACAAGACTGTCGTTCGTGGAGCGTACGGCATCTTCTATGGGGCTCTCGAGGGCATCGGTTATTCTCTAAATCTTGGTGTCAACCCGCCGTTTGCGTTCAATAGCAACTTCAATAGCGCGGGCTGCGTTTATGGAAACTGCCCTACAAACGGTCAGACGCTTGAAACGGGATGGTCCAAGGTTCTGGCTACCGGCATCATTCAGGATGCGGCCTCGCCGAACCTGAACGGCTCAGACGATGTAAAGACACCTTATTCTCAGCAATACAATCTAACCGTACAACGTTCCTTCAGTTCTAATCTGACGGCTACCGTTGGTTATGTCGGTTCGACAACGCATCATCTGCAGACACCGGTCGACCCCAATAATCAGCCGCTGCCAGTCGGACCAGGGGATAATTCGCAGGCAGCCCGTCCTTACCCTGATCTCAACTATGGAAGTTATATCGTCTATGGTTCTGATGCGAACTATAACTCGCTGCAGACAAAGCTGGAGCGTAGATTCTCGAAGGGGCTCCAGTTTGCCGCATCGTATACGCTCTCTCATTCCCTCGATGATTCTCGCCAGCCGCTGAGCGATGCCTCCAATGGCATTGATTATCGCAATGCGCGCCAGCTTGGACTTAGCTACGATTATGGCAGTTCTTATCAGGATGTACGCCATCGGGCTACCCTGACAGGCGGGTATGAACTCCCGTTTGGCGCCGGTAAGCAGTGGATGAATCATAAAGGGATTGCCAACACGCTTGTCGGCGGATGGTCTGCAAACATCGCATTCTCCGTTCAATCTGGTAACCCACTCAGCATTCAGTCCAGCAACAACTCAACAGGCGGGGTAGGGCGAGCAAACGCCGTCAGGATCGCTGATCCCTTCAAGCCCGGTGGTGTTTCTGATCCGGTGCTTGGGTTTGGGCTGCCCTGCGCAACGAAGACAAAAACATTGCAGAGCTGGTTTAATCCTTGCGCCTTTATCAATCCTCCTGTCGCAATCGATCCAGGCCAGCCTGTATCAGCCGGGCAGGTAAGTGTCTCGAACAATGGCGGAAAAGCGGCTTATGGGCCGGCAGGACGAACGCTGGTTTATAGCCCGGGCTTCAACAAAACCGACCTCTCCCTGTTCAAGGCATTCAATCTTTATCGTGGGATGGGCTTCAAGATCCGCGGAGATATCTTCAACGTATTCAACGTTCCGGGCTATGGGGAGCCCAATAATTATCCGGGCAGCAGCACCTTTGGCCAAATTACTGGTCTCAACTTTGGCGGCAGAACGGTACAACTCTCGGGAAATTTCTACTTCTAGATTCATCAGCTCTAAGGCTGTTGAATCCTGATGGCCTCTATTGCTGACAACGCGCAGCATGTTCCCCGACGCTTCAACGTCAAGGGACATGCTGCGCGTTCTGTTTGCTGGGCATTTGATTGGTGCCTACTGAAACGAGTTCGGCAATCTCAAGCGCTCGACCCCTGGCGGTGACGAAGGCAATTGTCGTGACTGCGGTGGGAAGGTGCGGGCTGGCATGTCGGTGTGAAAGATCGCAAAAAAGACAAGGCTGTGCCTGCTGCTTGCTGGACTGAATTGCTGGCTGAAATATGAACTTGAGCCCAAGTGCAGTTGCGAGCTTCTTCATGTAAAAATGCCGCCCGTGAAACGATTATCGCATCTGTAAAAAATAAGTTGACAACGCTCTATTCGTTCCACTATAGGTTTTGAGCGGCACATGTATACGTATACAGGATTTCATGTATACGTATACATCGTGGCAAGGGAATGATCAAAGCGGAAATGCACATCGCATCGGAACGGTAGCGAAGATCCCCATTGCGGGGTGTTGAATCAAAAGGAAGGCCTAATATGTTTAGAAATTTAGTTGATAGAAGCAATAAGCTCTTCTACTACAGCACATTGTTCGCTGTTTGCCTGCTCGCGTTCGTCGTGCCCTCGGCATGGGCTCAGACGGATCAGGGCGCGATTACAGGAGTCGTTCAAGACGATCAGGGTGCAATTATTCCGGGGGCAAAGGTCACTCTCACCGCCACGGATACCGCCTTTTCTCTTGAGCGCACGGCCAATAACGATGGCGTCTTCGTGTTTGCGCCTGTGAAGATCGGCAACTACAAGCTGTCAGCGACTGCCCCAAGCTTCCAGACCACTGTGCGTGAGAACCTGCACCTGGACATCCAGCAGCGCCTGAACGTTACGCTCGCCTTGAAGCCGGGTGAGGTGACGCAGCAGGTGACGGTCACGACCGAGTCTCCGTTGCTCGAAACGCAGACCAGCGCCGTTGGACAGGTCATCAGCTCAGAGACCATTAACAACACTCCGTTGAACGGCCGTAACTGGGTTTACATTGCCCAATTGACTGCAGGCGTTGCTCCTCCCTTCGGCAACACGCGCGGCAGTGGCACGGGCGACTTTGTGGCCAATGGCCAGAGTGCCGAGCAGAACGATTTTCTGTTGGATGGTGTCGACAACAACACGAATCTGATCGACTTCCTCAATGGCTCGAGCTACGTGGTGCGACCGCCGCCTGATGCACTGGCTGAGTTCAGTCTGCAGACGAGTAACTTCAGCGCAGAGTTCGGTCACTCGGCTGGTGCGGTGCTGAGTGCCAGCATCAAGTCCGGTACGAACCAGATTCACGGCGATGTGTGGGAGTATGTTCGCAATACCAGTCTCGACGCGCAGCCCTGGAATGCCCAGTCCGTTGCGCCTTACCACGAGAACCAATTTGGAGCGACTCTCGGTCTCCCAATCTGGAAGAACCACTTCTTCTACTTCGGCGACATCGAGGCAAATCGTATTTCGATCGCCAATCCGAATATTCTCACCGTGCCGACAGCCCTGATGCGTCAGGGAAACTTCAGTGAGTTTCTAAATCCTGCTCTCGTAAAGCAGGGCGTAGCGGTTCAGCTCTACCAGCCCAACTCCGGCGGTGCGCAGACGCTATCCTGCAATGGTTTGAACAATGTTTTCTGTCCTACCCAAATCAACTCGGTTGCACAGAACATCCTCAACATGTACCCCAATCCGAATGCTGGTGTTACGGGACAGACCTACAACAATTACAACGTAAATTTGGGCCAGACGGACAATACAATTCAGTGGGACCAGAGACTCGATTGGAACATCAGCCAGAGAGACCAGGCCTACGCGCGCTATAGCTATGCGCACGAAATCAAGACAAACGGGCTTCCGCTCGGGCCAATCCTTGACGGTAGCGGTTTCGGCGGCGAAAACGATACGAATCTGGCTGAGAACTTCATCCTGAGCGAGACCCATGCCTTTGCGCCGACGCTCACCAACGAGTTCCGCTTCGGTTATAACTGGATCCACTCTCAGTACCACCAACCGAACTCGAACAGCAGCACGCTCGCCGCATCGCTGGGCTTGGGGAATGTTCCTTTTCCGGGACCTGGTCTAGGTGGACTGCCGCTGGGTTATTTCAGCAATGGAACCTATGGAGATATCCAGCAGTGGGGCTCCGTAGGTACACAGGATGAAGCCCAGAACGTCTATCAGATTCTGGACAACGTCAACAAAACTATCGGCAACCATTCTCTGAAGGTTGGCGTATCGTTCCAGTCCATACGCGTCTTCGACCGTTATGCGGCAGCTCCAACCGGGCAATACTTCTATACCGGTACCTACACGGCAGCCGTGGGAGTAGGAAATACAGGCGCTTCGTCAGCTGACTTCCTTGTCGACCAGATGAATACTGCCGATATCTCTACGTCCCCGGCGATCAACGATGTGCAGTGGTATGACTCCGCCTATTTCCAGGATGACTGGAAGGTCGCTCATAACTTTACCCTCAATCTTGGTCTCAGGTATGACCACTATCAGCCTTACAAAGAAAATAGCGGAAGCCAGGCAAACTTCATCAATGCCACCAACCTCGGCATCGGCACAGGATCTGCTGTTTATGAACTTCCCAGCCGGTCACGGGGTGTAGATCTCGGTGCACCGTTCCTGGCCTTGTTAGCCCAGGATAATATCGCACTCCAGTACAACGACAATGAGCGTTTGGCGAAAGGACAAGAACTCAACTTTGCGCCTCGTATCGGCTTTGCGTATCAACCGACGGCAAAGACGGTAGTTCGCAGCGGCTTCGGTATTTTCTACGGAGGCCTGCAGAGCGAGGGAAATACAAACCTGGGGACCAATTTCCCCTGGTCGAATTCAGCGAATCTCTTTACCCCTACTTGCTCTGTTGGTAACTGCCCATCCCTTAGCGCCCAAGGCGTCACCCTGGAGACGGGACTGGTTGCCAAGACAGGTAATGGGCTGCAGAACTTCGTGTCGACCCCAGGCTTTCATGCCATCGATCCCTTCATCAAAACGCCTTACACCATGAATTACAACCTGTCGGTCGAGCGGTCGATCACCACCAATATGGTTGCGACGGTGAGTTACGTCGGCAATGTTTCGCGTCATCTTCCGCTCTATTTCGACCCCAATACGATACGAGGCCTCTTTGCCTCGGGCGTCAGCACGCAACAGTATCAGCCGTTTCCCGATTTCGGAGGTGCAGGTACCATTCACTATGGCGGTATCAGCAACTACAACTCAATGCAGGCCAAACTGGAAAAGCGTGCGTCTCATGGGCTCAGCTTCCTGGCAACCTATACCTTGTCGCATAGCTTGACTGACGACAGCGACGCGGGTGGTCTTGAATCTGCTGTCGGCGATCGCAATATGGCACTCATCCCCTACACCGAGGAATATGCCAACTCGCCCTATGACGTTCGTCACCGGTTTACATTGAACGGTAACTATCAACTGCCCTTTGGAAGAGGCAAAGCGTTCCTGAATAAATCGCGCTGGGAAGATGAGATCGTTGGGGGATGGTCCTCGAGCCTCACTTTCGCGGCTCAGACCGGTACGCCGTTTACGGTAGGCACTTCTAACATCAGTACCGCGAACGGTGGTAGCGCAAGAGCTATAGAGATTCGTGACCCATTTGCTCCTGGCGGATCTCCGAATAGTTCCAATCCGAATATCACTTGCCCCACCCAGACCAGGAACAAAGCGAATTGGTATAACCCTTGCGCATTTGCCAACCCGCTACCGGGTAATTTGATCTGCCCGCTCAACACGGCGCCAGGCACAGTGGTCAACGGCGTTCCCTGCACGATTGCCTCACCCGTCACGAGCGAAGGGGCAGCACTGTCGTTCCTCGGTGGCAGATCGAACACCGTTTACGGCCCCGGCTACTATGGTGTCAATATGTCACTTTTCAAGGACTTTGCCACGTTCCGAAAACAATACCTTTCGTTCCGTGTGGATGCTTTCAATCTCTTGAATCATCCGACGCTTGGAAATCCCTCTACCTCGGACAACAGTTCGAATGGTGGTCAGATCACCGGGCCTAAGTCATTCCAAGCCAACACGCCGGATGCTCGATTCCTGCAGCTTTCTGCGAAGTATGTCTTCTAACCCCATGACTTGACGAGGAAGGTCATAGCAACCTCAGCAAGTCATGGAGATCACTAAGCTGGGCAACCGCACCATCGTTTTATGATGGTGCGGTTGTCGCACTCAGAGCCCTGCCTGAGCTTTCTATTCCCTGTGTCCCGACAGTGGCCGGGACTTATTCCATAAGCGTGCATACCGTGAGCCATGTCCCTTATGATGATTCTCTAAGTTCAACCCCGGAAGCTATAACGCTGGTAGTTACAACGTAAAAGGTGTACATCTCTACCATCCGGTCGCGGTAGTAATAGCACTGCCTCCAGGGGAGAGAACGGACGTCCAGTCCGTTCTCTCCTCAATTTTTCTTATACAAACTATTGGGGATCTCATGAAACGCGATGCAAGTTTGCGGCGAGTGTTGGCTGTAGCTGGAATGACGGCCATTACGGTACTTGTAAGCTCCACAACCTCGCAGGCGGCTGCACAAGCAAACCCTGCTATCTCTCAGCAGGAGATAAAGCTCCAAAATCAGTTACTCACCATCCACTATCACCGCCAGACGGGCACGATGGATATCGAGTGGCGTGACGGGCACAAGCTTCTTGGCATAACGAGCGGTGCGCGTCTCGAAGATGGCCGTCAGCTTTCGACTGCCACCTATACGGAACATGAGTTGGACAGGACTCCGCATGCTGCGAGCGCTACAGCGGGGCATGAGTACACCATTCGCAGTACGGCTGCCGGTCAGCCGGGGCTTCTGCAGCATATCTGGATCTACGACGGCAAGCCCTGGATTGCTATCGAGGCAGAACTCGATCCGAAGGATGGGGCTGTCGGCACACGGCATTTCGATGCCGTCATGCTCAAAGGATCGGACACGGTGCAGATCGGCGAAAGCAAGTCACTGCGTGTGCTGCACGTTCCCTTCGATAACGACATGTGGTTCCGTTACGACAGCGTCTCTGCCGCAGACCTGAAGCCCAGCCAACTGGTTACCAGCGACGAAGTGACAGCGCTCTACGATAATACGAGCCGCCAGGCCTTGATCCTCGGGTCGATTACTCATGACACCTGGAAGACAGCCATTGAAGCTCACGCCGCGGACGGCCAACTGACGGACCTCGATATCTATGGTGGTATCTCGTCTCCTACTGGCGTCCGGACAGATACACATGACACTGTTCCGCATGGCATCGTGCATGGCACACATGTGGTTTCACCGCGCATCTTTATCGGATCGTTCTCCGACTGGCGCGATGGGCTGGAAGCTTACGGTGCTGCTAATGCCGCTATCCATGCTCCTCTCAAGTGGGCTGAGGGCGCCCCGATGGGATGGAATAGCTGGGCCTCGTATGCCGACAAGATCGACGATCGCCGTTACCTTGGTTCCGCTGCGTTTGTCCGTGACACCCTGGTGCCGCTGGGGTTCGGCAATCACAAAGTGGTTTACATCAACTTCGATGCCTTCTGGTCGAAGCTTGATGCAGTACAGCTGACGGATGCCGTCGCTACGATCAAGGCGATGCACGGCGCGGATGGCACTCGCTTCGAACCGGGTATCTACTGGACTCCGTTTGCTTATTGGTCTGACGATCTCGATGCCTATGTCGAAGGCACGAACATGAAGTATCGCTACCGCGACATTCTGTTGAAGGCGCCCGATGGCTCTTTGCTTCCGAAGGTAGATGGAGGCCTGGCGATCGACCCATCGCATCCTGGTTCGAAAGCTCGGGCAGCTTACTATCTGCAACAGTTCCAGAAGCTCGGCTTTCAATATCTCAAGATCGATTTTCTCTCTCACGGTGCGCTCGAAGGTGTTCACTTCGATCCTGCGATCCAGACAGGCATTCAGGCTTATAACCTCGGCATGAAGCAGATCGTCGATGTGACAGGGAATCACATGTTCCTTAGCCTCTCCATTGCTCCGCTCTTTCCTTCGGGCTATGGACACGCCCGACGGCTCTCCTGTGACACCAAGGGGCATATCAGCGGCGGCGATCAATCGACGGAGTACATGCTCAACTCGCTTACCTATGGCTGGTGGACGAGCAAGAATCTTTACATTACCGATCCTGATCACGTAGTTCTCGGCGAGAAGGCTGACCAGGGTGCGCGCAATGTGGACGAAGGCAAGAGCCGTCTGCTTTCGGCCATCATCAGCGGCGGCATGGTGCTCGATAGCAGCCGTCTGGCGGATGATCCTCAGGGGCGCGAACTGGCGCAGGCTGTCTATAACAATCGCCCGTGGTTAGCCGTTGGTGCCGAGGAGAAGACGTTTCGTCCCATTGAAGGCAATACGGGCGACAAAGCTACGGATGCCTTCGTTCGCGCCTCTGCTCATGGTGTGTACGTTGCGTTCTTCAACTACGACGAGAAGCATGCTCAGACCATCACGATCCCCTTGGACCGCATCGATAAGTCGCTTGCGACAGCGACTGTTACTGTGATCGATGTCGCTTCAGGAACAAAACGGGATTCCGCTCATGCGGATCTCAGTGTGAAGTTATCGCCTTCGGCCTCGACGCTGGTTGAACTGCGTTGGAAGTAATTTGTTCGTTAGCAAAAGGGAATTCTCAGTGACGACAACAAGACGAGATTTTGTGATCGGCTCCGCCGCTCTCGCACTCTATCCTCCACGGCTCATGCACGCGGCGGGTCAATCCTCCCCCTCTCACAAAACAGAACTCTGGTACTCCCGCCCTGCTACTCGATGGATGGAAGCTGTACCCATAGGCAATGGCCGTATCGGTGGGATGATCTATGGCGGGACTTCTGTCGAGAGCTTTGCTCTCACGGAATCGACAACCTGGTCAGGTGCGCCGAGCGACAGGAATGTCAATCCAACAGCGCTTGAGAATCTGGAAAAGATCCGCGAAGTCATGTTCGCAGGAAAGTATGCCGAGGGTGGGGAGCTCTGCAAGGAGCATCTGCTGGGGCATTCTGACTCCTTTGGTACCCACCTGCCAATGGCCACCCTGGAGTTGGCTTTTCCTGGAGACGGCCCCACACAAAACTATCGGCGGTCTCTCAATCTCGATGAAGCGATCGCCTATGTCGGCTACACGCGCGACGGTCTAGCGTTTCACCGTGAGGTCTTCGCCTCCAACCCTGACAATGCCTTGATTGCTCATCTCACCTGCAATCAGCCAAAGTCAATTAGCTGCTCTATCTCATTCCCTAAATTGACACTTCCCGGCGAGGTCACTACGGAAGGGAATGACACCCTTGTTCTCAAGGGGAATGCTTTTGAACATCAGCATAGTAACGGGAAGCAGGGAGTAGCTTTCGAAACGCGAGTTTGCCTGTCTGCCAAGGGGGGCGAGGTTACTGCTCATGACGGGGCTTTGCAGGTAAAGGGAGCCGATGCCGTTACTCTGCACGTCGTCATCGCTACAAACTTTCGTGGAGCCGATGCCTCGGCGCGGAATGTGCAGACGTTGCAGGTGCTCCGTCCCAAAACTTTTGCGCAGCTTCGCGCCGCTCATGTTGCGGATCACCAGTCGCTCTATCGTCGTGTAGCGATCGATCTGGGTACCAATCCATCGGCGGAGTTGAAACCTACCGATGAGAGACGCAAGGCTGTAGAAGCTGGTGGAGACGACCCGGGGCTTGCGTCGCTCTTTTTTCAATATGGCCGATATCTTACGATTGCGGGCTCGCGTGCTAATTCTCCTTTGCCGTTAGCTTTGCAGGGGATCTGGAACGATGGACTGGCTTCCAGCATGGGTTGGACGGATGACTTTCATCTCGACATCAACACAGAGCAGAATTACTGGGCGGCTGAGGTCTGCAATCTTTCGGAGTGTCAGTCTCCTCTGTTCGATTTCATCGATGGCATGCGTGTGGCCGGCCGATCTACCGCACGCAACATGTACGGTGCGCCTGGTTGGGTAGCGCACGTCATTACGAACCCCTGGGGCTATACTGCGCCCGGTGGGGGGCTGGGCTGGGGATTGTTCCCCACCGGAGGCGTCTGGCTTGCTCTTCAAATGTGGGAGCACTATCGCTTTACCGGGGATAAGCAATTTCTTCAGCAGCGCCTCTATCCGGTGTACAAAGAGGCTGCTGAATTCTTTCTGGCTTATCTGGTCAAGCATCCTCAGAAGGAGTGGCTCGTCACCGGGCCCTCGGTCTCTCCCGAAAACTGGTTTCTCTCTCCCGATGGAAAGCACTGCGCTGAGTCGATGGGGCCAACCGTCGACCGTGTGCTTGTGTACTCTCTGCTGAGCGGATGCATCGAAGCCTGCACCGTGCTCGGCATCGATGAGGAGTTTCGTGCCAGTGCGAAGGCCGCGCTGGATCGTTTACCTCCGTTCCAGATTGGGAAGCATGGCCAGCTGCAGGAGTGGCTCGAAGACTTTGACGAAGCTATCCCGGAGCATCGCCACACCTCTCATCTCATCTCGCTTTATCCCGAGCATCAGATCTCTCCCGTAACGACACCCGAACTCGCCAAGGCGGCGCGCATTACCCTTGAGCGCCGCGTCAGCCAGCCTAACTGGGAAGACTCGGAGTGGGCCCGCGCCAATCTGGTCAACTATTATGCTCGCCTTCTCGACGGAGAATCGGCGCACAAGCACTATGTTGGTCTTCTCTCGAAGGCTACGGAAGACTCGCTGCTGACTTATTCGCGTGGCGGCGTTGCCGGGGCAGAGAGCAATATCTTCTCGCTCGATGGGAATACCGCGGGTGCTGCCGGGGTGGCGGAGATGCTACTCCAGTCGCAGGCGGACGAGATCCATCTTCTGCCTGCGCTTCCCTCGGCATGGCCGCAGGGAAGTATCAAGGGCTTATGTGCCCGAGGTGGAATTGAAGTTTCGGTGGCCTGGACGGAGGGGAAGCTGGTCTCTGCTTCCCTTAAGAGCAGACATGGGGGAACCCATTCGGTGCGATATGGGACAGGCGTTGTGAAGGTGACGCTGCCAATTGGTCGCGAGGTTAAAATTAGCCCCTCGCAGTTTCATAGTGCGTAGGCCCTGAAAGGAAGAGTTTTATGAGGTTGAATCTGTACAAGCTGTCGATCTTCGCCTTGTTTGTCTGTGGAGTGGCGATGATAGGGCCAGCCTGGGCGCACGCACAGGATCGCGCGTCCAGGCCGGAAGAGACGGAGTGGACCTGGGAGGTCCGTCCGGTGCATGTCGATCCCAAGCTCCCCAATGTTCTGTTGGTCGGCGACTCCATCACGAGAAACTACTATCCAGAGGTCAAGAAGCAGTTAGCCGATGTCGCGAATGTCTATTTGTTTGCCGCGTCGACCAGCCTCGGAGATCCTCGTCTTCCTCGTGAGCTTGTCGAGTTCTCCGCGATGGAAGGGGTTCCCTTCAAGGTGGTGCACTTCAATAACGGCATGCATGGTTGGACATATTCAGAGGAAGAGTTCAAGGCGGCCTTTCCCGCTTACCTTCGTACTCTGCATAAGATTGCGCCCAAGGCTTCGTTTATCTGGGCAAATATCACGCCGGTAAAAGCGGAAGATACTCCGGGGCCTACCAACGCTCGCATTGAAGCTAGAAATCATATCGCTCAAGCGGTTATGGTTAAGTCTGGTATCCCCGTGGATGACCAGCATGAACTGATGACGCATCACACGGATCAGTATGAAGACCATGTGCATTTCAATCCCACGGGAGCTGCTATTCAGGGCCAGCAGGTGGCACAATTCATTCGGTCAGCGCTGAAGAAATAAGGTAGCGATAGATCAGGGAGTCTGCACAGGGCTGAGTCCTAAAGGGGCGATAGATCCCAAATTGTAGTGGGCTGAAGGCCCGACCTATTCCTGGCATCATGGATAGGTCGGGCTTTTAGTGGCTGCTAAAAGGTTGTAGCGCGCTGAAGCGCGTTACAACAGCGGCTAAAGCCGCATTGCAACATTGGCATTTTCGGCACGGCTGAAGCCGTGCCCTTAACGAAGCGTGACTAATCAAAAGTAGCTATCGTCGCCTAGTGAATATTTACTTCCTGTTTCAGTGGGAGATGTTCCGAGGAGTCGCCCGCGAAGATCGTGAAGCGGCCTGAATCTACTTGCCAGTTCTTTTTCTCGTTAGACCAGTAGGCGAAGGAACGGCTGTCCAGTGTGAGTGAGACGGTTTTGCTTTCGCCGGGCTTCAGGGTTACTTTCTGGAAGGCCTTGAGTTCATAGGCGGGTCTGGCTACCTTGGGTGACTGTTCTCCTACGTAGAGTTGGGCCACCGTCGCGCCTTCTACCGATCCGGTATTTTGAACGGTCAGCGTCACGGTCAGGGGATCGCCGGCTTTAAGAGAGGGCTGGCTTAGGGCAAGGTTGCTGAAGTTGAAGGTCGTGTAGGAAAGCCCGAAGCCAAAGGGGAAACGTGGCGTTGTGTGCTGGGTGTTCACAGCCGGGGATTCATAGTATCTGTAACCCAGGAAGATGCCCTCGGTGTAGCGAATGTGTGGCGTATCCGTGTTGGAGGTGTCCTGCGGGTAGTAGCTGTGCAGCGTTGGATTATCTTCCCACTTATATTCGAAGCTGACGGGAAGATGTCCCTCGGGATTTTGTTCTCCAAAGAGAACATCCGCAAGAGCCGTGCCGCCTTCTTCCCCTGGATATTAGAGGTGCAGCAGGGCCGGCACGTGATCGAGCCATGAGCGCATATCGACGTTGCCACCTGCATTGAGCGTGACGATTGTCCTGGGGTTGAGGGCTGCAAGGTTGCGGATGAAGATGTCCTGCAGCAGCGGCAGTTCGAAGGTGCGGTCCGCTCCTTCGTGTTCGGTACTCTTATCGAAGCCGGCGGTAAAGAGAACCGCATCGGCGTGCTTCGCGATTGAGCGAGCCCGTGCCGAAAGAATGTCGTCTTCCTGCAAGATCCCAAATCCCGGAGACACCTCGGTGTTGCCTGGGAGGTAGTCCATACGCAGGTCGATGCTTTGTCCCTGCTTCAGGGGATGGGGCAGAGGCTGATAGTAAAGCTCTCCGTGCAGGTCGGTGCTTTTTGTTGGAAGCGGCTCGCCATCGACAAAGACTGTGTGATGGTCCGGGGCGCGGCCCTCATGCACGATGACGAAGTAATTGCCCGCCTTCGGCGCCGTAAACCGGCCCGACCAGCGGATCGATCCGTTCTTCGGCGCAACGATGCGATCTTCGGAGAGGTGATCGCGAACCGACTCCGTAGCAGCTCCGGTCCAGTTGTTTGTGGAGAAGACCTGCTGCTTCAGCCCACCCTCAAAGGGGTTCTGAGACAAGACGTCGTAGCCGGCAGGGAAGCCGTCATCGTAAAGAACCCGATGCGTGCAGCCAGGAGTCGCGGCAGCATGGGCAGAGACGTAATCGGCGACGCCTTCGAGAATGCTGACAGACTTATGTGTTGCGACGATGGCGCTTCCGCCCCCGCCCATGACGGCAGGAGAGGCGTTGGGGCCGATGATCGCGAGAGTGCAGGTCTTCTCGACATTCAGCGGGAGAACCGCGCCGTCGTTCTTGAGCAGAACGATGCTCTCTTTGGCAATATCGAGTGCCGTCTTGTCGCTGTCTTCCGAGAAGAGTGAGGTCGAATCGTCCTCCTGTCTGCCGGATGTTCCGAAGCGCAGAGAGAGGCGAAGAATGCGGCGAACCTTGTCGTCGATGAGCTTTTCCGAGAGCGAGCCGTTATGGACGGCGGGTAGCAACGTGTCTCGCGTCATGAAATGCGCAAACGGCATCTCCAGGTCGAGGCCATTCTTTGCCGCCTCGACACCGTCATAGACAGAGACCCAGTCGGACATGATGATTCCATCGAAGCCCCACTCTTTCTTGGCGAGTTCGACGTTCATCCACCCGTTTTGCGTTGAGTGCACCCCGTCGACGAGGTTGTAAGAGTCCATGATGGTGGCGACGTGTGCTTCTTTTACGGCGGCTTCAAAGGCGGGCAGATAGATCTCGCGCTTGGTCCGCTCATCTGCGTCGGAGCTTGCGTTGTGCCGGTTGAACTCCTGGTTGTTGAGCATGAAATGCTTTACCGTCGCGCCGACGCCCTGCGACTGCACGCCACGGATGTAGCCCACGGCCGTCCGCGAGGCCAGCCAGGGGTCTTCGCCCATGTACTCGAAGTTTCGGCCGCCCATGGGCGCGCGGGCGATGTTGACTCCTGGTCCCAGGAGGATATCCACGCCGCGTGCGCGGGCATCGCGGCCGAGTGAAGCTCCCATGCGTTCCGCAAGGGACGGGTCCCAGGAAGCTGCAAGGGCGATGGGAGCGGGGTAGGCGATGGCCGGAATGCCGGAACGCAGGCCTGCGGGACCGTCGGACATGCGGATGGGGGCCAGACCGATGGAAGGCTCCGCGTGGGTATACCAACTGCTGACGCCGCCGATGAGGTCGATCTTTTCTTCTAGGGTAAGCTTCGCCAGCATCTGATCGATCTGCTGTTCCTGGGCCGCCGTAGATGTCTGCTGCGCAGAGGCCAGAGGCCCGTTCATGCAGGTTGCCGCAACGAAGAGGCTGCCGAGCAACAATTGTGGGGTATGGCGTGCGGCAGACCGGAGTATGGCGAGGGGAAGCAGGAATCTCATTCGGGAACGTTCTCCTTGGCAGCAGTAAGTCTATCGATTGTTGCCATGATTGCAACAGTCCGCTCTCTTCGGCTCGGTAACCTGAACGGATGAGCGCTTCAGCTCCTCTCTACCGAGCATTAAAACAAGCCCAGGTGCTAACGTTTCATCTTGAGGTGTTGGCATGATCGATCCCAAGGCAGTGCTGGCTCATCTGGACGAGCTTCGTGCTCTGACCGCCGACGAGAACGGAGCCCAGCGCGTGGCGTGGTCGCCGGTATGGCTAAAAGCCCGCGAGTGGTTTGAACAGAAGCTCGCTGCTTTGCCGGTAGAGCATCACTACGATGCTGCGGGGAGCCACTGGGTCACCTTGAAGGGCGAATCCGAGAAGGCGCTGGTTCTTGGCAGCCATCTGGATTCTGTGCCGAATGGCGGCTGGCTCGATGGCTGTCTCGGTGTCCTCGCTGGTCTCGAAGTCCTAACGAGCTTTTCTAAGCAGTACAACGGCAAGCCGCCCTGCACGATCAAGCTGGTCGACTGGGCCGATGAAGAAGGCGCACGCTTTGGGCGCAGCCTGTTTGGCTCCTCTGCCTTTGCAGGGACGCACAGTATCGAAGCCGATCGGGTACGCACAGATCGTGAGGGCCTGACGCTGGAGGCCGCGCTCCAGCAGTGTGGCGTTGCCGTCGAGAAGATTGGGGATGCGAGTGTCGAGCAAAAGGACCTCGCGGCGTATCTCGAACTGCATATCGAGCAGGGGCCGATTCTGGAGAGGCTCGGCAAATCGCTGGGTGTAGTACAGGGAACGAAAGGCGTGGAGCGGTGGGCGATTACATTTCGCGGCCAGGAGGCGCACTCCGGCTCGACGCCCATGGAGGTCCGTCGCGACGCGCTGGCAGCCGCGGCCAAGCTTGCCCTTGAAATTCGACCTATCGCGCGCAAGCATCCTCAGGCCGTTGCGACGATGGGTAGTGTGAAGACCTTCCCAGGCATCGTGACGGCAGTTGTGGGACGCTGCGAGACGACGCTCGATATGCGCGATCTTGATGCCGGGGTACTGGCTGGAATGCTGCGCGAGGCGAGAGACGCCAGCGAGCGTTTTGCGAAGGAAGAAGGCTGCACGGTGGAGTGGGCGAAGATCTGGTCGATCGAGCCGATTCCATTTCATCCGGAGTTGATCGCTTTCTGCGATCAGGCGATCGTCGAGACTGTCGGCGTTTCAAAGCGGCTCCCATCGGGTCCGCTGCACGACGCGGCTGAGGTGGCGCGCGTTGGCATTCCTACGGTGATGATGTTCGTGCAGTCGCTGAATGGGCTTAGCCATAACCGGGCTGAGGATACGAAGCGTGAGCATATTGAACAGGCTGTGACGGCGTTTCACTCGCTTGCCGAAAAGACCTGTGGATGGATCTTAGGGCGATAGCGTATGGCAAGGGAGAAGGGTATTCCCGCCGATACCCTGGATTCACGCTTTCGCGTCAGAATGATGCATAATCGTGACTTCTGAAAAGGTTTGTATCTGTCCGGCACGCGACGCCAGAAGAAGGCTGCGGTGGCGTAGCATTTTATTTTGGCGAGTCACACCGCGGAGATAGGAGAGGCAATCGACACGATGAGCGAGCAGACCAACTTCTATTCGCAGTCACCCGGCTCGGCGGAGATCGCGTCGCGGTTTCCGGACCTGCATCCGGCCTTCGACAAGACGGCTGCGGTGACGGAAGCCCACCGATGTCTCTATTGCTTCGACGCGCCCTGTACGGCGGCCTGTCCTACGCATATCGATGTGCCACGGTTTATCAAGAAGATTGCCAGTGACAATCTTGAAGGTTCCGCAAAGACCATCCTCGATGCGAATATCCTTGGCGCGAGCTGCTCGCGAGCCTGTCCGGTAGAGGTGCTCTGCGAAGGCGCTTGTGTGATGCACCGCTACAACAAGCAGCCAATCGAAATCGGCAGATTGCAGCGCTTCGCGATGGACGTTCTGCACGAGAGCGGGGCTCCGCTGCCGTTTTCTCCCGGAAAAGACACCGGCAAGTCGGTTGCGCTGATTGGTGGGGGCCCGGCTTCGCTGGCTTGTGCTGCCGAGCTACGTCGCCGGGGGATTCGCGCAGAGATCTTCGACGCTCGGCCTCTGCCGGGTGGCCTGAACACCTATGGCATTGCCGAGTACAAGCTGCCGCTTGCCGAGAGTCTGCGTGAGATCGATCTGCTCTCGCAGCTTGGTGTTGAGTTCCGCTTCAATACGACCGTCGATGCTGCGCAGCTTGCAGCGCTTGAGGCATCGCACAACGCCGTGTTCCTGGGGCTGGGCCTGGGTGCGATCCACAGACTCGGTATAGCTGGAGAAGAGACTGCGGGCGTGACCAACGCGCTCGACTATATCGCCGGATATAAGAGCGGAGAGATTACGTCCGCGCCGCAGCGGGTTGCGGTCATTGGCGCGGGCAACACGGCCATCGATGCTGCCAATGCCGCCGTGCGGCTTGGAGCTCGCGAGGTCCACATGGTCTATCGCCGTGGGCCGGAACAGATGTCGGCCTTTGCGTTTGAGTATGAGCACGCAAAGCAGGAGGGCGTGAAGTTCCTGTGGCATGTGATGCCCATTGGTCTGAAAGGCACGGACAAGGTAGAGGCGCTGGAACTGGTGAAGCTGGAAACGACTTCAGATGGATCGCTGGTTCCAAAGGCTGGTGAAGAGTTCTCGCTGCCGGTTGACCTGATCGTGCTGGCCATTGGGCAGGCGACTCACACGGAATTTCTGGTTGCGGAGGGGAAGGCATCGACGGTAAAGCTCGAGCGTGGCCGCATCCTGATCGATCGCGCTACCGGGCAGACATCGAGCCCGAAGTACTTCGCAGGGGGCGACTGCACGAACGGCGGTCGCGAGGTGGTGGACGCCGTCGCTGACGGCAAGCGCGCAGGCATTGGAATCGCTGCGTGGTTAGAGGGCCAAGATGCCAACGCTTGAGACGACATTCGCAGGAATTAAGTGCCTCAATCCCTTCTGGCTGGCGTCTGCGCCGCCGACCAACTGCGGCGAGCAGATCATGCGCGCCTTCGATGCAGGCTGGGGAGGAGCGGTGTGGAAGACCATCGGCGAGCCGATCACGAATGTGAGCTCGCGCTACTCGTCGATCGACTGGAACGGCCAGAAGATGATGGGCTTCAATAACATTGAGCTCATCTCAGACCGGCCCATCGAGGTGAACCTGCGTGAGATCGCCGAGGTAAAGCGTCGCTATCCGAAGCACGTAGTAATTGCGTCGTTGATGGTCGAGAGCAAACGCGAGACGTGGCATGACATCGTGCAGCGCGCTGAAGATGCCGGTGCCGATGGGCTGGAGTTGAACTTCGGCTGCCCCCACGGCATGAGTGAGCGCGGCATGGGCTCGGCTGTCGGGCAGGTACCGGAGTACTGCGAGCAGATCACCGGCTGGGTGAAGGAGAAGGCTCGTACGCCGGTTATCGTCAAGCTGACGCCGAACATTAGCGACATCCGCATTCCGGCGCGAGCGGCTAAGCGCGGCGGCGCGGACGCACTTTCGGCGATCAACACCATTAATTCGATTACAAGCATCGATCTGGATACGCTGGAGCCACGGCCGATGGTCGACGGCAAGAGCTCGCATGGCGGCTACTGCGGTCCCGCCGTGAAGCCCATCGCGCTGAATATGGTGCAGCAGGTGATGTCGGACCCTGATGCCGCACTGCCGATGTCGGGCATCGGGGGCATCGGCACCTGGCAGGATGCAGCGGAGTTCATTCTGCTGGGTTCGGGCACGGTACAGGTCTGTACGGCTGCGATGCACTATGGCTATCGCATCGTCGAAGACATGGCTGATGGCCTGCAGGCATGGATGCGCCGCAAAGGCTATGAGACGCTTGATGACTTCCGTGGGCTCTCACTGCCCAAGGTTCGCGAGTGGAAGCACCTCAACCTGAATTACAAGGTTGTAGCGCACATTCATGAGTCCAAATGCATTGGCTGCGACCTCTGCTATACGGCCTGCTGGGATGGCGCGCATCAGTGCATCCATCTCGACCGCACGCTGCCTGCGCCGGATCATACCCGCACGCCGGATATGGTCGCTGCCGAGAGTCGTGGACGTATCAGCACGACGCCGATTCCGAAACTCGATATCGATGGGGCGGGAGTAGATGGGCCGTATCGTACGCCGCTCTCGCGCATTCCACGTGTCGACGAAGTGGAGTGCGTGGGCTGTAATCTATGCTCATTGGTCTGTCCGGTACCGGAGTGCATCACGATGGAGCGGATCGATACCGGTCTGCCACCGCAGACCTGGGAAGAGCGTGTGGCTGCGGGAATTGTGCCGCAGAACGCAGGGGATGCGGGGAATCCGAATCTGTAGAAAGCGGCTTTCAGGCTCGAGATACGAGTTTCGAGTTGCGAGTTGGAGGATGAGGGACATGGGAACGCTGATTCAGAACGGAACAGTTGTAGGTTCGGATCGTTCGCAGTTGCTCGATGTGTTGATTGAAGGCGAGAAGATCGCGAAGGTGGGGCCGGGACTGGATACGGCAGGCCATACTGTCGTCGATGCGACGGGCCTCCTGGTGATGCCGGGCGGTATTGACGTACATACTCATCTTGATATGCCGTTTGGCGGAACGACCTCGGCCGATGATTACACCACGGGAACGCAGGCTGCCGCAGTCGGGGGCACGACGACGGTGATCGACTTCGCTCTGCAGTCGCAGGGCCACACCATGAAGGAGGCGCTGGCCACCTGGCTTAAGAAGTCCGACAACAAGGCGTGTGTCGACTTCTCGCTGCATATGGCTGTGACCGACCTGGGGCCTGGGGATGGTTCGCAAGGCCTGCGCGAGATGGAGGAGATGCTGGCTGCCGGTATCTCGAGCTTCAAGCTGTTCATGGCCTATCCCGGTGTGTTGATGATCGACGACGGCCTGATGTTCAAGGTCATGCAGAAGGCCGCCGCTTTGAACGCTCTATGCTGCATCCACGCGGAGAACGGCAGCGCGATCGATATTGTTGTGGCTCAGATGATTGCGGAAGGGAAGACGGCTCCGCACTATCACGCGCTCTCGCGTTCGCCTAAAGCGGAGGCAGAAGCAACGCATCGGGCTATCGCTCTTGCCGATATGGCCGGAGCGGCGGTCTACATCGTGCATCTGTCGAACGAGTATGCGCTGGACGAGTTGAAGTTCATGCAGGCACGCGGCGCGAAGGCGCTGGCCGAGACCTGCACGCAGTATCTGGTGCTCTCCCTTGAAGACCAGATGCCCGGCAAGAGTTGGGAAGAGGCGAAGTTCGTTTTTACACCGCCGCTTCGTGAAAAACGGCATCAGGCTCCGCTGTGGAAGGCGCTTGTGGAGGGATCGCTCTCGGTCGTTTCAACGGACCACTGTCCCTTCCGATTTGCCGATCAGAAGGAACTCGGCCGCGGTAATTTCACGAAGATTCCAAACGGCGGTCCGGGTATCGAGAACCGTCTGCAGATCTTATGGCACTTCGGCGTGAATGCCGGACGCATCACGCAGGAGAAGTTCGTCGAGCTCTGCTGCACGGCACCGGCTCGTATCTTTGGCATGGGCAAGCAGAAGGGCACCATCGCGCCGGGGCTGGACGCTGACATCCTGCTCTGGGACCCGAAGGCGGAGTACACCATCTCAGCGGCGACACAGTGTATGGCGACCGACTACTCCATGTTTGAAGGCTGGAAGGTGCAGGGCAACGCCGCAAAGGTATTCTCCCGTGGAGAACTGGTGGTCGACAATACCGCACAGCCAGGGAAGTTTCTGGGCGCGACCGGACGGGGACGATTTGTGCGGCGCGAGGCGAATGCCGGAGGGTTTGCTTGATTCCAACCGTTACGAGGGCCGTATTGGACAGCGATCAGATGGGGGCGGAGTTCGCTCCTGACCCACGCCTGTACAACGCAGACCTTGCGCCCACCGAGCCCTCGCAGCGTACCTGGAGCACCTACAACTACATCGCCCTGTGGTTCTCGATGTCGATGGAGGTGACCACCTACATGCTGGCGGCGTCATTGATCGCCGGGGGGATGAACTGGAAGCAGGCGGTGGGTACGATCCTGCTGGGCAACCTGATTGTCCTCATCCCCATGCTGCTGAATGCCCATGCGGGAGCGAAGTACGGCATTCCGTTCCCAGTCTTTGTGCGAGCCTCGTTCGGGCCGGTAGGGGCGAATATTCCGGCGATGCTGCGGGCGATCGTCGCGTGTGGCTGGTTTGGAATTCAATCGTGGATCGGCGGGCAGGCGATTGCGGCGATGGTTGTCGTGCTATGGCCGCGAGCCGAGCACATGCCGAGCGTGACGTGGGTGTGTTTTCTAGGGTTCTGGGCGCTCAACATGCTGGTGGTATGGAGGGGGGTAGAGTCGATCCGGTTCCTGCAGAGTTTCTCCGCACCCTTGATGCTGATCTTGTCATTGGCGCTGCTGGGATACATGCTGCATCGCGCGGGCGGCTTTGGGCCGATGCTGGCGGCTCCCAGTAAGTTTGCGACACATGCGGGATTCTGGCACTTCTTCTTTCCCTCGCTTACGGCGATGGTCGGGTACTGGGCCACGGTGTCGCTGAATATCCCGGACTTTACACGGTATGCGAAGAGCCAGGACTCACAGATTGCAGGGCAAGCCTTCGGGCTGCCGGTGGCGATGACCCTGTACTCGTTTGTAGGGATCGCTGTGACCTCAGCCTCGACGGTCGTGTTTGGCGAGCCGATATGGAATCCGGTGACGCTCCTGGGCAAGTTCCACCAACCGTGGATCGCGCTGCTCGGCCTGGTTGGGCTGTTGATTGCAACGATGAATGTGAACATTGGGGCAAACGTGGTTGGACCGTCGAATGACTTCTCGAACCTCGCTCCCCGGCTGATCAGCTTTCGGACCGGCGGACTGATTACAGGATTTCTTGGGCTCGCGATGATGCCCTGGAAGCTGATGGCGACGTTCGGCAGCTATGTGTTCGGCTGGCTAGTGGGTTATTCGGGATTGCTTGGCCCGGTTGCAGGCATCATGGTCGTCGATTACTTTCTTGTGCGCCACAAGCAGCTTGATACGTACTCGCTCTATCGTCGCGGGGGAATCTACGAGTACAAGAATGGTTTCAATCCTGTCGCCCTGATTGCGCTTATCTTAGGGGTAACGGTGGCGCTGATCGGGCGGTTCGTTCCTCAGATCGCGTTTCTCTACGACTACGCCTGGTTCGTCGGGTTTTTCCTGTCCGGCGCGCTTTATTATCTGCTGATGCTGGGACATGCCCGGCGTCTGTCGCTCGCTACTCACTGACACGAAAGGCAATGTATGAGCCCTACCGATACGCTTCCGCAAAACATGCACGGCATGACCTCTGAAGAGATCGTCGATCTTACCCGCCGCCTGAACTATGGCACCTGGCGCTTCCAGAAGAGCTGGAACCCCGTGCACATCGCCGACGCCGAGGACTGCTACATCATCGACGGCGCAGGCAAGCGCTACCTCGACTTCTCATCGCAGTTGATGTGCGTCAATCTCGGCCACAAAAATCCGGTTGTGGTGGAGTCCATTGCGCAGCAGGCGCGTGAACTGCCCTACGCCATGCCGGGTTATGCGACCGCAACGCGCGCCGAGCTTTCAAAGCTGTTGCTCGAGGTCTTGCCCGAGGGGATCAATAAGTTCTTCTTCACGACCTCGGGCACGGAAGCCAATGAGGCCGCGTTCAAGATTGCACGCATGTATACGGGCAAGTCGAAGATCATTGCGCGCTACCGCTCCTATCATGGCTCGACGTCAGGCAGCATCGCAGCGACCGGCGATCCACGCCGCTGGGCGATGGAGCCGGGCGGCAAGGGGCCGGGCGTCGTCTTTGGCCCTGAGGTCAACTGCTATCGTTGCCCGATGAAGCATACGTATCCGCAGTGCGGTGTCGCGTGCGCCGATTACATCGAGCACATGATTCGCAATGAGTCGGATGTGGCCGCGGTGTTGCTGGAGCCTATCGTCGGAACGAACGGCGTCCTCGTTCCACCGGACGAATACTTCCCGAAGCTGCGGAAGATCTGCGATGAGAACGGCGTGCTGATGATCGCCGACGAAGTAATGACGGGCTGGGGCCGCACAGGCAAGTGGTTTGCCGTCGAGCACTGGGGAGTGACGCCGGACATTCTGGTCACGGCGAAGGGCATTACCTCTGCCTATGTGCCGTTGGGATTGTGTGCGACCTCGGAGAAGATCGGCGACTTTTTCCTCGACCACTACTTTGCGCATGGGCATACTTACGAGGCTCATCCGATGACGCTTGCTCCCGCGGTCGCCACGATCCACGAGATGCAGCGGTTGAACCTCGTCGACCGTGCTGCGGAGTTGGCGCCCTATGTTGAATCGAAGTTGCGCGCTTTGAAGGAGAAGCATCGCAGCGTTGGTGAGGTGCGGGGCAAGGGATTGTTCTGGGCGGTGGATCTTGTTAAGAACCGTGAGACGAAGGAGCCGTTCAATACCTATACCGATAAGGTCTCGGGTGTGCCGCTACTCGTCGATCAGATTGCGGGCAAGATGTTTGCCGACGGCGTTGCGATCCAGGCGTGGGTGAGCCACTTTGTGATTGCGCCGCCGCTGATTGTTACCAAAGAGGAGCTTGATCGGGGTATCGATACGTTGGACAAGCATCTTTCGCTGGCCGATGAGAAGTGTGTTTGAGCGGGTTTGAGTAGAACTGTGGCAGTATCTTTGCTCTTGCCTTTGCTTTTCTTGTTTGTCATTCCGAGCGCAGCGAGCGAATCTGCTTCCTCCCGTTTTTCGCCTGCGCCACCACAGTGGCTAGCCCTATCAAGCGACGTCGGTCCTGGCCACCGGCTTTTGGGTGATACGACCAAAGAACGGGAGGAAGCAGATTCGCTCGCTGCGCTCGGAATGACAAACAAGAAAGGCAAAAGCTAAGCGTCGCAGCCGCTTTAACTTCGTTGTGGTGCGATGACATCCGCACCCAACGCGATCAACGCGATCCAATAAAGATCCGCGCCAAGCAGGTGCAATACCTGCATCCATGTCGGCGCGAGAAGCAGTACATCCCCCAGGCCAAGCACGAGTTGCAGTACAAGCAATGCCATCACCCAGCGTGCGGCCTTCGAGCGAACCCGCAGGTAGAGCCAAGTAACGCAGACAACGCCGATCAAGGCAGCCGCAGGATGCAGCCAGCGCATGCGTACCATCAGCGGCGCGGCTGCGGCAAAGTCGTCTGCCAGACCCGCGAGGAAGGAGGGAGAAGGAAAGAGCGTGTCGGCAAGTGCGGCCACTGAGCCCGTTGCGCCTACCACCAGAGTAGCCACGATAGAGAGCCACGCCAGGCTTCCGGCCTCCGGTGCGAGTCTGGATTCGAAGCCAGACCGTGGACGCAGCCACCAGACCGTGAGGGTCAGCGCGGCGATCAGTAGCATCGTATTGGTGAAGTGGATGCACTGCATGAAGACGCGGGCATTCGAGGCGTTGGTCTCGACATAGCCGCCTTTCACCAGCACCGCGCCCAGCAGGGCTTCGGTCAACAGCAAAACTCCAACCCAGACCGCTGCCCTGCGCGCACGATCGCCCTTGAGGCGAGCGAAGAAGACCCAGGCGATCAAGATCGCAACCATCGTAGAGCAGAAGCCGGTCATCGACCGATGTGTGTACTCGATGACGGTTGCCAGGCGTGGATGGTGAGGAAAGAAGTCACCGTTGCACAGCGGCCAGTGATTGCCACAGCCAGCGCCGGAGCCTGTGGCACGCACGATGGCGCCCTCCAGGACGACGAGGACCATGAAGGCCAGCACACACCACGCATAGGCTGTGAGGCCGCGCCCGTTGCGCAACGCACGTACGATTCCGCTCATGCTTTGATGATAGTGCGCTTAGCTGTTCGCGAGCTCACGAGCTCGTTGCGTTGCGCGTTTAACGGCCTTGATAAGTGTTACGCGCAGGCCACCCTCTTCCAGTTCGAGGATGCCGTCGACGGTGCAACCGGCAGGGGTGGTGACCTCATCTTTGAGCAGCGCGGGATGGGAGCCGGTCTCGAGCACCATCTTGGCTGCGCCGTAGGTGGTCTGTGCGGCCAACTGGGTTGCGATGTCGCGGGGCAGGCCGACGTTGACGCCCGCTTCGGCGAGGGCCTCGATGATGATGTACAGGAAGGCCGGGCCGGAGCCGGAGAGTCCGGTTACGGCGTCCATGTGTTTTTCATCGACGACGACGGTGCGCCCGACGGTCGCGAAGATCTGCTCGGCGATGTGCAGTTGTTCGTCCCTCACGAACCTGCCCCGGCAGAGAGCGGCAATGCCCGCGCCAACCATCGACGGTGTATTGGGCATGGCGCGCACTACTGCGATCTCTGCACCTGCAGCGTCTTCAATGGCGCGGGTCTTGACCGAAGCTGCGAAAGACACGAGTAATTTACCGGAGGTGAGCGCGGGCTTGATCTGGTGGACTACGTCTGCGATCTGAAAGGGCTTTACGCCGAGCAGGATGACGTCGGCCTTTTGCGCGGCCTCAAGATTGTCGGTTGTGACGGTGATGCCAAGCTGGCTGGAAAGAGCTTGTGCCCGCGCTTCGTGCGCAACGGTCGCGAAGATCTGCTCGGGTTTGAGAAACCCGGCCTTCAGAAAGCCTTGCAGCAGAATGCCGCCCATCTTGCCGGTGCCGAGAACGGCGACGCGAAGCTCTGCGTTCGTAGAAGTCATGCTTGCAAGGCTATCAAATGCAGGAAGCAGGACATAGCTAGCAATTTGTAGCTGAGTCCCAAAACGAACCAAGTGACAATTTCAGGGCCAACGGCCCGTCTCATACCAGCCTGGGGTGAAGCCCCAGGTACATAGGCCTCATGACATTCGAGGGCTGAAAGCCCGATTCATCCGTGGCGACACCGATGAATCGGGCTTTCAGCCCTCGACCTTGCAACTATGTTCTGACCTGGGGCTTCACCCCAGGCTGGTATGAGGCGGGCCGTTGGCCCTGAATGTGCTTCCTGCTTTTAAGCCGTTGCTTTCGAGCAGTAGGTCTCGAAGGCGCGGGTCAGTTCCTGGGCGATCGCCGGAGCGGTCGAGCTTTCGATCGCGGAGCGCTGCATCAGGTAGACGAGCTGCCCGTCGCGCAGGATGGCGATGGCGGGCGATGTCGGCGGATGTCCCTGGAAGTAGCTGCGGGCGCGATCGGTGGCTTCGCGGTCCTGGCCGGCGAAGACTGTGACGGCATGGTCGGGCTTGGTGGTGTGCTGCAGCGCGAGACGTACGCCTGGGCGCATCTTGCCCGCGGCGCAGCCGCAGATGGAATTGACGACGAGCATCGTGGTTCCGGGCTGTGCAACAGCGGCATCGACGTCCGCGCTGGAGCGTGCTTCCTGCACACCGGCCTTCGTCAACTCTTCGCGCATCGGAATTACCATCAACTCTGGATACATTTACTTCCTCCTGGGACCTTACGTTCCATATTTGATTGTACGGCTCCGGCGTTGGTCGCATCAAAAAAGGCACCTGCGGTTTGAGGTTTTAAGGGGGTATTCTCGAAACCGTGACCTCTGCAAGCCTGCACCTCCGTGAAGACGTTCCTCTAGCCCCGTTTACCACGTTTCGAATTGGTGGCCCCGCACGATATTTCGCCGAAGCTACGACGGAGCAGGAGGTTGCGGCTGCCGTTGCCTGGGCTGAAGCGCAAGGGGTAGAACTCTTTCTGCTCGGAGGCGGAAGCAACCTGCTGGTTCGGGATGAAGGCTTTGCCGGTCTCGTGCTCCAGATGAAGATCATAGGCATTGAAGCTCTGGCCGATGGAGGATTTGAGGTCGGCGCGGGCGAGCCCTGGGACGGATTTGTTGCTCAGGCCGTCGCCGCGGGATGTGCCGGTATCGAGTGCCTTGCCGGGATTCCGGGCAGCGTTGGGGGGACTCCGGTGCAGAACGTCGGGGCCTACGGGCAGGAGGTCTCGGAGACGATTGTGTCGGTGCGGGCCTTCGACCGGCAGGCGCAGGCCTTCGTCGATCTTTCGAAGCAGGAGTGCCGGTTCCGCTATCGCGCGAGCCTGTTCAATACGGACGCTCGCAAGCGGTATATCGTTACGCGCGTGCAGTTTCAGCTTCGGCCGGGGGGCGCGCCGACGCTGCGTTATGCCGATCTCCAGAAGTATTTCGCCGATGCACATCCCGCACCGTCGTTGGTAGAGGTCGCTGCCGCTGTGCGTAAGATTCGCCGGGCAAAGGGCATGCTGATCGTCGAAGGAGACCCGGACTGCCGCAGTGCGGGGTCGTTCTTCAAGAACCCGGTGGTCGCTGCGTCTTTGCTTCCGGAGGTCGCCAAAGCTGTAGAGGGCGACGTGCCGCACTGGCCTGCGGGAGAGGGCTGCGTGAAGCTGCCTGCAGCCTGGTTGCTGGAGCGTGCGGGATTCGTCAAGGGATATGGCGCAGGCCCGGCAGGAATCTCTACGCGCCACACGCTGGCGCTGACCAATCGTGGAGGCGCGACGTTTGCGGATGTCGAGCATTTGGAAGAAGAGATTGTGGCGGGGGTAGAGGCCCGGTTCGGGATTCGGTTGGAGCGGGAGCCGGTGGTGTTGGGGTAGTGGTTTGTTTTTCGTCGTCATCCTGAGCCGTAGGCGAAGGACCCCCGAATTGGTGGCGGCAAGAATGCGGGGTTCCTTCAGCTACGCTTCAGGATGACGACGAAAAACACGTAGCAGCAAGGGTAATTCGTTATACCGAGCCAAGAATCTTCAACATGCGTGCCCACTCCTCGTTCAAAACCTCAGAGGCTGGTCCTTGGTTCACGACCGATCCCTGGGCGAGCACAACAACCTCCGCCCGGAGGAGCAGAGCCTCATCCACGTCATGGCTTACTGAAATCACAGGAATCTGATGCTGTTGCAGCCAGGCCTGCATGCGCGGAAGTAAGGCATCGCGCATGGCTCGATCGACACCGGAGAAGGGCTCGTCGAGAAGCATCAGTTTCGCTTCCGGAACAGCAAAGGCACGCGCCAGATTGACGCGCTGGCGTTCTCCCCCGGACAGCTTGCTCGGCAGCCGATCGGCATGGCCGGTTACTTCGAAGAGCTCCAGGGCCTGTTCCACCAGCAGCGTATGGTTTGGAGCTTTTGCATGGGATTGGGAGGGGAAGGCCACGTTCTCGCGTACGGTGAGATGCGGGAAGAGCGTCGGGCTTTGCGGGGCGTAGCTTAGCGAGCGAAGGTGCGTCGCCACGCTGGACGAAAGCACGCTCCATTGGCCTTCCGCATTAGATCTCGCAAACTCTGTTCCGGCGTGTCCTGACAGCCCGCAGATTGCACGCAGCAGGGAGCTTTTACCGCTGCCGGAGGGCCCGAAGATGAGCGTCCAGGGCGCTGAGAACTCAAGGTTTACGTCGAAGCGCAGAGGCCCGAGTTGCCGGTGTACGGCAAGCCGATGGTGCGGGGCTCTCTGCAGGGTGGCCATCTCAGCCCAGCTCCGCGCCCTGGCTGCGGTGGCCGCGCGTATAGACGATCAGGAGCGCGGCGAACGAAAGGACCACCAGCCAGAGTGCCGTCCGGTTGGCGGCGGCGTAGTTGAGTTCCTGTACCTGGTCGAAGATCGAGATGGAAAGCGTGCGCGTAACGCCGGGGATGTCGCCGCCGATCATGAGGACCACCCCAAACTCGCCCACGGTATGGGCAAAGGTAAGGACCGCCGCCGTCAGGAAAGAGGTGCGCGATAGCGGCAGAACGATCCGTCGAAAGATCGTCCACGGACCAGCCCCGAGCACGCTGGCTGTCTCCAGTAGCGAGCGATCGACGCTGGCAAAGCCTGTCACCAATGGCTGCACCGCAAAGGGCAGGCTGTACACCATGGAGCCAAGGACGATTCCGGGGAAGGTAAAGGCGAGGGGGTGTCCAAAGCAGCGAATGATCGTGCGTCCCAACGCAGTTGCTGGCCCCAGGCCCATCAGCATGTAAAAGCCGAGCACGGTGGGGGGCAGAATCAGCGGCAGAGCTACTGCGGCTTGCGCCACACGGCGGCCTGCACTCTGGCCACTGGCGATCCACGCAGCCAGCGGCATGGCGAGCAACAGGAGCAGCAACGTCGTGAGGCAGGCCAAACGTAGCGTGAGGCCAAGCGCGGGGAAGTCCATGGTGAGTTCAGTCTAGCTTGCGGGATCGAGCCCCATCGTCTGCAGCTTCGCCTGGACGTCGTTGCTCGTCAGCCAGCGCAGAAAATCCTGCGCCTCGCTCTGGTTCTTTGAGGACTTCAACGTTACGCCGCATTGCCGGATGGCGGGGTAGACGCGCGGGAAACGGATATAGCTGCCAATCTCGCGAAAGTGCGGCGAACTGGCGATGGTCAGTGAGATCAGCCCCACCTGTGCGTTGCCGGACTCGGCGAACTGCGCCGTCTGCGCGATGTTCTCTGCGACTACGAGCTTGCCGGCGACCTTGTCGGTGAGATGCAGGGCTGCTAGCGCCTTGGTTGCGGCAACGCCATAGGGAGCATGTTGATCGTTAGCGACGGCAATCTTCTGCACGCGAGGCTCGGCCAGAACGTCGAGGGTAAGCGGCTGGGCCGGAGAGTCTTTGCGTGCCCACAGCACGAGGACTCCGCTGGCATACGGGACCGGGCTGTGTTCCACCGTGAGGTTTGCGGCGACCAGTTGTTCCGGGTGGGTGAAGTCCGCCGCGAGAAAGACGTCCTGGGGATCGCCGTTCATCAACTGCTGGGTCAGCGTCGCTGTCGAACCGAAGGACGCGACGATCTTGATCCCGGTGGCGTGTTCATAGGCCTGAGCGAGGGTTGGCATGACCGGTTGCAGGTCGGCTGCGGCGGCGATATGGAGTTCTTTGGTCTGCCCCTGGGCAATCGCGCTCAAGACGACAAGCAACGCAAGGGTGAGGAGTGCACGGAGGGGAACAGAACGTCTCATGAGTCTCAAATTCATACCTCTGCGATAATCTATGGAAACACATGAGTATGCAATCACACATGCTTCGATGCACGGGCTGCGCCCAGAGAATAGCTGGTGAAGCGGCTCGTAGCGACTTCCGTTGCCCGGACTGCGGCGATCTGTATGAAGTTGAGTATCCCTGGAGTGAAAGTGCTTCGGGCACTACGGCTAAGGATGTACCGGTTAATCGCCCTAACCCTTTTGCTTTGAGACATCTGTGGCAGGAGCGTAGAACCTCGACTTTAGCTGTGGACCAGAGCGGTGTCTGGCGTTTTCGTGACCTGCTGCCGATTGTTGCCGACGATCAGGCCATCACGCTTCGCGAGGGCAATACGCCGCTCTACGAGCTGCCGAAGTCTGCTGCCGCGTTGGGGATGAATTGGCTGCTGGCCAAGCACCAGGGCATGAACCCTACAGGGTCGTTCAAGGACACTGGGATGACCGCGGCGCTGTCGGTAGCGGTCTCGCGTGGCTTCGAGTGGGTGGCCTGCGCCTCGACCGGCAATACCTCGGCGGCGATGGCCGCCTATGCTGCCCGTGCCGGTCTGCGCAGCATGGTGCTGATTCCCGAAGGCAAGATCGCCTGGGGCAAGCTCTCGCAGTCGATGGACTACGGCTCGATGACCGTCCAGTTGCGCACGGACTTTGATGGCTGCGTGCGCGTGCTGACGGAGCTCGTGCGGCGTGCTCCTATTTATTTGTTGAACTCGGTGAATCCTTACAGGCTCGAAGGCCAGAAGACGCCCGCGTTCGAGATGCTGGAGCAGACCGATTGGCAGGTGCCGCATCATGTCATCGTTCCCGGAGGCAATCTGGCGAACTGTGCCGCGCTGGGCAAGGGCTTCGCGGAGATGAAGCATCTTGGGTTCATCTCGCGTGTGCCGAAGATCAGTGTCATCCAGGCCGAGGGCGCGAATCCGCTCTATCGTGCGATGCAGGCGAACGGTGGCGAGAGTCTGGAACCCGTAGTCGCGGAAACGCGGGCCTCGGCGATTCAAATTGGTAATCCGGCTTCCTGGCGGAAGACAGTGCGTATCCTCAAAGCCAACGGCGGATGGTGCGAACAGGTCAATGAGCGTGAGATTGCGCTGGCCAAAGCCGAGATTGGCGCCGAGGGCATTGGCTGTGAGCCGGCGTCGGCGGTAACGCTGGCGGGCTTGAAGAAGCTGGTGGCGGCAGGCCATGTCGGCAGGGAAGAGACGGCGGTGTTGCTGCTGACCGGCCATACCCTGAAGGATCCTGAGTACACCATCCAGTACCATCGCGGCCAGTTGTTCAACGAGGCGGAGCTTGCGGCGGCGACTCCCGGCGAGCTCAATCAGCACAAAGCCTTTCAAAAGGCTCCGCTGGTGCTGGACGCGAATGTGGATGACGTTCTGCGGGCGTTGGATGCGATTGCTGCTACGGCGGGCCAGACCGCATGAGTGCTGCGACAACCGTAGGTGGCGTGCGCCTGGTACTGCCAGCGACCTCAGCAAATCTGGGCCCGGGTTTCGATGCCGCGGGGCTGGCGATGTCGATGCATCTCTCCGTGGAAGCGCATGCCGCATCCAGTTTTGAGATTCATGCCACGGGCCGCGATGCCGAGCTTTGCGGGACGTTGGATCGCAATCTCATTCTCGATACCTATCGCAGTGTCTTGAGTGATGCCGGACGGCGAATCGTTCCGTTGCGGCTTACGCTGCACAACGAAATTCCGTTGGGGATGGGCTGTGGTTCGAGTGCTGCCGCGCTGCTGGCTGGGGTTGCACTGGCTGACCACTTCGGCGGCCTTGAGCTTGGCGATGCGGGGATTGTCTCTGAGGCAAGCCGCCTGGAAGGCCACCCGGACAACGTCGCAGCCTGTTGGTACGGCGGCTTTACGGTTTCGACGCAGCAGGGCAATACCGTAGAGGTAGCCACGTTTGCCGGAGATCCTGGCTGGGAGCTGGTCCTGGCGGTTCAGGCCACTAGCCTGGCAACGAAGCAGGCCCGTGCGCTGTTGCCGGAAAGCTATGCAAAGGCTGACACGATCTTCAACGTGCAGCGCGCTTCCTTATTAGTTGCAGCATTTGCCCAGGGCCGGTTAGGTCTGCTCCGTACTGCCATGCAGGACCGGATGCACCAGCCGTACCGGATGGAAGCCTGTCCGCTGCTCAAGCAGTTGCTTCCGCTGGCCGAAGAGCCGGAGATCGCAGGGGTAGCGTTGAGTGGAGCCGGGCCCTCGGTGTTGCTGTTTCTGGCGGAAGGGACGACCTTTCTCGAGGCTGAGACGCGGTTGCGTCAGCTGCTTGCGCCTGAAGTTGAGCTGCTTTCGCTCCGAATCGCCGGGGGCGTCAAAAAAACATTGCTGGACACTCTTTAGAGTCCCCATTCCGGGGTCGATTGCATCGTTTTCCACCGCTGCGCATCTATGATGGGTGTGCATGTAAAGCCACCGAATTAAGGGGGCGAAGGAGAGAGTCATATGGCAGGTCAGTTTGTTACAGAAGTAAACGACGCCGACTTTGAGAAGGTGGTGTTGCAATCCGAGACCCCGGTCCTGGTGGACTTCTGGGCCGCGTGGTGTGGTCCCTGTCGCGCTTTGGCTCCCGTAGTCGACGCCGTTGCCGAAGAGTACAAAGGCCAGCTCAAGGTCATGAAGATGGACGTTGACCGTAACAACATGACGCCCGGCCGCTACGGCATCCGCGGCATCCCGGCGCTCCTGATCTTCAAGGGCGGCAAGGTCGCTGAGCAGATCGTGGGCTTTGTTCCCAAGGACACCATCGACCAGTCGTTGAAGCGTGTGCTCGTCCAGGAGACAGCACAGGTTCGCGCGTAAGTTGTAAGCGACAGTTTTGAATGATGAAGGCCTGCGGATACCCGCAGGCCTTCTCTGTGCTGTTGCTTTCGTTCTCTTTGCGGCAAAGCCATCCCTCCAGTGCTAAACTCAGGCGAAATGCTGGAGTGGATGCTTGTACACGGAAGTTTGATCGCCTTCTTCATTTTGGCGAATAGCTTCTTCGTGGCCGCAGAGTTTGCGCTGGTCAGCGTTCGCGAGACCCGTATCGAGCAGCTCATCGCGCTCAACCGGCCTGGCGCACGCACCGCGCTCCAACTCAAGAACAATATCGACGACTTCCTGCCTGCCGTTCAGTTTGGAGTCACGCTGGCCAGCCTGGCTCTAGGCGGTATCGGTGAGCCTGCGATCGCCGAGGCTCTGATGCACGGCCTGGCGCACCTTACGTGGCTGCCCGGAGGGCATACCCACCTGGTGCTCTACGCGCACACGATTGCGGTCGTGGTGGCCTTTGCGATCATCACCTACTTCGAGGTACTGCTCGGGGAGCTGGTGCCGAAGTCGCTCGCCCTGCAGCGTGCGGAGCGCATCGCCTTGGCGGTGGCCGGGCCGGTCGATGTCTTTATCCGCATGACGCGCCCAGCGATCCAGGTGATGAATATCTCTGCCGCCTTGGTGCTGCGGGTCTTTCGTGCGCCCCTGCGCGGAGAGTCGGCAGCGCACTCCCCGGAGGAGCTGAAGCTCATGGCCACGGCAACACGCCGCATGGGCCTTTTGCCGGCCTTCCAGGAGGAGATCATCCATCGCGCGATTGAGCTCAACCATGTTGTGACCAGCGAGATCATGACGCCGCGTGGCAAGATCTTTTCGTTGCCCGCCAATATGCCTCTGGAGCAGGCCAGCGCCCATATCGTCGAGGAGCAGCACTCGCGCGTTCCGGTCTACGATCCTGAGCGCGGACGCGAGCACATCATCGGGGTCGTCTTCTCGAAAGACATCTCGCGCCTGATGCACTTTCGCAGCGTCGCGCAGGGGCTGGGCAGTCATGGTTCCTCGAACATTACGCTACGCCAAGTCATGCGCGATGTGCTGGTCGTGCCGGAGACGAAGCTGGCAGTGGAGCTGCTGCAGGAGTTCCAGGAGCGTCGCCGCCAGATTGCGATCGTGGTCGACGAGTTTGGCAGCACGCTTGGCCTGGTAACGGCGGAGGATGCGCTGGAGCAGATCGTCGGTGAGGTGCATGACGAGTTCGATATCGGCAAGAACCTCCCCCTGCCCACAGCCGATGGCGGCCTGATGATCGATGGCAGCGCATCCCTGCGCGATCTGGTGACACAGCTCCGCTGGAAGTTCCCACGAGAGTCCGGCGTGGAGACCCTTGCAGGTTTCCTGCTGGCACAACTTGGGCATATTCCCGAGGTGGGAGAGTTCGTGGACTATGAGTGCCGGCGCTTTTTCATCGCGGAGATGAAGGGCCAGCGCATTGCGCGCGTTCGCATTGAAGAGCGCGTAGACGATTCGAAGACAGACAAGCTGCCTCGCGGCGTTGCAGCCGGAGACGCCCGTTGAGCGCACCCCAAAGATCACAACTTCACCAGACGGCGCGGGATATTGTCCGGCGTTTTCTTCTGACCATCCCTGTGCTCTGGCTGGTCGTCACCGTGGTCTTCCTGCTGATCCACATCGTTCCGGGCGATCCTATCGTGCAGATGCTTGGGGAAGGAGCGACGGCGACGGATATCGCGGGCCTGCGCCATGCCTACGGCCTCGACGCTCCCCTGGGCGTGCAGTATGCGCATTACTGGAGAGGAATCGTGCATGCCGACCTCGGGCAGTCGCTGCGCCTGCACGATTCGGTCTTGCATCTGGTGTTGCAGCGCTATCCGTATACGCTCGCTCTTACTTTAGCGGCGATGCTGATTGGGATCGGCCTGGCCATTCCTGCAGGGGTGATCTCGGCCAGACGCCGCGATCGTTGGCCCGACCGCTCTCTGGGCCTTCTTAGCCTTGTCGGTCTGTCGTTCCCCAACTTTGCGCTGGGTCCGATTCTCATCATCGTCTTCTCCATCGGATTGGGATGGCTGCCGGTCTCCGGCGCCGGGAACGGCACGAGCGACTTTCTGCGGCACCTGATCCTGCCGGCCATCACCTTGGGACTGGGCATGGCTGCGATTCTGACCCGTATGGTGCGGACATCGATGCTCGAAGAGCTTGGCCAGGACTACATCCGCACGGCGCGGGCCAAGGGGCTTTCGGAGCGGACAGTGGTCTATCGGCATGCTCTGCGCAATGCGCTAAACCCTGTGCTGACGGTGGTTGGACTGCAGTTCGGCTCGCTGCTGGCAGGGGCCATCGTCACAGAGACGATCTTCGGCTGGCCCGGCCTGGGTCGCCTGACGCTCTCGGCGATCTCCAATCGCGATTACGCGCTGGTGCAAGGATGCATTCTTGCCGTCGGCTTGACCTATGTCCTGGTCAACCTGCTCACCGATGCGGCTTATGCTGTCGCGGACCCGAGGATGCGGAGATAGTCTTGGGCGCGTCATCAAACGGTTGTCGGTGTGAAGTGAGTTATGCAAGCAGTTTGATGACCCACGAATCGGAAGGGCACGGCTTCAGCCGTGCCGGAAAAGGCGCGTCAAAGCCTCTTTCCACTCTGCCGAAGGCAGGAGTGAAGGCGCAGCCGCAACGACTGAATTGCTTTCTTTGGTCGTGGCGAAACAAGCTGGTTCAGCCCCGGGGTACAACCGTGGTGCTTCCTATACAGCTTTGCTGGCATAGAAGAAAGCAATTCAGTCGCTACGGCTGCGCCTGCGCTCCAGCCTTCGGCAGAGCGGAAAGAACCCTGCGGAGCACCCTTTAGTGGCAGGGTTGAAACTGTACGGACTCATGACATCCTTTACACATTGTCTCCAGACATCCTTTACAGATTTGTGGGGGGTGTCTGGATGTCGTGGAGGCATGTGGAAGTC
>NZ_JACHIO010000008.1 GCF_014203225.1 Granulicella mallensis | reverse complement strand
ATGAGCACGAATAGAAGTCTGTACGCAATCTGTTCGCAAAATACCCCTGGACAACTACGCCTCTCTTCATAGAAGGATGACGACGAAAAACAAACGACGTGCCCCCCCAAAAAAAATTCTTTCCCCACCGCAAAGATTTTGCATTCCGACGGCCTTCTTTTTGCGTATAGAGAAGTAAGCAGGCAAAGTGATACGGAAGCAAGCGCGCGGATGAGCATGGAAGCAACCCAGTTTCGGACACTGGTCGAGACCCATCAGAAGATGGTGTTTTCTATCGCCCTGCGCGTTACCGGAGAGTACGGAGCGGCCGAGGAGGTCGCCCAGGACGTCTTCCTGGAGCTATATCGCGGTGCCGAGCGGCTGACGAGCGCGGACCATGTGCGCTTCTGGCTGCGGCGGGTGACCGTACATCGTGCCACCGACGCTCTGCGGAGAAAATCCCGCCAGCCCGAGGCTGCCGCGGAAGAGTGGATGGAAGAGCAGCACGTTGAGAATGAGAACACGCGGCTGGATGCCGGTATCGAAGCGCGGCTGGAAGAGTTGCTGCGGGCCCTGCCGGAGTCGATGCGTGTGGCTGTGGTGTTGCGGTACCAGGAAGAGATGGCGCCGGATGAGATTGCAAAGCTGCTGGGGCAGCCGGTAGCGACGGTAAAGAGTCATCTGCAGCGTGGATTGCAACTGCTGCGCGTCAAGGCGGCAGTGACAATGAAGGGATATGTTCGTGGACAGGCCTGAAGAAAAAAAGAATGAGCTCGGAGCAGGAAAGATGGACGAGTTTGAAGAGCTACTAACACGCGAGCTGCAAAGGGTCGACGCACCGGAGGGGTTTGCGCTCCGCGTGCTGGATCTTGCCGCGAAGCAGACGCCGGTGCGCGCCAGGGTGCTGACGATGCCCGTCTGGCTGGCCAGGCAGCACGCCTGGGCAGGCGGTGCGATTGCCGCAGCCCTGGTGCTGGGATGCTTTGCCGCGGAACGGATTCACGTCAGGCAGCAGCAGGAGAAGGCGGAGATGGCGCAGCAGCAGTTTGACACGGCGATGCGCGTCACCGATCGCGCTCTCGGCCAGACGCGCGCGCACCTGGAACGCGCAGGGTTTAAGTTAGGCGACTGAGAGAGGCGTGAGGGATAGAACGATGACAAAGAGACTGGGTTTGAATCTGACGCTGGCGGTCGCGATGCTTGCGGCACTGCCGATGCGGGCACAAGTGACGATACGGGTTTCTTCGAGCGGAGCCGAGGCGCCGCAGGTAAAGGACGACCTGTTCGCCGGCACGGAGAAGTTCGCGCAGGGTGCGAAAGACGTAACCGAAGTGAACATGGACAAGAGCATGCTCGGCATGGTCCCCAAGGGCGGGGGAGGGATGGCGAGCAAGATGGACTACATCGTGATCCACTCGTACACCTATGACAAACCCGGAATGTATCGCATGGAAGACATCGACGTCTTCCGCAAAAAGCTGACGGACGGCAGTTGGAACTGTTTTATCCATACACGCGACAAGGATGGCTCGACGGATATCTGCTCGCGGTCGGGAGAGCACGGCGAGTCCAACGAGATGGTCATTATGACCGCCGAGGCGAAAGAGCTGACCTTCATCCACCTGAGCGGACACATGTCGATGGGCGACCTCGTCAAGATGGGCGGCGGCATGAGCGGCGTCCCGGTTCCACCCATTCCGCCGATACCGCCTGTACCCCATCAGTAGCTTCGGCGGCACTTGATGTCAGTCCCTACCGTCTTGAGCTTATTTGGTGAGCCATAATGGCCCGTTGAGCACAGCGCGAAGCGCGTTCCCTGATGCTTCAGCATCAGGGATACGGAGGGAGCCGTAGCCTTTAGGCTACGGAATAAGGGCCAGGGCAAGAATCGGGCTTTAGCCCCGGGCCTTTTGTCCGCAGCCGAAAGAAGGCCCAGGCCTAAAGGCCACATCTTTTCTCAGCTTGAATTCCGTAGCCTAAAGGCTACGGCTCCGTCCGTCCCGCGACGCTGAAGCGTCAGGATTTGCGCTACGCGCTGTCTTGAACAGGCCATCACGATACAACGAATTTACGACTCACAAGGGTCGCCCTTTCGGGGCTTAGTTCTATGCCACGCCACCCAATGCCACGCCCTTCTAGAATGGAGGGCGATGTCACTTAAATTCGAAGTTGCAAATACGACGGAGCAGGGGGGCCGGCGCGGCGCCCTCTCGTTGCCGCACGGAGTCGTCCAGACGCCGGTGTTTATGCCTGTCGGCACGGCGGCAACCGTAAAGGCCGTTCCTCAGGACGCGCTGGAGACCCTTGGCGGCCGTGGCGCTGAGATCATCCTGGCCAATACCTATCACCTGTATCTGCGCCCAGGGCATGAACTGATCCGCTCACTCGGCGGCGTACACAAGTTCATGAGCTGGCGCCGGCCCATGCTGACCGACTCCGGTGGCTTCCAGGTATTTTCGTTAGCCAAGCTGCGCAAGATCACCGAGGACGGCGTCGAGTTCCGCTCGCACCTCGATGGCTCCAGGCACTTCTTCTCGCCCGAGCACTCCATGACCGTGCAGATCGCCCTCGGAGCGGACATCATGATGGTCTTCGACGAGTGCGTGGAGACGCCCGCCAGCTGGGAGCGCACCCGCGACTCCATGACACTGACGCACGCCTGGGCCGCACGGTCCAGGGCCTACTGGGAGGCGCACCGCCACGAGGTTCCCTGGCATGCGGAGCGCGGCGGCCAGCACCAGGCGCTCTTCGGCATCGTGCAGGGAGGCATGTACGCCGACCTCCGCCGCGAGAGCGCGGACAGGCTCGTGGAGATGGACCTTCCCGGCTACGCGATCGGCGGCCTGGCCGTCGGTGAGCCCCGCGAGGTGACCCGCGAGATGATCGCACTGACGCTGGAGCATCTGCCCAAAGACAAGCCGCGCTACGTGATGGGCGTCGGCTACCCCGACGAGATCGAGGAGTACGCGCGCATGGGTGTCGACATGATGGACTGCGTACTGCCCACGCGCGCCGGTCGGCATGGGCTGCTGTTCATCCGCGAAGACCCGAACGACCGCAGGAGCGCCGTGGTCCGCCTGAACATCAAGAAGCAGGACAACGCCCAGGACCAGCGGCCTATCGATGAGGGCTGCAAATGCAGCGTGTGTCAGCGCTATACCCGCGCCTACCTGCGGCATCTGTTTGCAAGTGGAGAGCCGCTGGGGGCCACGCTGAACTCCATTCACAACCTGTCGTTCTATCTGGAGACGATGGAGCGTGTGCGGGCTGATCTGGCAGGCGCGTAGTACAGGCACGGGACTGAGCCCCGAAGAGGCGACGCGATAGTAGCCAGAGCGTAGCCCTGGGTTCAGGACTGGGATGAAGCTGTTTGCACAGTCCAACTTCATCTCAGATGTCATTTGATGACACGTCCTAAGTCTTCCCGAGGAGTTGGTACACAAAGGCAAAGAATCACCCAAACGCTGCCGGTTCCGTTGGCGTTTGGTCACGCGCAAGATCGAGGCGGAGCCTGTCAAAGTTCTGTCCAAAGGCGGCTAATTCTGTCCCAATCATGACCTTGGTTTTGGGCCGCACAGCCTCTGCCAGAATGGCTCTGATCTCGGCTTCTGTACTGATCCCATGTAAGGCTGCACGCTGCTTGAGAGCGCAATAGGTTGCTTCAGATAGATTGCGAACGGTGATCGCTGCCATATTTCACCTCACACATTGCATGATGTCAAAGTGGGGATTGCAATAACAATGTGGCCGAGGGAAGGCAAAATATAACAACCCAAAAAAGTCCGATAGAGGCTCAGTTCAGGGCTGATTTTCTACTTTTACCCTCTCAACTTTGAGAAGTCGTTCGTTCTACGTTCCGAGCACCGGCCCAATCAGCCTCACCACCGTCGCGGCGATCTGCTCGGAAGGAACCCGGTCCGGAGTCCTTACCCACTCCTTCGCAGCGCCAAAGATCGCCCAGCTTACGATGGAGGCGATTACCTCCGGCGAGTCGCCCGAGGGGGGCGGGTGCTGTCTCACACCATCGAGAATCATCTTCCCCACCACGGTAATCACGGCGGACTCCAAATGCGGCTCCATCTGCCGCTGGCGTTCGCACTCTACGCCGGGCGTCTGGGCCAGATAGTCGCAGACGCCCAGCGCGATGTGGTGCAGGGCGGACGCGCAGGTTCCGTTAAACGTGACGCCGCGGTCTTCTAAAAGTTGGTTGAATTTGCTGGCAACCATGCACTCGAAGAGTGCAAACTTATCGGGGTAGTGCGCATAGAAGGTCGCCCGGTTCACCGTGGCCTCATCGGTGATGTCCTGCACGGAGATCTTTTCGAACTCCGTAGACTCCAACAGCTTTCCTAACGCCTGCTGCAGCAGATCGCGGGTGCGTTTGACGCGAGGATCAATAGCTTCGCAAGCAGATTCTGCCATAGGCCTTCTTCTACTTTACAGTTTTTGTTGCAAAAACAACATCTGTTGTGTATTTATAAGTCAACAGATGTTGCTTAAGCATCTATTGTTGCAAAGGAGATTTACCCGAATGCCTACTTTACTCCATCTCGACGCCAGCCCACTTGGCGAAGCCTCCGTTTCCCGCCACCTCACCAGCGAGTTCGTCAAGAACTGGAAGAAGGCAAACCCGGAAGGCAAGGTCATCACCCGCGACCTCACGACCAGCGGCCTCACCTCTCTTACTGCGCCTTTGATCGGCGCGTTCTTTACGCCGAAAGAGTCACGCACCCCGGAGCAGAACCAGCTGCTCGTCCTCTCCGACAGCCTGGTTGCCGAAATCAAAGAGGCCGACGAGTACGCCATTGGCGCTCCGATGCACAACTTCGGTGTTCCCAGCGTTCTCAAGCAGTGGATCGACCTGATCGCTCGCGCTGGCGAGACCTTTGCTTATATCGACGGTGCCCCCAAGGGCCTGCTCCAGGGCAAGAAGGCTCATTTCCTTCTCGCAACCGGCGGCGTCTATGGCGCGGGTTCGGCGATGGAGTCCTTCAACTTCGTAGAGCCTTATCTGCGTACCGTCTTCGGCTTCCTCGGGGTTACGGACACCAGCTTCCAGACCGCAGGTGGCGCTGCTTCCCTGAACTACGGAGCCGACCGTGAGGCCTTCCTGCTGCCCCACGTCGAGGCGATCCGCGCCAGGTTCGCGGTCAACTAAGCCTGTTCCGCTGTTTCTCTATTCCGGTACCCGCGTCGCTTTTTCTGAAGAAATCGGCGCGGGAGTCCCGGTTTTCGGCGTATAAATAGACCCCAAATAGCTTCAGAACTGCTTCTGCGACCAACTCCATTCTGAAAGGGTTCGTGATGAAAATCGTCAATTTAATCGTACGTCTTCTGCTCGGCCTGGTCTTCGTGGTCTTTGGGCTCAATGGGTTTCTGCACTTTATTCCAATGCCTCCTCCTACGGGGACTGCCGCGCAGTTTCTGGGAGCGATGTTTGTCTCTCACTACCTGGTCGCCGTCTTCCTGCTGCAATTGATCCCTGGAGTGCTGCTGTTGATCAATCGCTTCGTGCCGTTGGCTCTTACCCTGCTGGGTCCGGTGATCGTCAACATCCTCCTGTTCCATATCAGCATGAACCCGGCAGGCCTTCCGCTGCCGCTTCTTGTGACCGTGCTCTGGCTGGTGACGGCGTGGAGCGTCCGCTCGGCCTTCGCAGGAATCTTCCAGCAGAACGTGCCGGAAGAGTAAGCCGCGAAAGCTGCGGCCATCACAGACTCACCACAAACCCACCACAAAATTGTCATCAAATTGCTCGTGGGATGAATTTGAACTGGGCAAACAGGTTGTGGTGGCACGGTTTCGTTAAGGGCATGGCTTCAGCCATGCCGTAAGTAGCAGGCCAAAGGCCGTACCTTTCTGCCGAAGGCGGGAGTGAAGGCGGAGCCGCAACGACTGAATTGCCTTCTTTGGTCATGGCGAAACCAGTTACCTCTCGCGACGGATACATCCCTGTGAAGCCATGCCCTTAAAGAAACAGTGCCGCAGCAAACTGTTTGCTCCGTTCGATCTCGAAGTTGGATGATATGCCCTATGCCACTTCTGCATGCAACACCCCTCTCGATAGTGATACGCTTTTGCTCAAATGGAAATGGATAACGAAGGAAAACGGCTCCGCGAAATCTACGCGGAACAGAGTGATGAAGACCTGCTGGAGCTGCATCAGGAGCGGCAAGACCTCACGCAGGTTGCGCAGGACGCACTGGCCCAGGTGATGAAAGATCGCGGGCTTGCGCAGCCGACCGCGAACGATAAGCAGGTGGCTTCCGCTGCTCCGAATCTGGATTTACGAGCTGACGTTCTCAGTGAGGGCGAGACCGTCGCCTACCTGTTCCACGATGCCTTCCAGGCGCGGGAGGCGATGCGCCATATGGAGGCTGCCGAAGTCGACCATCGCATCGTGGATTGGCATGTAGTCGATCCTGAAAGACCGATCCATCCTTCGGGTCTTGACCTGGCGCTGGTAGTCCATCGAAAGATGGCGGGAAAGGCTGCTTCCGTTCTTCATGAAAAGCTGGGGCTATTTCCGTCACACGAGGAAGGCGGCGAGTCCGGCGGTCCGCTCAATCCGGTTGAGGGTCTTACGTTTCTGGCGATGTTCGATTTGAAAGAGGCGCTGATTGTGGCGCAGGTCCTTGGCGAGGCGGGGATCTCGTATCTCTGGCGCGATGGACGCGATGAAACCAACGAGCTTCCTGACGAAGAAACGGTTGCCATCGAAGTGCGGCAATCGAAGCTCGAAGAGGCAACGGCCCTGATTGAACGACGGTTCGCAGCTTTGTCCGAGTAAAAGCTCAGTTCGGTCGTTGTTTGTTTTTCGTCGTCATCCTGAGCCGTAGGCGAAGGCCCCCGTATTTTGGTGTGGCGACGGACCGCAGAGATTCTCTCTCGCTTGTCTAGGCTTTTCTTTTCTCTTTAGGGGTGTCCAGAGGGGATATTTTTCTTTCCAGAGGGAGCACAGAGAGATCATGAAAGCAGACGAATCGCTGATCTCAGCCAAGGAACTTCCCTGGCAGAAAGCAATTTCCGCTTGCAGATCGCGGCTCAATGAGTGACTCGGCGATTTTGCGGCAATTGAGATTTGAGACGCAGATTACGTCCGGCTTGCCGACGCTACATCCGAGTAAATCGGTTGTAGCGGTTTTCGAATGGGACCGGATGCTTGCTCACCCGAGCGAGTTTGCGGCCTCAATCGGGGACTCTTGGACGAGTTCCGAACGATCTGCCTGGATTGCTCCTTGCGTCTGCGGTTTGAAGACGAAAGCCCTGGCGCAACGCAATCAAATATCTGTTGATCTGCGGCTGGCGCCAGGATTTCTGTCTCAAGCTGGACTACAGACCGGTTCGGCTCAATTAACGGTGACACTGACTGCGGTATTTGCCGTTGTTGCGCCACTGGTTCCCGTCACTGTGACGGTATAGGTTCCCGGGGTGGTGCCTGGGTTGGCAGGCGTCGTGGGCGTGTTGTTCGCCACGCTGCTGCAACCGATGCCTGCACCAGCGACGGCCGCGAACAGCAGCAGACCCAGTAGCGTCTTCAACCTCCGCCGCCGTACGGGCATTCCGAAGAAGAACAGCGCCGCCATGACCACGCCTCCGCCGACGCTGAGGGTCCGGCGCAGCGGGTCGTGGACTGCGGCGCTGGACATGGCCGTGGTGCCGATGGTGAGTGTCGCCGTCACAGGCGTCGTCCCCGAGATTGCCGCCGGAGCGGTGACCGAGCAGGTTGGCACGTCGGTCGCACCCACCGGAATCCCCGTCACAGCGCAGGTAAGGACAACGGTCCCGGTAAAGCCGTTGCTCGGAGTGATCGTAACGGTCGAAGTGCCGCTAGCCCCAGGCGCGGCGATGGGGATAGCGGTGTTGCTCAGCGCAAAGCTTGGTGCGACGACGGTAAATGAGGTGGCCGAAGTGACGACAATACCCCCGCCATCGGGGGTGCCTTGCACGATCATCTGGTACGCTCCCGGGGTTGTTGCGGGGAGCGTGGAAACCGTGGCAGTCGCACTCGCAGCCGCCGTTCCAGAGAGCATGACAGACTGCGGAATCGAACATGTTGGCGGGGATATCCCCATGAACTGGAAACTGATACTACAGTTGAGCGTCACAAGCCCAGTAAGATTGATCGCGGGCGTAACCGTGACCGTCGAGGTGGCGCTCGCACCGACGCCAATCGGAGGCAAGGTCGTAGCGCCGATAGTGAATGCAGTCTGCGACAGTAATTCAAGGAGCGGGGAAACGCTGCCACTATAGGTGGCGTCGCCGGCGTAGCTTGCGTCGATCTCTTGAAACGACGCATTAATGCCAGTGGCAAGAAGCGTGACATTGTTCACCGTAGCCGTCGCAAACTTTGGCTGCGAAAGCAACACTGAAATCCCTTCGTCGTCCTCGTTGAGGATCGCGCCAGCCATATCCGATGCGCCGTCGCCATTAAAGTCTGCCACCGCAATCGACCCGTTGTCGGTTACTTCCTGGTTGCTGATCACAGCCGTAAAGATCCCATCTCCATTGCCCAGCAGGACGCAATCGCCCTTGCCTGCCACTCCTAGGTCGACTATGCCGTCTCCATTGAAGTCCCCCACGACCACAGTTGTGCCGGAGTAGCCCGTCGCCGGACCCGCGGTGGTAAACGTTCCATCCCCATTGCCCAGCAGGATCGTCACGGTCCCATTGGCTGCCACGGCTAGGTCCGTCTTGCCGTCTGCGTTGAAGTCTGCAACCGCGATCACACCGGCGGTGGCGCCTGTGGGTACCGTGGCTCCCACGGTGAATGTCTCATCCCCATTGCCCAGCAAGATACTCACCGAATCGCCTTGCTGGTTGCCCACAGCCAGATCCAGCTTGCCATCTCCGTTGAAGTCGCCCACTGCCACGGGACCAGGGGCCGTCGGCATGGTAGCGCCCATCTTGAATGTTCCGTCTCCATTGCCCAACAGCACTGCGAGAGTGGGATTGGGATTGGAGGAACCGGACTCCACCAGCAGATCCTGATTGCCATCTCCATTGAAGTCGCCCGCCGCAACTAAAGCGAGACTCTGCATTGGCGGCGACTGGTATCCGCCCGTGAAGGTTCCATCGCCGTTTCCTGGAAAGATGGTTACCGTGCCACTGGACGCCATTGCCAGGTCCAGTTTGCCGTCTCCGTTAAAGTCTCCCACTACAATACCGTTCAGTTGAGCGGAAAAACTCTCACCGTCCCTGAATGTTCCATCCCCATAGCCCAACAGAATCTGTACAGAGTTCCCTCCATTGACGGTAGCGAGCAGATCGACAATCCCGTCGCCATTGAAATCACCCGTCACAAGCTGCCTAGGTTGCTCAAAGAATATCGACGAGGATAAGAACAGTGCGCCAGTACCCGGTGTCAGAGGCGCCGTTCCCAGCACCGCATTCGCATTGCTCGTATCCACAAATGGTACCGAGCCCGTCGGCACAACGCCGGCGTTGCCGGAGACGTTTGCCGTGAGCGTGTAAGTTCCCTGAGAACCACTGAATGCGATGCTCGTCGTCGAGGGCTGTATTCCCGCGATTGCTGTCACCGTCAGCGCCGCCGCAGCCGATGCGCTCGCGGCGGCATTATTGGTTCCGGCGAACACCGCCTTGTAGCTGTGGCTGCCAATTCCGGGACGGAACCTCAGCGTCGCCGTCCCCGCGCCGGTTAACTGCGCCGTGCCCAGGATGTGGATGTCCGTGCAATATTTCGCCGCCGCATCGCAAAAGTTGACCTGGCCCGGCGTGACGGCCGTGCCGCCGGCCGTCACGGTTGCAGTCAGCGTGACCACGCTGCCAGATGTCACCGTCGTGACCACGCCCCCGGCGGATGTCACCGCTAGAGCAGTGGTCGTTGGCGCCGCGGCCCAGGCCTGCTGGAGGCCCACACACATAGCCAGACAGGCAGCCGTGACGAAACAGACGGATGAGCGCAATGAAACCGGAAATTCCCGGTCCCCAATCGATTTTCGCTGGAAATGCATAGTCGAATCTCCGAGACTCAGATAGAGACAGATATTGGCTCTACCTTCTTAAACTGAGTCCCGGCAGATTTATTCCGATGATTTCGTACGGTGGCCTTGTCCCGTAGCACATGGTTCTATCCAGATTTGTAGCCAGACGATGAGAGCTTTGTGACCAATTGGATTGTTAGCGAAGCTCTCTTGTTCTACGGGCTGGCCCACGCGTTGAATCGCTACGGTGAGACTTTTGGCACTGACATCAATGCCACAGTACATTGTCTCCTGCAACTGTATGGATCGCTTGCTCATGAATGGCCTCCGGCGTTCAGATACGGCCTCGGCTTCCGTCCCTGTCCGCAGTTCCGGACTCGCTCTTATCGCCGACCTTGAACATGCAGGCTTTATGCCTCCCATTCTCCACGGCGTAATGAGAGAGGGACGGCGGCCGTTCTCTGCGACAGGCTCAGGATTGCTCCCGGCCTCAGGTGGGTACGGCCTCTCCGCCGCAGCGCAACTCCATCGTTACGCCTTGAGTTGCAACATACAAGGTGGTACCCAATGCGGGGGGCCTTCAGCCTCGCTTCAGGATGACGACGAAAAACAGATTCTCTTTGTGCCGTTCCTCGATAAGCTGGCGGGAAGTCGCGGAAACCCCTCACATCCCAGACGCCTGTTGCGGGCGTCGCATCGTCTGCGCCAGCGACTTCGTCGTCCTATGCCAGAGCGCCAGCAGCATCAGCGCGGCAGCGGTCAACGCAATGAGCAATCCCCACCACAATCCGGCTGCGCCGAGATGGGCGCGAAACGCCAGCAGCACTCCGAGCGGCATGCCGATCGCCCAGTAGCAGAGAACCTGCGTATAGAGCGGCGCGGTCGTATTGCCTGCGCCGCGCAGCGCGCCGGTCGCGGTGATTTGCACGCCATCGAAGAATTGAAATCCTGCGGCTACGAACAACAGCGGCACAGCCGCATGGATGACATCCTGATCCGGCGTAAAGAGGCGCGCGACCGCCGCCGGGATCGTGAGAAACACAACGGCTGCGACCAGCATGAAGGCAGCGCCCAGCCCGATGCCGCACCAGCCGGCGAGCGCAGCCTGCGCGATCGTGGCGGCTCCGGTGCGGATGCGTCCGACTGCATGGCCGACGCGCACTGCGGTGGCCGAGGAGATCGCGAGAGGCACCATGAACGTGGTGCTGGCGCACTGCAACGCAACCTCGTGTCCCGCCAGCGCCAGCGGCCCCATCGTCGCGACGAGCGAGGTGACGAGCGCGAAGATCGCGATCTCGATCAGCAGGGAAGCGCCTGCCGGGGCTCCCAGCACAAACAGCTTGCGCAGATGCTGAACCTCGATCCTCCGCGAGACGGTGCGGAGGCCATAGTCACCCTGCTGGTCGGCCCACAGCACCGCGAAGAGCAGCACCGCCATGAGATACAGCCGCGCAAAACTGGTGGACCATGCCGAGCCCTCAACGCCGAAGGCGGGAATCGCAATCGTGTGTCCGAGAATCTGCCAGCGATGTCCAAACATCATCAGCCAGTCTCCGGCAATGTTCACCAGGTTGGCGGAGATGAGCGCGAAGGCAATCGGGCGGCCATGATGCATGGCCTGCAGATAACGCCGCAGCGTGAAGTAGAGCAGCAGCGGCAGCGTGCCGTAGTTCAATCCCCACATCGCGGGGACAGCTTGCGCCAGCACGGCGCGGTCGACCGGCATATACATCAGCAGCGTCGGACCCGCGGCGAACAATGTCATCAGCACACCACTGAGGAGGACGGCCATCACGAGACCGTGCAGCAGCCAGCGATTGGCCTGCTGCATCTCCTTGGCCCCGAAGGCCTGTGAGATCAGCGTGTCCAGCGCCAGCAGAATGCCGCCGATGCCGAACACCAGCGTATTGAAGAGCACCTGCGCCAGCGCACCGGCGGACATCGCAATGGCCGAGTGCGGCAGCCGTCCCACCATGATCGTATCGACCAGCGACATCGCCACCCAACCCAGCTCGCCCACGATCAGGGGCAGAGCCAGCTTCAGGAGCAGCGGCAGTTCGCGGCGGATGTCGGTGGAGCGCATGAGCTAGGGTATCGCACAGGGCGTGAGTATTCCGTTGCGATGGGGTTACAGCGTGGGAGTAAAAGAGAGTTCTTTTTCTGGATCACCCCAGGACCGTCATCCTGAGCGAAGCGTCTCGCGCACTTTGCGAGACGCGCAGTCGAAGGACCCCGAAGCTGTCCACATTCCCCATGCACCTCACACCTTTTCGACCGCAAATGTTCGTGCTCTGGTAGCGGCGATCATCTTCCAGCAGCGACCACAAAACTGCTAGCATCTTGCCATGTCCGGCGGCTATACCTACATCCTCGGCAGTATTACAGGCACGCTCTACATCGGCGTCACCAGCAATTTGTACCTGCGCATGATGCAACACAAGAACGGTACCTTCGAGGGTTTCTCTGCGACCCACGACTGCAAACGCCTGCTCTACTTCGAAGGACACGAAGATATCCGAATCTCCATCGCACGCGAAAAGCAACTCAAAGGTTGGCGACGCGAGAAGAAACTGAATTTGATCCGCTCGGTCAATCCAGAGTTTAAAGATCTCGCAGAAACCTGGGGATGGCAGATGATTACCGTGCACGAGCAGATGAACCCGTAGCGTGCAAATGTTTGCGACAAGAAGCATTCGTGCACTGGGCTTCGTGGTGGAAAAGGATTGAACTGTATCGGCAGGAGGGGACGCTTCGCGGTCCTTCGACTGCGTCACTCGCAAAGTGCGCGAGCGACTTCGCTCGGGATGACGCTTCTCGGGTAGGTTAGGGCTAACCATAGAGTAGTGACCTTCTGAGTCGCACAAGCCTCCTCGCACGTCCAATCGAACAGAGCTCGATCCTCTCTTGCAAGAAACAACCCACCAAAGGACAGTCATGCAATACAAGACACTCGGCAACACCGGTTTACTCGTCTCCAGCCTTTGTTTCGGAACCATGACCTTTAGCGGTGGCGCGGGCTTCTGGAAGGTCATTGGCACAGTCGATCAGGCCGGAGCCGATGACCTCGTCAAGGCCAGCATTGAAGCCGGCATCAACTTCTTCGATACCGCCGACGTTTACTCCGAGGGCGAGAGCGAAAAGACGCTCGGCCAGTCGCTCAAGAACCTCAACATCGCGCGCAAGGACGTGGTGATCGCGACCAAGGTCTTCGGCCGCGTCGGCCCGGGCCGCAACGATGTCGGAGCTTCGCGCGGACACATTATGGACGGCGTCGAAGCCAGCCTGCGTCGCCTGCAGACCGACCACATCGACCTCTATCAGATCCACGCCAGCGACTCGATCACTCCAGTCGAAGAGACGCTGCGTGCGCTCGACACCCTCGTGCAGCAGGGCAAGGTGCGCTACATCGGAGCCTCGAACTGGCAGGCCTGGAAGCTCTCCAAGGCGCTCGGCATCTCCGAGTTCAAGAACCTCGCGCGCTTCGACACGCTACAGGCCTACTACTCCATCGCCGGACGCGATCTCGAGCGCGAGATTGTGCCGCTGCTCGAAGCGGAGAAGACGGGGCTGCTCGTCTGGAGTCCGCTTGCGGGTGGGCTGCTCTCCGGCAAGTTCAGCCGTGAAAACCAGAAGCCTGAGGGCTCCCGCCGCTCCGAATTCGACTTTCCCCTCGTCGACAAGGAACGCACGTGGAAGATCCTCGATGCGATCGCACCCATCGCGAAGGCCCACGGTTGCAGCGCGGCTCGCATCTCGCTCGCGTGGCTGCTCTCGAAGCCTGTGGTGACGTCGATCATCATTGGAGCCAAGCGCCTCGACCAGTTGCAGGACAACATCGCCGCCATCGAGGTTAAGCTGACTGCGGACGAGATCAAGCAGCTCGATGAGGTAAGCGCTCTGCCGCCGGAGTATCCCGGCTGGATGCTGCCCTTCCAGAATGCGAACCGTCTGGACCCCGCGGCCGCCAGGCCGGCGAGTAGCGAGACAAAGTAGGGTGTCTTTTTTCAAACTTACTTTGGAATGAACTCGAAAGAAAGCTCTACGAGCACTTCGTGGCGATCCCATCCAGCACGCATTCGAGCATGGCGCAGGCATCCTGCAACGGCTTTTTCGTGCCTTCGATGCGGCTTATCATCAGGGCGCCTTCCAGCATGGAGATCATAGTGTTGGCAATACTCTGCGGCTCTATGGTCTGGCGGATCTCCCCGCGCTCGACGCCGGTCTTCACGATATTGCTGATCCGAGCCTTCCACGCCTGAATGCCCTCGTGGACGAGTTCCCGCAACACGAGGTTGCCGTCGTCGGCATCAATGGCTGTATTGAATAGCGGGCAGCCCCCGGGCATGGGCGAAGGGGTTGCGACGAATCGCTGTACGACAGAACGCAGCTTCGCTACCGAGCCTTCGATGTTCTCCAGGTCCTCCGTCCGTGTCTTGACGCACTGGGCAAGCGCAAACCGGAACGCCTCTGCCGCCAGCTCTTCCTTGTTGGCAAAGTGGCGATACAGTCCACCCTTCTCCAGCCCGGTAGCCTCCATGATGTCCTGCATGGAACACCCGGAATACCCCCGTTGATTGAAGATCGGTGCGGCAGCCGCGATGATCCTCTGCCTGGTCAGCTCTCCCTTGGCCACTGCGAAACCTCCGTGGAGAAGAATACGAAAAAAGACGCATCGGTTTCCTCTCTCTCTGAATCAGATGTGAAAGAGACCGAACAGTCTCTAAATAATTTCAGCTTGTGAGGACCTGTCTGTGGCTACCGCTGTTGCCCCGTTACCCCAGAAAGCTACACAACGCGCCGCTTCGGGGTTCCCCACGATCAATCCCTGGGTCGTGGCGCTGACGGTTACGCTCGCAACCTTCATGGAGCTGCTCGATACCTCCATCGCCAACGTGTCGCTGCCTTATATTGCTGGGGGCCTGGGCCGCTCGTTCGATGAAGTGACCTGGATTCTCACGACCTATCTCGTGGCAAACGCGGTCGTCCTTCCTATGTCGGCCTGGCTGTCCCGGGTCTTTGGCCGCAAGAACTACTACATGGCCTGTGTCGCGCTGTTTACGATTACGTCCTTCTTCTGCGGTATTGCACCCACGCTCGGCTTCATGCTCATGGCCCGCGTTCTTCAGGGAATCGGCGGCGGCGGCCTGGCTCCGGTCGAGCAGGCCATCCTGGTCGACACCTTTCCTCCGGCCAAACGAGCTACCGCGTTTGCCCTCTATACCGTGGCGATCGTTACAGCTCCCGCTATCGGTCCAGTGCTCGGCGGCTGGATCACCGACAACTACAACTGGCGCTGGGTCTTCCTGATCAACATTCCCATCGGTATTCTGTCGCTCTTCCTGACCAATCGCTTCGTTCACGATCCGCCGTCCTTCGCGGAGGAGCGCAAGTCCGCCCGCTCGGCCAACGGAAAGCTCCGCGTCGATGGTGTCGGCATCGCGCTGATAGGCCTGGGTTCGGCAGCGCTTGAGGTCCTGCTCGACCGTGGACAGATCGATGACTGGTTTGGTTCACCCTTCATCTGCTGGATGTTCGGCATTGGCATCACCTGCCTCGGCATTGCCATCTTCTGGGAGTTGCATCACCCCGATCCCGTCATTGAGTTGCGCCTGTTGAAAGTGCGCAACTTTGCTATCTCGAACATCTTTTACTTCGTCTTCGGCTTCGGTCTCTTCGCCTCCACGACGATGATCCCGCAGATGCTGCAATCGCTCTACGGCTACCGCGCCATCGATGCCGGCCTGGTGCTCGGGCCGGGGGCTCTCGTCATCACGCTACTCGCACCGGTCGGAGCCCAGCTCGTGCAGCGAGGCATCATCCATCCACGCATCCTGCTCTTTGGTGCGGTCATGGTGGTGGGAATATCGTTCATTCACTACAGCCACTTCAATCTTCAGACGGACTATGGCCATTACGCTCTGGCCCGCGGGCTTCAGGGCTTGGGCTATGCGTTCTTCTTCGTTCCGCTCTCGGTGCTTTCGTACTCGCAACTGCGGCCCGACCAGAACAATAAGGCGTCGTCGCTGACGAACTTCTTCCGCAACTGGGGTGGAAGCTTCGGTATCGCCTTCGTGACGACCATGTCCGAGCGCCGTCAGAACTTCCATCAGGTGAGGGTCGGCTCGAACCTGCCTTCGTCGTCTCCGTTCCTGCAGCAGGCAGTGCAGCAGACTACGGCCTATCTGCAATCGCATGGATTCTCCCACGCGGATGCCGTCAAGGCCGCCTATCTCCGCTACTACGATCAGTTGGGGGCACAGACTCGTCTGCTGGCTTTTATGGACTGCTTCTTCGTGATCGGCGTCATCACGCTGGTCGCGGCGCCGCTTGTTCTGCTCTCGAAGAACTTCAAGGTTGGGGGCAAGGCGCCGGCAGCGCACTAACTATATAGAGGTGAGACCGGGAGGGAGAGGGGACACTGTGCGGGGGCTGGAAGAACTTTGCCAGGTCTCATCAGGAAGTGTGTCCTTCCCTCTGGGCGCTTGCTCTGAAACCACGTCTGGTGTTTGCGTGTTGCTTATGCGGTACAGACTCGGTATCTGCAATGAGCCGTTGCACAGTCCCATTCTCTTCCGGACCAAGTCTGTTACCTTCATGAATCACAATCAGGGTTGGATCTTTACGCATACAACTACTTGCTGATGTAAACTAACCCCAAGTTTAAGAAATTTTGTAGATCACTAACTTTACTTCTTGACATCAACTTCGATCTCAACCAGTCTAGTCAGTGGGTTTCTGTCAGGTCGCTGCACGCTAGTAGCCACGCAAACCAACTCCTAACTGCACTGCATACCGTAACTGTAATCGGGCCACTGTCTCTAAAACTTCCACCGGGCTACTTTATAAGCCACAGTCGAGCTGTTTCGATTGTGTTTCCGGGCCCTCGTCTTGTTGGGCCTCAAACATCTATTCAGGTTTTCTGTTTGTTCGAACTTGAAGGTTGTATCAAGGAGATTCCTATGAAAATCCATCGTTTATCGCTTCCCGTCACCGTTAGCCTCGTTGGACTGATAGGAGTCCTGGGCCTTAGCGGTTGCTCGTCAAATTTTGGAGACTCGGCGAACGTTGCCAGTCAAACCGCCATGAGCATTAAAGGCATCGTGCACGGTGGCCAGCAGGGTCTGGTCGGTGCGCATGTCTACATGTTTGCCGCAGGCGTAGACACCTATGGTGAGGCTTCCACCTCGCTGCTGACTGCAGGACCCACGACCTCTTCCGACGGAACGAACTTCTTTACCACCACGGATGGTGCCGGCAACTTCAATATCGGCGGAGAATTCGCCTGCACTGCCAATACGAACGTCTATCTTTATGCGACCGGCGGAGATCCTGGTGTAGGTACCGGCGATAACTCGGGTTCGGGCTTGCTGGCTGCTGTCGGCGAATGCGGAGCCGGCAATACCTTCCCCAGCACTGTCACCAATATCTACATGAATGAGGCCAGCACGATCGCTGCGGCCTATGCGCTGGCGGGTTACACCACTGACCCCACGCATATCTCTGCTCCCACGGCGCATTCCACGCAGGCGCAGACTGGCGTCACCAACGCCTTCACCAACGCCGTCAACCTGGTGGTTCAGGCCACTGGAGCCATTCCGGCGAAGACGACTGCCGGCAACGGTACCGTGCCTCAGGTCGAACTCAACACCCTGGCGGACATCCTCGCGGGTTGCATCAACTCGACCGGTCCGACCTCCAGCGGCTGCGCAACGCTCTTTGCCAACGCGCCGAATACAGCCGGCGTCCTTCCGACAAATACGGCACAGGCTGCGATCAACATCGCTCAGCATCCGGGCGCGCATGTGAGTGCGCTTCTGAATCTGGCTACCAATGCAGGTCCGTTCCAGCCCTTCGAGACCAGCGCCACTGACTTTTCGGTTGGCATTATCTACACCGATCCCACGATCAGCGCCCCGCGCACCATCGCCATCGATGCTGTGGGCAATGCCTGGATCACGAATGCCAACTCCAATGTCGTTACGGAGCTCTCCAGCACGGGTAAGGTCCTCTCCGGTACGAACGGCTTCGGTAAAGGCGGACTCTTCTCTCCGTCCGGCCTCGCGATCGACGCTACAACGGGTACTGCCTGGGTCACTAACCTGAGTACTCCTGGCCTCCTCCAGCCGAACCACGTCAGGACGTTGAACTCCTCAGGTGCTCTGTCCGGCGATTTCTCGGGTAGCTCCATCAATCTGCCTGATACCGTCTCTGTCGATGGTCTGGGTAATGCCTGGATTCCCAACACCGGCGGTGTTGGCGGCGCCATCATCGCCGGTGTCACCGAGATCACGCGCGCTGGAACCATTCCTTCGGGAGCAGCTGGTTACACGGTGGGCCTCGTCAATCAACCCGTCGGTAGCGCCATCGATGCTTCCGGCAATCTTTGGATGGCTTCTTCCACGGTTGCCAATGTCCTCCAGATGAATGGAGCCAGCACCGCGAACACAGGTTCGTTCACGGTTCATCTCCTCTCCGGCGGAATTCTGGGCGGCACAGGTCTTGCTATCGATAATGGTGGCAATGTCTGGGTGGCTAGCACGGGATTGGTCGGCCTGCTGGGTGGAATCAACAAGGTCACCACCAACGGTACGGTCACCTCTGTTGCTCCTTACCAGGGACCCCTGCTCACGACACCGACAGGCATTGCTCTCGACAGTGCAGGTCATGCCTGGGCCGTCAACAATAGCACGAACGCTCTCGTCGAGCTCAACAATGATGGTTCGCTCGCAGCCAGCAATGGCTTTAGCATTCCCAGCACCGCCGGATCCTTCAGTATTGCTCTCGATAGCTCGGGCGATATCTGGATCCCCAACAGCGCCCCTAACGGCACCTCTGTCACGGAGATCATCGGTCTTGCAGCGCCGGTCGTCACCCCGCTGGCAGGAAACCTCATCGCTCCCTACGGCAATCCTGCTTCGCGCCCCTAGTCAAAGGGTGTGAGGTATCGCTTGCAGAACATCGGCGGCACGGGTTCAACCGTGCCGCCGATCTTCGTTTAAGTCAGCTCGTATTGGAAGAGTGCGGTGTTTCTGCCCGGTGGTCAGAGTTTTCCGATCACCGCCGCGTGCAATACACGGCCAATCGCGTGATTTCCTTGACATCACCGCCCGGCTACGCGATGCTTAATCCTCAGGTGTGATTGACTGGAAACGGTAGAGGTGTGTCTGGACAATCTGTCTGGAGCACGGCCGGTTCCGGTGTCTGCCTATCCGGGCAGCAGTATCCCCGAAAACTTTATGGAAGACGTGATCAGACGAGAGCTTTCGCTTGAGAGTCCGGTCACGGCAGCAGGACGTGCAGCTTGAGCTTTCTCGCGTTAGCGTTTGCCGGTTTTGCCGGTTTTGGCGGCTTTGGGTCGTTGGGTAGTTTGCCACTGCTCGTGATCATGTTTGTAGCCATGTACCTTTTGCTCATTGTGCCGAACCAGCGCAAGCAGAAGCAGTGGCAATCGATGCTGGCGCAGTTGAAGCCCGGCGACAAGGTAACAACCAACGGTGGCATGCGCGGCACGGTCGTCAACGTCAAGGACGATGTGCTGGTCATTCGCACGCAGCCTGACGGGGTCAAGTTCGAGATCGTCCGCAGCGCCATCGCAGCCGTCACCGCCGAGGAAGAATCCAAGTCGTAGGCGGGCCGGAGATATTGTTACCACAGCGAAAGCTGATGCAGGGATTTCCACGGGCCACAGAGATTCGCAAGGAAAAATGTAAGGGCCGCGGCGACGTTTAGCTCGCGGAATCTTGAAGGAACAACAATAAGATGGGCAAGAATCTGGCCGGCAAAACAGGCTTTATTATCGCGGTCCTGGTGATTTTCGTGTACGGGATCTTCGGCATTCCGCACGGCAGTCTCAAACAGTCGATCACTGACCGTATCCACCTCGGGCTCGATCTTCGCGGCGGCACGCGCCTTGTGCTTCAGGTGCATGTGGCGGAGGCGCTTAACAGTGCCACAGATCGTGATGTGCAGCGGCTGAACACTTCGATCCCCGGTGTAACGGCTTCCAAGCTTGATCCTGCGCATCCTGAGGTGATTACGATCAGCGGCGTTCAGCCTGCGCAACAGTCGAGTGTTCATGACACGCTCACGAGCAATGATTACGCCGTGTATGACGTGACGACTTCTTCTGCGGGCGGCTACGTGCTCACGATGAAGCAGTCGGCCATCACCGATCTCGAAAAGCGCACCCTGGATCAGTCCATTGAGACCATCCGTCAGCGCGTCGATTCACTCGGTGTCTCCGAGCCGGTCATCGAGCAGTACGGTCTGGGTGACAACGAGATTCTCGTGCAGCTTCCTGGCGTCGACGATCCAGGGCACGTGGAAAGCATTATCAACTCCACTGCGAAGCTTGAGATTCATGCTGTTATCGGGTCCTATCCTGACGAGCAGCAGGCGATGACCGCTCTGAACGGCGTTCTTCCTCCTGACCAGGAGCTGGTCAAGGGTTCCGGCGGCATGGGCGGCCCCGATCAGGTTTACCTTCTGCAGCGCGCGTCGGTCGTTGAGGGCACCGACTTCCGCGATGCCACGCCGCAGACCGATGAAAACGGCAGGCCGGATATTGGCTTCACTCTGACGACGGAAGCCGGAGATCGCTTCTACAAGTACACCGATGCCAACAAGGGCACGGGATCGATGGCGATTGTGCTCGAGAACCGCGTGAAAGAAGTCGCAACGATTCAACAGGCGATTCGCGACTCCGGCCGTATCACCGGCGGCTTCACGCAGCAGCAGGCTCAGGACCTCAGCATGATGCTGCGCACGGGTTCCTTGCCGGCTACGATCTCCTATCTTGAGACTCGCTCGGTAGGCCCGTCGCTTGGTGCGGCAAGCATTCATCAGGGTGTTGTTGCTGCTGTAGCCGGCATGTTGGCTGTGATGGTCTTCATGCTCATCTACTATCGCGGTGCGGGCATCAATGCCGATCTGGCGTTGTTTCTCAACCTTGTCATCCTGCTCGGCTTTATGGGCTTCACCCACGCCGTGCTGACGCTGCCGGGTATTGCCGGCGTCATCCTCACGATCGGTATGGGCGTCGATTCGAACGTGCTGATCTTCGAGCGTATCCGCGAAGAGCTGCGGCTGGGTAAGACGACCGCCGCAGCGGTGCAGGAGGGCTTCGCCCATGCCTGGATCACGATCGTCGATACGCACATCACGACAATCGTTTCGGCGGGCATCCTGTTCCTCTTTGGGACCGGTCCAGTCAAGGGTTTCGCGGTCACGCTGACCTTCGGTCTGTTGGCCAACATCTTTACTGCGGTGTTTGTCTCGCGCGTCATCTTCGACTATCTGCTCAGCAAGAAGGAACGCGGCGCGGCTCTGTCGATTTAGTTACAGCGATTCGTCGTTCGCCGCGAGCTTCGCTGCGGCAACGGCAAAGAAAAAGCTAGAAGCCAGTGGCTGCTCACTGGCAGCTCAAGGATTGAAACGTGGAACTGTTTCGTAGCTCAAATATCGACTGGCTGGGGAAGAAGTGGTACTTCCTCGGTTTCTCTCTGATCTTTTCGGTCGCCGGCATTCTCAGCATGGCGTTCTGGCACCATATTCCGCTAGGCGTTGATTTCCGCGGCGGCACGCAGATCACGGTTCACTTCGACCAGGCGCCGAACGAAGAGCATATTCGCCATGCCATCGATGCCGCTGGCGTCAAGGATTCCGCGATCCAGCGTATCTCGGGTGCGAACGGTGCGGCGGTCAACAACGTCATCATCTCCCTGCCAGAGTCGACGGCGAGCGATAGCGCCCACGATCAGGGCCGCTCTACGATCGAGAACGCCCTGAGCGCGAACTATCATGACTCCGGCTTCTCGGTGCAGCAGGTCGACATCGTCGGCCCAACCGCCGGCAAGCAGCTTCAGCATCAGGCGTTGCTGGCGACGATCTACTCGCTGATCGGGATGCTCGTCTTCCTCTGGTTCCGGTTCGAGCTGATCTACGGCGTCGCGGCTGTCGTCGCGGTCTTCCATGACACGCTGATTACGGTTGGTTTCTTCAGCCTGACGAATCAGGAGATCTCTCTCACGGTCATCGCGGCGATCCTGACGCTGATCGGCTACTCGATGAACGACACGATCGTGGTCTTCGACCGTATCCGTGAAAACCTCGCCTCCAGCCGGCGCGAGTCGCTCTCTGACGTGGTCAACCGCAGCATCAACCAGACGCTGAGCCGGACGGTCATCGCCTCGGGTCTGACCTTCCTCACCGTTCTCAGCCTGTACCTGTTCGGCGGCGAAGTGCTGCACGGCTTCTCCTTCGCCCTGGTGGTCGGCATCCTGATCGGAACGTACTCGTCGATCGCGGTGGCGGCTCCCATGTTGGTTGCCTATCAGGACTGGCGCACCAGGAGCGGCAAGAAGGCCACCCTGCCCGCCGCGCGGGGCACCCGGCGGTAAACTGCTTACTTCTCCAGACACAAGGCCCTCGCCCACGCGAGGGCCTTTGTTTTGCTATTGGCGCCTTCCTTGCTGATTCGTTGGGATCTGAATCGCCAGTGAAAGCCAGAAAAAAGGATGCGCTGCGTCGAGAGGAGATGACAACTCTTGCATGATTGAGGTAGAAATATCAGACGCCAATAGGCGTTTCCTATTCCGATCATGGGGTTTCGCTTTACCGTCACTCGGTACCCGTCAATTTGGGATAGGATGAGCAACAAGCAGCAAACCAGGTAGTCTCCCAAACAAGTCAATAGCGAGTTGGGAACAATTTAAGTCTCTGTGGTGTCTAAGGCAAATAGCTATCCCTCGCGGGACCGAGGTTGCATATGTTTGAAGATTCAATGATGGAATCCGGCGGAAAGATCAAGACCGCATCCAAGTACTGGATGATCGCCTCAGCATTTTTCTGGGGCACGCTCTTGGCGATCATGATCCTGATTCCGCTGATCGACCCAGAAGCGCTGCCAAAGAACTCCTTGGCAGCTTCAATCTCCGCCCCACCGCCTCCCCCACCGCCCCCGCCTCCCCCACCGCCGCCGGCGGCTGTGATCAAGCCGGTGCATATGGTGTCGGAGATCGACCAGGGCCTTCACGCGCCTACCAAGATTCCTAAAGACATCAAGATGTTGAAGGAAGACGCTGCACCCCCACCGCCTTCGTCTGCGGGCGTGGCCGGTATGGCGGGTATGGCCGGTGGCTCTGCCGGTGGCATCATGGGTGGCATGGCTGGCAGCACAGGTGCTGGTCCGGCTATCGTCGTCGCCAAGCCTAAGCCGCAGGGTCCGGCCCGTATCTCGGGTGGTGTGATCGCGGGTAACATTCTCGTCAAGACTCAGCCGGTCTATCCTCCGATCGCTCGCGCCGCGCACCAGGGCGGAACTGTTGTACTGCATGCCATCATCTCGAAGACCGGCGGCATCATAAGCCTGACGGTCATCAGTGGTCCGGCGATGCTGCAGGGCGCCGCACTCGATGCCGTCAAGACATGGAAGTACAAGCCGTATCTCTTGAACGGCGAGCCTACCGAGGTCGACACGACCATCATGGTGAACTTCAACCTCAACGGCGGTGGCTGATATCAAGCCGGCAGCTTCAACTGGCCCCGACTCTCTTCGGCCAGTTGAAGCGAAGCGCAACTACAATATTCTCGTCTAACGCGGCAGGTTGTTGTGGTTGCCGTACTCTTCAGATCAGGTTCAACAGCTTCAACTTCGCGCCTGTCCGGCTCGATCAAGTCCAAGTTCGTTCAAGTTAACCAGGAGGAAAGAATTCAGTGATTCTCGCTCATCTCATCAACGTTGCTCACGCCCACACCACCTCGCTCGCCATGTTCCTTCAGGATTCCGGTTCTGAAGTAGGTTTCAGCGTTCCCCAGCTCTGGGCGAACATGGGCTGGCCTGCCAAGTGCGTCGTCATCATTCTCTTCATCATGTCGATCTGGTCGTTGGCTGTGATCATCGATCGCGCTCTCTACTTCTCGGCGGCTCGCAAGCAGTCGCGTGAGTTTGCCCCCAAGGTTGCCGGCGCTCTCAAGGAAGGCCGTCTGGACGAGGCGATCAAGGTTGCCGACCGTTCCAAGAAGTCTCATCTTGCTGAAGTGGTTACCGCTGGTCTCAGCGAGTTCCGCAGCTTCGGTTCGGGCGGCGCGATCACCCCAGAGCAGGTTGAGAGCTCCAAGCGCGCTCTTGAGCGTGCAGAGTCGATCACCCACGCGAAGCTGAAGAAGGGCCTCAGCGGTCTGGCCACGATCGGTTCCACAGCGCCGTTCATCGGACTGTTCGGCACCGTTATCGGTATTCTCAACGCCTTCCGCTCCATCGCTTCGTCGAAGAGCTCGGGCATCGGTCAGGTTGCCGGCGGTATCTCGGAAGCTCTGGTTACGACCGCTTTCGGTCTGCTCGTCGCCATCCCTGCCGTTATGTGCTTCAACTACTTCACCAGCAAGGTAGAAGCCTTTGACGTAGAGATGGATAACAGCTCGTCGGAGCTGGTCGACTACTTCATCAAGCAGTCGCACCGCTAAACTGTGCGCCGTTCTGGTTGCAAGACCAGGTAGCGCAACAGTCGAGTAATACATCCTGCGGGAATCACTCTTAGGACTCTCCGGACGCCAAAGCAACGGCGTCCGGAGGCCTTCATCAGAGGTTCCCGGGGACTCAGTCAGAGCACGGGCTAGAACGCCCGGACGGAGCACAATCTTATGGCAATGGCAAAGCGGGAAGAGGGCAAGAAGGTCAACTCGAACATCAACGTGACCCCGATGGTGGACGTCATGCTGGTGCTCCTGATCATCTTCATGGTCGTCACCCCCATGTTGAACCACAGCGTTAACGTAGATCTTCCTAGGGTCACCGCATCGACCGTGATGGAGAACGCCAGCAAAGAAGATGCGATTAATGTCTCGGTCACTCGCGACGGTAAGACCTTCCTTAATGCCGACCAGGTATCCATTTCGGATCTCGGTTCGAAGGTTGCAGACCTTCTTGCCAAGAAGACGAACCCTGGCGACGACAAATCTGTCTATTTGCACGCCGATGCGCGTGCCAATTATGGCAAAGTGATGGATACCATCGATGGCGTCCGCGTGGCCGGCGTCAGTCAGCTCAATTTGCTGACCGATATCAACCAGACCAACTAGCAGGATTGGGGCGTTTTCTTTCGCCTGCAGTTCGATAGAACTGTTGTAAGACATAAGGAGTATCGATATGGGAATGGGTACTGGATCATCGGGCGGATCGGTCTCGGAGATCAACGTTACACCGCTGATCGACGTGCTACTGGTACTGCTCATTATCTTCATGGTCATCGTTCCGACGACGCCGAGAGGTCTCGAGGCGCTGGTACCCCAGCCGCCGAAACAGAACCAACCACCGCCGCCCGAGAACGACCGAACAATCGTTTTGCAGGTCACCTCACGGCCAGGTGGTGGCGCTCCGGGTTGGAAGATCAACGATAAGGACTTCGCCAAGGGCGACATTACTGCCGAGCTGACGGAGATCTTCGCGACCCGTCAGGAGAAGGTGATGTTCGTCAAAGGCGACAAGGATCTCGACTTCAGCAGCGTTGCTGAGGCCATCGGATTCGGACATGGTGCTGACGTAACCAACATCGGCATCATTACGCCGCAGGTCGAAGCCGGACACTAAGCTGGGATTACGCAGGGATCAAAACTTCCTGCTGCCGTTCTTGCATCATCAAGCGCCCCATCTCACGACAGTTTGTCGTGAGATGAGGCGCTTGTCATTTGTGTGGCTTTCGTGGCCGTGGATTCGCTGTATCGCGATGGTCATTGCATAGGAAAGAACCGGAAGGGTATGGCTTCAGCCATGCCGCAAGCGTCGGGCCAAAGGCCCGCCGCTCTGCCGAAGGCCGGAGTGGAGGCGTAGCCGCAACGACTGAACTGCTTTCTTTGGTAGGGGCTAATCAGCCTGGCCAACGGCAGGAATCGCTGTAGCACCGTTGAATGAAGAGGACTGGACCTTTGCGAAGATCGTGGCGCTACGAGGGAGAATTCAGGTGCTATCCCCATGCATCTTCGGCTAGCAAAAGAAGGCAAATCAGTCGTTGTGGCTACGCCTCTACTCCCGCCTTCGGCAGAGCGGTAGGAGCTTTCAGTTCGAGCTTTCAGTTCGAGCTTTCCCGGCACGGTTGAAACCGTGCCCTTCCGGTTCGTGCCTGCGTGAGGAAACCTTGCTTGTCCAGGCAGACAGCAGATTCCTCCCTTTTGCTTCGCGGGAGGGTCGGAATGACAACCAGAAAGGCAACGACAAAAGCAACGACCTCAGAAACCCGAATCCAAAGCAAAACAGAACAGAGGCGATGAATCGGCAGAAGCGATCTTCAATCGCCTCTACTTCTGAACCTCGTGCAGCGCTTCTGCGGCTGCTGCCAGAATGGCATCGACTTCAGCCGGGCCATGTTCTGTGGAGACGAAAGCCGCTTCGAACTGGCTGGGCGGAAGCCATACGCCACGCTCCAGCATGGCACGATGAAAGCGCGCGAAGGCTGCTGTGTCGGAGTGGCTTGCTGTCGTGAAGTCTGTGACGGCAGAAGGTGTGAAGAAACAGGTGAACATGCTGCCGACACGGTTTGCGGTGAGTGCAATGCCCCGTTCTACGGCGAGCCGGGCGATGCCTTCGACGATGGCGGCTGTAGTCGCTTCCAGAGTGGCATAGATCGTTTCGCGTTGCTCCAGGAGAGATTGGAGGGTCGCAATGCCCGCAGCCATGGCGAGGGGATTGCCGGAGAGTGTTCCTGCCTGATAGACGGGGCCCAGCGGGGCGAGGTAGTCCATGATCTCAGCACGTCCACCGAAGGCTCCTACGGGCAGGCCTCCACCGACGATCTTGCCGAGGGTGGTGAGGTCGGGCGCTCCGCCCAGTTCGTCCGCAAACAGCTCCTGGGCGCCGCCGGGAGCGAGACGGAAGCCGGTCATGACCTCGTCGAAGATCAGCAGGGCGCCATGCTTGCGGGTGATCTCACGCAGACCCTTCAGATACCCAGGGAGCGGCGCTATGGTTCCCGCGTTGCCGACGACGGGCTCGAGAATGACGCAGGCAATCAGCTCAGGATGAGCGGCAAACGCAGCCTCAACCGCAGAGAGATCGTTATAGGGAAGGGCCAGCGTGTGCATGACCGTCTCGTTGGGAACGCCCGCGGAGCCGGGGATGCCGAAGGTCGCGACGCCGCTGCCGGCTTTTACGAGCAGGGCATCAGCGTGGCCGTGATAGCAACCCTCAAACTTGATGACAAAGGAGCGTCCTGTAAAGCCGCGCGCCAGGCGAATGGCCGACATGCAGGCCTCGGTGCCGGAGCTGACGAAGCGCAGCTTTTGGATGGAGGGGAAGCAGCGCTGAACGAGCTCCGCAAGATCCGCTTCGGCGGCTGTGCTCGCGCCGAACGAGGCGCTGAGTCCAGCAGCCTCACGGATGGCCTCCACCGCGGGCGGAAACGCATGGCCGAGCAGCATGGGCCCCCAGGAGCCGAAGAGATCGATGTAGCGGTTGCCGTCGGCATCGGTGAGCCAGGCGCCCTTGGCACTGACGAGAAACGGTGGGTCTCCACCGACAGCGCGAAACGCTCGAACAGGAGAATCCACACCCCCCGGAAGCAGGGTTTCGGCGCGTCGTTGCAGGACTTTGGAGCGGGTGAGAGGGAGTGCCATAACCTCAGTATAAAAGTCGGCTGGTAGACTGCGAATTCGCGGTGTAGATAGACGGTCCTTGTGGCCTAATAAAGCCAGCCCCTGTAATCCAGTGAAAGACGTCATCCCTTAGGTATGAATGATAGGAACCAGCCAGCGAGCGCGGAACTCGTGCTTGCCGGGGACCGTGGTGATCGCTGCGTCAGGGTGGCCGGCGTGGAAAAGATGAGGTGGGAGAGATGAGCGTGGACGATTCAGCGGCAGTGCCTCCGGCGAAGCGGGTTACGCGTACGCGCGCTACATATGCCGAAGCAGGTGTCGACCGGGATCGCGCGGCGATCGCGAACGAGCGCATCAAGCTGACGGCTCGGCGCAGCTTCAACAAGAATGTGCTGAGCGAAATTGGCGGATTCGCAGGGCTGTTCGCACTCGATGCCGAACGCTTTCCCGAACCTGTGCTGGTGGCGAGCACGGACGGCGTCGGGAGCAAGCTGCAGCTCGCTGCGCAGCTCGGACTGCATGGAAGCATCGGCTCCGACCTGGTGAATCATTGCGTTAACGACGTCGCGGTGCAGGGGGCGACGCCACTGTTTTTTCTCGACTACTTTGCAGCAGGGGAGCTCGACGCGAACGTCGTCGAACAGGTGATCGGCGGCATCGTGGAGGCCTGCAAGGCCAATGGCTGCGCCCTGCTGGGCGGCGAGACGGCGGAGATGCCAACCCTCTATCGCGGCAAGGAGTACGACCTCGCCGGTTTCCTCGTCGGCGCCGTCAGCCACGCGAAGATGCTCTCAGGCGAGAACATTGCCGAGGGAGACATCCTGTTAGGGCTGCCGTCGAATGGCCTGCATACCAACGGCTACACGCTCGCGCGCAAGTTGTTGTTCGAGACCGCCGGCTACCGAGCGGATCAGTATGTCAACGAGCTTGGCGACAAGGTTGGCGCGGCGCTGATGCGCTCGCATCGCAGCTATCTTGCGCCCATCCGCAAGCTGCTGCAGGCCGAGGTGGCGCATGCCTTTGCGCACATCACCGGAGGCGGTCTTACGGAGAACCTGCCGCGCATTCTGCCCAAGGGGTTTGCGGCACAGGTGGAGCTGGCGAGCTGGGAGCCGCCACCGCTCTTCGCGCATCTGCAGACGCTTGGCAGCATCGAGAACGAAGAGATGTTGCGAGCGTTCAATATGGGCATCGGGCTGGTTGCGGTGGTGCCGGCGGCGCTGCTCAAGAAGGCACGGCTGGTGCTGAGTCGCATGAATGAGCGGTCGATTGTGCTGGGACGCATTGTGCGCGGACAACAGCGCAAAGTCGTTTACTGCTAGTTTCTGATTTTTTAGTTCATTAAAGAATCAATGTGGTCTCACAGCGCGAAGCGCAAACCGCGACGCTTTAGCGTCGCGGTTCGGAGGGAGCCGTGGCCTTTAGGCCACGGCTCCCTCCGTCTTTCTGACGCTGAAGCGTCAGGGAATGCGCTTCGCGCTATAGGGTTGGCTTTGATGTCCTACCGATAAGGGTGTTGCCCGGAATCCCGAAAGAGGAAGGCTGTCCCAGCCAGCAAGCCTCATCCGGCCGCCCAATTCATCTGACCGCAACATTTTTCCCGGAATCGCATCTACAAATACAGAGGTTTTTATTATGACCAGGCCCACGGTTCTTCTGCTCGCCCTGGCGACTCTGTCCGCGACTGCGCTAGCGCAGAACACGTACCCAGCCGGCCCAGGAAATTACACTCAGGCTCAACCAGCTCCCATCCAGCAGTCGTACTCCAACGACGCTCCCCAGCAATACAACCAGGACAACGGCTACAACGGCCAGGTCGCCAACAACGGTAATCCGAACGACCAGGGCCCTGACGCTGCCCAAACTCAAGAAGCGCAGGCGTATCCTCCTCCCGCCTATGCTCCCGCGCCCTATCCGTATTACGCCTATGGCTACGGCTATCCGTACTATCCCTATGGCTATGGTTATCCCTACGGTTACGGCGGGGTACGCCTAGGCTTTGGTTACGGCGGCTACTACCGTGGTGGTTACTATCGTGGCGGTTATGGCTACGGACGTGGTGGCTACGGGGGTTATCGCGGCGGCTACGGTGGTGGTTACCGTGGTGGATATGGCGGCGGCTTCCATGGCGGTGGTGGTGGTGGTTTCCACGGTGGCGGCGGTCACGGTGGCGGCGGACATCGCTAATCCCGCTCTAGCTGAATAAGAAAAACGCTCCAACCCCGCGCCGATCATCGCGCCTGGGTTGGAGCATTTTTCTTGCCTGCAGATCTCTGCGCAGTTTCTATCTCGAACCTTAGTGCAGATTCCGAACCGGGGTGAGAAAGAGCAGGAATCCGAGCGCGAGGATCAGCGCCAGGAAGTAGATGAACGTGTTCGTGTCGGGCTTCTCCGGCGTGTCGTTGGTGAAGCAGCGCCAGCCCATACCGGCGGCGACAAACAGGAACACCCACTGGGTGTTCGGGCCGAAGGGATCGCCTCCGGAGGCATTGACCGTAAGGCCAAAGAACAGGGCACAGGTTGCGGTAATGAGCGCGCGTTGGGTACGTGAGAGCGCATAGGTGGCCTGTGCGCCATCGAGCCCGAAGACCGGCACCAGGTTGAAGAGATTGATCCACGCGCCGACGTTGGCCAGCACCAGCCAGATCTCGACGTGCGTCTTCCAGAAGATGCCGAAGCAGATCAGCGCCGCTGCGAGGCCGAACAGCGGGCCTGCCAGAGCAATCGCCGCAAGATCTTCGCGTGAGACTCCCATGCTGTACCAGCGCACGTAGGCGCCGAGGCCGGGGAAGAAGATGGGCAGATCGGCCTTGAGGCCGCGCCGCTTTACGGCGACGAAGTGGCCCATCTCATGGATAAAGATGCAGGCGGTGAATCCCAGCGCAAACTTCCAGCCGAAGATCGCCCAGTACAGCCCGAAGAAGCCGAGGATGCCGAACAGGAACTTGAGTTTGAAGAGGAGAAAGAGTCCTGATTTGATCTTGAGCAGGAACAGAACGATGGGTGCGAACGGTCCAAGGCGTTTGGTCCAGCGGGCTTTCTGATCTTCTTCGGCCTTGAGGCGGACATCGATCTGGGCGATGTGCCGCTGAATGCTGGCTGCCTGCTGTGTGTCCGCAGGGAGCCACTGTAGCGCGGAGCTCCAGCGGTCGCGCGCTTGCGGCCACTGCTTCTCCAGTTCCAGTTGCTGTGCGGAACTGGCCAGTTCGCTCAGGTACTGGCCGTAGGTCAGGGTTTGGCAGTCGGGACAGACAAGCGTGCCGTCGGGCAGCCAGTGGCTGCAATTGGGACAGTTGTGGATGACGCTGGGTGGTGCCGGTTCCGGCGGTAGAACTGTGGCGGGCATTCGTGAGGTTCTCTAGGAACAATTCTATGGGACGCGGAGGCTAAGGGGCGGATGTGTTGATACGGAGAAAGGCACACAGCCGCTTCTTATCTTCACGGCGCTCATCTAAGCTTCCATATATGTCGACCGCTATCCCCGCTCCTGACCATCTCTTTGCGCCTCTGCAGCAGCGCAGTCTTACGCTGCCAAACCGCATCGCCTGCTCGCCGATGTGTGAGTACAGCTCGATCGACGGCTTCGCCTCAGAGTGGCATCTCGTTCATCTCGGCAGCCGTGCAGTGGGTGGGGCAGGCGTGGTCCTTACGGAGGCCGCAGCGGTAAGCCCGGAGGGCCGCATCACCGCGCAGGACCTCGGCATCTGGGACGACAAACACATCGTGGAACTCCGCCGCATCACCGACTTCCTGCGCGAGCAGGGAAGCGTTCCGGGCATTCAGCTTGCGCACGCCGGGCGCAAGGCCAGCACTCTGGTGCCCTGGGAGGGGCATCGGGCGGCGTCGCAGGCCGAAGGCGGATGGGAGAATGTCGTCGCGCCTTCGGCAGAGCGATATTCGGAGGTTTATCCTCTTCCGCAAGCGTTAGATCGTGCCGGGATGGACAAGATCGTCGCCGACTTCGCCTCGGCGACGAAACGCGCGGTTGCGGCGGGTTTCCTGCTTGTGGAGGTTCACGCGGCGCATGGCTACCTGGGGCATGAGTTTCTCTCGCCACTCTCCAATAAGCGCACCGACGAGTACGGCGGTAGCCTCGCCAACCGTGCACGCTTTCCGCTGGAGATCATTCGTGCCGTGCGGGCGAACTTCCCGGGGGAACTTCCGGTCTGGGTACGGCTCTCCGTTACCGACTGGGTCGAGGGTGGCTTGAGCGTGGACGATGCGGTTGAGTTCGCGAAGCTGGTGAAAGCTGAAGGCATCGACCTGATCGATGTCTCGTCGGGTGGCAACGATCCACGCCAGCAGATTCCCGTGGGACCTGGGTACCAGGTGGCCTTTGCGGAACGTGTTCGCCGCGAGGTGGGTATCGCTACCGGCGCGGTCGGAATGATTACCGATCCGGCTCAGGCGGACCAGATTATTCGCACCGGGCAGGCCGATCTCGTGCTGCTGGCGCGCGAGCTGCTGCGCGATCCGTACTGGCCGATCCATGCAGCGGATGCGCTGCAGCGTCCTGCAAGCTGGCCGAAGCAGTATGAGCGTGCAGCGCTGGGCAAGGTGGAGCGCAGGCAGCCGCTGGCAGGAGCTGGCAAAGAGAAGGGCGCGGCTTAGGACGTTAGCTGTCCGTCGCGCATATGCACTCTGCGATGCGAGTAGGAGGCAGCTTCTTCGTCGTGGGTGATCATCAGGATGGTTTGCCCCAGGCGCTCATTCAGGTCCCTGAGCAAGGTCAGAACGGCTACCGAGTTCTGGCTGTCCAGGTTGCCGGTCGGCTCATCGGCAAGCAGAATCGCTGGTTGGTTGACGATCGAACGCGCGATGGCGACTCTCTGCTGCTGCCCACCCGAAAGAGCGCGAGGCTTATGCTTCAGGCGGTCTGCGATACCGAGTAGGGTGAGGACTTCCTTGAAGGACGAGTCAAGCTCGGTGTTGTGACTGCCGATGTATTTAACCAGCTTGATATTGTCCTCAGCGGACAGCGTGGGCAGTAGATTGTATTTCTGGAAGACAAACCCGACGGTGTCTTTACGCAGGTTGGTGCGCTCAGCGTTCGTCATGTGGGACAAGTCTCTACCGTTGATGCGAACGCTTCCACTGGTTGCCGGAGTGAGCCCACCCAAAACACTGAAGAGTGTCGATTTGCCAGAACCTGACGCACCCACGACGGAGATAAACTCGCCTTTGTTCACTTCAAGGTTGACGCCGCGGAGTGCGTGCACGTCGATGTCGCCGACTCGATAGGTTTTGGTCAGTTGCCGCGTCTGGATCATCGGAGTTTCACTCATACGAAAGCGCCTCCGTGGCATCTTGTCGAACAGCCTTAATGCCAGGGACGACGGCGCCTATGAGGGAGCCGACGATGGCGATTCCGGCTGTGATCGGCCACCATCCGTAGACTGTCTCCTGATACAGTCCGCCCGGGGCGAAGTGCAGCATGAGCCATTGTGTAAGGTAGGTCAACAGAATGCCAGCGATGGTTCCAAAGACCGCGAGCAGGAGTGTCTCGCGCATCAACATGCCGAGGATCAAGGCAGAGGAGCTTCCCACCGCTTTTAAGATGCCGATCTCTCTGGTTCGCTCGAGAACCGCAGTGTACATCGCCATAAAAACCACAATGAATCCGACGATCATCGCAATTCCGATCACCACATAGGTGAAGTTGCGCAGCAGACCGAGGCTGTTCACCGAGAGCATGGAGGTGAAGTATTCCATCGTAAAGATCGGATAGCCGGGATACTTGGCCCGGAGCGTATCAACCACCGATTGCGCCTTGCTCGGATCGTCCAACCGAAGATAGATCTGGCTCAGGTGGTGGGGATTGCCGGTAAAGTTTTGCAGGGCTGCAAGCTTCACACAGATTCGGGCCAGCTTGCCCGGTTCATAGATGCCTGTAATGTGCCACTGATGCGAGATCAGCGTGAGGGTGTCGCCGACATGCAAATGCTTTTCTCTGGCGTAAGGCTCATCCACGATCATGTCCGTGTCTTGAACGGGCAAACCTCCCTCCAGAAAATGAAAGCCTCCGCTCATCCTGGAGAACTGCTCCATATCCAAACCGGTAATCGAGTCGAATAGCTCGAGTGGCTGGATGATCGTGCCCGTTGCAAGAACAACGTGCGGCTCTTTGCTGAAGACGTCGGGCAACTTGTCGCTCATGGGGGAGGAGCTCAAGGAAGAAAGAATGGAGCTGCCCGGCGGGCGGACCAGAATATCTGCACCCGACCCTCGGGCGCGGCGTGCCGATTCATGCAATGTGCCGTTACTGACGCCTACCAGGGTGAGGATCATGGTCACCTCTACGGCGATGGCGAGGATGCTCAATGCGGTGCGGACAGGGCGATGAGCGAGATTTGCAAGTGTGAGCCTATTGATCACGGAACCTAATTGTACCGGTTGAGTATGCCGGGATCGTTGACCAGCACCACTCGCGGGTCTCAGCAGTGCTCTCCACTATCAACAGCTCTGGAGGAGAGGTTCTTAGCCGGTTCCAGTATGCTCCGCAGCACGGCAGAGGAGTCTTCCTGAAGTTCAATGGAGAGTTGACAACGGCACCTCCGTGCCCCGAAGTATCGTTCTGCCGGAATAAATCTGCATCGTGTGTGTTACTCCAGAAGCAAAGTTTTCACGGCCAGAGCCTGAACTTTGCCTGGAGCGGAACATGAATTGGAATCCGGCGGTCAAAAACGTACTGGTTCAAGCTACGTATATGAGCGGAGATCGCAATGGCATAGCCTCCGCACTTCGTTTGGATAAGACGCTTGGCGTAGTCATCCTGACGGAGCCTGGGGCACTCCAATCGGGAGATGTTCTGAAGAACTTCTACGCTTCGGTGGCCGGGCCGGATCGCGTGACGTCAGTGGCGGTTCCCTCCGTACCGGGGAAAGACGCAAGGGGATCTCTTACCGAAGCGTACAAGGCTGCTACTGGAAGTCCCGCCTGGTTGAAGAAGGAGATTGGCTCGCGCAAGGTCAAGGTACAGTCGGCGACCTTCGGTACGAAAGTGATTGCAAATGCGTTTGGTGAGATGGGTCCCGGTCGTGTCGTTGTTCCCAATTCTGCGAACGCCATTGCCGCGCGTGGCCAGTTGCAGACCCTATGGCGCCTGGGCAGCACGTCAGCCGAATTGGAGGAGAAGGTCGGCACCTGGCTGGAGAAGAAAAAGAGATTCAATCCCAATAATCGATACGTCTTTCTCTTTGCAAAGCAGGGAGACCGGTCGGCGGAGAAGGCACACCACTTTACGTCCATTCTGACCTGGAACCTACTGAAAGACAGGCTCGACCAGCACTATCAGGATAAAAGCAACAACTACCGGATCATTCCGGTGGCGGCGGGCGATCGCATTGGTCTACGGACAGATCCGGATCTGGCAGAATTCTGGAACGATCCGGAATGGAAAGAGATATTGAAAGGTACTGCCATCGACGCGAGGAGCGCGCAACTCGGATTATGGTGCTACTTCGCCATGCTTTACCCCAATGTGTCGATCATTGGAATGCGCAGTGGCATGATTGAAGTTCCGGCGCTGGTGGGTATTCGTACCCTATTCCTGGAAGAGGCATTTAATGCGCAGGCAGCGCGCATGGAGAAGTGGCTTGGCGGAGTTGTTCCTGGATTCGACAGAAGCGTCGTGGATGTGCCGCCGGGCATTGCACAGGGGCTGTATTGGAAAGAGAATTCGGCAGCACAGCCGAAAGGCCAACCACCGCAGATCCGCCGTCAGGAGGTGCGTACTGCCCTGAATGGCCTGCAAACGGGGTGGACTCCCAGCCCGGGTTCGTCGAACTCGCAAAGCAAGAACTGGCCGACGGTTCAACCGGAGTCCTCCGCTCTCAGCCCCGAGAATGCGTCTGCTGCCAATCCAGGTGTGAGATCCGCGATGGCTCCAGTTCTTAATCAAATACCAGGGAAGGGCATAGATAACTTCATGCTTCAAAAAGAAGCGCTCGATGCCATCATGGAGTGGATAGGCGATGGAACGGGCAGCGTCTAGAGCAAATTTCCTGTGACTGGGAAGTTGAATCGGCGTGCAGTACCGTTTTTCTAGGAAAAAACGGCCATAAGTGTCGCGGTTTCGCTATACACCTACAGGAGATTTGCTCTAGGGGTAGCCGTTCCAGCGCTCCCGAGGCGATCGGCGGACAACACAAAACCCCTCTCATGCAGAGAGGGGTTTTGCATTTACAGCGATAGCTTTACGAAGCCACAGGAGTGGGAGCCGTAGCCGCAGGGGCTTCGGGCTTGGGCGGCCGGGGTGGCGCAGGGGCTGTTTCAGCCTTCGGCTCGGCTTTCTTGCTGGGCGCGAGGATGGCGTGCAGCGTGGTGCCTTCCATGCGGGGCATGAACTCTACCGTGCCGGCCTCGCCGATATCCATGATGAGGCGATTGATGATCTTGTAGCCGAGGTCGCGATGTGCCATCTGGCGGCCCTTGAAGCGCAGGCTGGCCTTGACCTTGTCGCCTTCGCCGAGGAAACGCACGGCCTGGTTCTTCTTGGTCTGGTAGTCGTGCTCGTCGACGGTGACCGAGAACTTGACTTCCTTGATGACGATGACCTTCTGCTTCTTGCGCGCAGCGCGGTCGCTCTTGTCCTTCTCGTAGAGATACTTGCCGTAGTCCTGGATCTTGCAGACGGGAGGGACGGCGTTCGGCGAGATCTCGACGAGATCGAGGGACTTCTCGCGAGCCATCTTCAGGGCCTCGAAGGGGGCCATGACGCCAAGCTGTTCGCCGTTCTCGTCGATCACGCGGACTTCGCGGGCACGGATACGTTCGTTGGTGCGGATAAAGGACTTAGCGGAGCGTTTGTCGAGCGGTGGGATAGGATGCCTCCACGGCGCGTCATTTGGACGGCCATGATTTTTGGGGAAATAGTTTGCTCTCGGCTAATTTCGCCGGAACCTAAGCACTCGCGAGTATAACAGGTGCGCAAGCAGTTTGCTTTGATCTGTGCTGGATGTAAAAAAATCATACCGTTTAACGACCAGATTTGCATTTAGTCCCTGGCTGGTCACGACAGGCGGAGGAAATGCGGGTTCCCATAACCACGGCGAAGGCCTGTCCTGAGGATCAGGAACCTTCAACGATCTTTCCGCGGTACTTATGGAGAACGAAATGCGCAAGGCCCTTGTTTTATTGATCTTGACCGTCCTGCTTCATGGGGCGGCGCCGGCCCAGAGACATCATCACGAGCGTTCCGAGACACCGGCCGCCGCACCCTGCTTTGATCCGGGCGACCGTAACGACATTCGTCTGTGGGAAGGCACGGCGCCCGGCGCTACAGGCAGCGACCCTTGCCGTGACATCCCTTTTCTGCGGATGTTTCCCGCGGCCGGAGGGCAGTCTGCCGCCAGCCCAGCCATTATCGTGATGCCGGGCGGCGGCTATGACCGGCTCTCCGATGCGAAGGAGCAGACGCCGGTAGGCGAGTACTTTTCCCACCAACTGCATGCGGTTACCTTTGTGCTGTACTACCGCCTGGTGCAGACAGACGGCACGTATCGCTACCCTGTGCCGATGTGGGATGGGCAACGTGGGCTGAAGCTGGTGCGGTATCGCGCGCGGCAGTGGGGCGTGGACCCAAACCGGGTGATGATCTTTGGATTCTCCGCGGGTGGCCACCTGGCGAGCACGCTGGCCCTGCACAGCGCTTCGGACTTCGACCTGCCCGTACACGATGCAGTGGACAGCACGAATGCCCGGCCCGACTTGCTGGGATTGGGGTATCCGGTCATCTCGATGGACCCGGAGCAATATGCGGCGAAGAGTTCCCACGACCATCTGTTGTACGGCTATCGCGGCAAGGAGCTCGACCACTTGCAGCGCTATCTCTCCGGACAGGACAACGTGACACCGCACACTCCGCCCGTGTTCTTGTTTGAGAGCATGGACGATGCGCGGATAAGCCCCCTGAACAGCGTGCTCTTTGCGGAGGCGTTGCATGCGGGCAATGTGCCGGTGGAGGCGAAGTTCTTTCAGCATGGACTGCATGGAGCGGGCCTGGCGACGGGTATTCCGGAAGAGTCGGCGTGGCCTGAATTGTTCCAGCAGTGGTTGGAGGGGCAGCATTTTCTGCGCTAGGGTCGTGCGTTGATCATTCAACGAAGCATAGGGCGTTCAAATAGCGCGAAGCGCCAACCGTGACGCTTTAGCGTCGCGGAGACGGAGGGAGCCGTAGCCTTTAGGCTACGGAACAAGGGGCCAAGAAAGAATTGGGCTTTAGCCCCGGGCATTTTGTCCGCAGCCGAAAGAAGGCCCGGGCCTAAAGGCCACATCTTTGCTAAACCCGAATTCAGGGGCCTAAAGGCGATTGCCTCCCTTACCCTCCGCCTCCCCGATGCTGAAGCATCGGGGAACGCGCTTCGCGCAATGACTCCATCTAAATAGTCCAATCGATAAAAAACAACCCCACACGATGTCTCGTGTGGGGTTTGAATTTCTGCGATTGTGAAGATCTTCCCGCCCTGCTACTTCCCGCCCAGCCCATCGTTCTGGTGATAGTTGGGATACGGAGGCGTTACGAACTGCGGTGGAGGGTTCTGCTTCAGCTCGTCGAGCAGAATAGAAACAGCCTTCTCCAGTTGCGGGTCGTGACCGGCGGCCACCAGCTTCGGATCGTCTTCCACTTCCACGTCGGGGGCGACGCCGTGGTTTTCGATCTCGAACTCGCCGTGCAGGCCGTAGAGGGCGGTGCGCGGTGCTGTAATACTGCCACCATCCAGCAGCGTGGGATAGCCGCCGATGCCTACCAAGCCGCCCCACGTGCGCGTGCCTACCAGTGGGCCGAGCTTGGCCTGGCGAAAGAGCCAGGGCATCGCGTCGCCGCCGGAGCCGGCGTTCTGGTTGATCAGCATCGCCTTGGGCCCGAAGATTGCGCCGGTGGGCTCGGTCGTGTGCAGCCCTTGGCGAGACTCGTAGTTGAGCATCGGTGTGCGCTTCAGCACATCGATGACGTAGTCAGCGATATCGCCGCCCTGGTTGTAGCGCTCGTCGACGATGACGGCCTTCTTGTCGGTCTGCGCGAAGAAGTAGCGGTTGAAGCTGTCGAAGCCCTCTCCCGCCGTGTTGGGCAGATACACATACGCGATCTGTCCGTTCGAGAGCTCATTGGTGCGGCGGATGTTTTCTTCGATCCAGGCGTGGAAGCGCATCTCGCCCTCGCTGGAGACGGGCACGACCAGCACGTCGCGCGAACCGGAGCCTTCGGGATTGGAGCCGACCGTGATGGTGGTTTGCTTGCCGGCCAGACCTTCGAAGGCCGCGTACAGGTTGTCCGTCGCGTGCAGCGGCGTGCCGTTGACCGCGAGCAGGTAGTCGCCCTCATGCACGTTGACGCCGGGCTGGGTGAGCGGTGAGTACATCTTCGGGTTCCAGTTGCCGCCGTTGACGATGTGCGCAAACTTGTAGCGATCGTGGTCCACGGCATAGTCCGCACCGAGCAGGCCGGACTTCGGCGTGTCGTTGTCGGTGTGCGGCCCGCCGATGAACATGTGGCCGACGGTGATCTCGCCGAGCATCTCCTTTTGCAGGTAGGTGAGATCGTTGCGGCAGCTAAGCCCGTCGAGATACGGCGCGTACTTGTCGCTGATCTTCTTCAGGTTGAGGCCGTGGAAGCCGGGATCGTAGAAGAACTCGCGCTCGATCCTCCAGGACTCTGCGTACATCTGGCGCCACTCCGCGCGTGGGTCGATCTTCGCGTTCATGCCGTCCAGGTTGAGTCCCTTGCCGGGAGTGCCATCGGCGGCGCCGGGATTCAGGTCGCTCACCTTGGCGATGAACCAGCCGGATCCCTTCATGTAGAGAGCCTTCTCTCCGTCGAAGGAGGTAGCGATGGCCGTGGAGTCATGCAGCACGTCTTCGGTCTTGCGCGTCTCCAGCGTGAAGCGCCACACCGAGCGCATGATTCCGTTTCCGGCCGAAGGGTTCGCCGCAGCGTTGCCCTCGCCGAGAAGGATGACGCCTTCTTTGCCGGCGACCAGCGTGACGTAGTTGCGAGCCGGTATCGGCAGAGCGAGAATACGCTGCTGAATGCCGTCGAGATCGATCTTTGTCGGCGGTGTGGGTTTGTCTTTTTTGTCTTTGTCCTTGTCGTCCTTTTTATCGCTGTCCTTTGCCGCGTCCTTCTTTTCATCGGACTTGGCGGCGTCGCCTGGGGCTGGTTTCTTATCGTCGTCGGCCTTGCTCTTCTCGTCGTCGCTCTCCGGCGGTATGGGCGACTTTTCGTCCTTAGACAGCACTGCGATGTAAACATTCGCGGTCGTCGTGCGGTTCAGGCTGCCCAGACCGAAGCCATCGATTGCCGGGCCGATATCGGTGCTGGCGGTGAAGTAGAGATACTTTCCGTTCTTGTCGAAGACCGGATTGGTGACGTTGCTCATGCCGTCGGTGATCTGTGTGCTCTTGCCCGTTGCGATGGAGTAGAGAAAGGCAGCGTCCTCCAGGCTCGGTAGAGAGCGTGCGTACAGAATCCACTGGCTATCGGGTGAGAAGCTCGCACTGAAGCCGGATGGACCAAAGCCTTCGCGCAGATCGGTGTCGACCTTGATGGGCTTTGCCGGGCCCAGCGCGGGATCGACGTTGACGTACCAGAGGTTCAGCCGCTTGTCGGAGAAGACGATGCGTTTGGAGTCGGGCGACCAGGCTGGCGAGTAGTAGTACGTGGGGTCCGGGCCGAGGTCGATGACCTTCGGTGCGGAGAGGCCGTCCTGGTCGCGCAGATAGAGCTTGTACTCGCCGGTGGCATCGGAGAAGTAGGCGATGCGCTTGCCGTCGGGCGACCACGCGGGAGAGCGCTCGGCGGAGCCTGAGCTGTTGGTGAGGTTGCGCACATCGCCCTTCTCGGCGGGCACGGTGAAGATGTCGCCGTGGGCCTCAAACACGGCGCGCACGCCGGTAGGCGAGATGTCCGCGTTCTGGATCTCACTGCTGTTGATCTTGGCCAGGTGCGGCACAAGCGAGGGTAGATCGCCGTCGAGCGAGATGTTGACGAGGTGATCCGCGCCGCCGGTCAGGTCGTAAAGATGGATCGTGCCGAACTGCTCGTAGACCAGTGTGTTGCCGCGGCCACCCAGAGTCTTGAGTTCGAAGCCATGGTTCTCGACGAGCTGCTTCACCTCTTTGCTCTTCACGTCGTAGCGGAAGAGCGTCGTGGGGCCGTTGCGATCGGAGAGGAAGTAGACCGAGTCGCCGAGCCACAGGGGATAGCGATCGTTGGAGTTCTCACGCGGAATCTTGACGCGGTCCAGCGTCTTCAGGTCGACGATCCAGACAGGCTGTGTCTGGCCGCCGCGATAGCGCTTCCAGGACTCCTCCTGCCACTGCAGCCAGGGGTTGTAGGCGAGATGTGAGCCGTCGGGAGACAGCGTGCCGTACCAGGCGGAGGGCAGCGGCAGACGCTCGGGCAGGCCACTGCCGTCGGCGTGCACGCGATAGAGCTGGAAGTAGACGCGCACGGCGTTCTGCATGCTCTGCATCAGCAGGTCATGGCCATCGGGCGTCCAGCCTGTGACGAAGTTACCGCCGGGGCGATAGGTGATGCGCTTCGGCGCTCCGCCGGTCGCGGAGATCGTGTAGATGTCTGTGTTGCCTCCGGTGTTGGCGGAGTAGGCGATGGTGTTGCCGTCGGGTGAAAAGTAGGGACCTTCGGTGATGTTGGACGTCGAGGTCAGCCGCCGCGCGGCGCCTCCGTCGCGAGAGACCAGCCAGATGTCATCGGCGTAGCGAAAGGCAATCTGCGTCTCAGAGATCGAAGGCGCGCGCAGAAGGTGAGGCGCTTGCGCGTGTACCTGCGGAAGCGCGAACAAGGCGAGAAGGCATAGAAGCGGAGCGAATAACATTCGGCGCATGGCACATCCTGAAAACAGATTGGGAAAAGTGTATCTGTAACCCATGGCCAAAGCCCGTGTTTTCTGCGGTTATCGACGAAAAATAAAATGATGTTGATTTCTTATCCGCATTAGTCGTGCCTGGGGGAATCGGAACGGTCTGCTTTTGTTGTTGTCATGGTTGTTGCTTCTGAGATAGGTCCGGGCTAAAGCCCGGGCATGAATGAACCAGCACAGTCTGGGCTTTAGCCCTTGGGACAGGCATTCTTGTCCTGAGGCATGGCCGTTTGTCAGAAAGAAGGCTTGTCCCAGAGGCTAAAGCCTCATTCGTTCTTGTCTTGAATGTCCGGGCTAAAGCCCGGACCTATCTCCGAAGCAAGTGCAACAACCATGACGCCCCGAGTCGTTAGAGCTCTTCTTGAATTGAGGGTTGAACTGGATGCCCGGTTTCTTTCTCCGCGTGGAGATGTCCTTTACGCAAGGCTCGTTCCTTCATCATCACAAAGAAGACGGGCACAAGGATCAGGACGTGAATAGTGGAAGTAATCATGCCACCCACGATAGGTGCGGCGATCGGCTTCATCACGTCAGAGCCGATGCCGGACTCCCAGAGGATGGGAACGAGGCTGGCAAGCACGGCTATGACCGTCATCAATTTGGGGCGCAGCCGGTGGACGGCCCCTTCAATCGCCGCGGCCTCTATATCGGCGTTTGTCAGAGTCGTGCCTTGCTGCAAACGATGTTCCAGGGCTTCGTGAAGGTAGACCACCATGACGACCCCTGTTTCCACCGCGATGCCAAACAGCGCGATATATCCAACCCATACCGCGACGCTGAAGTTGTAACCGAGCAGCCATTGCAGCAGCAGTCCGCCGGTCATCGCGTAGATCGTCGGAACGATCAGCACCACGGCTTCGGCGACGGAATGAAAGACCATGTAGAGAAGCAGGAAGATGAGGAAGAAGACGATGGGCAGGATGAGCTTGAGCCGTTGCTTGGCGCGTAGCTCGAACTCATACTCTCCCGACCACTTGAAGCCATAACTCGCAGGCAGTGCAATCTGGCTGTGCAGCTTCCGAGTAGCAGCTTCGACGAAACCACCGTAGTTGCTGTCTTTGAGGTCGATGTACACATACCCGGTGAGCTGGCCATCCTCGTCGCGGATCATGGCCGGGCCGTGCGAGAACGAGATGCGTGCTACCTGTCCGAGTGGAATCTGCGCCCCTGAAGGCGTCGCGATCAAGACGCTGCGCATCCGGTCCACGCTGTCGCGAAAGTCCTGCGAGTAACGGACGTTGATGGGGTAACGCTCGCGTCCTTCGATGTTCTCCGCAATGTTTTGTCCGCCGATACCGGAGGCTACGGCTGTTTGAATATCGGCAACACTGAGGCCGTAGCGCGCGGCCTCTTCACGGTTCGCTTCCACGTTGACATAAAAGCCCTGCGAGATTCGTTCCGCGAAGACTGACCGTACCTGCGGCATCGCCGCGAGAACGCTCTGCATCCGTGCAGCGAGTTGTTCGATGCCGTCGACGTTTGGGCCCTGGACCTTGAGGCCGAGAGGTGTCTTGATGCCAGTCAGTTCCATATCCAGCCGGTTCTCGACCGGGCTTGTCCAGGTGTTTGCGAGGCCGGGAAATTGCACCTTCGCATCCATTTCTTGAATGAGCTTTTCGTAGGTCATGCCGGGACGCCACTGCTCGCGCGGCTTGAGCATGATGGTGGTGTCGTACATATCGAGCGGCGCGTTGTCCGTCGCGCTGTCCGAACGTCCGACAGCGCCGAAGACGCTGGCCACCTCCGGGACTGTGCGTAGAATCGCATCCTGTTTTTGCAGCAAGGCCTTCGCCTGTTCGATCGCGATGCCGGGAAGTGCTGTCGGCATGTAGAGTGCAGAGCCCTCAAAGAGCGGAGGCATGAACTGACTGCCCAACTTGAACGCGACAGGCAAGGTCGCAACCAGAAAGATGAGGTTGAGCCCGATGGTCAGCTTGCGATACTTCAAGCAGAAGCGAAGGATCGGCAGATAGAGGGCCTGCGTAACGCGCGAGATGGGATTGGCATTCTCCGGTCGCAGCTTTCCGCGAATGAGCAGCACCATCAATACCGGAACCAGGGTGATGGCAAGAATGGAAGAGGAACCTACGGCCAGGGTCTTCGTCCAGGCAAGAGGGCGGAACATGCGCCCCTCCTGGGCTTCGAGCAGGAAGACGGGAAGGAAGGAGACCACGATGATGAGCAGCGAGAAGAAGAGCGCTGGGCCCACCTGCTTGGCGGAGTTGATGAGAATTTCGTGGCGCTCCGGCTCGGAGACCGGTGTGTCGTCCGACTGCTGCCGCTCCGACAAGTGACGATAGCCATTCTCGACCATGACGATCGCCGCATCGACCAGCACTCCGATCGCGAGTGCCAGGCCTCCGAGAGACATGATGTTGGCGCTGACACCCAGGAAGTAGATCGGGATGAAAGAGACTAAGACCGCAATGGGCAAGGCGATAATTGCGATCAATGCTGACCGGAAGTGAAAGAGGAAGACGATGATCACCAGGCTTACGATGACTGCTTCTTCCAGCAGGTCGCGTTGAAGCGTGGCAATCGAATCCTGAATCAATCCCGCACGGTCGTAGCCGGAGACGATCTGGACGCCCGCCGGAAGTGAAGGGGCGATCTCGCGAAGCTTCTGTTTCACTCCCTGGATGACATTGAGCGCGTTCATCCCCTGACGCATGACCACAATGCCGCCGACAGTCTCGCCATCCCCGTTCCACTCCGCGACCCCTTCTCGAATATCCGGACCGAAGGCCACGCTGCCGAGATCGCGCAGCAAGATCGGTGTACCGTTCTTGCTGCCGACCGCTACTGTTTCGAGGTCGTTCAGCGAACGCAGATAGCCGAGGCCGCGGATCATGTACTGCGCTCCGCTTAGATCCAGCGCCCTGCCGCCCACCTCGCTGGTGCTGGCCTTTACGCGGTCGATCACGGTAGAGAGCGGGATGTTGTAGGCCAGCAGCTTATTCGGGTCGAGACGGACCTGGTACTGGCGCACATAGCCGCCGATGCTGGCTACCTCAGAGACGCCAGGCACTGTCTCCAGGGCGTAACGCAGATGCCAATCCTGCAGGCTGCGCAGATCGGCAAGACTGTGCGTTCCGCTCTTGTCCACGATGGCATACTCGAAGACCCATCCTGCACCGGTTGCATCGGGACCGATAGCCGGATGGACATCAGCCGGCAGGCGGCCGCTGATCTGCTGAAGGTATTCGACAACGCGGGAACGCGCCCAATACAGGTCGGTGCCATCCTCAAAGACGACATAGACGTAGGAGTCGCCGAACATGGTCTGCGCACGCACAGCTTTGACGTGAGGCGCAGCCAGCAGGCTCGTCACAATCGGATAGGTCACCTGGTCTTCGATGACATCCGGTGGCTCGCCCGCCCAGCTTGTATGAACGATTACCTGCACGTCCGAGATGTCGGGCAGCGCATCGAGCGGAACGTGTCGAAGCGACCAGATGCCTGCGAACGTGAGCAACAGAACACAGGCAAAGACGAGAAAGCGATTGCGCGCGCAAAGATCGATAATTTTGGAGAGCATGTTACATCCCTCCTTCTGCGTTTACATGCAGTTGTTTCGTGGCGATGGTTTGTCCGTTCTGCTGCACGGTGACCGTGACCTGCCATGTTCCGCCAGTGTCAAGATTGCCCTGGCCTTCATACAGTCCAGCGCCTTTGGGCATGAGCCTGGTGGTCGCATTCATCGCCGCCATGCCCATGGCAGGCATCGAAGGCATGAAGAAGGTCACGCTGACATCCGCTCCGGTGATGGGGCTGTTATGGGCATCCGTGAGTTTTACGCGGAACGTGTTGGACCCTCTGTGTGCTGGGTTGGGATCCGTGGTGAAATCGATGTTCACCATTGCAGCCTGCTGCATTGCATTGCCTGTGCTCGATGGCGGTGGCGTGTAGGCGCCTGATGCCGCCTGTAGCTGACTCTCCGAATCAAGCAGGAAGTTGGCCGAGGTGACGATCTGCTGATGCGCTTCCAGTCCTTTGAGGACAGCAATGTCATCCCCGACGCGCGGGCCGAGAACCACATCCTTCGGTTCCAGGTTTCCATTGCCGTGATCGAGAAAGACGACCTGTCGTGTGCCGGTCTGGAAGACGGCGGAGGCGGGAACCGTAAGCTGCCGTCCTAGTGCCGATTTCAGATCCACGTTCACGAACATCCCCGGCTTGAGCTTGACGCCGGGATTGCTGATCGCAAGCCGCACTCGCACGGTGCGCGTTGTCATGTCGACCTGGGGAAGGATGTCTTCAATGCGCCCTGAAAAGGTTCGATCAGGGTAGGCATCGACTGTGATTGCGGCACGATCCCCGGGCTTCAGCCTGCCGATATCGTTTTGAAACACCTGCGCGTTTACCCAGACACGCGACAGATCGGCCACGGTGTACAAGCGTGTGCTGGGCTCGACGTACATGTTGGGTAAGGCGTTGCGCTCCGTGATGTACCCTGACGCCGGTGCGTCGATCGTCAGATCGGAGATGGCTTTGCCCGTCTCTTTCAGCTTTGCGATCTCGCTTTGCGGAATATCCCATTGCTGCAACCGTTGTTCCGCGGCAGAGGAGAGAGAGGCCGCTCCGGAAGCAACGCCCTCAACACTGCTGGCGCTCATGGCCTTCTGGTTCTGGCGGGCCAGCAGATACTCCTGTTGTGTGGCGACAAGATCGGGGCTGTAGATGGTGAAGAGCGGCTCGCCTTTTCTTACATATTGGTAGGTGGCATCGGCAAAGACCCTGCGTATGTAGCCCGGAAAACGCACCTGCACATAGGAAAGAAGCCGCTCGTCGATATCCACGGTGCCGGTTGCCCGGATGTCATCGTTGAGTTGTTTGTACTCGACGGTGCCGGTCCTTACCCCGATGCTTTGCAGTTGTTCGGTGCTGAGTTGCACGGGGACCAGAGGGGCTTCCATCTTTTGCGAAGACATGGCCATGCCGTTCTCTGCCGGTGCCATCGCAGGCTGCGGCGACGGGCCGGATGCGATCGGCTGAATACCCTCAGAGTAGGCGGCGGGCTGTGTCCGTCGATGGGAGCGATAGGCCATGACGCTGAGGACGATGGCGAAGATCAAGAGCCAGAGAAGAGAGGTGCGCAGGATGTACTTGTTCATCGGAGTGTCGCTCCAGTCAGCGTTTCAAGGTGGGCTAAAGCTGTCTCGTGATCGAAGAGCGCTTGTTGATAGTCGTGCTCAAACGACAGGACATCGAGCAGCGAAGAGAGAACCGGAGCGAACTGCTGCTTGTTCGATTGGTAGGCCGCTTCCTCTGAATGGAAGGCGGCATCCGCTTGCGGAATCAAGCCTTCCTGGTACTCCTTCAGCAGCTCTTCCGTGCTGGTGACAGCGATGTATTGCTTCTGGACTTCGGCAAGCTGCTGCTGCGTTTGAGAGTCGAGTGCCTGCCTGGACTGGTTCAGCCGCTCTGTCGCCTCTGCTACCTCTGCCTCCACTCGTTTATGCCGGGGCAGCCTCAGGTTGAGGCTCATCACGTAATAGTCCCGATACCCACTGCCTGTTTGCTGGAACATATAGCCGACATTGAAGTCCGGCTTGCCATCGCGTTGGGCTGATTTGAGCTGTGCATTCTGCGTTTGAACGGCGTTTGCATCTTTGTGAACCGCGGGGTTGTGTTCCTCGACCAGCGCTTGCAGTTCCTCAGCGGTAGAGCGCAGCGGTGTAGCCGCAAGCGGTTCCGGGAGGATGTCGGCAGAGTCCTGCGAACGATGCAACAACTGTTTGAGATCTGCCTGGAGCTGGCCCATCTCCTGGTGGTGCATCGTGACTTCGCGCAGAATCTTTGTGTGTTCAATCTGAGCTTTGAGTACATCGGCCTGGCTGCCTTGACCCACGCTGTAACGTGCGAGCCCGCTTTGAATCAGCGGCTGCAGAACGGCGTCATTCTGATTCAGAATGGCGAGCGTCGCGTCGAGATAGGCCAGGCGCAGATAGACGAGCTTGATCTGCTCTGCAATGGAGGAGCGCAGGACATCTACCTGTGCGTGTTGCGTGTCTGCCTCCCGGTTTGCCACCTCTCCCTTGAGCCGGAGCTTTCCGGGATAGGGGAGATCCTGAGAGGCGCCCAGACCGATATAGGCAAAGTCGCTGTTGCTGAAGCCCGCGAAGGGCTTCGGGCTGCCCACGCTGAACTGCTGCACCGTGAACTGCGGGTCGGGTAGCGTTGTTACTTGTTGGGCGACGTGGGTTGCCGCCTTCCACGAATGGTCTGCGGCGGAAATCTGTGAGTTGTTCGCCTCTGCTTCAGCGATCAATTGGGCAACGGGTGTTGGCTTGGCGGGCATATCCTGCGCGGATGCGAGGACGCCGCTTGCCAGCACCCATGCGGCGGTCCAGTACAAGGCCACCTTCATAGGGAAATCTCCTGTCTCGATAACAGTTCAGACACGAGTGCGCGTACGCAACTCGAACGAAGTGCGAGAGAGGAGAGGTCTAGATTCTTAGAATGGAAATGGTGGTGGGCGGGGACTGCGGAGGCGAGTAGTCGGGACGCTCAACCCATCCGGGGAGAGGAGAGGTCGGCCTTAGCAGATCGACAGCCGCCAGCCAGATCACTGGAAGCATGACCGGGTGGTACGTCACTGCCTTTGTGCCCAACGCGTTATCGTGGACGCTCGGCGGAGTCGTCTGGCAGCAATCCTGGGACGCCGGCATCTCCATCTGGCCGCACTGATTCTTCATCGCGCGGCAGCAGGCACGCTCTTGCGCGCTCATCTGCACATCGGGAACCATGCACGCCATGGCCGGAGCCAGGCAGGTCACCAGCAGCAGGACGAACACACCGAATTGGCGAAGAAGACGCATTGCCTCTTTCAGACTACGTCTCCAAGGGTATCGGCCGCAAGCTTGATGAGTCAGGCTTTCAGCCCTCTGGATTTTATTGGCCCTTTACCTGGGGCTTCGCCCCAGGCTGGGATGAGACGCGCCTTTGGCGCTGGTTCTGTGGCGCGTCTGGACTCGTGGCTCCCTGATCTAGAAATCCTTTGTTCACAATTCGCCCTCTAAGCATCCATCAGGTTGATCTGCTTGATTGTCGATTGACGTGCTGGGTGTAACGTCGGTCTGGCGGCAATAGAGCGCCAACGGCGCGACTCATCCCAGCCTGGGGCGGAGCCCCAGGTATCATGCCAGAGAAACGATAAAGGGCTGAAAGCCTGATTCATCGCTGCCTGCGCTATGCCACAATCCAACTCCTATCTCCTCATTCATGTCATCTTCAGCACAAAAGACCGGATGCCGGTTTTGAAGGCTCCCGCCCGTGTTGCGTTACTGCGTATCTTGCTACGGTTGCTCGCGATATCGGTTGTGAGTGTTATCGCGCTGGTGGTGTAGAAGATCACGTTCATCTTGCCATTCGTCTCTCCCGCACCGTTACGGTCTCTAAAATAGTCGAGAAGTTGAAAGCATCGTCTTCCAAGTGGATCAAAGATGAATTTCCCGAGTTGGCGAGTTTCGCCTGGCAGCGAGGGTATGGTGCGTTTTCTCTCGGGCCTTCTCAACTGGAGGCTTTGAGGACCTATATCGATAGGCAAGAAGAGCATCATCGGAAGTGTTCTTTCCAGGAGGAGTACCGGGTGCTTTTAGCCAAGTACGGTATTTCTTGCGATGAACGATATGTGTGGGATTAAGGTGATTGGGTGATCCCGACGATATGGGTGGTTGAACGATGAGTCAGGCTTTCAGCCCTCTGGGGCTTATTGGCCCTTTACCTGGGGCTGCGCCCCAGGCTGGGATGAGCCGCGCCTATGGCGCTGTTTCTGGGGCGCGTCTGGACTTATTGCTCTTTGGCTTAGAAATCCTTCGTTCACCATTCGCCCTCTAATAGTTTTTACCTGCTTGATCGTCGATTGACGTGCTGGGTGTAACGTCGGTTTGGCGGATCTTCGCGGAGCGGTGGGGCATGCGCATACTCGTACTCAACAGCGGTTCTTCCTCGATCAAGTTTTCGATGTTCGACGTCCAGGAGCAAGCTGATCCACGTCTGCTGTACGACGGAGAACTGAGCGGCGTGGGGGGGGCGGAAGCTACGCTGGAGATCCATGCAACGGATACACCCGGTCTGAGCCATGAGCCTTCCAGTGTGAAGGCCCAGACGCTGCAGGAGGCGATCCAACTTGTTCTGGATACCGTGTCCGGGAAGCAGATGCCGGAGGTCGAGGCCGTCGGCTATCGCGTCGTGCATCCGGGTGCGAAGCTCAAGGATCATCAGCAGATTACGCCTGAGGTGCTGCGTGATCTGGAGGAGGCCGTGGCTTTTGCGCCGTTGCACGATCCTGAGGTCATCGAGATGATTCGCGCAGGCGGGGAGCGATTTCCGAAGGTCGCCCACTACGCCTGCTTCGACACGGTGTTTCACCAGACGATGCCGGAGGAGGCGACGACCTATCCGGTGCCCGTAGCCTATCGCGAGCAGGGTGCTCGCCGGTATGGCTTTCATGGGCTGAGCTGCGAGTCGATTGTGCGCCAGATGCAGGTTGCCGGAGAGCTGCCCAAGCGCATGGTCATCGCGCACCTGGGCAGCGGTTGCAGCGTGACGGCCCTGTTGGAGGGCCGTTCCGTGGACACCACGATGGGACTGACACCGACGGGCGGCGTGGTGATGGGTACCCGCCCCGGTGACCTCGATCCAGGCCTGATGCTGTACCTGCTCCGGCAGCAGAAGGGTAAGGGGAACGAGGCTGCCTCGAAGCTCGAGACGATGTTCAACCATGCATCGGGGATGGTGGCTCTGACCGGGATGGCGAACGATATGAAGGCGGTGCGGAAGGCGGCGGCGGACGGCAATGCGCAGGCCGCGCTGGCGCTGAAGATCTTTACGCGTAGCGTGACGAAGGCCATCGGCGGGTTCTGCTGGCTGCTGGGTGGCCTCGATGCCATTGTGTTTGCCGGAGGCATCGGAGAGCACGATGCCCTGACGCGCGCGGAGGTACTCGGCGGTCTGGACGCTATGGGGATCCTCATCAATTTTCCGTTAAATGCCGGGAAGCCAACGGGGTTGCAACGAATTAGCGCATCACAGTCTAAGACGGAGATTTTTGTCGTACCCGCCCAGGAAGATCTCATGATCGCCGTGCACGTCGACCGCATGGCTCGATCGAAACCGTAATCCACACGACCCAAACACCTGCGCAGGCAGTTATCGAACGAGGGCATCTATGAATAGCACCTCCTCTCTTTCTTCTTCGCCAAATTCTTCTCAAACTACGAACAACCCACTGGGGGCTGAAGAGCTTCGCCTGATCGACGGCTACTGGCGAGCCTGCAACTATCTCTGTGCGGGCATGTTGTACCTCCGCCACAATCCGCTGTTGCGCGAGCCGCTGAAGCCTGAGCACATCAAGAACCGGCTGCTGGGCCACTGGGGCTCCGACCCCGGACAGACCTTTACCTGGGTGCATCTGAACCGGCTGATCAAGAAGTATGACCTCGACCTGATCTACGTCTCGGGACCGGGCCACGGAGCGCCTGCGACGCTTTCGAACAGCTACCTCGAAGGCGTGTACTCCGAGGTCTATCCGGCGATGAGCGAAGACATCACCGGCCTGCAGAAGTTCTTCAAGCAGTTCTCGTTTCCGGGCGGCATCGGAAGCCACTGCACGCCGGAGACACCGGGTTCGATTCACGAAGGCGGCGAGCTGGGCTATAGCCTCTCGCATGGATTCGGCGCGGCCTTCGATAATCCTGACCTCATCGTGACGGTGGTGGTGGGCGATGGAGAATCCGAGACCGGGCCGCTCGCGACCTCGTGGCACTCGAACAAGTTCCTGAACCCGATCCACGATGGCGCTGTGCTGCCGGTGCTGCACTTGAACGGCTACAAGATCGCTAACCCCACGATCCTCGCCAGAATCTCGCGCGAAGAGTTGGATAGTCTCTTCCGCGGCTATGGTTGGACGCCCTATGTGGTCGAAGGCGACGATCCGGCGCTGATGCACCAGCAGATGGCCTCCGTGATGGAGCAGTGTGTGCTCGAGATTTGCGCGATTCAGCAGAAGGCGCGCAGCGCCCCTGCGGGCACGGTGCCTGAGCGGCCGCGCTGGCCGATGATCATCCTGCGCACGCCGAAGGGCTGGACGTGTCCCAAGGAGGTCGATGGACATAAGCTGGAAGGCTCGTGGCGCGCGCACCAGATGCCCATCCTCGACCCGGTTACGAACCCCGCTCATCTGAAGCAGGTGGAGGCGTGGCTGCGCAGCTACAAGCCGGAAGAGTTGTTCGACGAGAGCGGCAAGCTCCATGCCGAGTTCAGAGAGACGGCTCCGGTAGGACAGCGGCGTATCAGCGGCAATCCGCACGCGAACGGCGGTGAGCTGCGCAAGCCGCTGGAGCTGCCGGACTTCCGCCAGTATGCCGTGAAGGTCGAGAAGCCCGGACAGATCGAGGTCTCATCGACCGCTACGCTGGGGCAGTTTCTGCGCGACATCATTCGCCAGAACATGACGAGCTTCCGCGTCTTCGGGCCGGATGAGACCGCCTCCAACAAGCTCGATGCAATGTATGAAGCGAGCGGCAAGGCGTGGATGGCGGAGATGAAGCCGGAGGATGCCGATGGCGGCTTCCTCTCCACTGACGGGCGCGTGATGGAGATGCTCAGCGAGCACACGCTCGAAGGCTGGTTCGAGGGCTACGTGCTCACGGGACGCCACGGCTTCTTTTCGAGCTATGAAGCGTTCGTCCACATCATCGACTCGATGTTCAACCAGCACGCGAAGTGGCTGGAAAAGAGCAAGCTGGAACTGCGCTGGCGCGCCCCGATCTCGTCGATCAACCTGCTCATCACCTCATTGGTCTGGCGGCAGGACCACAACGGTTTCACGCATCAGGACCCTGGCTTCCTCGACCTGGTGACGAACAAGAGCCCCGAGGTGACGCGCATCTATCTTCCGCCCGATGCGAACTGCCTGCTGAGCGTGGCGGACCACTGCCTGCGCAGCGTGGATTACGTCAATGTCATCGTCGCCGACAAGGCGGCGCATCTGCAGTATCTGGACATGGACGCGGCAGTGAACCATTGCACCAAGGGCATCGGCATCTGGGACTTCGCCAGTAACGACGCGGGCCAGGAGCCCGATGTCGTGATGGCGTGCGCGGGAGACATCCCCACCTCGGAGTGCCTGGCGGCGGTTGCGATTCTCCGGGAGCGCTGCCCGGAGGTAAAGATTCGCTTCGTCAATGTGGTCGATCTGTTCCGCCTGATGCCTTCGGAAGAGCATCCGCATGGTTTGTCGGAGCGTGAGTTCGACAGCCTGTTCACGAAGGACAAGCCGGTCATCTTCAACTTCCATGCGTATGCTTCGCTGATCCATAAGTTCACGTACCGCAGGAAGAACCACGACAACTTCCATGTGCGCGGATACAAGGAGAAGGGCAATATCAACACGCCGCTGGAGCTGGCAATCCTGAACCAGATCGATCGCTTCGATCTGGCTATCGACGTGATCGACCGCGTGCCGACCCTGCAGGCGAGCGCCGCGCACGTCAAGGAATGGCTGAAGGACCAGATCATCGAGAGCGTGAGCTACGCACATGAGAACGGAATCGATAGCCCGGAGATCAACGGGTGGAAGTGGCCCGGCGAAGACGCTTAGAAGTGTCGGGTAGCAAACAGAGTAGTCTAGAGGCCTCCATCCACTGGAGGCCTCTTACGTTTTTCGCCTGGGATGACAGCTTGCACCCTTGCGGAGAAACTGCGAGGATGTGTCGGATGTCCCCGGCAGAGCAGCAGGCGGACACAAGGCTACGCACAAGTTACTGAATAGTCTTTATAGTCTTTGAGGAGAACCCCACTTATGGCAAAGCGCCGTGTTTTATTGGTCGATGATGAAGTCTCTATTTTGCTTACCGTGAAGGCTGTGCTGGAGATCAGCGGGTTTGATGTGGATACTGCCGCGAGCGCGCGGGAGGGGAAGTCGAAGCTCAAGCTGAACGAGTACCACATGGTGATTACCGACATGCGCATGGAGCACGATGCCTCCGGGCGTGAGGTCATTCTGGCTGCCCGGTCCGCGCCGTATCAGCCCGCGGTGGCGCTGCTTACCGCGCTCCCCTTCAGCGAGGAGGACTGGCAGGAGATGGGCGCCGACAAGATGCTGGTGAAGCCGATGCAGACAGGCGCCCTGATCGGGCAGCTTGAGAGGCTGATGGAGAATCACACGGCTAAATTGGCGAACTCTCCTAAGCCGGTGGCGGCTGTGAAGCCTAAGGCTGCAAAGAAGGCGGCTCCCGCGAAAAAGGCAGTGGCAAAGAAAGCTGCGCCTGCAAAGAAAGCGGTCGCGAAGAAGGCGGTGAAGAAGTCTGCCGCCAAGCGGCTCCCGTCGAAGACGTTGCCAGTGAGGAAGGTCGCGGTGAAGAAGAAGGCTGCGGTCAAAAAGACTGTTGTGGCGAAGAAGAAGGCCGTAGCCAAGAAGACTGTCGCGAAAAAAGCTAAGCGGTAGCGTAATCGTTGCTTTTGTTTTTCTGGTTGTCATTCCCGAAGGGAATCTGCTGTCCGCGTGCACTACCCATAAGGTTAGGGGCGCGGGCACAAATGAAGGGGGCACGGTTTAACCGTGCCCCCTTCATTTGTGCCCGCGGATGGCATTTGAGCCGCTACGAGCAAACAGCAGATTCCCTGCGGGAATGACAACCAGAAAGGCAAAGACATCAGCTGCAAAGGCACTGCGTCCTTCTGTCCTCCTTGTTTCCAGACGATGCTTAGGCCAAGAACGGGTACTTCACCCCGGTAAGCTCCTCGCTTACCGACCACAGCTTCTTTGCTACCGCCTCATCGAGCGCGCGTGGGAGTGGCTGCACCACCTTCGGATAGCCTTTGAACTCCTTGAATCCATCGGGGCCGATGTACTCGCCGCCTTTGGCCTCGGGGGCGGTTGCCGCGTAGAGCGTCGGCAGCGCGCCCATTTTGTCGTCCTGCGTGATGATCGGCGCCAGCAGGCCCAGCAGCATGACCTTGAAGTCCTTGCTGCCGGCCCCTGGGCCGTTGCTGACGATGGCTGTCCGGGAGATGCCCGGATGCACCGGCAGACTGATCAGTCTGCTCCCAGCAGCCTTTGCCCGGCGGTCAAGCTCCCGTGCAAACAGAATATTTGCCAGTTTGGAGTTGTTATACGCATCCCAGGGCACGTAGCTGCGCTCGCTCTGGAGGTTGTCGAACTCGATCTTGCCGTTGCGGTGTGCCAAAGAGGCTACGGTCACGACGCGTGGTGCAGGCGAGGCTACAAACCGCGGCAACAACAGGCCTGTGAGCGCAAAATGGCCGAGGTGATTGGTGCCGAACTGGCGTTCGAAGCCGTCGGCAGTGAGTTCGCGGGTAGGTAAAGCCATGACCCCGGCGTTATTTATCAGCAAATCGAGCCCTCGCCCGGCGGCTGTAAATTTTTGAGAAAAATCACGGATGGAGGCGAGCGAGGCCATATCCAGCAGAGCAAGTTCGGCCTGGGCTCCCGGAACCTCCCGATGCAGGCGATCGAGCGCCGCCTGGCCCTTTTCGAGGCTACGGACACCCAGCAGAACGTGGGCTCCGTGGCGTGCCAGTTCTACTGCCGCCTGGTAGCCGATACCGCTGTTTGCGCCCGTAATCAGGGCTGTTTTGCCTGTTTGTGAAGGAATTTGTTCTGCCGTCCATTTTGTTGCCGACATCTTGTTTCCCCGTGCGGTTGGCCATCCTGAATGGATTTGGATCGATTGCGCCGGTCCGCTCTTTCTCTGGGTTTGATGCTACCAATAGCCTCTTTCTATGCCGTGAACAATAGATCGGAGATCCTCTTGCCTAGGAGCGCAAAATACGAAATGATGCGTAAAGCATTGTCAGACCGGGGCTCCCTCTGGTAAACCTTCGCCTTCTGCCTTTACAATCGAACGGCAAGGCGATCACTCTCGGCTACGGAACTTTTGCCTCCTGAGAGGGGCCTGCGGCGACATTGTTTGAAGGGGAAAGGTTCTCATGAAGCTTAGCGCACGAATTTCTGTCAGCGCCACGATGTTGGTAGTGCTGGCGAGCACCGTTGGATGCACCAAATTGCGCGCGCGCGATAGGCTCGTGAAGGGTGTGCAGGAATTTAAGGCCGGCCACTACGAGCAGGCCGTCGACAAGTTCCAGGAGTCCATCGCTCTCGATCCTGATTACGCCACGGCGCGGCTGTACCTCGCGACCTCGTATAGCTACCAGGTGGTGCCGAACGACGACACCCCAGGCAACCTGAAGATCGCCCAGAAGGCTATGGACGGCTTCAACGAGGTGCTTGCCAAGGACCCGAACGATATTGGCGCACTCAAGCAGATCGCCTCGATCCAGCGCAACATCAAGCAGTTGGATCAAGCCAAGGTTACGGAGCAGAAGGTCATCGCTCTTGATCCGAAGGACTCCGAGGCTAACTACACGATCGCCTGGATCGATTGGAACAAGGCCTATAAGAATGCGACGACGATCCTCGCTGCTGCCGGCATGACGGATGATGGCGAAGGCAACGTGAAGAAGTCCAAGGACGTCTGCGCGAAGATCGTGGCAGCCAACACCGATCTCGTGAATGAGGCCCTGCAGTACCTGACCAAGGCTGTCGAGATCAACCCCAACTACGACGACGCTATGTCGTACCTGAACCTTACCTATCGCCGTAAGGCCGACCTGGAGTGCGGCAACGATGCTGCCCGCAAGGACGACCTCGCCAAGGCTGATGAGTGGGTGCAGAGAGCTGCCGGCGCTCGCAAGGCCAACGAAGCGGCCAAGGAGAAGAAGCTGGGCGGCGGCGTCGATATGACGAAGTAAGCTGCGCTTCCTGCTGTACCGCAAGGCCTCCCGTTCGGGAGGCCTTGCTCTTTGCGGTCAGAGTTTCGCCAGCGAGCCCAGGGCGATCTGGCCTGCGCCTGCCGCTCGTGCCTCCGCGACGACCTCGGCTACCTGCTGGACGTTGAGCGTGGGATCGGCTTCGACAAAGAGGGTGAGATTCTGCCGCGTGGCGAAGAGCTGCAGCAGGGCAGGGCGTACGTCCGCGAGCGCCACGTCCTGCTGACCGATGCGGTAGGTTGGGCTACTGCCGGCGGAGCCTGCTGAGACTCGCACCACCAGAGGAGACTGAGACGCCACAGACGCCGGAGCGCCTTGCGGGATGGAGCTGTCGAGCCCGCGGGGCCGCACAGGGACGAGAACCATGAAGATGATGAGGAGCACAAGCAGCACGTCGATCAGCGGCGTGACATTGATTTCGGCGGTAGAGTTTGCGGAGAACGCCATGAGGAGCACCTCGATCAGAAGTGGTGGGCGAGCGCTCGGACCTGCGGGTGGTAGCGGCTGGCGAGAGCCGGAGCCGAAGTCTGATTCGGCTGCTAAGGGCTTAGACACCGGGGAAGGGTGAATTGAGCCAGTGTTTGTGGCAAGTCTCGGAAGGGCAGGGTTTCAACCCTGCCACAGACGCTAGGAATAAAAATCCTTACCGCTCTGCCGAAGGCCAAAGTGAAGGCGCAGCCGCAACGACTGAATTATCTTCCTTCGTGCGGCCTAGATTGCGGGGGGACAGCCCGGAATACATTCGTAGATGTTGCCGCCTATTTCGCCGCAACCAAAGAAAGCAATTCAGTCGTTGCGGCTGCGCCTTCACTCCAGCCTTCGGCAGAGCGGTACGGCGCCTACGGAGCAGCTTTTACGGCACGGTTGAAACCGTGCCCTTCCGAGGCTTGCCACAGCAAAATATTTGCTCACTACGAACGAGGCCCTAAGCCGTCATGTGCTCTTTCGGTTCCATCCATAGCTTGCCTGCGACGATCAGCACCGCCAGCATCCCCGTGCAGAGCAGGAAGACGCGCCGTACGCTGGTGTGATTGGCCAGGATACCGCTCAGCACCAGCCCTGCGATCTGCGCGCTGAAGATGAACGACATGACCGTCGATCCTACGCGGCCCAGCATCTCCGGCGGGGTCTCCTGCTGGATCATCGTTTGCGAAGGAACGATGATGCCTCCTGCCGAGAAGCCGATCATGAAGCAGCCGACGATGGTGAGCAGGCTATCGACCCCGATGGCGTGGCTTCCGAGCTGGAAGACGATGTGCGGGGCTGTCGCCATCAACAGCGTGGAGAGGGCGATGCCTCCCAGGCCTGAGTAGACGAGGGTGGTGTTCTTCACGTTCTTGGCCACGGCGTTGAGGATCGAGATACCCACGAGCAGGCCGAGCCCGATCATCGCGCTCGAGATGCCGAAGACGTTGGTCGAAGCATGCAGTGTGTCGCGCACGAAGATGGCGATCAGGGGGCCGAAGCAGGCCATCACAAACAGGCCGGCAGCCAGGGCGACGATCACGAAGAGCAGGGCCGCGTGATGCAGCACGAAGCCCGCGCCCTCCTTCATGTCTTCAAGGATGAGGGCGATGCCGGTCTTGCCGTCTTTGGAAGTCGGCTGCTCTTGCTCCGGGGTGACCACGACTGCGCTTTTCTTCGGAACATTGAGCGCAAGGGAGGCGATGAGCGAGCCGGAGGCAATGAAGCTGAGGGAGTCGAGGATGTAGCAGGTCTGCTCGTGGAAGCGCGAGACGACGAAGATCGCGATCGGGCCGCCGATGATGCGCATGATGAACATGACCTGCTGCATCAGCGAGTTGGCTGAACGCAGGCCGTGCTTGGGGACCGCGCTGCGCAGAGCAATACCCTGCGCGGGCGTGAAGAAGCTCGAGACGACGCTGATCGCCGCCAGGACGATGTAGAAGCCGTAGACCGAGTGCACGAGCAGCAGGAGCAGGCAGAGGCCCGCGCGGAGGAAGTCGCTCGAGACCAGCGTGATCTTCACCGGCCAGCGGTCGACGAACACGCCGCTGACGATACCCAGCAGCGCAATCGGCAGCAGGTAGGCGATCTGTCCGGTCGTCACCTGTTGCGCGGTGGCATGCAGCTTGAACGTCATGACGGTGATGACTGCGAACAGCGCGAGGAAGTCGCCGAAGACCGAGACGATCTGCGCGTACCAGAGCCGCCGCATCGTGACGACGCGCAGCACCGCGCCCATGCTCATGGGTTCCGGTTCATTGGGCGCAGGCAGAGGAAGACCCTCTGTCGGCTCTGTGAGGACCTGTTCGCTCATGGGGATTGGCTCGGTTTCGTGTGGGGTTAGAGTAAATTTCCTGTTACTGTGAAGTTGAATCGGGCGTGCAGTGCCGTTTTTCTGGGGAAAAACGGCCATCAATGTCTCGGTTCCGCTATACACCTACAGGAAATTTGCTCTAGTCCAGCAGCTCGACCAGGGTCACCTGTTCGTCGTCGTCGATCTCGCGCAGCTTGACTTCGATGATCTCGCGGCGCGAGGTGGGTACGGTGCGGCCGATGAACCGGGCTTCGATCGGCAGCTCGCGGTGGCCGCGATCGATCAAGACCAGCAACTGCACGCTCTTGGGACGGCCGTGGTCGAAGAGCGCGTCCATCGCGGCGCGAATGGTGCGGCCGGTGTAGAGCACGTCGTCCATCAGGATGATGTCGCGTCCGGTAACGTCGAAGCCGATATCGGTTTTTTCGACGACGGGCCGGATATCGCGCGTCGAGAGATCGTCACGATAGAAGCTGATGTCGAGCATGCCGGTATCGACCGGCTGCTTCTCAATCTTTTCGATCAGCGCGCCGATGCGCTGCGCCAGCGGCACGCCGCGGCGCTTGATGCCGACCAGGCCGAGGTTGTCGCAGCCGTGGTTGCGCTCCACGATCTCGTGCGCAAGACGCACCAAGGTGCGCTCGATCTCGGAGCCGGACATGAGGCGGCCTTTTTCGCGCAGGCGTGGCGACCGTGTGGACTGGGTGGATTCGCTCGTTTCGGTGGCCGGAGAGGATGGGTGATTGTCGCTCATGATAGGTGTTGATGATAGCAGCGGAGCGAGCGGTTGCGTCAGGGCAGTTTCGTCATAAAGAAGAACCAGACAAGGAGTGCCGCGTGATTTCATGCGGTCAGAGCGAAAAGACGACGTGTACCCATCGTCTTTTTTAATCTCACCCTAAAGATGTCATCCTGAGCGGAGCGTCCCGGCTTTTGGGGACGCGGAGTCGAAGGACCCCGAGGGTTGTAATCCTGCCTCTGCTTTTCGCTCCTTTTCTACCTCTAGCGCTCGATCCCGGGCTTTCGTGCGGAAAAAGGTCCTAGCTTCCTGGGTGAGATCAAGGCCCTCGGGGTCCTTCGACTGCGCACCTCGCAAAAACGCGAGGCGCTCCGCTCAGGATGACGTTTCTGTGGAGGGGATGAGAAGAGCAGAGGCACATCGTTGCCTTGGTCCTGCTATCACACGGGCCAAACTGTTCTAAAGAATAGTCTTTGTTTGCCGCGACCGGACAAAGCCCGCAAATGCGCCACCGGCGGTGGACAGCACCATGAGAATCGCCGCTACCATCGCCAGTCCAGCCAGAAAGAATCCCGCACGAAACTCGGGAGCGGTCAGGAAGAGATCGAAGATACTGGCCGCTGCCTGCCCTGATTGCGCCACGGCTCGGGTCTTTGCCTCCAGCATCACGGAGTTCATGTTGGCTTCCATCTCAGCCATTCCATGAATCCCAAAGCGCAGGACGAGCATTTGCAGGGCGGTGATGAGCATCAGGCCCAGGGAGCAGAGCACCCCGCAGAGCAGTCCGATACGCGCTCCCAGCCCCGTGGTGATGCGCGTCTGGCGGTTCCGGGAGGCGTAGAGGGCGAGCACGATGGACGGCGCCAGCCAGGCCAGCATCTCGGCGGGCGGCACCAGCATGGCAATCGCCGATAGCGCCCCGGCGACGATCAGGGCGATGTGGATGGCGGCCTTCCAGTTCACGGCGGAGGGGGCCTGAACCTGGATCGTACTACTGCCTTGTGCGCCGGCGGCCGCATCCTGCACCTGTTGCTGGGCCTGCTCCAGCAGCTCTTCGGAGAGGGTGATTTGCGGGGCTCCGCAGTTCCAACAAAAGACGAGGGTTCCGTGGTCCTCAAAGTGGAGGACAGACCGGCAGCGGGGACAATGGCGTTGAATCACCTCTCGAAGGCTACCGGAGCGGGAGCTTTGCGGCAACTCGTCGGGGCGCTACTCGCTGTCTTTGTGTTCGTGACCGGTGGGCAGATCCAGAGCGACGAGTCCGATCCTGGTGCCGCCATCCTTCGCTGTGAGGCCGACGATGTGCTGGTGCTGCTCGGAGCCGGTGCGCAGATCCAGGTCGGAATCGGAGTCGTCCGTGCTGATGTGATTGCCATGTTTCGTGTCGCAGGTCAGGCCCTGGGAGGTTCGCGTGGGCTGGCCGACCGCGTTGCCGTGGCGGCACTCGATCACGTCTCCATAATGGGCAAGCTCTTTGCGGTAGAAGGCCTCTACCCGGCTCTGGGGATCGCTGGTCTGGTAGCTTGCGGCCTTTACGCCGAGATGGAAGCTGCCGAAGTTCATGTTGATGTCGGCGGAGCCTTCGTCCGAGTCTTTGCCGTTATTGCTGACCAGTGTAGCGCCGGGATAGGCTGCGATGCCGATCGCGGTGGTATCGCCCTTACCGTTGGTCTTGACCTGCATCGAGCCGAATGGAGTTCCAATGTCGACATTCTCGTTCTTGCCGTCTTTATGGGTGGAGACGTGGCAGCCGGCGAGCAGCAGGGTGGCTAACGAAGCAGGGATCACAAGCGAACGGAGAAGGTGCATTGGAAATCAACCTCGATCGAGAAAGTTTCGTGCATCTCCCGCGCTGCTGGGTGGAGACATAGTTCTACGCAGACAGGATACGCGCGTTGTGGCTTGATGGTTCCAACATTGTAATGAACTTGTTACAAAGATGGGAATCTTATGGCGTGTCATCCAACGTGCAGATGCAAATGATGGACCAGAGGGAGACTCAGTTTTGTTTTACGTCTCTCCACTGAATCGTCATCCTGAGCGGAGCGTCCCGGCTTTTGGGGACGCGGAGTCGAAGGACCCCGAGGGTTGCTATCTTGCCTATACTCTTCGTCCCTTTTCCCCCTCGAGCGCTCGAGCCTGGACTCTAGTGCTGGAAAAGGTCCTAACAGCAAGGGTGAGATCGAGTTCTTCGGGGTCCTTCGACTCCGCGCCTCGCAAAAAACGCGAGGCGCTCCGCTCAGGATGACGATTCAGTGGGAAACAAAATATGTGAGTCGTTGCTGTCGTAAATGTCCGGGCTAAAGCCCGGACCTATCTCAGAAGCAATGACAGCGACAAAATCTGGCTAACGCCCTACGGCTGACGCGCCTTCTCCTGCGGAATAAAGTGCTCCTCTACAGCCTTTTTCATCAGGCCTGGCGGCAGTAGTCCCTGCGCGAGGATGAAGTCATGGAAGCGCAGGGCGCTGAACTTCGGGCCCAGCGCGGCTTCGGTCTCCTTGCGCAGCTCCAGCAGCCGCGTAAAGCCGTAGAAGTAACTGTTGGCCTGTCCCGGCGAGCGGAGCGTGTAGCGCTCGACCTCCTGATTGGCAAACGGCACGGAGAAGCAAACATCCTGCGTGAGCACCTTCATCGCGTCTGCAGGCTGAATCTTGCCGGCCTGCAGCTCTGGGTCCAGGAACGCGCGTGCCGCGCGCAGCAGCCGGAACTGCAGGCTGATGAGCTGGCCTTCCTTCGGCATGTAGGGCAGCGTAATGTACTCCGAGTAAAGGCCCCAGCCTTCGGCGTTGGTTGAGTTGAACGCAAACAGTGCGCGCGCCAGTGAGACGCCGTGCTCCACCATCGAGTCGAACTGCAGCTCATGTCCCGGACGGGCCTCGTGCGCGATCAGGGTCCACGAGGCAGCGTCGAAGGTGTAGTCGTCGACCTTGGCAGCCTTCGCCTCGCCGGGGCCCGCCGGCATGTTGAGCGGCAGCACGAACACGCCGCGCTGTCCCGTGTTGTGCAGGAACGGAGGAGGAACCATGTGCGGTGCAGAGATCTGCGAGCTCTCGGCCGGTGTGCCCAGGCGAATGATGGCCGGGCGGTTGGGCAGGGTGACAAGCTTGTCGGTGACGATGATCTTCTCGATCTCGTGCAGACGTTTTTCGTAGAACGGCAGGATGGCATCGCCGGTGATCTGCTGCTTCTTAAGCTCGCGGATCACGTCGCGATAGTCGCTCGAAGCGAAGCCATGCTCTTTGGCGATCTCCGCTGCCAGGGGCTGCATCTGGGCCTGGTAGTCGAGGAACGCCTTGTGCGCCATCTCCGCGATCTGCGCGGGCGGAATGTCGATGCCGTAGCCCTCGAAGGCGAGCGCGTACTCCTCGGGAAGAAGGCGGAAGTCGGTGCGGGTCTTGGGCAGGAGGTTGGTCCTCACCCAGGAGTCATAGTCGGCGAGCTGGGTCTTCAGCGCGGCATACGCCGGTTCCCATCCAGTCAGCTTGTACTTCTGGAACAGGTCGGCGATTCCGTCCACGACGGCGGCGTTGCGCGATAGCTGCGTTTCCACATCGGATCTGGAGGGATAGATCATGCCCGGCTTTGCCATCTGCTGCTTCATGCGCTCGATGAGCTGCAGCGTGACGGGCCGGTAGCCCGGCGCCTGTCCGGCATACTTCTTCAAACGAGCGACTGCGGACTCGCGGCGGGACTGAGGAAGCTGGTCATCGAGCAGGGGCTCCAAGCCGGAGTAGACGAAGCTGGTGGCGTTGATGAAGGGCACACGGCGCTTGTGAGCGAAGTCCTGCGTGCGAAAGCCGAGGCGCTCGTTGTGGAGGATGATCTCGAGGTCTTCGGCGACGTTCTGGTCCTGCTCGGTCTTGAGTGCAGCTTCAAGCTTGCCGACTGCTGCTTCCTCTTCCTTGCGCTGCGCCTCTTCCGCGGCCAGCGACACATCGCCGATCTCGGTGTCGTACTTCGCCAGGCCCTCCGAGGAAGCCTGTTCGGGCGAGTACTTGATCTGGATGTCGAGAATCTGTTGGGTGAAGGCGTTGGAACGCGCGATCCAGGCAGGCTGCGGCACGTAGGCCGGTCCTGTGGCATGGACAGCTTCCTGTTGGGCGAAGACCGGGGAGGCAAGGAGCAAGAGGGCGACAAGGGGAAGTGAGCGCAAGCAGGAACTCCAGAGGTGACGTTCGAGAATTATACGGAGTATACGCACCGCCGCAGCTCGCTTGCGGCAGGGCTCATTCGCAGTTGCAGGTGACTCGATGGATCGCAGGCATCGTCCCGTCGAGAGACGGGATGCAGTGCCCATGCGGATCAAGCTGAGGGTTCCCAAGTTTATCCGCGATGCGCTTCTCGAAGGTCTCGGAGATGAAGTGCTCCAGGCGTTCGGCTTCATCATGAATCTCGTCGATGGGGTAGTTGAGGACCTCGTAAAGAAAGGTCTCGATGAGCCTATGGTGACGAATAATCTCCAGCGCACGTCTCTTCCCGGCGTGTGAGAGGCAGACCCCATAGTGCCTCTCGTAGTCGACAAGCGGCGGGGTGGAAGCAGCGAGCTTCTGGATCATGCTGGTCACGGATGCCGGTGCGACTCCAAGCCGTTCCGCCAGATCTCCACTGCTGACGCGTTCCTTCTGCCCGCCTCCCAGGTGGAAGATCGCCTTCAGGTAGTTATCCACGGACTCCGTGTTCGCAAGCTGCTCCCGGCTTCTCGCCATCTCTGATGCACTCCCTCCTCTAGTTTGACGCAAAGTTGAGTTTTAGACGCTCGCGTCTCTTCGGGGGCAGAGCTTTGCGCCATCAGTTTCAGTGCGCCCTGCAGCAACATCCCCCGTCCCGACCATGATGAAGGGACGGGCGATAAATCTGAATCTTCGCTACCCGTTTGGCTTGCGCAATACCTGTGGATGCACCACCCCATATTCCGGCTCATTGACTCCCCCCTCCGCAAGTCCTACCCTTAATCCATGCTCATCACTCCCGTACAACTCGTCGAAGAGCCTCTCAAGCTGGACGAAAGCCTCGCAGCGGGGGCGATCGACTATGCCCAGGATGTCCGCCAGATTGGTCCCTTGAAGCTCGAGGGCCAGGCCGAACTGATCGTCGAACATCGCGGCCCCAAGGACTTTGTCGACGATATCCGTCTGCGCGCGCACTTTGCCGGCACGTTTGAACTGCTCTGCGCCCGGTGCGTCGAACCCGTCGAACAGTTCCTCAGCGGGGACTTCGACCTCATCTTCCGGCCCGGCGGCGTGGATAATCAGCCCGGCGAGCACGCAATTACGGAAGACGAGACGGAAATCGGTTATTATGAAGAGAGCGGCCTGCTGCTGGAGGACGCCGTGCGTGAGCAGGTACTTCTGGCTCTGCCCGGTCGGACGCTCTGCCGGGAGGACTGCAAAGGCCTCTGCCCGCAATGCGGCGCCAATCGCAATACCGCCCCGTGCGGCTGCGAGGAACGGCCGGTAGATCTCCGCTGGCACGCGCTTGCTGGAATCGCCGCTCCGAAAGCCTGAGCCCGTGAGTTTTTGAATATTTTGAACAAGCTTCGGCCACTGGAAGACGCAATAGCGCTTCCCGGCCAACGATGTTGAGAGGAATACCATGCCTAATCCGAAACGGCGCCACTCCAAGCAGCGCACCGCCAAGCGCCGCAGCCACGACTTCCTGACCCCCACCGGTGTTTCCGAGTGCCCGACCTGCCACGAGCGCAAGCTGCCTCACCGCGCTTGCAAGAAGTGCGGCGAGTACAAGGGACGCGCCGTGTTGGCTGTCAAGACCGCCGAGTAACCTTACAAATTCTGAAGAAAGCGTCGTAGCCCGCGCGCGTTTATGCCGATCGACATCGTTCTCGATGCCATGGGATCCGACAAGGCCCCCGAGCCTGAAATTCGCGGGGCCATTCTGGCCTGCCGTCAATTGGACGTTCGCGTTCACCTGACCGGGCCAGAAGATTTGTTGCGTCCCAAACTACGCGAGGCCCTCAAGGCCTACGCCAGGGGCGAGCGTCTGCCCGTTTTCATCTCCCAGGCCAGTGAATGGATCAACATGGACGACAAGGCCGCGCAGGCGGTCCGTTCCAAGCGTGACTCCTCCATGCGCGTGGGACTCAAGATGGTGCGCGAAGGCCGTGCCGCGGGCTTTGTGACTGCCGGCAACACCGGCGCCGCCATGGCCACCGCGAAGATGGTTCTGGGCTCGCTCTCGGGCGTCGACCGGCCCGCGCTGGCGACCATTGTGCCGACGACGACCGGGCGTCCCTCGCTGCTGCTCGATGTCGGCGCCAACGTCGACTCCGACCCTGAAAATCTTGTTCAGTTCGCCGTGATGGGCCATGTCTACGCGAAGAACGTGCTGCGCATTCCGAATCCCCGCCTGGGCCTGCTCTCCATCGGAGAAGAGGACGGCAAGGGCAACTCGCTCACACGCGACACGCTGCCGCTGCTGCGCGAGCTGAAGGGAATCAACTTCATCGGCAACGTCGAAGGCCGCGATCTCTTCAACGGACATGCCGATGTCATCGTGTGCGACGGATTTGTGGGGAACGTCGCCCTGAAGACCTGCGAAGGCACGGCGAAGCTGTTGACCGTCTCCCTGAAGGAGAGCCTGAAGTCGACGGTTACGTCGCAAGTGGGTGCGCTGCTCTCGCGCAAGGCCTTTGCGGACTTCAAGAAGCGGCTCGACTACTCGGAGTACGGCGGAGCGGTCCTGCTGGGGGTGCGCGGCGTCAGCATCGTAGGCCACGGATCGTCGAACGAGCGCGCCATCATGAACGGCATCCGGGTGGCTGCGGAGTTTGCGCAGGCTGAGGTCAACCAGGGAATCGAAACCGCACTCAGCGCACGCTAAATCCAAGTGATACTATCGGCAGTCATGAACGCGGGCTGTCAGCGCACCGTTGCCAGCGGCACCTGACCGGGAGGGTTGTATGAGCAATAAATATCTGGATCCGCCGCCAGCGGCGGTGCGGGACAAGGCATCGTTTGAGCTGTTGCGCGTGTGGGTCGCCGAGCAGGGGCAGCATGTAAGCCTGCGCTCGGGCACGTGGGACGACCCCTTTGCGTGGGGTATTGTGCTTGCGGATCTTGCACGCCACATTGTGAACGCGGAGTCGATGCATCGCAAGGAGTTCGATGCTGACGCGTTTCTCGAAAGAATGCTGGAAGGATTCCACGCGGAGATTGAGTCGCCGACCGATGATGCTGAAGGCGAGATTCTGCAGTAATCTCTTACATCACCCGTGCTGCAAGCTCCAGGGCCGCCTGGATACGCTCAGCGGTGCAGCCATAGACCTCAATCTTTGAGGCGGCGTTGCGGGCTTCGTGCGTTGAGCACCCGTAGCCGCGTCCGGTCAGGAAACTGGCCACGATCTCCGCAGACTGGAAGGAATCCACGCCCGACCGGAGAAGCTCGTTGCGGAGCATGGTGAGATCGTTGGCGCTAAACTTTTCAATTCCGTAGGTGATGTCCTGCTGGTTGAAACTTTCACTCATTCAGTGCACCTCGTCTTAGACGCATATCTCTTGATCTCTGCGCCTGATTAGTTAGATTGATTTGCGCGGCAGGAGATGCATGGATGATGAATTGTTCCGTCGAATATTCCCTATTGAAAAAACTGTTCCATTTGTTGAAGAGTGCCATAAGCAGGCGCGGTACGATGGAGTGAGAGCAGTTTCCCCGCTTCCTGGAAGCGAAGGGGGCAAGCAGCGCCGTTTCCCGTGGAAATGGTGCGAGATCAGTGACTGGCTCTACACCTGTTAGGGGAAATGGTTTAATGCCCGATTTGGATATGAAAACGCGTGTTCTGGATGGCGTAGCGATAGCCGGCGAGATTAAAGCCGAAGTTGCACGCGAGGTAGTAGCAGCTCGTGAGGCCGGGTATACGCCGGGGCTTGCGGTCGTGCTGGTGGGCGATGTGCCCGCGTCGCAGATCTATGTGCGCAGCAAGGTAAAGACCTGTGGGGAGCTCGGTATCTACTCCGAGATGCACACTCCCGACGCCAGCATCACAACGGAAGAGCTGCTGGAGCTGATCGCTTCACTGAATGCGCGCGACGAGATCGACGGCATCCTCATCCAGTTGCCGCTGCCGAAGCACGTCGACACGGAACGCCTGCTGGAAGCCGTCGTGCCGGAGAAGGACGTAGACGGCTTTCATCCGATCAACGCGGGGCGGCTGCTGAGCGGAGCTCCGGACGCGCAGGTGCTTGCACCCTGCACGCCCGCGGGCATCATGGAAGTTCTTCGCCGCAGCGATATTCCTGTTTCGGGTAAGCGTGCTGTCGTTATCGGGCGCTCGAATATCGTGGGTAAGCCCATCGCCGCGATGCTGATCAATGCTTCGGCTACGGTGACAGTCTGCCACTCGCGCACCCAGGGGCTCGCGGAGATCGCGCGCGAGGCTGACATCCTGGTGGCGGCCATCGGGCGCGCGGGATTTGTGACTCCGGAGATGGTGAAGCCTGGCGCGACGTTGATCGATGTCGGCATCAACCGCCTGACCGATGCGGCCGAGGTGGAGAAGTTCTTCCCGAACAATGAAGCGCGGCGCGAAGGCTTTTTGAAGCGTGGCTCTACGGTCATCGGTGATATCGATCCGGCGGCGTTTGCGCTATCAGGGGCTTACACTCCCGTACCGGGCGGAGTCGGAGCCCTGACCATCGCCATGCTGATGAGCAATACCGTGAAGGCCGCGAAGATGCGGCGCAGCGGAAAGTAGTACGATGCTGCGCGTCGGTCTGACGGGCGATCTCGGCAGCGGCAAGTCGACCGTCGCGCGGATGTTCGCCGAGCGCGGCGGCGTGGTGCTGTCGTCCGACGAGATGGGGCGCAAGTTGATGCAGCCCGGTCAGCCTGTCTACGCCGCTATTGTCGAGCACTTCGGAGGGACCGTCGTCGCGGAGGACGGCGCCTTCGATCGCCGCGTTCTGGCCCGGCTGGCTTTTACCGAAGGCCGAGTCGAGGAGTTGAACGCGATTGTGCATCCGGCGGTGATTGCCGAGCAGGCGCGCCTGATAAAAGGGCTTGCTCGCAAACATCCGGATGCTATCGTCATCGTCGAGTCCGCTCTGTTATTCACGACGAAGTACGGCAACTCCAGCCAGCCCTGGCGTGATCGCTTCGACCGCATGGTGCTGGTGACCGCGCCGGAGGAGCAGAAGATCGCGCGGTTTGTGGAGCGGGCTGCCGCAGGCCGCTTGCTCGATCCTCAAGAGCGGGCAGCGCTCGAAGCCGATGCGCGTGCGCGCCTCGCGATGCAGACGGCGAACGAGGCGCATGCAGCGGAGTGCCTTGTGATTCAGAACAACGGGGATCTCGTAACGTTGCTGCAGCGGGTTGGCGTCGTTTGGCGGGAGTTGTGTCAGGTGGCTCGATTTGAACCGTAACTCTACTCGCAACCCCCGAAAACGCTAAAATTCTAGTAGCGCGCTCTTCCCAGGGCGCCGCCAAGGTTAATGCCGATGAAACTGCGTCCCGTTCTGCTCGTACTTCTGATTGTCTGCGGCTTTTACTACCTCACCACCCGCATGATGCCGGTGGGAGCGCTTGCTGGCCTGCTGCATCACTCCCTGCCCCTCGATAACACGACAACTGCTACTCTCAGCGGTCCCGCGGGGAGCTTCTCTCTGACCGAAGCCGCCGCCGCCCCGGCCTTCGACGCCGAGGAACAGCAGAACATCGCTGTCTATAAGCGTGCGCTTCCTTCAGTGGTCAACATCACCAGCACTGCGGTCGCGTTCGACTTCTTCTACGGGCCAGTTCCGCAGCAGGGACAGGGTTCCGGCTTCATCCTGAATAAGGAAGGCCTCATCCTGACCAACAACCACGTCATCGACAACGCCCAGCGCGTCGAGGTGACTCTCTCTGACAAGCACCAGTACAAGGCGAAGGTGCTGACGACTGACAAGGCCCATGACCTTGCTCTCATCAAGATCGAAAACGCACCCAATCTCGTTCCGGCCACCCTGGCTGGTTCGCAGGGGCTTACGGTAGGCCAGCGTGTCTACGCCATCGGCAATCCCTTTGGCCTGTCTGGAACGATGACGCGCGGTATCATCTCGGCGATTCGTTCCATCCGCGGGCAGGAGGGCAATCCCATCGAGGATGCCATCCAGACCGACGCTGCCGTCAACCCCGGCAACTCCGGCGGTCCGCTGCTGAACTCGCGCGGCGAGGTCATCGGGATCACGACACTGATCGCCTCGAACCCCAATGGCGGCGCAGATCAATCTGCCGGCATCGGCTTTGCAATCCCCATCGATACCGCCAAGGCGGTGCTGGACGACTTCGCGAAGTATGGTCACGTTCGCCGGCCTTCGCTCGATATCGTTACGCTGCCCATCGGCCCGGACATCGCGGATCAGATCGGTCTGCCTGCGGAATACGGCATTCTGATTGAGCGTGTGCTTCCCGGCGGCGCAGCGGAACGAGCTGGACTGCATGGCGGCACGCAGAAGGCCTGGGAGGGCAACACGCCGGTCATGCTGGGTGGCGATCTGATCGTAGGAGCCGACGGCCAGACAATCACGACGCCCCAGGACCTGTCGAATGTGCTCAATGCGCATCACGCAGGCGATACGATCTCACTGGTTATCTTTCGGGGCCATCAGCAGATAAGCGTGAAGGTTACACTTTCGGATGCCAAGGAAACCGCAAGCGGGCAGTCGGTATAGGGAGCTTGTACGGACCTCTTCCTGTAAGTGGGTAAGACCGCAATCAAAGCTCATCTGCAAAGCAGCAGGTAGTATCCGACAAATCGGAACTACCTGCTTTTTGTTTTTGTCAGTGCTTTTGTTGTCATTTGGCTTTTGTTCTTAGTTACAGCCTTTGCTTTGAAGGGGCGGGACTTCAGTCCCGCCGTCCCGACCTGTTGGTGTTGCTAGACAGATTGCGGAAAGCCCCCATTTGATCTTTAGGGCCAACGGCCCGTTTCATACCAGCCTGGGGCACAGCGAACCAGGGACAACACGCGATAGCGTGGTGGCTCGGGGAGCGACGCCCCAGGTTAGTGCAGGAGTAGAAGTTGAGGGCTGTAAGCCCGACTCATCTTCTGTGCAGTGCACGATGAATCGGGCTTACAGCCCTCTGCTTTCGAGTTGATTCCGTACCTGGGGCTACGCTGGCAGCGAGCTAGAAACCGCTCGCTGCTCCGCTCCACCCCAGGCTGGGATGAAACGGGCCCTTGGCCCTAAAGATCAAGACTCTCTCCTTACCTGAGAGTTTTCCGCAGCCTGTTCAGCCACGGAGGGAATGCTCGCTCAGCAAAGAATTTCTTCGCGACTGAAGCCCCTGTTGTACTTGTCCGTACCTCAGTAAAACCCCACATTAAAGACAATTTTCTAACCTGCGATTCACATTGGCTTGTTAGTCATTAACGCATCCGCATTCACGATTGCAATAAGTAGAGCCTTTTATTCCCTTGCAATATTTTAGGAGAGTCAGTCATGCAGAAATTTCTTTTGTTTTTTGGTGCCCTATGTCTATTTGCGCTGCCTTTAAGCGCCCAGCAGACACTGAGTTCCATCAACGGAACAGTCACGGACGTATCCGGCGCGGCAGTGCCGGATGCAGCGGTAAACGTGATGGAAGAGCACACCGCGCTCAAGCGTTCGGCTACCAGCGCGAAAGATGGCTATTTCCAGATTTTGAACCTACCGGTTGGCACCTACACCGTGCGCGTTACTCGCGATGGCTTTGATACGCTTCTTCTGCCCCATATCAATGTGGTGGAGACTCGTGCTTCTACCGTCACTGCTGCGCTTAAAGTCGGCCAGGTAACGACCAGCGTGACTGTGTCGGAGAACCCGCTACTCAACGCGACCGATGCAACTAATGGATACACGCTTGACCATCAGCAGATCCAGAATCTTCCTCTGGCTACAGGCAGCTTCACGCAGGCCGCCATCCTCGCCCCTGGCGTAAGCGCAGAGCTGCTCGCCGGCATTGGAACCAATGCGGGACTGGGCAACCAGGACATCTGGGCCAACGGTCAGCGCGCTACCAGCAACTCCTTCCGTGTCGATGGTGTCGACGTAACCAATCTTTTCAACGGCCAGAGCGCCAGTCAGGACGCCTCGCAGCGTTATGCCTTCAACATCGGCCAGGGCTCCAGCCTCGGTGGCCAGGCACAAACCAGCAACTCTGTGGCGGGATCGAACGGCAACGGCCTTGCAACGCCTCCCCCCGAGTTTATTCAGGAGATCAGCGTTCAGACCTCCATGTATGACGCGCAGAGCGGAACCAACAGCGGTGCACACGTGGAAGTCAGTACTGCTACCGGAGCCAACCAGTACCACGCCCAGCTCTACGGCACGCGCGCAACGAACTTTGCCAACGCCGCTCCCTTTTTCTTCAAGCAGGACTCTCTGGGCCCCAACGCCAGCGTTCCGCTCTCCGAGGTCAATCCGCAGTTGCACAAGGAACTAATCGGTGGCTCCATCAGCGGCCCGATCATCCGAAACAAGCTCTTCTTCTTTGCCGGCTATCAGTTCATGCACGATAGCGATCAGTTCAAGGGTTTCTCAACCCCCACCGTGCCCATTGGCCTGACCGATGACCGTAGCGCGGCCGGGCTTACCGCAGCGGCCAACTCGTATCTCCTCGCGTCCGCCTGCTACACCACATTCAATACGACGGCCGACCGGGCAGCTTGCTATACGACGCAGCCAGCGCCATCGAGCTATGCTCCCTTTCCGGGGCCGATCGATGGAGTAGCCTCTGCGATCCTCAATGCCAAGCTGCCGAACGGTCAGTACCTGATCCCATCGGTTCAAAATACAAACGTCAGCTCTCTCTTCAGCGGCGCCGGGAATGTCTTCCTCCCTGGCTCCTCGCTCTTCGAGACCCATCAGGTCGTCGGCGACCTGGACTATAACGTAACCAAGAACGATCGCCTCTCGGCGAAGTACTACTACCAGCACACCCCGGACAGCTCTCCCTTCACGATTGCAAATACGGGGGGCTTTCCTTCTATTACAGATAGCGGAGCGCAGGTGGGTGCGTTGAGCAATACCATCACCATCGGCTCTCGTATCAACTGGGAGCAGCTCTTCGGCTTCTCGCGCCAGAAGGTCTACAACTACTTCGACCCGCAGGTCGGCAATGTGGGCGTAGGCCTTCCCGGCCCTGGCCTTCCCGGCCTGGGACTCAGCAAGTTCGGCTACTCTTCAGGGAGTGCCATCACTACGGGGCCTGACAGCGCATTCGTAGACGCCGGTTATTTCCAGAGCCGCTGGAACCCCTCCACCAACCTCTTCTATACCATTGGCAAACATAGCCTGGCCATTGGTACGTCCTACAACTACACCCAGCTCAACATCCGCAACGACCGCGGTGGTCAGGGAGAGGTCAACACCACAAACTTCGAGACCTTCCTGCAGGGATCGGTAAGCAGCAGCAACTACCTGGTCGGTAATGCGAACCGCTACTATCGCTCCAATGAAAGCGGCTCTTACATCCAGGACAAGTGGCAGGTACTGTCCAATCTGTCCATTACTGCTGGAATTCGTTACGACTATACCGGTCCGTTCTCTGAGAAGTACGGCAACATGTTCAACTTCGATCCTTCGCTGTACAGCGCCTCAGCCACCACGGTGAACAACGCTGGATTTGTAGTGGCTGGCAATAACAAGTTCAACCCGACTCCCGGTGTCAGCAACTCGACGCTCACTGGCCGCCAGTGGGGTCTCGGGCCGCGCATCGGCTTTGCCTTCTCCCCCAAGCAGGATAATGGCAAGGTCGTCTTCCGCGGCGGCACGGGCTTCTACTATGACCGTGGCGAACTCTTCAGCTATCTCTCGCAGCCAGCAGGCGGTAGTACCGGTGGCCCCTTTGGCGTCACCGAAGCCCCTCCTCTGGTGGACTACGTTACCGGTTCGGGAACCAGAACGCTGGAAAATCCCCTTGGTTCCGCAACGATCCCTGTGCCCAGTTCCAACCCTGCCAGCTTTACCGGCAAGCTGCCTACCCAGGCCCAGATCGAAGCTGGTTGCGCGGGTCTTCTGGCCGAACAGGCCGGTGGAGATTGCGGCGTGACCCCCCTCAACTTCGGTGCCTATAACCGTGCGAACAAGCTGCCGTACTCAATCAACTACAGCTTCAATATGCAGTGGCAGCCGACGAATGACATGGCCATCACGATTGGCTATGTCGGCAATGTCGGTCGGCATGGTGTGATCCCAGTGCCTTTCAATGAGCCTGGAATCGCAACGCCCACCAACCCTATCCACGATCAGACTTCGAGCTACGGCTATGAAGTGCTCAATCAGGCTCGGCCAGTGAAGGTGGGTTCCAAGAACTACTTTCAGCCCATCTCTACCGAACCCTACAACACATATGACGGCGGTAACATCGACCTTCGCGTTCCTTACACTGGCTATAGCCCCAATGCTGCGCTGTTCACGGCTGCGGGTGTCTCTGCCTACAACTCCCTCCAGACACAGATCGAAAAGCGCATGTCCAACCATGTGCAGGCGACCGTTGCCTATACCTGGAGCCATGCTCTCGATGAGCAGAGCGATGTAGGTCTGTTCTTCACGGGCGATAACCCGGACAGATTGCGTGATTCCTACTCGTCGGCTGACTTCGATCGTACCCACACGCTGACCGCACAGTTCGTCTTCACGTCGCCAGACCTGGCCCCGAAGTCCAGCATGATCGGAAAGGTCGTCAACGACTGGCAGTTGAGCGGTATCGTGGTGGCGGAGAGCGGCCAGCCCTACAGCTTATATGAATTTGATGGTGCTGTGGGCAGCCTGTACTTTGGTAACTTCCCCACATTGGCTAACCCCGTGCTCGGCATCAAGAACGGAGGCAACCCCAAGTCGGCCATGACTGGCCATGTAGGTGCGTTCCAGACCTCCAGTGGTGGCTATCTCGGGGCCATCGATGTAGCTCAGTTGAATGTCAACCTGCTTCAACCAGGGCAGAAGGGCATCCCGCTTTGCACAGCCAACGAGCCATGCGACAAATTCGAGAATGACTTCACGCCCGGTCAGCGGAATATCTTCCGTCAGTCCTTCCAGAAGCGTGCCGATCTCTCACTGACGAAGACCGTTCGCTTCGCAGGGCGCTACTCTGCGATGTACTCCTTCAACGTCTACAACGTGACGAATACCCCTAGCTTCGACGTGCCGAGCAACTCGGCGTCCATCGGTCAGGGCGATCTCAAAGCAACCGCCAGCGCAAGCATTCCCAGTGCCAGTATCACGACCCCCGGCTTCGGGCAGGTCGTAGTCGCCCCGGGAGGGGAAGGAACCCTTAGCAACACCGAAACAACTGTTACAAGCACAGGTGCATTGGCTCAACTCTATAAGCTGCCGACCAAAAACTCGGATGGCTCCACGACGTCCACGTTCGGCGCCGTTCGCAACACGATCGGCGGCTCGCGTGCCATCGAAATGTCGTTGCATCTCAACTTCTAACCCTCAACGCAGCAAAACGAACGGCCCGGAGCGATCCGGGCCGTTCTGTTTGTTTGAGGATTTATCTGTTCGATCTACATGCTGAAGCTTAGTGCAGGGTCTCGGGGATGACGGCGAACTGCAGCAGAATATCGAAAGGTACGATCTCGAGCGTGGCCTCGTGCGTGGCTTCCAGCACAACCGGGCAGGCAGCTCCGGCTTGTTGTACCTGCAGCCATCTTGCCGCGCAGACGCACCAGCGGTCGCCCGGCTTTAATCCCGGAAAGCCGTAGTGCGGCATCGGTGTCGAGAGGTCGTTGCCCAGCCGCGCGGAGGCCGCGAGAAAGGTCTCCGTCACGATGCAGCACACGGTGTGTACGCCAAGATCGTTCGGTCCGGTATTGCAGCAGCCGTCGCGATAGAAGCCGGTCAGAGGGTCAAGGCCGCAGGCTTCTATCGGCTGGCCGAGAACATTCTTTTGGGGCGAGAGCTGGTAGCTTTGTGCCATGGCACGATTCTACTGCCTGTTGTGTTCAGATTCATGAAGTACATGGACCATAAGGGCACAATGCACGTCATCGCCAAAGGCCAGGGCGAGAAAAGGGTACGAAGATCAGCTATGACCTTCCGTTTCCTACCTCAACAAGCTGACTGCACGGTTCGACCGGACTCCAGGTGCAATCGGACGACATATCTCTGGCCCAACTGATCTCAACTCACAATAGCGCTGGAATGATTTTGGCCGGGGCACTGATCGGTAGCCGAATGCGGATCGTTGTACCTCGTTTGCCCGAGATACAGGAACGCAGCCGCAGCGTTCCGCCCTGTTCTTCGACGATGCCACGCGTCACCCAGAGCCCAAGTCCGGTGCCGCGTTCGCCCTTGGTGGTAAAGAACGGTTCGAAGATCGATTGCAGATTGGCCTGGTCGATGCCATGACCGGTGTCGGAGACCGTCACCGCGGCGAAGCCGCCTGCCAGGCGGGCGCGCACGGTAATGCTGCCGCTGCGTCCTTCCATGGCCTCCAGGGCATTGCCGACCAGGTTGGCGAAGACCTGTCGCAGCGCCGGATCGTAGTGCACGGAGCTCGTATCGTCCGCATAGCGCGTGTTGATCTTTACATTGTGTTGGCGCGCGCGCGACTGGAAGAGCTGGACGACCTCTTCGAGCATGGTGCGCAGGTCGATGGTGCGACCGGGCAGCTTGCGATAGAAACTCAGCGTTGAGCGCGTAATATGGCCCACGCGTTCGATCTCTCGAGCAGCGATTTCGACCATCTCCCGCGACTGCGTGGGCAGGTCCTCATGCGTCTGCAACAGATAAAAGATGTTGGTCAGCGCTTCGAGAGGATTGTTGATCTCGTGCGCGAGCGTGTTGGCCATGCGTCCGGCAGCGGCCAATCGCTCGGAGTTGATGAGCCTCGTCATCAGCTCGGTGGTCTCTTTCTCCGCGGCCTTGCGCGCGGAGATGTCTTCCACGACCCACAGCACCGTGGGGTGAAGATGGCCGTCCGGTTTGAGCAGGGAAGCGGTCAGTTGCGCGGGAAAGGTCGAGCCATCATGGCGGATGAGGGTGCGCTCCACGCGATAGCCGCTTCTGCCTCCCGAGATCAGTTCGGCATGGATGGTGCGGTCCAGCTCGCGTTCGGATGCCAGCAGGAAGTCACGCAACTGCAGTGCCAGCAGCTTGTCGATGGGCTCTCCCAGCATGCCGGCCAGACGCTGATTGACCAGCAGGAAGCGTCCTTCGATGGAGGTGTGGGCCATGCCGACCGCAGCCTGGTTGAAGGTCGCCGAAAAGCGCTGCTGGGCCAGGCGTAACTCCGCCTCGGTGCGCAGCCGCTCCTGGCGCCGGGCAGAATCCGCCAGTTCGCGTTCGATGGCCGGCAGCAGGCGTTCGAGGTGGCCCTTTAACACATAGTCGTGTGCCCCGGCGCGCATGGCATTGACGGCCGAGACCTCGTCGATCGTGCCCGACACGATGATGAAGGGCAGGTCGATGCCGCTCTTCTGAATCAGTTTCAGGGCATCGCGCGCGCCGAAGGTCGGCAGCGTGTAGTCGGCGATAACGAGATCCCAGGCCGCGGGCTCTTCCAGAGCGGCCTTCAGCTCCGCAGCCGTCTCGATGCGGCGCGCGTCGACCTTGTATCCCGCGCGTGCGAGATGGCGTTGGAGCAACAGCGCGTCCTCTTCGTAGTCCTCGATGATGAGGACACGTAGCAACGCTTCGGGGTTTATTGCGACGGTGGGCATTGATTCAGCAACAACCAATACATGCCGAGCTGCTTGGTTGCCTCGGCGAAGTCGGTAAAGTTTACGGGCTTGCGGATATAGCTGTTCACTCCAAGGCGATAGCTGGCGACGATGTCGCGCTCTTCGTCCGACGAGGTCAGTACGACCACGGGCAGAATGGCCGTCTTATCGGACGCGCGAATGGTGCGCAGCACCTCGAGGCCATCGACCTTGGGCAGCTTGAGGTCGAGCAGCACAAGTTGGGGTATGGGGTTTCCGGTCGCGATGCCGTTGAGATATTCGATGGCTTCAGTGCCATCGCGCGCAACGCGAATCTCATTGGCCACGTTGGCTTTGCGAAGCGCTCTCATGGCCAGTGCTTCGTGGTCCGGATCGTCTTCCACCAGGAGAATCATAGCCAATCAAATCCCTTCCTATCATGGTGCGCGCCACGGGGCCTGGGGGCCATCACGCGGCGAGGCTGAAGAAAAAGGTTGCGCCGTGGCCGAGTTCGCTCTCAGCCCAGATGGAACCCTGATGCCGGCGGATAATACGTGAGACGGTTGCCAGGCCGATACCGGAGCCTTTAAAGTCGCGATCCCCGTGCAGCCGCTGGAAGGCCGTAAACAGGCGGTCGACGTATTGCATGTCGAATCCCGCACCGTTGTCCCGAATGAAGTATACGGTGACGTCCTCCCGCACGTCACTGCCGAACTCGATGCGTGCGTCCGTGGTTCGTGAGGTAAATTTCCAGGCGTTGCCGATCAGGTTTTCCAGTGCGATACGCACCAGGCGAGGATCGGCCTGTGCCAGGACGCCCGGCTGGGCGATGAACAGAATCTTTCGGTCGGGATCGCCGGCGGCCAGCTCATCGAACACCAGGGTCGCAAGCTGGGAGAGATCGATGCGTTCGCGATGGACCTCGGAGCGGGTCACGCGCGAGAGCTGCAGCAGGGAATCGATCAGCATGCCCATGCGCTGTACCCCATTGCGGATGCGCGCAATATAGTCGCGGCCTTCATCGTTCAGGTTCTCGGCGAAGTCTTCCATCAACGCCAGCGAAAATCCATCGATGGTACGCAGGGGCGCGCGCAGGTCGTGCGAGACGGAATAGCTGAAGGCCTCGAGTTCCTGGTTTGACTCCGCCAGTGCCTGGGTCCTCTCCTGGACACGGCCTTCGAGTTCGGTGTTGACCCTCGTCAGCTCATTGTTGAGGGCCTCGATGGAGGCTGCCCCTTCGGCGATCTGGAGATGGCTGCGGTGGGCGCGAACCAGTTGTTCGAAGGCGGCTGCGATCAGAAGAATATCGAGCAGGGAGATGGCGATAAAGCTGATCCAGACCTCCTGGCTGGCATTCTTCGTCTCACGCGTGCGGTCGATGAGCAGACGATGCTCTTCGGATTCGATCTGGCTGATGGCGTAGGAGACGCTCTGGCCGCCGCCGGGAAAGTCGGTGAGCAGAGGTTCGAGTAGAGCGGGTTCGATCGGACCGGTAGAGTTGCCCGCCCGCATGGCGTTGGCGGAGTCGAGCGTCCCCATCTTGGCCGCCACACGGGTGCGCAGAAACCCGATGCGCTGCTGCTGTGTGGCGCTATCGGCCGTGAGGCGTTGGACCTGGTCGAGTTCCGCGAACACGCCCTGGGACGAGGCACGATACTGCCTCTCGAAGGTGGGTGAGCCCGTGAGGATATATCCGCGGACAGCGCTATCGGCCGAGCGCATATTCAGGGCCAGGTTCTCGGTGTGCGACAGAACGTCCAGGGTCTGCGACAACCAGCCCTGCGTCGTGAACAGCTTATTCAGCGCCCGTCCGACCATCCACGTATTCAGCGCTACAACAAGGATCGCGCCCGTCATCAAGAGGCGGTATACGCTGCTCTTCTTCATACAGGTTCCAAGCTATCAGACTGTAAGAACGCGGCAATAGTTGTGTGGGCTATCGGTTTACGAGGCGGAAGCCCTGATAGCTACTTCGCAGTCATCTTGAGTTGCTCTTGGTACTCCTCGTACGGTCCCTTGTGATCGGTGATGCGGAAGTCGGTGGGGCCGCCTTCGAAGTGCCAGATGCGTGTACCGGCCTCTTCGATCAGGTCCTGATCGTGTGTGACGAGGAAGACCGTGCCTTCGTACTTCTGGATCGCCTGGTTGAGCGCGTTGATGCTCTCCAGATCAAGATGGTTCGTCGGTTCGTCGAGCACCAGCACGTTTGGCTTTTGCAGCATGATCTTGCAGAAGAGCAGTCGTGCGGCCTCGCCGCCGGAGAGGGCGTCGGTCTTCTTCAGGCCTTCCTCGCCGCGGAAGAGCATCTGGCCGAGGATGCCGCGAATGTCTTCCTTCGTGGCCTTGGGGTCGTACTGATGCAGCCAGTCGCTGGCGGTCATGCCGAGCTGGATCGAACCCTTGTGGTCCTGCGCGAAGTAGCCGATCTGGACCTCGTGGCCCCACTTCACAGTACCCGAGTCGATCGAGACGTCCTTCTCTTCAACGCCCGGACCGTTGGCCAGCAGCGCCTTCAACAGCGTGGTCTTGCCCTGGCCGTTACGGCCGATGAGAACCACCTTGTCGCCGCGGTTTACAGACGCCGTGAAGTTGTTGATGACGTGCTCGGTCTTGCCGTCGGGCTGCGAGTAGGACTTGTTGACCTTCTCGAACTCCAGAACGTTCTTGCCGGAGGGACGCTCCATCTTGAAGGCGATGAAGGGGCGCGCAATGTTGGAGCGAGCCAGTTCGCTGGTCGCCAGGCGCTCGACTTCCTTCTTACGCGAGTTCACCTGCGAGGAGCGCGTACCGGCCGAGAAGCGGGCGATGAAGTCGTTGAGTTGGGCGATCTTCTTTTCGCGCTGCTCGTTTTGGCTCTCGATGCGGGTGCGGACGCTGGTCTTCTGCAGCACCATGTCGTCGTAGCCGCCGTTGTAGGTAATGATCGTCTCGTAGTCGATGTCGGCGATGTGCGTGCAGACATTGTTGAGGAAGTGCCGATCATGCGAGATGGTGATGACGGTGCCGTCGTAGCGGTTGAGGAACTCCTCGAGCCAGTGGATGGATTCGAGATCGAGATAGTTCGTCGGCTCGTCCAGCAGCAGCGCCTGCGGGTTGCCGAACAGCGCCTGCGCGAGCAGCACGCGCACCTTCTGGCCGCCCTGCAGCTCGCTCATCTTGCGGTCGTGGAGCTCATCCGGGATGTCGAGACCCTGGAGCAGGACGGCGGCGTTGGCCTCGGCCTCGTAGCCGTCCTCATCGCCGACGATGCCTTCGAGCTCACCCAGCCGCGAGCCGTCTTCGTCGGTCATCTCTGGCTTGTTATAGATAATCTCGCGCTCTTCCATCGCCGCCCACAGGGACTTGTTGCCCATAATGACGGTGTCGACGACGCGATAGGCGTCGAACTCGTACTGGTTCTGCTTGAGCACGCCGAGCTTCTTGGGGCGGACGACGGTGCCCTTCTGGGCGTCGATCTCGCCGGTCAGAACCTTCATGAAGGTGGATTTACCAGCGCCGTTGGGGCCGGTCAGGCCGTAGCGACGGCCGGTGGTGAACGTCACGGAGACGTCCTCGAAGAGCAGCTTTGCGCCGTAGCGCATGGTCACATTAGAGACGGAAATCATCAACTATATTTTCTCACGGCGACTGTGGGATAGACAGGGCTGAGGCCTGAAACTCCTGCGGTTATCTCAGGAAATTGACGAAGCCGCGACTTATACTCTGGTATTCTTCGCTGCAACCGCCATGTCCCTCACTCCTCCGGCCCGGTAACATCAACTGATGCCTCTCGATTCCCTTAACTTCCATCGCGCCGAGTACGGTAGCGCTACTCCCCTCGCGGAGAACTGCGAATTCTGCACGCGCGGGCTGGGTGGCGAGTACTTCAGCGTGGACCATCATCGTGCCTGCGGACCCTGTGCCGCTCGCGTGGATGCTATGCAGGCTGCGAATACCTCGAAAGTGTTCCTGCGATCTATCGCTACCGGAGTCCTCGCTGCAGCGATGTCAGGCCTCGTCTATTTTTCCCTTTACCGTCTTACCAATGGCTCCTGGATGGTCTTCGCCGCGATCGGCGTCGGCTATGCCATTGGCAAGGCGATGCGCGTTGGCTCCTACGGCTTCGGCGGGCGCCGTTACCAGGTGATGGCCGCGCTGTTGACCTATATGGCGGTCGTTCTGGCGTCTACCCTGGTTCTTGTCGGATCGCATGAGTTGCCCCTTTGGCTTTATCCGCTGCTCCTGTTTGCGCCGCTGATCCAACTCTTCATCGGACATTTCAGCCTCGCGGCGCTGCAGCTGTTATTCGCCCTTGTGGGGATGCGCTATGCGTGGATACTCATGGCCGGTAAATCCTGGAAGATCACTGGGCCGCATCCGTTTGGGGAGTAGTTTGTCCATCTCGTAATGCATGGCATTCGATTGCGCGAAGCGCGTTCCGTGACGCTTCAGCGTCACGAAGACGGAGGGAGCCGTAGCCTTTAGGCTACGGAACAAGGGGCCACGCAAGAATTGGGCTTTAGCCCCGGGCCTTTTGTCCGCAGCCGAAAGAAGGCCCGGGCCTAAAGGCCACATCTTTGCCAAATCTGAATTCCGTAGCCTAAAGGCTATGGCTCCCTCCGCCTCCCCGGTGCTGAAGCACCGGGGAACGCGCTTTGCGCAATTTGGCAACTACATCCCTAATGCTTGCCACTAATCGGCGCAGGAGCAGCGTGAACGACCGGCTGAGGCATGGGGTGCGGCGGTGGTGGCGCGAAGTGCGGTGCCTGCTGCTGCGGTAATCCCACCGGCCGATTCTCACGAACATTGTCCATCTGCCGGGGGCTCAGGGGTCGTCCCGGCTCGGTGTTTTCCATGGCCTGCCGTTGCTGCTCGAAGCTCGGGCTGGGCGGCGGAGGCACTGCGCGATTGACCAGCGGGCGGGCCGCAGGCGCGGCGTGCAGTTCGGAGTTGTTCGCTCCCTCGTGCGAAGGCGAGACAGGCTGTTTGCCTCCCGTTGTATAAACCTCACTCGCCGAAGATGTAGCCGGAGAGGAGACCGGCTGACTCTGCGGAACGCGTGTCTCCAGCACTGGCCGTGCAATCTGACGCGGCACTGCCCGCGCAGGTATCGAAGCCACGATCTCCCGTGTCGGCGTGACCTGCGGGTGCGACAGCAGCGGGGCTGACGCCAGTTGCGGTGGCAGCGTCCGTAATGCGTTGCGGGCTACCGGTTGACCGCTCGCAAAGGACTGCTGCGGCATGGCCACCGTCGCGATTTGGCGATTGACGTAAACGCGATTGGCGTTCGAAGGCTGCCCTGAACCATTGCCGTGAGGGTTGTAGAAGGCCGCGGCCCCATTGCCGGCAAGGTTTTCGTTGACGCGATTCTGATACCGCACGCTGGCGTGATACCAGGGCTCATAGTGCTCGTGCGGTCCCAGGGGGAACCAGGCGGTGACGCCTGCGCCGCCTACGAACATCACCAGGGCAGGAGCATAGACCGGACGTCTCACCCGTGGTCCTGTTTCCCGCGGCCCCGGCGACCATCCCCAGCGATTGCCGAAGCGTGCCCAGCGGCCATAGTGAAAGGGAGCGAATCCCCAGGGTTCAGCCTCGACCCAGGTCCATCCCCAGGGTGCGATCCAGGCCCAGCGCCCATTGCGATAGGGCTGCCAGTCCACGGCGACTCCGGCCGGATACCACACAGGCCCGCCATCGGCAGAGGAGTTGTCCCAGTCTCCGTAGCCGTTGAGGTCTTCCGCCCCGATGGTGTTCGGATCGACATAGGCCTCTTCGCTGGAGGCAGCGTCCTGGTAGCTGTCGTCGCGTTCGGCGGAGAAGCTGTCGAGGTCATCCGGCTGCGTGCGCTCTACCTCTTGCGGGGTCACCGGGTTGGCTCCGGTAAGCTGCAACGACTCGCCCGGCTGCAGCGTCTGCCGGAAGCCCTGGGCTTCGACCTGCGCCTGTCCGGCGAGCAGCGTGAAGACGGCGGTGTCGGTATCGGGGTTGACGTCGATGCGCACATCGCCTGCCCCGAGCACGGTCACGGCGGCGTTGGGGGTATCGAGCTCGAGCGTCGTTCCCTGGTCGAGCGTAAAGGTGCGCAGATGCACGCTACCCTGTGCCAGCCCGAACTGCTCGAGCTGATCGGTCATCGCAGTGACGGTAAGATCGGTCTGCGAACCCAGTCGCACGGAGACCTGTCCGGTTTCGAGTTCGGCATCGGCTCCGTTGTCGGTATAGAGACGGTCCCCGGTCGTCAGCGGATAGTTGAGGCCGGCGGGGGTGAAGTCGGTGACGCTCGCCGGTTGCAGCGAGACATTCCCGTTGAGCACGCTAATCCGAGCCACGACAGACGGTGGATCGGGCTGCGCGGTATCGACCGTGTCCTGGGGAGGGGGCGCAATCTGTGCCTCCTGGGCCTGAACGGCCATCGGGGCCAGAAAAAGTGCAAAGGCGAGTGGCCATACCCGGCGACTTTTAGGGAGGGATAGCGAAAAGCGCTGGGTCGACGGCATGACTTTCTCCTTTGTGCACGCTGGCACAATGCTCAAAAGTGTAAACCCGCTTTTTGGAGAAAGATTTGTGCTTATTGTCATGTCTTTGTCGTGGTTTGTATCGCAGTGGCTTACGTAATGGACGGTTTCATCACGATTTGGTTTTTAGTCGTTGCCGAACTTCAACCAAAGAGCCGAATCCCTGCGATCCCCGCCGCTCCAGCCTCAACACAAGCCCCGGCGTTCTCGGGGGTCACCCCACCCAGCGCAAGCACGGGGATGTTCCTGGCCACTGCGCACGCTTGCCGCAAGCTATCGATTCCACGGCCTTCCGTCACGACAACCTTGCCGACGCGCTTCTCGAACACCGGCCCGAACAGGATCAGGCTGGCGCCCAGGGCACAAGCCTGGTCGACCTCAACGAGGCTGTGGCACGACATGCTGACGATAGCCGCGTTCGCATAAAGCTGTTGCACCTGTGCGGGCGTCAGGCCCTCGTGCTGTCCCGTCAGATGGACGCCGTCAGCCCGGGCGGCGATGGCCACATCCACGCGGCTGTTGATCAGCAGTTTTGTGTGACCGCCCTCTTCGCGGAAGATCGCCGCCATCGCCTCCGCCAACGCCAGGAGTTCTCCGGCTTCGATCGTCTTCTCGCGAAGTTGCACGAAATCAATCTCTTGGCGGGCCCATCGCCGTGCATCGGCGATCAACTCATCATGCCGGGTCACGGCATCTTCGAAACGCGAACCGTCGGTAATGGCGTAGCGGAGCACTTCGCACAGTGTATTCACAAAGTCTCCTCGCACGAAGGCATATGATAGACACCGGTGGCAAAGGTTTGCCCGCAGTTCAGCGCTTAACAATAATTTTTGGAGATATTCAAGACGCCTATGGGCACTGTTTACGACCTCATCGTCATCGGCTCCGGCCCTGCAGGGCAGCGTGCCGCCATTTACGGCGCCAAGTTGGGCAAAAGGATCGCCCTCGTCGAGATGCGCGAGGTGGTCGGCGGCGCTTGCATTAACACCGGCACTATTCCCTCGAAGACGATGCGCGAGGCGGTTCTCCATCTCTCCGGCTACAACTACAAGTCGATCTACGGCATGAACTACCGGGTGAAAGAGCGCATCACGATGGCCGACCTGGCCTTCCGGGTGCAGCACGTCATCAAGACCGAGATCGATGTGACCGAAGCGCAGCTCTCGCGCAACAACATCGAGATGCTGGTCGGCGTCGCCAGCTTTGAAGACGCCACGCACGTCAAGGTTACCAACACCAAGGGCTCGACGGTCTACGAGGCGAAGAACATCCTGATCGCCACCGGGACCAAGCCCGCCACCTCCGCGAAGGTCCCGATCAATGGGACCACCATCATTAACTCCGATCTGGTGCTCAACCTGACAACCCTGCCCAAGACGATGATTATCGTCGGCGGCGGCGTGATCGGCGTCGAGTACTGTTGCATGTTCGCCGCACTTGGCGTTCGGGTAACGCTCATCGAGCGCCGCCCCAGGCTGCTGGAGTTTGCCGATCAGGAGATCATCGAAGCCCTCAGCTACCACCTTCGCGACGCCCGCGTAACCATGCGGCTCAACGAAGAGGTGGAGTCGGTCGAGGAGATGGCCGACGGCACCGTGGTCGCCAATCTTGAGTCGAAGAAGAAGGTCCAGGCCGATGCGCTACTGTACGCCGTCGGACGGCAGGGCAACGTCGACGAGCTGAACCTGGCGATGGTGGGCGTGGATTCCGACTCTCGCGGCCGCATCCCGGTCGACAAGGACTTCCGTACCAAGCAGCCGACGGTCTTCGCGGTGGGCGACGTGATCGGCTTCCCCTCGCTGGCGTCGGTCTCCATGGAGCAGGGCCGCATCGCTGCTGCCCGCGCCTTCGGCGACGAGAGCATCGTCTCCAACCCGAGCTTTTACCCCTACGGCATCTACACCATCCCCGAGATCAGCTTCATCGGCAAGACCGAGGAGCAGCTCACCGAGGAAGACGTACCGTACGAGGTTGGTGTGGCGTACTACCGTGAGATCGCCCGCGGCCAGATCCGGGGAGATACGACCGGACGCCTGAAGATCATCTTCCATCGCGAAAGCCACGCACTGCTTGGCGTTCACATCATAGGGGAGGGGGCCAGCGAACTGCTGCACATCGGGCAGGCCGTGATGGCTCTTGGGGGCAAGCTCGACTACTTTGTCGAGACTGTCTTTAACTACCCGACGCTGGCTGAGTGCTACAAGGTAGCGGCCTTTAACGGTCTCAATCGCGTCGCCAACGTCTGACGCGTTTGACGGACGAGCCTTCGTCCAGCTAATGTCTCAGAACTTAAGGCTTTGATGGTGGGACGTGAACTCCCCTCAGCGAAAGGCAGCAAACGATGGCGAAATCCCAGGATGATTCATTGCAGACCGTAGGTGTCATCCTTTCCGAACGCGTTTATGCAGGTCTGATCGTGGGCCACAAGCTTACCGGCGAGCTGACGAGCTATCCGGCAGGCGATGCTTCCGCTGTATCCGCCGATTCTGAGGATGAGGGCACCCTGATCGAGTTGCCCACGGAGTCCATCGTCAAGGCGATCTGCCGTGTGGTCTCCGAGGTGGCGAAGGGGAACGAGAAGTCGATCTCGGCGGTCGGAATCGCGCTGCCCGGACTGATTCGCAACGGTGTCGTCGAAGAGGCTCCAAATCTTCCGCAGCTCAAGGGCGCGCGCATTCAGGAACTGGTTTCGACCGGGCTGGCCGCGTACGGTATCTCGGCGTCGGTCTGCGTCCTGAACGACGCGGACGCGATGGCTGCGGGCCTGGCCTCGCAGCACGACAAGCTCGACCACTTTATTCGCGTCTGGACGCTGGGCACGGGCATCGGCTATGGCCGGTATCCGTTCGCCGAGGGCGTCTGGGAGGGCGGGCACTCCGTGGTGACGCTCGACGAGAAGGAAAACTACTGCGGCTGCGGAGGCCGAGGACATCTGGAAGGCATCATGGGCCACCGGTCGATGCGGCTTAGATTCCTGGACATGGAACCGGAAGAGGTCTTCGAGGCCGCCAATCGCCGCGTCAATCCCGACCCGCGCTGCGTGGAGTTCAAGCACCTGTGGCACAAGGCCCTGGCCGCTGCGACCGCCAGCTCGATTCATATGGCCGGCTCAGGCAAGTTCTTCATCACCGGCTATAACGTGCGCTTCCTGGACCTGAAGCTGTTCAAGGACTACATGCACCAGATGGTGAAGATGAGTCCGATCCAGGGGTATTCCATCGAGGTCGTCGATGACGAGCAGCTTAGCCGGGTGATTGGTGCGGCGGTGGCGGCGGAGCAGGCTCACGGGCGGTAGGCAGCCTCTTCTACTACCCATACCTTGTCATCTCGACCGAAGGCGCGCTTTTTGCGCCGTAGTGGAGAGACCCCTGTATTTTGAGGGTGCATAGGCTGCCCATATCCCTAACCGAAAGCAATATCGCTGCTTCGGCAGAATACAGGGGTCTCTCCACTGCGCATGACATAAAGCCGTCATGCTCCGGTCGAGATGACAGCATTTGGGGTGGGTGTGTAGAGGGCGTGTAGCTGCCGCTGCGCAATCTATCGCTGGCACGTCGGGCAATACACTGTCGTTCGCCCGCCGACGACAATTTTCTTCAGCCCCGCCCCGCAGTCTTTGCAGTCTTCGCCCGCCCGGCTATAGACCTTGTGCTCGAGTTGAAAGAACCCGCGCACCCCATCCGCGTCCACGTAATCCGAGACCGACGACCCGCCCAGCTTGATGGCATGCGCCAGCACCTGCTGCAAGGCCTCATGCAGGCGGCCAAGCTCTGCCCGCGTCAGCTTGCCTGCCTGTTTCCGTGGCCGGATGCCCGCGCGAAACAGGCTCTCATCCGCATAGATATTCCCCACCCCATGCAGGATCGACTGGTTCAGGAGTGCGGCCTTGATCGCCAGCTTGCGCCCCTTGAACAGTCCGGCAAACTCTTCTTCGCTCACGGTCGTCGGCTCGACACCCGGCCCCGTGTAACCCTCTTCGGTGGTCACCACCGAGAGCCGCCCGAACCGTCGCGGGTCGACAAACCGCACCTCACGGCCATCAGCGAGCGCAAGCACCGCATGGGTATGCGGCGGCAGCGGAACCTCCGCCTGCGACACCAGCAGCCGCCCGGTCATCCCCAGATGAACTAGAAACTGCGCCGTATCTTTCGTGCCTTTGTTCTTGTCTTTGCCTTTGCCCTTGCTTTTCTGGTTGTCATTCCCGGAGGGAATCTGCTTCGTGCCACTGCCACCGCGTACCAGGTCCATCACGATCGTCTTGCCGACCCGCCGCACTTTTTCAATCTTTGTTCCAGTCAGCGTTTCAACGATCTCAGTTTCGGGAGACTTAAACGTCTGCGGCTTCCCACTGGTCCACACACTTACGATTCGCTGTCCACGGACGCGGGCATCGACCCCATTGGCAACGGTTTCGACCTCAGGTAACTCCGGCATAGCTATCAGAGTAAAGGGGCCGGCCCTGTCCGCGATAGACTAACCCCAAAGCCGGATATATAGATCGCCTGCCGGAAGTGACGGAGACCTCAGCCTCGATGGGCCCATTTCAGCGAATCCTCAAAAATCTGGGAGCCATGTTTGCGGGCAAGATCATCTCCATCATTCAACAGGTGGTGATCCCGCCGATCTTCATCTATCGCTACAGCACCGCCGGATTCGGCGAATGGCTGGCCCTCTCCGGGGCGGTTTCCGCGCTCGGAATGCTCAACTTCGGTGTCCAGACCTACATGAACCAGGACCTCGCCGTCCGCTTCCAGCGCGGAGAGACCCAGGGCTACCACATCCGTCAGTCGACCGCGTTGCGGCTGCTCATCGGCGTCGTCTTCACCGCTGCCGTTCTGCTGCTCGCCTTCTTCGCGATTCCGTTCGACACGCTGCTCAAGCTCCACATCTCGCGCTCCGCCGCGCAGTGGGCGCTCTACCTCCTCGCCCTGCAGGTACTGTTCATGATCCTCTTCGGATATCTGAGCGGTATCTTCATGGGCGTGGCCATGGCCCACCGGGGAGCCCACTGGAACAACGCGCAGGCCCTGGCCAGTTCGTTGGGATTGCTGGCCGGCGTTGTGCTCCACGCGCCGTTTCCGGTGCTGGCGGGGATCCAGCTCTCCTGTCTCCTGATCTGCTCCGTGGGCGTCCTCATCGACCTTCGCCGCACCGCGCCCGAGCTCTTTCCCAGCCTCCGCTTCTGGGACGGCCCGGCGGTCAAGGACATCCTCAAGGGCAGCGGCTACTTCGGCCTCATCGAGATGAGCACGTTCCTCACCTACTCGGCCCCTCTGCTTCTGCTGCAGCGCATGGCCGGGCCGGTGGCCGTGGCCGGCTTCGGCCTGATGCGGATCATCTTCTCCATGTGCCGGCAGGTGCTGGCGATGTTTACACAATCCATGGGGCCGGAGATCACCAACCTCTTCGGTCGCCGCGACTGGCCCGCCCTCACCCGTCTCTACGACTACTCCGAACGGCTGATCTTCTTCCTCATCTCTCTGGTAAATCTCAGTGTCCTGATGCTTTCGCCGGTCATCATCACGCTCTGGGTGCATAAGAAGGCTATTGCGGGAGCGCCGCACCATAACGTCAGCGAACTCTTCGCGGTTTACCCCTACGTGCTCTCTTCGGCGCTCTCCATCGTGATCAGCCTCAAGGAGCACAAGTTCCAGTTCCAGTTCTCCACCAACACGCACGTTGAGCTGGCCAAGGTGATGTTCTTCAGCTATCTCGGGATGGTGATCGTCTCTGTCGGGACCATCTACTATGGCGGGGTCACCGGCTTCCTCTGGACGTGGCTCGTCGTCGAGACCCTGCAGACGGTGCGCCTCATCCGGCTGAACGAAAAGCTCTTTGCCCACATCGAGAAGATCGATACGGTCTACATCACCCGGCTGCTGCTAATCTGCATTGTCTGCCTTTTCGCGGCATTTGCCGCTTTGACCCGGACCTCGACTCTTCCCCTGGTGACCCAGGCCTTGATCGCGGTTCTGTCAGCCGCACTGGTCGGGGGGCTTGGTTGGCAGGTCTTCCACGTCCGGGAGGTCTTCTCCAGCATGATGGGGCGTCTGACGAAGCGTTTTGCCTGAGGTCTCTCCTCGGAGATCGTTTAGCTTTCCCGGAGGGAGCCAGGAATAAGATGGAGAACATGCCAAACAACGCTGTAGCCGAAAATTTTCTCGCCTTTGCGGTCAAACGCCTGCGCCTTTCGGTGCAGGATATCGATCGCTGTCTCGACAGGCTGACCCCGGCGCAGATATGGCAGCGTGGCGGGGACTACGAGAACTCCATCGCCAACCTGTTGCTGCATCTCGAAGGCAATACGCGCCAGTGGATCCTGCACGGGATCGACGGCCAGCCCGATGTGCGGCAGCGGGATGACGAGTTCGCCCTGCAGCCCACGGCTGCGGTCCGTGAGGTCCGCGCCCGGTTCTCGGCGACGCTCGAAGAGGCCTGCAATGTGATCGCCACGCTCTCCGGCGGCTCTCCGGAGCGGCTGCTCACGGTCATCGACCCGCAACCCAACAGCATGTGGCGCAACCCGACCATCCTCGAGGCGATCTCCCTGGTCACCGGGCATATTCAGTTGCATACCGGCCAGATCATCCTGCTGACCAAGCAGCTCGTGGCCGATGACCTCGACCTCTCCATGCCGCGCAAACGGTAGAGCGAACAAGGCTTTGTCTGATTTGGGATATCTGCTTACTTGCTAATGTGGCGAGTTGATAATGGGCCTAAGAATGGGATGTTGTAGATAGCGCGAAGCGCAAACCGTGACGCTTCAGCGTCGCGGGTCGGAGGGAGCCGTGGCCTTCAGGCCACGGAATAAGGGGCAGGCGAGAATCGGGCTTTAGCCCCGGGCCTTTTGTTCGCAGCCAAAAGAAGGCCCGGCCTAAAGGCCAAATCTTTGCTGAGCCTCTATTCCGTAGCCTAAGGGCTACGGCTCCCTCCGCCTCCCTGACGCTGAAGCGTCAGGGAACGCGCTTCGCGCTGTGGCGAACAGTATAAAATGACTCATGGGCGCGAGTGGAAACCCGCACGCGCACTCCCACCAGCAGTACACCCGGAGCAACCACCCCGTGAGTCAATCCCAGAGCAAGAGCCAGCGTCCGTCCGCCGTCATCCTTGGAGCCCAGTGGGGCGATGAAGGTAAGGGCAAGATCGTCGATGTCCTCAGCGAAAAGTTCGACATCGTCGCCCGTTATGCCGGAGGCCACAACGCCGGTCACACCGTCATCATCCACGGCAAGAAGTTTGTCCTGCAGCTCATCCCGTGCGGCGTACTGCGCCCAGGCTGCAAGGGCGTCATCGGCAACGGCGTCGTACTCGACCCGCAGGCCTTCCTCAACGAGGTCAAGAAGCTTCGCGAGGCCGGTCTCCCTGTCGACGAGCAGCTCTTCGTCTCGAACCGCGCCCAGGTCATCCTGCCGTACCACCGCATGATTGAGCTGGCGGCGGAGACCGCTCCCGGCCGCCAGACCATCGGCACCACGCGCCGCGGCATCGGCCCGGCGTATGAGGACAAGATCCACCGCAACGGGCTTCGCGTCGTCGACCTGCTGAACAACTCGCTGCTGCGCACGCACATCAACAACGCCTGCCACGAGAAGAACACCATCGCGCATGCGCTCTTCGGCACCGAGCCGCTCGATCCCCGGCAGATGTACGAGGAGTACGCCCGCCTCGCCGAGCAGATTGCTCCGTTCGTCACCGATACCGCCTACCTGCTCAACAACGCGATCGACCAGGGCCAGAATGTGATGTTTGAGGGCGCGCAAGGTGCGCTGCTCGACATCGACCACGGAACCTATCCGTTCGTTACCAGCTCCTCTTCGACCGCCGGCGGAGCCGTTACCGGCACCGGCGTCGGCCCGACGAAGATCGGCACCGTCATCGGCGTTACCAAGGCCTACGTCACCCGCGTCGGCGAAGGACCGTTCCCGACCGAGATCTCGGACGCCTCCGGCGAACTGCTGCGCGCTCGCGGGCAGGAGTACGGAGCCGTCACCGGTCGTCCACGCCGCTGCGGCTGGCTGGATATCCCATTGCTGCGCTACTCCAACATGATCAATGCGACGGAATGGCTCGTCGTCACCAAGATGGACGTCATGGACGAGTGCCCCGAGATTCCGGTCTGCACCGGCTACAAGATCGACGGTAAGTTCACGGACATCATCCCGGCCGACATCCGGGGCTTCGAGAAGATCGAACCCATCTACACCACGCTGAAGGGCTGGATGGCCCCGACCGAGGGCATCACCGAGTACGACAAGCTGCCGAAGCTGGCACAGGAGTACCTGGAGTTCGTCTCGCGCGAGAGCGGAGCCAAGATCGGCATGATCTCCACCGGCCCCGACCGTGTACAGACCATGACACAGCCCGGCTTCGACGAAGCGCTCGGCTAGAGCAGTATTGCTGAAGGTGTACCCGGGGGCGTGAATCTCAAGGTCGTTTTTCTCAACAAAAACGACACTCCTCTCCGTCTTCTGGGGGATAGTATCAGCAATACTGCTCTAAACAGACCGCCAGTAGAGGGTAGGCAGCGCCGCAAAGCTCTCTGTCTACCCTCTACCGGCTTTACCCAGAATTTTTACGTAGTACCCATAGGCCCTTATGATCAGCTTTATTGTCCGTCTGCGTTTCTCCCCGGAAGACCATGATTCCATCGAGAACATCCTGCGCGAGCTCACGCGCGAATCGCGTCTCGAGCCCGGTTGCGTCACCTATGTTCCTCATTTTGTGGATGGAGACGCCAATACCGTCGTCATCTACGAACAGTATCGCGACGAAGCCGCAGTCGAGCATCATCGCGCGACGCCGCACTTCGCCCAGTTCGCTATCGGGGGTCTTTACCAGAAGATGCTCGAGCGCGAGGTCGAGAATCTGACCTTTATTGCCTGATTTCCCCAGGCAGTATTCAGATAATTCAGACAAGACGAACACATTCCTGTTGCCCCGGCCCTGCATCCAACCTCCCATGAGGCCTTCGCATATCGCTGCCTTTGACTCGCGCCCGACTTCCGGTCTACTATCCGGTACGTCCATGCGTCGCTGCGCCGTGCATACAAGATCTGTCGCCCTCGTCCTCCTCCTTGCAACGGCGGTGCCCCTGCGGCTGGCTGCTGCGCCCCAACATAAGCGCGAAACCCGCGAACAGGTGGTCGCCCTGGAGCAGCAGTGGCGTCAGGCCGAGCTGGGCAACGATGTTCCGGCGATGGATAAACTGCTCTCCGACGATTACCTGGGGATTAGCGGGACTGGCGAGGTCCTGACCAAGGCCCAACAGCTCGATCACATGCGATTACGTCAGATCGTTATCACCTCGCTCGATATCTCCGATATCAAGGTCAAGCTGATTGGCCATATCGCCATCGTCAACTCTCTGGCGAAGCTCGAAGGGTCGGTCGATGGCCATTCCATGGACGGCAGCTATCGTTACACGCGCGTCTACCAGCACCTGCCCGGCGGGATGTGGAAGATTACGAGCTTTGAGGCTACGCGCATTCTTACGGGGAAGAGGGCCCAGGAGATACCCGCCGCAACGGATAAGTCTGATTCGCCCGGTTCGAAGTAGCGTTCACCAAGGTCATATCCTCTTGATCCACCCAAAACATTGTCATCTCGACCGAAGGCGCGCTTTTGCGCCGTAGTGGAGAGACCGCTGTATTTCGAGGGTGCCATTGCTGCCCATTCTCCTAATGGCAAGCGGCATTGCCAGCACAAGCAAAATACAGGGGTCTCTCCACTACGCATGACATAAAACCGTCATGCTCCAGTCGAGATGACAATGTTTTGCAGCTTCTTTGGCGCAAAGCAAAAGGGCCCGAGGGCCCTTTGTTTTGAATCATCCCAATCGTTTACGCGGCTACGCGACTTGGGACTGACTGGCAACCGGGATCACATTCTGAACGGATTTTGCCGTCAAAGCTCTCCGGGGCATGATGTTCAGTCCTGTAAGCCGACGGCTCAGGGAACGCGTTCCCCCCGTAATCTGTGCGTCTTCGGGCTCATCCATGAAGCTGATCACTTCCAGGGGGCCGGTGTTCAGACGTGTGTTGATCTCAGTAATGCGTGCCTGGGTTCCGAGGGCGCCGTCCTGGGGCTGGGACATCTCTGAGGTCCTGGCCCAGGGGGTTCCACCATGTCCGTTGCGCCGGAACGCAGAAGCGAAGCGGCTCCAGGGAATCTCAACGTTTTTCAAGCTGGAAATCGTCCGTCTCATCACATGACCTCACAGGAGAAGTAGCACCTGTTGGTGAGATGGCTGTTATCGAAAGGGAGTTGCACAAAAAGATTCCGCCTCGTCGAATCACTCCGCAGGTTCGGCGAGGAGTGCTAGGCGCAATCGCTGATAGCTCTCCGTGAGCATCTCCGGAAGGATGCGAGTCTCTCCGAGCACACTCATGAAGTTGTTGTCCCCCGACCAGCGAGGGACCGCGTGAAGATGCAGATGTTCGGCCACACCTGCGCCGGCCGACTCGCCCAGGTTCAGACCCAAATTCAATCCACCGGGCCGATACGCCTTGCGCAGAACCCGTTCCGCACGCCGTGCCAGCGTCATCAGCTCGGCGGCTGTCTCCGCCGGCAGCGCGGCGAGGCTTGCCTCATGCTGGTAGGGAAGCACCATGAGATGCCCGGTGTTGTAGGGAAAGGCGTTGAGCACCAGGAAGCAGTTTTGGCCGCGCTCCAGGATGTAGACGGCGGCATCGGCTTCGTCCTGTGCCATGCCGTGGGCCACGGCGTACTCTGTTGCCGCGAGCATATTGCAGAAGACGCAATGGGTCTCACCCGGCCACGCCGACAGGGCAGCCGGAACGCCGCGTTTCGATGTCCCCTTGTCCTGGCCGGTAACGTAAGAGTAGCGCCACGGCGTCCATAGCCTGTCCATCCCGAAAGTATAGGGGACAGAGTTGTGGGTCTATTTGCCCGTTTCCCTGGGAAAGAACACGGGGGCTGAAACTCTTTGTTACTTTTGGCTCGTCCATTCATCGAAGTTTCATGCAATCGAGCGGCAAAACGAACGTAGTCTTGTCCGATCATCGTTGTGATTCATTGACCCTTACTTGTACGACTGCTACACTTCTAATTGAGCTACTGTGTGCGGGAACCAGTCACGGCGGCTTCTGAAAGATGCTTTACCTCACTCCATCCGACATCATCGACTAGGAATACGTCCACAGCAGACGGCGACTTGCCGCCCCTGTAGCCTTTCCAGCCGAAGCCGGCCAAGTGAATCACTGGATCCCGGAGCACACGCATTCCCATGTCCGACCACAATCCTTCGAACCCCGAGAGTACAGCCCTGAACACCACATTGGAACCCACCGCGCCCGAAACGTCGGCCGAGCAGTTGACGGCCCCCACCGACCACACCTCCAACCCTGAAGTCCAGCCTCACGAGACTGCCGCAGCCAGTGCACAAAGCGAGCAGACCGTGCCTGAGGCTACGGCCGTCGCTGCTGTCTCCGCTGAAGCATACGAGCCCGAGTACGACGCTGAAGACTTTGCCCGTGCGCTCGAGAGCTTCGACCGCGAACAGGCAGCCGAGAAAGACGCCGCTCAATCCCTGACTGCCGAGGAAGCCGTTGTTACCGGCACCGTCGTCAAGATCACGGATAAGCATGTTGTCGTCGATATCGGGCTCAAGTCCGAGGGTCTCATTCCTCTGGAGCAGGTTCTGGATCACGCCGGAGCGCCGAAGTTCAATATCGGCGATCAGGTTGAGGTCGTTGTCGAGCGCGAAGAGCAGGAAGGCGGCTATCTCGTCAGCTACGAGAAGGCCCTCCGTCACAAGGTTTGGGACAAGCTCGAAGAAGCCGCGAACACCAAGACGCCCGTCAAGGGCATGGTGCTCTCGCGCGTCAAGGGCGGTTTGACTGTCGATATCGGCATCAAGGCGTTCCTGCCCGGTTCGCAGGTTGAGGTTCGCCCCGTGCGCAATCTCGACGGCTATATCGGCACCGAGATCGAAGTTCGCGTTATCAAGCTCAACAAGAAGCGTGGCAACGTCGTCATCTCCCGCAAGGAGCTGCTCGAGGAAGATCAGAACGCCAAGAAGGCTGTCACCCTTTCGACTCTCGAAGAGGGCTCGGTCTTCACCGGCGTCGTCAAGAACCTGACCGACTACGGCGCATTCGTCGATATGGGCGGCCTCGACGGCCTGCTCCACATCACCGACATGAGCTGGGGCCGTCTGACCCACCCCCGCGACCTCGTCAATGTTGGCGACGAGATCCAGGTCAAGGTCCTCAAGTTCGACAAGGAAAAGCAGCGCGTCTCGCTGGGCTTCAAGCAGTTGACGCCTGACCCATGGCTCGACGCGACCGAGCGCTACCCGATCGGTGCGCAGGTTCGTGGCCGCGTTCTCTCGGTGACCGACTACGGCGCGTTCGTCGAGCTGGAGCAGGGCATCGAAGGCCTGGTTCACGTCAGCGAAATGACCTGGTCCAAGCGGATGAAGCACCCCTCGAAGATGGTCAAGCCCGGCGACATCGTGGACACCATCATCCTGAGTGTGAACCCGAACGACCGCCGCATCTCGCTCGGCATGAAGCAGCTTCAGGACAATCCGTGGGAAGCTCTCGAGGACAAGTACCCGATCGGTGCTGTCATCGAAGGCCGCGTCCGCAACCTGACCGACTTCGGCGCCTTCATCGAGATCGAAGACGGCATCGACGGCCTCGTCCATGTCTCGAACCTGAGCTGGACCAAGCGCATCAAGCACCCCTCCGAAGTTCTCAAGAAGGGTGAGAAGGTCAAGGCGATCGTTCTGGGCGTTGAGCCTGAGAACCGCCGCCTGTCGCTCGGCGTCAAGCAGCTTCAGCCTGATGTCTGGGATACCTTCTTCGCGCAGCACCGTGTTGGCGACGTCATCAAGGGCAAGACTCTGCGCACGGCGCAGTTTGGAGCCTTTGTCGAGATCGCCGAAGGAGTCGAGGGCCTGTGCCACGTCTCCGAAGCGGTGGACGAGACCGGCAAGCAGATCACCCTGGAAGTCGGCGACGAGCACGAGTTCAAGATCGTCAAGATGAACCAGGAAGAGAAGAAAGTCGGACTGTCGATCAAGGCCGTTGGCGAAGAAGCCAGCCGCGCCGAGGTCGAGAGCTACAAGGAATCGAACAAGGGCAAGGGAAACCACGGCCAGAGCAGCAGCTCGAGCTCGTCGTCCTCCACCACCCTCGGCGACCTCCTCAAGTGGAAGCAGTCCGAGAACGAAGACAACAACTAGCTCATATCATCGAGCGACGAGAAAGGCCGCCCAAACGGGCGGCCTTTCTCGTGGCTTTTGTTTCTTCACGATGTTTGCCTTTGGCGAGGCGCTCACAGGGCAATGGCATAAGCATGAAGGCGATGACGTGAATGCCAAATTGAGTAAATGCAGTTTCAATCGGCACAGATTCAAGCCCCGAAGGGGCGACGTCATACCAGCCCAGGGCGAAGCCCTAGGTTACGGATCATAAATCGAGCAGAGGGCTGAAAGCCCAACCTAATTGGTAATCCGACCAGATAGGCCGGACCTGCAGCCCCCGATCTTTTCCTGCACATGACCCAGGGCTGCGCCCTGGGCTGGTATAGCGTCGCCCCTTCGGGGCTTGGAGCCGTGTCTGTCTCGATATCGTGCCTATCCTCCTACCGCTCTCTGCTTGCCTTGTTTCTGCCTATGGAACGCCTGTGCTTCCCCCGTCTCCACAGGCCTGCTATCCTCCATCCAGCCATGCGCACTCTTCTTGCCGCTGCTCTGCTAGCAGCCACCGCCGCCCACGCCCAACTCCCCGCCGACACTGAAGCCAATATCGCCGCCGCCGCCCAAAAAGCCCTCCACGACACAGGTGTCCCCTCTGTCTCCATCGGCATCGTGCAGCACGGCAAGATCGTCTACACTCATGCCTTCGGCCTGGCGCAGCTCCAGCCGGCGACACCCGCCGCCGCGGCGATGGCCTACCCCATCGGCTCGATCAGCAAGCAGTTCACCGCAACGGCGATCCTGCTGCTCCAGCAGGAGGGCAAGCTGTCCATCGACGATCCCGTCGGCAAGTACTTCCCCGAGCTCACGCGCGCTAACGACGTCAAGCTACGCAACCTGATGACCATGACCTCCGGCTACGAGGACTTCGCCCCGCAGGACTACATCATCCCCGCCTGGAAGAAGCCGATAGCCCCGATCGATAACGTGCATGAGTGGGCGGAGAAGCCGCTCGACTTTGAGCCCGGCACGCAGTGGCAGTACTCCAACACGAACTACGTGCTGCTCGGCCTGGTCGTCGAGAAGGTCAGCGGAGAGCCGCTGGGCAAATTCATCCGGGAGCGCGTGCTCGACCCGCTGCACCTCCAGGGAGTCTTCAACACCTATACGCAGCGCGAGAAGCTGCAGGTCCTAGGCTACGTCTCCTACGCGATGGCCACGCCTCGCGTGCAGCCGTTGGAGGCCCCCGGCTGGTACTTTGGCGACGGCGATCTGGCCATGCCCGCTGCCACGCTGCTGGCGTGGGATCTCGGCATCATGAACAAGTCGCTGCTCTCCCCCGCAAGCTACGCCGAGTTCGAGACCGCCTACAAGCTTCAGAACGGCACCAGCTCAGGCTACGGGCTGGGTACGTTCGTACGGGAGAAGGACGGTCATCGCGAGCTGGAGCATAGCGGCGAAGTCGGCGGCTACGTGGCCGAGAACGTCGTCTATCCCGACGACGGCCTGGCCATCGTCGCTCTCACGAACGAAGTCGCTTCGAGTGCTGCCAGCGAGGTCGTCAACGCCATCACCCCGCTCCTGCTGCCCGCCGCCGCGCCGGTGGTGGAAGCCTCCGCCGATCCTTTTGTAGCGCAGTTGAAGACCATCCTGTCCGGCCTGCAGCATAGCCAGATCGATCGCTCACTCTTTACGTCCGACACCAACGACTACTTCAACCAGGATGCGCTGAGCGACTTCCAGTCGACGCTCAGCCCTCTCGGTACGATCACGGACATTACGCGCACCCGGACAGCCCTTCGCGGCGGCATGACCTTCGGCCTATATCGTGTGGCCTTCTCCGGGGGGACGACCCTGCTGGTCGATGTGTACCTGAAACCCGACGGCAAGATCGAGCAGTTGCTGGTGGTGGGGAAGGCCTGATACATACTTTTCTAGAACTCGTTGCCCCACAGCGCGAAGCGCGTTCGTTGACGCTTTAGCGTCGCGGAGACGGAGGGAGCCGTAGCCTTTAGGCTACGGAATTTAGGCCTAGCAAAATGTGGCCTTTAGGCCCGGGCCTTCTTTCGGCTGCGAACAAAAGGCACGGGCTAGGTAGTTTCTGACGCATCGACGAGTACGCTTTTGCTGTTGTCTCTGAGATAGGCCCGGGCTTTAGCCCGGGTATTACGGAACAAATAGGAAGGGGGCTTCAGCCCCTGGGACAAGCCTTCCTCTCTCTTGGCATCTCTGCCTGCGGAGAGGAGAGCCTATCCCAGGGGCTGAAGCCCCTTTATCGCCTGTCCTGAATGTCCGGGCTAAAGCCCGGACCTATCTCAGAAGCAAAGACAAAAACAAAAGCCACTATCTCCGATTCGTCAGACACTACCTAAAGCCCGATTCCCACCTGGCCCTTATTCCGTAGCCTGAAGGCTACGGCTCCCTCCGTCTCCGCGACGCTGAAGCGTCACGGAATGCGCTTCGCGCAAATTGGCTGATGTTCCCAATAAACAGGGCCATTCGGATGATTTTCGTTTCCATCACCCGCAACTCCTAAGAACTTAGTTGACAAATTCTCCCGTCACGGCGTAATGTCCTAACTCAATAGGAGGTGGCCATGGGAGAACGAGAGAAGAACGCTTTAACCAAGCTAGAACTGCAGATCATGCAGGTGATATGGAAGCGCGGGCCCAGCAATGTAAGCGCGGTCCAGGAGGGGCTGGAGCAGGAGTTGGCCTATACGACGGTGCAGACGATGCTGAACATCCTGCAGCGAAAGGGCAAGCTGAAGCGTGAGCTGCGAGGACGAGCCTTTGAGTACAGCGCGACGGTCACCGAAGCCAAGGCCCTGGGCCATGCCGTAAAGGACCTGGTGGATCGGATGTTCGGCGGGTCCAGCGAAGACCTGGTAATGAGCCTGATCAAAAGCCGGCAGATCGACGCGAAAAAGATCGCGGAGTTGAGCAAGCGGTTGGAAGAGAAGGGCGGTGACGCATGAGAGCCTTCGAGACCTGGCTGCTGGCCTATCTGCTGAACTCGCTGTGGCAGGTTCCTCTGGTCTTTCTCGCGGCCTGGATCACGGCGCGAGCCGTTCGGCGCAACGGACCCCGGATGGAACACCGTATCTGGGTGAGCGCCCTGGCTCTCGAAGTGCTTCTACCGGCGTGTTCCGTGCAGCCTGTCCAACTGCTGCGCGAGGTATGGCAATTCCTGCCCGGAATCTGGGGAACGAGCACGGCGAAGGCCGGGGTAAGGGTTACGGTGGCGTTTGGCGAGGGTGCTGGACACGGAGCCCTCAGGCTTCCGGTAGCCATGCTGGCGGGAGTTGCGTTGGTGTATGCCGGCAGCGTGGTCTACTTCGCCGGTCGGTTGGCCTGGGGATGGTGGCGGACGGACGCGATCCACGACCGGGCAGAGCCGCTGGTTCTGACAGGAGAGGAGGCCGAGAGCTGGGAGTGCTCCTGCCGCGTCTTCAGAGTCAAGAATGCGGAGATCAGGGTGTCCCGCGATATCGCCGGACCCATGACGATGGGTATCTTCCGCCGGGCCATTCTGCTGCCGGTCGACTTGCAGGGGCATCTGTTGGACGAGGACTTCGACGCCGTAATCGCACATGAGTTCGCACACACATGCACCGGCGGGATTTCGCGAAGAACCTGCTGTACGAGGCGCTGGCCTTGCCGGTGGCCTACCATCCGCTGCTGTGGCTGACGCGCACACGGATGGTGGGGAGTCGAGAGATGGTGTGCGATGCCATGGCCGCGGAGACTGTCGCGGGAAGAGAGAACTATGCACGATCGCTGCTGCGGTTGGCCTCCCTGCTTGTGCACGGGACGCCGGCCAGGACACTTCACGCCATCGGAATCTTCGATGCCAACATCTTTGAGAGGAGAGTTATGAACTTGACTGAGAAGTATGTGGAACTGAGGGGCGTGCGTCGGCTGGCAACAGTGGTGGCGTGTGTGGTGTTGGGACTTGGAACCTGTGCGTCCGCGCTGGCTCTGCGGATGAATGTGTCCACACCGGTGGCACAGAGCGAAACGCCCTCGGCCTCCAGTAAGACCGTTCGGGTCTCTGGCAACGTGATGGCAGGCAACATCTTGACCAAGGTGCAGCCGGTCTATCCGCAAGAGGCAAAGGACGCAGGAATTCAGGGCACGGTTGTGCTACGCGCGGTCATCGGAAAGGATGGTGAGTTCCGGGCGCTACAGATCGTTTCCGGGCCGGAGGAACTCAAGAAAGCAGCGTGGGCTGCTGTCAAGCAGTGGACCTATAAACCCTATCTCCTCAATGGTGAACCCACCGAAGTGGAAACAAACATCATGGTGAACTTCATATTGAATGGATCAAACGCTGAATCGGCGCCGCAGAAACTGTAGGTCATTGTCACCGTTAGTACGATGAGTCGTTCATTTAATTAATGCGAAGGGTGTGATACCCCGCCGCTTGCGGCGGGGTTCTTCATTGGCGAAGAAGTATGGGGTGTTGAGGCGCGAAGCGCAAACCGCGACGCTTTAGCGTCACGGGGCGGAGGGAGCCGTGGCCTTTAGGCCACGGAATCAAGGGCAGGCAAGAATTGGGCTTTAGCCCCGGGCCTTTTGTTCGCCGCCGAAAGAAGGCCCGGGCCTAAAGGCCAATTCTCGTTAGGCCTCCAATTCCGTAGCCTAAAGGCTACGGCTCCCTCCGTCTCCCTGACGCTAAAGCGTCAGGGAACGCACTTTGCGCTGTGTTCAGCGGGGCATCCGTCTTCCCCGTAATGAAGAACTCCGCCGCGAGTGTTGGGTATCAGACCCTTCTGGCCGAATAATCCAACCTACCGCCGTCCCTTGTTCTTCTTGTTCCGTGCTCGTGTCTTCGTCTTCCCACTACGCTTTGGAGACAGGGGCCTCTCCGCCTTCGGTTCAGCCTTTGTACGCGTACGCAGCGAAGTAGCTTTCGGCTCCGTGCCGGGCAGCAGCGCGAACTGTAGCCGCCGTTGCTGGCGGTCGATCCGGTCGAGAATCACCTCAACCTTTTGCCCGATCCCGAAGACATGCCCCGTGCGCGCACCGACGATGGTGCGATCGGTGTCGCGGAAGCTGTAGAAGTCGCCGACGAGCGAGGCCAGCGGTACCAGCCCTTCAATGAACATGTCGTCGAGCTCGACAAAGAACCCATACTTCGTAGCGGACAGGATCACCGCGTGGAAGTCTTCGCCGACCTTGTCAGCCATGAACTTCATCTTCTTCCACTCGATGAGTTCGCGCTCGGCATCAGCCGCACGGCGCTCGGCCTGCGAGCTCTCAGAGGCGATGTCGTTCAACTCTTCCGCGGCGATGGGTTCAACACCGTCCGCGTTCCCCACAGCCTTGTCATCTCGACCGGAGGCGCGCTTTTGCGACGGAGTGGAGAGACCTGCAGGGGCGTGGTCCGACTGCACTGCGGGTCTCTCTGCTGCGACGGTAAATGACGCTGTCTTCGCGCGAGATGCCAGATACTTAGGTGCGCGCGACCGATCGAACTCCCCCTGCCACGGCTGCGGATCGGTCGACAGAATCGCACCGCCGCGCTCATCCGCGCCACGCCGCAGCATCGCCCGCACCAGCCGATGCACGATCAGATCCGGATATCTCCGAATCGGTGAGGTGAAGTGCGTGTACGAAGGCGAAGCCAGCGCAAAGTGGCCCTCGTTCTTCTCAGCGTAGCGAGCCTGCTTCAGCGAACGCAGCATCAGGTACGCGAGGATGCGCTCGGTCGGCGTACCGGAGATGCGCCGCACCAGCTTCTGATACATCTGCGGTGTGACCGGAATGCTGTCGGGAATCTCATGCTGCTGCGGTGAGCGCGAGTCGCGTCCGCGCGCACTCTTGCGCTGCGCATCGCGGCGATCGGTCTTCATCGTGAGCTTGCGCACCGGCAGGTTTCCCAGCCCCAGCGAGTGCCCAAAGCCAGACGCCGTTTCCTCGAACTCGACGATGCGCTTCGGATCAGGCATCTCGTGGATGCGATAGATCGACGGAATCCCTTGCCGCTCCAGCCACGTTGCGACGCACTCGTTGGCCGAGAGCATGAACTCTTCGATCAGCCGGTGCGACCATCCGCGCTCCGAGCGCACGATGGCCTTCATGTTGCCGTCGGGATCGAACTCGACGACCGGCTCAGGAAGGTCGAAGTCGATTGATCCGCGCCGCACGCGCTTCGCATTCAGCCGGAGAGCGAGCTCCAGCATCGCATCGAAGGCTGCCGGAAGGTCCGGCTGTTCAGCGGCAATGCGCTCGCGCTCGGCGATATCTTCGGCGCTGGCGGCTGCGGTGATTTGTTTGCCCTGGTTCCATGTCTCCGCGTTCGGCGACGCGTTGAGGCTGTTCTGAACGCTCGTGTAGGTCATGCGTCGCACGCTACGAATCACGCCTTCCGCCACTCGATAGCCGGCGATCTCGCCGCGAGGGTCGATCTCCATCACGCAGCTCAGGACGAGGCGATCTTCGTTCGGCAGCAGGCTGCACATGCCGCTCGAAAGTGCATGCGGCAGCATTGGCACGGCGCGGTCGGGGAAGTAGACGCTGGTTCCGCGCAGTCGGGCTTCGGTGTCGAGCGCGGCCCCCGGCCGCACATACCAGCTCACATCGGCGATGTGGACCTGCAGTTCGGTGTTGCCGTTTGCGAGTTCGCGAACCAGAACGGCATCGTCGAAGTCGCGCGCGGTCTCGCCATCGATGGTGACGATGGGCAGGCCGCGAAAATCTTCACGTGCTTCGAGATCTTCGGCGGGCAGGGAAGCGACGGTCTCCTGCGCCTGCTCGGTGGCTTCCGCCAACACTGCCGCAGGAAACGCATGCGGCAGATGGTGCTTGCGGATGATGATCTCGACATCGACGCCGAAGGCATCCGGCGGACCAAGCACCTCGATCAAGCGCCCGCGCGCAGGCCTGCCGGCAGAGGGGAAACTTGTAATCTCGACATCGACCGCCAAACCTTCGAGCGGCCACTGCGAATCAATATCGTTTTTGCTGTTGCCTTTGCTTTTCTTGTTGTCATTCCCGAAGGGAATCTGCTTCTCGCCGCCACTCCACCCCAGGGCCTGCTTCCGCGCCTCTTCCCCCAGCATTCTGTGGGGAGAATCGACCGTCGAAGCCACAACCTCCGCGCCCTCAGGGATCGCAATCATTCCGCTAATGCGCTCATCGAGCGGCGTCACGTAGTTCTCGCTCATGCCCGCGTCGTTGAAGTCGTGGTCACGGTTGCCACGCCGCCCCTGGGGCCGTGCATAGTGAAAGATTCCGACCACAGTCGGATTACGCCGTGTCAGCACCCGCGCAATCCGGCCTGAGCGCCGCCCGTCACGTCCCGGCGGAGCTTCGTCCACGAGCACCAGATCGCCTTGCATGGCGCCGTTGATCTCGTTCGGCGGGATGAAGATGTCTTCGAGCTTCTGGGCGCTTGCCGAACCGGCTTCGGGCCGCACGAATCCAAAGCCGTCGCGATGCAGATCGAGCCGCCCGCTCAACAGGCGATCCCGTCCCGAACGCGCGGCGGCCTCCATGCCATCCCACTTCGGGCGTCCTGTATCTCGAGCCTGAGGGGTGGAGGAGTTAGTCGCGCTCTCCGGCGGCTTGGGGATGGCCCACAGGCCTTCGCGCAGCGCTACCAGTTCACGGCGTGCCACCATGGCGGTCAACTGCTCTACCAGCAGGCGGCGTTCGTGTCCCCCGCCGAGTCCAAGCTCGCGGATGAGTTGTTTGTAGCCGGCTTTGCCGCCGGGTGAGCGGCTGATCCTGGCGAGTAGATCGCGGTCACTGCGGGGATGAGGAGTGCGGGACATCGTCTTCCATGAGCATACGCGGAGCCGGTCATGCTCCGCCTCTTCCCTCGCGAGCGCGCTCAAGATAGACTGCGCGAATGGAACCGGTCACCCACATCCTCACCGGAGCCTGCCTGGCACGCACCGGCTTCAACCGCCGAGCGGCCTATACGACGCTCGCCATGGCCGTCGCGGCAGAACTACCCGACATCGACACGCTCTGGAGCCTGCGCGGCCCGGTCGAGGGCTTCCAGCACCATCGTGGCATCACGCATACGTTCCTTGGCCTGCCCTTTGAGGCCGCGCTGGTAGTAGCGGCCATCTACGGCCTGCATCGCTGGCGCCTGGCCAGAAGCCAGCGCGTCACCGGGGAGAGCTCATCTCCCCGAAAGCCGCTGACCGCTGCCCCGGTCCGCTGGGGCCTGCTCTATCTCTTCACGCTGCTCGCGCTGCTCAGCCACCTGTTGCTGGACTACACCAACAACTACGGCCTCCGGCCGTTCTTCCCGTTCAACTCCCACTGGTATGCGGCTTCCATCGTCTTCATCTTCGATCCGCTGATCTTTGCGCTGCTGCTGGGAGGTCTCGTGCTTCCGGCCCTCTTTCGCCTGGTTGGTTCAGAGGTCGGCGCGCGACGGCAGCCGTTCCCCGGACGAGGCCTGGCTATTGCAGCACTGCTGGGCATCGTGTCCCTCTGGACGCTGCGCGAGGTCGAGCATACCCGCGCGATCCAGCTGGCGCTGGCGCAGAGCACGGTGGCTCCGTCAGCGCCAGTGGTAGACCCGTCCGCCTCCGCAGACGCCCCCCTGGCCCCACCTGCGCCTCCTCAGTCCTATCTCGCTCCGCAGCATGTGCTTGCCAATCCCGATCCTCTCAGCCCGTTCCACTGGTCAGCGGTGCTCGACTATGGGCCGTTCTATCAGCTGGCGGAGATCGACACGCGCAACGGGGTGGTTGATCTCGCCGACCATACACTGCCCAAGCCGAATCGCAGCGCCGCTGTGCTGGCCGCCGAGGCCAGCCCGCTGGGCCGCGCCTTCATCGACTGGTCGCCGATGCCCTTGATCGATGCCATCCAGCCGGAACCCTTTGCTCCGACGCGGGTGATCTTCCGCGATCCGCGCTTTATGGGCGATGTCCCCATGCTGCGCTCGGAAGATCACACTCCTCTTACGGCGGTGGTCGAGATCGACTCGCACAATCGTGTTGTCGGGCAGATCATGGATGGCCGAGAGCAGAAGTAAAGGCGTCGTAGCGATAGTAGCTGGGCAACGACTTTAATCAGGAATTTTCACGCCCCACGCAGAATCGTCATCCTGAGCGAAGCGCCTCGCGTTTTTTTGCGAGGCGCGCAGTCGAAGGACCCCGAGGGACTTGATCTCACCCAGAATGTTGAGACCTTTTCCTGCACGAAAACCTGGGCTCGAGCGCTCGAGGTAGAAAAGGGGCGAAGGGCATGGGCAGGATGGTAACCCTCGGGGTCCTTCGACTCCGCGTCCCCAAAGGCTGGGACGCTACGCTCAGGATGACGATTTTGTGGGGAAATAAGCAAAATGCCAGGAATGCGTCTCTGGCCGCTGGACTACAATGATTGAACAGGCTGTTTGCGCGCCAACTTCTCCTTTTGGGAGGTCCCCCCATGCTAGCCATTCTCGTTCTCCTGCTTGCCGCGCTTAGCCGACTTCTTCCGCACGCGATGCACGCCGTAGGATTGAACTTTACGGCTGTGGGTGCGGGTCTGCTCTTCTTCGGTTCGCGCCGTCCGCGCTGGCAGGCTGTCGTAGCCGCCGCCGTCATGGCACTCACCGATATCTACCTGACGAAGGCTGTCTACGGCCTTTCGTTCCACGTGAGCGCCTACCTGGTGACGTGGGCATGGTATGCGGCGGTCTGCCTCATCGGCAGCAGCCTTCTGCGCAAGGTAACGGCCTTGCGTGTGGTTGCGAGCGTCTTCGCTTCGGCGACCAGCTTCTTCCTGCTGAGCAACTTTGTGGTGTGGGTCAGCTCCGGCATGTACGCGCACAGCCTTGCAGGTCTGAGCGCTTGCTATGCGTCGGCTGTCCCGTTCTATGCCAACGACCTTGCTTCGACAGGCCTGGTCTCTGCCGCTCTGTTCGGTCTTCCCGTTCTCGCCGCGCGCACCGTAGAGATGCTGCACGCTGCCCAACATCGGCACGCATAGCCGACCCGATGCCTTGCATCGAACCGCTCCATTTTCTCCGCAACTTCCCCGGCGTATTCACGTCTGATTGAGAAAAGAACGAGGCATCCCTCGTTGGGAGTTCGAGCATGAACAGTACCAGGAAGTACTTATTTACGATCGTTGGCGGTCTTATGCTGGCCGCAACCCTTTCAGCGGGAGCACAGGTGGTTGTACGCATCGGCCCACCGCCTCCGCGCCCTGTTGAGCGTGTTCCGCCTCCCCCGTTCGAGCATCGCGGATGGGTTTGGCAAGAGGGCTATCACCGCTGGGACGGTCATGGTTACATCTGGGTTCCGGGCCATTATGCGGAGCCTCCCTATGAGCATGCCCACTGGGACCCCGGCCACTGGGCCAATCGCGGTGGCGGCTATGTCTGGATCGAAGGACACTGGCACCGGTAAGAAACAGGGATGAGGGCTCAGGGTTCAGGGGCCAGAAGGCGATGCTTTCTTGCCCCTGAGCTCTGAGCCCTCATCCCTCACCTTGTATCATCGCCTCATGTCTGCTGTGATGCTCTCCCCTGAAGATCGTGCCCGTCGCGTCAAAGTTCTGCTCTTCGATGTCGATGGTGTCCTCACCAACGGCGAAATCACGATCATCCCCAACGGTGCGCCCAATACCGAACTCAAGGGTGTTGAGGTCAAGAGCTTCTCCGCGCATGATGGCCTTGGAATCTCTCTGGCACGGCTGGCAGGATTGAAGATCGGCTTCGTCACCAAGCGCAACTCGCAGGTCGTGGCCATCCGCGCACGAGACCTCAAGATCGACCACGTGTATCAAGGACAGGCGCACAAGATGGAAGCCATCGCGAAGATCCTCGTCGCTGAAGGCTGCACGCTCGACGAACTGGCCTACGTGGGCGACGACATCATCGACCTGCCGGTGATGCGCCGGGTCGGCTTTGCGATTGCGACGGCCAACGCGCGTCCCCAGGTCAAGGCCGCCGCGCACTACACGACGCCGATGTCCGGCGGCTTCGGTGCGGGCCGCGATGCCATCGACTTCATCCTCAATGCGCGCGGCATTCTCGACGAGATGATCGAACGATATCTAGATGCCGAAAATCCCGAGTCGCAACGCGCCGATATCGGCGTCGGCAATATGTAGCGGAGATCATGTCTGGAGCCATTTCCGTATAGGTCCCGGCTTGCAGGCGATGGTTAAGTTTTGGATTGGCACATTATGCCAATCCAGTGAGCTTCCGTCAGCGTACTTAGAGTGACACACTCGAGGTACTTGCATGCCCATGGATTTCCTGAGAGATCAAAGCAGCAATGTGCCCCCAACGGAATCCTTAAAATCTCCCGCCTCCATCGCCGATCCCAACATTCCCTCCTTCGGATCTTTCGTTCGCCTGTGCCGTTTCTTTTCCGTGCATCCGATGTCCGCCGCTTACCATGCCGAACAATGGATCGTGCGCAGAATGGCTTACCACGGCCTCTTCGTCACCCGCATTGCGCTCGGCATCATCTTTCTCTGGTTCGGCATCCTGAAGTTTCTTCCCATGGTGCTCCCCATCGACCTGCTTGCCGAGAAGATTCTCACCCTCATCACCTTCCATCTGTTCCGCCCCGAGACCTGCCTCCACACTCTGGCCTTCTTTGAATGCCTGATTGGCCTTGGTATGCTCACCGGGCGTTTCCTCCGGCTCACCGTGTTTCTGCTCTTCCTGCAGCTTCCTGGCACGTTCCTTCCGCTCCTCCTGCTTCATCGCGAGACGTGGGTGCATTTCCCTTTTTTACCTACCTTCGAAGGCCAGTACATCATCAAGAACTTTGTCCTCATCTCAGCCGGGCTTATCGTAGGCGCCACTGTCCGCGGCGGCAGGATCATCGCGCATCCCGAGGTCGCCGCGAGGGCTGGTCGAGACGAACTCCTGATAGAAGAGTTCGCATTTAACGAAAGAGAAAAGAGTGCTTCGGAGAAGTCTTAGTTACACTTCTTCTTCGCGTTCTACTCGCTTACGTGTTCCAGCCAAACTACGTCGACGCCGTTGTCATCGGTCTCCTGCATCGCCAGGTGCACCATCGTGCGTCCAGGCGCAGCGCCATGCCAGTGAACTTCGCCAGCCTCGATCCAGACGGAGTCTCCGGATGCGATCTCCTGCACAGGCTCGCCGCGCAGTTGCACGTGGCAGACTCCGCTGAGTACATGCAGGGCCTGCCCGCGAGGATGCGTATGCCACGCCGTCCGCGCGCCGGGCCCGAACGAGACACGCGTCGCCTTCATGCGCGAGGGGGCTTCTCCCGCAACCACGGGGTCGAGCCATACCGTTCCGCTGAACCAATCGGCGGGACCTTGTTTCGTGCTGCGTGTTTCTTCCTTGAGAATCTTCATGGATTCAAGCTACAGCAATTCCCGAGTGACACGATAGGAGGCCTGAACCCGTGCCCTTAACGAAACGCTCCTCTTTCAGCATTTTCTTCAGCCCTCGAAGATCGCCTGAAATTTCTGTTTAAATCGCTAGCTCCAAGGCGAACAAACTGCGAACAGCTACAATATCCCCATGCACCTCGGGTCTCCTAGTACGGATACCGCCACGCATGAGGCTCTCGCCTGGGCGCATCCGGTTGTGCAGGAGTGGTTCCTCGCGAAGTTCGGTTCTCCCACCGAGCCGCAGATCGCCGGCTGGCCCGCGATCCTTCGCGGCGAAGCTACGTTGATCTCCGCGCCCACCGGCTCCGGTAAGACGCTCACCGCCTTTCTCGTCTGCATCGACACGCTGCTACGCAAGGCCATCGAAGGCCGTCTCTCGCAGCAGACGGAGGTGGTGTACGTCTCGCCGCTCAAGGCGCTCTCGAACGATGTGCAGAAGAACCTCGACGGGCCGCTGGCGGAGATTCAGCAGCTGGCCCTCACGCGCGGCTATCTCTGCCCCGAGATTCGCACCGGGGTGCGCACCGGCGACACCCTCGCGAAGGACCGCACGGCGATGCTCAAGCATCCACCGCACATTCTTGTCACCACGCCGGAGTCGCTCTACATCCTGCTCACGGCAGGCAAGCCACGTGAGAATCTCACACGCGTGCGAACGGTCATCGTCGACGAGATTCACGCCATCGCCGACGACAAGCGCGGTGCGCATCTCGCTCTCTCTCTTGAAAGACTGGACGCGCTGGTCTGCGGCGAAAATCGCCTATCGCCAGGCACGTTTGTAACCGGTCTCTCGCAACCTCCGCAACGCATCGGTCTCTCTGCTACGCAGAACCCCATCGAACTTGTCGCGAACTTCCTGGTCGGCGTGAACTCAAGCACTGTTGAGCACTCAGGCCCCCTTCTGGACTCAAGCCCAGTCTTGTCCTCTGGCGCTGTTTTGAAGGGGAGGGGCTTCAGCCCCTCCGTTGATTCTCCTGAAGGGCAAGGGGCTTTAGCCCCGGAGGGAATGCGTCAGCCAGCAACGATCATCCAGGTAGGCCAGCGCCGCACTCTCGACCTCGCTCTCGAGGTCCCCTCCGATGAACTCAGCGCCGTCACCAGCACCGCGATGTGGAGCGAGATCTTCGACAAGCTCGCAGGCCTGGCGAATCAACATCGCTCGACGCTGGTCTTCGTCAACACGCGCAAGCTCGTCGAAAAGATCAGCTTTGAGCTCGCCCAGCGCCTGGGCGAAGACTCTGTAGCCGCCCATCACGGCAGCCTCTCCCGCGCTCTGCGTCTGGACGCCGAGCAGCGCCTGAAGAATGGCGAGATCAAGATCCTCATCGCTACCGCCTCGCTCGAACTCGGCATCGACATCGGCAGCGTGGACCTCGTCTGCCAGATTGCAACCACTCGCGCCGTAGCTGTCGCGATGCAGCGCGTAGGTCGCGCGGGCCACTGGCGCGGAGCCATCCCCAAGGGCCGCTTCTTCGCTACGACCCGCGACGATCTGCTCGAACAGGCCGCGCTGCTGCGCAAGATGGTGGCCGGTGAGCTGGATCTCCTCGAAGTCCCCGAGCTTCCCATCGATGTGCTGATGCAGCAGATTGTTGCGGCCTGCGGCGCGGAGTCGTGGGACGAGACCACGCTCTACGAGGTGCTGCGCCGTGCGTGGCCGTATCGCAACCTCACCCGCGAGCACTATGACGAACTCCTTGGCCTGCTGCACAACGGCATCGAAAGCTCACGCGGACGTTATGGCGCGTACCTGCTGCGCGACCGCGTGCAGGGGCAACTTCACGCCCGCCGCGGCGCGCGCATGATCGCGATCTCCAACGGCGGAGCGATCCCGGACACCGCGCTCTACAGCGTGATGCTGCAGCCCGAGAACGTGCAGATCGCCACGCTCGACGAGCACTTCGCGGTGGACTCTTCTCCCGGCGATGTCGTTCTGCTGGGCAACACGAGCTGGCGCATCCAGCGCGTGGACCCCGCAGGCAAGGTGCTGGTCGAAGACGCTCACGGCGCACCGCCGAGCATTCCATTCTGGGAGGGTGAAGCGCCGCAGCGCACGTCTGTCCTCTGCGATGGTGTAGGCGATCTTCGCGGAGAGATCGACGCGCGCACGTGTGGAGTTGTGCCGAGCGCCGTCAGCGCCGTGCATCCGGAGGTCGCGGAGTGCATCGCCTGGCTCCAGCAGAACTGCTTCGTCAGTGAATCCGCCGCGCTGCAGCTCATTACCTATATCGTCTCGGGCCGCGCAGCCCTGGGAGCGGTGCCGACCAAGACCACCATCATCGCCGAGCGTTTCTTCGACGAAGGCGGCGGCCAGCAACTCATTTTGCACGCTCCCTTCGGCGGACGCATCAACAAGGCCTGGGGTCTTGCTCTGCGCAAACGCTTCTGCCGAGGCTTCAACTTCGAGCTGCAGGCCGCGGCGACCGACAATGGCATCAACATCTCGCTCGCAGAGCAGCACAGCTTTCCGCTCGCGGATGTCTTCCAGTTCCTCACCGAGCACACAGCGAAAGAGCTATTGGAACAGGCCGCGATCCCTTCGCCGCTCTTCAAGAACCGCTGGCGCTGGGCCGCGGGCCGCTCCCTGCAACTGCTGCGCATGCAGAAGGGCAAGCGCGTTGCGCCGCAGATCCAGCGCACGCGCTCCGATGATCTTCTCGCGAGCGTCTTCCCGCACGCCTCAGCCTGTCCTGAGACGATGGTCGGCGATATTGAAATTCCGGATCACCCACTCGTCCGCGAGGTGATGAAAGACACACTCGGCGAGGCGATGGACCTCGAAGGCCTGCTCGAAATCCTGCGCGGCATCGAGTCGGGTGCGATCCAGTGCATCGCTGTCGATACGCCTGTACCCTCGCTGTTCGCGCACGAACTTATCAACGCGATGCCGTATGCGTTCCTCGACGACGCAGGCCTTGAAGAGCGCCGCGCGCGGGCCGTCATGCTGCGCCGTTCCTTGCCGGATGCGGTGTCGGATGGTGCAGGACGCCTGGATCAAGCAGCAATCGATACGGTGCGTCAGCAGCTCTGGCCCGACATCCGAGACGAGCACGAGCTTCACGATCTGCTGCTGCAACTCGTCGTACTGCCCGTTGCGTTTGTCGAAGCAGCAGGGAAGGCACAGCCTTTGCAGCACTGGCCGCTGTACTTCGAGCGTCTCGCCGCAAAGGGTCGCGTACACGTCGTCGAACTCGATGGCTCACCCGCATGGATCGCCTCTGAGCGCCTCGCCGATGCCGCGCTCCTCTGGCCTGAAGAGAATGTTCCGCACTCGTCGCTCACAACCTCGCAGCTCGTAGCTCTTGAAACCCCCGAACCACCGTCATCCTCAGTCGCCCCACGGGACGCCGCGACGACCCAGCTCACACAAGGCTGGCTGCAACTCCTCGGCCCGACCACTGCAGCACGCCTCGCCACAATCACGCACCTGCATCCGCGCTCGCTGCATCAGGCATTGCTCGCAATGGAGATGCAGGGCCTCGCGATGCGCGGCGTCTTCGAACATGCAAAGCCCGCGGACGATGCGCCGCACGAGATCGAGTGGTGCGAGCGCCGCATCCTGCAGCGTATCCATCGCCTCACGCTCGGCACGCTGCGCAAGCAGGTCGAGCCTGTTGCTCCCAATGTCTTCATGCGCTGGCTGCTGGCCTGGCATCACGTAGCGCCGCAGACACAGCTCACCGGGGAAGAAGGCGTGCTCGCGGCGCTCGAACAACTGGAAGGCTTCGAGGCTCCTGCTGTTGAGTGGGAGCGCACGCTGCTGCCCGCGCGTGTCGCGAACTACGATCCTCGCTGGCTCGACAACCTGTGCCTCGCGGGCGTCGTCGGCTGGGGACGCATCTCGCCGCATCCTGCGTGGCTCTCCACGACAGATGCCACCGCACCACGCCGCGTCATTCCCACGACAGCCGCGCCGATTACGTTCTTCCTGCGCGAGTCCGCCGAGTGGCTTCATCATGCGCTTGCCGCGAAGTGTGTCGAGGAGCAGGTCCTCACACAGTCTCTCTCTCCGGAAGCCCAGCAGCTTCGTGCCCTGCTCAGCGAACGAGGCGCGGCTTTCACTGCCGATCTGCAACGTCTCAGCGGCCTCACCAAGCTGCAAACGACAACCGCGCTCTGGGAGCTCGCTACTGCCGGCCTGGCCTCCGCGGACGGCTTCGATCAGCTTCGCGCCATGATGGACCCTCGCCGCAAGTCCGCTGCCGTTGCGCAAACGGCTGCTACCAGTCTGCGCAAACGTGCCGCTGCCCGCACCACCGCAGGACGATGGTCGCTGCTCTGTGACCCCGTCAACACATCAACAGAGCTGGGACCACAAGGTGCGATCGCCCGCGCTAAACAGGCTGCCGTGGCGCTCGATGCTCACGCCCGCATCCTGCTGTGCCGCTACGGTGTGCTCTTCCGCGACCTGCTGGCCCGCGAATCGAATGCCCCCAAATGGCGCGACCTCTTGCCTGTGTTGCGCCGACTCGAAGCCCGGGGCGAGATACGCGGAGGACGCTTTGTGAGCGGTCCCTTCGGAGAACAGTATGCGCTTCCCGAAGCCGTCGAGTCGCTTCGCGCAGCACGTCGCGAAGCCACCGCACGCGCCGAGGAAGCACCTATCGTTGTTGCCGCTGCCGATCCGCTTAACCTCGCAGGTATCATCGTCCCCGGCGAGCGCGTGTCCGCGGTTCCCGGCCGCGAAGTCTCCTTCCGCAATGGGGCGGTGGTGGAAGAGGAGAGCGTAACTGTCGTCCCCGCTGCGCCAAAGCGCAAGCGTTCCATCTCCGACATCCTTCGCGCCGCGGCGGTTTCCCCGCGTGCGGCACAGCCGGTGGTTTCTCCGGGACTCTTCCCATGAGCGACACGCCGGAATTCAACAGGGAAGAGGAACAGATTCAGATCACTGCCGCCGAGGCGGAGAACGGCCCTCTGCGTCCCGAAGACTTTTACATGGAAGGACCATACATGGTCTTTACCGCGGCCTATCATCTGCGCCGCGGTTATTGCTGCAACTCCAGCTGCCGCCATTGCCCTTACAAGTAATCTGGGGCACAAAAAAGCCCCACCCTGCAGCGCGAAAATTACGCGCCGAGGGTGGGGTAGTAGGTGGATAGGGGATTACCGTCCGTTTTGGCTGCCGCTCTGCGGGGCCTCTCCGAGGCCTGGCGCTGAGGGTTCCATTCCTTTAGCTCTAAGTTGTGCCGCATTGTCCAGCATCAACTTCAACTGAGGGTCTTTCTCGTAGGCCTGCAGGACGGCATCGTTGCGCAGGCCATTGCGCACATCGAAGCCGCTTTCGCTGGCCTTGGCCAGCCACAGCCGTGTCTCAGCCTCGTTGTGCTCCTTTGCGTACAGCCTGGCGATCTCGAAGCAGAGCTGGCTGTAGTTCTCGGTGCCGATGAGCTGTGCCGTGGTCCCGCTGTTATCGCGATGCTGCAGCACTTCCGGGTCTAACTGGATAGCCAGCGCAAACTGCTTGCGTGCGCTTTCCATATCCTTGCCGCCGAAGTACGCCATCCCAAGGTTCGAGTGGTATACCGCCGACTTCGAGTCCAGCTTCGACGCGCGTTTGTAATCCGAGATTGCCGCTCGGTAGTTGCCTGTGGCGTACTCTGTCACGCCGAGGTTGTTCCAGGCAATGGAGTCCTTCTTATGCAGCCGCACGGTGCGCAGGAACATCTCGTGGGCCAGGGCGTTTTGGCGCAGCTCCAGTCTGGTGACGCCCATCTTGTTGAGTAGCACGCTCACGTCTCCACCGCGAGCCATGGCATAACCGTAGTAGTCCAGGGCGTCTTCGGGAAAGCGGCGAGCACGCAGCACATCGCCTGCTGTTTCGAGGTCCTTGGCGCTGGCTGTTTCAGGGTTGGGAAGATGCGGCGCAATCATGGCCCACACCGGACTACTGTGCTGCAGCGCACGGGTCGCCGGAGAGGTTATGGGTGCATCTTTGGCTGAGATAGTTTGTTGAGCGAAGAGTGCGGCCGATGGGAGTGTTACGGCCAAAAGCGAAGCTAGAGCTATAGTGTGCAGGCGCATCACAAAGCCCCTCCTTTGAGCGGCATCCATAATGCACCTGCAATGTGCCATCGTCAAGTGGCTGAATCCAGAAGGTGCAGAAAAAGATACGCCCAGGTGCGGAGGGGCCCCGCATGGGCCCAGATGGACCCCCTCCGCGCCGGAAATCAGGGCTGGGAATAGTAGCCATCGCGGGTGCGTGCGACGAGTTCCGGCCTGGACAGCTTGATTTCAATATGGTGATACTCGTTGGCACGCTCCGCCGGAGCCGCCTTGAAGGTGATCTCGTAGTAGGCCGTCGTGTCCTCCAGGCACCGCTTCAGCAGCGCGGAGATATCGTTGCTGGCGTCGGCGACAAGGCCGCCACTCTGTGCCGCAAGCACCTGCAGGCTGAGGTTCCCGATGTTGACCTGGCTGGGTTTACTGACTCCCTTGAGAAACTCTTCGTAATAGGTGGAACGGCCAACACCCTCGGCGGTACCGAGCGGATTGACGGCGTAGAGCGTGATGCGGTTCTCGCGAAGCTGGGTCGACAGGCTTACGATGTCGTTGAAGATCCCCTGCTCCTGCTTACTATCCAATTCGATGCCGGGGCCGGAGAGGATCGGCCAGCCGGGCGAGACCCACAGGATGAGCTTGCGTCCGGGAACGGTGGCTTCATGCGCCGCAATCTGATGCAGCGCCGTGAGCGAGATCTGAAAACGGTCGTCGGCTCCGTAGAAGCCTGAAGACCGGCGAAGCGTCCGCAGCCCGATCGAGTAGCTATCGAGACTGGCACTGAGCGCATTGCCGTCCTTCGAGAATCCATTCTGCAGCTTCACCCCGTCGTCCGACAGGAAGGCGAGCGCGGTGGGATGGTCGAGTTTGCCGCCGTTGGCGTGCAGAACCTTGTCGATCTGGTCGCGAATGTAGGCGACATTCGAGTAGTTCGTATTGACCGAATCGACAAGAATGATCGTCTCTACCGGAACCTCTTCGCTGCCGATTGCGCGGAAAGAGGTGATAGGCTGCGGATTCTTGTTATCGAGCAGCGTGAAGTCCTTCTCCTGCAGCCCCCCGAAGGGAGGACCTCCGCCCTTGACGGTAGTAACGACATCAAGATGGATCGTGCCGTTGTCGACCTTGGCAGGCGGATGGACTGGCAGGAGTTGTTGTGCAGAGACTGTTGCCAGGGATAGAAGAGGGGCAAAAAAAAGAAGACCGAGACGTGACCGCATGAACATAAGTTCCTTCGTTCGATCGGAGACGCAAATTATCCCCGTCGCATAGCCCCGTCGCAGGAATCATACGAGGTCTGGAAGGATTAGACGCTAACGGCAGCCGGCAAGTCTCTTAGTTTTGTCACAAGAGCCAGGAGCCCCGGGGGATGGCACGCCCTGGACCTCATGACAAAAGCTACTGCGCAGGCGCCGCCGGAGGCGTCTTGGGCGCGTCTGCCGGAGTTGCCGTTACCGCCGCGGGCGTAACCCTCAGCGCCATGCGTGGGAAGCTGAAGCTGCCGTCCGCATCGTCGATCACGTTTACCTGGCAGATGTACGTTCCAGCCTTCAACTGCGCGAGCGGAACGTCGAACTGGAACGCCACGGCTCCGCGGTCCGGAGTATTGACGACATTTGCCGTTACCAGGGGCGTTTCGTAGACCTTGGTGCCACCGCTCAGAAACTCGATGCTGGTCAGCACATGCACCGGGCCGCCCTCGCGCCGCCCCAGTCCAGGAGAGGCCGCAGGCTCTGCCGCGCCCTTCTGTCTCGAAGGATCGTAGACCTCGTAGAGGAAGTACAGGTGCTGGTCCTGCCGGAAGACATGGGCGACATTCGGCACCCACTCCAGGCCATCGCGCACCAGCAGGTTCTTCGAGTTTTTGGCTGTGTTGGGAGTGCGCTGGCTGGCCAGTACAACAGAACTCAGCTTCAGCGGAACCTTCTTCAGGTCGGGCACATTGATATCCGTCTCAAAGCTGCCCAGGTTGCCGGTCTGGTTTTCGCGCACCACGAACTTCAGGTGATACTTGCCCGGAGCGAGCGAGAAGCCGGTCGAGTACTGAATGTTCTTTCGCTGCACCTGCTGCGGCTGATCGAGCGCCAGCTTGACCGTGTCGCGCACATTGCCCACGGCAATCCCCTGCGCGTTCCGTACCTGGCCAAGAATATCGAGGCTCGCCTTATCGCGGTCGCCATTCTTCTCAAACGGAATCTGCGATCCCGGAACGAGCAGGCTGACCGGAACGTAGAAAAGATTCTCGCTCTGCCGGAAGTAGAGCGCCTGGAGATAGACGGCAACGTCGGTCGCTGGAAGGTCGCTGCGCATCTGCTCGGTCAGCGCGAGTTCTCGGTCCTCGGTCTTCTGGTGCTGGAAGTCGGCTGGAGCGAAGTAACCTGGACGGAAATCGATCTTCACGTCTTTGCGATCGACCGTAATGGTGAGATGGCGGAACGTTCCATCGTGCGCCTGGTTGGTCGAGTGGAAGCCCAGGATGTAGTAAGCCTCGGTGTCGTGCTGTACCTGTTGGAAGGCCGGGCCAAAATCATTGGAGTCGAAGAAGGCCTTGCCGCCCGTGTCCGCGCTCAGGGTAGACAGCGTCTCCTGGGAGCCGTAGTTGGCGCTGAACTGTGCCGTCGCGGCTGCGCCGTTATAGGCCGAGTTGCCGCGCAGACTGCCCTTGCTGGCGTCGCCTACCGGCGGCAGCGCCTGCAGGCCGCGCGTATCGACGCTGTAGATCGCGAGATTCGCCTTGGCGGCTTCGTTCGTGGCGGCGCGCAGACTGGCCTGGTTCTCGATGCCGTTGCGTGTCAGCCCACCGGAGAAGTACAGCATCGACTTGCGCTGGTCGACGCGCTCCAGGCTCTTGGAGATGGCGCGAATGGCCAGCAGCTCGCGGTCCGTGTTCAGGCTGTTGTACTCCGTGTCATCCGCGGCGAAGGCGGTGGTGTCGTCGCTGGTGCCGTCGGTTGATCCTGTGCCGCCGTTGGCAAAGCCCGTCTCGTCACTGCCGTTGTACTTGGCGAGCCCCTTCAGCAGGGCGGCTTTGTCGTTGGTGAAGTCCTGGTCCATGGTCAGGCCGGTCGACATGCTGACCAGCGCAACCAGGTCCGCGGGCTCCATCTTCTTGTTGACGTAATCGTTCGCCGCATCCACCGCACGGTCGATATCTTCATCCTGCATGGAGCTCAGGTCGAAGAACATCACGATCAGGCGATGGTCGTGCAACTGCTTGGGGCTGGCCGCAAAGTTGTTTTCCAGCAGGTCGGCGATCGAGGCCTTGCCCGCAGCCGTCGTCTTCTCCGCGAGCACCGCGGCCTGATCGACGTTCTGGTAGTCGAAGCTGGCGATGGTCTGCGACCTCTTGTCTTCGACGATATGGAAGTCGCTGGCCTTCAGCCCCTTCACCAGTTCGCCGGTTTTTTTGTCGCGGACCACCACGTTAGTCAGTACGATATTGGCATTCACCGTCATCGTGTACTGCCCCTGAGCATTTTGCTGCGGAGCATTTTGCGCAGCAATGCCCATCGGGTTTCCCAACCCCAGTCCTACTACCGTCAAAGCTGCTACAAGACGCCGCATACTAAACTCCTGACCAACTCAAAAACCTCATAGCTAAATCCCTCATCGCTCGTAGCTGATAAAGCCCACTGCCTGCCGCCACGTTGCACACAAGAGCAAACAACCGCTGCTAGAACCTGTACCGTGCCTGCACCAGCAGCGTGCGCATGGTCGCGGCGCTGGTGACCTCGCCAAAGTTCGCGCTGTTCTCCGTCGTGTTGATGCCGTTGTACTGCACGGTGTTGAACACATTGCTTGCCGTCGCGCGGACCTCGAACGAGTTGGTGCCGCCGAGCTGCACGGTGCGTGATAGAGAGGCGTTGACCAACACTACTCCGGGGCCTTCGATCGAGCCCTGCGAAGCGGTTCCATACTGGCCTGAGGCGGGTGCTGTGAACGCCGACTTGTTGAAGAAATTCAGTACCGATCCCGGACCCTTCAACGGTTGAGTGAAATCACGATCCGGACGTTGCGTGAAGGTATTGCCCGATGCGGCCTCCGCCTGATTGCCTTGGTAGGTGGGCGTGAAGTAGTTTCCTGTCGCAAAGGTGAACGTGCCGCTCAACGAAAAGCCATCCAGCAGCTTGGAGGACATGCCGCCCTTATTGAAGAACGCGCGATTCGGTCCGAACGGAAGCTCAAGCAGCCAGCTGCCGGTCAGGTTGTGTCGCTGGTCGAAGCTCGAGTTGCCTTCTTCGAGGTCCAGGCGATAGAAGTTCTGGATCGGAGTGCCGACAGCTCCACCCACGCCCGAGGCATTGTCGATGGTGTGCGAATACGTATAGGTAAAGCCCAGCGCGATGCCCCTCTGCTGCCGCTTCTGTGCGCTGACGACCAGTTGGTTGGAGCGCGACTCCGCCGCTGCCTCTTCAAAGTCGAACGGCGCAATCCCCGGCGTGGTCGTGCCGGAAGGCGTTCCATTCGGCGAGCCCACCACATCGAGCTTGCTGCCCTTGGAGCCGCTGTAGCCGATGTTGAACACAATGCCCAACGGAAAGGTCCGCTGAATATTCAGGTTGTAGACCTGAATCATGCCCAGCCGGTAGTTCTTGTCCACGGCCCAGTTGTTCTGGATGGTCTCGGCTGTCGAGCAGCCGAATCCATTCGCCAGGGTAAGGGTGGGATTGGGCGTTGAAGGTGTAAGCGTGGTGCAGCCTGTAGGCGTTGGATTCGGATTGGTTTCGGTGGGCGTTGGAACATCGTTGGTCTGTGTGTTCGCAAAGGGAACCTGGTGTGAGAGTAACTTCGCAAAGGTCGCAAACTGCCCGGTGTTGTAGTTGATGCCATAGCCGCCGCGCACCGCCGTATCCTTGGTGAACTTGGGCTTCCAGGCAATCCCGAAGCGCGGCGAGAACATCGTGCGGTCAGGATTGACAAGGCTGGTGGGAAATCCCGGAGCTCCCGGCTGCACAGGATGAATCGAGGCCGTGGAAAAGGTCGCGTCGTGATCCAGGTTCACGAGCCGGTTGTTCTTCTCGGTGTAGGGCGCGAAGTACTCATAGCGCAGGCCGGCACTGATCGTCACATCGGCCGATACGCGGTAGTCATCCTGACCATAGCCGTCGTAGACGTTCTCGCGCAGGTAGATCTTGTACAGTCCGGCCTGCAGGCTGGTGCTGCCGGGCAGGCCAAGCAGGAAGTCGGCGAAGCCATCGCCGCTGGCATTCGCCTGTCCTGCGGTTCCGGCGCGTTGATCCGCGGGGCTTGCTGTCGCAAAGCCGGTAAAGGTGTAGGAGCCCAGGGGGTTGTTGCCGCCGATAGAATCCGCGTGAACCCGGCGAATGTCGAGCCCATAGCGCATGTTGTGCTTCTTGTGCCGCCAGGCTACAAAGTCCGAGAAGCTGATGGTCTGGTTGATGGTCTGGCTCGGCGTCTGGTTCGAGAGCGTCTGGAAGTTACTGATGCTGAAGCTCGGCAGGCCGTTGTAAAAGCGCGGGTCGGCAAAGCCGCCGGCCTGGTTGGGAACGTTCAGGCCCACGGTTGCCGACGGATTGTTCGCCGTGTCCGTGAAGTAGTTGCGGGTCTTTGAGTCCAGCCGGTTCCAGTTCAGGCTGGCATTGTTGGAGAGCCTTCCATAGCCGATCGTATAACCCGCATTCAGCGAATTGCCGTCTGTCTCGCTCGCGCCGCCCAGCGCCAGGAAGATGTTCCGGTTATCCTGCGCGGAGTGCGAGTAGTTGTAGCCGATGTTGACGTTCTGCCGCAGCGCCGGCGGGGCATTCGTATTGCCGCCGCGCCTGCCACCGCCGCCGCTGCCTCGTCCGAAGCTTGGGGCGTTGCCGATCGTCCGAATGTAACGCGTGTTGATCGCAACGTTGTTGCTGCCTGCATTCGAGATCGTCTGGTAGTTGTAGGCCTGGGAGTTTTCCGGAATATTCGGCGCAGGATAGTAGTTCAACAACTGCTGGGCCACGGGAGAGATGGGAAGGCTGGTATTGGCCAGGTTGTTTCCCGATATGGGGTTTCCCGTCGTTGGATCAAAGAGCTCTACCGGGGTGGCATTGTTGCCTGAGCCCAGGGTCGACTGCGAAAAATCTCCCTCGCGCTCCAGCGCTGTCGGCACGCGGCCTGTAGCGAGAAACGCGTTCAGGTTCTTCTGCCCCGTCAGATTGATGAAGACAAACTGTTTGGTGCTCGGTTTCGTCAGCCCCGGAATATAAGGAGACCCGGCGATACTCAGGCCAAACCGATTGGAGTATGCGGACGGATTGGTCAGGGGCTGCAACGAGGGAGACCACGGCGCAGAGTTCAGTGACGAGTTGCTGCCCTGGTAGAAGATGCTGCCATGAGGCTGTGCGGGATTGAAGTTGCGGAATCCTCCGCTTCCAAATCCACCGCCACCACCACCGCCGCCACGTCCTCCGCGACCACCGCCGCCTCCACCACCACGGCCACTACCACCCGCGCCGCCACCCATCAAGCCGCCGAACATGCCTACGATAGCGTTGGTCGGATCGGAACCGGGAGGGAGTTGTCCATTGGCTTTGGCTTGATCGACGGCGTCCTGCACTCGTTGCCGAATCTCATCTTCGCTGTAGTTCGCCAGCGGATTCGTCTGGCCCTGCTGGCCGCTCACCGCAATGGAATCAGCCCCACCGCTATCCCCGAGCCCGGAAAGGGAAGGGGGCGCTTCACCCGCACCGCCTCCTGCATTGCCGGTCGTCGCGCTGGCATCGACGGTGTCCTGTTCGCCTGCGCTCAGGCTCAGGCTTTGTACGCCACGCGCCAGGTTTGCTCCTCTTGCGCCTGCTCCCTGCGAGGACGTTGTGGCCGCCTCCTGCTTGGCTGCGGCAGCCTCGGCGCGGCTGGCCAACTGCAGGCCGAAGTCGGTCGGCTTCGCCACGATGGTGATAGCTTTCTCCGCCGCTTCGGCCTCGACACCGGTCAGCACGGTCTCCTGGGTTGTTGTGGCAAACCCTGCCAGTTCCGCGCGCACAACATAACGTCCGTTACGAGGAATCTTCATCGCATAGGCCCCGTCGATGTCCGTCGAGGTCGTGTACTTCTTGCCCGTCAAAGTATTGGTCGCGGTGATGGCGACTCCCGGCAGAGGAACCCCACCTGCCTTGCCCGCTGTTCCGGCAACGACGGTGCCGTGAATCGTGCCACCCTGCGCGGAAGGAGCACTGGCGGTGTTCTGTGCGGGAGCAGGCGCAGCAGAGGTCTGGGGAGGAGTGCTGCCTGCATCCGGCGAAGCCGGGTTCTGCGCCTCGGCGGTTACAACCAGAGTCAGCGCTGCGAGTCCCATCGCCGCCCGTCGTTTCGTTATCCAAACAGCCACGTACACTCCCTCTGTCGCCGAACTCTTCGGCGGATCACAATCGAACTGGCCCCATCCCCTGTGGATGATGATTCGCGCAAGTTAGCTGGTCTGCGCTATTTGGTTCCTGGCCCAGGTGTCTCTGCAGGTGCGCTCTGGGGCTGGCCTTCGCGCCGCCGTCCCTGTCCAGGGGCCGCGACTGTCAGTTGGGCCGGTACGAAGACGCCACTCTTTACAGATCCGGTTCCGCTCACGGTGTCGCCAACTTTGATGTCGGCCAGGGTGATGCTCTCCCCTGTAGCTGCCGGGGTGGGGGCGGCTGCATTTCCTGCACCGGCGTCTCCCATGCCCATGCCGCGCCCGATGCGACCGCGTTTGAAGGAGGTCGTCTCATTAAAGCCAATCGTCTGCGAGACGCCATCCAGTCGTTGCACCGTCATCTTCGCGTTGTCCGCATCGATGGCCGTCACCTTGCCCAGGATGTAGGTCTTGCCGAGATTTTCCTTCATGGCCTTTAACTGCGCGGCATCGGTGGCCATCACCATCGCCGCATGCAGGGTCTTGTTCGGCGCATCGAGATTGCCCATCGCCAGCACGCCATCACCCGCCTTCAGGTCGGTGATCTTTACGGTGACGCCGCGGCCCTTCATCACTCGCGTATTGGGGGTGGTTGTGATCTGGACGGTCTCCCCCTCGGTGGTCTTGACGGTCACGTTCGTGCCTGAAACCGCCGTGATCTCACCGCTGACGCGCTGCATTCCGGCGAACTGCCCTCTTTGCGAGCCTTGCTCCGCCGGCTCCTGCGCCCGCGCCGAGAAAGCAGGGAAGAGCATCGCGCTTGCCAATATCGTCAACACTGCCGCCCCGGCTAATCCTTGCCGCATCGTCCGTCCCTCCAGCCTTTGGGTAACCCTTACCGATAGAGACGGAAATGCGCGGCAGAAGACGCGGTAGCAGAGAGAATTATTCTTGAGGTGCCGATGTCATCTTTTTTAGAGAGGCCCACGTCTCTTGAGATAGGAAGAGATGACGATTCGCTAATAAAACACTTGTTGGCTAGGTCAACAAGTGTTGTAGAACTCAAGACCAACAGGGACGACATTATCCTCACCTAGGTCGCAAGGGCCAGAAGTGCGACCCTCTGCTTGCCGTTGCTTTTGCCTTTGCACTTGCTTTTCTGGTTGTCATTCCGAGCGTAGCGAGCGAACCTGCTGTCTCCCGCTTTTCGTTCGTATCACCCAGAAACATATGAGCTAAAATCGGGCAGTTTTGGGCGGACGCATACATTTGTGGTGATATTTGCGAAGAACGGGAGACAGCAGGTTCGCTCGCTGCGCTCGGAATGACAACCAGAAAAGCAAAAGCCTGGGCGTCTCTCCATGTTCAGTCATTCTTCTTTCCCCAACGAGTAGAAGCGGGGTGAGATCTACTCTCACCCCGCTTCTCTTTTGTGCGTCTGAAACTACACCCTGGGCTTTGATCCTGCTTACGCCTTGACCTCAGCTTCCACCAAACCCTGCGCCTTCAACAATCCACGATTCGCATAGCTCGCCTTCACAAACGAATGAAACAGCGGATGCGGCTCCAATGGCTTCGACTTGAACTCCGGATGGAACTGGCAGCCGAGGAAGAACGGATGGTCCGGAATCTCCACGATCTCGACATAGGTCGCATCGGGAGTCGTTCCCGTCAGCCGCAGGCCCGCAGCGGTCAGTGCCGGCTCGTACTCGCGGTTGAACTCGTAGCGATGCCGATGCCGCTCTGAGATCTCTGTCGTTCCGTAAGCCTTTGCGGCGAGCGAGTCCGGCTCCATGACGCACGTCCACGCGCCCAGACGCATCGTTCCACCCATCTCCTCCACGCCGATCAGCTCGCGCAGCTTATAGATGATGCGATGCGGAGTGGCCGGGTCGAACTCGCCCGAGTTGGCGTCCGTCAGACCGCACACGTTGCGCGCATACTCGATGCACGCCGTCTGCATGCCCAGGCAGATGCCGAAGTAGGGAACCTTGTTCTCGCGCGCATAGCGAATCGCGTTCAGCATGCCTTCGATGCCACGCTTGCCGAAGCCGCCCGGGACCAGGATTCCGTCCAGACCCTCAAGCTGAGAAGAGTAGTTCTCCACTTCGAGACCCTCGGCCTCCAGCCACGTCACCTTCAGCTTCAGGTTTTCGGCCAGCGCTCCGTGTACCAGCGCTTCCTTCAGAGACTTGTAGCTGTCCTCATACTCGACATACTTTCCGACGATGCCGATCGACACCTCGTCCTTCGGGTTGTAGGCCCGGTGCACGATATCGACCCACTGCGACATATCCGGAGTCTTCGTCTCCAGCCGCAGATACTTCATCGCCAGCGTGTCGACGTTCTCGGCCGCAAGGTTCAGCGGGACTTCATAGATCGAAGGCACATCGCGTGCGACGACGACGGCAGCTTCTTCGACGTTGCAGAAGGCTGCGATCTTCGACCGCATCTCCTGCGGCACCGCGCGGTCGGCGCGGCAGAGCAGGATGTCCGGTTGAATGCCGATGCTGAGCATCTCCTTCACGGAGTGCTGCGTCGGCTTGGTCTTCAGCTCCTGTGCGGCGGCGATCCACGGAATCAGCGTGACGTGCACGAAGCAGGTGTTATCGCGGCCCAGCTCCTGCCGCATCTGGCGAATGGCCTCGAGGAAGGGAAGCGACTCGATATCGCCCACCGTTCCGCCGATCTCGACGATGGCGACATCGCAGTCCGCGCCGATCTTCTTGGCCGCGTTCTTAATCTCGTTGGTCACGTGAGGAATTACCTGCACCGTCTTGCCGAGGTAGTCGCCACGACGTTCCTTGGTGATGATCTGCTCGTAGATGCGGCCGGTCGTCAGGTTGTTGTCACGCGACAGCTTCGCGTGCGTGAACCGTTCGTAGTGGCCGAGATCCAGATCGGTCTCCGCGCCATCGTCGGTGACGAAGACCTCGCCGTGCTGGAACGGTGACATGGTGCCCGGATCGACGTTCAGATACGGGTCGAATTTCATCAGATTGATGCGTAGTCCACGCGCTTCGAGTAAACAACCGATCGAGGCTGCTGCGAGCCCCTTACCCAGCGATGACACAACACCGCCCGTCACAAAGATGTACTTTGCTGACATAGCCGCGACCTCTTCAAATGGTGGTTTGGGTTGTGCTTGGTGTGCACATCCAAGTATATCGCTGATCCTGTGCAAGACTCGCCCGCGCGGGATTATATTGGGCTCTATCCGGCGATTCGTGCGATATTTTGGGCCTTTTTGCGAAGAGTCCCGTCACAAACGCCCCATTCTCGCGTTATTCTCTCCGCATGAGCCTTGCCACGTTCACGCTCGGCCTGGAACGCCGTGCCTATCTTGCGCTGCAGCGTCTGGCTGCGGTGAGGTCCAGCGGCAGTCCCAGACCTCAGCATCTTCTTACCGGAGAACAAGGCGAAGACGCAGCCTGCTTCCACCTCCGCTCGCTGGGATATACGATCGTCGCACGCCGCTGGAAGGCCGATCGCATCAAGGGAGACCTCGACCTCGTCGCCTGGGACGGAGACACGCTCGTAATCTTCGAGGTCAAGACCCGCACGGCCCGGGACCTCGCCACCGCCGAGAGCCAGGTCGACCTCTACAAGCAGCGCGTCCTCCGCCGCATGGCCGCGGCGTACCTTCGCCAGATCCCCGAACCCCATCGTGATCGCATCCCGACCCGCTTCGATGTGCTCTCGGTCTACCTGCTGCCCGAGGGGGCGGCGTTCGAACACTTTCGCGATGCTTTCTCCGCCCATGCCGAATTGCCCCGCTCCGGTGTCTAATATTCCAGAAGAGGAAACCGAATCATGAGTCTGCTGGACGCCCCTGCCTACAATGCCCGCCGCGAAAACCTGAACCGCAACCTGCTGATCGCCGGCGGTGTGCTTATTCTGCTCTTCGTCGTGCTGACGCTTGCCGGCTTCATGCTGGGCCATGGATGGCTCTTCTCCAACCTCAGCACCGAGCACAAGGTGAACACCTTCTTCGACGCGCTTGAGGCGAAGGACTACAGCAAGGCTTACGGTATCTATAACAACGATCCCAACTGGCAGCAGCACCCTGACAAGTACTCCGGCTATTCGCTCAATCGCTTCACCGAAGACTGGACCATCGACAGCCCGGTCAAGGGGCCCGTCCTCTCGCATCACGTCGATATCTCGAAGACCGACGGCACGGGCACATTTGGCACGGGCATCATCGTCGCCGTTCGCGTGAACGGCGACCACAAGGTCTTCATGTACGTGAACCGCGCCGACGGTACGATGACCTGGCCCGCGCCACACGAGCTCCAGTACAACTAAGGTCCCTGCTGGAGCCTCTCGGCCTGAACCGGGAATTGACTAGGGCGTGTCATCAAATTGCATCTGGGATGAAGTTGGATTGTGCAAACAGCTTGCTGCGGCATTGTTTCGTTAAGGGCATGGCTTCAGCCATGCCGTAAATAGCAGGCCAAAGGCCGTACCTTTCTGCCGAAGGCTGGAGTGGAGCCCGCAGGGCGCAACGACTAAATTGCCTTCTTTGATCATGGCGAAACCAGTCACCCCTCGCTACGGATACATCCCTGTGAGCCTTGCACAGTCTTGGCGGCAGAGAGGAAGGCAATTCAGTCGTTCCGGCTGCGCCTGCACTCCAGCCTGCGGCAGCAAGGTGTGAGCTTTCCGTGCTTCCTTTGCGGCATGGCTGAAACCATGCCCTTCCAATTCTTGCCTCAACAAACGATTTGCATAGTGCAATTGGAATTCAACTACAACGCAATCTCACCACGATCCTGGTTGCGAATACGAATAGCATCCTCAGCCTTGTAGAGGAATATCTTTCCATCCCCAATCTCTCCGGTAGCGGCGTTCGCAAGAATCGTATCGATCACAGGTTCCACGCGCTCATCGGTGACAACAATCTCGATGCGCACCTTGGGAATCAGGCTGATGGCATATTCCCTTCCCCTATAGCTCTCGGTGTGGCCTTTCTGGCGACCGTGTCCGCGAACTTCGGACACGGTCATGCCTTCAATCCCGAGCTGGGCAAGCGCTTCCTGGACCTTATCGAATTGGCTGGGGCGAATGATAGCTTCCACTTTCGTCATTGTCGTTCCTCGCTTATCGTGTCTTCTTCAAGCAGATAGGGTCTACTTCTCGCTGGGTACCGAGAGGCCGGAGGGAGAGCCGAGGCTCGTGATGACGTACTCGGGATAGGCCGTGATGCCGTGCTCGTGAAGGTCGAGCCCGTACAGTTCGCCTTCGTGCGAGACACGCAGCGTTCCGGTCAGGTTCACCAGCCACATCACCAGCAGGGCTACGGCAAAGGTGGAAAGCGTAATGATCGCGCTGCCGATCAACTGCGCCTTCATCAACGTAAGACCGCCGCCGTAGAAGAGGCCTGTCAGCGGTGCGCTGTTATCAGGCGCTGTAGGACCGCTCACGCCGTACTTGCCGATCGCGAAGAGACCCAACGACAGCGTTCCCCAGATTCCGCAGAGACCGTGCACGGGAACCGCTCCGATCGGATCGTCGATGCGCAGATACTCGAGCAACTCCACGCCGAGAACTACGACGACGCCCGCCACCGCTCCGATAAGGATCGAGCCCGTCGGGCTGACCCAGTAGCAGGGACAGGTAATTGCAACCAGGCCGGCCAGAAAGCCGTTGACCGTGAAGCTGATGTCCCATTTCTTGCTCATCGGGTAAGACATAAACATCGCGCTGAGACCGGCAGCACACGCCGCCAGCGTGGTGTTCGCGGAGACGCGCCCGATGCCTTCGAAGTCCATGGCGGAGAGCGTCGAGCCGGGATTGAATCCATACCAGCCGAACCACAGCAGCAGCGCTCCCGAGGCGGCGATGGTCAGGTCGTGCGGCAGCATAGGCCCGCCGCCGTCGCGCTTGAAGGTGCGTCCCAGCCGCGGTCCCAGGACGATCGATCCGGCCAGTGCCACCATGCCGCCGATCGTATGGACCACCGTCGAACCGGCGAAGTCATGGAAGCTCTGCCCCAGGTGCGGAAGAAAGTATCCTGCAGTGCCCATCGTGGCCAGGAAGCCGTCCGGCCCCCAGGCCCAGTGGCCGATGATCGGGTAGATGAAGCCCGAAACCGCAAGGCTGTAGAGCAGGTCGCCCACAAAGCCGGTGCGGCCGATCATGGCGCCCGAAGTAATGGTGGAGCAGGTATCGGCGAACGCGAACTGGAAGATCCAGAAGGCGAGGAAGCTGACGCCGCTCGATTCATAGGTGGTGGGAATGTCCTTCAGGAAGAACCAGTGGTAGCCGATAAAGCCGTTGCCATGGGAGAACATGAAGGCGAAGCCGATGGCATAGAAGAGCAGGCCGCAAAGGCAGGTGTCGACGATGCACTCCATCAGCACATTGACGGTCTCGCGCGAGCGGCAGAAGCCCGCCTCCAGCATGGTGAAGCCGACCTGCATGCCGAAGACGAGAAAGGCCGCGACCAGCGTCCACATGGTGTTGATCGGGCTGATCACGTCTGCTACTTTGACCGCTGGAGTATCCGCGGCGAACACCTTCGCGAAACAAAGCTCGGTGACCACAGCGGCCACCGCCATCACGGCGGTGACGCCGAGGACTTTACCGGCAAGAAGCGTAGCGCCGTAGCGGCGCCACTCTGCATCGCGCAGCCGTGTGCTGAGGCGCATGAGTTTGTGCGAGAAGGAGGGACGTGCTTCCTGGGTTCGGGCGGAGGGCATGGCAAGACTCCTTGATCGGGTTAAGTAAGCAAAAGGGGTAAAGGTCCCCGATAAAAACACGTAGGGCAGGCCCTTTTGGAGCTGGCTTGCAGGCTCCCGGGCGGCAATGAAAGAGGCTGAGAATTGTCTTGCAGTAGCTGTACCGTACCCAGTGCCGCACGGAACAGCAAGCACTGTTTGCGCACAAGAGCTTATTTTTATGCGGCGCATCACCAAAAGCTATGCGCGAACGCGGTCAGCCGCATCGCTAAAGGGTATCTGTTCAGGAATAGCGTTTTACGCGTGGCGAGACGAAATCTGCACGATTTCGCACTTTTTCGTGAGATGTCCTGTCGAAATTTCGAATAGGCGGGATATCTGCAAAACGCAGACAGAAATGGTGGGCCCGGAGGGATTTGAACCCCCAACCAAGGGATTATGAGTTGCTCCGCAATACCGCAAGTCTAACAAAATAAAGCGAATTGTGGCGTATCCGAGCGTAACCCTAAGTAGTTGAGCCACCGTAATTTAGACCAGTTTATCGTAAGTGACAAAAGCTGACGCCTGTACCTGAACCGTACCTGCGAACGCGTGGAGGCGCGGCTTTACTTCCATTATCGGCGACGCGGGACGAGAAGATCTTCAACGATCCGAGCATCCAGACATAGCGCTTGGCGGGGCCGTCTGACGTGACGGGCGATCGCTTAAAGCTTTGAGCGAAAGAGTTCAGAAATATGTACTTTACGCAAAGGGCGATTGAGCTGCCTACGGGAAGTCCGGCACCTTTTTCGCGCCCGAGCGAGCGTAGGCAAGGTCAGAGGGTGTCTCTTGGGTGCTAAGATGGCGGCGTGCCCATCCTGAAAGAATCATCGGCTGAATTGCGCCGACGCTTGCTGGAACTGTTCCCAGCCGTAAATCTTCGCGCTTTCTTTAAGAAGAGTGGATTGAAGGAAGGTCTTGCATCCGCGATCGCGAAGTCGGCAGATCCAGTAAATCTCGCCCATATTGCGCAATTTGTAGATACCACGATGACGTTCTGTAAACAGCACGTCTACGTATTTGAACACGATGGGGATCTTGTGCTGCCAGAAGATTTCTCTGGAGCTGAACGGGTTGCTTCAGCACCTGACCACGCGCTTTACATCGCCAAGCGTCACTATGAGGTTGTGAAGCTTGACCCACCGCAGAACAGCAGTATGGACTTCCTTTGGCCGATCCGCCTCGAACTGACGAAGAAGTACCTTTTAGTGCGCTTTGTCGTCTTGGAGAAGGATCTCTCTGCTTACTTTGACCGCCAAATCATGGTTCGCTCAAAAGCTCCGTCGGAAGAGGCCATGACGGGAAGTTTGCTTTCTGATGGCAACATCTACGCTGCGGATCTGAATAAGGGCATCAAAGCACTGTGGGCCAAGGATCTTATTGATGCCACGCGGTTGAGATTCGACATGCCAGATTCAGCAGATTCGAAGAGCATGAACGGAGCCAAGCAACTCAAGAAAACAAATCCTGGCGTATACGCGGATGTTCGGCTACGACCACTAAGGATGTGTACGTTTGTAGGCCATGGACCCCACACTGCCGTCGGCAATTTTTCAGTAAGCCCCACGGAGGGCTTCATCGGTTTTACCCGGTATTCTAAAGATGGGAGCAGCGGCGATGAGCTTATTCGACAAATTCTTGCAAGCAATTAAGTCGCTGCTGCCTGCTGCTCTGACAGCCCAGCAGTTGCGCCTGCTGTCGCAGCTAGATACTCATCAGATTTATGTAGAGAACGTTAGAAGCTTGCTCGGAGTATCCCATCGGGAAGCCGTAAACATTCTCGAAACTGCCGTGAGGCAGGGAGTCTTTACAAAGAAGATCGGTGTGATGTGCCCCGATGGCCATGTGGCTGCTGAAGCCGAAAGTGAAGATGGCCTACCGCCAGTGATTCACTGTTCGTCTGAAGACGCCGAGGGCTTTCCGGAAGAACTTGAGCTACCAACGCAAACGCTGAAGAAAGTTGTTTTCTATAGCCTCGATGAGTCAAGCGAATCTGCCAGTTACGGAAGCACAAGCTAGGGTCTGGGAAACAATCCAACGTGTACAGATGGCGAGGGTCATGCTTTACGTGATCCTCGCGGCGTTCGTTGTTGTCTTGGTGGCTTTGATCTTTGCTGCCTTCTCCTCAATTGCTGGCCCGTCGATGAGGTGGGCATTCGGCATCATAGACGGCCTACTCTCTGGCAGCCTCATCCCCATCCGCGCCTACCTCTTCCCGAACCCAAAGCCCAGCCACAAGAAGACTTAAAGTATACGCCTCACCTATGCGAGGTTGACGGCATGAAGGACGCGCCAGAGGTTCTAAACGCTATTGTGGACAAAGTTTTAGTGCACCGCCCAAACGGGCCCTGTCGGGCGAGCTGGACGCGAGAAGAGGGATCAATGGACAAGCTCCCCAACGCAGTCTGCGAGTGAGTGGTGCGAAGGTTTACAGTCAGATAACAGCTTGCAGTTCCGGTACTGCTCCGCAGCTTCGGAGCCGATCTGCTAGCATCTTTGCAAAATGCTGGCTTCGATCTTGAGGTGCACGAACGAATGCGCTATTGGTGGGTCAATCAAAATCAGACGCACCGGCAAGAATTAGAGGGTGGCTACCTCTGGTCCCCTAAGCGCAATGCCAACGACGCCAGAAACCCTTTCTACGAATTCATGAGAGAAGTCGTACCTGGGGATGTGGTGTTCTCGTTCGTCGACACCAAGATCATTGCCATTGGAATCGTCATTTCCTACTGCTACGAGAACCCGAAGCCAGCTGAGTTCGGAGGTGTCGGAACATATTGGAACACGATCGGTTGGCGTGTACGCGTGACATTTACTCGGCTCAACCGGCAGGTTCGCCCAAAAGACCATATGGACGTCCTTCAAAGTGTGTTGCCTCCGAAGTACTCCCCGCTGCAGACCTCTGGAAATGGCAATCAGGGCGTGTATCTAACGATGGTTTCAGAACCCTTAGCTCAAACCTTGATCGGGCTGATCGGCACAGAAGCGATCAATCTCGTCCGATACCTGCCAGCCATCGACCCGTTCTCTGCGCCTGCGCGAGAAACTGCAGACCTCGAAGTTTGGGAAAATCATATCGAAAAAACCATCCAGGAGGAACCAGATCTTTCCGAGACGGAGCGGGAGTCGCTCGTTATTGCTCGGAGAGGTCAGGGTCTCTACAAGCAGCGTGTCATGCAGATTGAATCCAAATGCAGGATCACCAAAGTCGACAATCCTGCTCATCTTCGAGCCAGTCATTGCAAACCGTGGAGAGACTGTGTCAGTAACGAGGAGCGACTGGATGGCGAGAATGGTCTTCTCCTGACACCTTCAATTGATCACCTCTTCGACCGTGGTTTCATTAGCTTCGAAAATACCGGGCGACTAATTATTGCGCCAGTCGCACATCTCCCCTCGCTTCAAAGAATGGGAGTATCGACAGACCAGCCGGTGAACGTCGGCGAGTTCTCCGAAGGGCAGAGACACTTCCTTGACTATCACAGGAACTCAGTCCTGCTTATGGCGCTGCATTAGCACTCTGCCACGTTTTCAAAAGTTTGCCTTATTGACCATTCCTCGTCACTCGGTCACCTTCGGCGTCCGCCTCCTTGCGGCATACATACGCACCGTCCTTGGTAGCTCCATACCAGCGTTCTCCCTTAAGGTGATAAACGCCCGTTTTAGTGTTCACCCAAACGACCGCGTCATGCGGGCAGTGCTGTTGAGCCTGTTGCTCTGACTGGAAGTGTGGAACCGGTGTTGGGTTTGCGTAAGCGGGGCACAGAGCTGAAACAAAAAGCGCGGCAGCCAAAACTATCGATTTTAGTGACATAGGCGAACCTCACAGACCTGCGAGGGCCAAATATAACCTCCTCACGCTGGAGATGGAAGAAAATTCTCGGGAGCTGCTCTGGTTGGAAGATTCTGTGAGCCAGAAGCTTTGGGCTTAATCGACCACGATTGTGTTAGCCCTTTGAACGCGCCTTAGCATTCAGGTCTTTGCAGTGCTGGCACAACCTATAGCCGGCTGTTCCGGGTCTGCGCTCTTTTTTGGGGATGTCGTAGCCGGAAGGACATTTGTTGTTGTTGTGATGGACCCGATTCTCGGCCAGCTTCTTAACTTCATTGATGGAGTTGAAGGGATTAATCGTCATCAGGCGTTCTCCTCGATGTCCGCAAGTTTACCAGTCACGCAAGCGAAAGAATCCCGCTCGGCGTGGCTATTCAAATGTGCTTTGGGACTGGAATGGATGTGGCCGGACTGTAAAGCGTTAAAGGAATAAACTCGATTCTGACTTTTTATAAACACTTCAAAAGGCAATCCGCTCCACCTCATCAAGAGCAATCTCATCGTTGCGCCGGTCATAGAGTCCAGTGGTTCGCGCGGATTCATGGCCGGCCATCTGCTGGGCGATCTCAAGCTTACCGCCGTTCTGCAGGTAGGTGGTGATCCCGGTGGCGCGGAAGCTGTGAGCGCTGATCTTGGTTTGTAGTCCTGCAGCTCGGGCCCGCCGCTGAATCATCATGTGCACATTGGCCTGTGGCAGAGGAGTGCGATCCGTCAGCCGGCCATGGCGCAGGGTAGGAAAGAGTGGAGCCTCCGGTTCAGTGCCAAGTCCGGACGCCGCAATCCACTCCTCTAAATACTGGTCCAGGTTATGGTGGCAGGGAAGCTCGGTCACCTTGCCGCCTTTCTCGTGAAGTCGCACCCAGCCGCGTCGCTTGTGCACGTAAAAGTCTTGGACCTTCATTCCGGTGGCTGCGCCGACGCGGGCGAAGGTGTAACCCATCAGGGCGATCAGGGCGCGGTCGCGGAGCCCGAGCAGGGAACAGGTGTCGATCGCGGCAAGCAGCTCGCGCATCTCGTCGGACGAGAGCACGGAGGTCTTGCCTTTTCTAACGCTGTGCTTCGGTCCGCGTACCGCATGAGCCGGGTTGGTCTCCATGACGTGCCCGGTCACCAGCCAATCGAAGAGCATCCTGATCGCGGCGAGGTGCTGTTTGACGGTCGGCTTCGAGTGGGTGCGGCCGAGCTGCTCGATATACGCCGCAACGTGCACCGGCGTCACCCCGGAGAGATCCCCCACGCCTTTGACCTCACACCAGGCGGCGAATCCCTCGGCGGCTTTGAAGTAGGCTCGGCGGGTGTTCGGGGTGCGGATGTTGACAGTGAAGAACTCCCAGAAGCGACGACCGCCATGAGGGACGGCTCGAAAGAGCGCTGGCAAGCGATTAGAGACAACGGCGGGCCGTAGGGAAGTAATCTCGTTCATTCGTCATGCTCCGCAGCCAGAGCGCGCAGCCGGGAGAGCCGCACGACACGCTGCCCGTTCTTGCCGACCTTGCCGGCGGCAGACCAAGCCGGGGCACCCGGCCCGTCATAAGCAATTTCCACCTCTTCGGATGAAATGACCTTGAGGACGACGAGGCGGATGCACTCGGCATACATCGCCACGCTGTGGCCGGCCGTCATCTTGATTTGCACGTCGCCGCCCTTACCGTCGTGGGCGTCATAGCCAGCATAGGACGCAGGATAGAGGGTGAGGCCAAGCGCTTCGGCCGCGATCACTTCACCGATGGAGCCGACCAGGTGACCGTCTGGCGTAAACTTCCGACCGGGATACAGCTCTTCGAGCCGGACGACTGCCCGGTAGATATCGGCGACCGGCTCCGGCAGTTTGATCTTCTGTCCCATACGATCAGATCCCGCCGCGAAGCTCTATATAGAGACTAAAGATTCGCCCTGCGAGCTCTGAACCTTCCTCATTGCTCATCATTCGGAGGGTGGCTTTGATCCTTCCTTCGCTTCCTTGGGCTGGCGTTCTGGTGAGCTCCTGAATGATCGCTTCTAACTTGTGGCGCACTTCCACCGGAAGCCATTCTTGATTCGATTGCAGCCCATTCAAACCCATCATTGCGCTTTCCAGCCTCTCTTGGATGTTGCCTGTGCCGGTAGCGAGAGAATGGACAGCCTGCCAAAGCTTCTGCCGGCCATAGTTATATGTGTTTTCAATGTTAGCCATGTTCACCTCATTTATATATGATAACTTCCTTTATCATATGTAAAATGCAAATATGTTAAAGCCGGAGAGGAATCGAGTGTGGAGATCTGTGCCCGTTCGCTCTAACGGACATTTCAGAACTCACAAGATGCCGCACGCGAAAAATATACGAATCGGTGCGGGGAATTGCTTGCCGGCAACAGCATTTTCATTTTAAATCGTGTATATTTAAAAATATCAGCCAGCTTCGTGCGCTCTTTGCCCGAATAGGTCGATATTTTCCATTTGGAGCTCCGATGGCAAGCACAATTAAAGGAATACCGGTTTACTCGGTTCGTGGAAAATTTGGCCATCATTTGCAGACGTTTACGGCGCAGCTGACGACCGCTGACGTTTTGGGCGTCCTCGGACATGACCCTCGCTCCTCTAACTGGAAAAATCTTCCTGTCGAGCTGCGTGCGATATATGACAACACCCAGCGCAAGACAAAAAGCGATCGATCGGCCGGGACGGGCGAATATATCCAGCACCGTTTCGACAATTCGAAGCTGCCGGGGGCGTTTCCAGCGATCTGCATCGGACTGACGGAATCCATCGAATTCACTCCCTTCAAAGATTCGTATGGGGAAGAAACCGCGGCGGGTACGTCCTGGGTCTCCATGGCGAGCACTCGGATTTTGCTTGATGGCTTGGCTCGAGTCACAGGGGCGCTAGAGCAACCAAAAAGTGCCGACCTGGAAAACTTATTTTTGTTCCCTACGGTTCTCTATGCCCCTGCGCCTGGCAAAACTCTAACCATCGAACAGCTCGGGCAGTTGTTCTTCGACTTCAACGCGCTGCAGACCACCGTGGCGTCGGCGATGGCGCTCGCCCTGGATCAATCCGACGTATACATTCAGCTAGCTAACAAGCTTGGGGAGATGCATTTTTTTGAGTCTCATGGCGGTGTTGAACGCAGGAAGGCCTCGCTGGGTAAGAAGTCAACTGCATTTACTACACAGCAGTCGTTAGTCCGAACGGTGCGCGGAGCAATGGAAGGCCGCAGCTTCCAAGAGAGCGATTCTGCCCGTGTAGAAACACCAAACCTGACTTGGGCGAACTTCGAGACGCGTGCTGACGAGTTGCATACTTATTTTTTGACGTTGGGTCAGCACCTCGGGCCAAAGCTCAAGGATCGCGATTCACTTCTGTACACGTCGCCAGGCCTGCAGGTGTTGGGCCTACTGTTCAACGACCTGACTTTCCGCGCGACCCTGACACCCGTGGATAGAACCTATTTTATTGAGCGTATCGGTCAGATTGACTGGTCACGCCATAACCCCGACTGGCTGAACCTGCTGGGCCAGCAGGAGATTGACGAAGCCGGCAACGTAGTACGTGACGCGCAAGGCCGGCCGAGAATAGCGCTAGGTAAAGCCGGCGCAAATACGATTCGATCGCTGATGAAGTACATCCGTGAGAAGACGGAGTTGAGCAAAGTTTTAGCCGATACGGAAACCGCTGCTGATATAGCGACCCAGCTAGAACTAGCCCCAGAGCTTTAGGCGTGTACTGAAAAGCGGCCCGAATCGTCGGGCCGCTCGCCAGCATGCAAAACCGCAGAACGCGACCGGTTCCAGCCGGGCGCTTTACGGCCTCGGTTCACCCATGATGGGATCGCCTTCACTAATTCGATTCTTTCATGGGTGACCGAGCTACACAAGGAGACACACCATGTCCGAGTTCCTGACAACCTGCATCACCAAGCCCAATCGCGAAAGCCGCCACGAGCACATCACCCACATCGGAAATATCACTGGTCAGTGGATGCTGACGCGCGAGGAAGTAATTCGCCGTATCGATGCCAAGTCCGAGGCGTTCTATACGCTCGATCGCACCACTAACCGCAAGGTGTACATCGACGTTGTCCGTGAGGCAGGGAAGAACCCCTATCTCCGCACATACGCTGACGGCAAGTGGAATGACAACCTGCTGGCGCTTACCGAGTGCAACGGAACTTGCAAACTCGTTGCGTAGACGTAATCCAGCAAAAACCCAAAAGGGGGCCGCAAATGCGGCTCCTTTTTGCGCCCAAAATCGTCACTTCGGGGTCACCAAATACTACTTTTTCTTCTTGGTGGCCTTCTTCTTAGCCCCGGCAAGGTCTGACCCGGCCACACTGCGTACGGTGGCGCTCTTGCTGGTCCTAAGAAGCTTGCTGGCCTTGCTTGCGTCTTTCTTCGACGTAGTCATTTGCTGCCTCCAGGAGAACGCACCAAGCGTAAACCCTTCCCGACGATTGCCCTGTGAAAATCAATGGGTACCGACTACAGCAACACTTTAGGCTCGGCCGGAGCGAGCCATCTAGGTACTATTCAGTGAGAATCTAAACTGGAAGAACCCTGACCCGATGCCCAGAGTCCCACGCAACACTACGCCTCGACCACCGCGCCAAGCCACACCCCGCTATGGAATCGCCGAGTGGTTCGGTAAAGATATGGGGACGTTGACGCCAGAAGAGAGGCAAGTCTTCGGCGCTCTCTCCGTAAAACAGATGGAAGCATCTGTACGGAGCCTTCCTGATGCTCCGCCATGCCCGTTCCTTGAAACGCTGCTTCCTGGGGCTCGATGCAACAAACGCGGCGGCGTCTGCTCCATCCGCAAATATGCTCCTGGTGAAGACAAGGCCGGCGTCTTTGTCCCCGGTGACAAAATCGTGACGACTTGCCCGACTCGCTTTGTTGCTGAGGTGGAGGACGGCAAGAGCCTGTTTAGCTGGATCTCCGAAAAGATGCTCGACCAACCGAAACCCATCATCGTTAAAGAAACGCCATTCCTGCGGAAAATCTCAGATGCACGGCTGCCGATGGAAGCGGCGCACGATGAAGATGTGGCTGAGGATGTCGTCGAAGAAGAAGAGGCGGAAAAGAAAGCAGGCCGCATCGACTGGCTAGTGGTGAATCCGCCCAGCATGCAAGCGAACGAACTGGAGTGGGCTGCCGTCGAAACTCAGGCTCTATATTTCTCCGGTGGCAAAATGATTACTGAGTTTCAGGCATATGCCGCAGCTCCCACGGGGATTCTGTTTCCCTTGGGCAAGCGACGGCCGGACTACCGCAGCAGCGGCCCGAAGCGTCTCTCCCCGCAGCTCGACGTAAAGGTGCCTGTGCTCCAGGCCTGGGGGAAGAAAGTAGCGATTGTTATCGACAAATTCTTCTTCGACAACATGAATAAGCTCGATGACGTTTACATCCGCGGTGATGAACGCGCCCGCCGCGACAACGCTGCGATTGTCTGGTTCATCGTCGACTATGACGATGCGCTGCGCCTTAGAACCGCAGAGATTCACTACACAACGCTAGATAGCTCGCGGCGAGCCCTGAACGCTACAGAGCCCCTGGCTAAAGCTGATTTCACGAACAATCTAAAGGGCGTCATCAACGACCCGCAGCGTACAAACAAGGTCTTCAAGGTTTCAGAATAAGCAACTCTCGAATGATTACGTGATGGGTGTTTTTCATCGGGATTTCGACGATGCGGAACTTGTGCTGCTTGGCTAATTTCCGCACCTCCGGCGAGTCGTCGTAGGTGAGCATTACGGTTCCGTGGACGCTTGCCATGAGCGCAAATAGACCCGCGTGGTCGACCTCGTTGTGCGTATATAGCCGGCTTCCTGCCTTCTTCCCACCAGCCGTATAAGGCGGATCGATAAAGAAGCATGCCCCAGAATCATCAGCATGTTCGCGGATCACATCAAAGGCGTCGGCATGCTGGAAGGCGACTCGATCTTTGAAAGAGTGCAGCGCATCGATGCGTGTGGCTAGCGTTTGGGGATACCAGCGCGAGTGAAGACCCCGGCCAGCCTCTCCTTCTTTCACCAGTCCCGCGCCGGCCGCCATGATACCGCCACGCTGCATACGATTTTTGACGATCGTGCGAAACGCTTGGCCCTTTACAGCCTTGGGTGCGCTGTCCAACACCTGGCGCACGTTTTCTAGGGTTACATCAAACGACGTGATGCTGTTGCAAAGCCACCGAACGTCTGCAGCGTTTCCCTGGAAGATCGTTTCCCACAACGCTGCGACATCATCATCTAATTCGCAGAGCAACACGTGATCTGCCAGATCTTCCGCTGCGACTGTGAGACCGGCCATTGCACCGCCGGCAAATGGCTCTATGAAAAGAGTCGGCTTACGCTTGGCCGTTATCAGCCAGCTCCGAATCTCTGGCACCAGCCACGTCTTCCCGCCTGGATAGCGCAATGGGCTAAGTTGACGTACCTGGGCGACGTTAATTGGTTTTGCAGCTCCATGAATCTGCCCGGTGAGAAGCATGAGCTGCTTCGCTTTGATTGGGTCTACGAAATACGGGCGTAGGCCCTCAAGCGCCAATTTGCAATCTTGATGCACGAGTACAGTCGATCGAACGACTCCCTGCTGCCTGAGGCGTTTAATGCGTCTTTGCTGCCGTTCTAAGGCCGTCGAGTCTGGTTTTGTTTCCGTGAACATTCACGGAGAATACACTGTGAAGCAAAGCTGGGTCAAACCGTGAATGTTCACGGGAATAAAGAAAGGTATTTCTGTTGTTTTTCGCGCTTTCCTTCCCCCGAACTTCCACATCATCTCTCGTTCGGTCAGTTCGAAATCCATGACGATGGAACGCGCGGCTTGCATGAACTGACCGTGGCTGAAGACGTAGACCAGGGCATCCTCCGGCATGGCTGCCGATAGAGCCCTATCGCCCTGCAAGTTCATAAGGGACTCTGGCTATGACGGGGATCCCCAGTGGTCGGAGGTGATGGGAGGTGCGTTGCGCCAATCGATATGCTGGTCTGTGGAACGTGGGCGTGGGCGACGAACAGCCATTGAGAACTGCGAAAGGATTTGAGAGAAAAAGAGCAGGCCATACCCATAGCCAGGGACATGATGAAGATGGCTTGCGAGAAGCTCGAAGAACATGAAAAAAACCGCAGCGAAAGCGAGCGTAACGTTTAGACCGTTGAGCCACGGCTTGTCGAAGATGGTGCGAAAGCGTTCAATTTCGGTTTCCGGCCAGCGTCCGGATTCGATGCCTGTCCGGAGGTCATAGCTGATCCAGATCGAAGCTATGAAGGTCCCCAGCCCGACGACGAAGTACAGGAGGAACCAAAGAGTGAAAGAAGTGCGGGAATGGGATCGAAAGAGGATCTGAACGAACCAGGAAAGAGAGGCGATGACGCCGATAGTGAGCGCGAGCCCTGCCTGTTGCATGAGCGAGAGGAGTGGGCCGACACGCTTCATGGGATGAGGTTAGCAGATTCGTGCTGAAACGTCGTTGGGCTAACGTAGCGAGTGCTGACGCACTCAGAGCGTGTAAGTGGTCTTAGAACACTTTTGGAAAGGGTGTTGTCTGATCGTTCAGGCGGTTGATGCCGTTCTGCACCCACTCTTCCATCGACAAGGTATTCGGAGAGTGCTCGACCGATAGCTTGCTCATAACTGGCGTCGTCGATGATTTCAGGTTCTTGATGGCGTTCTGGGACGTTTTTAGACCATCGTTTTCTGACTTCATAATTCTCTCCTTCCGCGACAGATGTGCTGTATATGTAGCACGTAAAAAACCATCTTTAATGGCTCGCCCGAACGCACAATACTGTTCGCCAAGTTTCCTATTTTCTACGTTTCGACGACCTTCGCTGCAATGTCTTGTTGAGCAAATCTTCCAACGCATCAGGGTAGGACAGGCGTTTCTCATCCGCGTATTCGATAAAGCGTACATGCACAGAGCGACGCAGCCGCATTGATAAAGGTGTCATCACTTCTGGGGCACTCTTATTGCGGCGTGGTGTTGAATACGACTCAGCAGCCGAACCCTTTACATCGTTCATGTTTCTACCTCTACTTAATTATGCTCGTGAGTACGACCCCCTTAGGGGGTCCCATACCAACCCCAAAATCGTAGACTAAGCCTTGGAGGATGTCTCTCGCACCGCTTAACTGGCGAGAAGAACATTCTCTACGATTACGTTCCTATATCGTCTCAAATCCTTGCTCAACGAGTACGTTGGCCTGTTATAGCATCATTCGATGCGGATCGATTGCTACTGCTGCGGACAGGCTTCCAACTGAGTCTCTTCGCCGCCTGAATTTGTACGTTCAGGCGGCGAAGAGACTCGAAAAGCGCAATCGCGGATCATCCAATTTTCTGCACCAAAGAGTGACAGCCGGTTGGCGAAATAGGTGCTCGTCGCTCGCTTACAAGTCTGCGATGCTTTCGAGTTCTTTACGCTCATTGATGTGCGTCTCGTACTGCTTGTGCGCTAACCGTAGAAGATTGTTGTACCGCCCTTCTGCTGTCGCGCGTAGTGCTGCCTTCGCATCTGCTGAAGGCTCTGGAATATTCAGCAAAAGCATTCGCGTTAGAACCTGCACCATAGCATCCAGCGCATCGCACGTAAGCTGCAAACGTCGCATATCGCGAGTATGTCGTTTGCTGATCTGCTGCATCGTCGCATTGATCTTTTCTTCTGCGTTTTGTAACGCCGGATCTTCCCCCATCCTGTGTTTTGTGATGATGGAACGAATACACTCACTTGGCGATCTGTAGTTCTTTTCTGCTACTAAATCATTGATATAACTGACGCTCAAATCGTCTAAATATATGGTTTGCTGTACTTTTAGAGACGTCTTTTTGGCCTGCTTTTTCATGCAAGAACTATACAAGGTGTTTCCACCTTATTGATGGACAAAAACAAGGTTCTATAACTATATGAAACAAAATAAGATAGGTCCTTGCTGAGCCAAGAAAAAGGTGTTTCCTTTATGTTCCTATACGACCTTCCTCCTTCCTGGCACCGCATTCTTAGGAACAACACAGCTCCTCCAAACATTCCATGCCTGTCACCTAAATGCCAATCTTGCTCCTTGGCTGATCTCGGCTGAGACTTGGGTTCCCGTCCCAGGTTGTTGAGAGTCAAGCGAGTGATTGGATCGGGTTGGCGGGCACCCTCTCAGATTTAGCGGACCGAAGCCGTCCCTAAGCGCACGGCTATACTCAGCTCCAGTGATTAAAAGCGCCAGTATTGCGTCTGGAGGATGTACGGTGGCCGAGGTAAAAGCGTACAGATTTACAAAGTATTTTCCGCTGCTACTAGACGCACTTCGATCGACCCCGAATCCGATGCGCCCTGTCGAGGCGATAGCTTGGATCAAATCACACAGCGACGTGCCTGCAAAAGACCTGATGCGCCTCATTGAGAATGGCAAGCAAACGACCTTTGAGAACGACGTTCATTGGGCTCGTTTCTATTTAGCCAAAGCAAAATTAATCGGCTCCCCGAAGCGCGGATTGTGGGCTCTGACACCACAGGGCGTCGATACGCACTTGAGCCCGGAAGACACTTGGGCTCTATATGTGCGCGTCCGTGATGCTACTCATCTAGGCTCCACTATGGACGAAGAGAAGGTGCCTGCGCCTCAATCCTCAGATGCGGAGGAGGACGGAGAGTCCTACTGGTTCGTCGGAGCGTTGTGGAATGGCGCAGACGATCAGACGCCGCGATTCCTATCTGAGGGAATTTGGGAAAATGGGTACGACGACCAATTCTCAGACCTGGTCCGCCGTATGAAACCCGGTGACCGGATTGCGATCAAGGCCAGCTTCGTACAGAAGCGCGGCCTTCCATTTGATGTTGGAGGAAAGCCCGTCTCCGTCATGCGAATTAAGGCGACCGGCACGGTGAAGGAAACTAGCCAAGATGGCAAGAAAGTGAACGTAGCCTGGGAGCCATCGTCGGCCGCGCGAGATTGGTACTTCTTTACGTATCGGACGACGGTCGTGGAAGCCAATATGGAGAGGGAGGATGCCCAGCGCCTTGTGAACTTCGTGTTTCACCGCGCTGCTCAGGACTATGCTTGGTTTCTAAATCAGCCGTATTGGGCTGACAAATACGGAGCGGGAGCTGATGCAATCTCCAAGGACCCTTCTTCTCTCAAGTCTGAGGAACCGGAGATCCTTGAGGCAGAGGACGAGCCTGCCTACACGGTTGCCGACATTGTGAATGATGGCTGCTTTATCGCAGCCGAAAATCTTCAGAGCATGCTAGACCGATGGAGCTCAAAGAAAAACCTAGTGCTCCAGGGACCGCCCGGCACAGGAAAGACTTGGTTGGCGAAGCGACTTGGGTATGCGCTCGTTGGCTCCAAGGATCGAGAAACTACACGCTCCCGAATCCGGGTAGTTCAGTTTCATCCGTCCCTCGCCTATGAAGATTTCGTGCGTGGATGGCGGCCTGCAGGAGAGGGCCGCTTGGAACTTGTAGATGGCCTCCTTATGGAGGCGGTAGAAGCAGCGCTAAGTGAGCCGGATCGTCCGTATGTCCTCGTCATAGAAGAGATCAATCGTGGTAATCCAGCCCAGATATTCGGCGAGATGTTGACCTTGTTGGAAAGCACAAAGCGAAATCCTTCAGAGGCGATTGAACTGGCCTACCGGAGAAAGCGGGACGAGCGGGTGCATGTGCCCAATAACCTCTACGTCATCGGCACCATGAACGTCGCAGATCGCTCGCTGGCTATTGTTGATTTGGCCCTGCGCAGGAGGTTCGCATTCGTTGATCTTGAGCCAAACCTGGGACCTGCTTGGCGCGCCTGGTGTTCGGAACGAGGACTCGATGAAGCGATGCTTACATTGATTGAAACTCGGATCGTCGCCCTCAATCTGGAGATTTCGTCAGCAAGCTCACTGGGGCCACAATTCAGGATTGGACATTCGTATGTGACCCCGGAGGAAAAAGTCGGTGACGGTGTCGCCTGGTTTCGCGCGCGAATCGAGACCGAAATAGGCCCGTTGCTCGATGAGTATTGGTACGATTCACCGGAACGCGCCAAAGAAGAACAGACAAAGCTATTTTCGGAGCTTCCGTGACGACCCTGGTGTCGATTGCTGGAGAGCGAATGGTCGGGAGAATCCCTGTCCGAAATCTCTGGCTGCTAATGCTGTACGCCTCCGAGCTTACGAGATACAGAAACCAATTCAATACACTCGTGGAGGCTGACCCCGACGACCTCCCAGACATGGTGGCTCGTCTTTTAGTCGACGCCGTGGACTTTCGTCTCCGGCGAAATCTAACCCGCAGCTATCGAGATCGCCAGACGGCCCTCACGCGGGTGCGGGGTCGAATCGATATTCTCACTACCGAGGCTCGCCTCTTGCTCTCTAGAGGCGAAGTCTTCTGCCGCTTCCAAGAATTGACAATCGACACACCGCGCAACAGGCTTGTCAGGGCAGCGCTTGATTTGATGGCGCGAGCTGTCGAGGATGTGGCTTTAGGACACCGATGCAGAGGATTGGCTTCCGTTCTCGCTAGATCAGGAGTGGGTGGCATAAGACCGTCACGCGCGGACATAGCTCTAGATCAAATGGGTCGGAATGACGACCAGGACCGCTTTATGGTCGCACTGGCGCAGCTTGCCTTCGAGTTGGCACTCCCAACGGAGGAGTCGGGTACGACCGCGTTTGTAGCGCCAGAGCGAGAAGAAAGATGGGTCCGCCGCTTATTTGAAAAAGCGGTGGTTGGATTCGCGCGGGTTGAACTTGTACCGCTCGGATGGAATGTGCGAGAAAGTATTCAACTGAACTGGCAGGTCACCTCCAAGTCCGAGGGTCTCGCGGCAATTCTCCCAAGGATGGTGACCGATATTGTTTTGGATTCACCGAAGTCTGGACGGCGCATCGTAGTCGACACTAAGTTTGCTTCAATCCTCGGTAACCGCCGATTTGGTGGGGAAAGTCTTAAGAGCGGATACCTATATCAGATGTACGCTTATGTCAGATCGCAAGAAGGTAACGGCATCGAATGGGACAAGACTGCCGGCCTATTTCTACACCCGTCGGTCGATGGCTTCACCTACGAGCATGCAGAGATTCAAGGACACACTATAACCTTCGCCACCATTAATTTGCGCGGCACGACGGCTGCGATAAGGGAAGAACTACGGACTATTCTCAATAGTGTCGGACAACGTGGTACTGATCAGTCATTCATAGCGCATCAGTTCTGAAAGCTGCTTTTCAGCCGATGCTTTCTGTTTTTGTGTTGAAGCTGGATCAGCCAGCGTAACCTCACATTGACAGCGTTCACGTCTCACCAAATCGATAAACTCTCGATGTTGGCGTTCACGCTCCATTTCCTGCGATGCATCGCGCTCTTTCTCCGCAGCCCAATGCCTGCGAAGTTGGAGAATGCCAGTCCCCTCGAAGCATTTGGGTACAGCATGGATGAGAAGCCCAAGCGGATTCTTTATCGAACGATCGCGCATGATCGACGGCGCTTTTTCATGGATGACGGAAACGATCTCTTCGACGTCTGCGTTCTCACAAGCGGCGATGCTTCTGTCGGCAATTTGCTTGGCCGCATTTTGGTCTGCGGTGACATAGGCCGATAGCGCCTCGACGATTGGAGCGAAGTTCATGCCTGTCGTCGTCGTTCTTCTTTTCTTACTTGTTAAAGATCTTCTTAAAGGGGTGGACATACTGCCCCCCGTATCCCCGGACGTTTTGTCCCCGGTATCCGTGGATGGTATGTCCCGCCTAACGGGGGACGGTATGTCCACCGTGCACGGTATATCCACGGTGGTCCCATTGCGAACTCGCTTCGCCGTCTGCTCTGTCAAGAATGTCTCCACTTCCGAATTGGTCAGGAAGCGAACACCCTTATCCTTCACCACGTAAAGCATTCCCGCAGCAGCTCTGCGACGCAGAATCGCTCCATACGAATAAACCCTATAGGTCCGGCCAGTCCTCGTCGCACTATCCTCGAACGCAATTAACTCCACTGCCAACTTTTGAATCAGCCTTGTAAGGATTCGTTTGGCTCCCTTGTCGCTTATTCGAGCTTGGCGGGCCATCCGATCCCATCCCATCGTTACCCGCTTGGTATCGGGATCATCGCTCACAGCTCCATCGGCAACGCCAGACCTCCACAGAACTGACAGAAGCTGGTTTTCACCCGCTGACTGCCCATCTTGAACCGTGTGGCAGGGATGAATTTTGTACGGTCTGGTCCGTGTGAGAGGTACAGGTCCAGTGGCTGGAACGTCCACGGTGGACATACTATCCACCGTGGACGCTTTGTCGTGACGTTCCGAACCGGCAGAGTCGTCCAGCCTTTCTCGCCGATGCTCTTGGATATTGATGACCCCATTTGAGGGACGCAGAAATGAGAATGCGCCGCGAGTGTTAGGGGCCGCCTCAAGCTCTTCCCAGTCCAGAAGCTCCGTAGTATTATGCTGTCTTTTCATCGATGCGTACGACCTCACCAGGAGCAAACTGATTTAGCAAGCGGGTAGCCAGTGACTCATAGTCCTCAAGGGCTTTTGAACGGGGGTCGAAGTCTGCGAGGAACTGTCTGCTTCGAGCAGCCTTGACGACCGATTGGTCGGTGCGTATCCCCGCATAGATGGGTACTTGACGCTTTTCTGAAATGGACGACAGGGTATTGAGCACCACGTCCGTCATCGCAAGTCTCCGGTCCAATTTAACCGGAAGCAGCCCGGCCACCCGGATATTGAGACCGCCAGCCAGCATCCCATTCAACATCTCGCCCGCCTGAATGCTGGCGGTCGCACCTTGCACGCTCAGGATGTCCATGTCTACCGGGATGAGAACTTGCTGCGTGTACACCATCGCGCAGGTCTGGAAGAGACTAATCGAGGGTGCTACGTCGATCAGAACGGCGTCATAGTTCTTCTCGTATTCACCCAGCAAATGCTTGAAGATGAATTCTCGAAAGGGAAGGCTCATCGTCGTGGTCTCGGCCTCGGTGGTGTATCGATTGCCACAGATGATGTCCAAGCCCGGTCGAACACTCATCAGGCACTCCCGCAGCGCCAATCTGCGGATCAGCAGATCGTGCAGGAAGGCGCTCGGCTTCAGGGAAAGCAGCGCGCCTATTGACCCCTGAGGGTCAGCGTCGACCAAAAGGACTCGAAGGCCGCGCTCCACAAAGCTGCGGGCCAGGGTGAGTGCGGTGGTAGTCTTCGCAACCCCGCCGCGCTGGTTAGAAATTGTAAGGCGGATCAATGCGAAACTCCCGAGGTGCCGGCGAGTATCAGTGCAATCTCGGCCGTCCTAAAATACACTCGTCTGCCAAGCCGTAACCGCGACGCATTGACCTGGCTGACCCAAGTACTACTCGACCGCAGGCTAATTCGCAGTCCCTCGGGAGATCGGTTTAGAACTTTGGCAAGCTGTGAAGTGGTCAGCAGGGGGCCGTATTGGCCAATCAGTGTTTCTTCTATGCTCATGAGTCACCCAACGATTACGGTGGAATCGGTTCGTTAGGGCAAATTTACGGAATGGAGCATCTTGAATCGACAGGAAATCTAATTTCAATTTTTCGGGGTGTCTCTTCGGCGTCTTTCCTGCTTACGTAATGGAGTAAGTGGAATTCTATGGTCGCTGCTTGCGGACTCCATAAGGTGCATAAAAACCCAACTCAGCGGGTCGGTGAGAGCATCCGCATGATTCTTGGTCGTTTCAGAGAGCGTTTTGGGGTCGATTTCTAGAATCGATGCAATATCGGCATCGCTGATTCGGCTTCTAATCTCGTTATCTTTCAGTTCGTCGCGCCACTGGCAGAGGTCGATATATGGGAGCACTTGTGATTTCGCCCAGGCCTCACCGGATGGCATCTTGGTTTGCCTGGCTGGCGGAAGCAATGGCCCCAGCGTCTTTCGCTGCATGTCGATGACCTCTGCGAATTGTTTGATTAATAGTGCGCGAGGGAGGCGGAGATCAACGGTGACAAAAGTCTCATATAGATTGACCAATGATCGACGAACATGAAGGTCGAGAGAGTCCGAGAGATCCAGCGACGGGCTATGCTTTGCCGAAGACCGGTAGAGCCCTCCACCGTTGCGACCTGCGGAGTCATTTGCGGTCAGCCCAGAAGGAGGAATGGCCTTCAGGGCGTCACTAACTCGAAAAAAATCTTCGAGATTCATAGGTCGGAGATAAACACCGTTGGCATTAGCCATGCGTAATGTAGAAAATCCCTCAGGAGACAGAGCCTCACCATATTGCAATAGCTTTGCGAGAGCGACCCCTTTGATGACACCTTTGGAGCGAACAAGCGCGACGGCACCATCATGCACGGAGCGCAACACTTGAACGCTTGGATCGTCTGGTCCGATCAAAAGTGAGCGCATTCTCTGGAGGTCAATGCGCAATGCAAACTGTGTGAACCAAACAAGCGGTGTCGCGGTCTCCAAGCTCTCATAGTTTCGCAATCGGAACCACGAGGCATGTTCAGAGATCAATTGGCGGCTACGCTTCACGCAATTGACCTCTATGTCGTAACGCGGCTTCGTCCATACGAGCCACTAAGTCCTCGGCTCGCAGATGTGTGTAACGCTTCAACATTTGCATCGACTTGTGACCACTGATTGCGGAGACCTCTTGGTCCGAGAAGCCTGCTTCGACGAATCGGCTTACTGCCTCATGCCGCAGATCGTGGAAGCGGACATCGGCAAGCCCCTGTTCGCGCTTGATGTTCAGCCATACAGGATTGAAGTTGTATGGACGACGCTTGCCATCTCGACCGGGTTCTCCGAAGAAGATCAGATCGGTGTCTATGGGGCGCACAGGATGCGTTATCGCCTCACGGAAAATCTCGACGGCATCTTTGCTTAGAGGGACAGTACGCGGTGTCGTGTTTTTGGTCTCCAGCAACCGCACAATTCGACGATCCAAGTCCACTTGCACTCGACGAAGCCCGGTGATCTCGGAGGAGCGCATCCCTGTCTCGAGGGCGATGCCCACGATCCAGCGGAGCATGGGGTTACTGTGGAGAGCCACAGCCTTAAGGAGCTTAGCTTCCTCGCCAGCAGTGAGGCGACGGTTGCGACCAGGAGCGGGCGTTGGTCTACGGATGTTCATGACTGGATTCGCGGGTAGACCGATACCCCACTCTTTTATCGCAATTGTGAAGAGGTGTCCCAATAATGCCAGGTCGAGCCGAACAGTGTCGTTTGAGCGTGGAACGGGCCCGCCTATGGCGTCCTTCCGATCTTCGCCGGCAAGCCGTAGGTCTCGAAACTTCGCGGCGACTTCGGGAGTTACTGCGGCCAGGGAGTATTTGCCCAAGTGCTTCGTGAGGATTGCCGATCTCTGCCGATCTGATATTTGAGAGCTTGGCCGCTTGCTTGGAGTTATCTCCGCTAGGTATCGCGTCAGAGCATCAGCTACTGTAAGGCGATCAGCGCCTGCCCGCTGAATGTACGCGCCACGCACCATCTCGTCCTCAGTGCGTCGCGACCAATCTTCAGCGTCTCGTTTGGTGCGAAAGGTCTTCGCTGTCGTGGGCCAGCCGGTCTTGCGGATGACTGCTTTCCACGTAGCAGATGGAGTCTTGACGATAGTCGCCACGGTACCTCCTGGACAGGCCGGCTCACCGAGCGCTGTACCGCAATTGTACCGAAGCGCAAAATCAAGTGACTTTTGCTAAAGCTGACCTAGCACCCTTGTAAGGCGATATGGCATTGTAAATATATTATTTTGTGATGTTTAGATGTATTCGCTAGGTTTTTGAAATTTGGTGGGCCCGGAGGGATTTGAACCCCCAACCAAGGGATTATGAGTCCCCTGCTCTAACCGTTGAGCTACAGGCCCCGCAATGACTTACAGCCGATGAAGCAACTCCATCGATTCAGCGAGCCAAGTCAATATTGTATGGCGTAAGGAGTGCAGTACAAAATCTCCGCACCTCCACGACCTTGCTCTCGCCTTTGTCTTTGCTTTTCTGGTTGTCATTCCGAGCGTAGCGAGTGAATCTGCTTCCTCCCGTTCTTCGCCCGTGTCACCCAGAAGTGTCGGCCCCTGCCGCGACAGAGACTCACACGACTGTGTTGATCGAAGCGAAAAAGCCTGCTACCAGAAAATCTCTCCCCAAATACCGTGCCGAATCAGCCAGAGAAGCCCCCACTCAAGCCGACGGCGCGCGCGAACATACCGTAAGAGCGCGCCAGCCAGCAGCGTTCTATCGTGACCAATGCCAGATGGATGCCTCTGGAAGAGAAGAACTTATCTCCTGAAGCCTCCCTCCGGCATCCCCGTCTCCCGCAGGCATCAGTGCCCTATGCACCCATTCCTTCACTGTTGAAGAACGCCTGAAAGCCGCCTTCAGCGTTTCTTAAGAAAGCACCCAAACCTTAAGTTTTCCTTAAATGTAAGTCCTCTGTTTTGAATAACTTACCTTTTGTATTTAACACAGATTCACCTCTTTTTAACGCTTTATTCATAGGGCGCACGCACTCTTGTTAAAACGCAATATCGGTTCAGGAGAGATTTGTATCTCTCGGATTGGAAGGCAGGCCCATGGGCCATGCTCGACTTTCTGCGTCTACGCGTAGCGAACAAGAGCCCTTTGAGTTTCTCTGCTCTCACCCAAAGTAACGCCGCCGGGCCCGACCAACGTACGACAAACCGTGGAAGGAAATACACGTGAAAGTTTTTGAAGTTCAATCGAACAAACCCTATCGTCGAGCTCTCCGGATCGCCGTTACCGTTTGCCTGTTTCTGTTCTCCGCTGTGGGAATGCTTTCGCAGGCCGCGGCCCAGACTGCCGGCGACACGCTGCAGGGAACCGTCGCCGACTCCAAAGGCGGCCTGATCGCCAACGCCAGCATCACGGTTCGCAACGACGCCACCAGTCACGCTTCAACTACCACTGCCGACGGCCAGGGACACTTCTCCATCTCCGGCCTGCGTGCAGGATCGTACACCGTTGTAGCCGTCGCCCCCGGCTTTCAGGGTGTAACCCGCAAGTCGGTGCAGGTTGCCGACGGCCAGCCGAGTGAAGTCTCCCTCACCCTCGCGATCGGTTCCACCACCACCGAGGTTACGGTCGATGCCGACACCACAGGCTCCATCGCCGCGGCGCTCGCGCCCATGGACGCTCTGCTCGACGAGCGCTCCGCTCGCACCGAGATCACCGAAGCTACCATCCAGAATTTCATGTCACCGGTCGCCGACTTCGGCGAAGCCGTTGAGATGGCTCCCGGAACCTTCACCACCAACGGCAACGGCGTCGGCCTCGGTCAGTCGAAGACCTTCTTCCGCGGCTTTCCCGATGGCTTCTACGACATCGACTTCGATGGCATCCCCTTCTACGACACGAATAGCCCGACGCATCACTCCTGGGCGTTCTTCCCCTCGCAGTGGCTCGGCGGCATCGACTTCGATCGCAGCCCCGGCACAGCCTCAACCATCGGACCCACGCCCTTCGGTGGCTCCATTCATCTGCTCTCCAAGCCGTTTGATCCTATTCAGAACGTTCGCGGCGAGTTCTCCGGCGGTTCTTTCCATACCTTTCTCTATGACGGAGAGTATGACAGCGGACAGTTTGGCCCTGGCCACAAGTTCAATGTGATGGTCGATGTCCATCATCTGCAATCGGACGGCTATGAGACCTTCAACTACCAGACCCGCAACGCCGGCGCCATCCAGGTGCAGTACCGGCCTTCCGACAGCATGGTCATCACTGGTTTCTCCGGCGTGATCTGGCTCGATGCCAATACCCCGAACTTCAGCGCCACACGCTGCCAGATGTACGGTGTCTCGGCAACCAACGCGTATGGTTGCACGGTAGCCTCAGCAGGAGGGCCTGTCGCTAAAGGCGATACAACCCCCGTTCTTCCGTATACCGGTGCGGGCATCCAGTTCCTCAATGCCAATAACTCCGATCCGGTCAACTACCTCGACTACAAGTACAACTACTACCATGTGCCCACCGACTTCGAATACGTCGATGTAAACAAGACCTTCGGCCACGGTATCGTGTTCGACTTCAAGCCCTACACCTACGACTACGACAACTCTGAAAAGTACAGCAACGTCGCTCCGATTACGGAATCCACCACGGTTGCTTACAACGGCAATCCAAACTCGAAGACCTGGTATGGAATCACTGTTGCGCCTTGCAACGTGCAGGTCAAAGGCAAACTGCCCTGCGGCGTCGACAAGTACAACAGCTATCGCAAGTACGGTGAAGTCGGACAGGTCAGTCAGTCTTCAAAGTTCGGCATCTTCCGCGCTGGCGCCTGGTATGAGTGGGCGAACACCAACCGTCACCAGTTTCCCTCCGACCCGCTCAACAACTGGGCCGATCAGGCGCTCTCCAACTTCAACGAGAAGTTTGTGACGAACTCCTATCAGCCCTATCTCGAGTATCAGTTCCATGTCACTAAGCGTCTCGATATAACCGCTGGCACGAAGTTCTCTTACTACACCATCTCCACCAAACAGTACGCGGACGACGGCAAGACGATCGGTAACCTCGGCACTGGTCCTACGCCTGGTACGGCCGGCACTGGCAATCCAAATGCCTTCATCATCAACGGCGGAAACTACTACAAGACGCTCCCCTCCCTCGACGGAAACTACCGCATCATGAACAACTGGTCCGTCTATGGCCAGGTGGCTACAGGCAGCATCGTTCCGCCGAGCAGCACCTTCGACTACGCTCAATCGACGACTCCCGGCGCTGCCTTCATTCCCGTCGAGACCTTGCCCAAGCAACAGAAGTCCACCACCTACCAGACCGGCACGGTCCTCAAGCTGAAGCGCGCTACCTTCGATGCGGACTTCTACCACGTCCGCTTCGACAACAGCTACTCTTCAGGAAGCGATCAGGAAGATGCCAACGCCGAGGTCTACTTCCTTCAGCCTCCCTCCATTACCAAGGGCTTTGAGGCTGAGAGCAACATCTATATCTACAACGGCCTCAGCCTCTATCTCAATGCCACCGTTGCCAGGGCCTACTACACCGGCAATCAGTACGACACCTGCAGCGGCAAAGCGCCAGCTTGCACCGCTACAACCCCGCAACTGATTCAACCAGTCCCCAAGAGTACGTTCTGGGTGCAGCAGACGCCCTCCGATACCGAGACAGAAGCTCTCACCTATCAGCACAAAGCCTGGGACCTCGGTCTCTTCAACAAGCGCGTCGGTACCTTCTATCTCGATAACGGCGCCTATCATAATCAAGGAACGGTTCAACCTTTCAGCCTGACCAACGCGTTCATCAACTACACTCTTCGCACAGGTGGTCGCTTCGATCAGACCAAACTGCGCGTGAGCTTCAATAACCTCTTCGACGAGCACAATGTCACGGGTATCTCGTATTCTGCTAAGGCTGTCCCGGCAGCGAACCTCCTGGCGAATGGAACGACGTATCCTGACAACCTCAATACCATTGGGCCTACACCCATCAACGGCCAGGACGCTGTCAGCATTCTGCCGGGTCGCAGTGTTATGTTCTCGGTGATCTTCGGCTTCTCACCTGGTCACAACCACTAAACGTCAACCGTAAAAATAAAACGTCCCTCCTTTGTAGCAAGGCAGGGACGTTTTATTTTTGCTCTTGTTTCTGCCGTTATGTTGTCTTGAGCCTTTAGTTCGTTGAACGAGCTACTCTTGGATGAATGAACGGCGCGTCACAGTTCTTGCCTTTGCTTTTCTTGTTGTCATTCCCGGAGGGAATCTGCTTCCCGCTCGCGGAGACACAGCTATCCAGCATCAGTACGAAAGAACCCTCATTCCTTCGCCGCGATCGCCTTCCCGTTCGTCCCCGGAGTCGTTCCCGTCTCTCCCGGAGCAGAGGGATTAATCTTCTCCTCAGCATTTTCAGAGGTCTTCGATTTCACCTGGGTCTCTCCCTGCCCAGCGGTAGCAGGATTATCTCCACGAGGCCCTGAGGGCTGTGCCTTGGCGTCCCCATGATCTCCCTGCATCGTCTTTCCTCCGAGTTGTTCCTTCGTCTCAGCAGAAGTAGCCATATCCAAATCCTCCCGGCAAACCTGCTCATACGATGCTGAGGCTGTCTTACGCGCCGCCTGAAAGGCCTTCCCAAGAGTCTGTCCATAAGCTACGGATGTTGTTGCCGTTGCCTGTTGTTTTGCCGTTGTTTGTTTTTCGTCGTCATCCTGAGCCATACCGGGGTCCCCGGCGAGCGCGCATTTTGCGCTTGCTGGGGTGGATCGGCGAAGGACCCCCGCATTCTGCACGTTGCCACTGGAGCGAATGCTGCTCACCAGCCCAACACGTTCGTCTAGGGGCCCCCGAGCGGCTGTGCCACTACCAATGCGGGGGCCTTCAGCTACGCTTCAGGATGACGACGAAAAACATACAACAACACACGATCTGATCCAACAGCCTCTTCGATCTGTGCCCACAAACAAAAAGGGCGGACACCGAAGTGTCCGCCCTCCCAACTGTTTCCTGTTTCCTGCTCTTACTGCTGTACTGCTTCGATATCCAGTTCGATCTTGACCTGGTCTCCGAGGACCTTGTCGCCACTCTGGAGCGGGCCATTCCAGGTCAGGCCGAAGTCCTGCCGGTTGATGACCGTCGTAGCGGTAAATCCACGATGCAGGCTCTTGCCGTCCATCGTCTGCGGCTTGGCTAGTGCTTCGAGCGACAGCACGACTGGCTTGGTCACGCCGTGGATCGTCAGTAATCCGGCGACGTCAAAGTGATCGCCGGCCTTGGTCACGCCGGTGCTCTTGAAGGTCATGGTCGGGAACTTCGCCACGTCGAAGAAGTCCGGGCTCTTCAGGTGGCCGTCGCGCTGCGCCACGCCGGTATCCACGGTGGTCACATCGATCGTGGCTTCCACGCCTGACTTCGACAGGTTCTTCTCATCCAGAGTGATGACTCCCGAAACTCCGCGGAACGAGCCGTGTACTGTGTTGATCGCCATATGCTTGATGGCAAAATCGCTCTCCGAGTGCATCGGATCGATCTTCCACGTCGTCACCTGCGCGCTCATCGAACCCGCACCCACCGCCAGCACGATTGCTGCGGCCAGACCTGCCATTGCAAAACTCTTCATAATCTCTCCTCGAAACTTGGACAACACTTGAAATATAAGCAACACATGCATTTTACGCAACAGGTGTTGCATTTCTTGCGATTGGATGCGCAGACAGACTACAAGATTCCGTCAATTTTTGGCGATTGTTAAACTCCTGCGTCGGAGCGGTGAGTGTCAGTTTCATCGAAGAATGAAGATGTTGCAGATAGAGCGAAGGGCCTTGTTCATCTCTCCCCCAGAATCGTCATCCTGAGCGTAGCGCCTCGCGCTTTTGCGAGGTGCGGAGTCGAAGGACCCCGAGGGATTTGATCTTGCCCATGATGTTGGGACCTTCTCCAGCACGAAGGCGCAGGCTCGAGCGCTTGAAGTGGAAAAGGTTCCGACGGGCATGGGCAAGACTGCAATCCTCGGGGTCCTTCGACTCCGCGTCCCCAAAGGGCCGGGACGCTTCGCTCAGGATGACGTCTTTGTGGCGGGAATAAGCAAAAGCTATGATGGGCCGCCCCTGCAGGGCTTAGTTCCGTGCTTGCTCTATAGGGCGTATGTCCTCTAACTTTGTGCCTTTTCGCGAAACGGTGTTGCATTTCTTGACCGTATTATTGTATTAGTACAGTCATGCTGTCGTTGCGCATCTCCGCGAGCTCCGGCGTTCCTGTCTATCTGCAGCTGGAGCAGCAGATCAAGCAGGCAATCGCCTCCGGAGTCCTGCACGCCGGCGACCCACTGCCTTCCACGCGCCGCACCGCCGCCGATCTTCGGATCAATCCCAACACCGTCGCTCGTGCTTTCCAGAACCTCGAACGCGAAGGCGTCATTCGTACCGTACCTGGCGGCGGAACCTTCGTTGCCAGCCTTACTGCTCTCGGGCCCGGCCTGTTGAAGGCCGAAAAGCTTCGCCGCCTGCGTCCCCTCGTGGCCCAGTTGGCTGTCGAAGCCTCGCAACTCCGCTTCTCCTCCGCCGATCTCCATAAGCTGCTCGACTTCGAGCTGCAGGAGCTCGAGCAGTCCCGCCTCAGCCACATTCCCCCCTCCACTTCAGATTCGCCAGAAGGAGACCAATGACGACCTTCGCCATTCAGACGCACTCTCTCGTCAAAACTTACGGCACCGGCCGCAAGCAGATCCGCGCCGTCGATGGACTTTCGCTCAACGTGCCGGAAGGTTCCATCTACGGGCTGCTCGGCCGCAACAGCGCCGGTAAGACTACCACCATCCGCATGGCGATGGGGCTTGCCCGGCCCACCTCCGGCTCCATCGAGGTCTTCGGCCTCAACCCGGCGAAAGATCCCGAGCGTGTCCGTGTCCTCGAACAGGTTGGTTATGTGCCCGAGGACAAGACGCTGGTCGGGTCTCTCACCGCGCGCAAGCTTCTGGAGCTCAACCGCAGCTTTTATCCCGCGACCTGGTCCGACGCGCTTGCCCGCAAGGTTTGCGACCGTCTCGAACTGCCCCTCGATACGATCTATCCGCGGCTTTCGCTGGGCAACAAGACCAAGTCCACGCTTGCTGCTGCCATCGCACAGCGCTCGCGCCTGCTGATCCTCGATGAGCCCACTACAGGTCTCGATCCTGTGGTCATGGACGAACTCCTTCGCCTGCTCGTCGAAGACTGCACTGCGGAAGGGCGCACCATCTTTCTCTCCACGCACCAGCTTCCCGAGATCGAACAGATTGCCGACCATATCGGCATTATGGATCGCGGCAAGATTCTCCTCGAAGGCTCCTTGGACGACATCCGCTCCAGCTTCCGCCGGCTCACGGTTACCGGAGCCGCGCTGCCTGCTGAAGATCCCTCCATCCTCTCGACGAAGCGAGAGGGGCACGCGACACAATACATCGTTCGCGATGCGCCCGACACCTTTGCACAAAACCTGCAGCGCAACGGCGCCATCATCCTCGATGCTGCGCCGCTCTCGCTCACTGAAATCTTCCTCGAGGTGTGCCGCAGGAGCGAAAAGACGGAAGAGACCAGGGAAGAGGTTTCTGCATGAGCTCTACCTATGCCATTGCAATAGGCCTGACTATCTTTGCAGCGCCGCTCCTCTGTGCGCTCTTTTACCAAATCTGGCGCATCAACAGATCAATGAAGGAAGCCGAACGCTACGCTGCTCCCTTTGAGCCTCGAGCAGAGTCTCCCGGAGCGTTGCTTCGTCGCTTTACTCCTCCACAACGTGTCTATCTCAGGCAACAGCTGAAGTTGTCTGCCTGGGTCTATCTCTTTCTTGGCTGGATCTTCCTCTTTATGCTGAGTCTGCCTTTTTTAGGACAGCCGGCGACAGCCAGCCTCTGGTTTAATCCATCGGCGCTTTTCTGGTTCCGGTTCCTTGGCGGCGAGGTCAGCGCTGTCCATGTGATGGGCAGTATGTTGTTTTTCGACGCTTTTATAACGATATCTCCGCTCTGCTTGGGGGGAGAAGCCCGCTACTATCGCACACGCCCACTTAGCATCGATTTCCTTTTCTGGGCGCGCTTACTTCCTCTCCTGTTTGCACTCATCGTCGCCGTGGCAACAAGCCTTGCTATCGGCTATGGGTTGGTTTTCGCGCTCAAGGGACCCATATGGCAGCATCTTCCCAGCGCTATTCCACGGTCTCTCGGTCCCGAGGATGCCGATATTGCGCGGGATTACCTCAACCTCCTCGTTACCTCTGTTCCACGTGTGCTTCTTTCCACTCTCACGACCATCCTGATGCTTTTTAGCGCCATGCTCGTCATGGTTACTATTCCCCGCAAGAACCCAGGTACCTCCGGAGTCCGCTTCCTAGTGCCGATCTTTATCGTGGGTGCTGCCGCCCCGTCTCTTTGGAACCTCTTCAATATTTTCGAGCATGCCCACCTTCCGCAGGAGTTGTTTATTTATGACTATCTCGGTCCGCCACCGCCTTATGGATTTGCCCTTGTTCCGATTGCTCTTTCGGTCATCTTCATGGCTCTTGCCCGCTATCTCGTAACCCGGCTGGAGGTCTGAGACCCTCGCATGAATATCGATTCCGCTTTCGCCATTGTCCTGGCTCTTTTCGCACCTCTGATTGTGCTCATCGTCTTTGGCCGCATCAGGGTGCTCCGTAAGCGTGCCGCACTCGGGTTAGCCGGCGATGTACCGCCAAAGCCCTTCGATCCAGCTCCTGAAGCCACACCTGGAATCTTCCTCCGTCGATTCCCGCTCCCGCAGCGGACGTATCTTCGTCAGCAAGCGGCGCTCGCTCGGATAGGGGGATCCCTCCTTGCCTGGATTTTCTTCATCTTCCTTAGTGCCAGCCTTTTGCCGAGTAGTGTGGACCGCTCAGGGATCGACCTCACGCTATCGCAACGTGTCTGGTATAGCTACCTCCATAACTTTCTTTCCGTCACGATGGTTGCGGCTTTTTTCGCCTTCCTTACCGGCGCAATCGCTGTCGCTCCCCTGAAGGTCCCGAAGCAGGCCGACTTCTTCCGTACCCGCCCACTCTCGTTGTCGTTCCTTTTCTGGAGCCGCGTTGGCCTCGCGCTCGCAAGTCTTCTCTCCGGAATCATCTTCGCGCTCCTCGTCTCGTTTCTTCTTCTGCTCGCCGTTTACGGTCCTGTCTGGCGGCATCTTATGGACATAGCAACGCACGTTCCCCCTGGCTCGGCCTCCGGTTCGCATCCCGTCAGAATGGTTTTCCTCGGCAACACGAGTTCACTCCAGGCATGGCACTTGATCCGATTGCTGCAATCATCGCTCCCGCGCTTGATGCTCTCCCTTCTCACGACTGCCACGCTGATCTTCAGTGCTTTGCTCGCCCTCTACCTGCAACCGTGGGGAAAGGGAAAGAAAACTTCGGCGCCCGGCAACATCAAGCCTTCCACGATCTTCCTGATACTGATCGTCGGCGCGAGCGAGGGTATCCTCGGCGGATATCTTGCCCACGCCGGCCACAGGTTTTCTGCCTGGTTTCGTTTTCTCTACATGGACGCCGGGCCGCCACCACCGTATGCCGTCTTTCTCATTCCCATCGTTCTGTCGGCAGCCTTCTTATGGCTCGCCGGCTACTTCTATCGCCGTCTTGAGATCTAACGCCAACCTCTGAGGCTTCACCGCATGATCCGTCCCTGGCTTATCCTTGCTCGCCGTCGCCTGATCGTTGCTCTTTTGGGGGCGATGGGGCTCGTCCTCATCGTGCACTTCTGGGTCAGCGCAGAAAACTTCACCGATATCGGTATTTTCTGGCACCACTTCTGCGGGTGCCCCGTCGATCCGAACGACGTATCGATCCTTCTGAACACATTCTTCGCCCCTGCAGTCTTGATCGGAATCGTACTTGGTCTTAACTTTGGAGTGGCGTACTCGCAGACCAACGCATTCGCCGGACACACGCGCTTTTTGCTGACACGCCCTATTCTGCGTGCTGCCGCTCTGCTCGTCCCGCTCGCCGTAGCTTCGGTAGCCATTGCGGTGATTCCCCTGCTGGCTGTACTTCTATTGCTGGGATGGCTGCGCCTGGTTCACGCTCCCTCGCTCGGCCATCTACTGGCGACCATCCAACAGATGCCGGCCGTCGCCGCGCTTGGTCCCCACCCCACGTTCTTCGGGCTGCTTGGCGCCATTGATTTTCCCCGCCGCTACCTCGCGGGGATATCCATTGGCCTCTGCTTTTATGCGGTGATGGCGTCGCAGCGCTGGTTGTTCATCAGCTCGAATAAAAAGCTTCGAATTCTTGGAGCCATCCCTCCCGCTCTGGTCTATTTTCCTGCCTTCAGTTTCTTCAAACAGCATTATCTCGCCACGATTATCTTTCTCTCGGTCAACCGCAGCGCGGCGCTTACGTATGTGCCTTCCACGCTCGGCATTGCGCTGCACTTTGTCTTTGCTGCCGCTATTGTCTTTGGCTGCTGGCGAATTCTTCATACCGTCGAACTTTAACGCTCTAACGGCGAAATAAATGCTTGCACTCCAACTGTACTATCTGTAATAGTACGCATGTGACACCATTCCGCATCCAGCTTCGGCCCGGCGTTCCCGTATTCGAGCAGATCGTCTACGCGGCCAAGCGTGCGATCGTCTCCGGCCAGCTCTGTGCAGGCGATCCCTTTCCTTCGGTGCGAGCCCTTAGTCGAGAGCAGCACATCAATCCCAACACCGCGCATAAGGTCATCGCCGCGTTGCTCGCGGAAGGCCTTCTCGAATCGCGCCCCGGTGTCGGCACGATCGTCGCTTCCCCCCAGAACTCGACACTTCGCGCCCGCCGCGACCTGCTGCAGCGGCAGGTCGAGCCGCTGGTGGTCGAAGCCATGCATCTTGGCCTGCGTCGCGAAGAAGTTCTGGAAGCCGTCTCCGACCATTGGCAACGCCTCTCCCAATCCACGCCGGACCCCAAGCCTACCGATATCGCAGGAGACACCAAGTGATGACCGTCGCCTCTGCCATTGAAACCTCGGGCCTCGCCAAGACCTACGGCAAGACCCAGGCCTTGCATCCTGTCTCGCTTGCCGTGCCGCAGGGCAGTATCTTCGCTCTGCTCGGACACAATGGCGCGGGCAAGACCACGCTCATCAAGCTGCTGGTCAACATCTTTCGCCCAAGTGCGGGCAGCGCGACCGTCCTTGGCCGCCCGTCCTCGCAGATTGCCGGTGACGACTTCACGAGCATCGGCTATGTCTCCGAGAATCAGGACCTGCCTGGCTGGATGACCGTTCGAGCCTTCCTGCAATATCAGAGCGGCTTCTATCCAAACTGGGACGACGCCTCGCTCATCCAGCGTTTCGAGTTACCGCTCGACCGCAAGCTCAAGCACCTCTCGCGTGGCCAGCGCATGAAGGCGGCTCTCGCCAGCGTGCTTGCGTTTCGTCCTTCGCTCATCGTGCTGGATGAGCCCTTCTCCGGTCTTGATCCGCTGGTCCGCGACGAACTCATCGAAGCCCTGCTCGACACCGCTGCATCGCAGCCGACGACGATCCTGCTCTCCTCACACGATCTCGCCGAGATCGAAAGCTTCGCGACCCACGTAGCGTTTCTGCACAACGGCAGCCTGCTCTTCAGCGAGGAGATGCCGGAGCTCTCCGCGCGCTTCCGCGAGGTTACGGTCACGCTGGCGCCGGCAGCCGAGGGGGAAGTCGCCAAAGGTTTCGCCACTCCCGCTACATGGCTGCAGCTCCAGCACTCAGCCCATACCGCGCACTTCATCCACACCAGGGCCGACAGCGAGCCCGTCGAGCAGCAGGTGAGGGAAGCCTTCCCCTCTGTGACAGCCATTGACATGGACCCCATGAACCTGCGCTCGATCTTCCTCGCCATTGCCAAATCAGGCCGAACCGTCGGCACGACGGAAGGAGGCCGCCTGTGAGCAAGACACTTCGTATCGTCGCCAAGGACATCCGCCATCTCTGGCCTGAGGTCCTGCTTACGCTTGCGCTTACCGCTGGCTTTGCCGCCACGGAGCACTTCGGCTGGCAGGTCGGCCAATCTAGCGGTCTTCGCGAGTCCCAGATCCTCAGTGCCTGGATGAACGCTCTGATGCCCCTCTCCTGGTGGCTCCTGGTCGCGCGCGCCGTTCATGACGAATCGCTCGTCGGCGACAGGCAGTTCTGGATCACTCGTCCCTACTCCTGGCAGCGCGTACTCGGCGCGAAGATCATCTTCCTTGCCACTTTCATCCTGCTGCCATTCCTGCTGGCGCAGTGCTTCATTCTTCATCAGGCCGGGCTTCATCCACTCGTCGTCTTTCCCGGCCTGCTGTTGAAACTGGTTCTGCTGTTTGCCTTTGTGCTGCTGCCGCTGCTGGCGCTCTCCACGGTTACGCCATCCTTGACCCGCATGTTGCTTATCTTTCTCGCGGTCATTATCTATGCGCTTCTCGCCATCTATCTCACCAGCGCCTTTGGCCCCACTGCTCCTCTCTGGGTTCCGATGGGAGATCGCCAGATCTGGGCCGCATTCATCTTCCTGATTCCTGTGATCGCAGTGGCGGTTACGCTGCTGCAGTATGCTCGCAGACGCACTCCGATATCGAACTGGCTTCTCATTGGTCTGATTGGCTTACTTACCTTCGCCTGCATCGGCAGCGTCTATGTGAAGCGCAAGGTTGTCGTTTCCTTTCCTCCTTCTGCATCAGGCGAGGCGCCTCCCTTGCGCATGGAGTTCAATCCCGATCCGGCCTACCAGTTGGCTGCTATTAGCAGCCTGCCGAAAAGAGGCGTGGAGTCGGTTACTCTCTTAGTCCCCATAAAGGTTTTGGGCATCGCGCACAGCCACGCGATTGACGTGGTCGGCAAGTCCATCACGTATGAAGACGCAGGCGGTGTCCACGGGACGACGACCTGGTACCAGGACAGTCGTGACCCGCTGGTTGGCGATGCCCAGATCCGTGAGGAAATCTATCTGCCGCAAGATATCTATCGCGAGACCGAAGGTAAGTCCATCACTCTGCACCTCGCCTATGCGGTCACCGAACTGGAAGCTGAGCCGATGTCTTTTACTACGCCTTTCAACGAAGCGCAGATGGACGTACCCCAGAACGGCCACTGCTTCAAGACCGAGCTGTTCGGCGAGGTGAACTGCCAATACGCGATTAAGAAACCCCAGCTTACGCGTATCACCTGGCATCTCCATCCAACCTGTGATGCCTCATCCTCTGCAGACCGTGCCGATGAGAAGTGGATCGGCGGCGAAGAGGCTAGTGAAACAGGTTTCAGTCCGATCGTCTCCGTCAACAACATCCTGAATGCCGACCCGCTCGGCCGCAAGACGGATGATGGCGAAGTCTGTCCAGGTGAGCCTCTAACCTTCACGCGCTATCGATTCGTCCGCCGCCGCCTCGTCGAGATCACGCTACCTCCCATCGACCCCCAACACTATCTCCTGCCTCCAAGGACCTAAGGCAGAAGACAGGAAACAGGAAGTAGGAAACAGCTAAATCGCCGACAAGGCTCGAGGTCTCAACTCGGGCCTTTGTCTTTGCTGTTTCCTGTTTGCTGCTTCCTACTTCCTGATCTCGACCCCCTTTCCCACATTTCCACCCCGAAAAATCGCGATTGCACTGTTCTTGCGTCTTGCCCTCGACTGTGTACGGCGATAGTCTGTGAAAGCCGTGTGAATGAGGAGTTACAAAAACCCGCAAACGGCGCACCTATCCGGAGCTTTCCACAAGAAAACCCCAGAAAAACCGAGGTTGACCCTGTGAATCGTCGCGTCCCGGGAGTATCTACTTCGACACCACTAGATCTTGTTGTTTTATACTTGACTCGTACCAGATGGGGCGGTACTTTCAAGCTCACCCGCAGTTCCTGGTGAAGCGCCCGTAGCCACGGCCACACCGCTTAGAAGGAACCTTCGACCCTTGGTTGGCTCTGCCAGCCAGTTATCGTAGCGCGTTTATTTAGCAGCCAGGAACGTGTTGGCAAAGCATCGCCACTGGAGGCACTGGAAAGACCGCCAAGTCTTCTTCTCGGATCACGACCCGACAAGTTTTCTTCCGGATTTCGTCCGCCAAGTCTTTTTCTAAACCCGATAAGTCCCGCTACCCGGGTTTATCGGTGTTCGTTATTTTGCAGGAATCAGCTTTAGCTTTACCCGAAAGGTTTGATCGAACATGGCCAAAACAATCACCGCCGCCACCCCCGTCCAGAATGGCAAACAAGCCGCGATGGCATCTACACGCACGTCCAGCGCACGCGGTCTGGAATTTAGTCGCCATTTCACCAAACCCGGGATCTCGCCCTTCGATGAGCTCACCTGGGAGCTTCGCGATGCCGTCATTCAGGACTACAAGGGCAAGCTCATCTTCGAGCAGAAGAACGTCGACGTGCCCAGTGACTGGTCGATGACCGCGACCAACATCGTCGCCAGCAAGTACCTGCATGGCCGGATTGGAACGCCGGAGCGCGAGAGCGGCGTCCGCGCCCTGATCACCCGTGTCGCTGAGAGCATCCGCGACTGGGGTCTGCGCGACGGCTACTTCGCCTCCGAGGAAGCTGCCAGCATCTTCTTCGACGAGCTCGCTCACCTGCTGCTCAATCAGAAGGCGGCATTTAACTCGCCCGTCTGGTTCAACGTCGGCTGCGACCGCCTCGAGCCGAACTCCGACGCGCAGAACTGGCACTGGGACGCGACGCAGGGCGAGGTTGCCTTCTCCGTCACCGGCTACACACGCCCGCAGTGCTCGGCGTGCTTCATCAACTCGGTGAACGACTCCCTCGATAGCATCCTGACCCTGGCCAAGACCGAGGGCATGCTCTTCAAGTGGGGCTCGGGCGCAGGCTCGAACCTCTCGGCGATCCGTGGCTCAATGGAGACCCTCTCGGGCGGCGGCACGGCCTCCGGCCCGCTCAGCTTCATGCGCGGCTTCGATGCCTTCGCCGGCGTCATCAAGAGCGGCGGCAAGACCCGCCGTGCGGCCAAGATGGTCATCCTCAACGTCGACCACCCCGACGTCGAAGACTTCATCCAGTGCAAGGTCAAGGAAGAGCGCAAGGCCTGGAGCCTGATGCAGGCGGGTTACGACGGTTCCAGCCCCGACTCCGAGGCCTTCACCTCGATCTTCTTCCAGAACGCCAACAACTCCGTCCGCGTTACGGATGAGTTCATGCAGGCGGTCGAGAACGACGGCATGTTCACCACGCGCACCGTCAAGGACAAGCAGCCGGTCAAGGAGATCCGCGCTCGCGACCTGATGCACCAGATCGCCGAGGCCACCTGGCAGTGCGGCGACCCGGGCATGCAGTACGACACCACCATCAACCGCTGGCACACCAGCAAGAACACCGCGCGCATCAACGCCAGCAACCCCTGCTCGGAGTACATGTTCCTCGATGACTCCGCCTGCAACCTGGCCAGCTTCAACCTGCTGAAGTTCCTGACGCCCGGCGGCCAGTTCGATATTCCCAGCTATCGCCATGCGGTGGCTGTCCTTACCACCGCGATGGAGATCATCGTGGACGCGGCCGGCTACCCGACCGAGCAGATCGCAAAGAACTCGCACGACTACCGCCCGCTCGGCCTTGGCTACGCGAACCTCGGCGCGCTGCTGATGGACCGCGGCCTGCCCTACGACTCCGACGCCGGCCGTGCCTATGCCGCTACGTTGACCGCGATCCTCTGCGGCGATGCCTATGCGCAGTCCGCGCGTATCGCCGGCGACTGCCCGCCGCTCGGCGCAGCCACCCCGCTCACGCAGCAGACCGGCGTGCAGGGCGGAGCCTGCCCTGGCTTCTACGTCAACCGTGAGCCCTTCCTCGATGTCATCCGCATGCACCGCGCGGAGGTCAACAACATCGACAAGAGCTTGAAGTCGTCCAAGGAGCCGTTTGTTGCTCCGCAGCTCGACGAGCTCAAGGCCGCCAGCCAGAACGCCTGGGACACCGCGCTCGCGCTCGGCGAAAAGCACGGCTACCGCAACTCGCAGGTCACCGTGCTCGCGCCCACCGGCACCATCGGCTTCATGATGGACTGCGACACCACCGGCATCGAGCCTGACCTCGCTCTGGTCAAGTACAAGAAGCTGGTCGGCGGCGGCATGATCAAGATCGTGAACAACACGGTCCCCGGTGCTCTCTTCAAGCTCGGCTATAAGGAGTCCGAGGTCGAAGGCATCGTCAACTACATCGACGCCACCGGCACCATCGAAGGCGCACCGTCCCTCAAGCCGGAGCACCTCGCCGTGTTCGATTGCTCCTTCAAGCCTGCGAAGGGAACCCGCACGATCGCCTGGACCGGTCACGTCAAGATGATGTCGGCGACGCAGCCGTTCCTCTCGGGCGCGATCTCGAAGACGGTGAACCTGCCCAACGACTGCTCGGTGGACGACATCGCCGAGGCCTACACCGAGGCCTGGCGTCTCGGCCTGAAGGCGGTCGCGATCTACCGCGACAACTCCAAGGGCACCCAGCCGCTGAACGTCGCGGCGCAGACGGATGCCGACAAGAAGGGCACTTCCGTTGACTCGACCAAGGTGAACGAAGAGGTGACGATCTCCGCCGCCGCTCTCGCCGCCTCGCAGGCTGAGACCGCTGTGGTGAAGCAGCAGGTTGCTGCTCTCGAAGCCAAGCTCACGGCGCTGCTGCTCTCCTCGACGCAGAACGCCGACGCTCTCGACGCACAGGCTCCTCCCCGTGCGATGCGTCACCGCTTGCCGGCGGAGCGGGCTTCGATCACGCACAAGTTCTCGCTCTCCGGACATGAGGGCTATGTGACGGTCGGCCTCTACCCCAACGGCGTCCCGGGTGAGATCTTCATCCGGATGGCGAAGGAGGGCTCGACGATCTCCGGCCTAATGGACTCGTTCGCCACGGCGATCTCGATGTGCCTGCAGCACGGCGTGCCGCTCAAGCTGCTCTGCGAGAAGTTCGCGCACACCCGCTTCGAGCCCTCGGGCTGGACGGGCAACGAGCAGATCGGCTATGCGAAGTCGATCATGGACTACCTGTTCCGCTGGATGCAGTTGCGCTTCCTCAGCGGAACGCAGTTGGACCTCTTCGCGGGCCTCAAGCCTGCCTCTGACGCTGTCATCTCGACCGAAGCGCAGCGCAGTGGTGAGACCCCTGTATTTGCTCCTGCCCATGCTTCGGAAAGCGCCGAACCCGCCCAGCACACCATGCTCGGCGAGGCCTTCGAGCGCAACGATCGCACGCCGCCGCAGCAGGGAATCGCTCCCGACCTGACGGCAAACTCCGGCCTCACGACGGAGGGTGCGGGTTCAGGCATCTTGGCTACGGCGGATCGCGGTGTCTACCACGCAGCCGAAGCGATGAAGGATCTCTATGACATGGGCGATGCTCCGTCGTGCGGAACCTGCGGCAGCATCATGACGAGGAATGGGTCTTGCTATCGCTGCATGGAGTGCGGAAGCACGAGTGGTTGCAGCTAGGACTAGCTGTTCAGTTAGACGTGCTTCGCGTAGTTACAAGGGCCCCGCCGTTAGGCGGGGCCTTTTCGTTCGGAATTGGTTCTGGCCTACCCGCAAGTGTTGAAGGTATGTGATGACATTCAAGTGGCCTCAAATCTTGTTTTGAAAATATGTTTTGATATTGCCTAATTGAAATTTTGTAACTTCCTTGCTTTAAGTAAGATGCAGGAGTCTAATCATTAGTATGGCAAGAGAAAATACGGAATTTGAGCAAATTCGGGATCGCTTGGATGTCATTGCACACCTTCTATGCTTGTTGGTGGACCAGAACAAGATCCCGGCGATTAGTGATCAGATAGCGCTGCTGGCTACTCACGGCTTGTCGGGGGCAGAGATAGGCCGAATTGTCGGTCGAGAGGCGAACTATGTATCAGCCTCAATGAACCAACAGAAGAAAAAGGGGAAGCAGAATGCCAACAAGTGACCGCGAGGGGTTGGACAAGAAGATTGATTTGCTCACGCGTTTGGTAGCGATTGGGTTAGTGAGTGGAAAGAGTCAGAGAGAGCAAATCAAACTGCTATCAATGGCTGGTATGGGCCCGAAGGAGATAGCAGATTTGGTAGGTACGACGTCCAATACGGTAAACGTCGCCTTGACTGCTCTGCGAAAGAAAAGTCAATTGAATCTCAAATCAGAAGGAGCTAAAGAAGATGCCTGATGAGCCAAAGATTTCACTAGAACTTACGATGCGTGCCTTGCTGTTGATCTCTCTCAAGGGGTTGGATGTAGACGCGCAGGTTGAAACCCTTCTTCGTGCCGGATTCTCGAACGTGGACGTTGCAGATTTAACGGGGATGACTGCGAATGCGGTCGGCCTCCGAAAACTTAAGTTAAAGAAAAAGGGGACGAAATGAAGCCATCCGTTTCCAGTTTGGATACAAGTCTTGAATTGAAAGCACTCGTATTCCAAATGCACACCGCTGGGTGTACGCAAGACGCAATTGCGGCCTATGTCGGAAAGAGCAAAGGTACCATCAACGAAATGCTGAAGCCTCTCCAAAAAGGGAAGAAGAATGAAATCAAATGAATCTTCGTTTGTGGCAACCGAAGCGCGACCAATCGAAGCGTTGATTGCCATCGCCTTACAACTCCGAGCGCGGTTAGATGCCAAGGACGGTCTCAAGAGAAATCTGGGTAGCGAAGCAGTTCTTCTCAGAGCGTTTGGGTTCCGAAATCCAGACATCGCGTTAATCATTGGATCGACACCCGGCAGCGTAGCGGAATTGATCAGCCAGGCACAAAAGACCAAAGGAGCCAAAAATGGAAAAGCAAAAAACGGAGGCTCAAAGGACAAATGAGCTGTTAGAAAAGCTCATAGTTCTTCAGTTGAAGGACACTGGAGTTTCGCAGGCCAACATAGCTAAATTTATTGGCAAAAAGCGTCAAGTCGTATCAGAGATGCTGCGTGTCTTTCAGAGCAAGGGTGGTCAATTGTAATGTCGTCCACATCTGTATCCGATTCTGCATCTCACCGCCGCGATCAAATCGCTAATTTCGTTGAGTTGCTTTCAAAGAGCGCACGATATCTCAACATTGCGAGAGTTGTATATCGTGGCAAAAAGGCCATCAAAACCGTTGGCGAAATTGCCGAGGCTCTCAAAAAGAGTGAAAAGGATATTTTGACCATTGCGAGGCCAATGGCAAGTCAGCACATCTTTACTCAGAGTCGCGTCAGAATCAACGGAAAGATGACGACTGCTTACAGCAAGGATTTATTTTTCGTCGCAAACAGAGATGAGATTTTTCGTCTCGCGACGCATCCAACTAAGCGAAAGAATTACGCAACGAAGACAAATCCGACCGTTCGGGTTACAACTTCGGTGACGATTAAAGGCATCGGTCGACCGAAAATTCGCATGATTAGCATAGATGATATCGACCAGTTCATTAAAGTTAAAACGATCAAGGCCAGCGATACTGAGGAGATTACGGATCGTCTATCTGAGGAGAAGACGAAAGTCGGATTTCACAAAATTCTTGCTGAACCCCATATAGCTAAGGACTGGCCTGGGGAAACTTCTGACATCTACACTTCGCGGATATCTATTCGTGGCAGACGTTATCCAGCGTCTTTTGCACTTAAGGGGCCTGCCAAGAAGGGAAAGTTGGTTCCTGGGAAAATGGGAAAGAAGGGCGAACAAATACAACGCCTCTTTCAGTCGCCAGGACAGATCCACTTCGTGCAGTATGAAGGCGAAATCGAAGATAGTGTCCCGTACCAGATGCAGCAATTAGCGACGGCAAAATCGCTTCTAGGGCAAGAAATTTTCTATGGTGTTATTGATGACGTGGACACCCGACGCATTCGGTTGGCCTATCCCGACGCATTTAAGTAGAGTCATGCACTCCCATACCTAACTTCTGAGATGTGGACCATCGCGCAAAGCGCGACCGCTCCTGCTGATAGATTAGGTCCACCACGAACCGGAAGGGCACGGTTTCAACCGTGCCGCAAAAGCTGGGCCAAAGGCCCGTACCGCTCTGCCGAAGGCTGGAGTGAAGGCGTAGCCGCAACGACTGAATTGCTTTCTGCTATGCCACCGATACGGCAGTGGCGATCACCTCATCTTTTAGCCTGGCCTGTTCTGTTGCGGCAAGAGGCCCGGAGTTCACGAGAAGATATGCCTCTATATTTCAATCCCCCCTATTGGCGTCAGGTGGTGTTGGACGTTACATGTATCGGTTGTGTCGAAGAAGGCAATTCAGTCGTTGCGGCTGCGCCTTCACTCCGGCCTTCGGCAGAGCGGTTGGCTCCTTTGGAGCGGCATTTACGGCATAGCTGAAGCTATGCCCTTCCGGTTCGTGGTTTTGCCTGATTACTGTTCAGGGTGTTTCTTTCGTTGCGGCGAAACAGATTGCCGATTCATCCGCGAAACGCCGAGGAATACGGATACTTTTCGGCGCTCTCCACGAGGCGTTCGCGAACCGGGTTTTCGTGGATGTAATGGCGGCGCGATTCAAAGTGCTCGCGATCGAGAACGAGATGGTCTGTAAACCCAAGCTGCCAAACCGGGAGCTTCGATTCAATGCGGCGGGAGAAGCCGCCTTTGATGTGCTGCATGGTCTTAGGTAGATCGTCTGTCGTTAGCAGCAGATGGACGTGGTCCGGCATGACTACAAAGGAGTAGAGCTTGTAGAGACCTTCGGCGCGATAGTGTTGCAAGGTTGCGATAAGGAGTTGGGCGTTGGTGTCTACCTGGAAGAGTCGGCGGCCGTTGTAGGTGATCGCGGTGACGAAGAAGGTGCCGGCAATGGCGGTTCTCGGCGGGGTGGCCATGGGCGCATTTTATCCGTTGTCCTCGTGTATCTGGGTAGCACGGAAGAAGGCAATTTAGTCGTTGCGGCTGCGCCTTCACTCCGGCCTTCGGCAGAGCGGTATGGGCCTTCGGCCCGCGCTTTATGGCACGGTTGAAACCGTGCCCTTCCGGTTCGTGCCTCCCCATACATTGTGGCAATAGGAAGCATGTCCTTCCGGGGCGTGCCTCACGATACAGCGTGGCCGACTGAACCATGCTCTTCGTTCTTCCGATTCGTGCCTCTCTATGCGCCGTGGAAATAGGAGCCGTTCCGCGCCTTCACTTCTATCGAGGCAAATAGGAGCCTCACCCTTTCGTTCGTGCCTCTACGAGAGGATGAGGCTCATAGAGATGCGCTGCTATGCCGGGCATGTTATCGACCTATAAGACACCTAAAAATAGCAAAACGTTAGACAGCCATGCGGACTGCCATGACATCTAAGGGCGGAAGTTCTGACTCATCTGTTGCGGGTCTTCGGTGGATGCCGAGAAGTCACGTAAGCGATTACGATATGGGGTTTTGCACATGGGTAAACGATTACGCAATTGACAAGAACTTGACTGGGCCTATAAGCTCCCGGCCAATAGATTTCTTCAAACTTTCAGGAGTCCCAACATCGATGAGGGATCTAAAGACTGCGCAAACTTCTTATATCGCTTGCTCAACGCGATCGACCACGCTCTCTAAAACAAGCTTGCAGTTTCGTCCGTTGTGGAATCAATCTCTCTCCAATCTCAATCTGCATCTCCGAAAAAGCTCTTTTAAATTGAGCCTTTTTATATTCGTCTTTGCGATGATTTCCGCCCTGCTGAGCGGAACTGCAGCTTATGCCCAGTTGGATCAGGGCACGCTTGCTGGAACGGTACACGATAGTACCGGCGCTTCCATCCCCAACGCCACCGTCACCCTGGTCGATGAAGCGACAGGGCTCTCTCTTGTCCGCAAGTCCGATGGCGAGGGAATCTTTACCTTCACCCCGATCAAAATCGGCAGCTATAAGGTCACTGTCTCTGCGCAGGGCTTCTCCAAGGCCGAACAAAAGGGACTTGTCGTCAATGCTTCCGCACGTATTGAGGTGCCGATAACGCTTGCGGCCGGTTCTGTTACGGAGACCGTTGAGGTCACCACCGACCCTGCAGCCTTACAGACTGACAATTCTTCTACGGGGGCAACCATCCCGGCAGCGGCAATCGTCCAGACGCCTTTGGTGAATCGGAATCCTATCTTCATCGCACAACTTACTCCTGGAGTGGCTCCAGCCGCGCAGGGAACCCGCGGCACGAACGGCGGTGATTTCTCGGCCAACGGACAACGCACCGGACAAAACAACTACATCTTTGATGGCGTCGATAACAATGCCATGCTGGTCGATGAACCAAGCGGTGCCATGTACGTCATCAAGCCGATTCCTGAATCGCTTGCTGAATTCAAAGTTCAGACGTCGAGCTACAACGCGGAGCTTGGCCGGGCAGCCGGTGCCGTGGTGATCGCGAGTATCAAATCCGGGTCCAACCAGATTCACGGCACTTTGTGGGAGTACTGGCGGAACGACATTCTTAATGCCCGTGACTACTTTGAAGCCACCAAACCGAAGTATCGCCAGAACCAGTTTGGTGCAGCCATCGGCGGGCCGATCCTCAAGGACAAACTCTTTTTCTTCGGCGATGTGGAAGGAAACCGCGTTATCTTCGGACAGAGTTCCATCAATACAGTTCCCACCCTCAAAATGAGAACGGGTGACTTCAGCGAACTGCTCAGTGCCGCGGATACAGGCGGCAACCCGAAGACACTCTATGCAGCGGGTACAAACAGCAGCATCAACCCTAACCCTGTACCAATACAGTACAACGGTCAGGTCAATGTCATTGACCCGGCGCTCATCGACCCCGTAGCGCAAAACCTTTTCAACCTTCTACCAGCCCCGAACTTCGGTGCTCCCGGCCAGACTTACAGTAACTATCAGTTTCAGGGCGGAGCGTTAGACAACACCGTCCAGTACGATGGACGCCTGGACTGGAACCTAAGCCAGAAAGATCAGATCTTTACTAAATACAGCGTAGTCAATGAGCAGCAAACATATCCCAGCCCCTTCGGCATACTCGATGGTTCAGGCTTTGGCACGAGCGGTAACGTCACGGACAAGGCGCGCCAGTTCACCCTGTCGGAGACGCACTTCTTCACGTCGACTTTGGCCAACGAATTTCGAGTTGGTTATAACTGGATCAACGCGCAGTACGCACAGCCAAACTCCAATACGGATCTTTCACCCCAGTTTGGGCTCGGAGGCATTCCGTTCGAGCCGGGGAATGGCGGTTTGCCATTCTTCGATTTTGGCGGTGGCCAAAACCTCGGAACCAGTACCAATCCGAACCCTACCTCCTTCGGCTCAGCACAGTATCTTCCTACCAACGAATTCGAGAATGTGGCGCAGCTTCTGGATAACGTCTCCAAGACGATTGGCAAGCACAGCCTGAAGGTCGGATTCAATCTACAGCGGATCCGTATTCAGACTCTGCAGATACCGCAGGCACGTGGGTACTACAAGTTCGACGGCAAGTACACGGAAGATCAAGCCAATCAAGCCCACTCCGGCTTTGGCGGGGCTGACTTCCTGCTCGACCAGATGGATACGGCTTCGGTTTCAAACTTCTCGTTGGTACACGATCAACGCTGGTATCGCAGTGCGTACTTTCAAGACGATTGGCGTGTAAGCGCAAACCTGACCCTGAACATGGGAGTTCGCTATGACTACTTCCAGCCCTTTGTAGAGTTGAATGGCCGGCAAGCTAACTTCTTGATTGATTACTCCAACAACACTGCGACCTATCTGCTTCCCAATGCGGCAAAGCAAAACCCCTTGCCGCAGGCGTTTCTCAACGAACTCGCAGCTAACAATGTGCCCGTTGTGTACGACAGTAATCCTGCGTTGACGAACGCACAAAAAGCGAATTTTGGGCCACGTATCGGTTTTGCTTACTCTGCAACGGACAAGCTGGTGGTTCGCGGCGGATACGGGATCTTCTTCGGCGGCTTTGAGAATGTGGGCTTTAGTCCAAATCTTGCACTCAATGCTCCGTTTCTTTTTACCTCGAACTTCAACAGTGGTGTCTGCACGCCGGGCAACTGCGCTACGAATGGCCTCACCCTTAAGGATGGATTCAGCGCAGCTCTAGCGGCTGGGCTGTCCAATTTCATAACGACTCCGGGCATCAATATGTATCCCAAGACGTTGAAGACTGCCTATACGCAGGGATTCAACCTTGCGGTGCAGGAGCAGCTTGCCGGCAACTCAACGGTAACCGTTGCTTATGTTGGAGCCTTAGGCGTTCACATCACTTCAAATCCCAGCGCCAACCAGATCCCTAATCTTCTTGCTCCTGGCGCTTCCGTGCAGAATGCCCGGCCGTTCAATCAATTCTCCGGAGGGAGCCTTGAAGACAACGAAGGCAGCTCCAACTTCAACAGCCTCCAGGTTACCGGCGAACATCGCTCCAGGGGCGGTCTGTATTTCATGGCCAACTACACCTGGTCGAAGAGCCTGGATGACACCACCCAGCCACTCGGTGGAACAAACAGCTCGAATTATCGCAACTGGAGACAGTTGGGCTATGGCTTTGATTATGGCCCAACCGCAACAGACACTCGTCACCGCTTCGTCTTGAACACGCAGTATCAATTGCCTGTTGGGAGTGGGCGCAAATACCTGAATCAGTCGAGGGTGTTGGATGCGCTTGTGGGCGGTTTCAACCTGAGTCTCCTCTTCCGTGTTGAGACTGGTCAGCCAAATCTGGTGGGCGCAGGCAATAATCCTACCAATGGGGTGGGCAATGCAGACGCTGTAAGGATTAGTGATCCTTTCGCGGCTGGTGGCTCCAACCCCGATCCCAGCGTAGTCTGCGCTACGAAGACTCGTACGGTGAAGACCTGGTTCAATCCTTGTGCCTATACCAACCCGCCTGTCGCTGTTGCACCTCCTGCGCCTGGAGTTCCGCTCGGTCCCAATCAGGTATCGATTGCTGACAACGGTGGAATCGCAGCCTATGGCCCTCCTCTGCGCCAGGTTGTTTATGGGCCGGGCTACAACCGCGTCGACCTGTCTCTTTCCAAGACCTTCCTGCTGTGGCATCAAACCTCACTGGACTTCCGTGCAGATTTGTACAACGCGCTCAATACTCCAACGTACGGTCCTCCAAATACAACGGTAGGATCCGGCTTCGGACAAATATCCAGTACACGCTTTGGTGGATCGGGAATTGCAGCGGAATCACCGGATGCCCGGGTCGCTCAGTTCTCAGGCAAGTTCCACTTCTAACCGCATTAAATAAAAAGGCCGACGCTATGGCGTCGGCTTTTTTATTTAAGTTCCGATCTCTTCTACTCATTTCGTCGCAGTGTCAGGTGAGTTGTACAAAAGTTGTACAACTCACTTTGTTTCTTCCACCCGCCAGAAAATCCGTCATCCGGAGCGAAATAGTTCGAGTTGCGTTGCGAACTACGTAGTCGAAGGAACCTCAAAGAGTTCTATTTGCCAATATAGATCGAACGCTTTCAACCCCAAAATTCTTACCGGTTTTGTAGCACTTCTTTATGGCGTAGTAACTGGATCGAGTTCCGCGGAGATTCTCTGCGAGCTGTTGGGTTGTATTTGTAGCGTTCGCTCGTAGGATTGATACCCCTTCTTCGTGATCCTGATAACTCTTTTCCCTTCGGCAATCGATAGGCTAGTGGGGGTATTGCCGAGAAAGACGCCGTCTATCTCGATATCTGCGCCTGAGGGGGTGGAAGTAATAGAAAGTCTCTTCTCCTCGGCTGTTTCTGAATGTTGTACCGCGTCCTTACCGGGGCCTAGCGTGACACCTAGCCGTTGTTGAACAACCTGGATCAGTTCGGACGAAGCTAATGCGAAATTGATTCCTGGTGTTCCGCTGCCGGCAAACCCTAAAGTGTTGATGCCTACGACAAGTCCTGAGCGGTTAATGAGAGGACCGCCGGAGTTTCCGTGGTTAATGGTCGTGTCTGTTTGGAGCCAGGTGCCGGCACGTCCTGGGGCATTTGCGACAGTAGTCTCTGAAAAGGTTCGAATACCACTGATAATTCCTTTGCTGACGGAGTTCGGCAGTAAGCCCGTTCCGGCTACATCATTGATTCCGGGCGTTCCGACAGCGATGACTTCAGCTCCCTGCAGGGGGAGTGAGAGGCTTAGTGTCAGAAACGAGACATCGTGAGCCTCTACTTTGACCAGGGCCAAATCGCGGTCGTGATCTATATAAATGCTATTGCTTTGGAGGGTTATTCCATCGGAGGTGATAACGGTCACCGCTTGTTGGCCCTCGACAACATGAGCATTTGTCGCCACCAGACCTGCAGGTGTGATGAAAAAGCCGCTCCCGCTAAACTGACCGGCGCGAATTTGGACAATTGCGGGCAGCGTCTTGCGAACGATTTGTTCTATCGGCAGAGCTTCAGAACTCGTCGTCGGCGAAGCCTCTGTAGTGCTATCCGATTTCGTTTCGTGCCCCAGAAATGCCTGTACCGGATCTAAACGAAAATTGAAATGATCGATCGCAAAGGTGTAGTACTCGAAGTAATTTCTTCCATTGTGGCTTCTCCAGGGATGAGGACCTGTGGTCAGGTTGACATCCTTCGGGATAAAACCATCTTTTAGAAGCCGTATTGTAAAAGGCTGGTCGAGATGCCCGGTAACTGCGGGATGCGTCTGGTCGAAATAGGTGCTCGCCATAGGCAGCTCGCAGGGAGTGGTACAGGTGATGTTCCCATTGATTTCAACTTGCGCACCTTCAGGCGTTGAGTTGATGAACAACTTTCTATCGCTGGCACAAGCCGTATGGCTCAATGAAAGAAGTCCGCACACCACAAGGGCGGACAGTGGGTTGCGTGGAAATTGCATTCGTAACCTCTTTTGAATTTGTTTAGATTGTCGCCGTTTCTTCGCCATAGTAGCGTCGAGGGGCAGGCCGTGTCTACAAGCGTGCGTAAAAATCCAGGCCCATTGATTGGCGCGATGGAAAGGGGAGGCCGACATGCGGAGAAAGAAGGTTCCCCCTTCGCCTAGGCTCTGGGGGCGGAAGAATAACTGGAAAAGCAAAGATCTAAGACAAGAAATGTCTACTCGCCAGCGTCTTCCGATGGCAGATTCTCACCCTTGCGCCGGTCGAAGATCTTGCGGGTGATGTAGAACAGCAGGATCAACAGAGCGCCGATGGCGATGCCGATCATCACGCTCAGGTGGCGATGCAGCATGCCGTGCATGGTGTGCACCAGCTTGGGGCCGAACCAGATCGTCAGCAGCGAGCAGATGAGGAACTGCACGAACTTGCCGGTGAAGATCGCCAGCACGAAGGTGATGGGCTTCATCTCGAAGACGCCTGCGGCGAACTCGAACAGCTTCAGCGGAGTTGGGGGCGGGAGCATCGCCGGGATCATGATGGCGAAGAACTCCTGACGCTCGAAGCGGTCGCGAATCTTCTCGTAGCGTTCGCGGTTGATGCGCTTGAGCAATACCAGCTCGCCGCCCGCGCGCCCGATGTAGAAGGGAACCAGTGACCCGATCGCCGAGGCCACTGCCGCAATCAGGCAGTAGACGAAGAAGAGGCTGTGGTTGGTGGCAACGTAGCCGATGATCACGCCGTCCATCGAGACCGGGATCGGAATCAGGGCGGAGTCGATAAACGCAAGCCCGCCAACACCCCAGATGCCGAGGGGCTTCATTACGGCCAGCAAGGTGGTCGAGACTTTGTGCAGAAGTGCAAGAGGTCCAATGATCACGAGGTTTTATTCTACCGCCTGAGCGCAAATCTCCTGTTACTGAGAAGTTGAATCGAACGTGCAGTACCGTCTTTCTGGGGGAAAACGGCCATAAATATCGTGGTTTCGCTGTACCCCTACAGGAGATTTGCGAGAGCCGGTTTTCAGCCTTCATGTGCCGTGTTTCCGGCCAATAGATCGAGGGCATGCGGCAGGACCGGAAGCACCGCGCGCAGCGAACTCTCTGCCCCGGAAGGGCTTCCGGGCAGGTTGAGAATCAAGGCTTTACCCGCAACGCCGCAGATCCCGCGGCTCAGTGCCGCGAACAGCGTGTGCCGGGCGCCATCCTGGCGGATCAGCTCCGCCAGGCCTGGAACCAGCCGGTCACAGACGGCCAGGGTGGCCTCAGGGGTGACGTCGCGGGCGGCGAGGCCCGTTCCGCCGGTGGTGACGATCAGAGAGGCCTGTCCGGCTGCCTGGCGCAAGGCTGCCGTGATATCTGACAGCTCATCGGGGACGACCTGCATTGCCAGCACCTTGGCGCCAGCCTCTGTCAGCAGTTGTGCGATCACCGGCCCGGAGAGGTCGGTCTGCGTTCCGGCAAAGCAGCGGTCACTGGCGGTCAGAACGACGGCGGTACGTCCGGCGAGGGCGTCAGTGAGGGCGGCTGTGAGGGCATCAGGGATGTCAGCGGGGAGAGCCATGTTGGCAGCATAGACGACGGGTGGCGTTGGGGGAGAGGAGAGCTTGAAGAGGAACTCTTTCCCTGCTGCTCACTTAGGCCGAAAGATGCGAAAATAGAACGAGCCAGCATCCACTCAGGTCTGGCGACCGGTACGCCGGCGAAACTTTGTGCTCGCGAAACCGTCACAGACTTCTAGACAGTTGATGCCTCCTACCCAAAGCCCGATCGAACCCGGACAGCCGACGCCGGAGCAGGACTCACCTGAGTCCCAGACCTCTACCCCTGTTCCCACGCCCGATTCCAGTGCGCCGCTCTCCTTTGTGCCGCACGATCCGTCGGGTCAGGTCCCGGTAAAGCCGATCCGCATTCGCACCAACCGCTACGGCGAACTCGAAGAGCACGAGCTGGTTCGCCTGCTCGACAGCATTGAGGACGAGCGCGCGCGCGGACGATTTCGCGAGTCGATCTACATATCGGTCTTCATCTGGCTGGTCGTGGCCTGGGTTGTCTTCTACGGCCCGCGCTATCTGTGGCATGCACCGGTGCTGGTCAGCCCGACGGATGTCCTGAAAAATCGTGAACTTACACAGTTGAATTTGCCGGTGCTGACGTCCCGCGCGCCTTCGCCCAAGCCGGCGCCAAAGCCGAGGTCTGTGGACAACCGTACGCTGGAGCATCTGCGTACGATGGCGCGAGAGGCCCCGCCGAAGCCGCCGACCCCTGCTCCGGCTCCCATGCCGACCGCGCCCACTCCGATCAATCCAGCTCCAACAACGCCGATCCCCGCAACGCCGCAGCCACAGCCGCGTACTCCGGCCCCTGCCCTTGCTGACGCTCCGACACCGCAGCCTTCGTCCCGGCCGGACTTCAATACGAACTCCGGGACCGCAGGCGACAATATTCGGAACGCGGAACGTGGGGCAGCCAACGCGGGTGGTGGCGGGGGCTTTGCCCGCAGCCCGTCCAAAGCCGACAACTTTGGTGGTGTCGAGGTTCTTTCCGATACGCACGGGGTCAACATCAGTGAGTACCTGCGCCATCTTAAAGACGATATCTACCGCAACTGGATACCCCTGTTGCCGGAGGAGACTCAGCCGCCTTTGTCAAAGTCGGGCGAGACGTATATTCGCTTTACGATTCTCCCCGATGGCCGTATCGGCGCTATGCATCTTGAGGGCTCGACGCACGATGATGCGATCAACAAGGCCGCGTGGGGTTCCATTATCAGCGAAGGCCAGTTTCCGCCTCTGCCTAAGGGATTGCCCAACCTCGAGTTGAGGTTCCTCTACCTGGTCAACGAGCCGCAGCGCTAAACGCATGCCACAGCAGTCTGAACACCGTGCTGAACCGCCTCGCATTCCTGCGTCCACGCGCACGCTGGAGCGCGCGGAGCAGGAGCGAAAAGCCTACTTTCGTGAGCGTGAGCAACTGGAGCATCGCAGCCTGGTGCGTGGCTTGCTCTGGCTGGCTGCGCTGGTGCTGGTTGTGAGCATGGCACGGGCTGGGCTGGGACGTGTCTTCGTTCCTGGATGGTGGCGGCCGTGAGCGGGCAGGGGGAGACTCCACTGCTCGTCGTCGCAGGGCCCACAGCAAGCGGAAAGACAGCCCTGGCGATGGCGCTTGCTGCGCAACTTGGCGGCGAGATTGTGAGTTGCGATTCGGTCGCGGTCTACCGGCTGATGGATATCGGCTCGGCCAAACCGACGGCCGAAGAGCGCGCCCGCGTGCCGCACCACTGCCTCGATCTCTACTGGCCGGATGAAGCCTGTACCGCAGGCGACTACGCCAGGCATGCGCGTGCGGCTATCGCCGATATTCGCGACCGGGGGCTTGTACCTATCGTTGCCGGTGGAACGGGGCTCTATCTGCGCGCGCTGCTGCAGGGGCTCGCGCCCGCTCCTCCTCGCGATGAGGCACTGCGCGAGCGGTTGCGAGAGCTTGCGGCGAAGCGCGGGTCGACGTATCTGCATCGCATGCTGCAGCGGCTCGATGCCCAGGCGGCACGGGCCATCCACGCGAACGATACTCCGAAGCTGATCCGCAGTATTGAGGTCACGCTCGCAGCCAAGCAGCCCCAGACGGAACAGTGGCAGGCCGGGCGGGATGCCCTGCAGGGCTATCGCGTGCTGCAGTTTGCGCTCGGGCCTCCGCGCGAGCTTCTTTATGAGCGCATCAACCAGCGTGCTGCGGCGATGTTCGAACGCGGCCTTGTCGCGGAGACGGAGATGTTGCGTTCTCGCTTTGGGGAGGATTGCCGTGCCCTGACCTCGCTTGGCTATGCGCAGGCGGTGGCGGTTCTGCGTGGAGAGCTTACGTCGGATGCTGCCGTTGCAGCGGCGCAGCAGGGGCATCGCAACTATGCCAAGCGGCAGATGACGTGGTTTCGCCGAGAGACGGAGATGCATTGGCTGGCGGGGTGCGGGGATGAGGCTGGCGTGCAGGCGGAGGCGCTTGCGCTGGCTCGGAAGTTGTTTGGGTGAGGCACAGGCGTTTGGGGTGATTCGGGAAGCAGGTTCCTCCCCTTCGACTACGCTCAGGGTCGGAATGACAACCAGAAAAGCAAAGACAAGAGCAGAAAGCCGAAGCTGGGCGATGCCAAAGGGGAAGAACCGTGTGCGATAGAATCGGTTGGAACCCTACATGCTTCTTACTTCGCGAGATCGTCTTTCAACGCACAAGACAGGCCTGTCTGCGCTGAAATCAGTGATCGTCTTTGCGCTGGCCGGCGCATCGCTCCTTCATGCTCAGAAGCCGGAGTCCCGGCCTGCGGTGCTAAAGACGCCCTTTGGAACTACTGAGATCGGTGTACTGTCAGGGGCGGCATACCGCATCGACATTCCCAACGACTGGAACCACTCTCTGATCGTCTACTACCACGGTTACGCCACGCAGGGAGTGACGTTCCACCTCGCTGAGCGCCTGGAGTCACGGCAGATACCGCTCTTCGATCGGCACTATGCCATCGCGCAGAGCGCCTACTCGCAGCCCGGCTGGGCCCTGCCGCAGGCTTATCCGGAGACGGAGCAGTTGCGCCGCTACTTTACGAAGGCCTATGGCCAGCCGCACGAAACGTACGTTGCGGGCGAGTCGATGGGCGGTGCGCTCACCATGATTACGCTGGAGTTGAATCCGAAGCCCTATCTCGGGGGGCTGGATCTTTGCGGCGCTGTGGGGGCAACATCCGAGTCTTTTGAGCGGCGGTTTGCCTGGCGTGCGGCCTTCGACTTCTACTTTCCCGGCCTGATGCCTCCATTGGTTCCTACGCCCGCCGACTACATCAATTCGATCGCCATGCACGAGAAGATTATGGCCGCCCTGCGCGCCAATCCCGAGGCCGCCGAAGAGATGCGGGCCCTCACGGGACTGCATACCGATGCCGGGCTGGCCAGTGGTATCTCTTACTTCACCTTCGTGATTGGCGACATGCAGCGCCGAGCCGGGGGGAACCCCTTCGACAATCGCAACTACATCTATACCGGGACGAATCCTGCTTCGTCCGCCAGCGATTATGCTTTGAACGACGGCGTTCGCCGCTATGCCGCCGACCCGAAGGCCAAGGAGTATCTCTTCCGCCACTACACCCCGAATGGCCACCTGGCGAAGCCCATGCTCGCGCTCCATACGATCTACGACCCCCTGGTCCCCGCTACGACACTCTCGGCTTATGACCACCTGGTGATGGCCGCGGGCTTCGAACAAAACCTCGTGCAGAAATACGTGCATCGCGAGGGCCACTGCGTCATTGCCCCGGAAGAGATTGGGCGGGCGTTCGACGAACTGGTGCGATGGACGCATCAAGGGCCCAGGCCGACGCCTGGATTGCTGCGATAAGACAGTGGCAAGTGATAAGTGATAAGTGGTAAGTGGGTAGAGCGGTCTAGCCCAGTAGTTGCTTTTGCCTTTGCACTTGCTTTTCTGGTTGTCATTCCCGCAGGGAATCTGCTTTTGCCCCTGTACTTACCACTTGTCACTTATCACTTGCCACTCCTCCCTTATCCTTACGAACCACCGCCCACGTATAATGGCCTATGGCTATAGCGCGGCCGGTTGTACCCGGTCCTGAATCAGGGGAAGGCCACTTCCCGGGGGCCGGCTCAGAGAGATCGTACGCGCCACCAATCAGCGAAACTGGCGTGGAGCTCGAAGCAACGCTCCCCCCCGCCTCGCTTGGCCATCCTCTGTCTGCAAGTGATATCGCCGATCTAAAGACCACAGATCTCGATGAGCCCTCCGGCGTCTTCCTTTCTCCTGACCCGGCGCTGCCTCCGGTAGAGCCCAGCACCCGTGTACTCTCCGGCGATGTGGCACTGGACGCTCGTTTTGAGCGCATGCTCGCAACGGTACGTGCCAACCGGCCCGCAGACGATCTCGCGATAATCCGCTCAGCATGGATCTTCTGCATGCAGCAGCATGCGACGCAAAAGCGCGCCTCGGGCGAGCCGTACATCATCCATCCGCTTGAGGTTGCGCAGGTGCTCGCGGAGTTGAAGATGGACTCGACTGCCATCGCGGCAGGACTGCTGCACGACGCGGTGGAAGACACCGACGTGACCCCTGAGGAGATCTCCAAGCGCTTTGGCGAGCAGGTGGCGCACATCGTCGAGGGCGTCACCAAGCTCGATAAGATCAAGTTTGCCAATCGCGAAGATCACCAGGCCGAGAACATTCGCAAGATGCTGCTGGCCATGGTCACGGACGTTCGCGTAGTCATCATCAAGCTCGCCGACCGCCTGCACAACATGCGCACGCTCGAGCACCTGAAGCCCGAGAAGCAACAGCGCATCGCGCGCGAGACCCTCGAAATCTACGCTCCGTTGGCGCATCGGTTGGGCATGGGCAAATTGCGCGGCGAGCTCGAAGACCTCGCCTTCCGCTACACCGATCCCTTCCAGTACACGCAGCTTACGACTGAAGTCGACTCGCTGCGTGGTGAGGGTGAAGCGTTTCTGCATCGCATCGTGAGCACGCTTGAGACCAAGCTGCGCGAGGCGAACATCAATGCCCGCGTGGAGTCGCGCATCAAGCGGCTCTACTCGATCCAGCAAAAGCTTACGGCCCACCAGATTCCGGTCGACCAGGTCTACGATCTTTTTGCTATCCGCGTGATTACACAGACGGAGCAGGATTGCTACGCCGCGCTCGGTCTGCTGCACAGCACCTGGCGTCCTGTGCCGGGGCGCTTTAAAGACTTCATCGCAATGCCGCGGCCGAATATGTATCAGTCGTTGCATACGACGCTGATCGCCGAAGGCGCGCATCAGTTCGAGGTGCAGATTCGCACCGAAGACATGCACCAGGTGGCGGAAGAGGGCATCGCCGCACACTGGAAGTACAAGGCCAGCGACAACGTCAGCGCCGCGGATGAACAGCGGCTGGCGTGGGTCCGGCAGTTGATGGAATGGCAGCGCGAGATGACCGATCCCAACGAGTTCATGTCGACGCTGCGCATCGACCTGTACCCCGCGGAGGTCTACACCTTTACGCCCAAGGGCAAGGTCATCGTGCTGCCCAAGGACGGCACGCCGGTCGATTTTGCCTACGCGATTCACACCGACGTCGGCCATACGACGACGGGTGCGAAGGTGAACGGTCGCATCGTTCCGCTGCGGCACAAGCTGCGCAACGGAGATATCGTCGAGATCAGCACGCAGGCTGGCCATGCGCCTTCGCGCGACTGGCTGAGTTTTACGAAGAGCTCGCGCGCCCGCAACAAGATCAAGCATTGGCTCAATGAGAACCAGAGGGCCCGCGCCCTTGAGATCGGCCGGAAGCTGCTGGACCGCGAGGCGCGCAAGTACAAGCTGTCGCTCGACAAGTTCAAGACCGCCGACTTCGACCGCATCGCGAACGACTATGGCCTGGGCGGCGAGCAGGATCTGCTGGCGGGCATTGGCTTCGGAAAGTATTCAGCCCGGCAGGTATTGAACAAGCTGGAGCCCGGCAGCACGATGACCGCCGAAGCCGCACATACGGAACCGGGAGCGGTGGGCAATACGCTCGCACACATGTCCGATGCTGTGAAGCGCGTCTTCTTCGGCAAGGGCTCGGATTCGCTGCAGGTGGAAGGGCAGGATGACCTGCTGGTGTACCGCGCACGATGTTGCAACCCGATTCGCGGCGAAGAGATTATCGGCTATGTCACGCGCGGCAAGGGTGTGGCCGTCCATGCGCGAAGCTGTCCGAATGTGCAGAATCTGCTCTACGAAGCCGATCGCCGCATCGATGTCGATTGGGCCGCACTGGCGCCCGTTGTAGCCGGTACGAAGCAGGGGCCGAAGCCTACGACCTATCCGGTAAAGCTGACCGTGGTGTGCGACGACCGCGCCGGCCTGCTGAAAGAGTTTACGGCCATCATCTCCGAAGACGGCACCAACATCCGCTCGCTGGATACCAGACCCTCGCAGGATGGGATCGTCAATGTCGACTTTGTCATTGAGACGGTCGACCTTCGCCATCTCACGCGGCTGACACAGAATCTGCGCAAAGTGCCCGGTGTTCGTGAAGTGATGCGCGTGCAAAAGATTTAAATATCTTCATCAAATCGCGTGAAGCGCGTTCCCTGATGCTTTAGCGTCAGGGAGACGGAGGGAGCCGTAGCCTTTAGGCTACGGAATTCAGGCTTAGGAGAGATGTGGCCTTTAGGCCCGGGCCTTCTTTCGGCTGCGAACAAAAGGCCCAGGGCTAAAGCCCAATTCTTGCCTGGCTCTAATTCCGTAGCCTAAAGGCTACGGCTCCCTCCGCCCCGCGACGCTAAAGCGTCACGGTTTGCGCTTCGCGCCATTCGGAACATTCTGATTCGTCGAAGAATTTACGACTCACAACACTAGATACAAATGAAAAAGGCCGCCGAAGCGGCCTTTTGGGGTACAGACAAAACCTACGACAGCACAGGGATATTGATCTCCTGGCCCACCTGGATGTGGTCAGGGTTGTCGATGCCGTTGGCGGACGCGATCTCCTGGTACTTGTTCGCATGGCCGTAGAACAGCTTGCTCACTGTGCTGAGGTTGTCGCCGGCCTTGATGGTGTAGGGCTGCGTCTCGCCGCCGGTGGTGGCAATCTCGTGCTCGAGGTCGCTGTAGGTCGGGTCGACTTCCTTGATGACGTCCCAGACGCGGTTCGCGATCACGGTCGACGGAACCTCGCCCTTCAGGTGCAGCTTTTCTCCATCGAGATCGACTGAGTCCAGCTTTGCGCCATAGTCGGAAAAGCTCTCAATCGTCTCAATCACAGGGGCATACTTCTGCTTCAGAGCATCCAAATCAGCCATTGCGAAATCTCCTTGTTAGTGACTTTCTACCAGACTGAGATGCAGTCGCGCTCCCCTGGAAGATGAAAATTCACTACAAAATCTCCAGCCGTTTTGCCGTGGCCGTCAGGATCTCCAGAGCCTGATCGATCTGCTGGCGGGTATGCTCGCTGGTCATGATGCAGCGGATGCGTGCCTTGCCCTCCGGAACCGTAGGGAAGGCGATGCCGGTTGCCATCAGACCCTGCTCGAAGAGCGCACGGCTGAAGTCCATCGTCTTGCGTCCATCGCCGATGAGGATGGGCGTGATCGGAGTCTCGCTGGCAGGCGTGCTCCTGCCGCCGATGTCGAACCCGGCTGTCTTCAACTGCTCCTGGAAGTAGCGCGTGTTCGACCACAGCCGCTCAATGCGCTCTGGCTCACTTTCCAGCAGGTCGAATGCGGCGATGCAGGTTGCAGCTACGGAGGGCGGATGCGACGTTGAAAACAGAAAGGGCCGTGCGCGGTGATAGAGATAGTCGATCAGGTCCCTGGAGCCGCAGACATAGCCGCCCAGTGCGCCAATGGCCTTCGACAGAGTGCCTACCTGGACGTCGACGCGCTGTGTGCAGCCGAAGTGGTCGACACTGCCGCGGCCATTGCGGCCCAGCACGCCCGAGGCATGCGCGTCGTCGACCATCATGATCGCGCCGTACTTGTCGCAGAGGTCGCAAAGCTGCGCGACCGGGCCGATGTCACCGTCCATCGAAAATACGCCGTCGGTGATGACGAGCTTGCGGCCGGGTTCGTTCTGAATCTCCTTCAACAACTCCTCGGCGTGCGCGACGTCCTTGTGGCGGAAGACCTTGATCTTCGCGCGTGAGAGCCGGGCTCCATCGATGATGCTCGCGTGATTCAGCTCGTCGGAGAGGATGAAGTCTTCTTTGCCGAGGATGCTCGACACCGTGCCGGCATTGGCTGCGAAACCGGACTGGAAGACCACGCAGGCCTCCACGCCCTTGAACGCCGCGATCTTCTCTTCGAGTTCCATGTGAATGCGCATGGTTCCGGCGATGGTGCGCACCGCGCCTGAGCCTACGCCGTATTTTTCGGTAGCGGCAATCGCTGCCTCGCGCAGCTTCGGGTGATTGCACAACCCGAGGTAATTGTTCGAGGCAAGATTGATGACCTCTCGACCGTCATAGTGGCATACGGGAGCCTGCTCGTCCTCCAGAACACGCAGACGAAAGTAGGTGCCGCGGGCTCGCAGATCGTCGAGTTGTGCGGAGAGGTGGGCGAGTTGCGGACGCGTGCTGGGTGTCGATGTCGGGCTCATGGCTGTTCACGATCTTAACTCTTTCTCTCCATCTTTCGCTTCGGACTAGGCGACAGTGACCGGAAATAGGGCATCTCACTCAAAGGAAAGCTACTCGAGCCAGCAACTCCCCGAAAGGCCGCACGGGCTCAATGCGGCGAGGAGAAGATCAATGGCGTTCACCAGACAGATTCGTTTTATGGCAGGCGCAGGGCTTATTACCCTGGCCCTGCTTGCAGGGTGCAAGAACAAAGAGCAGCAGGCACTGGACCAGGCGAAAGCCCAGGCCACCTCTACCAATACTCCTCAGCAGATTAACTACGTCGATGCAAACGGCAACTCTGTCACCACTACGGTACAGGCTCCGGTAGCAGGGCAGGGGCCAGTCGTCCAGACCTCTACGACACCGCCTCCGGCCGGAACCAAGCCGCATCAAACGGATCCGGTAATCACCGTCGTTGGGGCTCCTCCCGCAGGAGGGCAGATGGTAGGGAATGCACCGGTTCCCAACGATGGCAGCAACGGTGCCATGTCTCCCCAGGGCACGATGTCTCCGCAGGGTAATACGTCTCAGCAGAATGAATCGGTGCAATCGGCAGCGGCGGCCAGTCAGCCTGCTCAGCCCTCGTCGGCTTCCCCGGCGGCTCCTCTGCAACTCACTGTCCCTGCGGGTACGGATCTGTCCATTCGGGTCAATCAGCGCATCAGTGTCAAGACAAGCCGCACTGGCGATCGCTTCTCCGGCGAGGTCGTCGAACCCGTGGTGCAGGGCGGTACAGTCGTGATCCCGCGCGGCACGCCGGTCTCCGGCCGGGTGGATGCTTCGCACCGTCGCGGTCACTTCAAAGGCAGCTCGATCCTTGAACTGCGCCTGACCTCGATGACGCTGAATGGCAATCAATATGGAATCGATACGCATGACAACGTGCGTACGAAGCGCGGGAAGGGCCGGCGTTCTTCAGGCTTCATCGGTGGCATGACCGGTGCGGGCATGTTGATCGGCGGCATTGCTACCGGCGGCGTAGGACTGGCGATCGGTGGCGCCGCGGGCGCCGGTGCAGGTACGTTGATCGCCGGTACGACAGGCAATCGCGACATCGTAATTCCCGCCGAGTCCATCGTGCGCTTCCGGCTTGCAGACCAACTTGTTGTACAGAATCCATAGCGAAGACTGAAGATGCAAACGCAACGAGGCCGCCTATGCAGGCGGCCTCGTTGCGTTTGCATCTTCAGTTAGTTGGAGCGTTGGGTGATTCAAGCAGTGTCACTGCTGTTTGCTTGCAATCGAACCGTCTCTCGGCTTCGGTGTACTTTGCATCCTGTGTATGTGCGGCGGTACGAATCAGAGCGGGGCAGAGAGAATCTTCCTTACCCTTGCTGATTTGGTCGTGAGGCCACGGATGCTGTGCGTCGTAGGGCAGCAGGGCATCGACTCCTGTCAGAATGCCCGGAGTGCCCGGTTTCACCGGCTTATAGAGGTCGATGCCGGTAGGCGCAACGATTGCAGCGAGGTTCGTCAAGGCGTCGAGATTGAAGGCGCTGTAAGAGAACGAGTTGGTTCGCACGAGCTCATACTTCTGCATCCCCTGCGCATCGAACTGCGAGGGAATCCGCTGATCGCGCAACCGCTCCGCAATCTTCTGCGCGTCATCGGTCTTGCCCAGGAACATGGCAATCGATGCGGCTTGTACCGCATACCAGGAGCCATGATTATTCGCGGCAGCAGCTTCTTCTTTGCCGTTCGTCGAGGTCGTGAGCCACGTGTAGTACTCACCGAACCAGTGCTGTAGCGCGGCCTGATCTTCGGGCGTCCAGCTCTTCGATCCAGCGAGCATGCCTACTGCATCGACTGCGATCGAGAGGCCTCGTGCATCGAGGACGCCAGTGCCTCGGCCCGTGTTCACGCCAGCGACGTACTGTGCAAACTCCAGATTCGGATTCATCGCTGTCGCCTTGTCGAGAAAGAACGTGCGCAGCAGCAGGGTCGCGTGGGCGGCATAACGCTCATCGCCGGTCAGGTACCAGCCCAGAGCCAGTGCTCGCGAGCTTCCGGCGACACGATCCAGAAGTTCGTGGTCGGTGATGCCTTTGATCTCGGGGTTCGATAGGCCATCGTGCCGTACGTACGGCAGGTGGTCCTTGGTGTCCGGATTAGGCCACCAGTAGCGCGCCATGCTCATGTAGTCGTGCTTGTCGCCGCTGGGCGGGGTCTTTGTCTTGACCGTGATGGTCAAGGGCGGAGTCTGCAGAGCCGCGTCTGCGTCTTTCCGCACCAGCTTCAGGAGGTCTGCGTTGGGATGCTGCTTTTCATGGGCCAGGGCAGAGGCATCGATAAGAAAGACGCGCGGTTTGGGTGCCTGGGCAACAAGAGCCGGCACACCCAGGACGAAGAGAACGACGCAAGCAGTGAATCTCATGCAGAGCAGCTTATTCATTTTCTTGTGCTCTTGTCACGCGCTTGAATGCGATAGGTTGCTTTGTTCGGTGATGTAAAGCTGATTGATCTGTCGTTACCGTTTGAACACGAAGATGGCGCGAAGCGCGTTCCTGACGCTAAAGCGTCACGGTTTGCGCTTCGCGCCATTGCATTCACGGTGGAATTGTTCTACCGCTTTACCGTCAACAAAATCTTGCTTGCCTCACCCGACTCAAGCAGATGCATGGCCTCGTCGAACTGTCCCAATGGAAGCCGATGTGTAATGACCGGAGCGAGGTCGATGCCGCTCTCGCGCAGCAGCGCCTCGGCCTGGAACCAGGTCTCATACATCTTGCGTCCGTTGATGCCGTGCACCGTCGCTCCCTTGAAGATGACGGCGTTTGCAAGGTCCATCTCCACGGGACGCGACGGAATGCCCAGCAGCGACGCGCGTCCGCCCATACGCAGCAGACGGAAGCCTTGTGCGATCGCAGAGGGATGGCCTGACATCTCCAGCAGTACATCGACACCGTTGCCGCCGGTCGCGGTCTTCACCTGCTGCTCGATATCTCCGCTTGCGGGATCCAGCAGGGTGCGGGCTCCCATGCGTCGAGCGAGTTCCCGGCGTTGCGCATTCGGCTCGATGGCGAAGATATGTGCGGCGCCGCAGGCCTTGGCCACGGCGATCGAGAACAGCCCAATGGGGCCGCATCCGGTCACCGCAACCGTCTGTCCGGCGATGGGCCCTGACAGGACCGTATGCACTGCGTTCCCGAACGGATCGAAGAGCGAGCCGAAGTCGCGCGGGATCGCCGGGCTGAGCTTCCAGATGTTTGTTGCCGGAATGCGGACGTAATCGGCGAAGGCTCCATCGGCATCGACGCCGAGGATCTTCACGAACTGGCAGACATGCGCCTGTCCGCTGCGGCATTGCAGGCAGTGGCCGCAGGCAACGTGCATCTCGGCGGAGACGAAGTCGCCCACCTGCACATCCTGTACCAGTTCGCCGATAGCCGCTACGGTGCCGCAGAACTCATGTCCCGGGATGTAGGGAGGCTTGATGCGGGCCTGGGCCCACTCGTCCCAGTGATAGATGTGCAGGTCGGTGCCACAGACGGAGGCTGTCTCTACTGCAACGAGTACATCGCTGGCTCCAAGGGTCGGAACCGGCATCTCGCGCATCTCCATTCCTGGTGCGGCGGTTGCTTTTACAAGGGCCTGCATGGTCTTCGGAATCATCTTGGTCTTGGTGCTCCATCTGTTGTGCGCCTGATTTGAGAAAGCGAGCGGCAAACATTCCATGGTATCGCGCTTTCAGTTGTCCCGAAGTACATTCTCAGTGATTCATCACGTGTCCCATTGCACATCTAAAGGCGGTAATCCGGCCGTATCGAAACGCGCATAGAGGTGTCTGTCCGCAATGCGTCCTCCGGGTAACAGATTGGCTGCCCGCTGAATGCCTTCTGGCGCAAAACCCAGTTTTTCAACGACGCGGCGACTAGCCTCATTGCCACTTGAATGAGTGATGCCTACACGGCGCATACCGAGGGCACCAAAGGCATAGCGCAATAGGGCATTGGTCGATTCCGTTGCAAAGCCACATCCTTGCGCGCTCTTGCGCACCCAAAAACCTGTTTCACACTGGCGAGCCTTCCAATCCACACCATGAAAGCCGCACCGGATGACAGGCTGGCCGCTCGCGATCTCGACGCCGAGCAAATTGAACTCTTCACGCAAAACGAACTTCGCCATGATCTGGCGGGTGCGAATCTCCATTTGCTCGGCACTGTGATTGTCCAGGCTCTCTGCCCAGGCCATCCATCGATGCAAATCTTCCCATGTTTCACTCACCGCAGAGGCAGTGGCGACTCCGTCGCCGGGCTGTGGCGGCCGGATCAGCAAGCGAGGCGTGCGAATTGGCATCGGAACATCGATCAGGACTGGATTGTCTTCAGCCTTCATATCGACTAATGTTACGCAGTCTTCTGTCTGTAGAGGGATTAGTCATCATCCCCGGATTAAGAATCGCACCACACATTTATTTAAGCGTTCTGCTTTCGGGGTGGTTCTGTCACTCCGTTTACACTGATCCCAGCGTGTTCATGAAGCTCCTTGCCGCCGTCGCGCTTCTGGGAATGCCAGCCCTGCTGGCACAGACCCCTGCGCCCCCCTCTCCCCAACCCGAGCAACAGCCGGACTCGCAGACCGCGACCCTTACCGTGCACTCGACGCTGGTGCTTGTCCCGGCGCTCGTCAGAACGAAATCGGGGCAGCTCGTCTACACGCTTAAAGCCGACGACTTTGTGCTTACGGACGATGGGGTCGAGCAGAAGCTTTCGCTGGAGGAAGATTCCGGCAGTCAACCCCTGGCTCTGGTCGTCCTCGTCGAGACGGGCAGCGATGGCGCCCAGCACCTCAACGATTATCGCGACCTCGCACCGATGCTCGACAACGTGCTGGGGGGCATCGAGCATCGAGTAGCTGTTGTCGGTTTCGATAGCGAACCGCAGCTGCTTCAGAACTTCACCCGCAATATCGATGGAGCGGCCGGCGTTCTCGCCGACCTCGATCCGGGCGACCAGAAGGGGGCTATCTTCGACGCGCTCTCTTACGCCGTCGACATGTTGCGCAAGCAGCCGACGACCTACCGGCGCGCCATTCTCCTATTGAGCGAGACGATCGATCACGGCAGCCACACGAAGCTCGAAGACGCGCTGAAGGCGATCAGCGATACCAACACCGCCATCTACAGCGTGGGCTTTGCGAGCACCAAGGCTGAGATCAAGCACGAGGCCTCTAAATTCAGCTCCAACGAGCCTGGACCTCCTCATGGGTGCTTCAGCAAAGACCCCAATGCAGACCCCGCTACCTACGAAGGTCGCGCGACGCAGAACTTCGATTGCTTCGCCGAACTGGCTCCTCCTTTGCGGCTGATTAAGATGGCCGTGATTGCCGCGACCAATGCGATGCGCTCGAATGCGTCCGAGAACGTCGCTAAATTTACAGGCGGCGAGCACTTCAAGTACAAGGACGCCAAGACTCTGCAGCGCGACCTCTTCACGATCTCCAACCACATCCCGAATCGCTACGTTCTGAGCTTCCATCCGCAGTCGCCGCATCCGGGGCTGCATTCCGTCACGTTGCAGCTCAGGAACTATTCCGATCTTGTCGTGCAGGCCAGAAGCAGTTATTGGGTGGATGGCGATACGACGGTTACAACGCCGCCCGCGGACAAGCCTTAGGGCGTGTTGTCGCTGGCTAAGAGGTGTCACCCTGTCCGGATATTGAGTTCGATACAGCGCGAAGCGCGTTCCCTAACGCTTTAGCGTCAGGGAGACGGAGGGAGCCGTAGCCTTTAGGCTACGGAATCAAGGGCAGGCAAAAATCGGGCTTTAGCCCCGGGCCTCTTGTTCGTAGCTGAAAGAAGGCCCGGGCCTAAAGGCCAATTCTCGCTAGGCCCCTATTTCCGTAGCCTAAAGGCTACGGCTCCCTCCGACCCGCGACGCTAAAGCGTCACGGTTTGCGCTTCGCGCTATAGATGGCCGCACGGATTACTCAACGAACTAACGACTCAGGACACTACCGCAGCACGACCGTCTGCGGCTTGCCGGTATCGCCAATCGTCACAGCCCATCCCAACGGCGTGTGCTCGAGCGCGGAACGATGCCCGCCAACAACGGCTTGTGTCGCCGAAGGTGTCCAGCCCACAGCCTCGATGCGAAACGCTGTCCACCAGGGCGTGAAGCTGCCTTCGCGTTTGGGAATATTGACGGTCAACGAACCATCTGCCTCGACATTGCAAGTGAAGTGCAGTCGCAGGTACGCACCTTTGCGATAGTCAAAGCTCTTGCCGTCATCCTGGTAGAGATCGCCATGACAGTTGTCACCGGGAAAGACGCGCAGCGTGAGCGGCCCGCTGGGCTTTTCTTCGGTGGACTGCACCAGTGGCTGCATCGGAACGATCGAGCCTGCGCGAACGTAGAGGGGCAGTTCTCCCAGGCTGGGCTGCACCATGATGGGCTGCAATGCAGGAGTATCGGTCACGGTCGGGTCGCGGATTTCGAGATCGCGTGAGCCGAGCGGCGCACGACGATCGAGCTTCTCTCCGGTCCAGTAGTTGTACCAAAGCCCTGACGGCAGGATGACCGTGTAAGGTGCGACCTCTTCCGGCGAAGGCGAAGCCGCAACCAGAATGGACGGGCCGAAGAAGAACTCGCCCGGCGCGTCCTGATCGAGCGGATGGCTATCGCTTGTTGCGTGCGGGAACTCCAGGAAGAGTGGGCGGAGGATCGGAACACCGTCGTGCGAAGTCTCTTCAGCCGTGGTGTAGAGATAGGGCATCAGCCGGTAGCGCTCTTCGATGTAGCGGCGGCGAATGTTCTCCTGTTCCGGGCCGTCGACCCAGGGCTCGTGGTCGCGCGTGCCTTTCGCGGCGTGGCTGCGGTCGATGGGCTGAAACGCCGCCAGCACCAGCCAGTGCGTGAGCAGCTCGGGGGAAGGAGAACCCGCAAAGCCGCCAACGTCCGCACCGGACATCGAAAAACCGCTGAGGCCGAGATTGAGAAGCTGCGGCGTGGTCTGGCGAAGGTGGTTCCAGGTCGAGGAGTTATCGCCGGTCCACGTCGCGGCGTAGCGCTGGCCTCCGGCATAGCTGGCGCGGGTCAGCACAAAGGGACGCACGTTCGGCTGCAGTGCGAGCAGACCCTCCCGTGTGCCGCGTGAGTTCTCCAGTCCGTAGATGTTGTGGATTTCGAGATGAGTCGCCGTGCGCGGAGAGAAGCCAGGCTCGTCGATGCGGTACTGCACATCGTCAGGCATGGTCTTGGTGGGATAGGTGAAGACCGCGGGCTCGTTCATATCGTTCCAGAAGCCTGCGACGCCATCGGCGACGAAGTCCTTGTAGAGGGTGCCCCACCATGCGCGCGTCTGCTGACGAGTGAAGTCGGGAAAGACGGAGGGGCCGGGCCAGACGGGGCCGACATAGTTCTCTCCGTTGCGTTTCACGAAGTGGTCGCCCGCCTCGCCGGTGTCGTAGGCTTTATATCCCTGATGGGGCAGGTTGGCGATATGCGGATCGGTGATGAGTACCGTATGGAAGTGCTCTGCCGCAAGCTCATGGATGAGGCCGGGAAAGTCGGGGTAACTCGCTTGGTCGACGGTAAAGGGGCGGTTGTGGTCCTGATAGTCGATGTCGAGATAGATAGCGTCCGAAGGAATCTTGTCGGCGCGCAGGCGGGAGGCGATCTCTTCCACTTTGGCGCGTGGGATATAGGTATAGCGTGACTGCTGAAAGCCAAGCGCCCAGAGCGGCGGCAGCGGTGTCGGGCCGGTGAGCCAGGCATAAGTCTCGATGACGCGTTTCGGCTCAGGCCCGTAGAGCAGGTAGTAGTCGAGCGGGCCGTCCGGAGCGCTGAACGTATAGCGGTCGGCGCGTTCGTGGCCGAAGTCGAAGTAGGTGCGGAAGGTGTTGTCGAAGAGGACGCCGATGGTTCTGCCGCCGTGCATCTCCAGGAAGAAGGGGATTGACTTGTAGATAGGGTCGGTGGACTCCTGCCACCCGAAGGTGTCGGTGTTCCACATGACGAAGGACTCCCCGGCGCGGTCGAGCGGGCCGGGCTTATCGCCCAGGCCGAAGAAGTGGTCGTCGCCGGTCTTCTGCTTGCTGACTTTAAATCCCGTTCCATCCCACGAGGCCGGTGCAGCGTCCTTTTGCAGCACGTTGCCGGCAAGGTCGGACACGACGATGCGCAGCTCGGCGTCCACCGCTATCCGGAGTGCGGTGGTGCTGAAGCCTGTGTCCTCTGCTGCCACGGCGATCCGTGATGGGCGGGCCTCCGGCAGTACCGCCCAGGAGGCGTCTTCGGCGGGATGTCCGTTGGGATAGATCCGCACCCGCAGAACATCCGGGCGCATGGCGTCGATCTTCAGCGTCGAGACCGCATTCGATAGCTCGATGCCGCTGGCGGTATGGGTGAGGCCGGTAAGCGGTGCCGTGGCCTGGAATCCGCTAAGGGTAGCGGGAGCGGATTGCGCGGCGGCCCTTAAACTCGCCAGCGAAAGAACGGAGAGAGCGAAGCAGAGCGTGGTCTTCCTCGGTAGGAATGCAGACATGGGCAATAGAGTCGGCATTCGTCGTGGATCACTGCAATGCAAGGTTCTCCCTCAGTTACTCATTTTTGAGTCAACAGGTAAGCGTTTTAGGATCAGTGGGTTAGGGGGATAGATTAAGCCCTTCGAGGCCCTGACCTTTCAATGTGCTTGCCTACGGATGTCTACGGGACGGGTATTGCGTCCCCCATACCGTGTCATCTCGACCGGAGCATGATGGCTTTATCGTCATGCGGAGTGGAGAGACCTGCAGTTTGCCTATGCAGGCACTATCGCCAACCGGAACAAGCTGCATCTCTCTCCGCTGCGCCTCGCATAAAGCCGCGAGACTCCGGTCGAGATGACAATTCCTGGGTGATTTTGTCCTTTGCTCGGCTCTACTTCAAAGACAGTGAAAAGGGCTGGCAGGATTACTTCAGATCGAGCGAGTAGAAGTTTCCGGCAAAGATTCGAGCGCGGATCAGGGGGGTGTTGTCCTGAGTCAGGCCGCCGAAGACGTAATCAACCGCATCGTTTTCTCGCGAGTCGGCTAGGCGGACGATCTCCTGCACGTGGCCATCGGGGATGCTGACGCGGTAGATAGGCTGTGCCGGAACGAGCGAGCCATGCACGTAGAGCGAGCGGCTGTCGGATGCCCAGACCGGGTCGGCGCCGGAGGGAACGGAGAGCGCCTTCCATGTATGATCCGCAACGTCGTAAAGCTTGACCTGCCGCTGATCGAGCGTAAGCGCGGCAATGTAGTGACCGTCCGGGGACCAGCGCGGGCTGAAGAGCCCCTCCGAGGCAGGGACCTGCTCCATCTGGTTCGTCTTCAGGTGAAAGATATGCAGTGTGCGAGAGGCATTTTCCTTGCCCATCGCGTCGTTGATGCGGCCAAAGACAAGCGACTGCCCGTCGGGCGACCAGGAGGGGTCGGCGGCGTTGCGCGATTCCTGCAGGAGCGGCGCGAGATCGTTACCGTTTGCGCCGACCAGGTAGATCTGCCATGCCTTGCCGGGCTCGCGCGCCATCAGGGCGAGTCGTGAGCCATCCGGCGACCAGTGGGCCAGGAAGACATCGAAGGTGTCGGGGGTAAGCAACAGCTTCTCTTCACCGCTTGCGTTGGCTCTCCAGAGTTGACCGGCGCTGTCGGTCCAGGCGACCCATTTGCCGTCGCGGGTGTAGTCGACCCGAACCGCTGAGGAGAGGAAGCCTTTTTCGGGAACGAGCTCGCCACTGGGAGTCACACGTTCAAGCTCCGAGCGCGCATCGACTCCCAGGAAGAAGACGCGGCTGCCGTTGGGAGCGGCCACGGGAGACTGGAACTCGAGCGGCCCATCGGTCAGGCGCACTGGGTTCTTTGTCGATTCGCCCGAGAGCTTCCAGAGATCGGTATTTCCGCCGTGCGAGGACTGAAAGACGAAGGTGCGTCCCCCATTGGCCCAGACCCCGCAGCACTCGGACGAGGGGTTGCTGAATCCTGCGAGCACGGGCTCCGGCTTGCGATCGGACGCGGCCAGTTGCCAGAGCGAGAGCGTGTGCGAGATGGGGTCGATCATGCTGAACCGAAGCAGCTTGCCGTTCGGCTCCCAGCGCAGCCAAAAGGCGCGGCCTGGAAGCGAGGCATAGAGTTCAGGCTTGTTGCCGGTCAGGTGGGTCAGGTAAAGATCGTTGCCGATGGCGTAGAGAATCTCTTTGCCGTCGGGCATCCAGGTAGCGTCGTGGGCCAGGATATTCCCCACGCGCAGGGCCGAACCGCCGAGCGTGGGAACTATCCAGAGCGGTTGCTCGGACTCCGGCGAGAGATGGTCGCGCAGTAACAACTGAGAGCCATCGGGAGAGATGTTCCCCAGCGCTGGACTCGCTACCTCGGGCGGAATGCTCATGGGGGTGACCGAGCCTCCCGAGAGAGACACGGCAGCCAACCCTGCATGGCCGCTTTCTAATGTGGGAGCAAACAAACGAACGCCGTCTGTTGCGCTTGCCATGTGATTTTCTATGGTGTTGACGCTGGGAGCCAGGTGGCCGTCGTGGGTGATCTGCGTAATGTGGGGTGGGGCCGTCGTAGCTCGGGAGGTGCCTGCGAGGTATCCGGCTACTGCCACCGAAACGAGAGCCACAGCAGCGATCGCCCACCAGAGGGGCCGCGCGGTGGAGGTTTGAATCACCGGAACAACAACCGAAGCGCGGGAATCTGCCTGAACTCCGATGGCAGCTAAAGCCGGGGCCGCGCTTTCAGTAGCTGCAGCTTCTTTATCCGGTTCGGAGACAGGTGGGGGCGTCCCCTCTACTGGTACATAGCCGACAGGCGCGATGAATCGGTAACCCCGCCTCGCGAGCGTTTCAATGAAGCGGGGATTTTCGGCGGAGTCGCCCAGGGCTTCGCGGATCTTATTAATAGCTGTGCCCAGCGAGTGGTCGAAATCGACGACCGTATCTTTTCCCCAAAGCCGAAGCTGAAGTTCCTCACGGGTAATGACCTGGCCTGGCCGTTCAAGAAGTGCCGTCAGGACTTTAAAGGGCTGTCCCTGCAGCTTGATGCGAAAGCCTGCTTTCCAAAGTTCCCCCGCCTGAAGATCGACTTCATAGAGTCCGAAGGTAAGTCTCGAATTGGCAATCGGGGTTTGCATTGGGATATGAAACAGGTGCGTCATAGACTTTATCATCCCGGACCCACCCTTGTTACCGGATGATTAACCGGGTTCAAATAATTGATTGCAGATAGTTTAGTTGTGGATGAAAAATTGAAAGACAAAGGGACGCGAAAGGATTGCGCTGATGGGAAGGAATCTTCCAAGGTGTGCGACGTAGCTTGACAGTCCATAGCGTCGCGCCAGAGATGGTGCAAGACATGCAGGATTTAGAGCGTTTTGGAGGCATTACTATGCAAGGAAACTTTGGATCGAGTTCGACGGGGAAAATCATATTCCGCGCACTCCTCGTAATATGTCTATTGGCGGGCTGGTCCGGCCTGCAGGCACAGACCGATACCGGACGTATCACTGGTTCCGCGACTGACCCAAGCGGCGCAGCAATCCCCGGAGCAGCCATCACCGTTACCAACCTGCAGAACAACGCTGTCCGGGTGGTTACTTCAGGGGGTGACGGCAACTTTACCGTGAATGCGCTGCTCCCGGGTAAGTATCGCGTGGAGGTCAAGGCCAATGGATTCTCATCCGTTGTGCAGTCCTTCTCCCTGGATGTCTCTCAGGTTCAGGAACTCGACTTCAAGCTCACGGTGGGTGCTACCTCGACGACCGTTGAAGTAACGGACGCAGCTCCCATCGTCCAGACCCAGAGTTCAGAGACCGGAACGGTAATCAATGACCGGCAGTTGACCGATCTGCCGCTCAATGGCCGCAACTTTACCCAGCTCGCGCTGCTGGTTCCCGGTGTAACCCGTGGTGCTTATGGCAACCAGGCCTCGGGTACCGCCAGCAATACGGAGACGCTACGCTACAACGATACCGGCGGCGCTTCGCTGTCGGCCAACGGTCTTCGTCCGCAGGCCAACAACTTCATCCTGGATGGCCTGGATAACAACGAAGCCCTGGTCAATACCATCAACTTCTTTCCGCCGGTAGAAGCCATGAGCGAGTTTCGTGTGACGAACTCCCTGGCTCCGGCAGAGTTCGGCCGTGCAGGCGGCGTCATTATTCAGGCTGCTATCAAGAGCGGAACGAATCAGTTCCATGGTTCGGCGTTTGCCTTCTATCGCGACATCGCCTTGGGCGGAGCCAGCGAAAACTACTTCAGCCCCGACATTCCCGAGGCCCACTTTCATCGCAATCAGTTTGGTGCTTCGATCGGTGGGCCGATCCTGAAGAACAACCTCTTCCTCTTTTTTGACTACCAGGGTCTTCGGGAAGCCATTCCCAATGGCGGTGCGACGATCAACACCGTTCCCACGGCCAAGATGGAGTCAGGCGACTTCTCCGAACTGCTCGGCAGTGGGCTGACCAGCGTTCCCTATAACGGCCTCGGTAGCTTCGATCCGACAGGCTGCACCAACTTCACTACCGTGCATGGCGTCAAGGTCAACAGCACATCGGCGCTGAATGCCTCTGTAGACAATGGAGCTATCTTCGATCCACTGACATGCGCGCAGTTCGGTACTCTGGCTGCTCCTAACGTCATTCCCACGAACCGTCTCAACAGCGTAGGTCTCGCGTATCTGAAGGCGTTTCCGGCGCCCAATCGCGCGCCGACGAGCAATGTGCTGGATAACTACGCGCATCAGTCGCAGATCGTAAATCAATACAACGACTTCGATGCTCGTCTTGACTATCATCTGAAATCCCGCGATGTCATGTTCGTGCGCTATAGCTATGGGCAGGACAACGACAACAAGACAATCACCGTGGTTGGTGTGCCGTCGGGCTTTGGAGCAGGCGAAAACAACACGCATCCTCGCGGTATCGCAACGGGCGAAACGCACATCTTCACGCCCAACCTGGTCAACGAATTCCGCTTTGGATATAGCCGCCCCTTCTATGGCTATATTCCTCCCTTTGAGGGCGAGCCCTTCTCGCAAAACCTCGGCATCGTGAATGCCAATCGGAACTCCCTTCTTGGTGGCGGCGCGCTCATCGGAGGAAATAATACAAACCTCTCCTACACTGGCGACGGCGGAGCGTACGAAGTACCGCAGCACTCGTACCAGTACCTCGACACAGTCAGCCTGAATCTCGGCAAGCATGCCTTGAAGTTCGGAGGAAATGTTCTCTTCCGGCACGTTGACTTTACCCAGGGAAACAATGCTAAGGGCTTCTTCAACTACCAGGGCACCGGTAGCGACTATACCGGTTTTGATACCGCGGAGGTGCTGGCAGGTTTCGTCAATACCTACACTCTGGGTAACTCCAGTGGGTTCTTCGACACACGCACCTATGAGATGGGTTATTTTGTCCAGGACGACTGGAAGGTGATTCCTCGTCTTACCTTGAACATAGGTTTGAGGTATGACTTGTACAACTTCCCGTACGAGGTCAATAACCAGCAGTCCAACTTTAATATCGCAACAGGAGAACTCGATGTTGCCGGCAAGAATGGTAACTCCCGCTCGCTGATCAACACACCCAAGACAAACTTTGCTCCACGCCTCGGCTTTGCCTGGGATGCGTACGGCAATGGAAAGACCGCACTGCGCGGCGGCTTTGGCATCTACTACTTTCTTGACCGTGGCGGCGTCAGCAACGAGTTGAACAACAACCCGGACTTCAACGGCTCTTCGGCCTATAGCGACTATGCGGGGTATCGCATTACGCTCTCCGGCCAGACAAGCACGATGATGCCGAATACTTCCACTCCTGGACCCTATGCGGTCAACAACAGCACCTTGGCCACGACTCCGCTTCCGGCTCCTGGAAACGTGATCAACGAGGCGGCACCTACAAATGCCAATGTTATCTCTTACCCCGTAAACAGCCACATCCCAGCTATCCAGCAATACAACTTGTCGTTGCAGCAGCAGATAGCCAATAACACTACGGTCACGATCTCGTATGTCGGCACAAAATCGGATCACCTGCTTGCATCGTTGAACTACAGCGGTCCGCAACTCGGAACCGGTACTCAGTTCTTCCATGCCCAGGGCCTCAATGTGACAGAGAATCTGTTTGAAGGGGCGTCGCACTATAACGGCCTGCAGACCAGTCTTAATCGCAGGCTTTCGAATGGGCTTCAGGTAACGGCTGCCTATACCTGGTCGCACAATACCGATAATGTTCCCGACGCCTATGCGGGGGGAAATCAGTCGCCTGTTCCTATTACCGCTGCGGGGCCACAGCTCCGTATGAACCATGGAAATGCTGATGACGACCAACGCCACGCGGCGACCTTCTCAGCGCTGATTGAAGTTCCTTATGGTCGCGGACGGCGTTACGGCGCCAGCATCAACAAAGGCTTGAACTATCTGGTTGGAGGCTGGCAGTTCAGCCCGTTTGTCAGCATCGGTTCAGGCACACCCTTTGATATCGTCGCTCCGGGCAGTCCGACGGATAGCGTGATCGTCCGGCCGGACTTAGTCGGTATTCCCCATACCGGTCTGATCAAGAACTTTTCCAATGTTACGGGTTCAGGCTTTACCTATCTCAATAAATCTGCCTTTGCGGCACCGCCTTTGAATACTGCAGGTGTCTACTCTCGTGTTGGAACCGTCGGGCGTAATCAGTTCTACGGTCCTGGCTACAACACAACAGGTCTTTCCGTCTTCAAGGACATTCCTATTGCCGGGCGTGTGACATCGCAGCTTCGCGGGCAGGCCTATAACCTCTTCAACCATCCGCAATTCGGCAATCCCGTTGCCGATTACTCCAACAGCAATCTAATCGACGCTGTCGATAGCAATGTCACGATCAACACCGTCCGATTCCGCAGTGCTCGTGAGGTAGAACTGGCTTACCGGGTCACGTTCTAACGTTCGTTGCAACCCTGCCGCCGTATGGCTTACCTCAGTCATGCGGCGGCTTTCTTTCTGACAACTGATCTGAATCTCAAGAAGGGTTGAAGTCTATGTACCGTCACGAGCACAAAACGAACCTGCAAATATTTATTCGTACTCTGTATGTCGTGACGCTGTTTCTGGCTTGTTGTTCTTCTGTCAGCTTTGCGCAAAGTGCAAAGCCAGTCATTACAAAAATAGATCCGCCGAACTGGTTTACACGAGTTCCCGACTCGCTCTTGTTAGTTCACGGGGAGCACCTGGAGAACACGACCTTTACTTTGCACAATACTTCTGCCCGGCTCACGGAACAGACGATCTCTCCGAATGGGCATTGGGCGTTTCTCACCTTTGTAACCGCGACCGCACAGCCGGGTACGCTCGAAGTCGTGGCAACGAACACGCATGGCAGCACGTCTGTGCCGTATGCGCTTTCGGCACGGCGAAGTGCGGCGGATCAACCCAAGGGGTTCAACTCTTCGGATGTGATGTACCTCATCATGCCCGACCGATTTGCAGATGGAGACAAGGCGAACGATAAGCTTTCCAACTTCCGCGATCCGGACGACCGCAGCCTTAGCCGTTCGTATCATGGTGGCGACCTACGCGGTATCCAGGAACACCTTGATTATTTACAGCAGCTAGGCGTTACAACGTTGTGGACGACGCCGCTTTACGATAACAGCGCTGCGCAGTCCGGACAGAGTTATCACGGTTATAGCGCGACCGACATGTATGCTGTCGACCCGCATTTCGGCAGCATGGAGGACTACAGAGCGCTCGTAGCTGCAGCCCATGCGCGCGGGATGAAAGTCGTGCTGGACACCGTGCCGAATCATGTGGGACCCGCTCATCCCTGGGTGAAAGATTCTCCAACCCCAGACTGGTTTCACGGAACGGCTGCCTCCCACATCAAAGTAGACGATGACTTCGCGAGCGTTACCGATCCGGCCGCCAGTGCTGCACGGCGCAACGTGCTGCTCAATGGTTGGTTCGCCGATATTCTGCCTGACCTGAATCAGGACAACCCGCTCGTCGCGCAGTACCTGACGCAAAATGCTGTCTGGTGGATCGAATCGGCAGGGTTGGACGGTCTGCGCATTGATACCTTCCCCTATGTTCCGCGCAGCTTCTGGCATAACTACAACGAGCAGTTACAGGCGTTTTATCCTCACCTGACGGAAGTCGGAGAGGTCTTCAACAAGGACCCACACCTTACCAGCTTCTTTGCAGGCGGAAGAGCTCATGCGGGTAGCGATGGGACCTATGACACGCTGCTCTATACTCCCTTCGACTATCCGATGTACTTCGCCTTGCGTGCGGCGCTCACGCACCATGAACCGATGACCGCCATTGCCGATGTACTTCAGTCGGATGGGCTGTACGCCCACCCGGAGCGCCTGGTGACGTTTATCGGGAATCATGACACGAAGCGGTTTCTATCTGAGCCAGGAGCAAGTCCCGGTGGGCTCCATCTTGCCTTTGGCCTGCTGGCTACCTTACGCGGCATGCCTCAGCTCTACTATGGCGACGAGATCGAGATGAAAGGCGGCGACGATCCGGATAATCGCAAGGATTTTCCCGGAGGCTTCCCCGGGGCCAACGCGAGTGCTTTTGTTGCGGAGGTACGCTCTCCCGAACAAGCGGCGATGTTCGACTGGGTCTCGCGGCTTATGGCTCTTCGGCACGACCACGCAGCGCTGACTTGTGGGGGACTGCAGGTATTGAGCAGCAAAGAGGACTGGCTGGTCTTTTTGCGCGATAGCTCCCACGCAGCTACCCCAGGTTGCAGCGCTGCAGCGGACGAGCGGCGGATGTTAGTCGCCGTGCATCGCGGTTCCAAAACGGATACGCTGGCAATCGATCTGACTCAGACCTGGGCTTCGGGATGCCGGGTTGGAAAAACAGAGCTTGGCGAGGGAACATCGACGGTCGAGGTCGACGGGCAGCAGTTGAAGCTGCAGATGGGCAGCGACGATGTTCTAATTGCGGCGTGCCATTAGTGTGCTGAGTGTTTAGTTCGTTGAAGAACCAGGGTTACCTTATAGCTAGCGCGAAGCGCAAACCATGACGCTGAAGCATCAGGAAACGCGCTTCGCGCTGTGCTGAACAGATCATCATCCTTACATCACACTAGGGCTGAAAATGTTCCATACAGGCTGCCTCAAGAGAAACATCCTCCAAAGAAGAAAGGCAGAGCTATCGATCAGCCCTGCCTTTCCTCATATTTAAACGATGTGGCTTGGTCCTGTACGTTTGCTGTCACGACAGCGTTGAATACGATCTAGCGGTGACCGCCGCCACCATGGCCACCACCGCCACGCTGGAATCCGCCAGCGTGTTCGCCGCCTGCATCATGACCGGCATTGCCGATGTGGCCTTGTCCGTCCCGTGCCTCGTTCGCGTGGAAGTGGTTGAACGCCGACTCGCCGCGGCCTGGCAGCGGGCCATGATAGCCATTCCGAGGATCGAAGCGGTTATCGACGTGGCCGTAGAAACCACGATGACCGTGGAACCACGGGCCGGCTCCTATGAAGATGCCGCCGGTGAACCAATCCGGGCCGTAGTAACCGTAGGGAGCACAGTCATACGGAGCGTAGTCGAAGTATCCGTAGGGGCAAACCGGGGCTACACCGATATCCACTGAAACCTGAGCCGGTGTTTTAGCGCTGCTGACGAACAAAAATCCAGCAGCAAGAATGAGCAAACTGAGAAATTTGGAAATGCGCATGTTTCACCTCAGGTAGAGGCTACTCCAGAGTTGGCCCAGTGTGGAAGATCTCGTTCGACGTGCTGCGGAAGATAATCGTCGTTTGTGAATAGGTTGCTTTGGTTTTTATGCTCCGGAGTATCGTCAGCAATTGTCCTGAATCAAGTAGACTTCCCAGAGCAACCCATAACAGAGGAGCAGGCGAGTGGAATTCTTCACGTTCGATGCCGAGTATCTGGAAAAGCTCCAGCTAGGGGACCCGTTTGCCGAAAAGCATTTCGTTGCTTACTTTAGTGAGTTGATCCACCTGAAATTGCGCTCGCGCCTGGCCTCCCGCGAGGCTGTCGAAGATGTGAGGCAGGAGACCTTTACGCGCGTCTTCCTGATGTTGCGGAAGAGCGATGGGTTGCGCGATGCGGATCGGCTGGGATCGTTCGTAAACTCCGTTTGCAATCATGTACTGCAGGAGCACTATCGGGCACAGAAGAAGGTTGGATCTTCGCTGGAGGAAGAGCCCGAGACGGTCTATGTGGACCGTAACCCCAGCCCGCTCAATCTGTTAGAGGCCAAGGACAGGGCGCGTCTTGTGCAGCAGGCCTTGGAGGAGTTGCCCCGCCGCGACCGGGACCTGCTGCGAGCCATCCTGATGGAAGACCGCGACAAGGATGCTGTCTGTGCAGAGATGGGTGTGAGCCGCGAGTACCTGCGAGTTCTGCTTCACCGGGCCAAGCAGTCCTTCAGGTCGACCTATGACCGGCCGCCCGTTCCAGAAGAACCTATCCCCAGGCGTGAAACGTTTTAGTCCCCCAACGCACTATTAACTCGAGGAATGAATTCGGATGGATCATCACCGCATCGTCGATCAACATCTGGTTGAACAGTATCTGCTGAATGAGATGTCGCCAGAGTTGCGCGAGGAGTTTGAGGACCACTACTTCGGATGCCCGGAGTGTGCGGCCGAAGTTCGCGCAACCTCCGCATTCATGGACGCGGCACGCAGCGAGTTCAAGAAGCCGGCGCCGACAAGCAGCCCAAGTCTGAGTGATGCCAGGCCGCCAAAGATTAAGCAGAACTGGCTGTTCCTGTGGAGGGAGTGGTTCGCAGTCGCAGCGTTCGCGACATGCCTGTTGGTCGTTGTGTATCAAAACACGGTTATCTATCCTCGGCTGCGAAATGAAGTCGCAGGCCTGGAGAAGCCCGAGGTCTTAGCTACAGTCTCCCTGGTCAACGGGAACAGCCGCGGAGGAAACATTGTGTCCGCGAAGGCCGGCGATGCGCAGGCTCTCCTGCTGCTGGTAGATATTCCAACGCAGGACCGCTTTTCCGATTACACCTGTCTGCTGTATTCACCAGATCATCAACTGCTTTGGACGGTTAAGGTGTCGGCCCAGGAGGCGAAGGACACGGTCTCGATCCGCGTTCCTTTCGCGAACAGGAGGGAGGGTATCTACTCCCTGGCTGTCAAAGGAAATCAGGAAGGAACCGCATCCAGCAGCGGCGCCGATCTTGCGACATACAGCTTTTCGTTGAGCACCGGGTCGGGCCAGTAACCAATGCCATCTCACCAGGAGTCAATGCCATGCAAACGGACGTAAAACAGGTTTTCTACTTTCATGCAGACGCCAACTCGTTGGGCGGGTTCCTTGAGGAGCCGTTCCGCTATATACCGACACCCTGTTCGGTTGCTCTGTCCTCTACCGGAGGCAGCGTCACGCAAAAGGCGGAGCCCTTCCACTTCGAAGATCGTATCCACGCAAAAGCCTCTTACACGCATGTCTCAGGAAGGCCTGCGAAGAGAAATGGGCCGTGGACGCAGCGCGTCTCCAGCGTGGTGGAAGGCTTCAATTTGCTGGGAAGGGTTACTGCGGACAGCCTCGCAGCGCAGGTATTTATTGAGCATCCTGAGGCCGGCGGCGGTCCACGGAAGATCTCATTTGCCGGTTCGCATATCCGCAATCTTCGCGTCGACGGCAGGCCGGTAACCCCCGTCTTGAACGCCACGCTGCTGCCGGAACAGCATCGTTCTGAGGACGTTTATAATCGTGACGCATCCGTCAATCCTGAACTGGCCTGGCCCACGCTTTGGCAGGCAGCGCACCGTCAGGGCGTCGATCTGTTGGAGAACAGGTCCATTCCCGAGTGGGTTCGCGCTCGCTACGGTTGGATTGCGGCGAAGGAAAATTCTGGTGAAGGTAGCCTCGAGGGATACACACTGTGCTCTCTGGTGGACAAGCTCGATGGCCTCACTGCAGACCGGAGTTCTGGCCATTCTATCGACGTGCCCGACCTCGGAAGGATCTTTCTGGGAGAGGTGACGATCTTTCCCCAGGCTGTAACGCTCACGATGCTTCGTGCCGAGTTGGGTTGCGCTCTTACGGGACAGGCCAGTGCGGCATCGGTAGCAAGCAATGGCACAATGCAACCTCCAAATATCTTATTGCCGGGCTCTTAGGGCTTTGCTTTAGCATTGGGTGTCGTGCACCTCATCCTACCGATTTAGCCACTAGGTTCGAACAGATTCATGCAGATTTTCTTGGGGGGCATCTCGATCTCGCGCAGCGGGAAGCAACTGCTGCGCGTCGAGATCTTTTGAATAGAGACCCAGAGTGGAACTTCAAATTCTGTCTTCTCGACGCTGAGATTCTTTCTTCTCAAGGCCGCAGTCAGGATGTCGTGGACGTACTAGGGGATGGGGCTCGATTGTTCTCTCCTCGCGGAGATCTTCTCATCAAACAGGAGATGCTGCTTAGTCTTGCACATGCCCGTCTTGGACAATCGGAACGATCAAGCGAGGAACTTCAGAGCGCGCTATACCTTGCTTCTACAACGCACTCTCCTTTGGAGAGCGAGGTAGTTTGTATGGAGGGTTTGCTCGCAGACCATTACGGGCAAGAATTAAATGCGGAAAAGTCATTCCGCAAGAGCTTGGACCTAGCCCGAAGACAGAAAAACTTCTTCATAGAGTCGACCGACTTATTGGATTTAGGAACGTTGGCCTTACACGGGGAGCGTTTTGACGAAGCTCTGGATAGGTTCCGTGCATCGTCGGACATTGCGAGCGCCATTCATGCCAATCTGTTTTTGGAAGAAGCCCTCGGGAACGCGGGCTGGGCCTACTTCAGCCTTGGAGACTACGAGAAGGCTCTAATCAGTTTTCAACAAGCCGAGATACAGGCCAAGAATTTGGGCGCTACAGACAATGAAATTCTCTGGCTGCAGAGTGCTGGCCTGTCACTGTATCGCCTTGGAGATCTGAAGCAAGCGCAGTCTTACTACGAAGAGGCGCTACGGTCTGCCGATGCAAGCCACGACGCAGCCAGAAAAGCAGTAACCGACACATCGCTTGCGCAGCTCTTGTTGCAGCTTGGTCAACTGGATGCCGCAAAGGCTCGTGTTGATGAGGCGTTGAAGACAGCCCAACAGATAGGGGACAAAGCCAGCGAGCTGGATGCTTTGTTCTTGCAGGGTCAGATCGCCGCGCGTGCATCGAGTGGGGCTGATACGGAGCGGATCTTTTCGCAGGTCTATCGCGATGCTGCCGGGACGCCTTCTCTCAAGTGGGAGACCGAGAATGCCTTTGCCGATTTCTATGCGAGCAGGCACGAGGTGCGACAGGCAGGCTTGTGGTATCGCAGGGCTATCCAGACCTTTGAGACGCAGCGGTCTTCCGTGCAGGATGAAGAACTCAGGCTTCCGTTCTTTGCCAATGGCGATGAACTGTATCGCGACTATGCCGACTTTCTGATCGCGTCCCACCGCTCCGACGAGGCACTACAGTTCCTCGATGGAGCCCGTGCGCGAACGTTGAAGGAAGGTCTGGGTGAGTCCGTACAAGCCACGCAGGTGCAGCCCGAGACGCCATCCCATACCGCTCACCGTTTGGACGCTGTCATCCTGTTCTATTCGTTGGGGCCGCAGAGATCCTATCTCTGGGCTATCGATCGGAACGGCACGCATCTGTTTGTGCTGCCGCCCGAAGCAGAGATCACCGCGCGGGTGAAGAGTTATCAAGCCGATGTTCTGAAGTCGCATGATCCATTGCGTGAGGGTAATTCGGAGGCCCAGTGGCTTTACGCAACACTGGTCGCACCTGCCCAGGCTCTCATCCCGAAGGAGTCTCGTGTCTTCATCGTTCCGAGCGGCAGTCTCAATGATTTCAACATGGAGATGCTCCTCAAGCCTGGGCAGTCTGGATCTCAAGAGAGAGCACACTACTGGATTGAAGATGTCAGCCTGAGTATGGCAAGCTCCATTCAACTGCTCTCTAGGCTTGCACCAGGTAAAGAGAGAGCTGCTAATAAGTTGCTACTCATCGGAGATCCTGTGGCTACAGGGGAAGGCTATCCTCCGCTTTCGAATGCGGCCTCTGAGGTGGAGAGTGTCGAGCGATATTTCCCGCCTGGGGATCGAACCGTGCTGACCCAGTCGGCTGCAGTGCCGGTGGCATATGCGGACTCTCATCCAGAGCAATACTCTTACATACACTTTGTCGCGCATGGAATAGCCAGCAGCCTGCGTCCTTTGGACTCCGCCATCGTGCTTTCTCCTCCGCATACCGATCCGGACAACTTCAAGCTGTATGCCCGGGACGTTATCCATCGGCCGCTCCACGCTCGTCTGGTAACCATCTCGGCCTGCTATGGCTCGGGGCTGCGTAACTATGATGGCGAAGGTCTGGTGGGCCTCTCCTGGGCATTTCTGCGCGCAGGCGCGCATCAGGTGATCGGAGCGGTGTGGGAGGTGAATGACAGTTCTACTCCCCAACTGATGGAGCAGATGTATCACGGTCTCGCAGAAGGCGAGCAGCCGGATCAAGCGCTGCGCGCCGCTAAATTGTCGATGCTGCATTCGCAGGGAGTGTTTCGGAAACCGCTGTATTGGGCGGCCTTCCAGCTCTATACGGGTTCTTAGAACGAACCCCGCTCCTGCATCACTGCAGGAGCGGGGCTGTCCTTCGGTCGTGAGGCTAAGACTACGTGGTGAGTACAAACGCAGTCAGGGCCGAGGCGTCGTACTGGCTTTGTCTGCCTTGTCCGTTGGTCATGGTGGCGGCAACATAAAGCGCCGCCGCGAAGCCCGCGGTGGGGCAGGTCCCCAGCAATTGGCCGACTTGTGCGGTGAAGGTTGACGTCAGTGAGCCGACCTGGCCGCTTGGCAAAGCAGGCGTGAACGAGAGTTGTGTTCCGCCCCGGACAATCTCAGTGGAGTAGTCGCCAAACCCCGCTGGTTGGCTTGCTGTAAAGCCGATGGAAACATTAGCCGTTGTGTTGCTTCCATAGTGCAGGACTCCGCAGGTATCCGCGGTTACGGGCGGAGCCACCTGAAGCACCGGCGCTGAGATCGAGGCGATGCAGGACTGGTTGTTCACCAGGAGGATGAGCGGTGCGCTCACCAGGCCCGAGATCGGATTGCCGGCTGTGTCGAGGAAGACCAGTTGCAGAGTATGCGGCCCATTGCTCAGCACCGTGGTGTCGAGCATGTCACCGAGCGCCGGAGACTCCCACACGAAGAGCTCGCTGACAGGATGCACGGGATAGCATCCAGTCGACGACCCAATCTTGGTGGCGGTGATGGTCTCCAACACATTCCCCGTTCCGTCCCAGAAGTAGTTCGTCCAGCTATCGGTGTGCAGGACGCTGTCTACTTTGACCTGGTAGTAGGCGGCGCCAGCATCCGCCGCGGCCTGGTAGTTGACCATGATTGGCAGCGTGCCGCCGAAGGGAACGTTCTTGACCCAATAGGGTGGGTCGACATCGACGGAAGTGTTCGCCATACCCTGGAGCGGGCCAGCAGCCTGGTTGATTCTGTCAAAGGGAATCAGACCAATGCCAATCAATAGATCACCGGTCGCGGCAAAGGTGGTGAAGGCGATCTCTTCAACCTCCGTGTTGGAGCAGATCAGCATCTCACCCGGATTCGGCAGAGCTACACTGGAGGGACGCACTGGCACGCCACTGGCAACGACATTCGTAGCCCCACTCGTGACGTTTACACTCACGATGGAGTTCGCAGGATCTCGCTGTGGAACCAGTAGCGCATCTTGTCCCGCATCGGCCCAGGTCAGGAAGAATGGCTCGGTTAAGCCTGAAGCGACCGTGGTTCGCGCAGCGTTACTCAACTGAATGGAACTGATTCGTCCGACGGCGGGCGCGGTCATCTGTTCACTGACATAGGCGTACTGCAGGTCGGAGCTGAGCACGATCCCAACGGGATTGACGAGCCCGGTGGCAACCGTCGTCTTCTGTCCGTTGGTCAGGTTGACCTTGACGATCGAACCGGGAGCAGCGTATTCGACGACGTACGCCGCATTATGCGCTTCATCGAGGAACATCTGTTGTGGTGCCGTCAGCCCTGTGGCGATCACCGTCGCGGCACTGCGATTTGCTTTCGTGAGCGCGACCTTGACCAGATCGCCGCTGCGCTCTGTCACGTAGGCGTGTACGCCGTCGGTGCTCAGCTTTACATCCTCCGGCTGGTTATAGCCGGTCCCGAGCACGCTGTAGCCTGACGCGATACGGTAGGTAACCCAATTGATGGTCAGGTCATAGCCGTAGGCGACTACCTGCACCTTCGTGTAGTTGCCGTTCGTGGTCAGCACAGCGAACACATCGTTCACGGTAAGAACATTGGAGGGGTTGTTGTTGCCTATGATGGGAGTCGTTGCGTAAGGCAGGTCCTGCAGATTGGCCGCGGTAATACCGTTGAAGCTTACGGCTCCCAGGTTGATGATTTTGGCACTGTTGAGTGGCGCCATCTGGCGTATGACGGTAGTGTCCTGCACCCACTGGACATCGGCACTCGCTGCAGGTCCGCCCTGGACGCCGGTATCGAAGTCAAAGGTAAAGGTACCTTTCAACACTGTATTCGTGCCACTGTCTACGGTGGTCGCGGCAGGGAACAGGTTGACTGCGGACAGCTTTCCCGAGTACTCCACGAAAACAAGTTGTTGTTGTGCGTTGCGAAAATCGCATCCAATTGCGCCGCCGAGGCCGGTGGCGAGTTGTGTTGTGGTTGGCATTGGGTTTCTCCAGATAGATCTACCTTTGCAGGCGATGTCTTCATAGTGATGAGTCATCGCAAAGCGTTTCAGTGTTAGCGAGAAATATTCGCAAACACATCGACTGGGTGAAGCGATGCAAAGGGATTGAAGTAGGCAGAGTGGTGAGTGTTTAGTTCGTTGAAGAATCAGTGCGACCACCTATAGCGCGAAGCGCATTCCCTGATGCTTCAGCATCAGGGAGACGGAGGGAGCCGTAGCCTTCAGGCTACGGAATAGAGGCTTAGCAAAGATGTGGCCTTTAGGCCCGGGCCTTCTTTGGGCTGCGAGCAAAAGGCCTGGGGCTGAAGTCCAATTCTCGCCTGCCCCTTATCCGTAGCCTAAAGGCTACGGCTCCCTCCGCCCCGCGACACTGAAGCGTCACGGAATGCGCTTCGCTGAACAGACATCCTTCTTCAAGGAACTAATGACTCACCACACCAGTTCTTATTTTTCAGTTAATCTGTAACGCTCCTCCTCTCCGCTACACCATTCAAACAACAGGGAACCGGGGCTTGGCTTCGGCCAGATGGAAAGCCCTGGCCAAGGAGAGAGTGATGTCGATTAAAACCAGTGAATTGCCCGATCTGATTGCGGCAGCCGTTAAACACGCAATCGCCACCAAGCAGATTACAGACGAGACGTTGCAGACCTTGCTTCACAAACCCTTCACGATCGGTATCTATCCGGAGCCCGCACTGGGACTGGCAGAGCGCACCGAAGTTGTGAAATTAAAACCACTTGGTTATGCTGCGCATGACCTCGAAGCCCTTCGCAATCCTTCAACGCTTAAGGAGATCTAGCCGTGAAGGGGCCGAGCGTAGTTCAGTGTCCAAGTGCTCAACCCGCGATGCCGGGTGCGGTTATCCACGGTGTTGTGGATGCTGCATCCGGCAAGATCCAGCATCTCTCCACCCCCGAGCCGGTAACACCGGAGCTGCTCGCTATGACAGCTCCGCTTCTGCCTACCCAGGTGCTTCGTATCTCTGCACCTTGTCAGGGAGGAGCCTGTGGTCACTTCAATGGAACGGACTGCACCCTTGTGGACCGCATCGTTCAGATCATGCCTGCAACCGATTCCGCACTGCCGTCTTGTGCCATCCGTGCAAACTGCCGGTGGTTCAGCCAGCGCGGTAGGGCAGCCTGCATGCGGTGCGATCAGATCGTCACGGATGAGTTTGTGCGTGATGAGCAGATGGCATCCTTAACCGTTCCGGCGGGTAGAGCTACTGAGCAATAGATCTGCGGTGAGCCATAGAGCAAGCATCGCAAAAAAGAAATTTCTAGATGTAACGATGTCTGACTTATCAGCACTATCCAGATAACAGGGATTACAAACTGAGTGTCGCACTGCGGCGCAATTTTTATGGGACGTCCCTGCAAAGGAGAATCACCATGCATTCATATAACGCATTGCGCAGGACACGCCCTGACTTTGTGCTCCTCGGCGCAAAGATATTCGTGGGCCTGATTTTGATGGGACCCGTACTCTTAGGTTATGCCGTGAGTCAGACGCCCACACGCAGAGTGCCGACACTGCCAGTAGCAATAAGAACTACAGGCGGCAAGATCACTTTCCCCTCAACACTGATTCCAGCGGTGCCATCTTCGCTACGGGTAGTCAAGCTTACTGTGCAGGCGCCACCGGATACGTTCCTGCGCTCAAGCCTGGTCAAGGTAGGAGCTAAGATAGAGGATATTCAGCCACTCGCTCACAGCACACTTCCCGAGTTGAAGGCTGCGCCGGAGACCTCTGTAGGTCTTGTGCAGGAAGATCATCTGATTGCCTCCTGGGATACGCAGACCGGTGAGTCCCAGATTCTTCCGCAGTTCGATAAGCTTCCTACGGTCACTTATGCCGGCGCCAGGGATGAACATCTGACGCAGGCTTCGACGTTGGCTCGGCAGATCTTTGCAAGCTCAGAGATTCTTCCCAAGGATGTAACGCAGTACACACTGGGCGTCCCGCGTCCTGTTGTTGGAAGCACAGCACAACTTGCCTCCAGCGGCGGACAACCTACGGTCTCTGCCGTGAAACTCTATCTCACCTACGTGGCAGTCTCTCGCACTGTAAGTGGTTACAAGGTATATGGCACTGGATCCCACGCAGCGGTTGCCATTGGTACCGATGGCAATGTCTATGGGCTAGTCAATCGTTGGAAGGCCGGAAGCTTTGCAGCCACCGTGACGGAGCGTCGCAGTAAAGCCCAGATTCAGGAAGCACTTTCGGAGACGCTGAAACCTTTGACGAGTAACTCGAATGTCGAAGTCATCTCCGTTGAGATCGCCTATTACGACGGCAATCTGGACTCCATGACTCCCGTCTATCGGGTAGTGTCGCGTCTGCATCCGCTTCCATCGGCAGGCGCCGATGCACAACTGCTCCAAACCACCGACTACGTTGCAACGTACATGGCCTATGGCGACGGGCAGCTCCCGGCCGAACTTGTTCCAGGCTCCGGACCTGCGCCTTCTGCCGCGCCTGCGAATCGTTCCGCTCTGAGGCAGGCTGTTATTCCTGCAGGAGATCCGACGGTTGGCAGGTATGTGGTCCGCGACGCACAGTCGGGCTTCGTCTCCGAGGCCAACGGATTCTGGAGCGGGCTGCAGAGCTCGCATAATGCCAGCCAGTTCACCAACTCTCAGTACTACTGGGCAGAGCCTTTCGTTTACACCACGGACGAGCAGTCTTTCGTCAACAATGTAAACGTGGCTTTGACGGAGGCACATGGCTCTCCGTGGGAGTTTACGACAGAGTCGAATTGCTGTGACGTAGTCCACATCAATGACATTCCTGCGACCGAAGGCTACGGAGCCGCGAACCACGGCAAGCTGGACTACTGGATTATCCATTCCTGCGATGTCGTTCCTTCCGCGGAAGACAACGCAGAGTGGTGGACGCCGTGGTTCAAAGTCTTTCAGGGGCTGCATGCGGTAATGGGGTCGCGCACGGAGATGTTGTTCGACAACGGAGCGATCAATCAGCCCTTCGGTCAGAACATCGGTAACGGAGCGTCTGTCGTCTCTGCCTGGTTCAATGCGAGCCTCAGCTACTATCCGGCCTCGGAGCAGCCACCGCTGGACCGGCCCTCCGCTGTCACTGTCTGCGGACATGAACCGGATACCGTCTTCAATACCTCGGCGCTGCCTGCCGCTAGCTGCCTGACCAACTACTGGCAGCCGAACTGAAGGATGGCATCGCCAGCATTGCCAGGTCTTTGAAGCTTGCTGGCAAGTTCACACCGTCAGCATACGGTCGAAGGGCAACGCGTCGGTTCTCGAAGAAACCACTTCGTAGAATCGACGCGTTGCTCTTCGACCGCATGCTGTTTGGCTGTATCGACATCTAGAGGGCCGCTAAGTAATTGAAAGAAAGGTTGGCGTCCCAGATCTGTCTCTTAATTAAGAAATAGCAAACAGATCGGCTGCCTAGCCCGCGGAGTAAAACTATCGTGAAGCGAGCATCTTCACGATTTGATGATATTGCTTCCGAGCCTCTGTGGCAGGAACGCGAGGCTGACCCTTTAAGAGACGCCGTACATCTTGAAGCGCTGTATAGGTGTGCCTCTTGGCATTGTCCGCCAAAGGATATTTGCCGGGAGAGGATGGTGTCAGACCGACGCGGCGAAGATAATGATTCGCTCGGAAAAGGTTCTCCCAGGCTCCTTCGTGAAATTGAAAATTTATATTCAACGAGATAGAGACGTTGTCGCCATTTTGCAGCCAGTGAGGAGTATTTACCGGACTATGAACGCCAACTCCGGGCCGCAGACGAAAAACCATCGCACGCGACTCGAACTGGGGTTTGTAAGCGGAGGCAAGATTGTTTCCCATCCAGTATTGTTCCAGCTCTTCATCCGGAAGCACATCTTTATCAGCCCGGTTGAAAAAATGCATGTCCTTATTGCCCTGAATCTGGAGGAGCCAGGAGCATTCACGGTCGATATGATAATCCGTGACCCGGTTGGGTGAAGTGATAAAGAGGATCGCTTCGAACCACTTCACCTGCTCCAGAAGTTGCTTGCCGGTAAGCCGCATGATGTCAGAGATGCAGTTTTCGAAGATCTCCTTGTACCCGGGTTCTCTTTCAATATGTTTGAGGATGATCCAGGTTTGCCCTTGTTCAATCTTCTCCACCAATTCCGGGGCTCTTGTCTTTGCTTGGTCGCGCAGGTTGGAACTGGACATCGATTCTGCTGTTCCTTCATCGATGTGAATGTCGCCTTGAGAATGATGAGGACGTTCCCGGCTGGCAACACGTTGTGATAGTTCAGCGAGCGCAGAGAGCTGAAAGAGAGAATTGGTGGATAGATTGTGTTGAACTTCATGCGGCAGGCGATTAAAGTTCTTGGTAAATAACTCGGGATCGCAATCAACAAATCGTTCGCTCGTGGCGGCCATCAAATCTCCTTTGCCAAGACTCAAAGATGAGGCTAGTTCTGAACATGGCTCAAGTTGTCACTGCAATGTCACAATATCGTCATTGCATGTCGGTAGGCCCGGATTCAACGTACTACAGGCTATCAGGAAAAGTTTTGGATCTCGTATAACGCTGTTCCATGATCGTAGAATCTGCCAATCCTGCTGCTCCTCCGACACCGACACCCGAGACTTTATGGCTATGCCATCCCGACGTGTGCGTTTCGGCCAGTTCAAAGGATGTGTGTTCTTTTTTGATGAGCGCACCAATGGCCTCGCTGCCTCGCTGCTTACCCATGTAAAAAAAACAGTCCCGTGTCATGCGATCGATATTTCGTAAATACTCCGTCATCGCCTCAGGAGATACATCGGACATCGCATGAGAGCTGAACGTAAGATCAACGCTTTGGCTGGGCATCTTCGCCAGTTCGAACACAGGCAAAAGCACGACATCCGCTCGTGTGATAGCGTTCAAATCTTCTTCGCCGTAAAGCAGAAACTTCAAAGTTGGAAAGGATTTCATCAAATAGTAGGTGGCTAGTGCAATACTCTCTGGCACATCGAAATCGAGGTAGGTTACCCCTTGCAAGTCGCGGAGCAGATAGTAAGCCATTCCCCCGAATCCTCCCCCTACTTCGGCAACAACTGGATTCTCAGCGCCCAGCAGGTTGCTGATCTGTTGTGCGCAGCTATGCGCATACTCCGACCCAATGCTGATATGGGTTCCATCGATCACTACTCCAAAGGGATTTCCTACCCCAGGACCTTTCAGGTCGCGCAATGTAAATCTTCTATTCGTTTGATCCATCCAGTAATCAAACCGGCACAGTACATGACTTAAATAAAAGCGACGGTGAACGTTTTTTATCTGGCCGCCAAAGTATTCCTTTGCCATGCCATAGGGAGCACTCAAAAGGCCTGTAGAGCAGGCATCGCGGTAAAAGTTACGATACATCTTTCGCAAGGAATCGATGTCTTCCGTCACGAGCGCTTGTATTACCGGCCCTAGACTTCGTTGCCGTACCTCTTGCCACCACCCTGTGGCGTTATACGCTTCGGAAGCTAAGCTCTGCTGCTCTGTTGCCTTGATATAAGCTGCGCAGATCCTCTTCAGGATCTCGGTATCGTCGGATGAACTGTCTATACGCGATCGGAATCCATTTGTGACAGAATTCAAATCGAAGCGGGCATCCCCTCGAAAGCGACGCTCGCCATAACTTGCAAATCTCCACATGCTCCAACGTGCAGCAAAGAGGTTTTTCGCAGTTTTCGCTGTACGAAAAGGATGTCGTAAGTACTTCAGCTTGAGCATGAAATTTTCATCCAGACAATGAGGATTACAAATGTGCAATACGCGCTACGAACACCCATATTGGTGGTCTTGGAAGGAACCGCTGTCAGCCGGTGAATTTCGGGAGCAGCTACTGCTGGGTATCCTTGATTGTCGGTGATTGAGATCTTCCGAGTTTGCTCAAAGCATCAATTGCAAGTGAACTCTCTAACTCTTTTCTGCGCTCCTGGATTTGTTTCAGTCGCCAGGACTGGTAGAACCCGTGGATCGAACAGAACGCTGGAGCTTCCGATAGTGTTTCGTCTCTGATCATCTTGGCCAGAAAGAAACGATGGCTTCCGACTTTTGTGATTTTCTCAATCTTCAGCTCTCTTACTCTTACGGTGAATTCAGGAATTGGAATACTGAATTCAGGCGAAGGTTTTACTGAAAAGGGAAGCTGATTCCAGTCAATCAACGGTTTTGTGTGATTTTTCGCGAGTCGATAGGCCATGGATCCTTGTGACAGCGGCATAGTGCTGATTGCGATGCGTCCGGCATCCTCTACTAATTCCCCAGCGATTCTGTCTGCTCTCAAAGCAAAACCAAAATATCCTTCGCCAAGATTTCCGAATAGATTCATCGGGAAGATATTGCCACTATCTTTGTTCCCGACACTCCCTAATACGATAGGGTGAGGACGAATAAACATCACCATCGTCGCTCGCCTTTCAAGGAAGGTCATGACGATGCCATTGGTGTTATCGTGTTTCCGTTGCCGATAGGCGTGTAGCAGATAATGAGTGCCTAGCCTCATTCTGGAAAGGCAGAAATTCCTGGAACTGTGTGGTTCGAACAGGACAAAATGCGATTGATCTTTCGAAACGACGGACTTTTGTATAAGCACAAGCTCGCCTAAGATCTGTTTCGCTCCATCCTCGCGTCTCAGCCTCAACTTCACTTGCGATAGATTGTGTTTGTCTGGCAACTGCTCTGAATTGAACCCCACGCAGACAACCATGGGGGCGGCACACACGATAGAGTGGCGCTCCGTTACATCCGTCAGTACGCCTGCGCAGTCCAGCCATACGCTGATCTCCGTTTGAGGGTCAGGAAGCCCAAGAGTAAACTCTTGTGGGACAAGAGTTTCCCCGAACACAATCTTCTTGATCGCCTCGCGCACTCGACTCGAAGTCCCCAACGCTAACCTCTCCTCCGAAGGACAATACAGCTTCGAACAATGTCTTCGCGAAAGCTACAAGTTGATATTCGATCAATTCGATTTGAAGAGCTATAGGATCGATGATGAGGCATTGATCGAACGATCTGGCTCTCGCTTCTAACTTGATGACAGAGCTTAGAAGCCTATAACGATTCCAAACATATCACCCCAGCGATATGGCTATATCAGCCCTTTGTCTTTGATTTGTCATTGGATTGTCAGCACTTTAGGGTCACCGGCTTTTCTTGGAGAGCCCGAAACGCTGTGCCAACTAGAGAGTCTAGGCGTGACGTCTTTTGAGAGCCTCCGGGGAGGACAAGAACGCATCAGCAGCCCAGTCAGTTTGTCGAGGCTGATGATGAACCTAGTTGTTTAGTCCCGGCGAAGCTCATCCGTGGCATCAATCTTATGTCGGCGAACTATTCAGAGAATCTTCGTGATGAGGTAAGAAGGGTAAGCACGAGAAGGCCTCGCAAGACGTGTATCCCGGTCATGTTCCATGCGGATACCGCAACAACAAAACAGACCATACCATCGAGATCGATTCAGCCGATTCACTCATGGCGATTCGTAGGATGGAACTCTATGTGGCTGGCGCATGCTCACTGGCGATCTGCAACAAGCGTCAAGCAAGCAGCCGCTCAATGCTATTGGACCTTCTGGGCCCCAAGAGGAACCGAGTGCTGGACCCGTTTCTCGTTGCTTTGCTTGGAAGTTGTTGAAAGTAAATGGTCGGGACGACTAGATTCGAACTAGCGACCTCACCCACCCCAAGGGTGCGCTCTACCAGGCTGAGCCACGTCCCGACTTGTTACGGAAGCCGCTCGCGCCTTGCGGGCCAGCGGCTGGGGTACCTCTAGTCTACACCAGTACGGCCAGGAAACAGGAATTGGCGAACAGGAAAACCAGGATTGAGGGTGTCTGCACTGTTTGCTGTTTCCTACTCCTGTTTCCCGCTTTAGTGGGTAGGAGCTACGTATTCTTTGGGCAGTTCGCCGCCGGAGCCGAAGAAGAACTCGTTCATCTGCTCGACGAGGAACTCCTGTGCCTCGCGCGTCCAGGGCTGCAGGCGGTACTCGTTGAGCAGCATCTTCTGCCGTTCGACCCACTCGCCCCAGGCCTTTTGCGAGACATTCTTGTAGATCTTCTGCCCGAAGTCGGAGTCGAAGGGTGGTTCGTCCAGGCCTTCCATTTCGGCTTTGTATTTTGTGCAGAAAACCATGTGTGCCATTTGTCGAATGCTCCTTGATCTCAGTTACGATCTCCAGTTTACCCGACGCCGGTGTGCCCACAAGAATCCTCCTTTTGCAGCCCCCGCCTTTCTATAATCAGGGCGATGGCCCACACACCCCCCAACGCCCTTTTACCCGACCAGCAGATCGAAGCCCTGCGCGAAGATCTGCGCCACCACGAGCACCTCTATTACGTGCTCGATGCGCCGGAACTGACCGATGCGCAGTACGACGCGCGCATGAATGAGCTGCGGCGGCTGGAGGCCGAGCACCCGGAGCTGGTGACCCCGGACTCGCCGACACAACGCGTTGGCGGCAAGCCGAAAGAGGGCTTTGCGAAGGTCGCGCACTCCCGGCCCATGCTCTCGCTCGACAATGCGTATAACGAGGCCGAGTTGCGCGCCTGGGCGGAGCGCGTGATGTCCGGTCTTCCCAGTGGTGAGGTCGTGCGCTACGTCTGTGAGCTCAAGCTGGACGGTCTTTCGCTCGCTCTCCAGTACGACGCCGGAGCAAAGCATGAAGCGGTGCTGAAGACGGGTGTCACGCGTGGCAACGGAACCATCGGTGAGGACGTTACGACGAACGTGCGCACCATTCGCAGTGTGCCATTGCACATTCAGGCCGCAAAGCTGGCGAAGGCCGGGCTGCCGCAGCAGTTCGAGGTGCGCGGTGAGGTCGTACTGCCGCAGAAGGCCTTCGAGAAGATGAACGCCGAGCGTGAGGCTGCCGGTCTTGCTCCTGCGGCGAACCCTCGCAATGCGGCGGCCGGAACGATCCGTACGCTTGAGCCCAATATCGTTGCACAACGGCGGCTGGAGTTCTTCGCGTATTTCCTGCTGCGAGAGGGAGAGCCGCTGCTCGCGGAGCAGAGCTCGGCCTTGCAGGCTCTTCGTGAAGCCGGCTTCCTGGTCAATAAACATGCACGGCCGGTTGGTTCGATCGAGGATGTTCTCGCGTTCATCAACGAAGCCGAACCCCTGCGCGACGGGCTGCCCTATGAGATCGACGGTGTGGTCATCAAGGTCGACGCTATTTCACAGCAGCGCCGCCTTGGCTTTACGGGCAAAGCTCCTCGCTGGGCCATCGCCTACAAGTTTCCCGCGCGCGCCGCGATAACCCGGCTCGACGATGTGCTGTTTCAGGTAGGCCGCACGGGCAAGGTGACACCGGTAGCCGCGCTGGCCCCTGTATTCATCGGGGGAACGACGGTGACGCGTGCGACCCTGCACAACGCTGACGAGATCGCGCGGCTTGGCGTTCGGGTTGGAGACTTCGTATCCGTCGAGCGCGGTGGCGACGTGATTCCCAAGATCACGGAGGTCGTCGAAGACGCGAAGCATCCGCGCGGCACAAGCGAGATCGTCTTCCCGAGCCATTGCCCGGTCTGCGACAGCGAGCTGGTGCGAGCTGAGGGGGAGGTCGATTGGCGCTGCATCAATGCGGTGTGCCCGGCACGGGTACGCGAGGAACTGCTGCACTGGTCGGCGCGTGGCGTGATGAATATCGAAGGGCTTGGCGAGTCGATGGTGGCACAGTTGCTCGGCCAGGCGGAGGAAGAGAGCGAGTCAGCAAGTCAGCAAGCCGGCGAGTCAGCGAGCAATGAGTTAGAAGTGAGTGATGAGGGGCTTCAGGCTGGACTTGCTGCGCCGATGAAGACATTGCATGAGCCGCTGATTCGCAGCATTGCCGATCTCTACTCGCTTACGCGCGAACAGTTGCTCACGCTTGAGCGTGTCGGCGAAAAGACCGCCGATGCGCTTCTGGCGGAGATTGAGCGGTCGAAGAAAGCGCCTTTGGCGCGTGTGCTCTTTGGTCTGGGGATTCGCTTTGTTGGCGAACGTACAGCGAGTCTGTTGGCGGAGCACTTCGGCAGCCTCGACGACCTGATGAAGGCCTCTGCGGACGATCTGGAAGCTGTGAACGAAGTAGGTCCGAGGGTGGCGCAGGCTATCGTCGAGTTCTTTGCTGAGGAGAAAAACCGCGAGCTGGTGGAGAAGTTACGCACTGCGGGGCTTACCTTCACAGCGGAAAAGCGTGTTGTTGGAACGACGTTCGCCGGGTTGACCTTTGTGCTCACCGGGACGTTGCCTACCCTGACTCGCGATGAAGCGAAGCAGCGCATCGAAGATGCGGGTGGCAAGGTCTCAGGCTCGGTGAGCAAGAAGACGAGCTATGTCGTCGCGGGCGAAGATGCGGGGTCGAAGCTGGAGAAAGCGCAGCAGCTCGGGGTTGCGGTGTTGGATGAAGTAGGGCTGCTGGCGTTGATTGAGGGGTAATTCAATCGTCGATGATCCGTAATCCGGGGGCTTGGAAGAGAGCCCCGGAGACAACGCAGGGCCAACGGCCCGATTCATACCAGCCTGGGGTGAAGCCCCAGGTGAGTGGATCACCATAACATCAGAGGGCTGAAGGCCCGACTCATCGTGGTGCCACTGATGAGTCAGGCTTTCAGCCCTCTAACGGCCCTGTACCTGGGACTTCACCCCAGGCTGGTATGAACCGGGCCGTTGGCCCTGAACTACTTCACGTACTTGATGTGCCCACGTAGGACTGCCCGTTATTGCGCAGGCAACTGCGTACGATCCCATCCGCCACCAAGCACCTTGATCAGCAACACCGTCGCATCCATGCGCCTGCGCAGGATGTCTATATCGTTGCGCTCATTATTGAGCGCCGTGGTCTGCGCGGTGATCACCTGGAGATAAGTATCAACACCACCGACATAACGATTGTTGAAGATCCGCTCCGACTCCACCGCCGAGGCCGTAGCCTGGCGCTGTTGCCGGGCTTCGTCAGAGAGCACCCGCAGCGCGACGAGATTGTCTTCGACCTGCTGGTACGCCGTTAGCACGCTCTGGCGATAGTTGGCGGCGTTCTGTTCGTAGCCCGCAACAGCCTCTTCCGAGACGCCACGGCGACGGCCTCCATCGAAGAAGGTCTCACCCAGCGTCGGTCCCAGACCGTAGACGAAGCTGGAAGGCGTGAAGAGCGAGGTGATCGACGTGCTCTGGTAACCCGCCAGCCCGCTGAGAGAAAGGGTGGGAAAGTATGCGGCACGAGCGATTCCGATCTGCTCATTGGCAGCAGCGATGCGGCGCTCCGCCGCGGCGATGTCGGGACGGCGCTCCAGCAGTTGTGACGGAAGTCCTGGCGGAATGACCGGTGGCATCAGTTCGACGGATATCGGTGCGGCAGGAATCGTCAGCGAAGCCGGCGGCTGGCCGATGAGGATCGCGATGGCATGTTCAAACTGCGCACGTTGAACGGCGACGTCGGCTGCCTGCACTTTCGCGGCCTGCAGCTGTGTCTGTGCCTGCGTCACATCGGACTTCGGTGCGATGCCTCCGCTGAAGCGATTGCTCGTGACGCGAAGGGCCTCCTGGTATTGCACGACCGTATCGTCGAGCAGCTTCTGTTCCGCATCGGAGGAGCGTAACTCGAAGTAGTCCAGGGCGAGTTCCGACTGCAGTGAAAGCAGTACATTCTGGCGGTCAGCGGCAGTAGCCTGCGACTCTTCTTTCGCCGCAGCGATGTTCCGGCGAATGCGGCCCCAGAGATCGACCTCGTAGTTCACCTGGAGCGGCACCACAAGGTTGGCCTCCCCGTTGTTGGCAATGGCTGAGTTGAAGTAGGGCTGGTTGGCGGACTCACGCTCGCCCTGCACCAGCGGAGAGACGCCGATAGTCGGATAGCGGTCGGCGTTTTGCACACGGATGTTGGCGCGTGCCGCGCGCAGATTGGCGTCAGCGGCCTTCAGTGTCTGGTTGGCGGTCTCTACCTGCGGTTCCAGCTTGTTCAGCTCGGCGTCATTGAATACAGTCCACCATGCGCCGCGTATGACCGCATCGTTGGGTGCGGCGATGTGCCAGTCGGCGGTCTCCTTGAACGCATCGGGCGAGGCCTCTTTGTACGCAGGAGGCGCAGGCGCAGAGGGGACCTTGTACTTCGGCCCGACCATGCAGCCGGTGAGTGAAAACACGCTCAGCAGCATGCCTCCACTCAGCGTAATGAGTGAGGTAGAGCGGACGTTCATGGCGTCACCGTCCCGGTATTCGCGATCTGTACCTGCTGGCCTTCTGTGAGTGAGTCCGAAGGGTCGAGCACGATCTCATCTTCAGCCGTAAGGCCGGTTGCAATCTCCAGGGTGCTGCCGTTGTCCTTGCCGATCGTAACGCGCTGAAGATGAACACGGCCATTGCGCACGACGCCAACCTGCAGGCCTTCCGCGCGGAACAGCAACGCGTTGGCCGGCACCGAGAGGCGGCGCACCTGCTGCGGGATCTTGAAGTGCGCGAAGACATAAGCGCCAGGCAGCAGCTTGCCATCCGGGTTTTCGACGTCGACCTCGACGTTCAGCGTGCGGGAGGACTGATCGATAGCGCTTGAATTACGTACGACGGTGCCGGTGAACTCCTGGCCGGGATACTCATCGAGCGTCAGCGCGGCGGTACCGCCATCGTGAATGGCGGGAGCATAGGTCTCCGGCACCGCGACGTAGACACGAAGCTTGCCGATGGCGGCGATGCGGAAGAGCTCCTTGGCCGTGCTGCTGGTGGTCGCCGAGCCGGAGTCGATCAGGGCTCCGATATCCGTATTGCGAACCGTAACGATGCCGGCAAAGGGCGCGTAGACGCGTTCAAAGGATTGCAGTTGCTGCAGACGCCGGACGTTGGCTTCAGCCGCGTCTACGGCGGCCTGCTTGGCGAGTGCGCCGCTGACGGCGACATCGGTCTCCTGCTTGGAGACCGAGTCGCTCTTGAGCAGGTTCTGGTAGCGTTCGGAGGTCGTATTGGCCAGCGCCAGGTCCGCCTGTACGCTCTTCAAATCCGCCTGCGCTACCTGCAGTTGCTCGTCGACCTCAGGCGTCTCAATGATGGCCATGAGCTGACCCTGCTTGACGTGCTGGCCAATATCGACGAACCACTGCTTGAGATAGCCGTTGGTGCGTGCGTAGATGGGCGTGTCATTGTAGGCCTGCGTGTTGCCGGGGAGCGCGATCTCGGAGCTCATACCCAGTACCGCCGGATGCGTGATGCTGATCGTCGGAACGGAGCTGGCTTTTGTCGTCTGCTCCAGGTGGCGTGCCGCGGCAGCGCGCGAAAGCAGGCCATAGACGATAGCCGCCAGCAGGAAGATAGAGAGGATGGCAACGGCCAGCCACACACCTGTTGGAATGCCCTTTGGCTCCGGCAGACCATGCTGCGGTTCGGGATGTGGGGGATAGTGCGGTGTCGATCCCCCGGGCTGAGTCGTTGAGGGAGTCGTCATTTCGGTGTTGATGTCGGTCGACATATTTCGGTCTCCAGTACGGGCATCAGTTTTCGCAACCAGCTTCGGCACAAGTTCGCGGGCTAGGCGGTGGCTTGTTCCTGTGCGGTTTCAGGCTTTGCTTTAGCGCCGTCGCGTCCATGCAGCAACGCGAAGACGGCGGGAACGAAGATCAGCGTGGCGACAGTCGCAAGACCCAGGCCGCCGATAACGGCGCGGCCAAGAGGCGCATTCTGCTCTCCGCCATCGCCTGCGCCGAGCGCCATCGGAATCATGCCGATGATCATCGCGAGCGCCGTCATGGCAACAGGACGGAAGCGCGTCGCTCCGGCTTCGATCGCCGAGCGGATGGCGTCGCCGGTGTCATTGAGTCTCTCCTTCGCGAACGAGACCACGAGAATCGAGTTGGCCGTCGCCACACCCATACACATGATGGCTCCCATCAGCGCAGGCACCGACAGCGTGGTGTGCGTGAGAAAGAGAAACAGCACGATGCCGGCGATCGCCGCAGGCAGCGCCGTGATGATGATGAAGGGATCGAGCCACGACTGGAAGTTCACCACGATCAGCAGGTAGACGAGAACGATCGAGAACAGCAGGCCGAAGATCAGGCCGGTGTAGGAGCTCCGCATCGTCTCCACCTGGCCGCGCATACGAATGAAGTTGCCCTTCGCGAGCGAGCCGCGATTGGCATCCATGATGCGCTCCACCTGCCGTGCCGACGTGCCCAGGTCGCGGTCCTGCACGTTGCCGTAGATGTCCAGCGTGCGGCGAATGTTGTAGTGGCTGATGACGGGCAACTCTGTGGAGCGTCCAAAGTCAGCGATGTCCGCGAGAATCTCCGGCTGCTTCGCGCCCGGCGCGGTCACTGGAATGTTCTGCAGGTCCTGCAGCGACTGCACCTGGTACTGCGGCGTCTGGGCAACGATGTTGTAGACCACGCCATTGCGATAGTTGAGGAAGAACATCGGCGTGAGCTGCGTGGAACCCGAGAGGATGTTGAGCACCGAGGTGCCCACATCGCGCTGCGTATAGCCGCCCTGCGCCGCCTTGGTACGATCCACGTTGATATTGAGCACGGGATAGTCGTCAGGTTGTTGCAGGCGAAGATCGACAAGGCCCGGTACCTGCCGCAACTGCTGCAGAATGGTGTCGGCTACCTTGCGATTACCGACGGCATCGGGACCGTCGATCTGCACGTCGATGGGAGCAGGCAGGCCGAAGTTCAGAATCTGCGTGACGATATCGGAGGGCAGGAAGTAGAAGACCGTTCCGGGGAACTCCCGGGGAAGTTTTTCGCGCAGCGTACGAATGTAATCGGCGGTGGGGTGGTGATCTTCCTTGAGCGAGACGAGGATGTCTCCGTCAGCCGCGCCAAATAAACCGCTGGTCGCGTGCTGCGTGTTCAGCGTCGAGTAAGGCAGGCCGATATTGTCGAGGATGTTATCCATCTCGCCTGCGGGCACGGTGGTGCGGATGGACTGCTCTACGAGATCGCAGAGCTTGGCTGTCTCTTCAATACGCGTGCCGGTCTTGGCGCGAACATGCAGAATGAACGAGCCGTTATCGGTAGCGGGAAAGAAGTTCTGGCCGAGCGTCGGAACCAGCAGCAGGGCCAGCACGCAGCAGCCGAGGAAGATCGGGATGAACATCCTGCGGGCTGCGACGAGACGCTCCAGCAGAGACTCGTAGGTGGAGCGCACGCGCTCAAAGACACGCTCGAAGGCCCGCTGAAAGCGCGCAAGAGGATTGCGTGAGAGGGGTGCGTGGTGATCGTGGGCCTTCAGCAGATACATCGCCAGCGTCGGCACCAGGGTTCGCGAGAGCATGTAGGACGCGAGCATCGCGAAGACGACGGCCTCGGCCAGCGGAACGAACAGGTAACGCGCCACACCTGCGAGAAAGAACATCGGCAGAAACACGATGCAGATACAGAGTGTGGAGACCAGCGCGGGCACCGAGATCTGTGCCGCGCCTTCGAGGATGGCCTCGTTCAGCGGGTGGCCCTCTTCCAGGTAGCGCTCGATGTTTTCGATCGTGACGGTGGCATCGTCGACGAGGATACCCACGGCAAGCGCCAGGCCGCCAAGCGTCATGATGTTGATCGTCTGTCCCACCAGGCCAAGAACGATGATCGAGGTCAGGATCGAGAGAGGAATGGAGACCGCAATGATGATCGTGGAGCGCCAGGAGCCGAGGAACAGCAGGATCATCAGTCCGGTGAGCGTCGCTGCGATGACCGCTTCACGGATGACGCCATTCACCGAGGAGCGCACGAAGATCGACTGGTCGCCGATGGGGGTGATCTTGAGGGTCGAGGGCAGGCCAGACTTGATACGCGGCAGAAGAGCGAATTCGCCTTTGACGACGTCCAGCGTAGAGGCAGAGCCGGACTTGAGGATGGAGACGAGTACGCCGCGATGCCCGTCCTGACGAACGATATTGGTCTGCGGAATGCTTCCGTCAACGACGCTGGCGACGTCATGCACGTAGACCGTTGTTCCATTTACCTGCTTAAGCGGAAGGTTCTCCAGGCCCTCGACAGTAAGAGGGGAGCCATTGAGCCGGACGTCGTACTCCGCGGAGCCGATCTTGGCGGTGCCTCCGGGTTGAACCACGTTCTGCTGGTTCATCGCGTTGAGCACGTCGATAGGCGAGACCCCTTCGGCCTGCAGTCGCCTGGGATCGAGGTTGACCATGATCGATCTTTGTTTGCCGCCGTAGACGCTCGGAACGACGGCGCCGGGAACAGTTACTAACTGCGGCCGGATAAAGTTGAGGCCAATGTCGTTCAACTGCTGCTCGGACAGATCCTTGCCGGAGAGACCAAGCTGAAGGATGGGAACGCTCGAGGCGGAGAAGTTGATGATCTGGGGAGGTAGAATTCCCGGTGGCAGCGAGCGGAGCTGAAACTCAGAGGCCGCTGAAACCTGGGCGTTCGCTGTGTCCAGCGAAGCTCCCGGCTGCAGGTAAACCTTGATGATCGCCTGGCCATTGATGGTGGTCGACTCGATGTGCTCGATGTTGTCCACCAGCGTGGTGAGGACCTTTTCGTACGGGGAGGTCAGGCGCCCTTCCATCTCTTCCGGATTCAATCCCGTGTACTGCCACGCAATGGAGATGACCGGGATATTGATGTTGGGGAAGATGTCGGTCGGGGTACGCAGGATCACGACCGGGGCCGCGATCAGAATGAGCAGAGCCAGCACGATGAACGTGTAGGGCCGAGTCAGCGCAAGTCGAACAATCCACATGAAAGGGACTCCACGGACAAAAAAGATCCTGTAATAAGGACTCTAACTCCTCCTATTCCGATTCGCAGTTCTTTCCTCCATGTCCTATCGGTAAAACCGATAGAATGAGATCGGAAGATCGGTATTTTTGACACCGAAAGATCGGTAGATTGACCTCATGGAACTGCGTCATCTGCGTTACTTTACGGCGGTTGCTGATTTCGGAAGCCTCTCGGCGGCGGCACAGCGGCTGAATGTCTCGCAGTCGTCTGTGAGCGAGCAGATGGCCGATCTCGAAGCCGAGATCGGCGGGGCTTTGCTCGATCGCTCCGGCCGTCGGGTGCAGCTCACCGCAGAGGGCCACGTGTTTCTGGAGGAAGCCCGCAAGACGCTGCGAGCGGCGCAGCGGGCCGTCGATCTCACGCGCCAATCGCTGCACGGCGAAGTGGGAACGCTGTCGATTGGGTTCTTTATGTGGGGCGCGGGAGGGTTCTTTCCGCGCATCATCCGGGAGTACCGGCGAACCCGGCCGGGAATTCGGCTTTCACTGATCGAGATGCGCGCCATAGAGCAGGTCGCGGCACTGGAGGAAGGCCGCATCGACGTGGGACTGACGCGGCCGCTCGAGCCACCGTTCGACCGCACGCTGCGCTCCGAGCTTCTGTATCGCGACCCCATCGTGGTGGCCATGCGCCTCGACCACCCGTTTGCCGGTCGCGATGTTCCGGTAAGCCTGTTGCAGAGTCAACCACTGGTGCTGGTTGATCGCAACTCCAATCCATTTCTGTTTGACGGTATCGTTTCGCTGTGCGCGGCGGAGGGTTTTTCTCCGAACATCGCAAACACCTCGTCGTCGTGGCCGGGTGTGCTGACGCTGGTTGAGTCGGGAGAAGGCATCGCGCTGGTTCCGGCAGGCATGCGCCATCTGCGCGCCAAGGGGATCACCTTCAGCCCCCTGCTCCCGGAGACGCTGTCGCTAGGACTATCGGTGTCGTGGAACCCAAAGAATCAGGGGGTGGCCTTGCGTGATTTTCTGACATTGCTGCGTGAGAACCGGAAGAAGATTCAGAGCAGTGGGGGCAGCTAGAGTGCTTATCAGCGCTCCGCGCTGATAAGCAGAAGGAAGAGGAAGTAGGCGGGACGAAATCTGAAGATTATTTTACGAACGTTGACATAAATATTCGGCGACGCTTGGATCGGGCACTATGACGCAGACATCGCTCCTGGTGGGGGGAGCGATGTCTGCGCCATTGCAGGCCATCTACTCGATAAAGGTCTGTTCAATCTTTAGAGACGCGCCGACAATGCAAGGACCGTTGAACTGAACATGTGATGATGCTGCAGCTTCTCGTATCTCGGCATACTTTCTGTTTAGATCGTCCTCATCTGGAACGTCGAGTCCTTTTCCTCTGAATATCATAAAGAGACTCTCAAAGTTAAGAAGGGTGTAATCGAGTAAGATCGAGTCAGGGCCGCCGACCAGAAACTCTGCGGCAACCGATGGCCTGCCAAGCCCTGCATGGGTAAATAGCTGAATCAGGCGAGATCCAAGCTTGGAATCAAAGCCAAATGCTTCCATATGGCTTATGGCGCTCCTGGTCAGCTCGTCGTAAACGGGAATTGCGGGATTCGTCCATTGGCCGCAGAGATTCCACCCGGCCTCTATCGAGACGATGCTTCCACCCGCCTTCACCAGGGAGGCAGCTCGGCGAAGAAAGTTGACCTGGTCCGGCTGGAAGGCTGTAACCAACCGGCTTATGACGAAGTCGAACTCGCCCAGTTTTTCGTCTGGCAGCAGGGAGCTTTGTTGAAACTGAACATTCTCGATCTGCTTTGCCTGCGCCCGCTGTTGTGCGCGATTTACCATGCCCGCTTCGGTGTCAACACCGAGAACTCTACCTGTCGGACCCACGATTCCAGCTGCAAGTAACGCAACATCTCCGGCGCCTGTGCCAATATCAAGAACGCTCATGCCGCTTGCAAGTCCGGCACTGATTAGAAAGCGTCGAGTGAATGATTCAAGCACAACAGCCTGTACTTCCAAGCGGTGGCGTTCTTTCTCAGACTCCAGCACGTATTGCATCTTTTCCGTGGATACAGGTTGCTGTGCCGTCATGGCTTGAAAGGGCTGAATGTTTTTTACCTGCGGATCAACTTTGCCTGACAATGAGAATTCTCCTTCTTGCCTTGCCCTAAACGGCAAGCCCCTGCAGTTGGTGGCAGTCATCCTATGTGCAGTTGCAACTTTTAAGGATGGAATCGAACTGCAGGCGGGAGTATCTGCAGAACTTATCAACCAGTGATGGCAATTTTCAATCAACAAGACAATGTGATTGCTGACGTGCTGTATGTTCCACGGCTTTTTAGTTGCCGTACGACAACTAAACACGCGGAAGCGCGGATTATTCCCATTATTTGAATCACACCCAAAATATATGTATTTCTGCGTTGTCCATGCCCGCAGGACGGCGGAGTGGGACTGAAGATTGTGGAATATATTTGTCAGATCATATGACGCGGCGAGACAGCAGCGTGATGGAGTGGGCTGCGTGCCGCACTCGAAGCCCCTACGTTGAAAAAGTATGTTGCCTTCAGCCCGCTGCTGCCGGAGACGTTGTCGTTGGGGTTATCGGTGTCGTGGAACCCGAAGAATCAGGGAGTATCTCTGCGTGATTTTCTTACGCTGTTGCGTGAGAGCCGGAAGCGGATTCAGAACAGTGGTGGCAGCTAGAGCAAATTTCCTGTAGGTGTATAGCGAAACCACGACACTTATGGCCGTTTTTCCCCAGAAAAACGGTACTGCAAGCCCGATTCCACTACCCAGTAACAGGAGATTTGCTCTAGCAGGCCCCTTAGAGCAGTTTCCGTATAGGTATAGAATTTTTATTCTTTTCAAATTCCCTATAAAATTGTCATCTCAACCGGAGCATGACAGCATTTGAATTGCCCCGGAATGTTCTTGTATGAACTATAGGCTTACAGCTCTAGACAGCCCGGAATCCAGCCTTCTTCATCGCAACCGAAACCTCCGGATTGCGCGCAAAGGTCTCCCAAACAAAGCCGGAGCGCAGATTTTCCGACATCAGCACACCGATCCCCAGGTCGATCCCAAGCACATCCGGGTCATACCACTTTGCCTCCGGATGGAAGGCATCGCAGAAACCATACCGACCCCAGGCCTTTTCTCCATACTTCTCTTTCAGAGAGCGCAGCACGCGGAGACAGTCTGCAGGTAGGAAGGGAAGCGATCCCGCAGGAGCATTGGGTACGACGGAGCCGTCGATCTGGCCCTCACCCGGAGGCCCTCCCCAGGCGGTGTAGCCGTGCTCGGAGTCCGAAGCGCTGATGCCCCAGTAATCAGGCGAGTAGGGCTTACCCAGGCTAAGACAATAGGCCTCATGGGCTTGGGTCGCGATGACGGAGTTATCGAAGTAGTTCGCGTACTTGTCGCGCTTGCCGCGAAAGTCGAACCACGCATGGCTGTACTGATGCACGAAGAGCGGATCGCCCGCCCCGATGTAGGTGTAGTCCTTGTAGGTGATCTTTGGACGATCAAAGGCGTCCCAGGCTGAAGCTTCGACAGGATGTGTTGGGGACCCCATGGCGAGCAGATAGATCATCATCAGTTCGCAGTAATGGGCCCAACGAGATGGGATGAATTTGCCGCGAGAGAAGCCCATGGAGAAGGTCGTTCCTCCGTTGAGCATCCAGGGCCAGTCGACGCGCTCGTAAAGGGCCGTTGCGAGCCGTTTGATCTCGGCGTCTTCATGGAAGTGGGCCCGGGCCGTCAGAACGCCGCACAGCAGGAGCGCGGTGTCGATCGACGAGACCTCACTGCCGATGTAGGCTGCGCCATATTCGACATCGTTGAAGTGATAGAGAAACCCATGTTCGTGCGGCATCTGCTCGTAGTGGAAGCGCAGTGTCCTGCGAATCTGTTCTATGACTTTCTGCCGAGGCTGATAGCCACGTTTTTCCGCGATGCATAACGCCGAAAGGCCGAAGCCTGTAGCCGCAATGCTGGCCATCAGGCGAGGGTCACGTTTGCCATCGGTATTAGCCGACGCGGCCCGGTCAAGCACCTGGCCGGTCTTCGCCCCAGCCTGCTCGACGAAATACAGGCAGCCGCGCCGCTGCATCTCGTCGAGGAAGGAGTCATCCTCTTGGGTAAGACTATGGTTAGGCTTCTTCGTACGTGCGAATGCCGGAATCTGCGGTAGCAGTGCCGATCCGGCAAGTAACTTCAGTAATGTGCGCCGTTGCATCGAGCTACCTTTCTATCACCACGAGCGCCAGGCCATGAGCCGGAACTGTGACCTGTAATTTTCCTTGTTTGAGGTGTACGTGCTCCGCAGGAGCCATCTCTCCGGCTGCACGAAGCTTTATAACCTGTTCCTGGGTGAGATCGCCAGCGGGACGTCCCATAGCGTCGAACGCCTTCAGCACATTGCCGTGGTCATCGTCCACGCGCCACAGTTGGACGGAGGCATTCGCAGGTACATTTTTCAGGTCAAGATCGAACGTCTTCGCCGGGCCAGCGGGTCCGGTGGGCATCGTGTAGGTAGCGCCTGTACCTGTGGGAGGAGCGTAGTCCCATAGGGCAACCGCGAGTCCGCCATTCGCTGTAGTCGTTGCCAGTGCTGACTCTGAAGCCACGGAGATGCGCTGGTCACCCAACTTGTGCAGCGTGCGAAAAACATTGAGCGAAGGCTTGGGAATGCTGTCGGCAGCCAGCAGGCCAAAGCCGCCATAGAAGGGCGATCGTACGACGCCCTGCTCCTCAAAGACGTCTGAGAAGGTCCAGTAGTCCATGCTCTCGGTCAGGCCGTCGCAAAGGCGGATGTTATTCGCCATCCATGGGCCCATATAGGTGGAGTCGGTGACATTCGGCTCATTGGAATAGCTGGCCCCGTACTCGGAGAAGATGAGCGGCAGCTTCGGAAAGGCCGAGTTCAGGATCTCTTCGTGGACGTTTTTGACAGCACGCCACACCATCTTGTCTCTCGGAATATTCTCGGTCGTGCCGAATACATTGTCCGCCGTATCGTTGGCATAGACGTGGGTCGAGACGAAGTCGATCGGAACGTTCTTCTCCTTCACGTGCGCGAGAAAAGGTGCAACCCACGCGGCCTGTGCGGAAGAAGGTCCTCCGACGATCAGGCGCGGAGAGACGGCCTTCAGCGTGCGCGCTGTGTGATCGTAGAGCTCGAAGTAAGTGGCCTGCTTCGGATTCCCCATCCAGAAGTCCAGGTTGGGCTCGTTCCATACTTCAAACTTCCATGTGGCTACTTCCTCAATGCCATAGCGCTTGATGAGATGTTCGGCAAACGCACGGATCATGGCATCCCAGGTGGCATAGTCCTTCGGTGGGGATGCGTTCGGGTGATACCAGAATGCATGTAGCGCATTGGGATCGGAGGCCATCTTCTTCGGCATGAAGCTCAACTCGATGAAGGGCTTTACTCCATTAGCCAGCAGGCCGTCATAGATTTGATCGATGTAGGAGAAGTTATAGATTGAGGCATCATTAGCAGCTTGCGCGGCCAGGCCAGGGTTCTTCGTCTGGCGATCCGGGTCGTAGAGTCCAACCTCATCGAGGAAGATTCCGTGGAAGCGTACGGATTGAAAGTTAGTCGCCTGCTTCACTGTGCGCAGATCATTGCGATAGCTCTCGCGCAACGAAAGAATGGCCCGGCCTGAGCCGAATGTCTGCTCCCAGAAATGAGGAAAGGGTGTAGTCGCTGCCTTGGCATCGATAGCGATGTGTTCCTGCTCCTGTGCCTGGAGGCAAAGCATGGAGCTTGAAAAAAGAAACACTCCCGCCGCCAGGGCAACAGAGCGAAGTTTCAATTGTTTCCGCATGGTATTCCTTTCAGTGCTGCCGGATAGATTCTTCCGGACGGATGATTGATAGGTTCGCGCTGAACGTAGGGGATAAAGCACTTATGGCCGAACTTCGATCAGTACGAGCGCATTCTTCCCAAGTTCGAGCGAGAGACTTCCATTGGTAAGCGAACGGTGTTCAGGGGAAGTGAGCGCCGTCTCGCGATTCATCTGCTCGACTTGTCCGGGCTTCGGATAGCGTGGGCTGCCCAGCTTCGCATAGGCGTTGAGCGTGTTGCTGTGCTCGTCATCAACCTGCTCGATTGTGACCTGCGCGTTTTTCTTTACCCCTTGAATGGCTAGTGTTACCTGTTTGGATTGAGGAGCCGCGCCGGGATCAGGCAGATTCCAGACAGCAATCTCCAGGGAGCCATTTGCCAGCTTCGTAACGATCACGTCATGCGATGGATTGGCGATGCGTTGCGTCCCCAGTTGGTGTAAGAGCGCGAAGTCGTAGAAGCTCGGTTTATTGATACCGCCCGCAGCGCGTAGTCCGAACTGGCCTTCGAAGGGTTTTGTCGCCGGGCCACCTTCTTCAAACACATCGGAGAAGGTCCAAAAGGAGAGATAGTCGGTTACACCATCGCAGGTGCGAACAGCCTCGGCCAGCGCCGGTCCAACGTAAGCTGTATCGCGTAGTTGATCGCGGCCAGGAACGTTCCACTCCGTCCAGAGCAAAGGTAGATGTGGCAACGCCGAGGCATCGATCTGGTGGCGCACCTTTGCCGCTGCTGCACAGGTGCGATCTTCTTCACGAATATCTTCATTTGTGCCGAGCAGCCTCTGTACCGGTTCGTCGTCGTAGCCATGCGAGGAGACGAAGTCTACCGGCACGTGGTTCTCTGCCGTGTACTTCAGGAAGGCTGGAATCCAGGCCGCGGCAGCCGTTGCCGGGCCTCCTACGCGAAGACGAGGATCTACGGCCTTCAACGCACGCGCGGTATGAGCGTACAGGTCAAAGTACGATTCCTGCCGCGGAATGCCGCCCCAGAAATCGATGTTCGGTTCGTTCCATACTTCGAAGTACCAGGTTGAAACTTCATCTATCCCATAGCGGTCTACAAGATTTTGCGCGAACGCCTTCATCAGGTCGTCCCAGCGCTCCATGCTCTTCGGCGGCGAGACATTCTGCTTGTACCAGAAGGGATGGAGGGCATCCGGATTGAAGGCCAGCTTCTTCGGCATAAAGCTGATCTCGACGACAGGCTTCACGCCATTCTTTAGGAGGCCGTCATAAATCTGATTGACGTAGGTGAAGTTATAAACCGGGTTGCCGTGCTCGTCCTCGTTATAGACACCAACCTCATCGTGCAGGATGGCATGAAAGCGCACATAGCGAAAATCAGTAACTTGTTTTACTGCGCGCAGATCATCGCGATAACTCTCGCGCAGCGAAAGAATGGCTCGTCCTGAGCCGAACATCTGTTCCCAGAAGTGAGGGAAGGGAGTTGTGGGTGCCGCAGCGTCAATCTGTATCTGTTCCTGGGCTTGAACTTTAAAACCTGTGAATACGCTTGTAGCCAATGCAGCTACGAGTCCTAACTGAAACGTGCCATATTTCCATCGATGCAGCATGTCTTCCATGGGAGCCCCCGGCTGCTCACACTACGCGGGATCAAAATCCAGATGTTGAGTGAAAAGAGAGGGTGCCCTTTGAGGAGCACCCTCTTGTTTGCAAAGGACTACAAACGCGAGTTAGAAGCTGAACCGCGCGTGAAAGGTAACGGACCGTGCACCGAGAGGTGCATTATCCGTTCCAAAGTTTGAGGAGTTGATATTCGTTGCAATGCTGGATGGGTTGAGGTTCAAGTTGTTGAACAGGTTGAGGGCGCTGATGCTGATTTCAATATTCGCCTGATCGCCTAGAACTGGCATCTTGGGGAGACCGAATGCCTTTGCCAAAGAGGCATCGACATCCTTGTATCCAGGGCCGTTGAATGAATTACGTGCAATTCCAGGTGCTGGTGGGAGAGCCGCGTTCACTGCTGGGAATCCAGTGCCGCTGGCTGCTGTCATAGCCGCAGCAAAGTTAGGCACGCTGAAGTATTGATTGGAGTACTGAACAGGTGTCCCAGTAGCTCCGTTGACTGTCGCCGTCTGTGTAACCCCGGTTAGGTTTCCTGGGTAATTTGAAGAAACACCTGCGGCATTGGGCTCGAAAGCACTATTCTTCGTAGAACGTGGAGAGCCTCCGAGGTAGAAGGGACGCAGATTTTGGTAGCCGCAGTTGGAGCAGTAGAGCGACTGCGGGATTCCGTAGTTAGGTGTCCAGCCGAAGCCGGTATGAACCGTGTAGATGCCGCTCAGCGACCAGCCGCCAGCAATCTTTTCCATCCAGCGATTGCTGCCGTGGAAGAGAACCGGTTGCCAGAGGCCAAAAGCCTTGAAGGATTTTCCAACGTTGAAATCGGAACGGCCATAGTCATAGCTTGAATTAACGGGGGTATACGGCTGCTCTTCGTACGGCCCAGAGGTATTATCCAGGCTCTTTGCCCAGGAGAACTGGCCTTCGGCAGAGAAGTGATGCGCAAATTGGTGCTTCAAGCCTGCGAGCAGAGCATTGTTGTTGGCAGAGCCGCCATTCCACCAGTAATTTCCACTCGTAACCAGAGGGTTCAGCGCCAGGCCATTAGCCAGTGCGAAGGCATTGGAGTTGGAGTTTTCGATGACGTGATGGGACGAGCTGCCTTGATAGCCCAATGTCGCTACAAGCTGGTGTCCTAGGTCATACTGCAAGTCCAGTGAGTAATGGTGAACGTACGTGGTAGGCAGATGAGAAGGAAAGACTGTGATGTTGGCTGAACCCGAGGCCGGTATGCCTGCAGCGTTGTCGACCGAGACGATGGTGTGGGGATTCGAAGCATAACCAAACAAGTTTGTCGGGCTGCTCGAAATTCCATAAAGAATGTTCCCACCTGTAGCCCCCGGGTTGGAGGGGCTGTCGAAGGCGAAGTTAGCGTTGAACGTCAGCGGAGGATTACTGCCGCCACTCGATGTAATGGCGATCTCTTCCTGGTTGTAGCTCAGTCCGTAACCGCCACGAACGACAAGCTTGTCGTGGAATGTCTCCGGGCTCCAGTTGAACCCAATCTGGGGTCCGAAGTTACCTTTCTGTGGTGTCCAGACGTTGCCGCCAGTCCTGACGGTAAGACCCGTATAGGTCGCAGCCCCCGGACCATAAGTAGCCACACCGATATTGTGTTGCTTGTCGTAAAGTGAGCCGAAATAGGAATAGCGCAGGCCCAGGTTGATGGTCAGGTTCTTGCGAATCTTCCAGTCATCCTGCACAAAAAAGCCAAAGAGGTTTTCGCGGTCGTCCTGGCGGGCGCCACCGGGGAAACCTGTTGCCGGATTAAACTGTCCTTGCTCCTGGTGTGGCGCATCGTTCAGGAAATCCCAGACATTATAAAAATCGTAGGTGGGAACAAAGGTGTAAGTCGGATTATTGAGGTAGTGAAGATTCGTGTAATCGCCACCAAATTTAATGGTCTGTTGTCCCCAGACCTTGGTTGCGACATCTTTGTAGCCGTAGGTCCACTGGTTCAGATCGCTGCCAACGGAAGGGCCGAATTGATTGAGAGTGATAGAGCCGATCTGGTTAATATCGTCCTGGGGCAAACCGACGGGCGACTGAGGGTTGGAGGTGATTTCGTTATAGCGCCAGCCTGCGGCGTTTGCACGGGCTTCATTGAGGAATGTTGGCGAGAACGTGTGGTTCCAAATTACAGAGAAAGCATCATTGATCTGGTCGTGAAAGAAGAGGTCATAGTTGCGGGATCCACCCTGTTCGCCTGTAGTCCCTTGAGGCACCCAATAGATGGCAAAGCTGAGGTGATCGCTTTTCGTGACATCGGCATCGAGACGCCCGTTGTATGCCTTGTAGTACGAGCTATGCGGCGAGATTGTAGCGAATTCTGCAATATCCGCTACATTTCCCAGTCCACTGCCAACTCCTGGATTGGCAGTGGTTCCAGTGGCCGTAGGGTCCTGAGTTCCCAAGGCGGAGGTCAACGGAGAGCCGATATTCAAGCCTCCTGCGACGGCATTGCAATTGACACCTTGAACCAGGCCGGCAGTTGCGCAGGTCACGCCCGGGACAAGGCCGGTGGCGTTGACGCCTGCTCCGGGAAAGGTCAGATACGTTGATGCAATGCTTCCGCTGCGTCCTAGAGCATCGAAGGCGGCAGTGTCGTACCAACCGGTTCCTGTCGTGGGGGCATTCCCTTGTGGGGAGGTCTCATAGGAAAAGAAGGCGAAGACCCTGTCCTTCCAGATCGGGCCGCCAACGCTGCCGCCATATTGGTTGAAACGGGAGTTGTCTCTACCGGTTTTAGGATCAGAGCCGGTTCCGGAGAAGTGAGGGTAGGCATTCAAGCCAGGACGGTGAATGTCGATGAAGAGGCTTCCATGAAACTGGTTCGTACCGCTCTTCGAGGTGATCTCTGTGATGGCACCACTGAAGCGTCCGTTTTCCGCGTCGTACTGATTGGTAACGATTCGCACATTAGCGATGGAGTCCGGATCAGGAGTGATGACGCTGGCTCCACCCCAGACCGCGCTGGTGGTGCTGATACCGTCGATCGCAATGCCATTGGCCGAATTCTGGTTGCCATTGGCGAAGGTTTGAGGTTTATTTTCGGTTGGCTCTTGTCCGCCTGACCCTGAACCGCCAACACCCTGGTTACCCGGAGTGTTATAGACACCACCCCCTGTAGCTTGCGACCCATCATTAATCGAGCCCGGCGCCAATTGGCTCAGGGTGAATACGTCGCGGCCGGAGGATGGCAGGTGCGCGATGTCGTTGCTGCTGATCGTGACGCCCAGGTTTGAGTTCTCTGTATTGAGGGCCGGTTGTGTCGAGGCGTCGACGGTAATCGTCTGCGTGTCTCCGCCAACGGCCAACTGCACGTTCAAGGCGTTGGCCTCTTCAGGAACGAATTGGAGGTCGCTGAGGACCTTGGTCGCAAAACCTTTACGTGCGACCGTCAGAATAAAGGGATCGGCCGGCAGAGCGTTGAAGTTGAAGACGCCATTGGCGTCGCTTGTGTGAACGATCGTTCCGTTCGTGGTGGTGTTCTTCAGTGTCAGGGTCGCGCCAGGGACGACCTCTCCCTGCGGATCAGTGACAACACCCTGGACCGACGTTCGGTACTGGGCATGCGCGGCCAGGGAAGCGACGCAAAGAATTGCCACGAGCGCAAGCCACCGAAAGGCCCTGCGCTGAGGGGGAAAGATGGTAGAGATCAACTTCATACTGCCTCCAGGAAAGTCCGACAACGTAAATATTTGGCGTTTGCGATAGCGCCTGAGCAAACGTTTGCCCAATTAGGCAAACGTTTGAGCAAATAGGCACTATGCTCCGTCTCGATAACGACTGTCAAGCCTCGGCAATCGATTTTCGCGCGGGTGCCCACTTGTGAAAGACTCACGAGGTGGCACCTTCGTCGAAAAAAGTAAACAAATCCGATAAGACTGATCTATCAGATGCAACTTCCCGGCATGGCGCACCCGCTTCGCTGGCGACTCTTTCGGCGCATCTGGGGCTTTCGGTAGCGGCCATCTCGCGCGTGCTGAACGGCGTTCCGGCGGCAAAGTCGATCCCGAAGACCACACAGGACCGTATCTTTGCCGCCGCCAAGGAGTTCAACTACCGCCCGAATGCGCTGGCGCGATCGCTGCGGCATGGCCGGTCGATGATGGTCGGCGTGCTGGTTCCGGAGGTCTCCGAGGGCTATGCGACGCTGGTGCTCGCCGGAATCGAACAGGGATTGCTGCAGTCCGGCTACATCTACTTCCTCATCAGCCATCACCATCGCAGCGAGCTGATTGAGCGGGCGCAGTCGCTGTTGATGGAGCGCTCCGTCGATGGCATCATTGCCATCGATACCATCATGCCGCTGCACTCGCGGCTGCCGACGATCACCGTCTCCTGCCCCGACGAGCAGGAGGGTGTGACGAACATTATGCTGAACCAGCGCCGTGCCGTGGAGTTGGCGCTCGATCACCTGGTGGGGTTGGGGCATCGCGAGATTGCCATCATCAAGGGGCAGAGCTTCAGCTCGGATACGGAACCGCGCTGGCAGGCGATTCGCCACGCGGCATCGCGGGCGCAGATTAAGCTGAACCCCAAACTCGTGGCCCAGCTTGAAGGGGATGCGCCCTCGCATGAGCCCGGTTATTTCGCGGCCCAACGGCTGCTGGCATCGGATACACCCTTTACCGCGTTGTTTACGTTCAATGACGTTTCGGCGATTGGAGCCATCCGTGCTCTGCGTGAGGCGGGGTTGCGCGTGCCGCAGGATGTCTCGGTCGTCGGCTTCGACGACGTACAGTCGGCAGCCTTCCAGAATCCCAGCTTGACGACAGTGCGGCAGCCTCTGCGCACGATGGGGATGCTTGCCGCTGAAGCGCTCGTGCGGCAGATCACCGCTCACCCGGACCATCCTCCCTCTAAACAATTGGTCGTCGACCCGGAGTTAGTGGTGCGGGAATCTACCTGTCCTCCGCCGGCGAAAAAGCGTGCGAAGTCCTAGGGCATGTCATCAAACTGCACTGAGAAAGTGATTGAACCGTGCAAATAGCTTGTTGAGGCAAGCCCGGAAGGGCACGGTTTCAACCGTGCCGAAAAGCACGATCCAGAACCTATACCATTCTGCCGAAGGCCGGAGTGAAGCCCGTAGGGCGCAACGACTGAATTGCCTTCCTTCGGGCGGCCCAGGCTGCACAGGCACAACCAGGGACAGATTTGGGATATAGCCACCCCTTCGCTTTTTGCAAAATAATCGCCTGAGTAGGTCGCTCAATAAAGCTCAAAAGTTGACATACGAATATATTCCTCCTATGCTTTGCAGACAGGCAGGCAAAGATGTCATGCAGTAACCAACAATTCGTGATGATGGCCTCCACCGGCCTCTCCCCGGTTGCTCCCCGCACCGGTTGTTGTTGTACCTGTTGCCGCTAAGTTACTAGCCAGCTAACTCCCCTTTTCTAATTTATTTTTCGAACGACGAGCTATCTCTGCGTGCGTACTTTCTCCCCGCCGGAATAAGCGTGTCTTCCTTCTCTCACCGGAGGCTCCGTGTCCCTGCGCAGGAACATCTCACTTTTATTGGTATTGATTGCATCTCTTCACGTTGCGGCCTGGGCCCAGGTAGATACCGGCGCTATCGTCGGCACTGTGTCCGACGCACAACAGCAGCGAGTATCCGGTGCCGCGATCAAGTTGCGCAGTGAGGAGACCGGTGTCGAGCGCACCGCGAAGTCAGGCAGCGATGGCAGCTTTACCTTCTCGCCACTTGCTATCGGGACCTATTCGCTCACAGTGGAGCAGGAAGGCTTCGAGCGCTATGTGCAGAAGGGCCTGGCGATCACGGCCCAGTCAACCTTGCGCGAAGACGTAGCCCTGCACGTAGGCGAGGTAACGCAAACGGTAGAGGTCGCTTCCACCCAGCCGCTGCTGGAGACGCAGACCTCTGCGCTGCAGCAACTGGTTGATGCGCGCCGCATCAACGATCTGCCGTTGAACGGCCGCAATGTAACGTTCCTGGCCCAGACCGCTCCCGGTGTCACGATTGCACAGGCGGACTCACGCGGCCTGGCTGCCAGTGGCTCTTTCAGCGCGAACGGCGCGCGTCGCGGGCAGAACGATTACCTGCTCGACGGCATCGATAACAATGCGGCTATTGCGGACTACGTAAACCAGACGCAGTATGTCATCATGCCTCCGCCGGATGCGCTGCAGGAGTTTGTCGTGCAGACCGACAACTACACGGCGGAGTTCGGCCACTCTGCGGGCGCAGTCTTGAATGTGTCGACGAAGTCAGGCGGCGATCGCTTCCACGGCGATGCCTGGGAGTTCTTCCGCAACGATGTTCTGGATGCGCGCAACTACTTTGCGACGGCAGCGGCCAAGCCTGCCTTTCGCCAGAATCAGTTCGGCTTCGCCCTTGGTGGACCGGTAGTCATCCCCAAGCTGTACAACGGCCGTGGCAAGACGTTCTTCTTCTTCGACTATCAAGGCCTGCGCAGCGCGCAGGACAGCAGCAAGGTTGTTACCGTACCGACCGCTGCCGAAAATCAATCTGGATTTACGAACTTCGGCGACTTGATTACGGGACAGAGCGGAACCAAGACCGACTTGCTGGGCAGAGTCTTTCACGTAGGTACGATCTTCGATCCGGCGACTAGCCGCCCCATCACAGGCGGACAAATCGACGCAACCACTGGACTCAAGGCGACCAGCACCGGCTATGTGCGCGATCCTTTTTACTCAGGGTCTCTTGCAGGGCAGACAAACTTCACCAACGCCGGACAAGTGGCGTTGCTCAATAGATTGCCCAGCGGCCGATTGAGTTCCAGCGCAATCGCTTTGTTGAATTTATTCCCTTCGCCGACCGCTGGTGGTGTAACGAATAACTTCACCTCGTTCCCCACGGTGACGAATAACAGCGATGGCATCGACCTGCGTGTCGACCAGCACTTCAGCGACCGCGATTCGGCGTTTGTGCGTTACAGCTATCTCGATACGGACCAGTTGAACCCCGGGCCTTTCCAGGGCATTGCAGATGGCCAGGCGAGCCGTCCCGGCAATGGATGGACACAGGCGCAGAATGTTGCCGTGAGTGAGACCCACATCTTCACTCCTCAGATTGTGAACGAAGCGCGCGTCGGCTATAGCCGTGTGGTCGACATTCGCCAGCAGCCCTTTGCCAGTCAGTTAGGCATTCCAGCGCAGTATGGGATTGGTGGTATTCCGCAGTTTCCAGGGAACGGTGGCTTGCCTACCCTGACGTTCGGCGCGTTGGCGAACCTGGGGCAGTCTGGATCGCTGCCCAGTAACAAGGCGAGTGACATTACGCAGTTCTCCGACAACGTGACGATCTCGCGCGGCCACCATGTGCTGCGCACCGGGGTGCTCTACCAGAGCCTCCTGTATCCCACGTCGACGCCTTCCGCGTCGCGCGGTTCGTTTGGCTATAGCGGCATCTATACCTCCATCGTGAGCCAGACGGACGGCTCCACTGACCGCGCGCAGTTCCTTCTGAACCCGACTCGTAATACGGTCGGCAATAGCTCGACCGCTTACGACAACATAGGCGGCGCGAACACTGTCAGCGCCTCCAGTTTTCCTCCTATCAGCAATCTTCACCGGAGTTACGTGGGTGCTTACGTCCAGGACGACTGGCGCGCCACCTCGCGTCTCACGTTGAACCTCGGCCTGCGCTGGGAGCACTACGGTGTCCCGACCGAGCGTGACGATCGGCAGGCTAACTTCCTCCCTGGGCCTTTGAGCAATCCAGCGGTCGGTGCTCAATTTCTCATTCCAAGATCACAGGTAGCTTCGGTGCCGCAAGCCTTTATTGCGTTGCTGAATAAAGACAATATCGCTTTTGTCCCGACCGATAACAGGGGATTGGGAACGGCGCAGAAAGAAAACTTCGCTCCACGCTTCGGTATTGCCTATCAGGCGAATTCACGCGTTGTCATTCATGCCGGGTTTGGCCTGTTTTATGGTGGCTATGAGAATTATGGTTTGAGCGCACAGCCAGGAGCCAACTTCCCATTCAACATCGCGACGAGCTATACCGCAGGCAATCCTGTTACTCCGCTAACGCCGGATAACTCGATCGGCACGCTGGCCAATGGGTTGACGAACGTTCCACTCAACGCAGCCAACGCAAACCTGTCGAGCATCACTCTTCTTGGCCGACAGTACAACTGGCAGAGTGCCTATACCGAGGGCTACAACCTGCAGGTCCAATATCAACTTACTTCGACAACCGTTCTGAAGATCGGCTATGCGGGGTCGGTATCGAGACACCTGCAAACTCCGATCAATACCAACACGCTCGATACGGTTCTTCCCGCAAGCGCTAACGCGCAGACAAATAGTTTTTTCCCTGATTTCGCTCGTGGCGGTACCTTCATCACTCCGTCAGGCGTAACAAACTATAACGGCTTGCAACTCGATGTCACTCGCCGCTGGTCGAACGGGCTGACGCTCGATGCCAACTACACGTGGTCGAAGTGCATGGGTGATGCGCGGGATCAGCTCGATAACAATATCGGCAGTTATCGCGCGCCTTATGTTCCGGGGGCTGGCATCGGGTTTGACTATGCTCTCTGCGATACCGATGTTCGCAATATCTTCCATGCGAATGGAACCTATGCTCTGCCGTTCGGTCACGGGCGTGCGCTGCTCACGCATGGGCCTGCGGCTTATGTGGCAGGCGGATGGTCGCTACAGGGAATCGCGACGGTACAGGATGGTCAGCCTCTCACCGTAGCTTGCTCGGTTACCACTGCTGCTGGTTTGGGTTGCAATGCTCTCAAAGTAGCAGGACAGAACCCTTATGCGGGCCCTCACAACGCGACGCAGTTCCTGAACCCCGCAGCCTTTGCCAATCCTGCTACGACAGCTACCGGATTGGCGGCATTGGGAGGCTCTCCCACACAGGTCAGTGGACCGGCTTACCATAAGCTCGACGCTTCGCTCTTCCGGCAGATTCCCCTCGTCGCAGGAACTCGGTTGGAAGTTCGTGCCGAAGCTTTCAATATCACCAATACGCCAAACTTCTCGGCCCCGGGAAGCCTTACTTTTACAACGCCCTCTACGTTCGCGTCGATCACCAGCACGCGTGATAATTCAAGACAACTGCAGTTCGCTGCAAAGATTTACTGGTAGGAGTTGAAGATGCCGGAAACGATAGAGAGTCGCCGATCATTTTTGAAGGGCACCGTGGCAGCCGCGGTAGCTGCTGCTGTGTCGGGTGCCGCTGAGGCGGAACAGTCCAAGGGCGCTGCAGCAAAGCCTGCCTCGCGGCCCAACATCGTGTTGTATCTCGCCGATCAGTTTCGGTCGGACTTTGTTGGAGCCAACGGTCGCAATAGTTCGACGCACACACCGAACATCGACGCTATCGCCGCGCGTGGCAAGAACTTTACCCATGCGGTTACCAATCAACCGGTATGCGCTCCAGCGCGCTCTGTGATCTTTACCAGCCGCTACGCCACGGAGACCGGAGTCTGGCACAACGGCCTGGAGCTGGATAAGTCGCTGCCGACACTTGCAGGGGAGCTGCGCAAGGCGGGCTACTCGGCGAACCTTATCGGCAAGTGGCATCTCGCTCTGGAGAACCCTGCACAGGGTGGCAGCCCGGGAGCGGTGAAGGCCGAAGACCGAGGCGGTTTTCTCGACCTCTGGGAAGGGGCCAACGCGATTGAAAATACCTCGCACCCGTATGAAGGAACGATCTGGGATCGCGACGGAAAAGAGATCACCTACAAGGACGAGTATCGCGTCGACTTCCTCACCGACCGCGCCGAGCAGTTTCTTCGCCAGAAGCACGACAAGCCGTTCTTTCTCTTTATCTCGCAGTTAGAGCCTCACCAGCAGAACGATATGCACCAGCCCATCGCCCCCAAGGGCGCGGCTGCGCGCTACGTCAACTCGGTCGTGCCCGACGATCTTCGCGCGCTGCCCGGCACCTGGCAGGCGCAGCTTCCGGACTACTACGGCTGCATCGAGTCCATCGATGCTTCAGTGGGCCGCGTGCGCCGCATCCTCGAAGAAGAGCATCTGGCCGAGAACACCATCTTTGTCTTCATCAGCGATCATGGCTGCCACTTCATGACGCGCAACCAGGAGTACAAGCGCAGCACCCACAATAGCTCGATCCGTGTCCCGCTGGTAATCGATGGCCCCGGCTTCCGAGGAACACAACAGGTCCCCGAACTGATTGGTCTCATCGATCTTGCGCCAACTCTGCTCGAAGCGGCGGGTGTTCCCGTGCCTTCGACCTGGAAGGGCCACAGCGTGCTGCCGTTGCTCAACGATCCTGAGGCGCGTCAGCATTGGCCGAATCAGCAGCTCATCCAGATCAGCGAGTCGATGACCGGGCGCGCGATCCGTACGCCGGATTGGACCTACTGTGTCGCCGACATATCGGGCGGCAAGGAGCTGGCAGCCAAGACCTATACCGAGTACCAGATGTACGACCAGCGCGCCGACCCCAACGAACTGGTCAATCTCGCTGGTCGCAAAGAGTATCGCGAGAAGGCCAATGAACTACGCGAACAGTTGAAGAAGTTGATTGTGGCGGCTGGAGAGCCTGAGCCTGAGATCGTGGAAGCGAAGCTCTATCCGTAGGGCAGGTCTCTGGTAGAGCCCCAAAGGGGCGGTATATCCCAGCCCAGGGTGGAGGCGGCATGGCGAGCGTTTTTTGCTCGCCGTGCCGCTGGAACCCTGGGTTATGGGCCCCTCGAAGGCAGAGCCCTGAAGGGGCGACCTATCGTGGCTTATTTGAAGCATCGGGAGAACATACCCTGCGCTAATTAGGTGACACACTCCAGGGAGTCTGAAATTGAATGTGAGCTCTGTTCACGACCTACAATCTATAGTGATGATTTCGATCTGCTATCGGACGTGCGATGAGTACTGACAACAACCCCAAATCCTGCTGCACGCCGACATCCGTCCGCGAAGCTTCAACTCCCGTCAAAGCCCCATTGGTCTATACCCCCGGTCTAGCTCCAAGCCGTACGACGATCCCGCTTCCCGGCGGCACCTTTCTTATGGGCACCAACTACGAACGAGGCTTTCCTGCCGATGGCGAAGGCCCGGTTCGTTCCGTCTCGCTCTCGGCCTTCGACATCGATACCTACCCGGTTACGAATGCCGACTTCGCTGCCTTTATCGCAGCGACAAACCATCGTACCGAGGCCGAAGTCTTTGGTTGGTCGTTCGTCTTCTGGTCGCACATTCCTGAGGAGCGTTTCGAAGAAGTGGTAGAAGACACCGTCGCGATGACGCCTTGGTGGTGCAAGGTCCCCGGTGCTACGTGGGATCACCCGGAAGGCCCAGGCTCGGATGTGAAAGACAGGCAGAACCATCCGGTAGTGCACGTCTCATGGAGCGATGCTGCAGCCTACGCTGCGTGGGCAGGGAGGTTGCTGCCCACCGAGGCCCAGTGGGAGTACGCCGCGCGTGGCGGCCTCGAACGGAAGCTCTACCCGTGGGGCGATGAACTGACTCCCAAGGGAAAGCATCTGTGCAATATCTGGCAGGGGCAATTTCCGCGACAAGATACAGCCGAAGATGGTTATGCCGGAAGCTGTCCTGTCGACAGTTTTCCGCCTAACGGCTATGGCCTGTACTCCGTTACCGGCAACGTGTGGGAGTGGTGTGCAGACTGGTTCGGCACGACGTTTTCTACCTCACAAGATCCTGTGGGTCCGCCGGCCGGCGAGGCAAAGGTGATGAAGGGTGGTTCGTTTCTGTGCCACGCGTCCTACTGCAATCGCTACAGGGTGGCGGCGCGGACCTCCAATACTCCTGATAGTTCGGCCTCGAATATTGGCTTTCGATGCGTAGGAAAGGCTAATCCAAAGATCGTTTAGTCTCGATCGTTTCCATAGACCGGGATACCTTGCTTCACGCGAAAGGCAACGGTCGCCGCGCGAGCCGCGAAGTCCGACTGCGGATACTTCTGCCGTAACTCATCGGCAATCGACTGGCAGTTCTTCGCCGCGGCCTCTGAATTCTTTTTATTCTCATCGAGCGTGTACATCGTCACCAGCGCACCCTGGCGATAGGCCGCGTTATAGAGCGCTTCGGCGGACTTCGGGCCATCGGGATAGCGGTCTGCGTACTTCAGATAAAGCTGCGTCTCCATCTCCGGACACTTCGGAAGGCCCTGCCAGTCGCCGCAGAGCTTGTTGTCGAGCAGTTCGAACGCCGCGCGTGCTGTAAACGGAGAGTTCGGATAGAGCTTCATCAGATGCTTGAACTCGCCTTCATATAACTGAGGGCGCAGGAAGGCCTCCTGCTCATGCGCGCTGGGTAGCGTGGAGATATCAAGCTTGTCGAGCTGCCAGCGAATGTCAGCGGCGCGAAACTCGGCCTCGGGCGCGAGCGGCGAGTCGGGAAAGTAGTTGGCGACGCGATGATAGAGCAGATGCGCGGCCTGGTCGGCTCCTTTAGGCGCGTGCGGTCGCATCGCCTGCGCTTCATACTCGGCAGCTGCGCCATAGATCAGTACATCGCCGTTTGGTGTGGTTGGGCCGACAATGCCCTTGTCGCGAATCCAGCCGGAGCTTGGATCGGGATTGGCCTCGGGATCTTCGAACTCGGGCTTGGAGTCGGGGTCTACGTCTTCCTTGGTGTCGGTGTTGGCAAAGACGTTCACCCACGGGCCATTGTGCGCTGTCACGACGATCTCATGGCCGGGAGTAACCGTGACGATCGGCGGGGCGCTGCTGTCGGGAGTGGCGTAGACGTTGGCCGTATGCAGCACGGTCGAACGCGCCGATCGGTCATAGCCGCTGCGGTTGTCCCTCTTCTGTTTTTGCGCAAACAGCAGTCCCGGCACGAGCAGGAACGCCGCAGTGACAGAGGAGAAACGCATGGCTGAGATTTTAGCCGTTAATCGCCTTCGTTTCAGCCTCAAGTTCAGCGCGTAGCGCCGGATCGAGGTTTCCCCCGGAGAGTACGGCGACAACCTTGTCCGCCTTGGGAAGCTCGTGCGCATGAAAGAGGATCGCTGCCAGGGTGACTGCGCCGGAGGGTTCGGCAACCAGTGCGGTTGCACTCAGAATGACGCGCAGAGCGGTGCGAATCTCGTCTTCTGTAACGGTCACAATGCCGTCGACAAACTGCAGGATGTGCTGGAAGTTGCGTTCGCCGAGCGACTGCGTGCGCAGCCCATCGGCCAGGGTGCGGGTGGTCTTTGCAGCGGGCCACTCGACGAGTGTGCGCGTGTCGAAGGACTCCTTGGCGTCGGCAGCAAGCTCCGGCTCGCAGCCCCAGATGTTGGGCGCGACCTGATTTGCCGCGTCCGCCGCGAGCTTGATCCCGCTGGCCACGCCTGAAAGCAAGCCTCCGCCGGAGACAGGTGCCAGTACGAGATCGACGTTCGGCAGTTGTTCAAGAATCTCCAGGCCGCATGTCGCCTGTCCAGTGATGACGGCCTCGTCGTCGTAGGGAGGCACCATCGTGTAACCGTGCAGTGTTTCGAGCTCTTCAGCCTTTTGTTTGCGCTCCAGGCTCGCCGGGCCAACGGTGACGATCTCCGCGCCAAGTGCCCTGGTGGCCTCTACCTTCAACTGCGGTGCGTTCGAGGGCATCACGATAACGGCCTTCGCTCCCCGCGCTCGCGCCGCGAACGCCACTCCCTGCGCGTGGTTGCCCGAGGAGTAGGTGATAACGCCGCGCTGCAACTGCTCCGCGGAAAGCTGGGCGATCTTGTTGTACGCGCCGCGTAGTTTGAAGCTGCCGATGGGCTGCGCCGACTCGTCCTTCAGATAGATGTCCGGTGTGCTCTCTGCGAACTCGGCGAAGCCGGCCATGCGCAATCGCGCGCGGCTAAGGCGTACCAGAGGAGTGCGTACGGCGGTGTCTGCGATGCGTGCCTGAGCGGCGTGGATGTCGGTGAGGGTGATGAGGTCTGGCATAGCGTTGACTTCGATTGTAGTTCGTCGCTGCTTTGGCCTTTGCTTTTCTTGTTGTCATTCCCGAAGGGAATCTGCTTCTGCTCTTGCTGTTGCCTTTCTTGCTTGTCATTCCGAGCGCAGCGAGTGAATCTGCTTTCTCCCGTTTTTACCCCATGCCCGTACAGATGACGCTCCTTGGGCCTTACCCAGGATTTGAGGCGATACAGGCGAAGAACGGGAGGAAGCAGATTCGCTCGCTACGCTCGGAATGACAAACCAGAAAAACAAAAGCAACAGTTGTCAGTGGGCCGCCGCATCCAGAATCAACCCAAAGAAATGCACCAGCTGCCAGCGATCCATCGCTGTCGGACCATGGTTATCAATATCGATGTGGGTGAGCACAGGCGAGACCAGCGAAGCCTTCAGCATCTCGCTCGGTAACTCATCGGCCATCCATAGAGTCTCCGCGGACGGAATGATGTTGTCGCCTTCGCCATGCAACAGGTAGACCGGTGTCGTGAGTTGCCGCAGGTGTCCATGAGGGCTGACGCCGGCCATCTCCGCGATGTGCTTTGTCTCCGCAGCCGCCAGCCGGTCATGGGTTGTCGTGGAAGTCGTGTCCATCAGCTGTTTCACTTCCGCAAGCTGTGCCGGAGTCAGCTTCGCCAGCGCAGATTTCTCGGCGGTGATGTCTTCGTATAGATGTGCGCGCAGCACGGCGCGCAGAGGCTCGAGATCGGGAGCCGGAACATAGTCTTCGAGGTTCTCATACTCCAGCACCAGCGCACCGTATTCATGCGGGGCCAGCAGCTCTACGGTCCCATTGGGGCGCAGATCTTTGCCGGTGCGATAGTACTCGGCCACACGCGACATCTCATCCTGCGAACCAACGGCAACGACAAATTTGATGCTCGGCTGGAACTTTGGATCAGAGGCGGCGAGGAGCGACAGCCCGCCTGAGAAGCTCAGGCCCATGACCCCTACAGGTTGTCCTCCATCCTGCTGCGCGAGCCACGTAGCCGCGTCGCCGATGGTTGCAATGGAGTTCGCGCCGACGTGGTAATCCTTGATGTCGGGTAGCTCCGGCGTGAGTACACGCAGGCCGCAGGAGGCCATGGCTGAGGCGAAGGCAATCAATCGCGGCTCATCCATGCCGAGATGATGCACTCCATGCAGCACGATCAGCGCGGGCGCCTTCGGATGATGCAGCGGCGTATAGAGTCGAGCGCGCACGGAGCCTTGGCTCGTGTTGATTGTTATCTCGCTGGTGGTGATGGGCTCAGTCGCCAGGGCCTGCAGCGGTGCGGGCACCGGCTGGTTGGCCACGAGGTCCAGGACCGCGACTGCCTGTAGATGGGCCTTGACCGCAGGCCAGGCGCAAGCTGGGATCGCGATAACGAGTAATCCCAGGACCGCGACCAGCGTTCTGTGCGGCAATCGAGTAGCAGTTTGAGGGGGTGGTGCAGGTGTCGGCATGCGGAAGGGCATCGTCCTTAGTGGTGCAGTATGAAGTACAGGGAGATCACCAGAAGCGCCACATTGATGGCCAACACGCCGATAAGCATCTCGGTGTTGCTCTTCAAGGACTTTTCAAGCTGGATGATCCGCGCCTCTGAAGCCACTATGGCCGCTTTTGCTGCGCGCACTTCCGTGGAGATGCCTGCCAGCTTCTCGTTCTGATCGTTGAACTGGCGGTAAAGACTTTCATGGGCGGCTGTCGCCTGGCCGATGTCGCTGCGGAGGCCATCGGCCAGCGCTTCCATGGCGCGCCTGTGAGTCTCCTCACTGGCCGATTTGCTCTGGAAGAAGCGGTCGGCTACGGGAATCAGCCGGGAGATGTGCGGAGCGAGCTCGATCAGTTGTGCAAAAGCTTTGGGCCACATGCTACGGATTGTAGCCGTGATCCCGTGCCTATTGCGTAGCTATGTTGCCAAATTGCTGTTTGTTCCTGCGCTGCAGGATGAGCGCAACGATGGCACAGAGCAGAATCGCCGTGATGATGCCCTGGGACCACAGGCAGTAGATACACCATTTCTCGATGATGTAGGCCTCCATGAAGCTGAGGAAGGCGGCAAAGGCGAAGCCGATCTCGGCGGCCTGCAGGGTGAGCCACGGGCGGTTGGCGAGCGCCAGAACGGCAATCAACGCATAGCCAATGATGCCGAAGAGCGCCACGGGAACATGGACCTTCTTCGAAGCAGGGTCCTCATCGAAGCTGCTCGGCGGAAAGACCGCGAAGCGCGAGTGATTGACCGCGCCGCAGTCGAACCGTTCCGTGACTGCGCATGGCGGCGCCTGGCTGGGATCCTGGTAGTGGATGCGAAGCGCGAGGGAGGAGTCGATGATTCCGGCGATGGCGAGCAGAACGATAAGGTAGCGCATGGCTGTCTTATTTTACGGGTATGGTCCGTCTGTTGGCTCGGCTGCATCTGAACCAGATCGCAGGAAATGCGATCATGCAGAGATGCCGCTCTCCACGGCGGCTGGAAGGAACGAAGCAACATGGACACATTACATCTATGGAATGGCGGCGGAACGGCCGATACCGCAAAGCAATGGACGGAGATGCATCTGGCGGCCTCGCGAGAGAAAGTAGCCGAGCTACTGGCTGTCGAAGGAACTCGCACCGTCGAAAATACGCTGGCGCTCTACGATAAGGCGCAGTGGCACTTGCGCATGGCCGGAAGCCAGACCGGTGTGATGTTCATGGTGCATCCTGCCGCCGCTGTCCGGGACGCCGCGCAGGAGCTGTCGCAGACGGTCAGCGCTGCAGGAGTCGAACTCAGCCTGAACCAGGCGGTCTACCGTGCGCTTGAGGCCGTCGATGCCAGCGCTGAGGACGAGGCAACCCGTTATTACCTGGAGCGCACGCTGCTCGGCTACCGGCTCGCCGGCGTAGATCGCGACGAGGCGACCCGCGAGAAGGTGCGCGCCCTCTCGGAACGCATGACTGAACTGAGTATGAGCTTCAGCCGCACGGTGCAGGACGACGTCCGCAAGATCTCCGTCGACGATCCGAACCAGCTACTCGGGCTGCCAGCCGACTACCTGGCACGGCACGGCATCCGCGAGAACGGCGTTGAACTGAAGGCCGACGCGCCCGTGGTGCTCACGACCGACCCGCCGGAGATGTCGCCGGTGATGAGCTATGCGATCAACCCTGAGCTGCGGCGCAGGATGTACCTTGCCTATAACGACCGTGGCTATCCGGCCAACAAACAGGTGCTGCTGGATCTGCTCGCCGCACGCGAAGAGATGGCCGAGCTGCTCGGCTTTCGCAGCTGGGCGGACATCGCGACGGTTGACCAGATGATGGGCTCGGCGGCGAACATGCGGAAGTTTCTCGGCGAAGTAGAAGAAGCCGCACGAGAGACAGGGGAGAATGAGTTCGTCGAATTGGAGGCATTTGTCCGTGCGCGCGATCCTAAAGCGTTGCCTCTTACGTTGAGCGATGCACGCTTCTGGGAGGAACAGTTCCGCCGCGCGAACTACGACTTCGACTCTCAAAGCGTGCGGCCTTACTTCCCGTACGAACAGGTCGAGGCCGGCATCCTTGCGACGGCTGGCAAGCTCTTCCGCGTGCGCTTCGAGCGGGTCTCGAATGCCCCAGTGTGGGACGCCGCCGTCAAAGCATTCGACGTGCTTGACGACGACAGCTCCTCGGCGCACAAGGGTGAGACCGTCGGACGCATCTACCTCGACATGCATCCGCGCGAAGGCAAGAGCAAGTGGTTCAGCGAGTGCTCGCTGGTCGGCGGCGTGCTCGGTGCGCAGGTTCCTGAAGCCTCGCTGGTGTGCAACTTCCCCCAACCAAAGGACAACGACCCAGGCTTGTTGCAGTACTCCGACGTCGGGACGTACTTCCATGAGTTCGGCCACCTGATGCACGAGGTCCTTGGCGGACGGCAGCGCTGGGCAGGGCAGAGCGGCATCGCGACCGAGGGAGACTTCGTCGAAGTGCCCTCACAGATGCTCGAAGAGTTCTTCGAAGACGCCGACCTGCTGCGGACGTTTGCGAAGCACTACGAGACGGGCGAGCCGATTCCCTATGAGACCGTCACCCGCATGACCAAGGCCAGCGCGCATGGCCGGGCTTTGAGCACGCTGGCGCAGGTGATGTACGCGACCTACTCGATGGAGACACACGACCGCCGCGCTGCGGAGCTCGATCTCGATGTGCTGCTGCGCGAAGGCTACGACCGCTTCAGCCGCTACGAGTTCGTCGACGGCAACCGCATGTATGCGGCGTTCACGCATCTCGTCGGCTACACCTCGAACTACTACACCTATCTCTACGACAAGGTGATGGCGCTGGAGTTCTTCGCCGAGTTCGCAAAGGACGGCAAGGGCGATGTGCTGGCTGGCGATACGGCTATGCGTTATCGGCGGCAGGTGCTGGAGCCCGGCGGATCAAAGCCTGCTCGGGAGCTGGTACAGGCGTTTCTTGGCCGCGAGGTAAGTATGGAAGCCCTGCGAGGCTGGATTCAAAAGGGATAACAGCTTTGAGCCACGAGATACGAGATCGGAGATACGAGCAAAACATCTCGAAACTCACCTCTCGTATCTCGAGACTCAAAGCACTACCGTCCTGCACGAATCTTTACGGCACCACTTCCGTAGCGCTCGCCGCACTCAACTGATGAATCGCCAGCCAGGTCTGCTGATACGCGTTGAGAGCGTCGTTCGTGGAGGACCTCGCATCGCGCAGTGCATCGAGGTAATCGATCAGCGCAATGCCCCCGTGTTCAAAGGCGAACTGTGCGATGCTGAGCACGTCGTGCGACTCATCGAGGTAGTGCTCTCCGAAGCGGTCGGAGAGGCGCTTGGCCTGCGTATAGCCAATCCAGGCCTGGTCGATATCGGAGACCACCTGGTTGCGAGCCGCAGTCTGCGCGAACTGCGAACCCGTCGCCTGAAAGCGCGCCGTCTCCTTGTTGCCCTGATTGCGATCGAAGATGCGCAACGGAATGTTGACGGAGAAGCCAGCGGAGTTTTCCGTTCCGCTGCGGTCGTACTCCGCCTCCAGGGTCGGGTCGGTGGTGCCGTTTGCTACCGCCAGCCGGGCGTTTGCTTCCGCTGCCGTCACCGCAAACTTAGCCGCTGCATAGTCCGGGCGATTGTCCAGGCCTGCCTGTACGAGCGCTTCCTGAGTCTGCGTAACGAGGGGCGGAATAATGTCTCCGGTCACGTCGAAGTCCGCTCCCGGGGTGGCTATGCCGATTAGCGTTTGCAACTGGTCGCTGGCCTGGCGCAGATTGACGATGTCGTTCGACTCATCGCTTTCGAGGCTGCCCAACTGCAGATCGAGGCGCTCGTAGTCGAGCTTGCCCAGATCGCCTGCTTTGTAGCGGTCGGAGGCGATGTCTACCTCGTGGCGAAAGTCCTTCAGGCTGGCGCTCGCCAGTTCCAGGGCCTCCTTCGCGATCAGCATGTGCGTAAAGGCCTGTTTGACGGCCAGATTCGTCTGGCGAATGGTGTCGTTCAGCTGTGCCTGCGTCTGGGCTGTGGTGGCACGGGCATCGTCGAGGCGCCAGTGGCGTTTGTCGCCACGCTCGAAGAGGCGTGAGACCTGCACCGTGTAGTTGTAGGGCGTGACGGCGCTCGCCCCTTCGGTGACGTCGGTTCCGTTCGCCGTTAGCGAGGGATTCACGCGTACGCCGGCCTGCAACTCCTGGGCGCGGACCGCGCGCAGGTTCTGTTCGGCGGCCAGCAGCGTGGGGTTCTTGGAGCGAGCCAGATCGAGTATCTGGGCCAGGGTATAGGCTCCCGGACGTGAAACAGGCGGTCTGCGCGGATCAGGGGTAGGAGCGGTTCCCGCTGCGTAAGCGGCGGCAGGGCTCTGAGGTGTCTGCGCAAACAGTGCAGGCCTCTGTGTCACCTGGAGTACGAGAACGCCGGCGAGAATCGGGAGGACGGATTGAGTTTTAAACATGACGAAGGTCCTCAATTCTCGAACTCGTAGTCTGGTCTGGGAAGAATATCCGTGCTGCGCGCCAGCCAGACATACAGGCAGGGCAGAATGAAGATGCCGAACAGCAGCGCGCCCATCAGGCCGCCGACGATGACGATAGCGAAGGGCCGCTGTGAGTCCGATCCAATGCCGTGCGAGAGCGCTGCTGGGAGCAGGCCCAGCATGGCGACCAGCATCGTCATCACGATGGGGCGAAGCCTCAGCACTGCCCCTTCGACCGCGGCCTCTTCGACCGGGTGCCCATTGACGCGCATCTGGTTGATGTACTCCAGCATGATGATGCCGGTCTGCACCGAGACGCCGAACAGGGCAAGGAAGCCGACTCCCGACGACACGCTGAAGTGCGTATGCGTCAGGTACAGCGCGACCATGCCGCCAACCGGGGCGATCATGACGTTGCAGATCACCAGCATCGCCCACTTGAACGAGCCGAACATGCCATACAGGATCATGAAGATGACCATGACGGTGATCGGCAGGACGAGCATCAGGCGCCGCGAGCTGCGCTTCTGGCTCTCATACTCACCAGCCCAATCCAGCTTGTAGCCGGGCGGCAGGGAGACCTGTTTGTTGACCTTCGCGATCGCCTCTTCCACCGTGCTGCCAAGGTCACGGTTGCGAACGCTGTACTTGATGGCCACGTAGCGGCTGCCGCCCTCGCGGTAGATCTCCTCCGCGCCGTCGGTCACCTTGGGCTGCGTGAGCTGCGAAAGCGAAACGCGCTCGCCGGAGGGAGCGAGCAGGCGAATGTCGCCGATGGCTTCGGGAGTCGCCCGATACTTCTGGCTATAGCGAACCATCACATCGTAGCGGGCTTCGCCATCCAGCACCTGCGTGACAGGGGCTCCTCCGAGGGTGCCACCTACGGCGCCTTCGATTGCATTCTGGATGTCGGCGACGTTGATGCCGTAACGTGCCGCTGCCTGCCTATCCACGACGTAGTTCAGGTTCGGCTGGCCGATGACCCGGAAGAGTCCGAGATCGGCGACGCCGGGAACCGAGCCCATCACCTGGACGATCTGGTCGCCTTTCTGTTCCAGCGTCTTCAGGTCGGTGCCGTAGAGCTTCACGGCGAGCTCGCCCTTGACGCCGCTGACAGCCTCTTCCACGTTGTCCGAGATGGGCTGTGAGAAGTTCCAGATGACGCCGGGCATCTTCTCCAGTTCGCGGTCCATCGCCGCGATCAGCTCTTCCTTGTTCTTATGGAAGACCGGGCGCCACTCGTCCTTGGGTTTCAGGTCGACGAAGTACTCCGTGTTGAAGAAGCCGGTAGTATCGGAGCCGTCATCCGGCCGGCCGATCTGGCTAACTACCTGGGTAACCTCAGGGAAGGCCGCCAGCTCAACCCTGGCTCTATCGGCGATGGTGCGGCTCTCCGTGGGGCCTGTGCTGGGTGCCAGCGATCCGCGCACCCAGATGGCGCCTTCGTCGAGATGCGGCAGGAACTCTGAACCGATGGCGCCGCTGAACATAAGAAACGCCCCCAGGCCCAGCAGCGCGAGTCCTGCAACGATGGGAACAGTCTTATGCTCGATGGCCCAGGTGGCATCGTGGCGATACCGCTTGGTAAGCCAGTGCATCACCGGATTTTCCCATTCGGTCGTGCCCTTGGGGAAGAGGAAGCTCGCGAGCACCGGCGCGAGAATCATCGAGAAGATCAGTGCACCCAGCAGCGCGAAGGCGACCGTCCAGGCCATCGGCTTGAACAGGCGGCCCTCCACCGATTGCAGGGTGAAGATCGGCAGGTAGGTCGTGATGATGATCGCGATGGCGTAGAAGACAGGGCGCTGTACTTCGTGGGCGGCCTCGCGAATGATCTGGATCGGAGTTTTGTCCGGCTGGCGCTTATGGCTCAGGTGGCGGACGATGTTTTCGATCATCACCACGGCGCCGTCCACGACCATGCCGAAGTCCAGCGCACCCAGACTAAGCAGGTTGGCCGGAATGTGGTTGAGATCGAGGCAGATCGAAGCGAACAGCAGCGCGAACGGAATGGTAATGGCGACGATCAGCGCGCCGCGCAGATTGCCGAGGAAGAAGAACAGGATGATCACGACCAGGAGGATGCCCTTGGTCAGGTTGTCCAGAACCGTGGTGGTCGTCAGCTTGAGCAGCGTGCTTCTGTCGAGGAAGGGAACGATCGTCACACCCTTTGGCAGGATGCGCTCGTTGAGCTCCTTTACCTTCTCGTGGATACGCGCGAGCGTAGCGTCGGAGTTTTCGCCCTTCTGGAGCAGAAGAACGCCCTCCACCGCGTCGCCGTCGTTGATGAGCTTGCCATCGACGCTGCGATAGGTCTTGCCGATCTGGCCGAGGCGAATCTTCGGCCCCTGCGCGACGGTCGCTACATCGCTGACGCGCAGCGCGGTGCCGTTGGACGCCTTGAGCACCGTCTGCTCGATATCGTGCACGTTGGTAAAGAGACCAACCTCCTGCACGTTAATCTGCTGCTGGCCTTGTTCGATGAAGCTGCCGCCGGTGTTGACGTTGTTGGCGGCGAGCTGCTGCTGCACCTGCGCGATGGTCAGGCCGTAGGCGATCAGCTTTTCCGGATCGACAGTTACCTGGTACTCGCGGGTGATGCCGCCAAAGCTCGAGACATCGACGACACCGGGCACGCTGCGGAACTGCTTTTCGAGCTGCCAGTCTTCCAGGCCCTTCAGGGCCATGTCGTCGTATTCGGGGTTCGTGCTCTTCAGGGTGTACCAGTAGATCTGCCCGACGGGGCTCCAGTCGGTTCCGATCTGCGGCTGAAGACCGGTTGGAAGCGTGACCTGGGAGAGCCTTTCCAGAACCTTCTCGCGGTTCCAGTCGTCCGCGCTCTCATCGTCGAAGATCATCATGATGCTGGAGATCCCGGCCAGGGTGGTCGAGCGCAGGTGGGCCATGTGCGGAATGCCCGCCATGCCGATCTCCAGCGGCACGGTGACCTGCTGCTCCACGTCTTCAGCGGAGCGGCCGGGCCATTGCGTGATGATGCTGACGTAGTTATTGGCGACGTCGGGATAGGCCTCGACGGGGAGGTTATGGAATGAGATCGCTCCCCAGCCAAAAAGCAGCACGGCGGCGATGAGGATGATGAAGCGATTGTTCAGCGCAAAATCAACCACACGCTTGATCATTGCTGGTCTGCCGTATTCTGCAGGTCAAGCGCATGCAGCACTACCTGCTGTCCGACGTTCAGACCCGACTGCACCTCGATCAGATTGCCCTCGAGAGTCCGTCCGATTTTTACCTGCACCCGCTTGAAGGTGCCATTTGCCTCAGGCTCGAAGACATAGGAGCGGTCGTGCAGTTGCAGGATCGCTTCCGCAGGCACTGCTGTCTTGTCGACGGGCCGCGAACCCAGGATCGACGCCGTGGCGAACATGCCGAGACGCAATTGATTGCCGGGGTTCGGCACCTGGATTCTCACCTTTGCCGTGCGCAGGCTCGGATCGAGCTGCGCTCCAATATCGCTGATGGTGCCGGAGAATACCTTGCCGGGGAACGCGTTCAGCCGGATATCGGCGTGCTGGCCGAGGTGCACATTGGCCAGGTCATTCTCATAGACATCGCAGATCACCCAGACGTGCGAGAGGTCGGCGATGGTCAACGAGCCTGCCGCTCCGGCAAAGGTAATGCCCGCGGCACCGGCCGCGGTGACGTTCTGCGCGATGATGATACCCGTGGCGGGCGCGTAGACCTTCACCATATCGCCGGGATGATCCTTGTCGACTCCGAGGATCTTCAACTGCTGTTCCGCGGCGACAAGGTTGGCCTTGGCGTCGTCCTCACCGTTCTGGGCACCCTCAAGCTGGGTCTGGGGAATCGCTCCCTTGTCGTACAGGAGCTTGTCGCGCTCCAGGGTAATCATGGTCAGGTGCTCGTCGTTGACGGCCTTTAGATAGGCGTTGAAGGCCGTTGCCACATCCGGGCTTTGGACGTCCATCACCAGTTGGCCTTTGTGGACGGTGTCGCCAAGGCCCACATGCAGGGCAGCTACGCGGCCATTGGCCAGGGAGAGGACAGGAATCTCGCGCGAGACATCCGGACTGACGGAGCCTGTGACCTCGAGCGTGCTGACAACCGGCCGCGCTACCGACGACTGAAGGGGGAACCGGCCGGGATTCTCTACCCGGACAATATCGTTGCTTCCTACATCGACCACCTGGGGCTGGGCGACAGGAGCCTCCTGGGCCGTGTGGTCAGGTTCGTTATGTTTGCAGCCGGCCAGCCCAAAGAGCAGCAGGAGCGCAGATGTGCAGGCTATAGGGCAGCGTACCGCATTGGCCGATCGCATCCTCAGACTTGTTCCTTTCCATTCTTCCTCTCGTGATCGCCTGCGGCAAGCAGCAGGAAGACCTGGGGAGAGACGTGTGGCTTGCCGGATCGTTGCACCAGCGGAGGGTTAGTGTAACGCAGGGCGATGAAATGTTATGTAGTAGATGCAGTCTGCCTAATCGTCTGCCTGGTAGTTGTAGTTATAGTCTCCAGGGAGACAAGGTTTGACTTTCAGAAGCGGCAGGAGCAAAGACTCAACAACTCCTTGGACGAGTGACAAGGCAGAAAAGATGACGGCTATCGCGATGATTCTGCTACAGATGTCATTTGAAACGAAAGATCTTTACGGCGTGTCACCAAACTACCCTTGGCGTGAGGCCGAACTGTGCAATTCGCTTGCTGCGCCACTGTTTCGTTTATGGCATGGCTTCAGCCATGCCATAAATAGCAGGCCAAAGGCCATACCTTTCTGCCGAAGAACCGGGCCCCTGTGAGCCGCTTTTGCTCACAGGGTGGTAACGCCGGAGTGGAGGCGCAGCCGCAACGACTGAATTGCCTTCTTTAATCGTGGCGAACCCCGTCCCCCCGTTATGAATACATCCCTGTGAGCCTTGTACAGCCTTGGCGGGATTCAGGAAAGCAATTCAGTCGCTCCGGCTACGCCTCCGCTCAGCCTTCGGCAGAGTGGAAAGAGGGAATTGTGCCCACTTTTGCGGCACGGTTGAAACCGTGCCCTTCCGATTCGTATCTCAGCAAGCTAACTGCACCAACCGACTTCGCCTGGAGCACAGTTGAATGGCCCGCCCTTGCCTACAAGCGGCTGCCAGGCCGAAGGGCGTTACTTACCCTTCGGCTTGGCCTTGGTTGCTGTTTTCGCTGCCGGTTTTGCGGCTGGCTTGGCCACGGTCTTTGCGGATGCTTTTACCGGTGCCTTGGCGGCAGTCTTTGCCGGAGTGCTCGCGACGGCTTTCGCTGGCGCCTCCGCAGCCTTTGCGGGAGCCTTGGGCGTTGCCTTCGCTTCCGGTTCAGGAGTTGCGGTGGTCTGCGGTGCGGCGGTCTCCCCTGCAGCCTCTGCGGATTGGCGCAGAGCGTGCAGAACGACACGCAGCATCTCTTCCTCGGGTGCGGGCTTGCCAGTCCATATCTCGAACTGGCGTGCTCCCTGCTGCACGAACATCTCCACTCCGGAGATAGCCGTCAGGCCCTTCTGCCGCGCCAGGCGCAGCAGCGGGGTCTCGATGGGGTTGTAGACCAGATCGAAGACGATACGGGCGACAAGATCTTCGGGCTGGAGCAGCGGAGCCGCTTTTTGCCCGGTCATGCCCACCGGCGTCGCATTGATGATCACGTCAAAGCCCATCTTGGCGACGGCGTCGCGTTTGATGGTCTTGGCTCCGGCCTGACGGGCGAGCTTCTGTGCCGTCTCGGGGGTGCGATTCAGGATCCAGACCTCAGCGCCCTTGTCGCGGCAACCGAAGACGGCAGCCCGTGCCGCACCGCCTGCGCCCAGAACGAGCACTTTTGCGCCCTTGAGGCTCAAGCGCCGCTCCAGGGGGCCGACGATTCCAGCAACGTCGGTATTGAAGCCGTAGAACTTGCCGTCCTGTGCTCGAAGAACCGTGTTGACGGCGCCGATCTTGGCTGAGAGCGGGTCTGTGCGCTCCAGCAAAGGCATGATGGCTTCCTTCAGCGGCATGGTGACGCTGAGACCCTGGATCGGAATCTCCCGCACAAGCTTGAAGAGGTCGTCGACCTTGGTCGCTTGCAGGGCAAGATAGACCGCATTCACCGTCTCGCGACGGAAGGCCGTGTTCATCATCAGGGGAGAGAGCGAGGAGCGGATCGGGTTTCCGGCTACGCCGTAGACCTTGGTCGCGGCGTCTACCTGGTCGATGCGGTAGTCCTCGATGAGGGTACGCGCAGCGATCTGACCGGGAGCCGTCTCTTCACCCGCATTAGCCGCGGCAAAGGTAAAGGCCGAACCCGCCCGCAGTCCGAGAACACGCGAGATAATGCCCGCCTCGCCCATGCAGATGCCGACGATGCTGGACTTCGAACGGTCTTCCATGCGCTCCAGGAAGCGCATCAGCGTCAGGTTGTCAGAGAGGGACTTGGCGGTCGGAACGACCTTGACGAAGTCGGGCGCGAAGGGTTCGATGCGGTTGTAAACGGCATCGAGGTCTTTGGTCCCGTGAAAGTCATGGTGGCTGATGATGACGGCGGCACCGGCTTCGCGCAGGCGATCCATCGTCGTCTTGGGAAGCTTCTCGATGGCTTCGAGTTCGATGTCGACAAGTTGAAATCCGCTTTCAGCAGCCTTCAATAAAACGTCGAGTGCACCGGTATTCGAACCTTCGAAGCGTCCGCCATTCTCTTTACATCGGCAGGTGGCGATCACCGTGGCGGCGCCATTTTCCGCAAGGAACTCTTTAAGAAGCGGAAGTGCGGCCATGGGTTTTGGCAGGTAATCGAGGCGAAATTCCAGAAAGGTCGTCTCTTTTAGGACGTTTGTAGCCTTTTCTATGAGTTCGTCCGGCGTCGCTCCGGTAACGGCAACACAGATCTTGCCGATGCGGGAGCGGAGGAGATGGGAGGCGATTTGGTTGGCAGTTGTCATGCAGGCAATCGCGGTATCGTAACCCGGAAACCTTTCAAATGCAAGGGGTTTAATGTGACTTTGGCCGGTCCATGGTGGAAAAAACCTGCCGGCTATGGGCCAATCGACAGATTAGACGCGGGAACGGCGCGAACGTTTCTTTACTGTCTCGGAATTGCTTGAAAAGAAGGCTGTTGGAATGGGTGAAAGTCTTCATGAAAAGATTTGTAATTTTATTTACTAAACTGTGCGTCCATTTTGAAACTTGCACGTCTAATCCAGTAACTGAGAGGCAATTCCATTCTGTCCCACCGAAGTTGATTCCACATTCGCCCGTTTTTGGGCTCTTCCAACGATTCCTCAGTTTCTCCCTCCCCCTATGCCTCTCTCGGGCCCGCCGGAAAGCGGGCCCAGATTCTTTAAGGGGCTGGGTAGAATGGCCAGATGGCAGGTTTCGAGCAGACTCCCGGTGTCGTCAGGATCGAAGAGTGGGCGATGTTTCCATGGCTGCATGCGGGGTTCAGCACCCGGCAGGGCGGCGGCTCCAGTCCCTACGGTGAAGGAGAGCTGAACCTTGGCTGGACGCCTGAGGACAATCCGGAGACGGTAGCCGACAACCGTAGAAGATTTGCGAGTGCCGTCACGGGGGATCGTTCCCTGGAACTGGTCACGATTCGCCAGATCCACGGCAACGTGGTCTGCGCGGTAGAGGCCGGCCATGGCCCGCTGGCTACGGAAGAAGGCAAGGCGACCCTGCAGGGCGACGGCCTGATCACCAATCTCAAAGACGTGCTACTCGGAATACAGACCGCGGACTGCACGCCGGTACTGGTGGCAGATACGCAGGCCCGGGTAGTTGCGGCGTTCCATGCAGGCTGGCGAGGAACGCTGGCACGCATCGTAGAACAGGGCATTGCGGCGATGAAGCTCCGGTATGGTTCGCGTTCCAGTGATCTTATTGCGGCAATCGGTCCGGCGATTGGTCCCTGCTGTTTTGAGGTAGGTCCAGAGGTTCGATCAGCGTTTGAGAACGAATTCTCCTATGCGCCGGAGCTCTTTTCCGAAGTTGGCTCGCAGATTCATCTCGATCTGTTTGAGGCCAATCGAAGGCAGTTGCTCGATGCGGGCGTTGCGACCGGGAAGATCAGCCTCGTTGGCGAATGCACGGCTTGCACGCGGCTGAGCGATGGCCGTCGGAAATACTTCTCTCACCGTAGCGAACACGGATTTACGGGCCGCATGCTGAACGTCATCGGGGTGATATAGCTTCCGCAACGACCTCTCGAAGCGATCCCAACCCCTCTCCGCTCAACTCCCCTTCGCTCTCCGCTCTACAGAGCCCACCCGCCTCGACCACACAGGAGCACTACCGCTACTTCTTGCAGAGCTCTTCAAACAGCTCATCGCGATGCGCCAGGGCAAACCTATCGATGGAATCCAGGCTGCGTACATAGACGAACACCGCGACGCCCGCGAGTACCGCAAAGATCGGCAAGGGCAACCAGGGCATTCCGAAGAAGATCCCCAGAAACAGCAATCCAGCACCGATTCCTGCCGATCCCATCAACAGGCCCATGCTGATGAGCGCGCTCAGGGGTGACGCCTGCTTCCCGGACCCCATCTTGGCGACCGTGATCTTTTTGGGAGCTGTGATCGAGCGGCGATTGCCCAGCGTCGTGCTGAACAGCAGAGTGGCCGCAGCCCACAGCAGCCCGCTGGCGGCATTCAGCAGGGAGGGCATCCTGGCGATCACCGTAATAATGATAAAAACAGCGGCAATCTCGACAAAGGCAAGAAGGAAGTTCATCAGGTTCTTGGCGAAGAACACATCGCGCAAACGTACCGGAGCCATGAAGTAGAACTGTGAGCCCGCGGCTTCGAGGCCGAACGAGTTATACGCCAGCGGGGCGACACCCAGCAGGGTATAGGCCATGGCTGCGGGAAAGAGCCAGGTAGCATTGCTGTGCGTCGCCAGCCTGCCGGCGAAGAGGAAGACCATGACGACCGGCGCCACCAGGCTATAGAAGATGCCCGTATTGCGGCGAACGTAGAGCAGCTCTTTGCCGAGTACGGCTGTGGTCACCGAAGAGAGCCCCAGAAAACGGCTCTCTGGCTGTGCTGGAGAAGACGCAGGCGCAGCGGCGATTGACTTTGCCGGCGACTTGGCTTTGTGCGAGACGGCATTGGCCTGGTCGCTGAGGTCTTCGCCACGGAACTCCGTGCGCATGCGTAACGCGAAGACTGCGAAGAAGGCTGCGGCGAAGGCAGCGCATCCGAGTGTGAATCCGAGAAAAGCGAGCGGTTGTCCGCGATGGGCGGCGACGAGTGAGGAGCCGGTCAGCCCGGGTGGAAGTGCGGCCAGGAATGGCAGGGCATGGTGGTAGAAGTTGATCCCGGCATTCAGGCGAGCTGCGGAGACTGCGTTGGTCTGATGATGGTGATTATAGGCGGGATTAAAGGTGAAGTTTAGATACTGAAAGCCCAGCGAAAAGAAGAAGATCAGCCCGGTAAAGATCTCTCTCGCGCGTCGCGTCGAGAGCCAGCGATCGACCCAGGCAAAGACCATCCGCGAGAAGAGCGCGTTGGCTGCCGCAAAGATCGCCAGAGACAGCAGCGCATAAAACCAGAGCGCGGGAAGGGCGACGGTGGCTCCGATGGCGACCGCCAGGGCCATCAGCGAGCCGATCACGTTGGCCGGGGTCAGCAGGCCGAAGAACAGGCGGACAGCGACGTAGTTACCCAGGCTCAGTGGGAAGCGAATGAGCTGCGTCGGGTCGAAGGTCGTTCCGGGCTGTCCAAGATTGATGTTGAGCAACTGGCAGAGGACAAAAGTCCCCCACAACAGCCAGGAGATGTGGTCGAGATGACCGTTGAGCGCGAAGTAATACGCGCCGATGCCCACAAGAATGGTGGGACCGAACGCGAACCCCGCGAAGAGGGGATAGGTGATGATGCGGGCGATCATCTCGCCCGCTCCGCCCTTGCGCCGGAAGGCATTCACCGTGATGCGCCAGCGCAACTGCGCGATAGCGGCGAACTGGGCGCGAGTCTGCGCGGCAGTCCAGCGTCCGTCGTTGGGAGTGAGGCCTACCCCAGCCATTGCAGCTCCTGCTCGGGATGAGTGGCGCCCGATTCGCCGCCGACTACATTGATAAAGATCTGTTCGAGCGTGAGCTTGGCATTGGGATCGGCGACTTCACCATGCGCCAGGCGCGCCTGAACGCCGGCACGCAACTCATCCAGCGAGCCTTTGGCGACGATATGGCCTTTATCGATGATGGCGATGTGCGAGCAGAGCCGCTCGACGATCTCCAGCACATGCGAGGTAAGGAAGATCGTCGCGCCCCGTGCGATCATGCCCTGCAGCATGCTCTTCAGCGTCCCCGCGGCGATGGCGTCGACGCCCTCGAAGGGTTCGTCCAGGAACAGCACCTTGGGGCCATGAATGACGGCGGCGGCCAGGGCGAGCTTCTTACCCATGCCATGCGAGTAGTCGGTGAGGAGCTTCTTCTGCTCGTTGGCCAGCCCCATGAACTCCAGCAACTCGGCGGTCCGCTGCTGCGTTACCTGCTTGTCGAGCCCGTACATACGGCCGACGAAGTGCAGGTACTCGGTTGCGGTGAGCTTGCCGAAGAGCGCCATGCCTTCGGGCACGACGCCGATGTGGCGTTTAACCTCGACCGGATTGTTCAGCATGTCTTCGCCCAGGATCTGAATGCTGCCAGAGGTCGGCGCCAGCAGTCCCGTAAGCATCTTGATGGTGGTCGACTTGCCCGCGCCGTTGGGTCCGAGGAAGCCGAAGAACTGTCCTGGCTCAACGGCCAGATCGATGCGGTCGACGGCGGTGAATCCTCCGTCGAAGCTGCGAGTAAGGGAGTGGGCGGCGATCGCGGGGGGCATATGGGTTCGAGTGTACGGCAAAGCCCTTGCCTTTGCTCTTGCTTTTCTTGTTGTCATTCCCGAAGGGGAATCTGCTTCTAGTGCCACCCAAACGTCAAGAGAAGGGCTGGTCAGGGAAGTTGCGACGGTCCGACCAGGGGAGTCTTAACCGGAACCGCTGCGCCGACGAACTGGGTCACCGAGAAGTCTCCGCTATTGGAGACCCAGAGGTTTCCGCTGGCATCGATTGCAATGCCGTAGGGATCCAGCATGGAAGCATCGCTTCCGAAACCAGCATCCGGTGGCGATAGAAACGCGCCGGGTACGGAGGCAGTGGCGCCCGCAAGCTCGGTGAGAGAGCCGGGGTCCTGATAATAGTTGGTCACCCATACGTTCCCTGCACCATCCACGGCGATGCCATTAGGAGAGTAGAGCCCGCTATGCTTGTCCGTGAAGTTGTTGACGCTGGGGCTCGCTGCAGAGGAGTTCGTAATCAAGCTGATGCTGTCGTCGAGAAAGTTCGCCGTCCAAACATTATCTTTCTGGTCGATAGCGATTCCCACGGGATGGTCGCAGCAGGTGATGTTCATCATCTGGGAGCCGTCAGGAGAGATTCGAGTGATCGTCGGGCCAGCGCCAGTGTTGCCAATCCAGGCGTTACGGGCGGAGTCCACGGCAATAGCCTCGGGTTCCGAGATCAATCCCGAACCGGCGCCAATCGAGGAAGCGAGAGCCACCCCGCTGTTATTGAGCAGGGTGACAGTAGAGTCGCCGGCGTTTGCTACCCATACATTCCCCGTCGGATCGGTAGCGATGGCTTGGGGAAAATCGATGCCGCCGGCAATAAAGCCGCTTGTGCCGGAGAGTGACAAACCCGAGGAGGTAAGTTCGGTAACATCGCCGGAACCGTTGTTTGGTGTTGTTTCGCGGTTGGCGATCCATACGTTGCCAGTGGCATCCAGGGCCATGGCGTAAGACTCGTTGATGCCGTAACCTGTGAAGCCTGACGCAGCGTCAGGTGTTCCGTCCGGCGAAAACTTCGCAACCGCACCAAAGTACGTCGATACCCAGACATTCCCGTCGGAATCGATGGCGATGGCTTCTGGAGTCTGGGCAAGGCCTCCCCCGGTAATCGTCATGTAGAGCAGCCAGTCCGGCGGAGCGGCGGCCAAGGATGGAAAGATGGCATTCGCCTGTGCCAGCGTATAGATGCTGCCCACGTTGCTGGCTGGGTGGCGTGCGATATTGAGCGCCGCGTCCAGCGTATTGCTGGGGGCAGTTCCGCCTGTTGGAGTCGCAGCGGAGAGCAGCGCTGCGCAGGCTGTCTCTCCTGCCGAGGTGGTGCACGATGCGAGTGCATCAGCCAGCGTATTCAGCTTCGCGGTGGAAACCGTAACGTTGGCAGGCACCGCTGCTCCTGGTGAGGTTCCCGTGGCGATATTGACCAGGTTATTCGCAACGATAACGGCATTGGCCAGGCCCAGGGCATTGGTGGAGGTCGCGCCTAGATTGCCTTCGGGCGCGAGAAATTGCGACAGCGCCCAGGCCGAGGCCACGGTTGTCACCTCGTTCAGAACGGCTGTGGTCGATGCTGTGATATCTCCACAGGCGCCGATCGGAGCCATCAGCCACAAATCGGAGTTTGCCGAAGAGGCGCCTGCGACCTGGCCGCCTTCTGCCAGTAAATAAGTGGTAGCGGTTGAGGAAGGGCAGGTGTACCCGGACGGCACGGTAAAGCCGCCGGTTGCGTCAGTCGTGACCGCGCCGGACAGCAACGCCTGTGGGGTAGAACCATTTCCCGAAGTGCCCGCCGCGTAAAGTTGCACCGAAGCCCCAACGATCGCCTGCTGACGCCCTTGGACCTTGCCGGTAAAACCGACTCCGGATCCTGATGGAGGCGGCGGCGGCGGCGGTGGCGGTGGCGGTGGCGGTGGCGGTGGTGGCGGCGGAGGAGGTGGCGGAGGAGGTGGCGGTGGTGGTGGTGGAGTGACTACCGGTGGAGGAGTGGATGTTCCATGAGGAATGATAGGGGCACTGCTGCATCCGGCCAGAGTGAGGAATGCGAAGAGCGAAATGGCAGCGAGCAGTCTCATTTGCATGGGGCTGACAGAATAGCAAAGGGCTTGCCCTACTGTGATGAGGAGTGATGGTGCTGCCTGGAAAATTTGAGCGTTACCGCTTACTTTAAACGCACGGCTCCACGTACTTTCGCCGCCCGCTCATGATCCTGGCCGCGCAACGCAACTACATTGCGGGCGGATGGTGGGGATCGATAGGCTGGTGAGGCTCCTGAGCCTTTGCAGCCCTGACAGGTTTCGTCTCTCCTGGATTGATCAGGTCGCGCAGGTCCTTGCTCGGCTTGAAGTAAGGGACGCGCTTGGCGGGGACCGAGACAGAGGCCCCGGTCTTCGGATTGCGTCCGGTGCGCGGCTTGCGCTGGCGCGTCCGGAAGCTTCCAAAACCGCGGACTTCAACCTTGTCGCCCGATTTGACGGCTCCAATAATCGAGTCGAAGAGTGTATCGACGATAACCTCGCCATCGCGGCGGGTCAGATCGCCGAGGGCTATGACGTGGTCGACGAGTTCGGCTTTGGTCATGGCAAGGACTCCGGGAATGAAAGTGCCGGCTGGCAGAAACCCGCCGACGGTTTCAGTTTATGCCATCACTTCCAAAGAAAGTAAAAACCGGGAGCGCGATCGAGCAGTTTCGACGGATTTGGGAAGATCTCGTCCGTGCCGTCGCTCAGTAGAGCCGCCAGCCCATGCTTTTCTTTTGCGGGGCGGACGATATGCGGTTCATCCTTAATGCCCACCGAACGAGCCGTATCGATGAGGGCAATCCGGAATCCGCCCTGGGCGTCGATCAGCCCGAGGGGAAGCGCCTGTTCGCCGGTCCAGACCTGGCCGGTGGCCAGCGGCTTGATCTTGTCATCGCCTACATGGCGGCCGATGGCGACGTCATGGATGAACTGGCCGTACATATTGTCGACCAGCGATTGGAAGTAAGCCTCTTCCTTGGGGGTAAGGTCGCGGGTCGGATCGCCGGCGTCCTTGAGCTCGCCGGCATGGATGACGACGTTCTTCATCTTGGCCCAGCGCAGCAGATCACCGTAGTTGGTCCACTCCATAATGACGCCGACGGAGCCGACGACCGAAGCCGGGTTGGCATAGATCTTGTCGCAGGCAGAGGCAATATAGTACGCACCGGAGGCGCCGACGCTCTCGATGGAGGCGACGATCTTCTTGTGCTTCTCCTGCCGGATGCGCAGGACCTCATGGTAGATCTCCTGCGAGGCCGCCGCTCCGCCGCCGGGCGAGTCGATATGCAGGATGATGGCCTTTACGTTGTCGTCGTCCCCAAACTTCTGGAGCTGCTTGTCGACCTTATCGGCGTCGAGGATCACGCCGGAGACGTCGATGACCGCAATCGAGTCGGAATCGAGGCTCGAGGCGCTGTCGGAATCGCTGCCGAGGGATTTCGCCAGGGACGCAACAGTAACGCAGATCGCGATGATGACGACCGCTGCGATGCCCCCGAGCAGTGCGACCCAGAACCAGCCGGACCGGCGCAGAGCGGGAGGACGTCCATACGGTGGAGGAGCTCCATAGGCCGCGCGTCCATAGAAAGCGGGGTCGCCCGGCTGGCCTGCTGGCGGGGCATAGCTTCCAGGGGTGTAAGGAGCGGATGGCGGCGGCTGTTGAGGAAAATCTTCCGGCATGAGGTGGAGTGTAGCAGGGCGCGAAAGGAGGGAGATAGGGAATAACCGAGCCGAAGTGCACAAAAGGCCTGATGGCTGCGATAATTTTGGAGCGATAGAGATATCAAAGCGTCAAATGGATAGCGTATGATTGGGCGCGTATTTCCGGCGTCTCCTCCGCTGCTGGCTTGGGAAAGAGCACGAATGGAGCCGACAGGCGAAGAAGGACAGAGAGACAACGTGGCGCATCCAGCTTTGAGCATCATCATCCCGGCTTTTAACGAGCACGCGCGCATCGAGGGCACACTCGAGCGCGTGATGAGTTGCGTGCAGAAACTCGGATGGGATGCCGAAGTGCTGGTCGTCGACGATGGCTCGACCGACGAGACGGTAGCGATCGTGCAGCATTGGATGGAGACGCACTCCCGGCTGCACCTGGTAAAGAATCCGGGCAATCGCGGCAAGGGCTACTCGGTGCGCAATGGATTGCTCCAGGCCGCGGGTGACATCGTGATGTTTACCGATGCCGACCTCTCTTCACCGATAGAAGAGGCGGAGCGGCTATTTGCGGCTCTCGACGCGGGCGCGGATGTAGCCATTGGCTCGCGCTGGCTCGACAAGCAGAAACAGACGGTGCATCAGCCCTTGTATCGCCGGTTCTTCGGACGCTGCTTCAACGCGGTGACGAGGCTGGCGATTGGCTTGCCGTTCAAGGATACGCAGTGCGGCTTCAAGGCCTTCAAGCGCGAGGCCGCGCAGACGATCTTCCGTCTGCAGACGATCGAACGCTGGGGCTTCGATCCAGAGATCTTATTTATTGCTCAAAGGCTGAAGTACAGAATCTCGGAGGTCCCCGTAACCTGGGGCCACGACGAGCGCAGCCGCATCAGCTATCTCAAGGACGGCATGAAGATGCTGGAAGAGATGGCAGAGATCCGCGCAAACTCCCTGCGCGGACGCTACGACGAGGCGATCGCCGCGATGAAGGATACCAGCAACATGGTGACCCCGCAGGTAGCCCGCGTCGAAAACGCTGAGCACGTCGAAGCACGGTGAAACCTGGTCCCAGCCTACTTCTGTAGGGCATGTCATCCAATCACGCGACGCCTGCAGTTGGATGACATGCGCCTTGGAGACTTGGCACAAAACTAAGCCCCGCAGAGGCGATGCCATCATAGCCCAGGGTAAAACCCCGGATAACAATGCCCAACAAGAAGATGAGTCCTGAAAGGGCGATCTATCGGTGGATAGCCCACACGTACGCGGAAACATCTGAGTGAGAGGGAGCGGGGTTCTTTATTCCTCTGTTTCCAGTTGTGGCGTTGCGTAAATAATTGACATCCGAGTTCAAAATATCGAGTGACGTTTCCGAGGAGATGCCTGTAACGGGCACTCCTGGTTGGACAGCGCGTATTTGTTGCCCAATCTCTTATGAGCCACTTGCAAATCAATCTTGCAAGTGGCTCTCATTTCCGATCGTTTGACCGCTAATTCTCTGAAGGCTGCTCGATGTGATCGATCACCAGCGTTTCCGCCAAGCCCTTTGCGGGTTTCAACACCAAGCCAAGCCCCTCCACATCGAAAATACTTGCGGGGTCCGGATCACTGGCCGATACATTCGAATGCTCCGTCGGAGGAGGCGAATTTTCCCGCTTCGACAGTACAAAGTCGTACTGACCGGTGAGGCCGGTTCTATCCAAAACAGGACGGTCAGAAAAGTTCGACATAAACGCTGCCAACGACGCCATCGGTGTTCCGAAAAAGAGGTCCTGTTGCTTTTCGCCAGGGATAAATGGAACGATTACCCCGGGTCCCTCCCCAGTTGCAGCAAGCTGCAACTTGACACGGCCTACAGGAAGCAGCTCACCAGGATTCGATATCTTTAGTTTCGGCCCATGCCTGCCAACCATCAGCGCATAGATTGGAGCTTCGGTTGTGGTGCTATGCAGCGCGAGCTTGCAGCGGTCTTCTAACATTGCTCGCAACATAGGTTTTACTCTCTCTCGCCGTTGCGCAGTGGACAGGCCCTTCCACTCCTTCTCAGTGGCATCATCCACCTTAGCCTTAATGTCATACCGAGCCTTCGCCATCCATGGCGGCACACTCAAAAGCCGATCTCTCCAATATCCGTACGGATGCGGATAGTAGGCGTACATGATGACCGTCCGCAACGCTATCCCAGTTGCGGTGTATCCATAGGACGTCACCCCGCCCCCACCTTCATCTGGGCCATCGTGCTCACTCGGCCGGATCGAAACCGCGTCAAATGAGACCGTCTTAGCATCCGACAAAGTTCTAGCTGAACTAAGAGCTGTATGTGGCGCTGCGCTTACCTGGGCGCTCATGGTCGGAGCGACAAGAGTCGCCCATGTGATTGCGAGGAGCGAAAAAAATCTGCGGCAATCCTGCTTTAGGACAAGGTTCTGCATGATGCTAGGTCCTTACATTAATTTGCTGGATTCATACATGAGGCAATCAATTTATGGCGGAAACAGCTAAGGCCGAGACTCTCATGCATTTGAGATGTACGTCAACCTTTTCCTATACCTAGCATCAGCGACCTACCTTTAGCTGATAGAGAGATCACGGCTGGCCGTTGCTATGCCTATCGACAGGCGAATAAAGGCGCTCTACACGTAATCGTTAATACTGTTGATAAAAAATACTATATCCATGTCTTCGTAGATTACGCGTGCTGTTACGTAGTTAGACTTGGCAGTTACATATGGATGCTAACGTTTAAAATCTTCACGTGTTGCACGTGCCGGTTTTAGTCCTGTGTTGCATATACGAAACAGATATAAGGCCCCTAGGCGGGTGGCCCAGGTCTGAATCGGAAGCAAAAAGGGTGCCCCACATCTCGCTTTTGAGATGTGGGTTGTAGGATGAGTGACATACCAAAGGATCTTGTCGCTATTAATAGACAAGAAACTTCCATTTTGTGACCTTCTCTTGTTATCGGAGGCTTTCGTATCTTGGCTGGCTGGGCTGCCGACACACAAGATGGTGCTCCGGTTGCCTCGGTGGTTGTATCGCTCGATGGCGTTCCTCTGGGCAACGCAACGCTCGGTGGAGAGAGACCGGATGTAGCTGCGGCATACAATAATTCCGCCTATCTGCATAGCGGTTGGACCTTTACCACCTCAATAGGGAATGTATCTCCTGGCACGCACACATTCTCTGTTACGGCTTACGATTCAAGTGGAAACGCTGCAACGCTTCCCCGGCCTGATAATGCGCCGACGGCGATAACGGTCACACCGAACGCTAATGTGCTGTATGGTGCCGAGAACAACGTCATTAGCGTCGACAATGGGGCAACAGCCACATATTTCTACGACGCTCTGAATCATCGTGTGAAGGTGATGGCCAATGGAATAACAGAGCGCTACGGCTTTGATATCGCAGGTAGGCGTTCAACGAATTGGCAGGACAACAGTACGAACCTTGACCAGGCACAGTATTACGCTGGCTCGCAGCCCGTAGCCTACTGGTCATCCTCCGATGGGAATATCCACTTCGTGCATCAGGACTGGCTCGGCACAGTGCGACTGCATACGAGCTTTAACGGCTCGGTGGAAAGCGCTTTTACCTCGCTGCCGTTCGGCGATGCACTGACTTCAAGCGGGGCTGATACCAACGAAACCCATTTCGCTATGCTCGACCATGACTCCGAAACTTCCAGCGAACACGCTACCTTCCGCCAATACTCCTCGATCCAGGGACGCATGTTCAGTTCCGACCCATACATGGGAAGCTATGATTTTTCCAATCCCCAGAGCTTGAATAGATATGCATATGCGTTGAACAGTCCGCTGAGTAATGTTGATCCATCTGGTCTCACTGTACTTGATGGCGAGGAGCAGACCAGTTCGGGTGGAGGTTGGGCTCTCGACCCGAATCTTGTTACAGTAAATCCATGTGGGACTGATGCCACTACCTTTTGCATGAAAGTACACGTTAGCACTCCTGTCTTCTCTCTGACTACTTCATTAGTTCCTGGCTTTATCCAAGGCGCAAGACCTCTGCCTTCTACCGGCGCCCCAAGTAAAGACCCCTGCTATAACAGCGCGTTAGCATCAGCGGGAGTGGGGCCGGCGCAATTAAGGAAGAGAATGAGCAGTGCAAACAAAGCATCCGCACTTTTTGGGCTACTTGGATATGCATCCCTTGTGCGTACGGGCGGTCCACAAGACGATAAGAGCCTTTCCCAAAATCACTCAATCTTCGGACCGCTTCCGAATGCGGTAGCTGCTGGGAACATCAGCTTCGGGGTCACCTGTTCTTTCGGAACGGCCTTTTGCCAGTTTGCGGCAGGCCTAGCCCAGACTCTGGCTGGAAGGCCAGATTTCAGGGGGACGCCGAAAACGGGGTTTGACACCCCGGCAGATAACGCTCAGATTCGACAAGGGCAAGCGATGAGGGCAGCCGGATGCCATTCGTGAACAAGACCTTAGGAATGGGACTAATCGCTGCCTGTACAACGGTGATCGTATTAGCATTCGCCCTTTACGGGCTCTTTCATGGTTATTTCGACCACGGCGACTTCAGTGTTTTGTCTACCCAACGATCTTCCTCGGGTAGGTTTGCGATGGTCGCAAAGCGCTCAGATAATGACGCGCTCAATAATGACGAGATCTTTGTAGTTATGGGAGACCATATTTTTTCGCCCGTTGAACTTAGGTACGCTTTACATGGGCCTTCGGTCATTTTCTCAACAGATCATGATTGCATTACTTTAAAATGGCAAGATCCACTTCATCTCGAGATCTCTTGCGCAGGAAATACTATCTCAAAAGATGAGATAAATGGAGAACAGTCCCACAGCGACAACGTGTCAATCAAGTATGTGAATATTGCGGACGTGAATTCGACTCCGAGCCCCAAGTAACACACCCATCAACTGCAATACCGTTCTCCCAAACGGGACAACGCTTGGCAGCGTGATTCGGCAACAAAGGGCGCTGATGGCAACTACTTACAGCACATTATTAGACTCAAATATCGGAAGGCGATATGGTACGTTCATTTCCATAGTCGCACCGAATGGCCCAATCGATTTCAAAAAGGGCCAATCAGGCTAAACCTTCGTTCAAATGGGACTTGCGGGGAACTTCGCCTACTATGCAATCGGAGCTGGATTCTTCAATCCAAGCAAACCTAGACCATTTTACTTTGGGGTATAGATCTAGATACTTTTCAATTGTTTGGGTTTGGGTGATTGTTAGGAGATGGCGCGAGCGTATAGCGATGATCTTCGGCGCAAGGTGTTG
>NZ_JACHIO010000007.1 GCF_014203225.1 Granulicella mallensis | reverse complement strand
GCAGCGCGCTCCATGCCTTTTCTATTGCGGCTGGGTCCGTTAAAGTTCTCTGAAGCAGAGATCTTAGGTCTGCTGCAAGGGGCCTACGGCGATCAGAGCGTGAACGTTCGTTTCGGCAATATGGCAGATCCGGGTAGTTACCTGAATCGCCGCGAAGAAGAGATGCCCCTAAGAAATTTCATTGGGGAACACTTCATGCAGGTAAACGATGCCGGGACGGCCTATGCCGCCGGCACCGTGATACCCGTCGAGATGGCGCGCGATCTCGGGGTCCCTTTTCCGATGTTCTACCCTGAGTATTTTTTCAATGAGCCACGGATGTGGATGGGGAAGAAGGGAACGGTGACTGCCCTGCACAAGGACATCCCGGACAACTTCTCGTTCGCATACTTCGGTGCCAAAGAATGGCTCCTCTATCCGCCAGCCGATTTTCCTTATCTATACATGATTCATCCGAACCCGAATGCACTTCCAGACTTCGGGGTCAGCATGGTTAACGCAAAGTCTCCGGATGCGACGCGCTTCCCGGAGTTCTCGAAGGCTACACCGATCTCCATCACGCAGCGTGCGGGCGATCTGCTCTATGTGCCTGCGGGGTGGAGTCATTTCGTGGAGAACCACGAAGACTCTCTGATGATCAATTTCTGGCTAAGACGCGGAAGATCCCCTGCGGTGTTAGGCAGGGACCGATGACAGGGGTTCACTCCAGTATCCTGTCCCTGTTTCTTCGCATGTGCCAGGGTTAAATCTTATTTCTCGAGAAATCCACTTTCTTCATTTGGCGGTCGCTGGCGATAAGCCGACTTCCCGTTACCTATCCAACCTCGATGAGTGCATCGGCGATTTTGCGTCAACTGACGGTCCCGGGAGATTCATTGACAAGAGGTGTCTTGCTTTGGACTTGCTGTCCCGGGCTGTGGAACGCTTGTTCCCGTCGCAGGTCGTACAGCGTAGCGATGCCGAGCCGCTAAAGGTCTATAGGCGAAGAGTGTGCACTTGCCCCCTGACGGCGGCATAGGCGATTTCGAACACTTCGTCCGATTGGAGTCTCAAACCGCGCTCAGTTGGGATACTATGGCTGCACACCAGACATACGGGCCACTGTTCTTCAGAAACGAGGAGCAAAAATGCTGAATTGTGGCAACAAACGTTCCCGCCTTAATGCACTTTTATACCTACGTGCGGTGATCCTCATTGGGATGGCGGTAGTCGCCCTTTTTGGCGCGAGCGTTCGCGCTCAGGAAGACCCCAGCGCGATCATCAAAGAGCTCACAGACTTACAGCAACAGATGGCAGCGGCAGATGCCCCGTGTCCTTACCTGCCGAAGCTCAGAGCAATCGTCAATCGGATGGCTAACACGAGCCCCGAGGTCTATCAGGCCATGAAGCCGTCATTGGACGAAATGAACAAGACCGACGATGGATGCTCACCAAACAATAACTCGGCGCAAACAACTGTGCCGACGTCTTCCCCTACCCCTAATGCCGCCACACCGCCCCAGAGAGAGGGAGCCCCACCGCCTGGCGCAGAGATTTGCCCCAGCAGCGGACATATTGATGCAGGAGAGCAAGGAGAATTTCGGTGCAGGCCTGGCCAGCAAGTCACGGCCCTGCCCGCAATGCCCAGTACGCAGCCACAAAAGGCAAAACGCACGACGGGTAAAACTGCCAACGGCGAAGCCCAGACTAGGCAAGAGATCGCGAACAATAACAATGGAGCGGGGTGCGCGACCGATAATTCCGGTGCCAGCATGCCAATCGTTCCAGGGACTACGGCCCCCACATGCAATCTCTCTGTGTGCCGTGATGCGGGATTGGTTATCCACCTAGAAGCACAATGGAAGGACAAGGACCAGACTGAGGTAGTCGGATATTTTACAAACGACTCGATCTCAGACGTAACGTGCACATCGGCATTTCACAAGAATGGCGCGTGGACGGAATATGGGACGGGTGTAATCAAAGCGGGAGCAAGACACCAAGGTGGTGAGTTCGGCGGAATGTTCAGCATGGGAGTCGACAGCTCCGACATTCGTTATGTTTGCTATATGGGAAACTGGCCCGTAAACGAACATGGTCGCTATTGCAACATGGGAATAAAGTTCACGGGACCAACTATCGCCGGAAGTGACCACCAAAATAGGGCAGCCTCGGGCGCGGTGTCAGTGGAATAATCGGGCCCGTGAACTCTCAAGCCGCCTTCGTCTGATGCGATCCTGCAAGGATGCCAACCTTTCACGATTGTCAATCTGTCTCAGCAGTGCCGAGACGGTCCGCCCAGAATGCGTACATTTCGCACCCATTTCCAGCACCCAAAGTTAGAGGAAATGGGCAGATTTGAGGCAATACTTCTGCCTGGTCGCATTGTCTTTACCGACTTTTGGGCCTGGAAATCTCAGATAGCGATAACAACAGGCCAAGGCACTTACCGATGTCGGTTTACGCTCCCACACCTGGATAGGTAACGAGAAACGCGCTTGCCGTCAGCGACCGATCACTGACGACAAGCACGAGTTATGAGGACCACCCTGGATCGGCTCGGCGTCATTCAGCTGTGACAGGCTGCCAAAGCTCGACACGATTTCCTTCCGGGTCAGTGATCCAGCCGAACTTTCCGAAGTCATAGCTTTCGCGTTTGGGATCGACCGTGACGCCTTCCTCTATCAAACGGTCCGACACCATCCAGATCATCCACCTGCAGATTGATCATCGCTTTCTATGGCGGCGGAAAGTAGGCATTGTCCTGTTGAAAAAGGGCTAAGCCGAATACATTCGCTACCATACGGACGTCTGGCCCGGAGTACTTGAAAGAATTGCCGACTGCGGCATCCGCAACTACAGCATCTTTCTGCGCAGCGGCGTGCTGTTCGCCTACTTCGAGTACCACGGCACCGATTACGAAGCCGACATTCGTGGCAACTTCTCACCACCATCTGCTAGAGTGCTCTTCGATGAGAAAAAATGCTTTTCGTGCTGCATCTGCATTACTCCTTGGACCACTCAGCCTACTGTCCATCGCACAGCAGCCGCAGGTGCCGGACTGGGCGCTGCCCGGCTCGGCAACGCATAAGCAGATGCCTCCGCCTGCCGATTTTCATCGCCCCAGCCGGATTGACAATACGCCCCTGGGCCTCTTCGATGGGCAGGCAGACGTGGGCGGCGCGCTTGTGGCAGGCAACGGCCAATTTGATAAATCCAGCGGGCAATATACGGTGACCTCGGCCGGATACAACATCTGGTACCAGCGGGACGAGTTCCATTTTCTCTTCAAAAAGCTGTCCGGCGATGTGTCTCTTGCGGCGAGTACCAGTTTTCCGAAGACAGATGGTTACGGCGATCGCAAGGTCGTGCTGATGATCCGGCAGACACTTGAGGACGACTCGAAGGAAGCCATGCTGGGCATGCACGGCACCGGCATGATTCACCTGGCCGGCCGTCCGGAAAAAGGCGCGCAGATGAGCGACATGCAATATCGCTTCGGCGGTACGCTCAACGAAGTGATCGCGCAGCGGATCGGGATCGAGAAGAAGGGCGATGAGGTCACGATTTACGCGTCGATCAAGGGGGAGCCGATGCACCCGCTCGGTCCTCCGCTGACCATTCACTTTGACGCACCGTTTTATGTGGGCCTTGGCTTCTGCTCGCATCTCCCCACCACGCCTGACACGGGAGTCTTCTCTCAAGTGGTGCTCGTCAACAAAGCAGGCAAGGTCGAATAACTGGAATTCAACGAAAAGGATCTGATGATGATGAAGTTTGTCTCAAGGCTGGCGGCTACTGCCACATTTTCACTTGCTTTCGCTTCGATGGCTCATGGGGCGGAAGCACCTATGCGCAGCCGCATCTATGTCTACGACCTGCGCACGCACTCGTCGAAGCTCATCTTTACCGCCGACACGATCTGGGAGGCTCCCAACTGGTCTCCTGATGGCAGGTATCTGATCTCGAACTCGGGTGGCATGATTCATAAGCTGAACTTCAGGAATGACGGCATGGTAGAAGAGTCGGAGAAGTTGAAGATTCCCGAGGACTATCACTGCAACAATGACAAGGCTCTTTCGCCTGATGGCAAGTGGCTGGCCTTTTCGGCGTCGCAGGGCGAGGAGCATGGGTCGGAGGTATATCTCGCCCATGCCGATGGCAGTGAAGTGAAGCAGATGACGAAGGTGTCGCCGAGCTACTTCCATGGCTGGTCGCCTGACAGCAAGACCATCGCGTATGTGGCGCAACGGCCGGTGGGCGGCAAGCAGTACGATATCTACGGGCAGCCTGCGACGGGCGGTGACGAGACTCGGCTGACCTCAAGCCCCGGACAGGACGATGGCCCGGACTATTCTCCTGACGGCAAGTGGATTTACATCAACTCCAACAGGTCCGGCAAAGAAGAGGTCTGGCGCTTCCCGGCGACCGGAGCAGGAGAGAACGACGCGAAGGCCGAGAGGATCGTGAGCGACTCGATGCAGGACTGGTTCCCGCACATCTCGCCCGATGGCAAAAGGCTGGTTTACATTGCTTATCCGGCCGACGTGACGACTCACGACCCGCGCAATGTGCATATCGTCTTCAAGCTGGTGGACATCCACAACAATAAGGTCTCGAAGTCACAGAAGGTGCTGGTAGAAGCGTCGGGAGGACAGGGCAGCATGAATGTGAACTCATGGGCTCCCGACTCGATGCGCTTTGCGTATGTAACGTATGAGCCTTTGCAGTAGTACGTATTGCGAAGAGGATCTGAAGATCGCTTATCTTGAACAATTTCGGCGTAGCAATCGATAACCGTGTGCCAGATTGCGGGACTGGGGCCCGTTTACCGGCAGCAATCTCAAGGCGCGGTTCGTCTACTGATGCATGCGTGTCAGGAGAGCGGCATAGCGGGAATCGTGGCGGACGGAGTCGAATAGTGGGTCCACGCGGATGAGTGCCATGTAGAAGCAGTGGCTGTCGAGCGCATGTTGGAACGATTCGAAGGCATGGTCGAGTTGGTTGATGCGAAGATCATCGATGCCGATCTCGTAAGCGGTGCAAGAGTGGGCTGAGGTGGTGAGAAGACCGCGGGTGCGCGCGCGCCAATAGGACTGCCATCCGTACTGCTGATACACACCAAGAAGAGCGGCGATGTCGAGCTGTGGCTGTTCCTCGTGCAGCGCTGTCAGATCATGCTGCACGGCCTGGTCGTGATCGCCCTTCTGCTCGTAGATGAGACTTATGTAGTTGTCGATGGAGCCGGGCCGTTGTTCCATCTCGGCGGCGCGCTGTATTTGAGCGAGTGCGGCATCGTACTGGCGGGCAAGGTAGAGAGTTGCGCCCAACCGGCGGTTGACGAGGAAAGATAGCGGATCGAGCTGAAGAGCACGGCGCATGTGAGTGACGGCATCCTGCGGACGGCCTACGGCGTCGAGGTAAACAGCGTACTTGAACTCGGCAATCGAGTCGTTGGGATTGAGGGAGATGCCGCGGGTGAGGTTCTGTTCGGCTGCATTCCAGTCCCACTGGTAGATGGTTTGGACGCTACCGAGCGCCGTGTAGGCCTCGCCGTTCTGCGGGTCGAGCTGGATGGCGCGCTGGGCGGCGGCGATGGCTTTGGGCATGACCTGTTCGGGTGTACCGATGCCGAAGGTAGTGGCGGCATCGAGCGCTGAGGCGTAGCTGGCGTAGGCGGAGGCGTAGGTGGGGTCCAGGGCAATGGCCTGCTGAAACGACTCGAGGCTGTGAGAGAGGTCCTGTTTATTAAGGAAGTAGCGACCGCGGAGATAGGCGTCGTACGCGGCCGGGTTGACGGGCGTGCGCGGCGCGGGAGCGGCGAGGACAAAGCGGGCCTGGGTGGCGATCTGCTGGGCAACGCTGTCCTGGAGGGAAAGAACGTCGGAGGCAGGGCCTTCGAAGGACTGCGCCCAGAGGTGGCGGTCGGTGCGAGCGTCTATGAGCTGGGCGGTGATGCGGATGCGGTCCCCGGAGCGGACGATGGAGCCTTCGACAATGGCGTCGACGTCGAGTTGGCGGACGATGTCGGCAAGCGAGCGGTGGGAGTCCTTGCTGGCCATCACGGAGGTGCGGGAGACAACGCGAAGGTTGGGAATGCGGGCAAGCTCAGTGATGAGCTCGTCTGTCATGCCGTCGGCAAAGTACTCCTGGGAGGGGTCGCCGGAGAGGTTTTGGAGAGGCAGCACGGCAAGCGAGCCGATGGTGGAGCGACCTGGTCGATGGAGGAAGCGGGCAGCGAATGGATGAGGGCCGACGGTGAGTATCGCAATTGCGATGAGAACGAAGGCACACAAGACGGCGACCAGCCAGAATCTTTGCCGGGGTCGAACAGTCGACGGGATGGAGGGCGCAGCGAAGATCTCCGGCGGAGCAGGAGGCTCGATCGGAACATCAGGAGATTGGGTCGGCTCGGTGACCTCTGGCTCAACCGCCGTAACGGTTGCGATGAACCGGTAACCAGATCCGGAGATTGTCTGCACAAACTGCGGCAGGTCGGGGCCATCCCCAAGGGTCTGGCGAATTTTACGGATTGCCGTGTTGATTCCGTGTTCGATGTCGACGAAGACTTCCTGCTCCCACAGGCACTTGGCGATCTCATCACGGGTAACGATCTGGCCATGCTTGGTGACCAGGAGGACGAGGAGTTCGAGAGGTTTCCGCTCGAGTTTGAGCCTGCGACCTGCCTGGCTAAGCTCAAATCTGCCGCAATCAAGGCGGAATTCGCCGAACTGATAGACGGCAAAGGACACCTGCTTCCTCCAATGAGGCATGAAGTATAGCATTCATGCAAATCATCGGGAACAGTACCCATTTAGATTGAATTACTTAGGTCTTCACCTTTCTTCACCTCTGAATTCATCTTCCTCCATTGTTCCCGAAGTCGGACTCGCGTCTTATCTGACTCGAGCCGGCAGATTCCCCGGCAGAGGAGGAAGTGATGAAAGCAATAACTATGAAAATCGTGCCGGTGCTGAGCGCGCTGGCGTTTGCAACTGTGCTTGTTCCCTACGCACATGCCGGGTGCGGCCAGTATCGTCCCGCGTCATTCAATGCAAGTTCGCAGCATCAGTTCAGTTCGCCGTACCTCTTGCGGGCGTCGTTTCCCGATGAGGATGAAGCCACCACAATAGTCGGGACCTGGAAAGAGCATTGGATCTCCGAGGGCAGTAGTGGGATCCCGGACGGCACCGAGATTGACGCTGGCTACGCTCAGTGGCACAGTGACGGCACCGAGATCAACGTCTCTGGTCTGCGCTCGCCCCTGACCGGCGACGTTTGCCTCGGCGAATGGAAAAAAACTGGCGCGCGGTCTTATCAGTTGAACCACTTTGGCGTCTCCTACGACTCCACAGGAGTCAACCTGGTCGGTCCCGCCCGCATTCAGCAATGGCTAACTCTTGATGAGAAAGGGAATGCCACCTCGGGAAAATTCACCATCGATCAGTGGGACGAGTCGGGCACCCTCCTCGCTCACATCCAGGGCACAGTCACCGGAACCAGAGTGACTATGGAAACCGGATTCGAGAAAGTTGAGTAAGTCGAATCCTGACTGGCAATCGCGGGTCTCGCTCAGCGGTGACTAGGTCGAGGCGAGATCCGCATCATTCAGTTGGGCTCGGCTGCCAAAGCTCGACACGATTTCCTTCCGGGTCGGTGATCCAGCCGAACTTTCCAAAGTCATAGCTTTCGCGTTTTGGATCGACCGTGACGCCTTCCTCGATCAAACGGTCCAGCACACCATCCAGGTCATCCACCTGCAGATTGATCATCGCCTTCTGTGGCGGAGGGAAGTAGGCATTGTCCTGTTTGAAAAAAGAGAAGACGACTTGAGGGTGTTGCGTCGGGGCGGGAAACCCGAAGGCTCCCTCGGACTTCACCAGGCCGAGATGCCGCTCGTACCATTGATACAGAGCCTTTGGATCGTCCGCTCGCAAAAAGATACCGCCAAAGCCAGTGATTGAAGCCATGCTGCCTCCAATGAGAACGATGTGTTTGGGGTGAAAGACGGAAGGTCGAGGCTTACACCCCGGCCTTTTGATTTCCCGTCATTTGATTTATGGGGTCATGACTGCGGAAGTGGCCGTGGGTTCGACAGGGGCTCTGCGGCGAAGGATCGCAGCGGAGAGGAGAGTGATGATAAGGCCGACGGGCAGGGGCTCCATCGCGGTGTAGGCCATGTTGACGAAGGGGTTCTGGTAGAGCTGCTGAGAGTGCTGGATGGCAGCGACCCGCGCAGCGGTGGTGGCGGGGTCAAGTCCGGAGGACTGGACCTTGTGAATCTGCGCGGCGAAGTAGCTGTCCATGAAGTGGGGCATGAAGTTGAAGTAGAGGACCTCCCACGTGGCGACGTAGCAGACGGTGGTGATCAGGGTGATCAGGATGCCGCAGGCGAAGGCGCGGCCGAACGAGATTTGGCCGGCGAGCGTGTTGTCGCGATAGCTGCGGATGCCGAAGTAGACCAGCAGGAACGACGCCACCATGTTGGCGTAGCCGAGAAGCAGGCTGTGGCCGGAGCCGATCTTGTCGGCAAGGAGAACCGAGCCGTCCATAAGGACGGAGATGATGACGCCGGAGATGAGGCCGAAGGTGAGGACTGTTTTCTTCATGTGAGGCTCCTGGTGCGAATGAGGATGCAGTCACGATGCGGTAGAACAGGGCCGAATGTCGTCACCCTTTCGGATGATTTTTCAGGAATGGAACGAAAATCGTGCTTTCGGGTGAGGCGGTCACGGCAGGAGGCCCAGTTCTTTGCCGCGCTGGACGGCCTGGGTGCGGCGGGCGGCTCCAAGCTTGTCGAAGGCGCGGGCACAGTGTGTCTTGACGGTGTTTTCGGAGACGAAGAGCTGCGTAGCGATCTCCCGATTGCTGAAGCCGCGGGCGATCAGGGTGAGGGTTTCGAGCTCGCGGGCCGTAATGCCGAGGGTCTGCTGCTGGGCCGTATTGGGAGCGAAGGGTTCGGGAGCCGGGGCTTCCGCAGGGACAAGCACCTCCCTCACCACGACCGTTTCGCGGATGGTTTCGCGATTGCGCGTGATGCGGAGGCCAAGCCAGATGCCGAAGGCCGCAAAGAGGATGGCGACGAGCGCGCTATAGAGCTCGACGGAGTGCTCGATGACGACGAAGCGGTATTCGGTGTATTGGAGGGTGGCGATGAGGACGCCGCCGACGAGACCGAAGATGAGGACGTGGCGCTTCATGATGGGGATTGTGTCCATAGCTTACACCGGGAGAATCCCAGTGCGAGCGTCAACCACAACGCCATCGATTCATCCTGCGAAACAGGCTACAGAAAAAGCCACAAAGCACAAGAGACTCTTGATCTTTAGGGCCAACGGCCCGTTTCATACCAGCCTGGGGCAAAGCGAACCCGAGCCACCACGCAAAGCGTGGTGGCTCGGGGAGCGACGCCCCAGGTTAGGCGCAGGAATAGAAGTTGAGGGCTGTAAGCCCGACTCATCGTGCAGGCACTATGAATCGGGCTTACAGCCCTCTGCTTTCCGTATGGCCCTGCACCTGCAACGCGAACTAAAAATCCGCACGAAGGCCTTTGCTTGAAGTTCCGCATTGGCTGTTCAGTTTGCGCATCAGCAACTTAAAAAACAATTGACCACGCCGAATCGGGTTCATCATCGTATTCAATTGCGCTGCGATCCCCGAACCGTTTATATTCAGCCAAACACTTTTTCCCGCGTACGTCATGAAGCCTGCGCGGCCCTCTCCACAGTGACACTTAGGAATCGCTGAAAGCCGGCAGACCGTTCGCCCCTCGCAAGAGGAAGTCTCCCGCTGACCGCCCAGTTCAGGGTGTTACTGCAAATAGTCTCTCTTTTGCATCATGGTTGGAGGAGCGTTGTCTTACCCGACTTTCCTTACACTTCGATCAGTCGCCTTCTGTCTCTGTGCCACCGCTGCCTGGTCGCAGCAGACTACCCCGGCACCTCTATCCGCACCCGCGATCATCCAGCCCGGCGCTCCCGGCACTAGCAACAAGACCCTCTCCAAAGCCGCCGCAACCGCCGGCGAAGCCCCCAAGACGCCCTCCAAAGCCGACGTCGATTTCATGCAGGGCATGATCATGCACCACAATCAAGCCGTCGAGATGACAGAGCTCCTCAAGACCCGCACCAAAGACCCCGAGGTGATGGAGCTCGGCAAGAAGATCGACGTCTCCCAGAGCGACGAGATGCGCTGGATGAAGCAGTGGCTCACCGACCGCGGCTTTCCAATCTCTGCCGATCCCATGGCCGGCATGGACATGAAAGGTGACATGAAGGGTATGGACATGAGCATGCCCATGATGCCCGGCATGTTGACCTCCGCCCAGATGGACGCCCTGCGCAAGGCCAGCGGCCCCGAGTTCGATCACCTCTTTCTTACCGGAATGATCCAGCACCACACCGGTGCTCTGCAGATGGTCAAAGATCTCTTTGCCAACCCCGGAGCCGGCCAGGACCCGCAACTCTTCGACTTCGCCAGCGACGTCGACAACACACAACAGGCTGAAATCGACATCATGCGTCACATGCTGAAGGAGAGACAATGATCCGCAGTACTTCCTCGCACTTCCTCCGCAACACCCTGGCGCTGGCTCTTTCCCTGTCGGCCACCGGCCTCTGCGCTGCCCAGACCACCGCCTCTGCGACGCCTCCCACGGCAAAGATGCCGCCCAAGCCACCCAGCGTCTTCGTCAACCCCCGCTCCGGCCCGGACGATCCTCGCGTCGGCCTCAAAGGCGGCCTCTATGACGCCAGCACCGCCATCCTCGGCATGAAGCTGGTCATGACCACCCCCAAGCCCGCTGGCTTTGGCCCCGACCTCGACTCCATCAAGGCCGTCGACGCCACACCTCCGCCGCCCCCTGTTGACCCCGACGCTCCCCGCCAACCCGGTGCCGCGCGTCCCAGCGGACCGCGCGCCAACTACGGCGGAACGAACTCGGACCTCGCCTTTAACGCCAGGTACCTGTTCAACGGCAACTACAACGGCGTCAACATCTATGACATCTCCGACCCCACGCACATGACGCTGCTGACCTCGATGGTGTGCCCCGGCGGTCAGGGCGATGTCTCGGTCTACAAAAACCTCCTCTTCATGTCGGTCGAAGCGGCTAACGGCCGCATGGACTGCGGCACTCAGGGCTTCACCACCGCAAGCCCCGAACCTCAACCACCGGCTCCGACCGGCGACGCCGCAGCCGATGCCGCTGCGATGCGGGCCTTCAGGTCGCGCCAGCCGCCCCCCAGCCCGGACCGTGTAAAGGGTGTCCGCATCTTCGACATCTCCGACATCCGCAACCCGAAGCAGGTGGCTGACGTCCAGACCTGCCGCGGCTCCCACACCCACACTCTCGTCATCGACCCCAAGGACAAGGACAACGTCTACATCTACGTCTCCGGCTCTGCAGGCGTCCGTCCCTCCGCCGAGCTTGGCGGCTGCTCCGGCGGCGATCCCGACAAGGACCCCGACACCGCTCTCTTTACCATCGTCATCATCAAGGTGCCGGTCGCGCATCCTGAGCTGGCCAAGGTGATCGCCAGCCCCCGCATCTTCTCCGACCCCCAGACCGGCGACATGAACGGCCTGTGGAAGGGCGGCAACCACGGTGACGGCACGCAGACCACCTCGTCCACCCGTGGCTGCCACGACATCACCGCCTACTCCTGGCTTGGCCTGGCCGGCGGCGCATGCTCCGGCAACGGCATCCTGCTGGACATCAAGGACCCCGCACATCCCAAGCGCCTCGACGCCGTCACCGATCCCAACTACGCCTTCTGGCACTCCGCCAACTTCTCCAACGACGGCAAGACCGTCCTCTTCACGGATGAGTGGGGCGGCGGCGGCCAGCCGCGCTGCCGCGTCTCCGACCCCATGGCCTGGGGCGCGGACGCCATCTTCTCCATCACCCCGGACAAGAAGTTGAAGCTCGACGCCTACTACAAGATGCCCGCGCCCCAGACCGATAAGGAGAACTGCGTCGCGCATAACGGCTCGATGATTCCCGTCCCCGGACGCAACATCGAAGTCCAGTCCTGGTATCAGGGAGGCGTCTCGGTCATGGATTACACCGACCCCTCGCACCCCTTCGAGATCGGTTACTTCGACCGCGGCCCCGTCGACGATAGCCGTCCCGCGATGGGCGGCCAATGGTCCACCTACTACTACAACGGCTACATCTACGGCTCAGAGATCGCCCGCGGTACGGACGTCCTCAAGCTCGTTCCCACCAAGGACCTTACCCAGAACGAAATCGATGCGGCGGCCCAGGTCTACCTGCCTGAGTTGAACGTCCAGAACCAGCCCCACATCGACTACCCGATGACGTTCCTCACCGCGAAGGCTTACCTCGACCAGCTCGCACGCGGAACCAGTCTGGACGCAGACAAGATCGCCGCGATCAACGCCGACATCGACGCGAAGAACACCAAGAAGCTTCATGCCGATGCGAAGACCGCCGAAAAAGCTGCCGCCACAGCCAAAACACCGGGAGACGCCGACCGCCTCCACGCACTATCGAAGATCCTCGTGAGCGGTGGCGAAAGCACTGCCAAGGCTGGTGAGTAGCCGAGGAGAATCATAGCTCGTACTCCTAATTGAGGATTGCCGGTACCGTGTCTGTCCATGGTGCTGGCAATCCTCCCAATGCAAAACTTACTCCAGGTCTCCATGCACCGGATAAGTATTGCTGCTGCCGACTTCCAAGCACGCTGCACTGCGGACACGCTACGACTTCAAATTCGATCTGACTTCCATCGAAAACAAGACGTACGCATGCCAATGCGAGATAGCATTCGGCGAATCGGAGACGCTGGCTTTAACAAGATCGATTTCCCCAGGTGCGTTGTTCGCATCCCCACAAAAACGTCATCCTGAGCGAAGCGTTCCTGCATTTGGGGACGCGAAGTCGAAGGACCCCGAAAATTTCAATCTTGCCCGTGCCCTCTGCACCTTTCCTATCTCGAGTCCTCGAGCCTGGATCATCGTGCTCGAAAAGGTCTCAACAGTATCGGTGAGATAAAGCTCCTTGAGGGCCTTCGGCCCTGAGCGTAGCCGAACGGGTGTACCTCGCAAAAAAGCACAATCCGTACCCCCCTATCTCTGAAGTGTTCTCACGCAAGTCTCAGGTTAAAAGCCATGCCTGCTGTCGGTCGCAGCCAATCATTCATTGACAAACCATAACCAAATGGTTATGGTTTGTCTGTGCAGCCAGCTACCGCCAATCTCGTATTCCGCGCGCTCTCCGATCCAACCCGAAGGGCCATCTTCGAGGAACTGACGCGTCAGGGCGAACAGACCGTCCATGCCCTGACCCGCTTCGCGGGAGTCTCTCAGCCTGCCGTCTCCAAGCACCTGACGGTGCTCAAGCGGGCAAAGCTGGTGCGGCATCGTCGCGATGGGCGCGAGACGCACTATCGCGCCCAGTCCGAAGCGTTGGAACCCATGGTGGATTGGCTGCGACTCTATAGTGCCTTCTGGCACGAGCGATTCGATCGTCTTGAAGCAGTTTTGGAAAGGATGGAACCATGAACAATCCCGCAAAGAATACTCGTACTGTCGTTGTAGAAAAAGTGTTCGCCTATCCGCCTGAAAAGCTGTGGCGAGCTCTTACTGAGCCAACGCTCCTCGCGCAATGGCTCCTGAACAATGACTTCAAACCCTCGGTTGGACAAGCGTTCCAGTTCCGCGCCGATCCGATGCCGAACTGGAGTGGAATCATCGACTGCGAAGTGCTGATCGTCGAACCGCCGGCACGGCTCTCGTATACCTGGAACTCCATGGGGCTTGAGAGCGTGGTGCTCTTCACCCTGACGCCAGGCGAGGGCGGCACACACCTTCGCATAGAGCAGTCCGGTTTCCGTCCCGATCAAGACGCAGCCTACAAAGGTGCCAGCTATGGATGGAAAAACTTCGTCGGCAAGTTGGAGCAGGTACTTGAGGGAGGCGTCGCATGAGGGAATCGAAGGGAGCTCTTGTTGGCTTTTGGATCGCCACCTCGCTCTTCGCGCTCCATATGGCGTTCACCGCCTATGCGCAGTTGAAGCTTCCCCAGGTTGCGGCGGCGTTTGTTCATCTTGGCTTTCCCTCTTACTTTCGTATCGAGCTCTCCTGGGCCAAGCTGGCAGGCGTCATCGCGTTGTTAGTCCCTGCCATCCCCGCACGAATAAAGGAGTGGGCCTACGCAGGTTTTGCCATCACACTCGTTTCAGCGTTCATCGCGCACCTTGCAGTCGGCGACGGTCCGCAGGCATGGGGCTGGGCATTAGGGGCAGGTGTGCTCTGGGCACTTTCTTATCTCTTCCGGCTACGCTTAGAGTCGGTGAAAGCTGCAACCTAACACCAACCTCGCACTTACAAACACAACCCCAAACCCTGTCATTTCCACCGACCAACGGGAGTGGAGAAACCCCCTGTATTTCACGCTGTTTGTACTACCGACAAACCAGCGGGCTCTTTGCCAGGAGCCGGAGGAAGCCGCGCCCGGAGCAAAAGCTTACGTTCACTTCAACGGTCCAACGGGGCGGCTTCAGCTCAAGCACCATAATTGTGCTGATAACCGCGAAAACACCATCTGAGAATGCCGCTACTCTTTCCAGCGAAGTTCGCTTGAGCTTCGACACGCTCTACCTTCTGCAAGGAGGCCCCACCAAACGTGAAGGAGCCTCCGATTGCATTTGCTTACTCAGCCAGAGTTGATGTGGCCGCCTCCACGACAAGGTCAATCACGGGCTTAGGCATGGTCAGAGAGGGGATGTGATCAGCAGGAATTGTTTTGATCGTTGCCCGCATCCGCTCTGCCATGAACCGTTGCGTTTCCTCAAGGATCATGCGGTCCTCTTTTGCGATAAGAAACCAGACAGGTTTCGTCTTCCATGATGGAGGCGCGACTTTTTCCAGGATGCAGGCGACGTTGATTGGGCGTTGGGTCGCTTCAAGACGCACCTTCTCTTCATCCGAGGCATTCTGAGCGAATGCCTTACCTATTGCAATGTGGGGCATCCAGATGAAGCCGTTTTCGTCAGGTGCCATCTGCGGTGCATCTGGGTGGGGAGCAGTTCGAGTGAACACCTCCACGGTTGTTTCTCCCTCGTCTGGAGCCAATGCCGTGATATAAACCAGCCCCTTGACCTTGGGATCGTCCACCCCGGCGATGACCGCACCGGCGTAAGCATGAGCTACTAACAGCACCGGGCCTTCAATCCTTGCAACGACTCTGCGCACAGCTGCGATGTCGTCGTTCAGAGTCGTAAGCGGCAGGGGTGCGCAAATGACACCCAGGCCCTGCTCTGCGACTCCATTGATTACCGTGCCCCAGCTAGAGCCATCTGCCCAAGCCCCATGAACAAGAACGACAGTTGCATTCTTTGCAAATTTCATTTTTTACTCCTTTGAGTGAAGATGCGCGGGGGAGATTCCCCCGCCTACCGAGCCGTGTTTCAGCTCAACGTGGTTAGCCACGCAGCGATTGCGCGCCCGATTTCATGCGGAGAATCTTCCTGAACGAAGTGAATTCCCTTTACTGTCACTTCGGTCAGAGCTGGCCAGGAGCGTGCAGTCGCGAGATTTGCCCCCGCCCCGAGCAGAGCGCCGGGCTCGGCTTTCACGAAGAGCTTAGGTACGTTGCTGGTTGCCAACCACGTGCCATAGGCAGACACGATCTCCGCGACATCTTCAGGTTTTCCTTCGATGGGAATTTCTCGCGGGAACGTCAATGTCGGTCGACGCCCCTCCCCAGGCTGAGCAAACGGCCGTCTGTACTCTGCCATCTCCTCGGGGGCGAGCGTGCGCATGATAGCTCCAGGAACAATCTTCTCAATGAAGAAGTTGTCTTCCAGGACCATCGCCTCACCGGCGTCCGAGCGTAGCGCCTCCAGGAACGGGCGCATCTTCATGATGTCCCAGTGATCCCACCCTTGCGGACCAACGATCGCTTCCATATACGCGATACCTTTGACAGCTTCGCGGTGGCGATTAGCCCAATCGAAGCCAAGACCAGAACCCCAATCGTGGACGACGAGAGTAACTCGTTCGCGTACCTCAAGGGCCTCCAGCAAAGCATCAAGGTAACGGCGTTGTTCCACAAAGCGGTACGAGCCGGGGCCGCTGTTCGGAAGCTTGTCTGAATCGCCCATCCCCATAAGGTCCGGGGCGATGCAGCGGCCCAAAGGTTCCAAGTGGGGTATGACATTGCGCCAGAGATAGGAGGACATCGGATTGCCATGTAAGAACACGATTGGGTCGCCATGCCCTGCTTCGACATATGCCATCTCTCGGTCGAAGACTTTCCGTCTTTGTTTTGGATAGCCGACCGTGCTGAGGGTGTTATTGATATCTGCTGCCATTGTGGTCCTCCTCTGTCGCGGAGAAGATCTCCCGCTGGCAACATTAGAGCGAATCTGGCTCGCGTTAAGTATTCTGAAAACGCTCTCGCTATCTCGAAAACGCTAATCTGCTCCGTTGTGGCTGCGTTGCGCGACATTGTGAAGCCACGCTCTTGGCGTCGTTCCGGTGCTCGCTCGGAAGACCTTTGTGAAATGGCTCTGGTTCGAGAAACCTGCCATCTCAGCAGCAATCACAATCGGTTTGCCGGACTCTCTCATGAGCCGCTGAGCCAGTTGAACTCTATGCTGCAGGATCCATCGATGCGGCGTCAGCCCTGTAGACCTTTTGAAAGCTCGCCCAAAATGCGACGGCGACAGGCCAGCTACCGAAGCGAGTTCCTTTAAACGAACATCGCGAAGCAGACTCGCCCTCATGTACTCAACCGTGCGCTTCAACTGAATTCTCGTAAGCCCTGATTGAGACGTCTTCTTCTGGGCATCACTCGATTGGAAGAGGCACGAAAGCAGCGCCGTGGTGAGGCTCTCACCATAGAGCAGAGGCCGTTCCCCTTCCGAGTGGCATTCCTCCCAGATTAATTTCGCAATCTCACGGATGCGATTGTCGTAGAGCAGAAGGACCGGTTCACTCCATCTCACCCGATCACATTCGTCTTGCAGAAGGCCATCGACGACCGAAAGATTGAAGAGCATTCGCACACCGCGAACGATGCTCGTCGAATCCCCGAAGGCCCAAATGTCAGTATTCGCCGGAATGTACATCGTGTGACCAGCGTCATAGCGCACTCTCGGCGTGGGCGCGTTGAGTCGCTTGCGCGGTTCCGCGATGCCGCCTTCCTGGTCAAGTATGACCGCCACAGTCGACTGATCTGACTCTAGACTTTGCCAGCTCTTGCCTGGAGCAGAGTAGGTCGTGACGCCATACACCGTAATATCGTTCCAGATTCGTCCCACGACGGAACGACCAGCTACACCATGTCCAGCTCGAATTGTCGGTTCTGAAGGCTCTTTTCGCATATTGCCAGTCGCGTACCCGTATCTCAACCTGCTACTCATCGAACAGTGAAAACAAGTATCAACACAAAGATGAGAAATTGATCCTATCGGCGATAGAAACTGCCTTCGTTCTCGAGAATCGCATCAGAGATTATAGTTCTTTCTGGTGTTGGCTTGATCGCCGCTGCCCTTTTGGCCATCTAGCGTGAACAGCGGCCTTTATTCATACCGACCAACGCGCTTACATTCACTGAAGTGAGCGATAGCTTTTATTTTCCCCACTATTCGGAGCCCGCCACTATCGCCTTCCGCCGCACATTGAACCCCGACGGTGCAGGCTGAAATCCTGCCTCCAATAAAAACCTCGCCAACGGATGTCTCGCCACAGGCACCCCATTGACTGTGGCGATCAACATTCCCCTGCGCTCCCGGGCCTCTTCGCCACTCTCTTCCCGTTGTGTGTTCGCGACAAAAAACGCAGCAAGAGCCGTTGCAGCATGCGAACACGCCGGTTCATCCTCCGGCAACAGCACCTGCACATTCGTATTGCCGCGGCGCAGGTATGCCGTCAGAGCGCCATCGACCAGCACCACACGCGCGCCGACGCTGCGCGTCAGTGACGAACCTTCCTCCGGAGCAGCAGGCCAGCGCAGCAACGCACCGTAAGGGTTTGCCGGGTCGGTGGCGGACAGCATCAACACCTCGCTCGGCTGTTCCTGCACACTCACGCGCAGGCTGCGCAGCAGGTCCACTGCGGCAGGCATCGCAAACTGGGTCGCGCCGAGATCGGCGGCAAAGTATCCGCGCCGCACCCGGCCACTCTCCTCGAACGCCTTCAGCACGTCATACACCGCGGAGAATCCTCCCGGCAGATTCTCCGCATGAGCGGTCTCACGAAACACCACGCCATAGCGCGTGAGTAACTGCTGCGCCATCGCATAACTCCACTCGGTAACGCGTACAGGCATTGTGCGCTCTACATCGAACGCCACCGCATTCAGGCTCCAGCGTCCCTGCGCCGCCGGAGGTGTCGTGCGACGGCTGCGAAACCCCGTCTGATTCTGATGATGCACCCGACGCGACGGCTTCGCTCCACGTCCACTGCCCGCAGGTTTCTCGCAATACGCCCGCAAGGCATGCAGCGCATCGTTGGTCAGCAACCCCTGCCACACCAGTGACCACAGCGCCTCGATCGTCTCCCCGGGATACCCACCACCGATGGCATCATGCAACGGCTGAAAGAACGACGCCCCATTCGCCTGCAAATAAGCCACAATCTGCCGCTCACGCTCGTTCAGCTCCCTAATCCCTAATCCCTGATCCCTAATCCCTGCCTTTGGAGGCCACAGCAACGGCAGCTTCTCCGCAAGATACAAACCCACCCGCCCGTCGCGCTCGCCAATCGGCTCAAACCCAGCCCACACCACTTCGCCCGCCGCCACCAGCGTGTCGAGATCCGCGGGCTTATACCCTGCGGTACGCGCGGGCAGAATCTCCGTCTCCAGCAGGCTCGCGGGCAGCGGTGCGCCTTGCAGATTTTCAATCGTGTCCAGCAGCGCATCGAGTCCACGCCGCGGCTGCACTACCCCCTGCCATCGCGTGAACAGTCGCGCCAGCGTGCGCTGCTCCACCGGCTCGACCTCTTTCCGTAAGCGCGCCAGCGACTTGCGTCTTACAGCCCGCAGCACCTCCACATCGATCCACTCACGATGCACTCCGCCGGGCCGGAACCCGCCCTCCGCGACGCGTCCCGTTCCGACTAACTGCTGCAGCGCCGATTCCACTCTCTCGTTCGGTAGCTTGTACCGCGACGCAACATCGACCGTTGTGAACGGCCCATGCGTACGCGCATAGCGGCGCACGATCTCCAGCAGCGCCTCGGGCACAAGGACAAGCAGTGCCTGTGGCAGCCCCGCAGGCAGGGCCACACCCAGCGCATCGCGAAAGCGCGCGGCATCTTCAACCGCAATCACGCGCTTCTCTCCTGCGATGGTCAACTCCAGCGCGCGACGCTCTTTGATCAAGCGGCCAACACTGCCCGCAACCTCAGCGTTCCCACAGCGCGCGGCAATCTCCGCGCGCGTTCTATCGCCAAGCCGCAGCAGCAGGTCGTGCACACCATCCATCGACCGCGCCTTGTACGGATCGACGACACACTGCAACTGCTCTTCGGTCTCCTCGATGGCGTTTGCGTCGAGCAACTCGCGCAGATCCGCATCACCCAGCAGCTCGCGCAACTGGTCCTGGTCGATGCTCAACGCCTGCACCCGGCGCTCTGCCAGCGGCGCGTCGCCATCGTAGATGTACGTGATGATGTAGCTGAACAACAGCGACTTCGCAAACGGCGAAGGCGTCTGCGAGTCCACCACGTGCACGCGGATGGCGCGGCTTTCGACAGCCCGCAGCGTCTCCATCAGCGCGGGCATGTCGAAGACATCGCGCAGGCACTCGCGATACGCCTCCAGCAGAATCGGAAAACTCGCATAGCGCGAAGCGACAGCCAGCAGGTCATACGCGCGCTTGCGCTGCTGCCACAACGGTGTTCGACCCTCCGCACGACGGCGCGGCAACAGCAGCGCACGCGAAGCCGCCTCGCGAAACTTCGCGGCAAACAACGCTGTCGATCCAAGCTGCTGCATCACAAGCTGCGCCGCCTCCTCCGGCCCCAGCAACAGGGCTTCCACCTCCGGTGGCTCGTCGGTCTCGGGAAAGCGCAGCACAAAGCCGTCCTCACTCCACATCGCCTCTGTATCGAGGCCCGTGGCCTTGAGCTTCGCCGTCACCGCCATCGCCCAGGGCGCGTGAACCCTGCTACCCAGTGGTGACAGGCAACATACTCGCCATACCCCGGCCTCATCGCGCACACGTTCGATCACCATCGTGCGATCGTCGGGGACCTCCTTCGTCGCGAGCTCCTGATCGGCCAGATAGCGCAGTACATTCTCCGCCGCCTGCGGATCGAGATCGTGCTCGCGCGTCAGCTTCGTCACCGCCGCGCCGCGCGGAAGCTCACGCAACTCACGCACCAACGCGCCGATGCGGCGGCCAAACTCAATCGGCCTGCCTGCCTTGTCTCCATGCCAGAACGGCATCTTGCCCGGCTCGCCCGGCGCAGGACTCACCAGCACACGGTCATGCGTAATCTCGTCGATGCGCCACGTCGACGCGCCCAGCATAAACGTCTCCCCCGTGCGCGCCTCGTACACCATCTCCTCATCCAGCTCCCCCACACGCAGAGGCTTCGCATGATCGCCGCTCAGGAACACACCGTACAGGCCACGATCCGGGATGGTGCCGCCGTTCAGAATCGCGATGCGCTTCACGCCCTGCCGCGGCGTCAGCCAGTTGCGCGTACGGTCCCACGTAATGCGCGGCCGCAGCTCCGCAAACTCATCCGACGGATAGAAGCCCGCCAGCATATCGAGCACGCCTTCAAAGACCACAACGCTCAACGCCGCGAACGGCGCGGCACTGCGAACCAGCGCAAGCAGAGCATCATAAGAAATCCCTGGGGCCTCCTCCTCTTCAACCTTGTGCAACCTCCGCCGTTCTACCTCTTCCACCGGCAGCGGCGGGTGCGCGACGATCGCCACCACCTGCTGCGCCAGCACATCGAGCGGATTGCGCAGCAGCCGTGTCGACTCCACATGTCCTTCATGCATCGCCTGCGTCACCGCGGCACAGGCCACCAGGTCCGCACGATACTTCGGAAAGATAATCCCCACAGACGGCGCGCCCACCTGGTGCCCCGCACGCCCGATCCGCTGCATCCCGCTCGCCACACTCGGCGGTGACTCGATCTGCACGACCAAATCGACCGCTCCCATATCGATGCCGAGTTCCAGGGATGACGTGCAGACCAGCGCCTTGATCTGCCCGGCCTTCAGCAGCTCTTCAATCTCCCGGCGCTGCGCCGCCGCAAGCGATCCATGATGCGCCCGCGCTATCGGCTCTCCCGCAAGCTCATTCAACGCACCCGCCATGCGCTCGGCGATGCGCCGAGCATTTACAAAGATCAGCGTCGAAGTTCGCGCACGCACGATCTCCAGAAGACGCGGCTGGATCGACTGCCATATGCTCGTGCGCTTCGTCCCCTTCACCGCCGAGCCGTCGGCCAGACCATTAACCAGATCGTCAGCCTCGCCGAGCTTCGCCATATCCTCGACCGGCACTTCAACCGTCAGCTCCAGCCTCTTTCGCGCCCCCGCATTCACGATCGTGACAGCGCGATACCGCACTCCCAACAGCTCACGCTCTTCCTGCCCCGCTAACTCCCCATCTTGCTGACTCGCTGACTCGCTAACTTGCTGACTCGCTGCTCCTTCCGCTCCACCAAGAAAGCGCGCCACCTCCTCCAGCGGCCTCTGCGTCGCGCTCAGGCCGATGCGTTGAATGGGCCTCCCACAGAGCGCCTCCAGCCGCTCCAGCGACAGCATCATATGCGCTCCGCGCTTTGTCGGAACCAGCGCATGAATCTCGTCGATAATCACCGTCTCAATGGAACGCAACGCTTCCCCCGCGTCCGAGGTGAGCAGCAGATACAACGACTCCGGCGTGGTGATCAGAATCTCTCCGGGATGCCGTTTGAAACGCGCCCGCTCCTTCGGCGACGTATCGCCCGTGCGCACGCTGATCTCCGGCAGATGCACGTCGACCCCCTGCTGCTGGGCGGTCTTCGCAATGCCCGCCATCGGCACGCGCAGGTTGCGCTCGACATCGACAGCTAAAGCCTTCAGCGGCGAAAGATACAGCACCCTGCATCCGGGCTGGGTCGCAGGCTCACGCAGCATCAGCTTGTCGAGGCACCACAGAAACGCCGTCAGCGTCTTGCCGGTGCCCGTCGGCGCAAGGATCAGCGTGGACTCTCCACGCGCAATCGCGGGCCATCCCTCGCGCTGCGGTGCGGTCACACCCTCGAACGCCTCACGAAACCACGCAGCCGTCACAGGATGGAACAGCTCGAGTCCGTCTGTATCCGCAGGGGCGCTCTCCGCTCGCGGCGAACGCTTTGCTTTGATCGACTTCGCCGCTTCACCGCGCTTGCGTTCCGCCACGTGCGTCCGCTCCATTCGCTTCAGCAACCATCGCACTCGGCTGCTAAAGGTGGGATGCAATTCTTCCAAGCATTGTCCTAAAGAACAAACCTCGGAAGAATCCATCCTCCATTCCTGCCCGTCTAAGCATAAACAACGTGCAGGAGCCGCCCGATCTTTGGCCCTCACACTTTGGAGGGCCCATGTCCGTGTATGAGAGTGATCTGTCGCAGCTTGTCTATGAGTTGAATCGCACCGTGCCGGGAGCCAAGACCGCCACGACAACGGCTTCGCTCGATTCGCTGCTCGCGTTGGCCGCCGGACAAGGCGCCTCCGACGTCCTCCTCGTGGCTGGGTCAGCCATCACGCTGCGCATCAATGGATCACTGGCTCCGGCTACCGGCAAAGTCCAGACACCAGAAGACCTTCGCGGCCTGCTGCTGCCGCTTCTGACGAATGAGCAATCGAAAGAGCTTGAAGCTCAAAGGGCCCTCGACTTTTGCTTCGTTCGAGGAGCAACAGGCAGATTCCGGGCCAACGTTCACTATCAGCGCGGCACGCTCGCTGCGAGCATCCGGCTGCTGCCCGCCCAGATCCCGACCGTCGAATCTTTACATCTGCCCCCCGTACTCGCCCGGTTGACGGAGCGCCGTCAAGGCTTGATCCTCCTCACTGGACCCACCGGCTCCGGCAAAACCTCCACCATGGCTGCGCTCATCGACCAGGTCAACGCACGCCGGCGCGACCACATCATCACGATTGAAGACCCCGTCGAGTACCAGCACACCAACCGAAACTCCATCGTGGAGCAGATCGAGGTTGGCCACGACACACCGAGCTTTGCGGACGCCGTCCGCGCCGTCCTGCGCCAGAATCCCGACGTAATCCTGATCGGCGAGATGCGCGATAGCGAGACCATGGCTGCCGCTCTCACAGCAGCCGAGACCGGGCACCTCGTCCTCTCCTCGCTGCATACCAACGACGCCGCCCAAACGATGTCGCGCATCCTGGACAGCTTCCCCGCCAGCAACCAGGCCCAGATTCGCCAGCAACTCTCGCTGGCGCTGCTCGCCGTCATCGCCCAACAACTCGTCCCCGGAATCGGCCCCGTGGGCCGCTACCCCGCCGTCGAGGTCATGGTCGCTACCACGGCCATCCGCAACATGATTCGCACCGGCCAGGACCACCAGATTCGCTCGCACATCTCGACCAGTCGCGGCGAAGGCATGATGACCATGGACCAGTCGCTGGCCGAGCTGGCTCGAACGCGACGCATCACCCAGGAGACAGCCCTGGCACACTGCTACCACCCCGAAGAGCTGCGCTCCCATCTGCTGCATCCAGCCTAGACCGAGCTTGCCATCCCGCAGCCAAGCGACTACCTTAAATCACTCACCATGTCACAGGCTGCACTCCAATCCGCCGATCTCACGATCACCGAACGCGAGAATCTTCGCGTCCTCGCAACGACCGCCGCCGAACGCTCCTACTCGCCGTACAGCCACTTCCGCGTCGGCGCGGCGTTATTGCTTACCGACGGCTCCATCGTCACCGGCTGCAACGTCGAAAACTGCTCCTACCGCCTCACCAGTTGCGCCGAACAAGGGGCCATCGCCCGTGCCGTCGCAGAGCACGGCCCGAAGATCCGCCTGCGCGCCGTCGCCGTCGCCAACCTCAACAACGCAGCCTCCATGCCCTGCGGAGCCTGCCGCCAGACCCTCACCGAGTTCGGCGACGATGCGACAATCATCCTCTACCCCGGCGAAAACGGCGCGCCAAAAGAAACCACTCTGGGAGAGCTACTACCCCACGCCTTCCGCCCCGAACATCTCGAGCCCCATCACTCTCGCACCTCGTAGCTCGCAACCTCGCAGCTCATAGCTGAATAGAACCCGCACCGGACCATCGCCACACCGAGCATCCCGCACCAAGAGACCTTCCCTATGTCCGACCACGCAATCTATCCCCTCGACATCGTCATTAAAAAGCGCGACGGAGCCGAACTCACCAAAGCCGAGATCGAACACTTCATCCGCGCTGTCGTTCTCAACGGCGAGCAGAAACTCGCCGAAGCACGCGGCGAAAAGCCCGCCACACTCTCTGCCACCGATAAAGTCACCGATGCGCAGATCGCCGCGTTCCTCATGGCCGTCTTCCAGCGCGGCCTCTCGCCGGAGGAGCTCGCTAACCTGACGACAGCGATGCGCTTCTCCGGCGAGACCTTCGACGCCGCTCCTCTGCACACATTCACCGTCGATAAGCACTCCACCGGTGGCGTAGGAGACAAGAGCTCGCTGCTCATCGCGCCGGTCGTCGCCGCAGCCGGACTGGAGCTGTCGCCCAGCATCTCGGTGCCCATGATCTCCGGACGATCTCTAGGTCACACGGGAGGCACCCTCGATAAGCTCGAGACGATTCCCGGCTTCGACACTCAAATCTCCATGGCCCGTTTCGCGGAAATCCTGCGCGAGTGCCACGCCTCACTCGTCGGCCAGACGCCGCGCCTGGTACCCGCCGACCGCATCCTCTACGCCATGCGCGACCACACCGGCACGGTCGAATCGCCGTTCCTGATTACGGCCAGCATCATGAGCAAGAAGCTCGCCGAAAGCCTGAACGCTCTCGTGCTCGACGTCAAAGTAGGCTCCGGCGCCTTCATGCCCACCTACGAGAAGTCGAAGTTCCTCGCCGAACTGATGGTCTCTACCGGCGAACGCGCCGGCACACGCACAGCCGCCCTGCTCACCACCATGGACGAGCCGCTCGGCCGCTTCTCCGGCAACTGGGTCGAGGTCTGGGAGTGCGTCGACATCCTGAAGGGCCATCGCCATGCGATGTCCGCCGACCTCATCGAACTTTCGAACATCCTCTCCGGCTGGATGCTCTACTTCGGCGGCAAGACCTCCACACCTGAGGCCGGCGCAAAGCTCTCCGATGACATCCTGCGTTCCGGCGCGGCCTACAAGTCATGGCTGCAGATCGTCGCCGCGCACCAGGGCGACACCAGCATCTTCAGCGATCCAGCAGCCTTCCATCGGCCAAAGGCAACGCGCGTGCTCAAGGCCTCGCGTGCAGGCTATCTCGCGGGCATGGACTGCAAAGAAGTCGGCTGGGCCGTGCAACGCCTCGGCGCAGGCCGCGCCAAACCCGGCGACCCCGTCAGCGCCCACGCGGGCATCGAGTCACACGCAAAACTTGGCGACAGACTGGCAGAAGGCCAGCCCATCTTCACGCTCTTCAGTGAGGATGCAGCGTTGCTCGACGAACCTTATCGCATGTTGGAAGCGACAGTCGAAATCACCAACGAGCCGCGACAGAAGCAGCCGCTCATCCGCGAGATCATCACGAAAAAGTAGGGAAAATCACAGAATCCGGGAAACGATACAGAAGCTAGCCCCAAAGGGGCGGTATATCCCAGCCCAGGGAGGAGGCGGCTGGCGAGCGCTTTTGGCTCGCCGTGTCGCCGGAACCCTGGGTTACGATCCCAGAAAAAGTAGAGCCCTGAAGGGGCGACCTATACCAGTCCCGGACACATCCCCTGGATTACGAGCATCAACGAAACAGAGGGCTGAAGGCCCAACCTATCGCGAATTCCAGATAGGTTGGGCCTTCAGCCCTCTTCAATTTATTCGCACGATACCTGTGACGCCGCAACAAACAGAACGGCTTTCCAGGAAAACCCTGCTTTTACGCCTTGGCTTTTTTCTGCATGTAATGCTGCACGCTCGACTGCCAATCCAGCGACGTTCCGGCATAGGGAGAACCCTGACGCCGCACGCTGCGGTTCGATCCCGCGGGAACGAAAGGCTCTGCAGTCTTGGGAGCGGCTTCCGCCACTTCGGTGGTCTCGACAGCCACAGGCGCGTCCTTCGGACGGAAAGAGCGTGGCAGGTCGTTCTGATTGAACTCGATTCCCTCACCGGCAAGACGCTTGGCGGTCAGAACCAGGGCGTCGCGCTTCAGGGTCAGCTTGCGGGTTGCGGCAGCACGGTCGGCTTCGTTGTCGAAGCTCTCGAAGTTCAAAAGATGCGCCAGCTTGCGATCGAAGAGATCGATCTCTTCATGGACGGTCTTCAGGTAATACTTGTTTTCGACGATGTTCGCCATGTGCCCTCCACAGACTTCTGGTTGGAGTAATAAGAGGCAGCCCCGCGGAATCGTCAGGGGGAATCAGATTTTTGTAAGTCTCTGCTGCAATAGCAAAGGGCGGTTCCTAAAGAACCGCCCTGAGCCTCTATCCGTTGAAACTCTTACACAACCTGAACGTTCTCTGCCTGCCAGCCCTTGGGGCCCTTGACTACATTGAACTGAACGCTCTGGCCTTCCTGAAGCGAACGGAAGCCGTTGCTCTGGATGGCGGTGTGATGTACGAAAACGTCGTCGCCGTTAGCGCGGCTCAGAAAGCCGAAACCCTTAGCGTCGTTGAACCATTTAACTGTTCCCTGTTCCATTTGGTTTGTTCCTTTAATACGATGTACCGCTGAACGCAATTTGGAGTTGTTTGCTGTAAAGCAGTACGGCCAGAACAAGCAAGTAGACCAGATCGGATTCTACGATCTTTTTCAGTGTATCATCCTCATTCAAAAAGAGCGACATACCCCATTTTTTCTGCAAAACCTGCCGGCCAAGGAAAGAGCCAATAGCTCTCGCGCCGTCTGACCCGTTACACTGCCACCAACCAGCTGATTCTGTTTGACCATCGGAGCACGCCTTGGGCCGTTTTACCGGACTTCTCGGACTTATCGTTTTTCTCGGACTTGCCTATGCCTTCTCCACCAATCGCAGCGCCATTCGCTGGCGCACTGTGGGCTGGGGTCTCGGGCTGCAGATCATCTTCGCCTTCCTGGTCATCAAGTGGAGCTATGGGCAGCAAATCCTCAGCTCTGTCTCCGGCGTGATCACAGGCCTTCTGGGGCACTCCGCCGACGGCTCCTCACTCGTCTTCGGCGCTCTCGGCAATCCGAAGAGCCCACTCAGCATCTTCGCCTTCGCCGTGCTGCCCACCATCATCTTCGTCAGCGCCTTTTTCGCCATCCTTTACCACATTGGCCTGATGCAGCAGATCATCAAGGCTGTCGCCTGGATCATGCAGTTCACCATGGGAACCTCCGGCGCCGAGTCCACCAACGTCGCGGCCAGCATCTTCATGGGCCAGACCGAGGCTCCGCTCACCATTCGCCCCTTCCTCGCCGGGGCCACGCGCTCCGAGCTGATGACCATCATGACCTCCGGCATGGCACACGTGTCCGGCGGGATCATGGCAGCCTACATCCTCTTTGGAATCAACGCCAAAGACCTTCTCTCCGCCGTCATCATGACCGCTCCGGGCACTATCCTCGTAGCCAAGATGCTCGTCCCGGAGACCGAAGTCCCCGCCACCCAGGGCACCGTCAACATGCCGCCCAGCGAGGAGCACAAGGACGAGAATTTCATCGGAGCCATCGCCCGCGGCACCATCGACGGCGGCCAGCTGGCCTTCAACGTCGCCATCATGCTGATCAGCTTCGTCGCCCTCGTCGGCCTCTTCAACGCCATCATGCTCGGCATCTCGAACGCTGCATGGACAGTGCATCTGCCGGGTACGAACCACGGCATCCCCTTCCCTCACTCGCTGAACAACGTTCTCGGCGTCGTAGGAGCACCCGTAGCCTGGCTCATCGGCATCCCCTGGCACGAAGCCCGTACCATCGGCAACCTCCTCGGCACCCGCACCATCATCAACGAGTTCCTTGCCTTCAATGAACTGGGCAAGATCAAGGCGGTACTCTCCCCCCGCACCTTCTCCATCGCCACCTTCGCCCTGTGCGGCTTTGCCAACGTGGGCTCCATCGGCATGCAGATCGGTGGTATCGGAGCCCTGGTCCCCAACCGCCGCAACGATCTCGCCAAGCTCGGCCTGCGCGCCATGCTCGCCGGAACCATGGCCAACCTGATGTCCGCCAGCATCGTTTCCATGCTGATCAAGTAGTTCGCTTGGTATCCTGTTCGTGCGAGGTGAAGGCCATGACAGTTGAACTAAGCCCCGATGATCAGAAGAAAGCGGAAGCTCTTGTTGCTGCTGGCCGCTTCGAATCCATATCGGACGCACTCCATGCCGGGCTCAAAGCCATTGAGGAAGATGATGAGTGGCAGGATTATGCTCGCGATCGTATCGCCGCAGGTCTGGAAGACATTGAAGCCGGACGTACGAAATCGGCTGAAGAGGTTTTGGCAATGATGCGCACATTCAATCAGAAGAAGGCCTGATGCAAGTCCGTTTCGCCGAAACAGCAGAACGAGATCTTATCGAAACGCTCGCCTATTATCAGGCTCCCAGTGCAATGGGCGATGGGTTCAACGCAGTCATTGCCCTTGCCATCAAGCATCTCACCGAATGGCCATACACAGGACATCGTCGAAGGGATCTAACCAAAGCGAACGTTTGTTTCTGGTTCGAAGATCCCTATCTCCTCGTCTTCCAGGTGAGCGGCGAAACTCTATCCATTGTGGCGGTTCTGCACTCCCGTAATGTCGCCCGCATTCTCCGTCAACGCCTGAGAAAATCTCGACCGACCTCATGACCGACCAATACACCCTTTGCTCCGCCGCTGCCGGGCACATTCGCTCGCTCCATGCCGCCAAGCCGACCCTCGGCATCATCCTCGGCTCGGGCCTCGGCAACTTCGCCTCGCAGGTAGAAGACGCAACGACCATTGCCTACGCCGACATCCCAGGCTGGCCGCTCTCCACCGTGGCAGGCCACTCCGGCAAGCTCGTGCTCGGAACCATCGGCGGCATCAACGTCGCGATAATGCAGGGCCGCGTTCATGCCTACGAGGGCTACTCGATGGCCGAGGTCACCTTCCCCACACGCGTTCTCGGACTGCTTGGCTGCACCGGACTCATCGTCACCAACGCGGCAGGCGGCATCAACAAGAGCTACGGTCAGGGAGGCCTCGTCTGCATCTCCGACCACATCAACCTCACCGGCACCAACGCGGCGCTCGGACCGAACGACCCCCGCTTCGCCTGCTCCCCTGCCAATGGTCAACGCTTCTTCGACATGAGCACCGCCTACTCCGCGAGCCTGCGCCAGATCGCACACGCCGAGGCCGCAAAGCAAAACATCCCCTTGCCGGAAGGCGTCTATCTCGCCGTGCTGGGCCCCAGCTACGAGACCCCCGCCGAGATCCGCGCCTTCCGCACGCTCGGCGCGGACCTCGTCGGCATGAGCACCGTGCATGAGGTCATCATCGCCCGCCACATGGGGATCGAAGTCCTCGGTCTCTCCCTGGTGACCAACATGGCAGCAGGCGTGCTCGATCAAGCCATCAACCACGAAGAGGTCATGGAGACCGGCAAACGCGTCGAAAAGCAGTTCACGGCGCTGGTAAAAGCACTCATCCCGCAGGTCGCCGCGCAAATCGCATGATTCAACCCATTTCAATTAGATAACCTGCTCTGCCTCTCCCTCTGCTTTTGCTTTTCTAGTTTGTCATTCCCGCAGGCAATCTGCTTTTGCTTTTGCTTTTGCTCTTGCTCTTGCTCTTGCTCTTGCTCTTGCTCTTGCTCTTGCTCTTCTGGTTGTCATTCCGAGCGCAGCGAGCGAACCTGCTTCCTCCCGTTTTTCGCTCATGCTCCCAGAAAGCCTGCGCGTAATCCAAAAATCCAAAAGAAGGTAGCCTCTTCTTTTCGATTTACCTCAAGGCCTTGAAATCAATGGCCACAAACCTTCACGCAGCGTCTCTGCTGCAAAAGCCGGCTACTCACGGATACACTCGTGTGAAGACCATGCAGGAATCCGACCGGCAACTCAGCCTTCCCCAACGACCCATCATCCTCGGCATCGCCGGCTGCTCCGGCTCCGGCAAGACAACGCTCGCACGCGAGCTTGCCTCCCAGCTCGAGGCCACCATCTTCCCGCTCGACCTGTACTACCGCGACCTCTCGCAGATTCCCCTTGAATTACGCGATAAGGAAAACTTCGACGACCCCGACTCGCTGGAGAGCGAGCTCTTCGTCGAACACCTTCGCAGACTGGCCGCGGGCCAAACGATCCAGCGACCGGTCTATGACTTCACCCATCACACCCGCGTCCCAGGAGCCTTCGACTCTGTCTCCCCAGCACGCTTCCTTATCGTCGAAGGCATTCTCGCCCTGCACTATCCGGAGCTTCTGCCGCTCTACGACTTCAGCGTCTACGTGAACGCGCCGAACGAGATCTGCCTCAACCGTCGCATCTACCGTGACATGCGCGAACGTGGCCGCACGGAAGAGAGCGTCCGTGCGCAGTTCGAAGCCACCGCCCAGCCCATGGCCGAACGCTACGTCCTGCCCTCGCAGGCCCACGCGAATCTCATTGTGGAAGGCACCGAAGACCTCGACTGGTCCATCGAACAGGTCCTCCGCGAACTCCACAAAAGGGGGTTGTTGCAGTAGCGAAGAGGTAACAGTCCGGGCACCCTATCTTCAATGTGCGCCTGATAAGCACCGACATCAACATCCGATAGAGCACAGAGGCTCAAACGACCACGGGTACAAGCCCAAAGGGGCGGCATATCCCAACCCAGGGTGGTGACGCAAAGCGCGCCACAAACATTCGCATCGTGCTCTGCGTCAAGGGTGGAGGCTTTATTCACGTGGTTCCAGATCGCCCATCCAAAGCGAATGTGCGTTTCAGTCACCCATCAGTTGGGAGGACTTAGGTTACGTGATTTGCTGCAAGCACCGCCGCTGTAGCCACTCTTCCGCAAAATTAATTCGGGATCGTCCCCGTCGATCACATCACGCATCGCCTGATGCTTATCTGTGGCAGCTTCGTAATAGCATTGCCAGATGCGCATGCCCTCCCAGTAGCCGACTTCGAAAGGCCAACCTGGTGGCGCTGAATTGTAGTTCTTGATCCACCTGTGAAGAGCCTCCGTCGCGGTTTTGGGCGAGGCTTTGCTTACCTGCGGCTGAGTTGCCAGCATGTCTTCCTGAAACTGGGCCCACAAGTCCGCCTCACGTTGAGCAGCCCAGGTCGCTCGTTGCGGCCCTGGTATTTCGCCCGTTACGACAGAGGCGACGAAGTCAGCCCCACCTTCCGTTAGAACACTCGCCAGCAAAGGAGATGCTTCGGAGCCCGTCGGATCTTTTTGAAGGGTATGAACTGTTTCATGAGCGAAGAACCGCCGAAGAGTAGTTCTCAGACCGTCAGGCGTATCGCTACTCATCTTGCAAACGACTTCCAGCCCCAGAACCTGTGCATTGGGTCCAGCCGTACCGCCGGAATTACCAGCGCCAAATACAACGTAGATTTGCGGAAGAGATTTATCGGGGTACAGTCCGTGCATCGCGAGATAAACTGCTCTGAGGTCGGCGTTGTATTGCTTCAAGCGAGGCAGGCAATCCTGAATTGCGTGCTCGTACGAAGATTTATCGCTCGCAATTGCCTCCGCCAAATGTGCTGCGTTTTGTATGCGGTAGGGCGTAAAGACAGCAACACCATACGAAGCTTTATCTAGATAATCTTTCTGAAGTTGCTCGGCGGACGGGTTTCCGTTGGTGGCGGTGAACAGCCTCGCGAAGCGCTCTGCGTCTTCAGTATGGATCGTAGCCGTCAGCGGATCGGCAGGAGGCGGCGGTGTAGGATCTTCGGCGAACGCAGAAGTGCGAACACAGAAAGTAAAGACAAAAGCCAGAATATAGGTCAAGCGTCGCGTCGAGGGTTGCACGATCTACCTTTCGTGGAACAAACGTTGAGTAAACATCTAGGCAAAAGGACTGCGCGGGTAACCTGACGGTGAACTTCGGAAATGCTGTATTCCCGCAGTCTACAGTTTGGGGACAGGCTCATAGGCGTCATTTGAGACTTTGAGGGCGGGCTAAACACGGCATTCGCAATGGGCAGTCGTTTTCGCGTCCATGAACCGTTATGAGCAAGCTGCAGTGGTGGCCCGACGAGTTTCGTAACACCCTCGATAGGTCGCCCCTTCAGGCTCTATCTTTTCTGGGGGCCATAACCCAGGGTTCCAACGACACGGCGAGCAAAGTACGCTCACCAGCCGCCTCCACCCTTGACGCGAGCGCGATGCGAATGTTTGTGGCGCGCTTTGCGTCACCACCCTGGGCTGGGATATACCGCCCCTTCGGGACTCTAATCTGTGGCCGTGTGAGCTTCTGCGCTCCATTTTGTGTTGATGCATCCGTCAAGAGATGCACGCCAAAGATGAAACACTGGCTTTACAGCCACCACCGTAAAAAGCAAAACGGCAGAGCCCAAAGGCCCTGCCGTCTTCTAAACCCTGAGCCCTAAACCCTGGGCCCTTTGCCTTACGCCGTTACCGGCTCCACCAGCACCTGAGCAAACAGCTTGCCCGTGCGCTCTGCAAATCCATTCTTATGGTAGGCATACGCAGCGATCAGCGGGAACGCGATCGTCGCCTCGGCGAACACCATCTGCTCATAGGTCAGGTCGACCTTGCCCCACGAGCTGGCTTCCTTCAGCGTCGAACCGGAGAGAGCACCGTCGCGCGCATCGGCTACCGTGATCTGGATAGCGTACTTGTGCATCGAAGCCTCAACACCGAGAATGTCCGCCGCAACCACAATATCCTGCGCAAAGTTCTTCGGTACGCCGCCGCCGAGCATCAACAGGCCGGTCGTCGGATTCGCAATCTTCAACTGCGTCAGCTCGTAGAAGTCCTTGGCCGAGTCGATCGAAACCACCGGCTTGCCGCGGCGCGCATGCTGATGCGCCACCAGACCAAAGCCCGCGGAGCAGTCCGAGAACGCCGGGCAGAAGATGGGCACGTCTTTTTCGTAGCACGCCAACACGATCGAGTCGTTGTTGCCGTTCTCCGGCGTGCGGCCGTTCTTCTTCAGGTAAGCGCCCATCTCGGCGATGAACTCGCGCGAGGAGTAGGGCCGCGTCTCCAGGGAGTTCGTAATCTTCTCGGTCGCGGCGTCGCAGATGCGCAGCTCGTCCTCGTCGATGAACGTGTCATAGATGCGATCGATGGCCAGGTCGCGAAGCTCGGCATCGCCCGCACCGTACTTGTACTCTTCGCCTGCGATGTAGTGCCGGTAGCCGAGCGCCTCAAAGAAGTCCTGATCGACGATGTTGGCGCCGGTCGAGACGATCGCGTCGACCATGTTGTTGCGCACCAGGTCGACGATGACCTTCTGCAGGCCGGCCGAGACCATCGAACCGGCGAGGCAAAGGATGACACCGCATTCGGTATCGCGCAGCATCATGTCGTAGATGCTCGCTGCACGCGCGAGATCGCGCGAGCTGTAAGCCATGGATGCCATGGCATCGACCAGCGCGACAACGTTGTGCTGCTTGATGTCGATGTGTTGGATCTGAGCTTGGAGGAGTTCTTTTTTCGTAGGCATGTTGACTATCAGAATATCGTGTTTGAGCCAATATCGATAAGGATTTCTGTGAATTTCACGGAAACAGCCAGCAGCGCCTATCTTCCCTATACAAGGTTCAAATACCAGCCCCTGTTTTCAGAACACAACTGCCTGAAATCGAAGAACTTCGCGCAAAATAAAGGGGATACCCCATCCTGAAATCTGAATGAAGCATCGAAGACCTCGTCTTAGACCACAACCGAGCTCGATGCACGCATAGCTTCTGTTTCATCTCCCCACAGAATCGTCATCCTGAGCGAAGCGTCCCAGCTTTTGGGGACGCGTCCGTTCGGCTACGCTCAGGACCGAAGGACCCCGAGGTTCACCATCCTGCCCATGCCCTTCACCCCTTTTCTACCTCGAACGCTCGAGCCCGGGCTTTCGTGCTGGAAAAGGTCCCGACAGCTCGGGTGGGGTCAAGCCCCTCGGGGTCCTTCGACTCCACCCCTCGCAAAAGGCGCGAGGCGCTCCGCTCAGGATGACGCCTCTGGGGGTAGACAAAATAGGTAATCTGCCAGGCATCTCCCCAACCCCAAAGGGGCGATCTATCTCAACTGCACGATAGGTCGTCCTCGGCCGTCTTCTAAACCCTGAGCCCTAAACCTGGGCCCTTTGCCTACTTCAAAAAGCTCTCCACCGCTGCGTCAAACTTCTCCGGCTGGTCGTACATGATGAAGTGCCGCGAGTCGTCGATCCGCACTAGCTTCACATTCGGCATCGACTTATAAGAGTCTTTCACCAGCGCTTCATACTTCACCGGATCAGGCTGTTGCAGGCTGGCGTCAATCGCATACAGCATGAGTGCAGGCGTTTTGATCGTCACCACATCGCCGCGCAGATCGGTCTGCAGGTCTTCCACCATCGCGTTCACCATCACGGCGCGGTCGGTCGTGCCTGAGCTTGCCGCCACCAGCTTCTGCGCTTCGGGATTTTTCACCATCTGCGCAGCCATGAGCGGGGCCATCATGTTGAATTGGGCTGCAGGCATCGCCAGTATCTGCTTTCCCATCGCATCCGCCTGTGGCTTGATATTCGCCACGGTTGCCGTTGGATCGACCAGCACTGCGTAATACGGCAGCGCGTCCACGATGACGATCTTCGCTACATCGCCCGGATACTTGTCCGCCAGCATCAACGTCAGCAACCCGCCCAGCGAGTGCCCTATCACCACCGGGTGTATCTTGCCCGCGACGATATAGCTATGCAGCTCTTCGACGATAGGACCCAGCATCGGCCCGCTCATATTCGGTCCCGAAGGCGCACCGGCGAAGCCGTCCACCTGTACCAGGTGCAGCCGGTAGTTCGGGGCCAGCAGCTTGGCCTCCGCGTCCCAAACCGCACGCGAACTTGAGAGCCCCGGAATCAAAATCACATCGGGCTTGCTCGCGGTTCCCTGATCCACAACCGTAAAACGCGTTGGCGTAAAAGATTTCGGCCCCTGGGCATGCGATGGCGCACAAAGCAGGGCGATACCACCGAGAACAAAGGCCAGCATAACGAGAACACGAAAGATTTTCATGATTTGATTCCCTTCATTAGGATGGAAAAATTCGTTATAAATTGCGGCGCTGCTTGTGTAGAGCTAAGAACATCGACGCAATATAAGTGAGCAGGCCCGCGATGCGAAAGATATGGTCCCACGGCCTTTCATTCACCACATACTGGGCCATGATGAAGAACAAAATAGCGATATAAGCCAGGCGCAACTCAGTAGACCACTTGCGGTTGATGCTTATCATTTCCATTCTCCTTAGCCTGATAGGTTCATAATTCGGTCGTTAGTGGAGCGTGTCAGCAAAGCGACCTGACATTTGTCACGCGTCGTCTTCGAAGATCTCTTCAATCCGCTGGCTAAACAGCCGCGCAATCCGAAACGCCAGCGGCAGCGACGGATCGTACTTCCCCGTCTCGATGGCGTTCACCGATTGCCGCGAGACCTCCAGCCTGTCCGCCAGATCGGCCTGCGACCACCCTTTCTCCGCCCGCAAGACTCGCAGCCGGTTATTCATCGGCAGGCACCCGGTTCGACATGCGGTACGAGATCTTCGCGGCCAGCATGAATCCCCCGAACACAAAAAGCTCACAAAACGGAAATAACTGCCCCTTCCAACCGAAGAGGCGCAGGTAGCCCGAAAACAGATGCACGATCATCATTCCTGCGGTTCCCCATAGAAGACAGCGAACGGCGAGATCACGCTTATACCCATCCTTTTCGTCCCGCAGATATTGGCCCATCAGCGACATAACACCAAGGACCGGGAGCACCGGCAGGACCGCCAGCATCCATAGCACGACACCTGTAGGGTGGATCCGATCGGCAACATAACTGGCTGCCGGAAACAAGACCAGGTATCCGGCCAGAACCATAAAACTGGTCTTCCTGTACTTCCGTGCTGCGGGACTTAGCATGTCTTGTCTCCTTGTCCTAATGACAAGCTCACTTTACGTAAGGTTTCCTTGTCATGTCAAGCCACCTTGTCTAAAAATTTCCAAACTCATTTGGTTTCCCGCTCGCACATGATTAGGCTTGGAACTGATATGAACGTGAACTTCGCCGAACGCGCGCACAATCACAACTGGAAACTCGACCCGATCGTGCGTTCGCTGCTCGACACGGACTTCTACAAGCTGCTGATGCTGCAGTTCATCTGGAAGAACTTTCCCCAGGTTTCGGTAACCAGCGAGATCCACAACCGCACCTTGAAGGTGAAGCTCGCCGAGCGCATCTCCGCCGACGCCCTGCGCGAGCAACTGGAGCACGTACGCGGCCTGCGCCTGCGCCGGTCCGAACTCGTCTGGCTGGCCGGCAACACGTTCTACGGCGTGCGCCAGATCTTCCAGCCCGCCTTCCTCGACTGGCTCGAGCACGACTTCCGCCTCAGCGACTACGAGATCCACGAGCACGACGGCCAGCTCGTTATCCGTTTCTCGGGCCTGTGGACCGAGGTCACCCTGTGGGAGGTCTATTCGCTCGCCATCGTCAGCGAGATGAAGACCCGCGCCGCCCTGGCCGAGCTCTCCGAGATCGAACTCGACGTCCTCTATGCGCGCGCCAAGACGCGGCTCTGGAACAAGATCGAAAAGCTGCGCGCCGTCGAGGGCCTTCGCCTCTCCGACTTCGGCACCCGCCGCCGCCACAGCTTCCTCTGGCAGGAGTACTGCGTGCAGGCAGCCGCCCAGGCGCTCAACACCCGCAATGCCATTCACACGACGGATCGCTTCAGCGGAACCTCCAACACCGCGCTCGCCTACAAGCACGATCTCGAAGCCATCGGCACCAACGCGCATGAGTTGCCCATGGCGATGGCCGCCATGGCCTCGCGCGGCTCGGATGAAGAGCTGCGCGCCTCGCAATATCAGGTGCTCGAACTCTGGGCAAAGAGCTACGGCAACGAGCTGCTCATCATGCTGCCCGACACCTTCGGCACCACGCAATTTCTGCAAGGCGCGCCCGACTGGGTAGCAGGCTGGACCGGCGAACGCATCGATTCGAAAGATCCCTTCGTCGCCGGCGACGAGTACATCGCCTGGCTGGTGCAGCGCGGCCAGAACCCGCGCACCAAGCGTCTCATCGCGAGCGACGGCCTCGACGTCGACACTATCATCAGCCTGCACGAGTACTTCAACGGCCGCATCCGCTTCAGCGCCGGCTGGGGCACCCTGCTGACCAACGACTTTCGCGACTGCCACCCACGCGGCGAAGATACCTTCGAGCCGATCAGCCTGGTGTGCAAGGTCACCAGCGCGGACGGCCGGCCCACGGTCAAGCTCTCGGACAACGCCAGCAAGGCTACCGGGCCCGTCGAAGAGATCGAGCGCTATCGCAGAGTCTTCGGCAGTCCTGTGCCGGCAGAAGAACCAGTGCTGGTGTAGCGGTCACCATCACTGTTGCTGTTGCCCTTGCTTTTCTGGCTTGTCATTCCCGCAGGGAATCTGCCTTTGCTTTTGCTTTTGCTTTTGTCGTTGCTCTTGCCTTTCTGGTTGTCATTCCGAGCGCAGCGAGCGAACCTGCTGTCTCCCGTTCTTTGTTCGTACCACCTAGAAATCGCACATAGGAACTAAGTGGCATAGCTTGTACCGGCATGGGTTAAAAGCGGGAGAAAGCAGATTCACTCGCTTCGCTCGGAATGACAAACCAGAAAAGCAACAGCAACTCCATTAACACCTCATCCGTATACTGCCCATTATGCAAAAGCTCTCCGCCTTCACCCGCGTCGCCGTCGCGACTTCCCTCCTCAGCGTCCTCGCCGCACAGCCCGCCTGGGCCTGGGGACGCGACGGTCACATGATGATTAACCGTCTCGCCGCACAGTATCTGCCGTCTGACGTCCCCGCGTTCCTGCGCAACGGTAACGCACTCGACACCATGGAGTACCTCGGCCCCGAGCCCGACCGCTGGAAGGGCCGCAACGAAAAAGAACTCAGCGACACCCAATCGCCCGACCACTTCTTCGACTACGAAGAGGCCATCTACGCGGCAACTCCCTGCGCAGAAGGCACACCCAACTGCATCGCCGGTTATAGCTTCCCCAAAGAGCGTTACGACTTTCTCCGTGCGCTTGCCGCCGCGCAGCCGAAGCACCCAGACGTCGTACTCAAAGAGAACGTCGGACTGCAGCCCTGGCAGGTAGAGGAGGTCTGGCAACGCCTGAAGACCGACCTCCGCGAGTACCGTAAGCTCGTCGCCGCCAACAAGGACACCGCACCCGTTAAAACAATCATCCTCTTCGAAGCGGGCTGGCTCGGCCACTATGTAGGTGACGGCTCGCAGCCCTTGCATACGACCATCCAGTACAACGGCTGGACCGGCCCCAATCCCAACGGCTACACCACCGACCACAAGATCCACTCCCTCTTCGAGAGCATCTACGTCTCAGCGAACGTCAAGCCTGCCGACGTTGCTCCACTGGTCGCCGCAACCCAGCCCAAACCCATCGATGATGAGTGGACCAGCTATCTCAACTATCTGCGCCACACCAACAGCTTCGTCGAAAAGACCTACCAGATCGAGAAGACCGGCGGCTTTACCGAAGCGGGCACACCGGAAGCCAAAACCTTCGCCGAGGAGCGCCTGGCCGCCGGAGCCATCGAACTCCGCGACCTCATCTACTCCGCCTGGATCCACAGCGCCGATCCGGTGGAGGAGTATCACGGACCTCAGTAGGGCAGAGTGTAGAGAGTAGAGGATAGAGTGTAGACGACAACCTACCATATCGAACCAGCAGCGACCCAGCCCCAAAGGGGCGGTATATCCCAGCCTGGGGCGCAAGCCCCAGGTAACGGATCGGATGATGGATGAGGGCTGAAAGCCCGATATATCTCGCCAGTGCAGACGAGATATGCCGGGCCTTCTGCCCTCGATTTGTTGTGTGACTTTGTCCCTGGAGCTTGCGCCCCAGGCTGGGATATGTCGCCCCTTCGGGGCTGAGTTCCGTGCCACTTCATAGAGTAGAGAGAACGGCGTTTAGGGTGCTCTCTCTACACTCTATCCTCTACTCTCTACACTCTATCCTCTACTCTCTACACTCTCTGATCTACTCTCTACCCTCTGATTTATCCTTCCCTCATGTCCATCGACGCACCGCTCAACACCCCCGGCCACCTCTCATCCCCCGATAAACTCGTCAATCTGCCGCGTCTCGTGGCAGCGTTTTACGCCGGCCATCCCAATCCGGAGGACCCGGCGCAGCGTGTCAGCTTCGGCACCAGCGGACATCGCGGATCGTCGCTGACCACCAGCTTCAATTACGCGCACATCATTGCCATCACGCAGGCGATCTGCGAGTTTCGTGCGGAGCAGAAGACCGACGGGCCGCTCTTCCTCGCCAAGGACACGCACGCTCTCTCCGAGCCCGCATTCATCGCCGCGCTCGAGGTGCTGAGCGGCAACGGCGTAACGGTCATGATCGACAAGGATCTCGGCTATACACCGACCCCCGTGCTCTCGCACGCGATCCTGGAGTACAACGGCAGCGGTGCCAAAGAGCGTGCCGACGGCATCGTCATCACACCCTCGCACAACCCACCCGAGGACGGCGGCTTCAAGTACAACCCACCCAACGGGGGCCCCGCGGACACCAGCGCGACCAAGTGGATCGAGAACCGCGCCAACGAACTGATCGCGGCCAGGCTGCAGGGCGTCCATCGCCTCTCCTTTGCGAAGGCCCTCGCTGCGGAGACCACGCACCGCCACGACTTCATCACTGCGTACGTCAACGACCTCGCAAACGTCATCGACTTCGAAGCCCTGAACGGCACGGGCCTCAAGCTAGCGGTCGATCCACTCGGAGGCGCGGGCGTCGACTACTGGCCGCGCATCGCCGAGCAGTACAAGCTGCCGCTCGAAATCCTGAACCCTTACGTCGATCCCACCTTCCGCTTCATGACCCTCGACTGGGACGGGCGCATCCGCATGGACTGCTCCTCGCCCAACGCGATGGCCAGCATGATCGCGAACAAGGACAAGTTCGATGTGGCCTGGGCCTGCGACACCGACCATGACCGCCACGGCATCGTCACGCGCTCCTCAGGCCTGCTCAATCCCAACCACTACCTTGCAGTCTGCATTCAATACCTCTGCACGCACCGGCCCCAGTGGTCGGCACAGGTCGGCATCGGCAAAACCCTGGTCTCGTCGAGCATCATCGACCGCGTAGCCAAAGGCCTTAATCGCCCAATGCTTGAGGTACCGGTAGGCTTCAAGTGGTTTGTCGACGGACTGCTCGAAGGCAAGCTGGGCTTCGTCGGCGAAGAGTCCGCGGGCGCAACCTTCCTGCGCCGCGACGGCACCGTCTGGACGACCGACAAGGACGGCCTCATCCTCGGACTGCTCGCTGCCGAGATGACCGCCCGCACCGGCAAAGATCCCGGCCAACACTACAACGAACTCACCGCCAAGTACGGCTCCCCCGTCTACCAGCGCATCGACGCCGCAGCCACCAAGGAAGAAAAAGCCAAGCTGTCCAAGCTTTCTCCGGAACAGGTCACAGCAACCACGCTGGCCGGCGAACCCATCACCGCAATCCTCACCGAAGCGCCCGGCAACAAGGCCAGCATCGGCGGCCTGAAGGTCACCACCGAAAACGGCTGGTTCGCCGCACGCCCCTCCGGGACGGAAGACGTCTACAAGATCTACGCCGAAAGCTTCAACGGCGCAGACCACTTGAAAGAGATTCAGGCTGAGGCTAAAGCACTGGTCAGCTCTGCTATCGCCTAGAGCGTGTCATCAAACTACTTCTCAGGATACTGAGTGGATGCCAGCCCCAAAGGGGCGACATATCCCAGCCCAGGGTGGAGGCGGCTGGCGAGCGCTTTTGCTCGCCGTGTCGCCGGAACCCTGGGTTGCGGCTCCAATGAAGTTAAAGCCCTGAAGGGGCGACCTATCGCGGTTGCACGATAGGTCGCGCTTACAGCGCTCAATCTCATTTACCACTTGCCCCAGGGTTCCAGCATTGCAGCGAGCAAAAAACGCGTAGCAAATCTATCTTCAAAATAGACTTACCCCGGCGTCCATCCGGAAAACTTACTTCCCATCCGTAGGCGCAGCCTGCGTCGGCACCGTGGCAGCGGCCTTTGCCGGAACTCCGATCACATCCGGCCCCAGCTCCACCCTCGTGCGCACAAGGTTATCGGCGACGATCCGCCCGAACACCGCCTTGCCCTTATCGTCCAGATGAGTCCGGTCGAGCCCTGACTTGCCCTGCTCGGCCCGCGCGTCCTCATGCCCCACCGCATTGAAGGTGTCCGCATCCGCCTGCGTGCCCTTCGCCAGCACGGCTGTCGAAAGCGAAAGCAGGTCGATGAACGTCACGTCCTCTTCCTCCGCCACACGCCGTGCGGCGTTGGCATAGAGCCGCAGGTCGTCGTTCGAGGGCTTGCCATCCTTGAACGTCCTCCGCGCCAGAGGTGAGAGCACCACCGGCACCGCGCCAATCGCCCGAGCCTCCGCGATGTACTGCCGAATCTGCGCCGCATAGGTCGTCTCCGGATCGGTATGACGCTTCTCATCAGGCTTCTCGTCATTGTGCCCGAACTGGATCAGGTAGTAGTCGCCCTTGTGGTCCAGAGCCTTCTTCCATGCACCCTCATCGCGAAAGCTCTTCGTGCTGCGCCCATTCAGCGCGTCGTCGATGCACGTAATGTTCTTCGTTATCACTGCACAGAAGCCCGGCCCCCAGCCGCCTTCGGTCGCTACCGTGGAGTCGCCCACCAGCACAATCGTTGCAGGCCCACCGTTGATGATGCGCATCGCCTTCTCCCCCTCGGGAGGAAGCGCCGCAGCCTCAGGACGCACAAACTTCTTCAGCGAAGGCACGGCCTTCCCCAGATCGACGGCCACCATGCGCCCGAAGACATAACTCCCCGCCCAGTCCAAATGCGTCTTGTCGAAGATCGTCTTGCCGTCCGTGTCCTTCTTGGTGATCGCAAGCTTGTCTCCCTCGGCCTCGCCCACCTTGTCCAGGTAAGCGATACTCTCGTTCTGCAGTTCGATCAACGGAACCTTCATCTCGCGCGCCACGCCGCGCATCGCTTCGCTGTACTCCTGCAGATCGGAGTGGACCTTGCCGTCCGCGCCAAAATATCGCCGCGTCAGCGGAGTCACCAGCACCGGCGTAATCTTCGCCGCCCGAGCCTCAGTCACATACCGCTTCAGATTCTCGATGTACTGAGGCAGCGGCACCTGCCGGGGCAGATGCTCGGCTGTCACGAAGTCGTTATGCCCAAATTGGATCACCATGTAATCCGGCTTGGTGGCGAGTGCGCGATCCCACAGACCCAGTTCGCGAAACGTCCCCGTACTGGCTCCGCCGCGCGCCATGTTCACGCAGTCCACCTTTGCCGTAAAGTTAGCGCAGAACCCACGGCCATAGCCCGCGTTGTTGGTCTGTGTCGAGTCTCCAATCAGCTCGATCCGCACCGTCGTTCCCGGCTTCCGTACCGCGGCAGTCGCTGCATCGAACGCCCGCGCCGGATCCCCCTGCGCCCACACCGCACTTCCCCCAGCCAGCATCGTCCCAACAGCTAAAGCCGCTATCCACCGCACACTCATCTCGTGACCTCGCCGATGAGTGTACAACCTGTCATACAGCTTTGGCTTTCCTGCCTCCCCGCTGACTCGCTGACTTGCTGACTTGCTGACTTGCTGACTCGCTGACTCGCTGACTCGCTGACTTGCTGACTTGCTAATCCCAATCTTGACACCGCCCCTCCACCCAGTTAGGCTCTAAACCTGATGAAGCAGATCCACACCGCCGCCCTCTGTTGCATGTGTTGTCGCATGCCGCGCTGTTGCGCCGGTGTCTGTTTGCTCTAAAGCGAAGCGGCTAAAAGCCTTCGCCCCAGGCTCAAACCACCCACGCACAGCTCTCCCGAGCAGCGTGGGTTTTCTGTTTCTGAGCCCACGATCTCCTTCCCTCACACGCTGAAATGCATCCTGCAGGAGTTATCCATGGCCCCCCGCTTCCAGACCTCCAAAGCCGTCGCCAACATCAAGCTCGCCTTCAATGCCGATGTCGTCGCCATCGCGATTGCCCTGGCGTTCGCCGCGCTGATTCGACTGAACATCATTCACCACATCGGCTGGTAACCCTTTTTGTCCGCTCAAACCATCTCGTTGCCCCCCAGTACCGAACGACCCTCGCGCCCCCAGCAGATACTCGCGTTGCTGCCGGGAACGCTGCTTCTCTTCGGTATCGGTGTCGCAGGCAAGGGATTGGAGAGCCTCGGCGCCTGGCTCCAATCGGCGCACCACATCCCCTTCCCCCGCATCGAGTATGTCCTCTGGGCCATCATCCTCGGCCTCCTGATCTCCAATACCATCGAGCTGCCGCACATCTTTCGCGTCGGCGTCGCCACCTATGAGTTGTGGCTGAAGCTGGGCATCGTCCTCGTCGGCGCAAAATTCCTCATCGGCGATGTCATGCACCTCGGCGGCATGTCCCTGGTGCTCGTCTTCATCGAGCTGATCTTCTCGCTGACCGTGATGACGCTGCTCGGCAAGATCTTCAAGCTGCCGCCCAAGCTCACCTCGCTGCTCGCCATCGGCAGCTCCATCTGCGGTGTCACGGCCATCATGGCCGCACAGGGCGCAATCGAGCCCGACGAAGAAGATACCTCCACCGCCATCGCCGCAATCCTCACCCTGGGCGCGCTCGCCCTCTTCACCTTCCCCGCCATCGGCCATGCGCTGCATCTCGGCCAGCAGAGCTACGGCATCTGGACCGGCCTCGCCGTCGACAATACCGCCGAAGCCACCGTTACCGGCGCACTCTACGGAGACGAAGCTGGACGCTTCGCCATCCTCTCCAAGACCGCGCGCTCCGCCTTCATCGGCTTCGTCGTTCTGGGCTATGCCGTCTACTGGGCGTCGCAGGGCCAGGCTACCCGCGTCGAGCGCAAGGCACTTTTCCTCTGGCAGAAGTTCCCCAAGTTCATCCTGGGCTTCGTCGCCATCTCGCTGCTGGCAACCAGCGGCTTCTTCACCTCCTCGCAGCTCACCTCGCTTGGCAACCTCTCCAAGTGGGCCTTCCTTCCGGCCTTCGCAGGAGTCGGCCTGCGCACCAAGCTAAGCGACCTCATCAACCAGGGCTGGCGTCCGATCCTCGTCGGCGTACTCGGTGAGATCTTCATCGCCCTGGTCACACTGGGAATGGTCTTCGCGGTCTACCACCACGGAGGCATGAAATGACAGCTCACACCGTCCTCATTGCCTCTACCTCAATCGCGTTCGTCTCTGCTGTTGCCGTTGTCTTTCTGGCTGTGATTCCAAGCGCGGCAAGAAACCTGCTCTCCGCCGGCACGACCGATACCACCGAGTCGAAAGCCACCAAGGAAACGTGTAGCTGTTGTTGTCGCCGCTAGTCCGCGCGAGAACCAGAACACCTCTCGATTCACCATCCCTATAAAAGCGACCCTGCACCCCCAGCAGGCGCGTCCCTCACACCTCTTCAGGAGCCCCATGCAAGTCCTTCGCCTCATCCCTTTCCGCACCCGCACTTTGATTGCGGCGCTGTCCTTCGTTCTTTTCGCCATCGCCTCACAAGCTCAGGTCGTCGGCGGCACGATCTCAGGTGTCGTCACCGATCCCTCCGGAGCCGTGATCCCCAACGCCCACGTCCTCATCCACAACGACGACACCGGCACCCAGCGCGCCCTTACCACCAATGGCTCAGGCTCCTACTCAGCGCCTTCTATCCCCGTCGGCAGCTACACCCTCTCGGTCGACGTCTCCGGCTTCGCCTCCTACAAGCGCACCGGAGTCCAGCTCACCGTCGGTCAGTCGCTCGACCTCACGCTCAAGCTCGCCATCTCCGGCAGCGATACCGTCAACGTTGAAGACACGCCCTCCGCCGTCAACCTCTCCACCGAATCGACCTCCGGCCTGGTCGACTCGCGCCAGGTCAAAGAGCTTCCGCTCAACGGCCGCAGCTACGATCAGCTCATCACGCTGAACCCCGGCACCGTGAACTACACCAACCAGCGCTCCGGCGGCGTCGGCACCTCGAACTCTTCGGTCGGCAGCATGTTCGCGGTCTCCGGTCGCCGCCCGCAGGACAATCTCTTCCTCCTCAACGGCATTGAGTACACCGGGGCCTCGCTGATCAACGTCACCCCCGGCGGCACCTCCGGCCAGCTTCTCGGCATCGACGGCATCCGCGAGTTCAACGTCGTCTCCGACAGCTACTCCGCCGCCTACGGCAAGCGCGACGGCGCACAGATCTCCATCGTCACCACCTCCGGCACCAACAAGCTCCACGGCGACGTCTACGAGTTCCTCCGCAACAGCTTCTTCGACGCCCGCAACTACTTCGACGGCCCCCGCATCCCCGAGTTCCAGCGCAACAACTACGGCGCAGCCCTCGGAGGCCCGATCAAGAAGGACAAGCTCTTCCTCTTCGGCAACTACGAGAGCTACCGCCAGAACCTCGGCCTCTCCCTCGTCACGCTGGTACCCGACAACCAGGCCCGCCTCGGCTTCGTTCCCAATGCCAAGGGCGTCGAAACAGCAACCAAGGTCAGCCCCATCTCCGCGCAACTGCTGAACCTCTGGCCCGTGCAGAACGGCCCTGAAGTCCTCACCAATGGCCTGCTCACCGGCATCGGACAGTTCATCGGCACCGCGCCGCAGCACATTCGCGAAGACTTCGGCACAACCCGCTTCGACGCCAACCTCACCCCCAACGACCTGCTCTTCGCCGTCTACACCGTCGACGACTCCGCCGATCACACCCCGACAGCCGATCCCTACTCCATCGTCGACGAGGCCCTGCGCGAGCAGGTATTGAGCGTTCAGGAACAGCACGTCTTCTCACCGCGCCTGCTCAACACCGCACGCGTCGGCTACTCCCGCGCCAGCTTCCTCTTCCTCGGCTCCCTACCCTCCGATATCCAGGCCGTGACGCCAACCTTCATCCCCGGCAAACCCACCGGAGCTGTCGTCATCTCCGGTTCCACCGCCTCGAACGGAGCCTCCTCCATCACCGGTGCAGGAGCCAACGTCGGCGCGAACAACGCCATCACACGCAACCTCTTCACCTTCGACGACCATATCTTCTACTCCATCGGCAAACACCAGATCGAAGCCGGCGTCTGGATACAGCGTCTTGAGTCCAACGACAACCTCGCGCAGGACCAGTTCGGCCAGGCCTCCTTCGCCTCGCTCACCAGCTTCCTGAACGGCACCATCAAGACCTTCACCTACGCTCCCAATCCGACCGAGCTCGGCTGGCGCGCTCTCTTCGCCGACGCCTACCTCGAAGACACCTTCCACGTCACACCACGCGTCGAGATTCGCGCCGGCTTCCGCAGCGAGTCCTCCACCGGCTGGAGCGAGTCGCAGGGCCGCGCAGGCGTCTACAACTTCACCAACGGCATCATCAACACCAACCCCAGCGTGCAGTCCAACGCCATCAATAACAACCAGGCCCTCTTCCTTCCCGAACCTCGCCTCGGCGTCGCCTGGAACGTCTTCGGCGACGGCAAGACCAGCCTCCGCGCCTCGGTGGGCCTGCACCACTCACTGCTCGACGCCCTCGACTACCGCCTCGACCAGGCCGCTCCGTTCAACACGGTCTACTCCTACTCGAACAGCACCGTCGCCGCTCCCACGGGCGTAGCGCCACAGGTATCGCCCTCCACGGTAGACTCCGGCATCGCCACCCCGGCGCTGCTCTCCTACTCGCTGAAGATCGAGCAGCAGCTAGCTCCCGGCACCTCGCTCACCGTCGGCTATAACGGCTCGCACAGCTACCACCAGATCCTCTCCGGCGACCTCAACGAGCCCGCCTTCACCGTGCAGCCCGATGGCACGATCTTCTATCCCACCACCACCAAGGCCAATCCCGCGCTGGCCAACACCACCTCCTGGTGGGCGGGCGGTTCGGGCAACTACAACGCGCTCGTAGTCGACTTCCGCCGCGACTTCGCACATGGCCTGCAGTTCCGCGCCAACTACACCTGGTCCAAGAACCTCGACGACGGCTCGGCCTGGAACACCTCGGTCTCCGCCAATACACCGGCCTTCGTCGAAGTACCTTCCCTCCCCCACCTCGACTACGGCCCTGCCGCAACGGACATCCGCCACCTGGCGGCCTTCAACGGCACCTACGAGCTGCCACTGCTCGAACTCGTCTCTCGCAACTCGCATCTCGTACCTGGACGCACCCTCAAGGCCACCCTCGGCGGCTGGTCGCTCTCCACCATCGCCAACCTGCAGACCGGCTTCCCCTTCTCGCCGCAGCTCGGCTACAACCCCACCGGCTCAGGCGACTCACGCAACCCCGTCCGCCCGAACGTCAACCCTGCGTTCCGGGGTTCGCTCTACACCCACGGCACCACGTCCCAGCGAGTGGCCCAGTTCTTCAACCCCAACGCCTACTCCGCTCCCGCCTTCGGCACGGTCGGCAACGCCGGCCGCGACAGCCTCACGGGCCCCGGCTACGCCGACTGGGATCTCTCGCTGCTGAAATCAACGCAGCTAACCGCCTCGACACGCCTGCAGTTCCGCGCCGAGTTCTTCAACGTCCTGAACCACACGAACCTGCAACTGCCGAACGAGGTCGTCTACTCCGCCGGCCCCACGCAGGGCACAACCGCCAACCAGACAACAGCTCCCGCTCTAGGCTCTCCCGGAGTCATCTCGGCAACCGCGAATACCAGCCGCCAGATACAACTCGGATTGAAGTTGCTGTTCTAACCAACGCACAGCAAAAACAAGAGGCTCGCCAACCAGCGAGCCTCTTGCTTTTGCCTTTGCCTGTTTGTTTCTGCCGTTGTTTGTTTTTCGTCGTCATCCTGAGCCGTAGGCGAAGGACCCCCGCATTCTGCACGATGCCTATCGGAGCGCCTACCGCCCCGACACCTTCGCAAAATCAATAAACGCCCGCGCAGGATCGGTATGAATCAACTTCACATTCACCTTGTCGCCGACATCCAGCCCATCTTCTCCCTGCACCACACGCCCCTCGAACGGCGGACGAATCACCCGCACATACACGCCCTTGTCCGACGCGCCCGTAACCACACCCGGGAACACCTCTCCGATACGCGACGACATCGCAACCGCCGCCACACGCTTCTGCATATCGCGCTCGATCTTCCGCAGCGCCTTGTCCGCCTCGTTGCAATGCTGGGCAATCGCAATGAGCTCGGCATCGCTATAAGGCGCAGGCTCGTTCGCAGCCATCGCATGCAGCACACGCTGCGTCACCAGATCAGGAAAGCGCCGGTTCGGTGCAGTCGAGTGCGTATAGTCACGCGCCGCCAGGCCAAAGTGCCCCGTAGGATCGTCGTCCGGACGCATCAGCAGGTACTCGCCCGGCCCCATCAGCTTGATCACCGCAACGGCCAGGTCGGGATAGTGAATCGAATCCGTCCGCCGCTGCTCTTCGAGAAAGTTGTTGAGCTGAACGGAGTCCGGCACGGTGGGCAGGGAGCCTCCGTGCTGCGCGGCAAGCGCCACGATGCGGTCCCACCGCTTCGGAACGATCACGACGCGCTGCAGGCCGGAGCGTCCGCCCTTGCGCAACGCCCGAGCCATCACGCCATTCGCCGCGACCATCAGGTCTTCGATCAGGTTCATCGCGCGGTTCTGCGTCGCCTCATGCACGTCGATCACGCGGCCATCCACCACGACCGGATCGGCCTCCGCCTTATGAAATTCGAGCGCACCGTTCTTGACGCGCGCCTCATGCAACGCCTGCGCAGCCTCATCCTGCAGCTTCAACTGCTCAACCAGCCAGTCCTGCGGAAGCGAACCCGAGTCCAACTGCGCCTCATCATGCTCCCGCGCACTGTCCGACCGCAGCGACATCACATCGTTGTCCACCTTGCCCGCCGCTGTATTTTCCAGCCACGGTCCCACGCGTGAGTACGCCAACTGCGCGCGGTTCCTCACCAGAGCGCGCGACACGGACTCGTCGAGCATCTGCCCCTCGGGTCCCACGGTAAAGCTCATCATCACAGCCTGGCGGTCGCCGTTTTCGTTCAGCGATGTGAGACCGGTTGAAAGCTCCAGCGGCAGCATCGGAAAGTTCTTTACCGCGGTATAGATGGTCTGCGTCTGGTCCTGGGCATGCTTGTCGATCGGCGAGCCCTTCTCGATCGCGGCAGCCACATCGCCAATCGCGACGCGCAGCTTGATCCCTCCAGCCACGCGCTCGGCAACTTCAATCTGATCGAGGTCCTTCGACGTATCGTTGTCGATCGACGACCACCCCAGCGCGCGAAGATCTTCGACTCCTGCCACGGGCTTCAGAGTCGCCAGCTTTGCCTCCGTCGCCGCAAGCTCCTCAGCTACGCCTGCACCAAACTCCGGCTTGAAGCCGGCGGCGTGCATCTCATCCAGCGCCGCAGACGCCAGATCGAACCCATGGCCGCCGTGCTGCTGATGATTTCCATTGTGCTGATCGTTGTGCTGCGGAGGGTGGCTCTCGGAATGGCCATGCTGCTGTTGATTGCTTTGCCTGTGGCGATCATGTTCGGACATGCCCCGCAGACTATCACGCAGAGATGAGGATGGGTTTAATGGAACGAACAGATCGAGACTTGCGCGATTTGCCGTTGTCGTTGTCGTTGCTTTTGCCTTTCTGGCTTGTCATTCCCGCAGGGAATCTGCTTCTGCTTTTGTCGTTGCTCTTGCCTTTCTGGTTGTCATTCCCGCAGGGAATCTGCTTCCGCTTTTGTCGTTGCTCTTGCCTTTCTGGCTTGTCATTCCGAGCGCAGCGAGCGAATCTGCTTCCTCCCGTTTTTTGCTGGTGTCGTCACGAATGCCAGGGTCTGTCATCAAATTGCTTTTGGAGTGAAGTCGGACAGGGCAAACAGTTGCTGAGGCGCAGACCGGAAGGGCAGGGTTTCAACCCTGCCACAAATGATTTCGTTCAAAGGCCATACCTTTCTGCCGAAGGCGGGAGTGGAGCCCGCAGGGCGCAATGACTGAATTGCCTTCTTTAGTCGTGGCGAAACCGCTCACCCCGGCCACGGATACATCCCTGGCGAGCCCTGCACAGTCTTGGCGGTACCGAAAAAGCAATTCAGTCGCTGCGGCTACGCCTTCGCTCCGGCCTTCGGCAGAATGGAAAAAGATAGCGCCCAGTTCTTGCGGCCTGGCTGAAGCCAGGCCCTTCGGGTTCGTGCTTCAGCAAACCGTTTGCCCCGTTCGACTTCACCCCAGAAGCAATTTGAGGACAGACCCTATGCAACGCTGAAGCATCATTTTGATATTTGTCTGGATTTTCTGGGTAGTTCAAACGAAGAACGGGAGGAAGCAGATTCGTTCGGCTTCGCCTCGGAATGACAAATCCAGAAAAGCAAGGAAACGTAGAACCTAAAGCCCTCATTCCGCGAGGCAAAAGGATCTCAGCCCCACAACTCACACGTCGCTCTTCAGGTTCGAAATCCCGCATTAATGCCCGAATATCGAACACCCATTCCAAACGCTATAGCGAAAGGTCTAGCATAGATAGTGTCATGCCGACGAAGACGCCCACCCCATCGAAGCCTTCCACCTCAGTCAAGACCACTCCCGCAAGCAACAATGGCACCGCAGCGACCACGCGCGAAACCACCTTCGACATCTTCCGCCGCTGGGGTTATCTGCAGGCCTCGCTCGATCCACTCGGCCAGTATCTTCCGCCCGAACCCTTCCCGACTCCTGCGCCCGATGGCGCGGACTCCGAAGAAGCGCGCCGCTATTACTGCGGCTCCATCGGCGCGGAGTTCATGCACATCCCTTCGCCCGAGAAGCGCGCCTGGATCCAGGAGCAGCTTGAGCGCGACCTGCCGGCGGCAGACACAGCGCGCATTCTCACCGGCCTCATCCGCGCGGACATCTTCGAACAGGTCATCCAGCAGCGCTATCTCGGCACCAAGCGTTTCTCGCTCGAAGGCCTGACGGTCCTCATCCCCTTCCTCGACCAGGTCTTCACCACCTCTGCCGACAACGGCGTCACTCGCTCGGTCTTCGCGATGAGCCATCGCGGACGCCTGAACGTCATGGTGAACACGATTGGCCGCGCCTCGGAAGAGGTCTTCACCAAGTTCGAAGACGTTGACCCGCGCAGCACCATGGGCGGCGGCGATGTGAAGTATCACACCGGCGCTACCGGCGACTTCATCACCCCCAACGGCAAGAGCATCCACCTGCACCTCGCATCGAACCCAAGCCACCTGGAAGCCGCCGACCCGGTCATCATGGGTCGCGCACGCGCCTATCAGGAGCGCATCGGCCAAGCCGGACGAGATCAGGTGCTGCCGCTCATCATCCACGGTGACGCGGCCTTCGCGGGCCAGGGCATCTGGGCCGAGACGCTCAACCTCGCCTCGCTGCATGGCTATAACGTCGGCGGAACGATCCAGGTCATCGTCAACAACCTGCTGGGCTTCACGGCACTCCCCGAGGAGTCCAACTCCTCCCGCTTCTCCAGCGATCTCGCCAAGCGTCTGCCGATCCCCATCTTCCACGTCAACGCCGAAGATCCCGAAGCAGTCGCACGCATCGCCGTGCTGGCCGCCAACTATCGCCACACCTTCGGCTCCGATGTCGTCGTCGATCTCATCGGCTATCGCCGCCACGGCCACAGCGAAGTCGACGACCCAACCGTCACGCAGCCACGTCGCTACGCCCTCATCAAGGACCATCCTCCGCTCTATAAGCTCTATGCCGAGAAGCTGGGCGTAGATACCACCGCTGAGATCACTGCGGTACAGCAGGAGTTCCTCGAAGACCAGAAGAGCGCGACCCACGCCGAGCACAAGCCGACGATGCACACGCTGCCCGAGTATTGGGCCCCATACTACGGCGGACGGCTGCGCGTGGATGACAATCCCAACACAGGCCTTGACGCCGCCGAGATCACCGCTCTGACCAAAGCCATCACGACTGCGCCCGAGGGTTTCCACCTGCACCCCAAGGTGAAGAAGACCGTCCTCGACCAGCGCATCGAGATGGGCGAAGGCAAGAAACCCTTCGACTACGGCACCGCCGAACTGCTGGCCTATGCCTCCCTGCTCAAGGCCGGCACCCCCGTCCGGCTTACCGGGCAGGACTCGCAGCGCGGCACGTTCAACCAGCGGCACTCCGTGCTGATCGATATCGAGACCGAGGTCCGCTACTCGCCGCTCAGCAACATCGCTCCGAACCAGGGCCACTGGGAGGTCTACAACTCCATGCTCTCCGAGGCGGCCTGCCTAGGCTACGAGTACGGCTTCTCACGCGACTTCCCCGAAGCGCTCACGCTGTGGGAGGCTCAGTTCGGCGACTTCGCCAACGGCGCACAGATCATCATCGACCAGTTCATCGCTGCCAGCGAAGCGAAGTGGGGGCTGCTCTCCGGCCTCGTCATGCTGCTGCCGCATGGCTACGAAGGCCAGGGACCGGAGCACTCCAGCGCACGCATGGAGCGCTACCTGCAGCTCGCCGCACAGGACAACATCCAGATCGCTCAGCCCTCAACCGCAGCCCAGTACTTCCATCTGCTGCGCCGCCAGGCCCTGCGCAAGTGGCGCAAGCCGCTGATCGTCTTCACGCCGAAGTCGATGTTGCGCCACCCGGACGCAATGTCGAGCATCGCCGACCTGAGCAAAGCCTCCTTCCAGAATGTGCTGCCGGACAACGAAGTGCAGAACCCTCGCCGCCTGCTGGTGTGCTCCGGCAAGATCGGCCACAACCTGCGCGTCGAGCGCGCCAAGCGCAATGACATGAGTGTTGGCATCGTCTTCGTCGAACAGCTCTATCCCTGGCCCGAAACAGAGTTGAAGGCCGCCCTCGACCAGCATCCGGACGCGACCGAGATCGTCTGGGTCCAGGAAGAGCCGGCCAACATGGGTGCTCTCTCCTTCGTGCAGCCAAGACTGAAGCGCGTGGCGGGAGATCGCCCCGTCCTGACCGTGAAGCGCACCGCCAGCGCCAGCCCCGCAACGGGTTCCGCAAAGGCCCACGAGATGGAAGAGAAGACGTTGATCGACCTGGCACTGGGACATGGGCTGTAGCCGGAAGCTGGCAAAGAACATTCGCCCGTCTACACTTTCGAACAGACTCAGCCTCGCGCCATCACTCCGTACCCATAGAAGTGAATGGAGCGAGGCTGTAGCGAAGTGGCATAACACTGAGCCCCAAAGGGGCGACGCCATACCAGCCCAGGGCGAAGCCCTGGGTTACGGAACCAACGAATTCCGAGGCCTGAAAGGCCGACCTATAAAGGTTGTGATTGCGATAGATCATGCCACTCAGCAACCCACTGAAGGAGCGTGAGATGCCCCAGCCATTCGCAATCCATCCTGGAGACATCCTGCTGACCGAGTTCATGGAACCTCTCGGTCTCACAGCATACCGTCTCGCAAAGGACTTGCATGTCTCTGTTCCTCGCATGAATGACGTAGTACGAGGCAAGCGTTCCATTTCAGCCGATACAGCACTTCGACTCGGCATCTACTTCGGGCTACCGGCACAGTTCTGGCTGAATCTCCAAAATGACTACGATCTCCGTCTTGCTAAGAGTACCGCGTTAGCAAAAGTACAACCGCGGCTTGCGGCCTAGATCCCCCCAAATTCCCCACATTGCGGCTCTTACGACGCCGAACCCTCAGCATGCTCCGCCACTTCCCTCGCCCAGATCTGGTGCGAGACCGTAGGCGTTCCATCGCCGCGATGCAGTGCATACACCTGTTCGCGAATCAGGTGGTCCGCCGCCGTCATTCGCTCACGCGAGCGCAGATAGTCCAGCCAGCTTTCCATCACAAAGGTCTCATTCAGATGCTCAGGATCTGCGGCATCGCGGTAGATTCCCCAACGCACCGCACCACCACGCAGGCGCACCGCTTCAAGCGAGTGAATGACCCGCGAGAACACCGCATAGTTCTCCAGCGGAATGCGGTAGTCAATCGAGATGCGTACCGGGCCGTCATCGGGATCGGGCATCGTCGCCAGAGTCGGTAAGGGACGCTTCCACTTGTACGGCGTAAGGTCCGGCAGCTCGCCCTTCAGGATGTGAATGCGGGACGTGAGCGGAATCGACAGAGCCATGCCAACCGCAGAACAGATCAACGCCGCCTTCGTCGAGCTGCGCTGCGCAATCACACCCCAAACCACGCTGCCCAAGGCCATTCCACCTTGGAACGTCATCAGGTACGTGCCCAGCGCACGCGCATAGACCCATCCCGGCACTGAGAGCTGCACCGACACATTCAGCGTGGACATCGTCGTCGTCCACGCGAAACCCGCGCCAAGCAGCGTAAGGATGGCCACGGCGGGAATATGAACAAAGGCCAGAAGCAGCAGCGTCACGACATAGTAGACCGAAGTAATCGCGAGCAGTTTATCTGCGTCGATATGGCGACGAATCCGCGCCAGCGACGTAGCGCCCATGACCGCCCCTACTCCAAGAGAGCCGTTCAGAATGCCGTAGCCCATCGCCCCGTGATGCAAATCCCGCTTGGCCACCAGCGCCAGCAGCGACCATACTGCGCTGACAAAGAAGGTGAACGTAAACGCACGAATCAGAGGTCCTTGCAGGCTCGGCGCATAACGCAGATAGCGCAGTCCTGAGCGCACCGAACCGGCGATGCGTTCCGCAGGCAGCGCGCTCTTGAAGAGCGGCGTACGCTTCCATCGCCACAGAATCCAGATCACCCCGGCAAACGATGCGGAGTTCAGCGCAAAGACCCAGCCCGCGCCTTTGTGCGGGCTCATGAACGCCGCGATCATCAGGCCGCCGAGTGCAGGCCCCACCGCACGCGCAATGTTGTTGCTCGCGGCATTCAGCGTAACGGCGCTGGGGATATCTTCACGCGGCACCAGTTCCGGCACAATCGCCTGCCACGCGGGATTGTTCATCGCCGAGCCGATGTTGAGCATGAAGGTGAGCAACAGCAGCATGACGGGCGAGACCACACCGAAGAAGGTCAGCACCGCAAGAATCGCGACGCTGCCCAGCATCCAGCACTGCCAGAAGATCAGCAGCCGGCGCCGCTCATAGATGTCGGCCGTCGCGCCCGCAAGCAGGCCGAGAAACAGCACCGGCAAACTCGCCGCCGTCTGCATCAATGCAATCAGCAGCGGCGAGGTCGTCAGCACCGTCATCAGCCACGTACCGGCAGTGTCCTGCATCCACGTGCCAACGCTCGATACGGTAGACGCGATCCAACGATCGCGAAAAAGAGGGATTTGCAGCGGAGCGAAAGCGCCAGCGCTCTTGCGCAACGGATTCGGCTCCGGCGGCGCGATATCGGTTGAATCTACCTGTCCAGTTTGACCCACGATTCTTTGATGCTACCCCGCCTGGGGCAGCCTTCGCGAATGAACCTGCTTCCGGGGACAAACGTATATTGAAAATATGACTCGGAACCTCGTGCTCTCCGCGACGATGCTGCTCACCGGATGCTTCGCCACCGCGCAACAACCTGCAGCCACGCCCGAGTCCGTCCCGGCTCAAACCCAGGTGACACCAGACGCACAGGAAAAGCCTCTGCCGGATGTTCGAGAACTGCTGCTCGCCGTCGAAAAGAACCAGAAGACCATCGAGGCCCAGCAGAAGGACTACACCTACCACGTTCATCAGGAAGAGCAGGATCTCGACGGCAAAGGCAACGTAAAGAAGATGTCCGTGACCGATGCGGAAAGCCTGACGATTAGCGGCGTTCGAGTCAACCGCATCGTGGCTCGGAACGGAAAGCCTCTCACCGACGACGAAAAGAAGAAGGAAGACGAGCACCTCAACAAAGAGGTCGCCAAGGCTCACGCGCGACAAGAAAAGGCACAGGACAAGGGCAAAGACACCGACTCACGCGGCGATGAGACCATCTCCGCCTCGCGCATTCTGGAACTCGGCTCCTTCACCCATCCACGCCGGGAGATGCTCGATGGACGGCCGACGATCATCGTAGATTACGCCGGAGACCCCAAGGCCAAGACACATAACGCATCTGAGGGCGTCATCCGCGACCTGGTGGGAACCGTCTGGATTGATGAGGCAGATGAAACGATGGTTCGCGGCGAGGGGCACTTCCTCAACGACTTCAAGATCGGTGGCGGCCTTATCGCGGACGTTCACAAAGGGGCGGGCTTCAGCTTCCGGGCGCAGAAGGTAAACGGCGAAGTCTGGTTGCCGGCGCAGCTCGACGGCCAGGGTAATATCCGCGTCCTGCTGTTCGCCGGGATCAATGGCCGGATACACCTCGTAACCTCCGACTACCGCAAGTTCCGCGCTACGTCGAGGATTCTTGGCAGCAATGGCGTTATCGGACCGGATGGCCAGCCAGCGCCCGACCAATCCGCTCCAACCTCAACACCCGATCAGAGCGCGCCGCCGAAGCCAGACGAAACACCCAAGCCCTGAATCTGGTTATATGCCCTGTGGGCCTGTCAAACCACGAAGGGCGAAATGGGCAATGCTCTCAAGAGCCTGCCTCTCTGCTCCAGCCTTCGCAGCCACCTTCATCCCCGCAAGCGTCGCGCTCAGAAACCGCGCGGCGGCCTCTTCTTTCATCGTCTGACTGATCTCTTTTTCAACCTTCGCCCGGCGAAGCGCCTTCCGCAGCGCAGCATTCAATCGATCGTTTTCCAGATCGCCCAGCGAGCTAACCTCTGCATCAGATCGGCCGAACTCGCAGATCGCATTGATACCCATGCAGCCGACGACTCCCTCTCGCTCCGCCCTGATAGCGAAGGCAAGAAGCATCTTCTCGATTCCGGCGAGCGGGGAAGAGGTCTGTTCCAGATAGCCGATCTGCTCGCTGACACTATCGGCAATATAGCGACTAAATGCCTCCAGGTAGAGCTGTCGCTTGTCTCCATAAGTGTCATACATGCTCTGTCGGCTGATCTTCATCGCCCGCATCAGTTCATCGGTAGAAGCCGCAGCATAGCCTTTCTCGCAGAAGACTCCAATCGCCTTTTGCAGCGCTTCGTCGCGGTCGAACTCTTTCGGCCTGGCCATGATTCGTGTCTTCTCTCCGTGCGTGGCTGGAACGTGGCTGTAAACAGGGTATCTGCTCAGTGTGACGTCTCGCAGCCCTGAAGAGGCCGCGAGACATCACGCTGTATCGCAACTTACGCCAGATAACCGCCATCGATCGTCAGGCTTGCTCCCGTAATAAAGCCTGCTTCCGGCCCAGCCAGATAGGCGACCAGGCTGGCGACCTCATCGTCGGTACCAAACCGCTTGATCGGCAGCAGATTTCTGACGATATCGACATGAGGCCCATCCGCTGGATTCATATCCGTCGCCGTCGGCCCCGGCTGTATGTTGTTGACGGTAATGCCACGCAAGGCAAGATCAATGGCGACCCCGCGCACCAGACCCGCGACAGCCGATTTGGTCATTCCATAGACACTGGCACCTGGGAAAGCGGTTCGCTGGGCGACGACGCTCCCTACCGTCACAATGCGGCCGCCCTCGGTCATATGACGTGCCGCCGCCTGAATGCCTACAAAGACGGAACGCACATTGACCGCAAGCATTCGGTCCAGATCTTCCAGGGAAAACTGGTCGATCGTGCCCCGCAGCAGGATACCCGCATTGTTTACAAAGACATCTAGCCTGCCGAAGGCTTTCACCATCTGCTCAATCGCACCTTGTACGGCGGTAGCCTCCGCACTATCCGCCTGAATCGCCAGGGCTTTTCCTCCTGCGGCTTCGACAGCTTGTACCAACTTCGCTGCCTTCTCATGCGAAGCCGCATAAGTGAACGCGACAGTCGCCCCCTCTTTAGCCAGACGTCTCACAATCCCCGCCCCGATGCCGCGCGAACCACCGGTGACCAAAGCCACCTTGCCTGAAAACACTCCCGAACCAAGACTCATCCTTTTCTCCTCTGTAGAACTGAACTGGAATTATAGATAATTAAATCCAGAATAAGATGCAGGACTTTTCGATGAGAATGCCGACGCTGACATTCCCCTCTTCTATAAGGTTTTTAAACAGGAAAAGGGCAGCCGAAGCCGCCCTTTTCACAAAGTTAGTGGAATTCAATCTTCCGATACAGCTACTTCAAGCCGAAGCTTAGAGAGGCTGTACGTCGGATGCCTGCCAGCCCTTCGGCCCCTTAACTACGTTGAATTGAACCGCTTGACCTTCCTGCAGGCTTTTAAAGCCGTTGGAGTTGATGGCCGAGTAATGCACGAACACATCCTCACCGTTCTGCCGGCTGATAAAGCCGAAACCCTTGGCGTCGTTAAACCACTTCACTGTTCCCTGTTCCATATCTCGCAAATCCTTGTGTGATTGACTTTGACGCTGAATCCAAATGGGGCTCCGGCGGTGAATCTAATGCAGAAAGCCAATCTGTTTCAAACGATGGGGAAATGTTAGCACGACTGACAAAATTTCCACGTAAAAAATTACTGGGGTGTAATCCTGCACCAAAATTAGTGCAACTGAGGCTCTGCAACATGCGATCGAACGATCGCTTCAGCCGCCGCGAGCACCTCATCCAGCGTCATGGAGGTCGAATCGAGGATAATCGCGTCCTCAGCCGGCCTTAAAGGCGATTCAGCCCGGTTGCGATCCCGCTCGTCGCGTTCCTTCAGCTCACGAACCATGGCTTCCTCGGTGGTCGAGGCTTGTTCCGTGAACTTCGTCTGGACGGGGCCGCTCTGCCGGTAGCGGCGGTTGCCGCGAACCTCGGGAGCAGCGTCAAGGAAGATCTTGACCTCGGCATCGGGAAAGACGACCGTGCCGATGTCACGGCCTTCCATCACAACCCCACCCTTCTGTCCCATCAGGCGCTGCTGATCGACCATCCAGGCCCGCAGCCGCGGATGCACGGAGACCTTGGAGGCCGCAGCCGTCACATCGGCCTCACGCACACGCCGCGACACATCGACGCCGTCCAGGAAGACGCGATTGCCTTCCAATTGCGGTTCGAGCACGATACGCGTCTCGTCCGCCAGCGCAACCAGCGCGTCCTCGTCCTCAAAGCCAAGATCGTTATCGATGGCTTTGAAGGCGAGGGCGCGGTACATGGCCCCGGTCTCGAGGTTGAGAAACCCGAAGCGGCGCGCAAGATGCGCCGCCATCGTGCTCTTCCCCGCACCGGCGGGTCCGTCAATCGCGATCACGGGACGTTCGCGCTTCGGGGTGGGACTTTCGTTCATTGCTATTCCTCGGACTCCGGCTTACGAGCAGCAGGCTTGAAACCGCCTGCCCCTGCCGGGCGCTTGCTGAAGCCACCCGCAGGCTTTCCGCCGAACGGACGCTTGCCGCCAAAGGACGGACGTGGGCGATCTCCTGATCCGCCCTCGCGAGGCGTGAAGGGACGCTTGCCGAAACCACCTGGTTTGCGCGACTTGCTCTCGCTACGCTCCGGCTTGTGCTCCGGCCATGGACGGACCGGACGATCAGCCAGATCGCCTTCCTTGCGCGGGAACGGCCTCTTCGGCGCGCGCGGCGTGCTGTCACTGCCACCGTAGGCTGGACGCTCGGGGCGATCGCCTCCACCGTAGGACGAACCTGCGCCCTCATCGCGGCGAACATAAGGACGCTTCGGGGCAAATCCGCCCGGCTTGCTGGAGAAGTCCCTGGACTTACCAGCGAAGCCGCCAGACTTGCTTACATAACCACCAGGTTTACTATCGCCACGATCGAAACGTGGCTTCGAGAACGGACGATCTCCCGTGGGCCGTGGCGTAAAGCTCGGCTTGAAGCTGGGACGGGGGCTTGAGCCTTCGCCCTCATCGCGGCGGAAGGGCTTGCGATCTCCTTCGGGTTTGCGGAACTTCGCGAACGAGTCGCGTCCACCCGGCTTCTCGCCATAGCTGCGGCGAGGAGCATCCGAAGGCGCTGCGCCTTCGCGACGTGCATAGGGCTTGCGCTCTCCGTCCTGCGCAAAGCGTGGCTTGGCGGCAAAGCCTTCGCCACGGTCCTTGCGGAAGGCAGGCTTGTCGCCAAAGCTCTTGCGAGCCGGTCCACGGTCGGAGAAGCCGCCTTCACGCTTGGCAAAGCCTCCCGGAGCGGCTCCTTCGCGACGCACATAAGGACGCTTCGGTACAGCGCTGTCACCCTCTGCGCGAGGCGTAAAGCCCGCACGGTCAGGACGCGGCTTGCGATCCTCGCTCCACGGACGCGTAAAGCTCGGCTTACTGCCTGCAGAAGCTCCATCGCGGTTGAAGGGACGGCGTTCGCGATCCGGACGGTCGCCAGTGCGCGGCGTCGAAGGCCTGGCTCCACGGGTGCCTGTTCCACCCGATCCTCCGGCCCTCTCCCCAAAGCTGCGGGCAGGCTTGCCCTTGAACTCTCCGCGCGGCTTGCTGCCTGCGCTCGGCGTAAACCGCTTGATACGGCCTTCGCCTTCGAGGCTGGCTGCAGCAGCAGCGGCAATCTCTTCTTCCGTCGGCTCAGGCTTCGCGATGGCCGGGAACTCCGGCAGTGTGCCGGGGATATGCAGCAACGACTTCCCTTCGAGCACGATGGTTTCAAGCTGGCGCGACGACGTAAGCGCGTGCAGCACCTCGCGAATGCGCGAGCGTGCGGCCAGCGGCGAAAGGAACGTCTCAACCTCGTCCTCGGTCGCAAGCAGCGACTGGGCGAGATAGAGCGAGATCAGTGCGGAGAGCGCCTTCGGCTGGCCGGCGTTGATGCCCGCCTTGATGGCCTTGGTAAAGCGCCGTGTAGCAAGCTCCCAGAGCGTTGAGGCCTCACCCATCTGCGGCAGAGGAATTACGCGCAGCAGGGACCAGAGCTCGTTGAGCGTGCGCAGGATGGCGCCCTCGGTGACCTCGCGGCCAAGCTCTGAGGCAAGCTCGGCAGCGGTCATCGCACCGCGCTCGGCAAGCACCTCATAGACGCGCAGGCCCAGCGGCGAGACCTTGACCGCACCGGTCGTCGAGGGTGGCAGCTTCCAGGCCTTGTCGCCGCGCATGGTGAAGATGTAGCTGAAGATCTGTGCCGAGACGACAAAGTCCGGAAGCTCGCCCGGAATGCCGAGCAGGTTCAGGGGCAGCGCGTTGCCCTCGGAGACGAGCCGCACGAGGATCGTCCTTGCGGCTTCGATCTGCGCAGGGGTTGGGCCAACGTTGGACGAGCCGAGTGTGGCTTCGACGAACGAGGGAGCAGGCGTCGGCAGTTGCAGCGAACGCGGCGTGAAGAGCACGAGACCGGCCGTAGACAGCCACTCGCGCACGGCATCCAGTGTGAGCAGCGGCTCACCGGTTTGATGCCATACTTTGGCGCGAGCAGCGGTTAGCTGCTCCGCATTAAACTCAGGTGTTGAACTCAAGACGTACCCCTTTGTGCTGGCGGCGAGACTACCGCACACAGCAGAAACCTCCGTCGAGCGGAGGCCTATGACTACAGATCGAAACAACCGATCAGGAAAGACTGCGAAGCCGGAACATGAAATCGGCAGGAGCGGGCTAAACGCTACAGCTAAATCCGGCATGGGAAGCCTAGATACGCTGGAACGCCCGCTGAATGTCTTTTAAAGAATACCGCAATGCGATGGGTCGGCCATGCGGACAGCTCGTCGGATGCTCAGTTTTTCCAAGTTCTGTGAGCAACCAGTCGATTTTTGCCGGTTCCAGGGGCATATTAATCTTAATTGCCGCGTGACAGGCGATGGAAGCGGCGATACGCGTCCGCCTGGCCTCCTCGTTTTCGACCTGCTGCTCGCGCTCGGTTACAGCAAGAACCTCTTCGAGCATCCGCTCCAGTTCCCGGCCCTCCAGCCCTACGGGCGTGGCCTTTACCGCCAGGGTGCGCGGTCCGAAAGGCTCGGCCTCGAAGCCGTTGCGCTCCAGTTCCTCGGCAATCGCCGCAAAGGTGACCATCTGCTCCGGCAGAAGCTCGACCAGCACCGGCATCAACAGGCGCTGGCGCTGGACCTGCTCGACCTTACGTTCGCGAAGGATCTTCTCGAACAGGATGCGTTCATGCGCCACATGCTGGTCGACGATCCAGAGGCCCTCTTCGTTGGTTGCAAGGATAAACGAGTCGCGGAGCTGGCCAAGCGGCTTGAGCGTGGCCAGCGAGTTCAGGGTCGGTTGATGTTCAGAAGTTCCACCTGAGACCGCTACAACGCTGCTCTCTGCCCCCTCTACGGAGGGCCGGTCATAGCCCACGGACATACCCGAACCTTCAAAGCTCAAACGGCCCGGCGACGCGGGGACCACAGGGGCCCGCAGATCGAAGGATGCCGTGTCCTGGGGTTCGATAAAGGACTCACTTCCGGCAACGAGAGCCTGCAAACCTCCATTCGGAGCAAAGACCGCCGGATCGACTCCCGGCAGCGGGCTGACATCCACCAGCAGCGACGAAGCCAGCGTGGGAACCGAATTGAGTGCGGCAAAGAAGCTCGCGGCAGGACGGGCGTTCATCTGCGCCGTGCGCACCGCATCGCGCACGAAGTCATGCACAAAGCTGCCCTGGCGGAAACGCACCTCGGTCTTGGCCGGATGCACGTTCACATCGACCTCTTGCGGCGGCATCTCCAGGAAGAGCAGGACCACCGGATACGACGTGGGAGGAATGATATTGCGATAGGCCTCGGTGAACGCGTGCAGGATGAGGCGATCGCGAATCAGGCGTCCGTTGACGAAGACGTAGATCGAGTTTCGATTGAGCTTTTGCAGCTCCGGCTTGGAGACGAAGCCGGTCAGGCGAATAAAGCCGGGTTCGGGGGCCTCGTAGTCTTCCCCGCGCTTCCAGGGCGGCGGCTCGGGCAGGCCTGCACGCGAGAAGTCGAGTTCGGCAGCGACAGGGATGAGGCTCTCAAACGTCTCGCGGCCGAAGATTTGATACAGCCGCTCTCCCGCGTTGGCGACGGCCGGAGCGACGAGCAGCGACTGCGTTGAGGAGTGCAGCTCAAAGTGTTTGTCGGGATGCGCCAGCGCGTAGTGCGTCACCAGTGCGGCGACGTGGCCCAGCTCCGTCTGCTCGCTGCGCAGGAACTTGCGCCGTGCAGGCGTATTGAAGAACAGGTCGCGCACAGCAATGGTCGTTCCCGCAGGCAGGCCGGCATCTTCGACGCGCAGCAGGTTGCCGCCGGCAATCTCCAGCATCGTACCGACTTCGTCTTCGACAGCGCGAGTCTCAAGACTTACCCGCGCGACCGACGCGATGGACGGCAGCGCCTCGCCGCGAAAGCCGAGGGTGGAGATGGAGAGCAGGTCATCGGACGAGCGTAGCTTGGAGGTCGCGTGCCGTTCGAAGGCGAGCAACGCGTCGTCACGGCCCATACCATGTCCGTTGTCGACGATACGAATGAGCTTGCGGCCACCGGCCTCGATCTCGAGGCGAATGCGCGTGGCTCCAGCGTCGAGTGAGTTTTCAAGCAGCTCTTTGACTACGGATGCGGGTCGTTCGACGACTTCACCAGCAGCAATTTGGTTCGCTACCTGGTCCGAAAGTACGCGAATCTTTCCCATGGTTCGATTGTAGCCAGTCTGTCAGGAAAGCGTTCCTATTAGCTGATATTGGGTCAGTTTGAAGTTCGAGTTTTGCCCCCTTGCGGAGGTTCCCTCACTCGCCAATCGAACGAATCACTCTCGCTGGATTTCCTCCGACAAGGGTGTTCGGGGGAACGTCCCTGGTGACGACCGAACCCGCCGCGACGACCGAGTTCTCGCCTACGGTTACGCCACCGATGATGGTTGCACCCGCTGCGATCCACACGTTCTTCTCAATCACGATAGGCCTTCCGATGGTGGCGGCGCGGCGCAGAGAAGGTTCAAGGGGATGGCCCGCCGTAATGAGGCTCACGTTCGGCCCGATCATCACGTCGTCCGCGATGTCGAGGCCGCCAAGGTCATAGAAAGTGCAGTTCTGATTGACGAAGACATTACGACCGACGCGGATTTCGTCCCCACCGGCGGTAAAAAATGGGGGGATCAGTAAAAAGCTCTCGTCTACCTTCTTACCGATCAGTTCGCTGAACAGGGCCCGAACTTCGTCCGCGTCGTTGAACGTCAAGCGGTTCAGCGCCGCGGTGATCGCCATGGCTCGTTTGACGTTTGCCAACATGGCCGCCGATTCCGGCGTCCTGCGGTAAATGATCCTGGTGCGATCGTCATTCGGCATTCGTTATTTTGCTCGGGCTACAGTTTAGCGTGCGTTCGGTGCACGAGGGCAGCACCGGGATTCGCTGAATGTAGCGCAGAGGACGCGAAGGTCTCACGTCCTCTGCACAAAAGCTCTACCGATCGCCCACCAGGTGCAGCCGCATGAAGTTCGTCGCGCCGGTCTTCGTCGCCGTTCCGGCCACGATGCCCACCACCTGCTTCGACTTCACAAAGCCACGGGTTTCAAGGATGTCCTCGGCCATGTTCACGAGCTTGTCGGTGCCGATAAAGCGCTCGCACTGGATCGGATAAGTACCCCACAGAAGCATCGCGCGATGCACAACATTCTCGTCCGGCGAAAGCGCATAGATGGGCGCGTCGGGACGGTACTTGGAGAGCAGCCGCGCCGTGTTGCCGCTCTCGGTAAAGATTGCGATAGCAGCCAGATCAAGGTCCTGCGCCGAGTGGGCCATACACTCACAGATCGTCTCAGGTACAGTGAGCGCCTTGCGCGGGTGACGCAACACGGCCAGCTGCGGCTCCAGGTGCATCTGGCTTTCAGTCTCGGTGACGATCTTGTTCATCATCGCGACCGACTCCACCGGATACTTGCCGGCAGCGCTCTCCGCCGAGAGCATGACGGCATCGGTGCCGTCGTAGATGGCGTTCGCCACGTCAGAGGCCTCGGCCCTTGTCGGACGCGGGTTATCGATCATCGACTCCAGCATCTGCGTCGCCGTGATCACGGGCTTGCGATATTCCGCCGCGCGGCGGATGATGTGCTTCTGAATAGCCGGAACCTTCTCGGGCGGAACTTCAACACCGAGATCGCCACGCGCCACCATGATGACATCGGCAGCCTCAAGGATGCTGTCGAGATGATCGATGGCCTGCGGCTTTTCGAGCTTTGCGATAACCCACGCGTCATAGCCCAGCGCCGCGATGCGGCTCTTGACGTAGCGCACATCGTCAGCGGTCTGCACAAACGAAACGGCGATGGTATCGGCGCCCGCCTTGAGCGCGAACTCCAGATCGATCTCGTCCTTCTCGGTAAGAGCAGAAACCTTGATCGCAACGCCGGGAAGGTTGATTCCCTTCTTCTCACCCAGCATGCCGCCGTTGATGATCTCGGTTACGACATCCGCGCCCTGCAGTTCGAGCACGCGCAGCTCGATGAGGCCATCGGAGAGCAGCACCTGATCGCCCGGCTTCAGATTTTCCGCCAGCGTGGTAAAGACGGTGCTCACGCGCTCGGCGGTGCCGTCGATCTTCTCCGGCGTAATGGTCAGACGCTTGCCCGCTTCGAGCATCACCGGCTTGTGGTCCACCAGCGTTCCGGTGCGGATCTTGGGGCCCTGCAGATCGGCGAGGATGCAGATGGGCTTGTTCTCTTCGCGGGCGACCTTGCGCACCATCGCGATCAGTTCGCTCTTCTGCTCGTGCGATCCATGCGAAAAATTGAGCCGTGCCACATCCAGGCCTGCGCGCACGAGTTGGCGGAAGGTCTCTTCCGAACTCGAAGCCGGTCCCAATGTCGCGACGATCTTCGCGCGCCGCATGTTTTCACCCAAACCTGCGCCTAAACCACCACTCATAACAGCCATCTGCACATGTCCTTCCACCGGAGGCTCCTTGAAGCCCCGGCTTAATCCTTTTCTTGCCTGTCAGTCAGCCATTCTACCTGCCCGACGTGGTGCCTAGTTTGAAAGCCCGTCAACTGCGGCCTCGGGATCTGAATTTCTGCGATGCGCAACGAGCTGCGCATTGAACTCCGCGCCCGCCAGCACGCACAGAGCGATGATGTACAGCCAGAACATCAAAGCGATAGCCGCTCCCAGCGAGCCATAGACCCGCGAATAGTTGGCGAAGCGCGTGACGTACAGGCCAAAGATAAGCGTGGAGACGAACCAGAGCAGCGTCGCCACCATCGCCCCCGGAAGACTCGCACGCCAGCTCCAGTCCATACGCAATGCAAGCCAGTACTCGACATGCTGCCGCATATGCCGGCTCACGTCCGTGCCCAGGTGATAGATAACGGCAATAATGCCAACGCTGCCGGCCAGCGCGATCGCCCAGCGAAGGGTGAAAGCCAGGATATAGACCAGCACATGCTCTCCAGGGGGGAGCTCTCCGGCCAGCCAATGCGTGATCAGGTGACCGAAGACCACGAGCGCGCTGGCTGCGGCCATCGGCACCAGAGACAAGGGCACCAGCACCAGTGCACGGATCCGTCGGGGCCAGAAACTCGCCTTCGGAAGCGGCAGATTGTGCGCCCGGCGGAAGCCTTCCATCAGGGTCACCATGACATTGGCCGCACCGGTGATACTGACCAGAAGCGAGCCGAGCAGTGCCTGCGCCGTCTGCTGGTTTTTCTGCGTGGTCGCAAAATAGGCATCGAGCAACGGACTTACATTCGAGGGCAGGACACGATCGAAGAACAGCGCCATCTGGAAACGCAACGGCATGGTATCCGGGAGAAGAGTCACGATGGCCGCCGCTACGATCAGCCCTGGAAACAAGGTGACCATCGCCGAATAGGCCGTAGCCTGGGCGAGCGTCAGCACATCATGTTCGATGGACGCAGCAAAGGTGGCGCGCAGCAACACCCCGAACCGGAGTGCCCGATGCGTCGGCATGAGGCAGACGTTTCTCCACAAAACTCCGGCCATTCCAGCCGATGTGCGCGCCATGATGTTCCGTCGTTAACGCTTCCACTTTTCCAGAAAGGCAGTGAGGTCGGAAGACTGCATGTGGCGCATGTCCGCGAAGTCGCCAGTCGTCTGCGCGAAGAGCACTTTGCCCTGTTCGTCCACCACAGCCAGTGCGGGAACTCCTCTTTTCAGGGGCACGCCAAATCTCTCGGCGACGTCGAAGTTCGCATCGATACGGCCGATGTTGACGTTTACCTTGACGAAGTTCTTAGCCAGCAGGTCAGCGTTCGGGCTCTGGTGGAAGTAGATGTCCAGGACTTGGCAGTCGCCGCACCAGTCGCCGCCAAAGTCTATAAGCACACGGCGATGTGTGCGACGAGCCTCAGCCAGGGCCGCCTTGATATCGGCTGGAGCCGCTTCGATGGTGGGATAAATATGCTTCGCCGACATCTGAGCGTGAGCCGCGGCGGTAACCATGCCGCCCGTGCTCAGAAGTGCAGCCAAAACGACCGCTCCAAATGCCTTGCGCGTACCTGAAAGAAGAACCGACTTCGCCGTCATCGTTGCTGCTCCTTGGAAATATCTTCTCCATCATCTGCCAAAGTGGCGCACGGAGCAAAGGACAATGTCGTTTTCCCAGAACCTCGACTGGTTATGGAGAGCGTTTCGTCAAGGGCGCGGCTTCAGACATACCCGAAATAGATACTTGCCACTAGTATTTTTGAATACCAAACCAGTCTTTCCGCGTATCGTATCGGTATGACCGGTTCTCTTCGCGCTGGCTTGCTAGCCCTCCTCCTGCCCGCAATCCCCTTTGCGGCTTCAGCCCAAACAGCCGCAGCGCCATTAGCGCCACCGCCCGGTGGCTACACCTCTATCGAGGTTCTCTGGCCTGCTGGAGCCCCTGGAGCTCTCGGCACAACCGAGGAGGACGTCCCCAAGCTCTACTGCTATCCGGCAGCGGGAGACGGTCCGCACAGTGCGGTCGTCGTGCTGCCCGGCGGCGGCTATAAGCATCTCGTGATGGAAAAAGAGGGTGCCGCCGAGGCACGCTGGCTCAACGCGCACGGCGTCAGCGCCTACGTGCTGCAATATCGCCTGAGCCCGCGCTACAAGTACCCTTCGCCGATGCTCGACGGCCAGCGCGCCGTTCGCTTCGTGCGCAGCCACGCGACGGCGTGGAAGCTGCGGCCGGACGCCATTGGCGTCTGGGGGTTCTCGGCGGGCGGACACCTCGTGGGCTATCTTGCAACCGTTGACGATACGGCCAACCCCAGCGCTGCCGACCCGATCGACCATGCGAGCAGCCATCCGGACTTCGCCATCAGCAGCTACGGACGGCTCAGCCTCGACCCGAGCATCCCCGGCACCTTTGGGATGGAAGCTCTGACCGGCCCAGACGCCCCCAAGGAGCTGGTCGATACGCTCTCCCCCGTGCTGCACGTTACGGCCAAAAGCTCGCCCACCTTCCTCTATGCCAACGAGTCCGACAAGACCGTCAGCGCGCTCAATGCCACCTTGTTCTTCAATGCGCTGCTGCTCGCCGGTGTCCCGGCTGAGTTGCACGTCTTCGAACGCGGGCCACACGGTACGGGCATGGGACAAAACCTTCCTCTGACACCGGAGCTAGCCATTTGGCCCACCCTGCTGGAGCACTGGATGCAGGCTCATGGATTGATGGACAAAGGTCTTTAGGCTTTACTTGCTGCCCGCATAGTAGCCTTCACGCGTCTGCACGGTGAGCTTGCTCTTATTCTGCTGGCTAGCCATCTCCAGATCGATCTCGTGATACCCGTCTGAGGTTGCTGCCGTCTCTGGCGTAAAACCCAGCCGGTATTGCGAATGCAGCTCTTCGGCGATCTCCGCGTAGATGGCGTCTACGGTCTCTCTCTTCGACACCTCAAAGACGCGTCCACCGGTCTCACCGCACAGGCGCTCGAGGATCTTCTTGCCATCGACGGCGTGCGGCTCAGGCCCTCGGCTTCGTCCACCGCCACCATTGCCAGTACCGCCGCCAGGCCAGCCCCCGCCTCCCCCTGGGTAGCCACCCCCACCGGGATAGCCTCCACCGCCGGGAAAACCACCACCATGATGGCCTCCAGGATTCCCTGGGCCGTTATCGCGATGCGGCTCCTCGCCCTTGAAGTAGATCGCGTAAATGATCGTATCGGCGCGCTGAGCTGCCTCGATCGCCTCGGCAATCGACTCCTTGCTGTTGCGGTCGACGCCATCGGTAAGCAGAATGAGCGCGCGGCGCCCCTTCTGCCTGGAGGTTACCTCGTCCGCTGAAAGAAAGACTGCGTCGTAGAGAGTCGTTCCACCATGGGCGTGGCCGCTATCGTCACTGGTTGAAGAGGATGTTGACGGTGCTGTCGTATCAAGCTCTTTCAGCGCCTGCTTCAACCTGGACCGAGAGTCGGTGGGGTCCTGCAACAACTCCACTTCACGCGCAAACTGCACGATGAAAGCCTTGTCCGACTCGCGATTCGCGCTCGCGGGCGCAAGCATCTTGTCGAGGAAGGTGCCGCTCGCCGAGCGCTCGCTGTCGATCACCGTACGCTGGCTCTGGCTGGTATCGACCAGCAGTCCAAGCGTCAGGGGAACATCCGTGTCATGGTCGAAGTAGCGGATCGTCTGCGCCTTTCCGTCGACCTTCAGGGCAAAATCGTCTTTGCCGAGGCTCTGGACGAGCGCTCCATGCTTATCGCGAACCACCGTAGGAACAACCACGAGGCGGGCCTCGATTGACAAACTGGCGACCGGGGCAGAAGGCGTCGATTCTTGTCCGAACGCGCCTACGCACCCCGCCAGCAAGGCCATTCCGGTGAAAAGTCGCAGGGATTGCATGTACGTTTAGACGATCACGCTGCAAGCGGGTTTCAAAATAGGCCGATTCTGCCCGGATGACGAATGCACATGCGAATCTCCGCTAGCATCTTAGAAAGAGATTAAAAACAGGACAAGAGGTGGCGATGCGAAAGTTATTTGGTACCGATGGAATTCGTGCAGTAGCTGGAGAGCCGCCGCTGGATCGGCGCACGGTGCGCGCTGTGGGCGTGGCCCTGGCGACGAAGCTGAAGGATGAGGCTGCGGGTAAGCCGGTACACGTCGTCATGGGCATGGACACGAGAGAGAGCTGCCCGTGGATTGCGGCGACGATCGCCGCCGGATTGCGCGAGGGTGGCGCCGAAGTCGAGTCCGCCGGGGTAATCACGACCCCCGCCATCGCATTCCTCGCCCGGAAGCACGGGTTCAGCGCAGGCGTAGTGATCTCCGCCTCGCATAATCCCTGGCAGGATAACGGCATCAAGATCTTTGGCGGCGACGGCTACAAGCTACCCGATGCAGTAGAGCTGGACATCGAGGCCGAGATCGAGCGCGTGCTGGCAAGCAGCGCGACCGCTGCGCCTGCGAAAGAAGAACTCCCTGAGGTCAATGAGAGCTATCGCGCCGAGTACATCCGCTTCCTGCTCGAGGCGGTACCGGACATCTCTCTGGATAATCGCTCCGTCGTGATCGACTGCGCGAACGGCGCAGCCAGCTCGGTCGCTCCACAGTTGTTCGAGTCGCTCAAGGGAACGGTCGAAGTTACACACGCCTCTCCTGACGGCCGCAACATCAATGCGAACTGTGGTGCGCTGCATCCTGAAGTCGTCGCAGCCGAGGTGAAAACCCGCGGCGCGTCGATGGGGTTCACCTTTGACGGCGATGCCGACCGCGCGCTCTTTGCAGACGAGCACGGCAACGTCGTAAACGGCGATGCTGTGATGCTGCTCTGCGCCCGCGATCTGCAGGAGCGCGGCCTGCTTGCGGACAACCTCGTCGTTGCGACGACGATGTCGAACATGGGCCTGGAGGCTGCATTCAAACGCTCGGGAATTCGCATGCTGCGTGCTCCGGTTGGCGACAAATATGTCCTTGAGGAGATGCAAAACTCCGGTGCTTCCTTGGGCGGCGAGCAGTCCGGCCACATCCTGTTTCCAGCCAAGGCCACGACAGGCGATGGCTTGCTCACAGCACTGCTGGTACTCGATGTGGTGCATCGCTCGGGTAAGACACTCGGCGAGTTGATCGCCGATCTCAAGAACTATCCGCAGGTCATCCTGAACGTAAAGGTGCGCGAGAAGAAGCCGCTCGATTCCCTGACCTCGGTTGTTGTGGTGATTCAAGCCGCGGAAGAAGAGCTGAAGGACTCAGGACGCGTAGTCATCCGCTACTCCGGCACCGAAGCCCTGGCACGCGTGATGATCGAGGCCGAGAGCGAAGAGGCTATGCGCCGCCACGCCGAGGCGATTGCCGGAGCGATACGAGCAGAGCTGGGGATTTAGGCCCAGCTCAGGCGAAGATGACGGTCTTGTTCGCGTAAGACAGGATGCGGTGATCCAGGTGCCACTGCACAGCGCGGGAGAGCACCATACGCTCGAGGTCGCGGCCCTTCTGGATGAGGCTGGGAAGCTGATCGTTCTGCGAGACACGGGCGACATCCTGTTCGATGATGGGGCCCTCGTCGAGTTCCGCGGTGACGTAGTGGCTGGTCGCACCAATGAGCTTGACGCCACGGGCAAAGGCCGCATGGTACGGTTTTGCTCCTGTAAACGCGGGTAGAAACGAATGATGCACGTTGATAATGCGGCGCGGATAGGCATCCACGAACTCGGGCGACAGGATCTGCATGTAACGCGCGAGGACGACGAGGTCGATCTTGTGCTCATCCAGCAAGGCAAGTTGTTGAGCCTCTACCTGCGCCTTGTTCGCCTGCTGAACAGGCAGGTAGTGAAACGGAACATGATGGAACTCCGCCAGGGCTCGTGCACTCTCATGGTTGCTGACAATGAGCGCGAGGTTGCAACGGAACTCGCCGGTCTGGTGGCGGTGCAGCAGGTCGGCGAGGCAATGCAGATACTGCGAGACGAAGAGGCAGACGTTCTGCGGCGCATCAGCTAACTCGATACGCCAGTTCATCTGGAACTGCCGTGCGAGAGGTTGGAAGGCCGTGCGGAAGCTGAGTTCCTCGAAGCCTGCAGCCTCGGTGGCGAACTCAACGCGCATGAAGAAGAGGCCCAGCTCGGCGTCCTGATGCTGATCGGCGTTGAGGATGTTGACGTCGTACTGCTGGACAAGAAAATTGATGATAGCCGCGACAAGACCCTTGCGATCAGGGCAGTCGATGAGGAGCGTAGCGGTCTTGGTCATGGAGTTTAAGGGCTCGCCTAAAGGCTACTAGATGTCATGACCGATACCAAAAGAGGTGCGGCTTTGGCAGTAAGTTCATGTGTGGCCCTATGACGCGCGTTCGGAGGAATTTTGAGAGGAAAGATCTTTGAAGTGCAGCTCGCCCGATTACCGAACGTGACGCCTCGTTCGTACTCTCGCTATTCAAGAGAATTGCTTGAAGCCAGAACTTATCCCGAAATCAGGCGTCAGGTGCGCGATCTAGAGCTAATCCCCTGATGTTCGAAGATTATCCTTCCAACTTGTCAGCCAAATCGCGCAGCCCCCAGGCAAATCGTTCGTCGGAGAGTGGATGAACCGCCTCGTGCTCGGGATGATTCATGACATCCTCATATTTCTGAAATAAGATTGCAAAGCCAACGCTTCGAACCTGTCTTTGGTAGCAAACCTAGAGACATCCTCTCTGTTGTAGCTACAGAAGGTTTGTACGATCACGAACATGTCAATTACACGACACACCAAAGCAGCTTCGCGCATACGCAGCAGCCACGTATGAATAGATCTGAACACGTAATGCAGGCTGAATATCGTGTATGTCACATGATTCCAATCCACGGCTTTGATTAGCAAATTCAATCTTCATCAGGAGAACCAATCGTGTCTTTCCAAACTCCAATCACCATTCGAACGATCATCGGCAAGATTGCAGATGGGAAATACGCATTACCCTCTATCCAACGTGAATTTGAATGGAAAACAGTTCAAATCGAAAAGCTGTTTGATTCCGTCATGAGGGGATACCCAATCAACTCATTTCTTTTCTGGGAGGTTCCGCCATCAGACAGCAGCAAATTTCAGTTCTATCGTTTTCTCACTCATTATCATGAAAAGACAGCGAGACATAATCCTCCGTTTACTACGAGTGGCGACCATACCTTCACTGCAGTATTGGATGGCCAACAACGTCTCACCTCACTTGTAATTGGACTTACAGGATCCTATGCAGCCAAGCTCCCGAATAAGCGACGCTCGAACCCAAATGCGTATCCCAAGGAAGTGTTGCATCTGGATCTACTAAATCAAGTCGCCGTGAATCAAGATGAGGAGATGGAGTATGCCTTTTATTTCATGAAGCCCGAGGAGGCGGTGAAGAACTCCGACGAATATTGGATATCGGTTCCGGAACTTTTCGAAGCCGTACCCACTCTTTTTCAGGCAATGGAAGTGATGCAACGTCCTGAGATCCATGGAGCTTCCACTGAAAGACGAGCACATGCACAGAAATCGCTCGCCTGCTTTGTTCAAACATTCAGCAGCGATGCTGTCATCAACTACTTTCTAGAGAAACAGCCCAGCCTTCACCGTGTCCTCGACATCTTTGTTAGGACGAACAGTGGAGGCACCCGATTAAGCTATTCCGATCTTCTTCTATCAATGGCTACTGCGTCTTGGGCCGGACAAGATGCGCGTCAGGAAATTTTAACGCTTGTGGATGATTTGAATTCAATAAATGAAGACCTTAGCATCGACAAGGACTTCGTTATGAAGTCGTGCCTAGTATTGGGAGATGTGGACGATGTGAAGTTCAAAGTTGACAACTTTACCGCTGCAAACTTGAGCAAGATCGAAACAGAGTGGCCACATATAAAAACAGCACTTCATCTAACCATTTCGCTGGTAAATCTTTATGGATTTACAAATCGATCTCTTCTATCAAATAACGCGCTCATTCCGATTGCATACTACTTGAAAAAACGAGGTGCAACACCTAGCTATTTAACGTCGGCTTCGGACCGTGCTGATCGATCAGAGATTTTACGGTGGCTATCTGAGGCACTCCTTAAAAGGCTTTTCGGAAGCATGGGCGACACTATACTCGCAACTATGCGACAAGAAATCACCAAATCAGATGAGCCACTGTTTCCCAAAGCGGCAATCGATCAGAGGATGGGTGAACTAAACCGATCGATGTTATTTTCGGATGCCGATATTGAGGCGCTATTGGATTACGGCTACAGCGATCGGGAAGCTTTCCTCATTTTAAGCCTCATAACTCCCGATAGCGTCGCCGGAATGCCGGTACACGTAGATCACATCTTCCCTCGCTCTCTGCTGACGACACAAAAGCTCAAGAGAGAAGAACTGCCGGAGGATATTGCGCGGCAAATCTCGGATGAAAGAGATTCGCTGGCAAATTTAGCTTTACTCGACAGCGTTATGAATCAAGAAAAGTCTGGTAAAGCATTTGAAGACTGGTTAAACCTTTTTTTCGGAGCTCCTGACAATCGGAAAAGGTTTTTAGAATCTCGTTTCATTCCAGATAAAGAACACTACACAGCAGGCGAGATCCTTTCGGTTTGGGAAGCACGAGAGAGCCTTTTACTCTCGGCCCTAAAAGTACGACTTCAAGCGCCCAAGATGTCACCCCTAGTAATCACCTAATGCTCTACATATCATTTAGTGTCGCGCCTACTATCACTGAGTTCAACATCGGCGGCAATAGGCATGGAAAGCTCTGCCGCCGACTCCATTTCGGTCTTCACCAATTTTGCATCGCATCGGCTTCCTCGACAACAACATCAACAGTTGCTGAATGAAGAAAATTCAAAGTGCTGAAAGCGTGATTTATAGGCGGCAACATCTATAGGTCAGCCCTTCAGGCCTCTGGATCCTATTAGCTCCGCAACCCAGAGCGTTGCCCTAGGCTGGGATATACCGCCCCTTCGGGGCTTGAGTCGGCTCGGGGCAGGGACCTGCGTTCTGTGCGATTCACGATCTTGCACACGTTGTATGAGCTACTTGATATCCCGCCAGTTATCTCCAAGACCTACCTCCGCAACGATGGGCACACTGAACTCAGCCGCCGATTCCATCTCGGTCTTTACCAGCTCCTGCATCTCGTCGGCTTCTTCGGGGACAACGTCGAAAAGCAGTTCGTCGTGCACCTGTAGCGTCATCAGCGAACGCAGATTGCGCATACGAATGGCGGCGTCGATGCGGAGCATGGCGATCTTGATGAGGTCAGCGGCGGTGCCCTGGAGTGGCGTGTTGACTGCCGTGCGCTCCGCGAAACCGCGCTGGTTGGGGTTGCGGGATTGGATGTCGGGGATAGGACGGACACGGCCGAAGGCGGTCTTTACCGCCTGGTCGCGGCGGACGGTTTCGAGTGTCTGCTCGATGAACGTCGCGACTCCCTTGTAGCGATCGAAGTAGCGTTCGATATAAGCCTTGGCGACCTTCTGGTCGATGCCTAACTGAGCGGCCAGACCGAACGGCGAGATGCCATAGACGATGCCGAAGTTCACCGCCTTGGCGCGGGCGCGAGTCTCCTTGTCCATCGTTGCGGCGTCGACCTCGAAGACCTCCGCGGCGGTGAGCGTATGGATGTCCTTGCCGGTGCGGTAGGCGTCGAGCAGCAGAGGGTCCTGGGAGAAGTGCGCCATCAGGCGCAGTTCGATCTGCGAGTAGTCCGCGGACATCAGCAGATTGCCCGGCGCGGCGATGAATGCCGCGCGGATCTCACGGCCCACGGCGGTGCGGATGGGGATGTTCTGCAGGTTGGGGTTGATCGACGAGAGACGGCCCGTCGCCGTGCCTACCTGGTTGAACGTCGTGTGGATGCGGCCGTTCGCGTCCGTCAACGACGGAAGCTGATCGAGGTAGGTGGACTTCAGCTTCTGCAACTGGCGATATTCGAGGACGATCGCCGGAACCTCATGGTGCTGCGCGAGGTCTTCGAGGATGTCCTGAGCCGTCGAGATCACCTTGCCCTTGCCATGCTTGGTGGGCTTGGGCAGGTCCATCTTGTTGAAGAGCACATCGCCAAGCTGCTTGGGAGAGTTGATGTTGAAGCGATGGCCTGAGCTGGCATAGATGCGCTCGGCCAGGTCGTCGATGGTGACCGCGAGGCGTGAACTCATCTCGCGCAGGAGGTTGCTGTCGACGCGAACTCCCGTCTGCTCCATCTGCAGCAGGACGGAGACAAGAGGGAGGTCGAGCTGTTCGTAGACCTCGGACAGGGTGGAATGCTCGTTCAGGGGAGAGGTTTCAGGGTTCAGGGCCCTGCGCCCAGAAGACGCGCTCGCTGGGCCCTGAGCCCTGGGCCCTGCGCCCTGCGCCTTGTCCGCGAAGAGCATCTCCGTGGTGATCGCGCCACCCAGCGCGGGATCGTCCTTCGGAATCACGTGCGTTGTGGGAACTTCGGCGAGTTGTTCGCCCAACGTAACGGCCAGGCGCGCGATGGCCGCGGCGGCTTCCGGCAGGCGCTTGGGATCGTTGGGATTGTCTTTCGTCGGCTGGTGCGTCAGTGCCCTGCTGGTCGTGCGTGCGGCCAGGTCGATGAGTGTATGTGAGCTGTGCGTCGGGTTGAGGAGATAGCTCTGCAGCATCACGTCGGTGATCGGCCCGGCAAGTGTGATGTCGTGCGGCTGAAGCGCGCGGAGCACCGCTTTGAGGTCGTGGACCTGCTTGGGTAACGCAGGGTCGGCGAGGGCTTCGCGTATACCGGGGGTGTCGAGCGAGACCTCGATGGCATGTCCAGCGGTGACGGCAAGACCGAGACGGCAGGCGGGGTCCTGGGAGGGTTCAGGGTTTAAGCCCCCGGGTTCAGAAGACGAGTCCTCTGAGCCCTGAGCCCTGGGCCCTGAACCCTCATCTGCTCCGAAGAGCGACATCGTCTGCGGTGGTTCGGGTTCGGATTCTTCAACCTCGGCGTTGGCGCTGGCATCGGCGGCGACCTCTTCTGCGATGGCTTGTGTCGTTTCGGCCAGGGCGATGGCGAGGCCGCGAGGTAGCTGGTTTGTAATCGAGCTGTGAGCTTCGAGGTCGCGAGCTACGAGAGAAGGTTCGCGGGCTTCGGCGAGAAGTTTTGCGAGGTCGTCCGTGGTGGCCTTGATGTTGTAGGTGACGGGGGTGGCGTCGACGTCGGGAGCGAGCTCTTTGAGCATCGTCGTGAACTCGAGCTCGGTGAAGAGCGCGCGGCAGGCTGCGTTATCGACCGGCTGCGTTCGCATGTGATCGAGCGAGAACTCGATGGGCACCGCCGTGTGAATGGTAACCAGCTCTTTCGAGAGCAGGATGTTGTCGCGGTTGTTCTGCAGGGACTCGCGGTAGGTCTTCTTCTTGACCTCAGCGGCGCGGTCAAGCGCACCTTCCACGGTGCCGAACTGCTGGATGAGCTCGACCGAGCCCTTGTCGCCAATGCCCGGCGCTCCGGGGATGTTGTCGATGGCGTCGCCGCGCAGCGCCATCACGTCGACTACGTGCGCGGGCGGAACTCCCAGCACGTTTTCGACCCCAGCCGGATCGAGGATGAGGTTGTCCTTCATCGGGTTGAGGATCGAGACGTTCTCGTTGACAAGCTGCATCATGTCCTTGTCTGACGAGACGACATAGACGTGATGGCCAAGCGCGGAGAGCTGGCAGCTCAGCGTGCCGATGACGTCGTCAGCCTCGAAGCCCTCGTAGAAGAGAATCGGGATGCGAAAAGCCTCAAGCGCGCGGCGGATGTAGGGTTGCTGCTGAATGAGGTCGGGCGGGGTCTCGGCGCGGTTGGCCTTGTAGCCGCCGTATTCGATGGTCTCGAACTCCTGCGTCTTGATGTTGAACTTCTGGACGTCCTTCATCTGCTTGGCCTGCTCGTTGCGCAGCAGAGGGGCGCCGACATCGTAGACCGCGGCCAGGTACTGCGGCTGGAAGTCCTTACGCAGCTTGTTGATCATGTTGACGAAGACATACGTTGCCGCCGTGGGGATGCCGGTGCGCGTGGACATCGGGCGCGAGCGCTGCATCGCGTGATACGCACGGAAGATGAAGGCCATCGAATCGAGGAGGTAGATAGGCGGTTTGTCGGTCTTGTTCGGCATGGCGATTTCTTCTTTTGTCTGCATCACAGTCTCTTTATTGGATGCTACGTGATGAGCATGCAGTCGCCGTAGGAAAAGAAGCGATAGCGCGCCTCCACGGCGTGCGCGTAGGCAGCAAGCGCCTGTTCGCGACCGGCGAAGGCAGAGACCAGCATCAACAGCGTCGATTGCGGAAGGTGGAAGTTGGTCAACAGGCCGCCAACCAGTTTGAACTCCACCCCGGGAGAGAGAAAGAGGGCGGTGCTTCCCGAATGCGCGGCAATTTCGTTGCCATTGGTTTCACGGGCGATGTGCTCCAGGGTGCGCGTGGTGGTCGTGCCTACGGCGACGATGCGGCGGTCCTCGCGCCTGGCTCTCTGGATGGCTTCGGCGGTCGCGGCGGAGAGCGTATAGTGCTCGGCGTGGAGGCGGATGTCCTCTGTGCGTTCGACGCGGACGGGCTGGAACGTTCCGAGCCCGACGTGCAGTGTGAGGGTGGCGAGCTCTACGCCCCGCTCCCGGAGCTGCGAGAGCACCTCCGGTGTGAAGTGCAGGCCAGCCGTCGGCGCGGCGGCGGAGCCCTCGGCCTCGGTGCTGGTCAACTGCTGCGAGTAGACCGTCTGGTAGTGCTCGCGGTCTTCTGAAGTGTTGGGCTCCTGCTTGGAGCGATGAATGTAGGGCGGCAGCGGCAGGTGACCGATGCGCTCCAGCGCGGCGTGAAAGTCCTCGGCTGGATCGAAGCGCAGAGTACGCTCGCCGAACTCTCCGGCGGAGAGTACGGTGGCGCGCAGCAGCGGTGCGGTGGAGTCGTCCGGAGCGAAGAGAAGGGTCTCACCGGGTTGGATTTTCTTCGCAGGACGAACCAGCGCCGACCAGTCGTTATGGCCTTCAGCGGGGGCAAGGCGTTGCGTCAGCAGAACTTCGATGTGGCCGCTTGGCGCGGGGGAGTTGTGCTGGGTCGTGAGGCCGGCGCGGGTGGCAAAGAGGCGCGCGGGGATGACGCGCGAGTCGTTCATCACCAGCAGATCGCCCGGCTGGAGCAGCAACGGCAACTCGGCAAAGGTATGGTCGGCGAAATCACCGGTACGGCGATCCAGCGTCATCATGCGGCTCGTGCCGCGCACCGCAGGAGGCCGCTGCGCGATGAGTTCTTCGGGCAGGTCGTAGTGGAAGTCTGAGACAAGCATGGGGCTACTGCGATTGTAGGCGCGAGGTCATCGCGACCGCTTCGTCCAGGGACTGCTGCACGGGTGCGAGCTCCGGCGCGGTGTGCACGGGCCACGAAAAGGTCACGGTAGTGAAGGGTTTGGGGATCATGAAGCGGTCCCAGGAGCGCAGCTCCCAGGCGCGATCGGGCTGTCCGTGAAACGCACCGATCCAGTTCGCCCCGGTGAGCTCCGCGAGATGCACAGGCCCCGGCTTGGCGATGCGTGCAGGTCCCTTCGGGCCATCGGCGGTGAAGGCACAGATGAGGCCGTCGGTGTAGGCCTGCTGCATTCCGCGTAATGCCTGTGGGCCTCCGCGGGTGCTGGAGCCGCGGACAGCAACGAAGCCGAGCCGCTCGACGATACGCGCGATGAGCTCGCCGTCGAAGGAGCGCGAAATCAGGATCGCGATTCCCTTGTTGCGGAAGCGGTGCGCGCTGACCAGCAGCGCGCAATGCCAAAAGGCGAAGATCGTGGGGCCGGGGACGTCAATGCCGACAGGCGTGGCGGGAGCGTTGACGTCGCGATAGCGCAACGTCGCTCCCAGCAAGCGGATCAACGTTACCGCCAGCGGAGGCACAATCGCCAGTAGCAGACGTTGCTTTGGAGTGAAGACAGCCACGCAGATGAGTTTACTTGGAGGTGGTGGAGGAATGAATTCTTGGTTGCATTCGCATGCGGCGTGATCATCTCTCTAGCTTCGAAAGAATATGGAGGTCCCAAGCAGCGCGAAGCGCGTTCCCTGACGCTTCAGCGTCAGGGAGACGGAGGGAGCCGTAGCCTTTAGGCTACGGAATTAGAGGTTTAGCAGAGATGTGGCCTTTAGGCCCGGGCCTTCTTTCGGCTGCGAATAAAAGGCCCGGGGCTAAAGCCCAATTCTTGCCTGGCCTTTTATTCCGTAGCCTAAAAGCTACGGCTCCCTCCGCTCCGCGACGCTAAAGCGTCACGGTTTGCGCTTCGCGCCGTTGATGACAGGCGCGAAATGTATTGCTAGCTGTATTTCAGCCAGCGCAGGATTTCAGGCAGATTGGGCTTCTTGCCATACATGAGGATGCCGACGCGGTAGATGCGCGAGGAGACCCACAAAATGGCGAAGATCGTAGCCGACATCAGCACCACGGAGAGCCAGATCTCCCATGCCGGTACCTGTGTAAGCGAGATACGGAAGTTCATCAGCAGCGGGCTGCAGAAAGGAATGAGGGAGACCACACGGGCCAGGGTCGAGTTCGGCGCGCGGATGATCGAAAAGAGCATGACCATGCAGAATGCGAGCGGAAGAACCAGGAACATGTTGAGCTGTTGCAGCTCTTGTTCCGAGTTCGTCATGGCGCCGAGCGCGGCGGCAATACTGGAGTAGAGCAGGAACCCGAAGACGAAGTACAGCACAAAGAAGCCGATCTGTGTTGCGCTGATCAGTCCATGTCCCGTTGTCCCGATCAGGCTGGCCGCAAGACTGCTGCTGGAGAGCGCCCCCGCAGCAATCATCCAGATGCCTATTTGCGTGAGACCCACGGCACCTACACCCAGGATCTTTCCAGCGAGCAGTTCTTCAGGTTTGATCGTCGCCAGCAGAACCTCGAAGACGCGGCTGGTCTTCTCTTCGATGATCGACCGCGCGGTGTTCATGCCATACAGCATGATGACCATGTACATGAGGAAGAACAGCGTGTAGGCGGCGAAGAATGCCGTCGTCGTATTACCGCTGGCACTGGTATCGACCTTGACCGGGGCGACGAGCGCATCGATGTCGGAGCCGGCCATGCCCTTCGATTCAAGGTGCTCCCGCATCAGCACAGAGCCGAGGGCCGATTCGATCGCTCCCTGCGTGGCGATATCACCGGCAGAACGTGCTGTATAGGTGAAAGAAGGACGGTCTCCGGCGATCACCGGCGGCGTCACCCAGAGATAACCGGCAAGCGAAGAGGATTTGTCGTGCAGTTGGGCGTCAAGGACCGCGCGAGTCTCGTTGGAAGGCTGACTCAGGTCGACCTTCATGTCGCTGTCTTTGCCACCTTCAAGCTGATGCTTGAGGTCGGTACCGAGAGCGGAGTCGCTGGTGACGACAGCGATGTGCGACGAGGTCTTGGACTTCGACCCCATGTAGGCGCTGCCAAAGACCAGAGCCCCCATCAGCAACGGAATGAGCACCGTCGCAATGATGAATCCCTTGGTACGTACGCGCTCCAGGTACTCGCGCTTCGCGATCAGCCAAGTGTTATGCATCGACTCTGCCTCCTGCCTCTGCATCGCCGAAGCTTGCGCGGACGTTTTCGATAAAGATCTCTTCCAGCGTAGGCTCTATGACTTCAAAGCGATTGATGTGGGTGCCACGGGCGACGGCCTCGGCGAGAACCTGCTGGGCAACGGCTTCGTCCTGCACCTTGATCTCGGCGATGCCGGAGTAGTTCTTGGCCTCGACGATGCCGGGATGGCGAAGGAACGAATCGTCACCGGTGAAGACGATCTGCACGCGATTGCGCGGATAGTGGGATTTGATCTCGCGCATGCTGCCGGAGAGCAGCAGCTTGCCCCGTGAGATGAGCGCGATGGCGTCGCAGAGCTTTTCGACCTGGTCCATGCGGTGCGTCGAGAAGAGGATGGCCTTGCCCTCGCTGCGCAGGGCGACGAGGGTATCCATGAGCAGCGTCGCATTGACGGGATCGAGGCCGCTGAAGGGCTCGTCCATGATGACGAGGTCGGGCTCGTGCAGCAGCGCGGCGATGAACTGAATCTTCTGCTGCATACCCTTCGAGAGCTCTTCGGTCTTCTTCCCGATGGCCTCGGTGATCTCCATGCGCTCGCACCAGGCAAGTGAGCGCTTGCGGGCCGTGGCTTCGTCCAGACCATGAAGCTGGCCCAGGAAGACGAGCTGATCGATCACCTTCATCTTCTTGTAGAGGCCGCGCTCTTCGGGCAGGTAGCCGACGCGATGCAGCAGCGTGCGCGCAAAGGGCTTGTCGAAGAGGCGCACTGTGCCGGAGTCGGGCACGGTCATGCCGATCATCATGCGGATGGAGCTGGTCTTGCCCGAGCCGTTCGGCCCCAGCAGACCGAACATGGTGCCGGGTTCGATAGTCAGGGTCAGGCCTTCGACCGCGACTTTGGTGTCGTAGACCTTGCGGATGTTCTGGAGTTCAACGATAGGCATGCGGATGTGGCTAGTTTAGCGCAGGGATGGTGGGTAGCGCTCGAAGTACAGATAGGGCGCGGAGAAAACAAGAGGCGCGCCACATGGGCGCGCCTCTTGTTCTTGCAGATGGTTGTGTTTAGTTCTCGGCAGAGGGATCAGGCTGCTCGCCGGGACCACGCTCTTCGAGCTGCTTCTGCAGCTCTTCCTGCCGCTTGGCGCGAGCTTCGGAGCGCTTGGCTGCCTTCTCGCTTAGTTCCTGCTCGGCGCCGAGGAGCTCGATGAAAGCCATCTCGGAGGCATCACCCTTGCGGACGCCGGTGCGCACGATGCGGCTGTAGCCGCCGGGACGCGTGCTGTAGCGCGGGGCAACGATCTTGAAGAGACGGTCGACCGACTCAGGAGTCATCAGGTAAGCGAGCGCCTGACGGCGGGAGTGAACGCTGCCGTTCTTGCCGAGGGTGATCATCTTCTCGACGATGGGGCGGGTCGCCTTGGCCTTCGTAATGGTGGTGTGAACACGATCGTTCAGGATGATGGAGGTAACGAGATTGCGCAGAAGAGCGCGACGATGACTGGTGTTGCGGCCGAGTTTAAAGCCGCCATTACGATGACGCATTTTGATCTCCTTCGACCCGGACTTCTGCCCGGCTCGGAACTGCATACGAGGGATTAGGGATTAGGGACTAGGGATTAGGAAAAGCCCAAACTTCGCTCGTCAGAGGCCACGAAGAATTGACGCTATCATTTTGCCCACTTCGTTCGACAACCCCTCAGCGTTGTCGAGTGCCTGTGGACTTCCAAATCCCAACTCCCGTGCAATTACAAGTTGCGTTTGCACCTCTGAATTGGAGCCACGCGCCATGCCGAGAAACTGCTTATACTCGCCACGAGACATCCGCGCATAACCTTCTGCGATATTGCTTGCTACTGAAACTCCGGCTCGCCGGAGTTGACTGGAAAGGCCGTAAATCTCTTCTTTTGGAAAGCCACTCGTCAATTTGTAAACAGCGACGCTCATCTGAATAGAACGTTGCCACACGATGAGATCACGATATGATTCGCCCATTTTCGTACTGCTCCACTGAAAATGAAGGGACGGGAACAGGTTTTCTAATCCCTGTTCCCTAAGCCCTAATCCCTGCCTTTAGAAGTTTTCGGGCTCGTCGATATCGAGATCGTCGTCGTCCTCATCGTCGTAGCCGGCATAGCTGGCTGCGAGCGTTGCGGCCGGGAGAACCGAGGTCGGTCCCGGGACCGGGTTGCCCTGTTCGTCGATCTTCATGCCGAGCGAGAGGCCCATCTGAGCAAGGATTTCCTTGATCTCGTTCAGGCTCTTGCGGCCGAAGTTCTTGGTCTTGAGCATCTCGGCTTCGGTCTTCTGGATCAACTCACCGATGGTCGCGATGTTGGCGTTCTTCAGGCAGTTGTAGCTGCGCACCGAAAGCTCGAGCTCTTCTACCGAGCGGTTCAGGTTCTCGTTGCGAAGCAGCGGGCCGTCGTGATCGCCGGAAGCACCGGCCTCCATCTCCTCCTCGAAGTTGATGAAGATCGTCATGTGATCCTTGAGCAGCTTGGCCGAGAGGCCGAGAGCGTCTGCCGGGAGGATCGTTCCGTTGGTCCAGATCTCGAGCGTGAGCTTGTCATAGTCGGTAATCTGACCGAGACGAGCAGCCTCGACGAGGTAGTTGACCTTACGTACAGGCGAGTGAACGGAATCGACCGGAATGAAGCCGATGCCGAGGTCGCTGTCGAAGTTCTTGTCAGCCGAAACATAGCCACGGCCGCGCTTGAGGCGCATCTCCATGTCGATGCGGCCACCTTCGCTGATGGTGCAGATGTAGACGCTGGGATCGAGGATCTCGACGTCGGAGTCGGCCTCGATGGAACCCGAGGTGACGACACCCGCGGCATCGGCGCGGAGGTACAGGGTCTTGGGGCCATCGCCATTGAGCTTGAACGGGATCTGCTTCAGGTTCAGGATGATGTCGGTCGCATCTTCAACGACGCCGGCGATGGATTGGAACTCGTGCAGCACGCCTTCGATCTTGACGGCGGTAACAGCAGCACCTTCGATCGAGGACAGCAGGGTACGGCGCAGGGCGTTGCCGATGGTCGTACCGAAACCGCGCTCAAAGGGCTGAGCGGAAAATTTGCCAAAGGTGGGGGTCAGGGTCTCCGGATCGACAGCGAGACGCTTGGGCTTCTGAAAACCTCTCCAAAGCATGGGTGTTCCTTTCTTCGTTGCACCGCGAAGCATTTTGCGGGGCTAACGGTAGTGCGGTTGGTGTTGCAGACGTCCGGGTGATTCCCCACCCATCGCGCAAAGAACAGGCGATGAGTGGAGCACCCAGATTTGTGGATTACTTCGAGTAAAGTTCGACGATGAGCTGCTCGTTGACCGGCAGGTTGACGTCCTCGCGCTTCGGCAGGGCGATGATCTTGCCCGACAGATTCTCGCGGTTGGCATCGATCCAGCCCACGCGGTTCTGGCCGGAGAGGAAGTCCTGCGATGCTTCGAGCAGAACAAGCTTCTTGGAACCCTCGCGGATTGCGATCTCGTCGCCGACCTTGCACTGGAAGCTCGGGATGTTGACCTTGCGGCCGTTTACCTGCACGTGGCCGTGACGAACGACCTGGCGTGCCTGGCGGCGCGAAAGCGCGAAGCCGAGGCGGTAGCAGACGTTGTCGAGACGGGTCTCGAGCTGCTGGAGCAGGAGTTCGCCGGTGACGCCGGGGCGGTTCGCAGCCTTCTCGTAGTAGGCGCGGAACTGGGTCTCGAGCGTGAAGTAGATGCGCTTGGCCTTCTGCTTCTCACGGAGCTGCAGACCGTAGCCAACGACCTTCTTCTGCTTCTTGGACTGGCCGTGCTGGCCTGGGGGGAAGTTACGCTTCTCGACGGGGCATTTGTCGGTGAAGCACTTCGGGCCTTTGAGGAAGAGCTTGGTGCCGTCGCGGCGGCAAAGGCGGCAGACGGGTCCTGTATAACGTGCCATTTCTGTATCTCCTAAGTTGGGTGCTTCTGGTGTCGATCGCTTTACACGCTGGCAGCGCTTCGTCGCGATCCGGGATTGCAAGGGCTGAGGGCTTAGGGCCCAGGGTTCAGAAAACGTGTCTTCTGAACCCTGGGCCCTGGAACCTGAACCCAGTTCTTACACGCGGCGGCGCTTCGGAGGACGGCAGCCGTTGTGAGGCATCGGCGTGACGTCGCGGATCGAGCGAACCTCGATACCGGCGGCTGCGAGAGCGCGGATCGCGGACTCACGGCCGGAGCCGGGGCCTGCAACGCGCACATCGACCGAACGCAGACCGTGGTCGCGGGCCGCGTTGGCGGCGCCGACCGCTGCCTGCTGCGCGGCAAACGGGGTTCCCTTACGGGAGCCGCGGAAGCCGAGCGAGCCGGAGCTCTTCCAGCTCAGCGTGTTGCCGGTCTGGTCGGTGATGGTGACGATGGTGTTGTTGAAGCTCGCCTGGATGAATACCAGACCAAATGGAACGTTCTTCCGCTCGCGCTTCTTGAACTTCTTATTTTTGCCGACTTTTGCAGAGCCGGGCGCCTTGTTCTGTGACTTTGCCATGGCTTACTTAGTCGCTTTCTTCTTACCGGCAACGGTGCCCTTACGGGGGCCCTTGCGGGTACGAGCGTTGGTGTGGGTGCGCTGACCGCGAACCGGGAGGCTGCGGCGGTGACGGAGACCACGGTAGGACTGGATTTCGATCAGGCGCTTGATGTTGAGCGAGATTTCCTTGCGGAGATCGCCCTCAATGCCGCCTTCCTTCTCGATAACCTGACGGATGGCGTTGAGCTGGTCCTCGTCGAGGGTGCCCATCTTGGCGAGCGGATCAATACCCGCTGCCGTCAGAATGCGGAGGGCGCGGGGGTCACCGATGCCGTAGATATAGGTGAGGGCGATACGAGCCTGCTTGTTTCCTGGCAGGTCGACGCCGGCAATACGTGCCATGAGATTGCCTTTCGGTTGGGCTTCCAGACTGGCTGGGGAGCGGGGTTAGGGGTCATGCGGCTGACCTGATTGCTGTCTCCTCCGGGTTCATCGCAAGCCTTGACTTCGGCTAACTCGCCCGGTGGGGCCGCTAAAAACAGAGTGTAGAGAGTAGAGGATAGACAGTAGAGACTGCCTATTGCCACTCTTTTAGCCCTGGCGCTGCTTGTGCTTGGCGTTCTCGCAGATAACGCGAACGACGCCACGGCGGTGGATCACCTTGCACTTGTCGCAGATCTTCTTTACTGAAGCACGGACCTTCATTTGAATCCTCAGTTCTCAGTTAACAGTTGCCAGCTCTCAGAGAACGGACAACCTGCTGTTACTTGTAGCGGTAAACGATGCGGCCGCGGTTCAGATCGTAGGGACTGAGCTCGATGGCTACGCGATCGCCGGGGAGGATGCGGATGAAGTTCTTGCGCATACGGCCTGAGACGTGCGCAAGCACCTGGTGCTTGTTTTCGAGCTCGACCTTGAATAGCGCGTTTGGCAGGGTCTCGACGACCACCGCCATTACTTCAATTGCATCTTCCTTCGACAAACGCTCTCCTTCGATTGGGCCGTGAAGGCCCGATCTCATTGTGACCGCGAATCATTGCTTCGCGGCTTCCTATGCCTGTTTCGTGGGCTTCTGGTGCCTCCATCCAACCCCAATGGACAGACAGAGACGGCGGAAGGGACACGCACCATGTTTGAGTCTACCCGAAAACGGGGATTTGTGGAAGGAAGATCAGAGAAGGATTGAGTTTATCTTAGCGAAGATTCTGAAGATTCTTATCTTTCTGCTAGGCTGCAAGCCATGCAGACACCTCTCCGCCTGGCTTCCGTGCCGCTGCTTGCCCTTTTGTGCGTCCCGGTAGCGTCCGCCGCCCCCAAGATCCATACCGTGACACTAGGCGCCTCCCGGCGCGTGCCCTATACCCCTCCCGAGGCAAACCCGGACAACAAGAGCGAAGAGGCGACCACGTTGCGGGTCCGGCCCCTGCTGGTCGACACCACCCAGAAGGAGTGGACCGTCGGAGAGATCCACGACGTCACCGACCGGTCGTTCGTCGTGCGGAGGGCCCTGCGAATCAACGATTCCCTGCCCGGCGAAGCCCCGCGATGGACCTGGCAGCCCGGTCCGTGGCTCATGGTCGACCGCGTCACCGGCCACATTACCGCACTGCATCTGCCCGCGTTCGATCCGGCTGTTTCGGAGGCTGTATGGTTTCGCGACTATGCGGCCTACTGCGGCATCGCAACCACGGTCAGAAATGGGGGCCTGGTGGCCGTTGTCGCCGAACTTGGAGCACGCAAGGCTGTAGTTCAGAAGGTGATCGGGCCGTGGCCGCAAGCCAATGCACCCTACCCCGTGTGCACTGCCGCAAAGTGGCAGCGCACACCGATGCGAGCGACACTCCAGCTCACCGGCGGACAGGCGCTGACCTTTGATGTCGTCGGACTGAGTTCACTGGTAGAAGAAGGCGAAGCCGAGGAATAGAGAAAAAACCGGCGCGCTCACACATCGCTCCCCGCGATAAATTCGAAGCGACTAAGATGCGTTGACCCCGGCAAAGGTCGCTTGCGCCTTTCGCTATACGCCCAGCACGAGAAGAGATTGTGGGGGGTTACTGTAAAGGCGCGTTTTAATGAAGATTTGGGCGGAACTCCACAGGTCAGACGGGTTGACAAAGTAGTATCGTGGACGAAGCACGGGCAAAAGCTGTGGTGCGCAGAAGCGTAGCGCGCTCGGCCTGCGAAAGATCCCCTCCGGAACGAGGAAAGGAAGCAATACATTATGTGGAAACCGAACCAGACCGGCAGCTCAACCCCTTCAACCCCGGAGCCGGTACGTCCGGCGACGCCTACCGGCGGCGCAACGTTTGAAGCTGCACGTCCAGCATCCTCCGCAGCAGGCGCAATCCCTGCCGGCGAACAGGCAACGATCGGCAAGAGCCTTGTCATCAAGGGCGAGCTCTCAGGCTCCGAATCGCTTTATATCGACGGTAAGGTCGAAGGCACCATTACCCTCCCCGGCAACCGCGTTACGGTAGGCCGCAACGGACAGGTCGCGGCGAACATCTCCGCACGCGAGATCGTTGTACTCGGCAAGGTGCGCGGCAACTGCCAGGCCTCTGACCGTGTGGACATCCGCAGCGAAGGCTCGCTGACCGGCGACGTCATCGCCGCTCGCATCTCCATCGAAGATGGTGCCTTCTTCAAGGGCGGCATCGACATCCGCAAGCCGGGTTCCGAGGTCAAGGGCGGAGCAGCAGGTGCTCCCACCCAGGCAACGCTCGAGCCGGCTGGAACAGAAGCTTAACGATCCTGTTGTGCGCAAAGCCCCGGCGACGGCCGGGGCTTTGTCGTGTTTGCTCGCAATCGCAAGCGAAGATCGGCTGTCGCCTCGCGATGGCACGGCAGGCAGAGCGTGCGGAGGTTGTCGAGGTCGCACTGGCCTCCTCCTTCAGCGACAGGCCGAATATGGTCCGCATCCCACAGGGATCGACGAGTCTGAACAGTCTTGAGGCCCCAGACGGCAAGCGCCTCCACCCGCGCCTTGCCGCGACTGCGTTTGAGCGCAGCATACGCGGCAACAGTATCGGTACCGCAAGCCGTGCAGACACCGCAATCGCGAGCAAAGACCTGATCGCGCAGATAACCGGGGTCCGAGCGCAGCCTCCACTGATGCACGCAGTACTCCGAGCAGAAGGTACGGCGGCGGCGCGCGAGAATCTCCATCTGGCACCAGCGGCAGAGTGCCAGACCGTTCGGCCCCAGCGACAACGCAGCGCGTTGCGCTCGGCCGGCTTCGGAGAGGATTCGCGAGGGCAGCGTGGACATCGGTGAGGTTAAGAATACGACGTGGTCAGGCAACACAAAGGCCCTCGCAGTAGCGAGGGCCTTTGTGGAGACGACTGCAAGATTAGTTGATCGTCACCGTGAAGGGAGTAGATACCGTCGAGGCGGTTGTCCCACCGTTTCCTGTCACCGTGACGGTGTATGTACCAGCGCTGCTCTTCGAGGTAGATGATGTGGAAGACGATCCACCACCGCTACCGCCACCACAGCCGGAGAGCGATGCAATGCCCGCAAGCATCACCACGAATACAGCCAGGGAGCTGAGAGCTTTGCGACGGCGCAAGGAGGGGAAGAACAGCAGCATCGCGAGGAAGGCACCGCCACCAAGACCCCAGCGCTGCGCAAAATTTGCAGGGTCAATCTTCGCACTTGCCTGAGCAGTTGTCGACGTAATGGAGATTATCGAGGTGCCCGTACCACCTGCCGTAAGGGTGACACTCGCCGGAGCAGCGGAACACATTGGCTGGAAGGCTGCGGAGCTCGTTGAAATCGAGCAGGTGATCGCAACAGGACCAACAAAACCGTTGGTTGAAGTTAGCGTAAGAGTGTCAGAGTTACCCGTCGTGGCACCAGAAGTAAAGCTAAGCGAAGGTGCCGATGCACTGAACGTAAAGGTCGGGGCGGCGGGGGCTGTCACTGTAACTTTGATCGACGCAGTAACTGTGATCGCTCCATTGGAACCGGTAACCGTCACATTAAGAGCGCCGCTCGTGCCAGCCGTCGTATTGACGGTAAGTACGCTGGTCCCAGTTCCACCCAACGAGAGCGGAACCGAGGTGGGTGCCACGGCACAGGCGCCTGCCGCCGTCCCGCTGGTATTGGATACCGCGCAGGTCAAGGCTACGGCACCGGCGAAGCCATTCGTCGAGGCGAGCGTAAAAGTGTCAGTATTACCAGCCGTAGCACCGGCAGTGAGGCTAAGCGAGGGTGTCGCTGCACTGAGCGTGAAGCTCGGGACAGGAGGTGTTGTCACTGTCACCGTAATCGGCGACGAGGTAACGGTGATTGATCCACTGACGCCGGTAACTGTCACATTGAGAGTGCCACTAGTGCCAGTCGTCGTATTGATGGTGACCATGCTGGTCCCAGTTCCACCCGACGCGAGCGTAACGGAAGCGGGCGCTATGGCGCAGGTCCCCGCCGCTGTGCCGCTGGCAGTGGATACCGCACAGGTCAGGGCCACGGTACCTGAGAATCCGCTCAGTGACATAAGCGTTAAGGTGGAGGTATTGCCTGTCGTAGCTCCAGCAAGAAGAGTCAAGCTCAAAGGAGAAGGCGTAAGAGAGAACGAGGCGGGAGCTGGAGCGCCTCCCACTGCTGCTGCCGCCGTCAGAAAGTTGGCGACGTTGAGCGAGCCGAGACCGGTAGCCTCGTCGTAACCAGTACCGACTTCGAAGCCGGCCAGGCCACCCGTCAGCGTCGTGGGCCCCGGGGTACTGTTATTGCACATCGATGGCGTCGCCGTGGTGCAGCCCGTTACCCCCGAAGTGGCCACCGTTACGTCATTGAAAGCGCTTGGAGTAGCCGCCGCAATGGAATAGAGAAGCGGGTTGATATTGCCCTGGGCAACACCCAGTTTCGTATTCAGCAAAGCTGCAATGCCCGCCATAGAAGGAGCTGCAGCCGAAGTACCACTGAAGACGATGAATGGGATACCTGAGGATGACGAGACGCAACTTCCCTGACCGGCAGCGAAACAACCAAAATAGCCATCGTGATCGGCGGCCGAGAAAGCGACATCCGGCACATAACGGAACGAGCCGGATGGAACTCCTGTACCGACTTGCCAGCTAGGCTTGGCGATATAGACGCTTTCGCCGCCTCCACCTGCAGCGACCTCGTAGCCGGTCATGACGCCACTGCTGTTGGTAGCATCGGGCTCATTCCAGGCTCCCTCCGGGATGTAGGAAATCGCCGATTCATTGCCGGAATTGGAGTTCGTCGAAGACCAATATTTAGAGATGTCGGCAGCGTCGTTAAATTCGGTTCCACCGACGCAAGTCACATAGCCGCTGGCGCAAAGGGCGTTGATCCCCAGACTCTGCGGCGGGACCGCCGCGACGAAAGGCGTCTCGCAGCCTGCAGCGCCAGCATCACCAGCCGAGATAAACGTCGAGATGCCCAGGCCGGCAGCCGTCTGGAATTGGGTGTTCAACAGGTTCGTCTCTGCCTGGCCATTCGACGCCTCGCAGCTACCGAACGAGATCGTCATGACAGGATCGTGAAGCGTGTTGATGTTGTAAGCCATGGCAATATCGACGCCATCCTCGCTCTGGGTGCTTTTGCTGATAACGAGATCTACCTGCGCCCCGGGGGCGGTGCCGATGACACGCTGGACGTCCAGAGTGGCTTCCGACGCATCATCCGTGTTTGACGATCCTGGATCAGTACCCGCCAGCACGACGTTAGGCTGAACATTTCCCAGCCCTGCCAGGGTTTCGTAGTTGGAAATATCGGCAGCCGCGACGCGCGACCGGCCGATGACGGCGATGTGCTGTGGCGTGGAACCAATGGTCGCACCTGTATCGCCACCGCTGTAGACGCTTGCAATTCCATAGATGGTGGCAAAGTCATTGGGCAAAATATAATTCACGTTGTTCCCAACGTTTACCTGCGGCCGTGACGCAGTGGTGGCTGGCGACTGCCCTAATGACATCTTCGACTGCGGCGCATAATGCGCCTGCGTCAAACCATGCACCGATTGAATCACTGAGCTGAACGCCACCGGAATCGATGGTTCCGAGATGGCTGAGAATCTCGTCTCGGTCCCTAGGTTGAAGTAAGCGAAGCTGGTGTGGAAGACACTTGCAACAGCCGCAGTACTGCCCGTCAATTCCACGATGACGCGATTGGGCTGAACGGACACGAGCTTGAGCCCCTGTCCTGTTGCCCAGGAAGTGATTGCGTCCAGATCCGCCTGGGTAGGCCCATAGAGCGTGCCGATCTGCTGCGGCGTCAGCCACTGGTGATAATGCGGAGAGGCAGGATTCTGCTGGTCGGCGAGCAACTGCTCAAAGGCAGTCTCAACAGCAGGGTCCCGGCGCAGCACCAGGGAGATATTCATTGGGGCGCTGAGATCTACGGGAGTGGCTGTCTGCCGATTGGCTGTCGCCCAGGCCGGAATATGACCGGTGAGCTTTGTCTGCTGCGAGAGGTTGGCCTGCGCCGACACCCGGTTGGCCTGCGACATGGGTTGAAGCGCGGCTGCTGCGGAGTTTGCCGCTGTCTGGGCTTCCAGAGGGGCCTCCAAGGGGAGGCACAGCAAAGCGGCTAACAGCACAAACGCGGAAAACACCGGAGCGAGACTACGAAGATAAGGGCGCACAGTATCCTCTGGGAAGCCAGCACTGCAGAAAGCCAGCGACCGATTGAACTTTGGTCAAAGCATACGTTATCCACAACACGCGCGGAAACGGATTAATTGCTGAAACGGAGCAGATTTCATCGCGGTTAAATTTCTGCACCGATCACGTCACGCGTCATGGCTAGCAACAAGGACTGTAACCTCTGACGTGAAAAAGTCCCTCCATGTTTCACATCCTGTCTATCAGGACAGTCTCCCGCTCCGCGAATGGCCGTTATGATGGACGGTGGAGGGCTGCAATGTCCAGAATGGAATCGACGATGGTGAAGCTGGGGACGACTGCCCCGGCCTTCGAGCTGGTGGACGCGATCAGCGGCAAAGCGCTGGGCCGCGATGACATCTTCGCCTCAACCGGCGACGAGAAGCGACGCGGACTGCTGGTGATGTTCGTCTGCGTGCATTGCCCCTATGTAAAACACGTCGAAGCGGAGCTGGGACGGATCGGCCGCGACTATCTGGGCGAAAACGGCGAAGGTCCGATCGCCATCGCTGCCATCCAGTCCAACGACATCGTCGAGTACCCCCAGGACGGCCCGGAGTTCATGCGCGAGCAGGCGGCGCGCCTGGGCTGGAACTTCCCTTACCTGCTGGATGAGACCCAGGAGGTCGCCCGTTCCTACGAGGCCGCCTGCACCCCGGATTTCTTCCTCTTCGACGCGGATCTGAAGCTGGTCTATCGCGGACAGCTCGACGAGAGCCGCCCCCGGCGCGGAGACTTCGGCAACGATACGCCGGTGACAGGCAAGAACCTGCGCGCGGCCCTGGATGCGGTCGTCGCCGGCAAACGCCCTGACACTGACCAGCGCAGCAGCATCGGCTGCAATATCAAGTGGCGCGAAGAATAGATTCGTTCGTAACTTTCAGTACCCTAATCACAAGAAAGCTACAGGCCGCCTCATGGACGAAGTGCTCGAACAATTGAAAAAGGGTGTACGCCGGTTTCGGTCGGAGGTCTATCCGAACCAGGCCCACCTGCATGCGCAGGCTGCGATCAACGAACAGCGCCCCCATACGCTGTTTATCGCCTGCGCGGATTCACGCGTAAACCCCAATGAACTGACACATTCAGCCATGGGCGAGGTCTTCGTGACGCGCAACATCGGCAACATGGTGCCGGCGTATGGCGAGATGCTCGGCGGCGTCAGCGCGGTGATCGAGTACGCAGTGACCTCTCTGCGGGTGAGGCACATCGTGGTATGCGGCCATAGCGACTGCGGCGCGATGAAGGCACTGCTCAACCCGGACTCGGTCAAAGACATGCCTACCGTCAAGAGCTGGCTGACCAATGCTCGCGCGGCCCTCACGGTGGCAGAGACCATGCACACCAAGACAGAGTGGCGGCGCGAACTGCTCTCCGTGCTTGCGGAACAGAATGTTCTGTTGCAGCTTCAGCACCTGAAGACGCATCCGTCGGTGGCGGGGGCTATGGCGATGGGTGAGTTGACCGTCTCGGGCTGGCTATATGACATCGGCAAGGGGCAGGTGTCGATTGCCGAGGATGGCGAGCGGGGATTTACGGTGGTGGAGTAGGCGTAAGAACAAACAACGGTAGTGGTTTGCCGTTGTTTGTCCTCGTCGTTGCTTGTTTTTCGTCGTCATCCTGAGCGGTACGCGAAGGACCCCCGCATTCTGCACGATGCTCGTGGAGCGAACACCGCTGACGATCATGTGTTGCTACGTCTACATCATGGCCAGCAGTTTAAGCACCTGTGCTGGATGGGAGTACCTGGGCGAGAAGTCTTAGGTTGTCCTCTAATGATTTGTGGTGGTTCTGGCTGTTGGTGGTTCTGGGCGGCTGGGGTGGGGCCGAATGCGGGGGTCCTTCGCGTACCGCTCAGGATGACGGCGAAAAACAAGCAACCGCAACCGCAAAAGCAGATTCCCTGCGGGAATGACAACCAGAAAAGCAAGAACAACAGCAAAAGCAAAAACAGGCAACAGCGGTTCCGTGCCGCGGCTCCATATGGGTCGCGATTGACATCCGCGAGCGCCACGGATACGGTAGAAAGCAATGACCGTTCTTCTGCACCATCGTGGACAGCATCATCATCATGCGCAAAGCGTGTTGGCGGCTGTGTCCGGTGCGGTGAAGTAGCAAGAACGCACAATAGGACTACGAACAGGCCCGCTGACGCGCATATCGCGAGCGGGCTTTTTGCTGCGCCGCGATAGCTTCAACCAAGCACCAGATAGACAGCTTCAGCCGAACACAGAGGATGAGGAAGATGACGACAGTAGCAATCGATTTTGAAAAAGCCGGCGGCCTGGTCGCGGGCATCGTGCAGGACGCGAAGACCGGTGAGGTGCTGATGCTCGGCTTCCTGAACGAGGAAAGCTATAAAAAGACCACCGAAACAGGTTTCGTAACCTTCTGGTCACGTACGCGTTCGAAGCTGTGGATGAAGGGTGAGACCAGCGGCAACCGCCTGCGTGTTATCTCTGCCTCTACCGACTGCGACAGTGACGCGCTGCTGTTCCGCGTCGAGGTCGAGGGCGATGGCCTGGTGTGCCACGAGGGAAGCGTGAGCTGTTTTACGAAGCCCATTGCAATGGATGAGAAGTAGAAGCAGATTCCCTGCGGGAATGACAGAAAGAAAAGCAAAGGCAAAGGCGAAGAATCGACATGAGCAACAAACTGAAGCTTGGAATTCCGAAGGGCAGCCTGCAGGACGCCACCATCGCGCTGTTCGAACACGCCGGCTGGCGCATCTATGCCAGCGGCCGCAGCTACTTCCCTACCATCGACGATACGGAGATCGAGTGCATGCTCGTTCGTGCCCAGGAGATGGCCCGCTATGTGGAGCACGGCGCGCTGGATGCCGGACTGACCGGCAACGACTGGGTGCTCGAGAACCAGTCCGACGTCGAGCGGATTACCTCGCTCACCTACTCCAAGCAGTCCCGCACCCGTGTGAAGTGGGTGCTCGCCGTGCCTGAGGACTCGCCCTTCGAGAAGCCCGAAGACCTCGCCGGCAAGACCATTGCGACTGAACTGGTGGAGTTCACCAAGCGCTACTTTGCGGCGAAGAATATCCCCGTAAAGGTTGAGTTCAGCTGGGGTGCCACCGAAGTGAAGCCGCCGACCCTGGCCGATGCCATCGTTGAAGTGACGGAGACCGGAAGCTCGCTGCGCGCGAACCGCCTGCGCATCATCGAGACGCTGATGGAGTCCGAGACCCAGTTCATCGCCAACAAGGCGGCGTGGGCCGATCCCTGGAAGCGCTCGAAGATCGAAACGCTCTCCATGATGTTGAATGGAGCGATGGATGCACAGATCCAGGTTGGCCTGATGCTCAATGTACGCAAGGCCGATCTCGACAAGGTCATCGGAGTGCTGCCTGCGTTGAACTCGCCGACGATCTCGCACCTGCAGGACCCCGATTGGGTTGCGTTGAATACAATTCTCGATAATTCCCTTGTGCGCGATGTCATCCCTAAACTAAAGGCAGCCGGCGGCGCAGGGATCGTCGAATACCCTTTGAGCAAAGTAGTACTGTAATCACCCGAAAGGCATGCGTTGAAGATCGCAATTTGGACACTCGTCGTTTTGGCGGCCCTTACACCGGTCGTCCTGTATTTTTTTCAGCGCTGGCGGCAGCAGAAGGCCGAGCGTGAGGGCGTTGCGGTGTATGCCACGGTAATTTCAGTGGCGCCGATGAAGCGCTTCGGCAAGACTTTGCCCATCATGAAGATCGTGATGTGGATCCAGGAGCCGGGCAGCACCACCAGCCGCGAGGTGACGCTGAGTTCGCGGGTGGAACCTGGGCAAAAGATTACGGCGGGAGTACGCTTGGCCGTCGTGATCGACCCCAAGAATCCGGAACGCATCTATCCCGCGGGACCGGAAGCCGCGAAGCGCGTGGTCCTGACCGGTCCACGGCGCGAACGGCGGCAGATGCGTAAAGCAGGCTACAAGGATTAACGAGGCAGCATGAGAGTTTTGAAGACATTCGGCGAGAACGCGAAGGCTGCAGAGGATACTCTCCGGCAGCTTGAACAGCGCGGCGCCGCAAACACCGCAAAGGTGGATGGCGTTGTGCGCGAGATTCTCGCAGCCGTGCGCGAACGCGGCGATGTTGCGCTGCGGGAGTACACAGCTCGCTTCGACGGGCTGGCCGCCGAACAGCCGCTTCCAGTCAGCCGCGAGGAGATGCAGTCCGCGTGGGAGGCTACGAGCGAAGAGCTCAAAGCCGCCATGCGCCTGGCGCAGGCCAACATTCGCACGTTTGCTGAGAAACAATTGCCGCGCGCGTGGAGCTTTCGTCCCTCGGAGGGAATGGAGGTCGGGCAGATCGTGCGGCCTCTGGGTTCGGTCGGCTGCTACGTTCCGGGCGGACGCTATCCCCTGCCCTCGACGCTGCTGATGACCGTGACTCCGGCGCAGGTTGCCGGAGTGGAACGCATCGTGGTGTGCTCGCCGAAGCCCGCGAAGGAGACGATGGCTGCCGCTTATCTTGCGGGTGTGACAGAGTTCTACCGCGTCGGCGGAGCGCAGGCGATTGCGGCGATGGCCTTTGGCACTACGACGATTGCAGCCGTAGACAAGATCGTGGGACCGGGCAACCTGTATGTGACCGCGGCAAAGATTGCGGTCTCGCAGGAGACCGGCATCGACATGCCCGCGGGGCCGACGGAGATTGTTGTCACCAGCGAGAATGGCGACCCCAGCGGCATTGCGGCGGACCTGGTGGCGCAGGCCGAGCACGATCCCGAGGCGCTCGCTGTGCTCATCACCAGCAAGCACGAGTTGGCCGAAGAGGTCGCGCTCGAGACCAAGCGCCAGGCGCAGGGCAATGAGATCGCACAGGCCTCGCTAGCAGCGCAGGGATTTGCGTTCGTCACTAAGACCGTAGAGGAAGCTCAGGTGCTAACGAACCGGCTGGCTCCTGAACATCTGACGGTAGATGCGGGCGCCGACCTGCGCTGGGTGAAGAATGCCGGCTCAGTGTTTGTGGGTCATCACACACCACAGTCCATGGGTGATTACATCAGCGGGCCGAATCACGTATTGCCAACCGGCCGCAATGGCCGCGTTCGCGGCGGCTTGAGCGTGTTCGACTTCGTAAAGGTAATCACCGTACAGCAGTACACGCGCGACGCGTTGCGCGAGGTCGGCCCGCACACGATCGCGCTGGCCGAGGCAGAAGGTCTAGCAGGGCACGCCGAGAGCGTGCGCGTGAGGATGCGGTAGAGCTAGGGATTAGGAAGGCAAGGGCTAAGAGGATGGCTGTGTTGACGGAAACTGAGAACAAGGCAAGTGTTGCAGGGACTGTTCCGCAGCCGCGCGCTGCCGTGCTGGCGATGCCGGAGTACCACCCTCCGCTCGCAGGCCGCGATGCTCTGCGGCTGGACTTCAACGAAAACACCCTGGCACCGAGCCCCCGCGTGCTTGAGAAGCTCCAGAAGCTGACGAGCGAAGGACTGACGATCTATCCCGAACGGCAGCCTGTCGAGAAGATCGCCGCAGCCCACTTCGGACTCAGCGTGGATCAGGTGCTGCTGACCAACGGCGTCGACGAAGCGATTCACCTGATGGCCTGCGCGTTCCTCGACGAGGGTGATGAGGCGCTGATCTGCACACCGACGTTCTTCATGTATGACGTGTCGATCAGCATGATGACCACAGGGCTACGCAAGGTGCAGACCGACGATACTCTTGCCTTCCCCTTCGAACGCTTTCTGGCGGCGATTACGCCGCGCACCAAGCTCATCATCGTAGCTTCGCCGAACAATCCGACCGGCGCAACGATAAGCCGCGAGCAGTTGCTGGCGATTGCCGCCGCCGCTCCTCAGGCGGTGCTGATGGTCGATGAGGCTTACTTTCACTTTCATGGCGAGACGACGATGGGTGACATCGGCAGCGTGCCGAACCTGATCGTCGCGCGCACCTTCTCGAAGGCCTATGGGTTAGCGAATCTGCGCATCGGCATGGTAGCGGGCGATGCGCGGCTGATCGGATTTCTGCGCAAGGTGAGTTCCCCCTACAACGTGAACGGCGTAGCGCTTGCGGTGCTGCCTGAGGCGCTTGCCGATGAGGACTACCTGAACTGGTACATCCTCCAGGTACACCAGGGCCGTGAGCGAATGTACACCGCGCTCGAAGAACTCGGGGTGCGGACCTGGCCGAGCGCCTCGAACTTCATCCTGATGGATATCGGGCCGAAGCACAAAGAGCTCGTCGCCGCGATGCGCCGACATGGCGTGCTGCTGCGCGACCGCTCCACCGACCCGGGATGCGATGGCTATGTGCGCATCACCATCGGCACGGAAGAGCATGTAACACGCGGCATCGCAGCGTTACGCGCGTCGTTGGCGGAGATTGGCTGGACGCCGGCAGAAGGCCGCGCGCGCGCATGAGTGACCTGAACCTACAGCGAAAGAAAGTCATCCTGCTGGCGGTCGGTGTAGCGTGCATGAGCGGAGGATTTGTGCTTCTCAGGTCTGCGCTTCCTGGAGATTATCCGAAGCTCATGCTGGTGTGTGTTGCCTTCATCGTAGTCGCGTTGTTTTATACGATCTGGGAGTTTGTGAAGTTGAAGCGGAGTGAGAGATGAGTGATCTGGTAAATGAGTTGGGTGTCGCGCCGGTAAGCGACGAACGCATTGGCGTAGTGGAACGCAATACGACGGAGACGAAGATCTCGCTACGGCTCAACGTCGATGGACAGGGCAGCTATACGGTTTCGACGGGCATTCGCTTCTTCGATCACATGCTTGAGCTGTTCACACGGCATGGCGGCTTCGACCTGCAACTGAAGTGCGTGGGCGATCTTGATGTCGATCAGCACCACACGGTGGAGGACGTCGGCATCGCTCTGGGCGAGGCCTTTGCGGAGGCGCTTGGCGACAAGAAGGGCATTCTGCGCGCGGGATACTTTGTCATGGCGATGGATGAGACGCTCGCCGTGGCTGCGGTCGATCTCTCGGGCCGCGTGGCGTATGTCGTCGATGACCAGGTGACGGTGCCCGTTGTCGGCGATCTGCAGAGCGAACTGGTTGCGGATTTCTTCGATGGCTTTGCGCGCGGGGCGAAGGCCAATGTGCATGTAAAGACCATGTATGGGCGCAGCAACCATCACAAGATCGAGGCGATCTTCAAGGCATTCGCACGGGCGATGCGGGGAGCTTGTTCGCGGGATGAGCGGATGAGGGAGTTGCTGCCGAGCACGAAGGGGCTGCTGTAAAGATGATTGCAGTCATCGACTACAAAGCGGGCAATCTGACCAGCGTGGTCAAGGCACTGAAGCATCTTGGCGCGGACGGCATTGTTGTCACTCAAGATCCCGCTGCTGTACTGCGCGCGGACAAGATCGTTCTTCCCGGCGTCGGCCATTTTCAGTCGACACAACTGCTCGCCGACCTCGGCCTGACTCAGGCGACACGCGAAGCCGTCGCCAAGGGCACGCCGTTTCTTGGCATCTGCGTGGGGCTTCAGTGGCTGTATGAAGGTTCCACCGAAGCGCCGGAGACAGCGGGGCTCGGGCACTTTGGCGGCCAGTGCGAGCGCTTCCCTGCTGTCTTCGAAGGCGCGGAGCTGAAATCGCCGCATGTGGGATGGAACTCGCTCGAGAATGTGCGCGAAGACTCGCGGCTACTGGCAGGCGTTACTCTGGGGAGCTTCGTCTACTACACCCACTCGTGGCGTGCCCCGGTATCGGCAGACACCGCTGCGGCTACGATGTACGGTGGCGCGTTTACCGCCGCAGTCGAACGCGGCAATGTAATGGGCGTACAGTTTCATCCTGAGAAGTCGGCTGAGACAGGACTGCGCGTACTGCAGAACTTTCTCGCGCTGTAGCATCGAACCGGCAACACGTTCGCAGGAGGCACCTCATGATTACCGACACAACCCACGTCTCGCAGGGCACAGTAGAAATGGTGAAACCGGACGCAGCGGCAAACTGGACCGGCATGGAGTTGCTGCCGTTCGAGATTATCGCAGAACGCTTCCTCGATATCGAACATGAGAGCCAGACCGCAACCCTGACCGTCAGCTTCGGCAAGCCCTTTCACATCGAAGGCAAGGGTTGGGCGTGCCCCTACCGCATCAGCGCGCTGGGCCGCGAGCACATCACGCCCGCCGGCGGCGCGGACTCCGTGCACTCCATCCAGATGGCGATGTATATGGTGCACAACGAGCTCAGCGGCATGGCCCGGCACCACAAGATGAGCTTCCTCGGAACGGACGACTTCGGTTTCGGCCGCGTCGGCGGCAGCGAGGCCGCGGCGGAGAAGTGTCCGGTTGTGGGCATGAGTGTGAATTCGTGATTTGTATGGCTGCCAACCAAAAGCAGATTCCCTGCAGGAATGACAAAAAGAAAAGCAAAGACGGGATTTCATGCTGACTAAACGCATCATCGCGTGCCTGGATGTACGAGGCGGACGCGTCGTAAAGGGTATCCAGTTCGTCGATATCGTCGATGCGGGCGACCCGGCGGAGCTGGCGCATCGTCATGCGGCAGCAGGGGCGGATGAGATCGTGCTGCTCGACATTACAGCGACCCATGAAGGCCGCGGCACGCTGCTCGATACGGTGAAACGCACAGCCGCCTCGCTCTTCGTGCCCTTCACCGTGGGCGGAGGCATTCGGTCGGCGGAGGATGCAGCGGCTGTCTTCGATGCGGGCGCGGACAAGGTCAGCATCAACTCGTCCGCCATTGCACGGCCGGAGTTGATCGGCGAGATTGGCTCCAGCTTCGGCGCACAGGCAGTGATCGTCGCGATCGATGCCCGCCGAGGGGAGCATGGCGTAGAGGATGCCGAGGTGTATGTCAGCGGCGGACGCAAGGCGACCGGCTTGCGCGTCGTCGACTGGGCGCGGGAGGCTGAGCAACGGGGTGCAGGCGAGATCCTGCTGACCTCGATGGATACCGACGGCATGCGCAACGGCTTCGACTGCGAACTGACGCGGCTCGTGTCGGAGGCTGTGCAGATTCCGGTGATCGCCAGTGGTGGTGCGGGCTCAGCTGCGCACTTTGCCGAGGTGTTCAAAGCAGGTAAGGCCGATGCGGCACTGGCGGCGAGTATCTTTCACTTTGGGATTACGGATTCGCGGGCTCTCAAGGCAGAGGTTGCAGCGGCAGGGGTGCCGATGCGGCTGCCGTGTTAAGGCAAACTGCAAACGCGGAGTGCGCGAAGGACGCTAAGTTTGCGCAGAGTTTACTTTGCGTTAACTTGGTGTACTCGGCGCACGCTGCGTTTGCAGTTTGTTTCCGTCTACACTGAAAACATCATGCTGATTCCTTCGATTGACCTGATGGGCGGGCGCATTGTGCAGCTCGTGCAGGGTGAGAAACTCAAGCTCGCCTTCGACGACTTCGACTACTGGATCGAGCGCTTCTCCAAGTACCCGACCGTGCAACTCATCGACCTCGACGCAGCGATGCGGCAGGGCGACAACCGTGAGCTGATCGAGATGATCTGCAAGCGCCTGCCGTGCCAGGTAGGCGGCGGCCTGCGCACGCCGGAAGACGGACAGCGGCTGCTCGATGCCGGGGCGAAGCGGGTGATCTATGGCTCTTCCCTCTTCAACAGTGAGGGCGTGGATAAAGTCTTCGCGGCCAGCCTGAAGAAGGCGCTCGGTGAAGACGCTCTGTGTTTTTCCGTCGACACCAAAAACGGCAAGGTTGCCGTGAAGGGCTGGAAGGACTCGGTCGACCTGACGCCGGAAGAGGCTGTGACGTGGCTTGAGGATTACACCTCAGCCTTCCTCTACACGCACGTCGACACCGAAGGCACGATGCAGGGCTTTCCGATGGACGTCGCCGCAGTGCTGCGCTCTACGACTGCCCGGCAGCTCATCGTCGCCGGAGGGATCAAAGAACGCGCCGAGGTCGATTCACTCGATGCGATGGGTGTGGATGCCGTGGCGGGGATGGCCGTGTATTCGGGGGCGATGGAGGCTTAACGCTGCGAAAGGACAAAGGGCCGACGACACAGCGATGAGTCGGGCCTTCAGCCCTCAAATATCGTAGTGATCCTTGTACCTGGGGCGTTGCCCCAGGCTGGTATGAAACGGGCCTTTGGCCCTCCACAGACACTACGTCGACTGTGAAGCCGCTCAGTTGTCATCGCCACCGCCGACAATCGCATAGTACCCCTTGCGCGCCTGCACCTTCGCATCTTTCCCGCAGTCGATGTTGATCTTACGGAACTTGCCATCGGCGGCTTTGTTCTTGGGCGTATAGCTGACCAGGTACTGGGTGCGCAGCTCGTCCTGGATCTGGTCGAAGGCCTCTTCGAGCTTCTTGCCGTTGTTCCCGACGTTAATGACTCGACCGCCGGTTTCACGGGCCAACTGCTCCATCTGACCATCGGCATTAAACCCGTAGCTGAAGTTCGCGCGGTCCGCGATGAGGATGACGTAGAGGATCGCGTTGGCCTTCTGGGCGGCCTCCGTCGCGCTCTTCAGCGTCTCCTGCGATCCCTGATCGCCACCATCGGTCAGCAGAACAAGGATCTTGCGGCCGGTCTGCGACTGCAGCTTGTCGTGTGCGGCCAGGTAGACCGCGTCATAGAGCAGCGTGCCGCGCGGGTGGCTCGTCGGGAACGGGCCGCCACCGATTCCGGGAACGCCGGCGCTCGACGAAGCCGCATTGATGGAGGCCTTGTCGATGGCGCGCTTCAGCTCATGAGCGCTGTTGGTGTAGTCGGAGAGCAGGTCGACGTTGACGTCGAAGGAGATCAGAAAAGCCTCATCCTTCGGCTTTAGCACCTCGCTCAGGAAGCGCGCGCCCGAGTCCTGTTCGAGCGGAAGCACGTTCTTCTGGCTTCCGCTGGTGTCGAGCAGGATGCCGATCGTCAGGGGCAGGTTCTTCTCCTGCGTAAAGTTCTTGATCGTCTGCTGCTGGCCGTCTTCCCAAAGCCCGCAATCCTGCTGGTGCAGGCCCGTGACATAGCCTGACTTGTCGCGCACGGAAAAATAGAGGTCCACCAGGTTGACGTTGACCTTGAGGGTCTGGGTCTCAGGGTTCTGCTCCTGCTGGGCCGGCGCGGTGCTCGCCGGCGGCGGAGCGTCCGGCGAGGGGGCTTCCTGCGCGTGGAGGCCCGGCGCACAGGACAGGAGTGCGAACGACAGAGCGGGGATAAGACGCAGCCATAGGGGTCGCATAGGGCTATTAAACGCCGGTTTAGCCTTTTTGGGCGACTAATCTGGCCACCGCCGTCCCAATCGGATATTCCGGACGGAGAGAAGCACAACACAGGGAACCTCTTGTGCGTCTATAAGAAGTGTGGCCAAACATAGCAGAGGAGCGCACACACTGGTAGTCTCAAAGGGTGTGCCTTCGGCCCATCGGCCGCGGGGAACCGTGTTCAAGAAGAGGTTGACCTTAATGGTGTTCGGCAAGCAAACAGTTTGGGTAGGGGCGCTAACGGTTGCGCTGGCGGGCTTTGGCCCTGGTTTTGATCTCGCGATATGCGCTCAGAACCCACAGCAGAGCACTCCAGGTACGCAGCAACAGAACGTCCCGGATGCACCGCGTCCTCAGACCCTGCCGCAACTCAACACGATTACTCCGGTTGTGGCCCTGCCGGACGCTCCTCCGCCGGAGCAAACGTCTACCACCGAGGCTCCAGCCAGCGACGGACAGAAGGCTGTCGGCAGCACCCTGCCCTCTTCGCCCACGTCCGGCACACAAACGCCTGCCGACGACGATAACGCAGGCGCACCGCCACCAACGCTGGGTGAGGGTTCCATTCCCATGCTCCGTGTGCACGTTAACTTCGTCCAGCTTCCCTTCATCGTCAAGGACTCCAAGAACCAGTTGGTTCCGGGCCTGACATGGCGCGATGTGCGCGTCTATGAGAACGGCCTGCGTCAATCGATGCAGAACTTCTCAAGCGACCCCCGGCCGATGTCGGTAGCTCTGGTCATCGATCAGAGTGTCACCTTCGACACCATGAACAAGATCAACAACTCACTGCATGCGTTGCAGGATGCCTTTGCGCCCTACGACGAGGTCTCGGTCTTTACGTACAACAACGGCGTGAAGGAGCAGACAACCTTTACAGCGGCGCAAAGCGCGAGGCTGGGCGTGATCCTGGAGAGATCCAAGGGGCCTGGTCGTGATCCGAACATGAACTTCGGCAGTGCCCTCGACCAGACCACGGTGAAGAACAACCAGGCGGTCGATCCCCAGACGAATCGCGGCTCCCATGGCGGCATCATTATCAGCAGCGCGCCCAAGGAGTTCCACACGCTGCTCGACGCGATTCTCGCTGCGGCGATTGAGACGACCCGCGCGGACAAAGAACGGCTGCGTGTCATCTATGTCATCTCCGACGGCAAGGAATACGGTAGTACCGCAAAGGAAAAACAAGTCATCAATTTCTGCCAGACCAACAATATTCAGGTCTTCGCGACCCTCGTAGGCGACTCTGCGGTTCCGGGATTCGGCTTCATCGATCGTATTCATCTGCCCATGACCATGCGCGATGACATTCTGCCGCGCGTTACCGCCCTGACCGGCGGGCAGACCGATCCTGAGTTCCGCCAGGGCGGGATCGAAAGAAGCTTCGCCAACATCGCCAAACAGGCGCGCACCCAGTACACGGTCGGCTACTACAGCCACGAGCCGATTCTTGACGGTAAATTCCGCAAGACGGAGATTCGGGTGTCGAAGCCTAACCTGACAGTGATCTCCAAGGACGGCTACTATCCAACCCCCAGGAACAGCGCCCCCTTGCCGGTCACTCCTACAGCCACACCGTAGGCCAGATCGCTATAATTACAAGACAGGTTTCGTCAAAGGCGCGGCTTCAGCCGTGCCTTTGACGTTTTAATGGGTAGTCGCTGGACAAGTTTTAAACGGAAGACATTTCAATGAACTGGAACATACACAGCAATGCCTTGATCGCGCTGGCTTCGGCATTGGCCTGGGGAGGCGGAGACTTCTCCGGCGGTATGGGAGTCAAAGCTGCCGGAGGCTCGACTCGCTCGACGTTGCGGGTCATCCTGATGTCCCACTCCGTCAGTTTTATCGTGCTGGCGTCCATCATCCTGCTGCGCCATGAGCCGATACCCCACGGCGCTCTGTTGGGCTGGGGCGTGCTGGCCGGTGTCGCGGGCGGAATCTCTCTGACAGCGTTTTATATTGCGCTTTCACGTGGAGAGATGGGGGTTTCAGCCGCCATCAGCGGTCTCCTGGCTGCTGCCATTCCGGCGCTGGTTTCCAGCCTGCTGGAAGGTGCGCCCGGCACTCTGCGGATCGTCGGATTTGCCCTTGCGTTTATCGCCATCTGGGCAATCGCCGCGGGGCCTTCCCCCGAGGACTCCGGCCGCAGCACACTGAGCCTCGCTATCCTTGCCGGCTTGGGCTTTGGAGTGTATTTCGTCGCGCTGCGCATGGCCAACCCGCTCGGCATCTTCATGCCGATGGCGCTGGCCCGCATCGGCAGTCTCTCTACCTGTGGCCTGACGCTGATGGCACTACGCCTGAGCGGAGGCAAGGAAGACGGAGGCGCGAAACGGCTCCCCTCCGCCGCTATCCTGTGGGCCCTCTCCGTAGCGCTACTCGATACTGGCGGGAACATGCTCTTTGTCGCTGCGACGCGTCTCGGTCGGCTGGATGTGGCCGCAGTACTCGCTTCGCTCTATCCGGCGTCGACGATCCTGCTGGCGGCATGGCAACTGCACGAGCGGCCTACGCGGCGGCAGCTTGTGGGTATGGCTGTGGCTGTAGCTGCCGTGGTGATGGTCAGTATCTGAGGACCAGCCTGGAGAGATGCTTATCTCTGACATCGAAAGGCCTTGACGCAGAGGGCGCAAAGAAAAGAGGCAAGTTTCGCAACGGCAATCGTGGCGGAACTTGGCTCTTTTCTTTGCGTTCTTTGCGTCAAGGTTCCTACGGCTGCTTACGTCGCCTTGGTCGCGTCTACGGCGGGAGCGTCTTTGCTCTTGCGATTCTTGCGGGCCTCGACCTTCTTTGCAGTCGAATCCGCGCTTTCTTCCGTGAGCTTGATGCCGGACGGGTCGAAGGTGGGCTTCGGATACTCCAGCTTCAGGCCCTTCATGGCATCGACCAGAATCTGCGAGATCGCCACGTTGCGATACCACTTGTTGTCCGCCGGAATCACGAACCAAGGCGCATGCTTGGGGCTCGTATGCTGGAGAATATCTTCGTAGGCGTCGACGTATTTCGGCCAGAACTTTCGCTCGGCGAAGTCAGCGGGCGAGAGCTTCCAGCGCTTGCCGGGCGTATCGATGCGCGCCTGCAGGCGGCTGGTCTGTTCCTCGCGCGAGATGTGCAGGAAGAACTTGAGGATCACGACCTCGTTATCGACCAGCGTCTGCTCCCACCCATTGATGTTGTCCATGCGGCGGCGCGCTGTCTTTTCTCCGATCAGGCCGTGGACGCGCGGAGAGAGCACATCCTCATAGTGCGAGCGGTTGAAGATGCTGATCATGCCGCGCGGCGGCGTCTGTGCCTGGCAGCGCCACAGAAACTCATGACGAGCCTCCAGCGGTGTCGGCACCTTGAACGAGGCGACATCGCAGCCCTGCGGGTTGATCCCTGAAAAAATGTGCCGGATCGTGCCGTCTTTGCCGGCGGTATCCATGCCCTGCAGGACGATCAGCACCGCCCTGGACTGCGAGGCGTAGAGGACGTCCTGAAGGGCGTCGAGCTGCTCGCGATGTTTGGCCAGAACAGGCTCGGCGGCGTCTTTATCGTGAAAGTCGCCGGTTTCGCTGGTGGATAGATGCGAAAGCCGCACTTTGGTGTGCGGCTTTACAAGATAATCAGATTTTAGCTTCATAAATCGCTACGCTTCCGGATGCTTAGGGCAGTCCCATATACATAACGAACAGATTGAGGCCACCGTCAAAGCAGATGAACGAGGAAATGGCGTGACAGAAACGACTCCGCCATGAGGCTTCCTTCGACCCCTGTTTACTTGGGGGTCTCTTCGACCTTAGGAGTAGGAGTAACGGTGTGAACGGCATCCGCGGGCTTGACGTCTGCTTTCGCATCGTCCGTAATCCCCTTCATGCCCTCTTTGAAACCGCGCAGTCCTTCGCCAAGACCTTTGCCAAGCTCCGGCAGCTTACGACCGCCGAAGAGGAGGACAGCGACCAGGGCCACAATGATCAAGTGCCAAGGTTGAAAGATCTCCATATTGATTCTCCATTCGCCACACGCCGGTAAGACGTGTGAAAGCACCTCCATTGTCGCACGAACCTGTAGTCTTTGCTGGGGTATAGACAGGTTCTGACGTTCCCGGAATCCAGCTCTTACAGGAACATCAACGCCAATGCCCGGGCGCGTCCGGATCATGAAGCCGGTGTCGAGGATAACGCTCAACAAACTCGAAATTGTAGGAACTCAAGGGGATTCGCCTTTCCTTCTCAGTATTGGAGGTCAAAATCACCCATCCTGACGCGATGAACTTCCTGTCTCCAACTTCGTTTTTTATCACCTCAAGCCAGAGATTCTGTACCGTGCTTTCATCCAGTCCCTCGGCTCCAGCACTTGCGTGGGCCTCGAAATTTGCCTGCCACGAGGGATCATTGTCCACCACAACATGCCATCCGACAGGGATCTCCGCCAGACTATCGAATGCCCCGGCAGCCAAATGGACTTCCAGGCCGATCACTCGCGCACCTTTAGGGATCGGAAGGTCCTTCAATACCAGGCCACCATGTCTCTGCGACGGTATACCCTGGGAGACCGCCAAACCCGAAGCCCCAAAGAGAAACATCAGAGCCACAACGATCATTCCCTGCTCCCATTTCTTCACTTACAGCCTCCTGTACCGACCTGCGCCTGTGTTCCTCGTCCGCAACAAAACGGCGGATAAGCCTGCCCCGCCATAGCCTTCGCTGGATACAATCCGCAGGATTCGCCGCAAACCATGCCCGGCGTTATATCCTTAGACGGACGCACCGCGAAGGCGCGCACCTGAGATAACAGCGCGCTCCGGCGCCAGCAGCAGAGGACAATCTTCCACGTGACGAATCAAACAGCTTCATCCACGCGCCGCTGGCGCACGCCGATAGCGGCGTTTGTTCTGGCAGGAACAGGCCTTTTCAGCGCCATCAGCTTGCAGGCGCAGGTCGCCGCCCCTGGAACCAAGGCCATGAGCTCAACCTCAGCCATCACGGCTCCGGCGCTGGCACCGTCTACCGGACCGGTCTACAACAACAAGTGGGAGGTCTATGGCGGACTGAGCTACAGCAATGGCCAGGCCGGTCAGGCCCTGCCCAAGCACTACAACATGGGTGGCGTCGAGGTCATGGGCACCTACTGGCTCACCCGCCATCTGGGCGCCGTCGGAGACTACCGCATCCAGGCCGGAACGTCCCCCGTCAGCCCCCAGGCATCCGTCTTCGGGCTCAATCGCGTACTCGTGTATCAGAACATCTTCAGCGGCGGCGTACAGTGGCGCGGCTTCAAGAACCGCTATGCCGCCATCGACTACCACGCGCTCGCCGGTGCGACACACGGAACATTCGATACGGCCATTACCGGTTATCCGCCACCGCCGGGCGGTGGACAGGTTCCCACCACAGCTACCGCAGGGCTTTATTCCAATACCACCAGCCCCTATGGCGCCGTGGGCGGCAGCATCGACTTCAACTATGCTCCCCGCGTAGCTGTACGTATCCAGCCCGATCTCATCTTCGAACATTTCGGAACCGAGACCCGCGAGTTCTTCTCGATCTCGGCGGGATTGGTCTATAAGTTCGGAAAGCGGTAAGAGCAGAGTGGCAAGTGATAAGTGACAAGTGGTAAGTCACAAAGCAAAAACTGAGCGGCGCGGAATGATGATCATTCCGCGCCGCTTTTGTATTGCTACTTGTCACTTATCACTTGCCACTCTGCTCTTACCAGCCTTCGCTTACCTGCATGAAGTCCGGTGAGACCGGGTTCTCGTAGACCGAGTAATCACGCGTGACGACGGTGAGACCACTGGGCGTAACGAAGTAGTTTTTCTTGTCTTCGACCGGATCGTAACCGATCACGGTGCCGTCCGGAATATGTACGTCGCGGTCGATGATGGCGTGACGAATGCGGCAGTGGCGGCCCACATTGACGTGCGAAAAGATGATGCTGGAATCGACATCCGCATAGCTGTTCACACGGACATCTTGCGAGAGCACCGAGTTGCGCACCACCGAACCCGAGACGATCGAGCCGGCGCTGACAATCGAGTTGATCGCCATACCCGTGCGGCCCGGCTCACCAAAGACGAACTTTGCCGGCGGGTATTGATAGGCGCGGGTGCGCATCGGCCAAGCCTTGTCGTAGAGGTTGAATGTCGGGGCCACGGCGGCGATGTCCATGTTGGCCTCGTAGTAGGCTTCCAAGGTTCCCACATCGCGCCAGTAGAGAGCGCGCTGCTTGTTCTCATCGACGAAGTTGTAGGCGTGCACCTTGTAGCGCCCGAGCAGCTTCGGCAGGATGTCGTGGCCAAAGTCATGCTTGGAGTTCGGGTCTTCGGCGTCCTTCATCAGTTCGGGAATCAGCACGTCCGTGTTGAAGAGGTAGATGCCCATCGAGACGTCGACCATGTCGGGATTGAAGGGCGACCGGATGTTGGTCTCCTTCGGCTTTTCGACGAAGCCCTTGACCTCGCTGTTCTGCGCCACCTCGACGACACCGAACGAAGAGACCTGATTGGGGTTCACCGGCAAGGTGGCAATCGTGACGTCGGCACCCGATTCCGCATGCTGCTGCTTCATCAGCGCGTAGTTCATCTTGTAGATGTGATCGCCGGAGAGGATCAGCACATACGTGGGCTCTTCCGAGCCGATGGAGTAGATGTTCTGAAAAACCGCATCGGCCGTGCCCTGGTACCAGCTCTTGGAGACACGCTGCATCGGTGGCAGGATCTCGATGAACTCGCCCAGCTCGCTGGCCACTACAGGGCCCCAGCCTTCGCGAATATGGCGGTTAAGCGAGAGCGCCTTGTACTGCGTCAGGATGTAAACGTGGCGAAGATCGGAGTTGATGCAGTTCGAAAGTGTGATGTCGATGATGCGATATTGACCTGCAAAAGGAACCGCCGGTTTGGCGCGGTCGCGAGTCAAGGGGAAAAGCCTCTCGCCGGCCCCCCCAGCGAGTAGTACACCCAGCGTATCTCTCATGTAGTCCCTTACCTCTTCAAAATGCGTGCACAGCCGTTAGACGCAAAACAGGCCACGAGTCTAGCACACGGTCAAAACACTGAGGTAGATGCGGTTATACACCGTTGGTTGTATCGCCGCCGGCGCCCGATTCATGCTCTTCCGTTGTGATGCGTAAAGACTTGAGGAAGGTTAGATCGTTGCGCGTAAAGGGACCATGCGCGGCTTCGTTGCCTTCATCGCCTTCGGCAACCTCATCGTCGTCCTCAACCTCGTTCAGGCCGATGGTCGCTTCCAGCATCAGCAGCACGTCGAAGCCCTGCTCACGGATCTCACGAACCACACCCGCGATCGCTTCCGATTCAGCTACCGACTCATGAATCGCCTCGCCCAGTTTTTGGATAAGGTCTTTAACCTGTTGATTCAATGCCACCTCCCGGCTTTGTTCAGAACGCCCTGACCACGCACCGGGTATTCCCAATCGAATGATTGTCGGGAACGGCAGCTGCGGGTGCCACTGCCCTCAAGATTACGCTGATGTCGGCGGTGTCGCAAAACAAGATTGCGGAACGCTGTCTAAATCTCCGGGTCCTGGATCTCTGAGTCCTGGATCTCTGAGTCCCGGCCGTCGTCATGCTCTTCCCAGGCCTCTTCAAGCCGATGCGCCAGATCTCGTACAGGCTTTACGCGCTTCGGACCCAAAACCAGGAAGCCAACGGTGGCCGCGCACAGTCCTCCTACCACCCAGACCCACTTTTTGACGCTTCCCGTACTCTCGTCTTCCTCTTCCGCAGGCGCCATGTCTCTAGGATGCCAGAGAGGACAGCTTTGCTTCGCAAGTTTTCAAAGGGCCGCGATACACTGGGGCCATGGATAGGGTTCGCCTCGGTCGCGCTCTTGGCTATGGTGCGCGCCACGCCACAAAGACGTTGATCAGCGCTGTCGATGCCGCCACAGCACCGAATCCCTCAGGTGCAGCCTCTCAGCAAACAGCACGGTCCAATCCTGAGGCCACCACTCCACGGCCCTCCCCAATAGCCCAGGCGGCACAGGCCTATCGCAACGTTGCCGAAGTCCAAAAAGTAGCCAAAACACAGGCTCGCGGGCTAGGACGGTCCGTACTAACGCCGGTAAAACGGTTTTCCAGCGTTCTCTGGCTGGAGGTGACAGGTACCTTCTTCGCCCTGTTTGCGTTGGTCCTGGGTCAGAGCGTGTGGCGGCTGCGAGACAGCTTCAAGGCATCTGCAGGCTCGTCGGAAGCGCATAAGGCCTACTTCTATCTGCTCCTGTTCCTGGTCTTTGCGTACTTTTCGATCAGCAGCTTTGTGCGCGCGAATCGCCGGCAGAAAAGGTAGAACCCCACGAAGTTCTACCTTCTGACTCCGCGCAGCGGATTGAGAAGGCTGACTCCCGGAAAATGCTTTTCATTGTCTGTAACGACAACACAATCGTTTGCTTCCGCGATGGCTGCAACCACCATGTCGAACCCACTTCCAGGCTGTCCAGCCAATGTGCCTTCCGCCATGAGTCGGCCCCAGACAAGAGCTGCTTTCTCGTCAAAGGGCAGTACTCGTCCGGCAAAAAGTGCCTGAGGCCCCTCCGGTCCTGTAAACCATTCTTCAAGCTCTCGACGCTTTTTCCCGGCCGGCTTCGCCAGAACACCGCGGCGAATCTTAGCCAGGCTCAAGGAAGAGATAAACAGGTCGTCATCCGCCTGCTCCGACATCCACTCCAGCAGCGATTGCGATGGAGTGGGCTTCGTAACGTTGCTGATGATGTTTGTGTCGAGCAGGTACCGCGTCATAGATCGACTTTTCTGCCGGAATCGAACGGACGCTCAACCTCTAACTCCACCCCTACCAAAGGGGAGCGGCGAAGAGCCGCGAGAATGCCACCCTTCTTCCTGGGAGTATCGGCGACTGTCCGCGTCACTTCCACTCGAATGCGGTTTGCCTCCGGGTCATCCTGGGCAAGGCGTTTTGCGAGAGAACGAATCAGATCACGATCGGCTTCGAGTCCGAGTACCTCGAACCTCGCAACTCCACGCTTACGGAGGCGGGTACGATAGTTTTTAATCGCTCGCTTCTGGGCTGTATTGCTCATGCGGCTTCGCCTCCTTCCTATACCCTGTAATATATCCGGCATCACGATCCTCTCGCAAGGATTTGCTATCGTAGACAGTTGCCTCGCACCAATTGCCCCTACTGGTGCATCCTAAGGACAGACATGATGACGACAGAAACGCCTTCCGCCCTCCGCCGTACCGCCCTGCACGCCACCCACCACGCGCACAAGGCGCGCATGGTCGACTTTGGCGGTTGGGATATGCCCGTTCAATATCGCGGACTGATCGAAGAGCACATGGCCGTACGCACCGCGGTGGGCCTCTTCGACGTCTCGCATATGGGCGATATCCAGCTGCGCGGACCGAACTCGCTCGCCGCCGTGCAGAAGCTGCTGATGAACGACGCCAGCAAGCTCCAGACCGGGCAGGCCCACTACTCCGCGATGCTGTATCCGAACGGGACGTTCGTCGACGACGTGGTGCTGCATAAGCTCGGCGACAACGACTACCTCATCGTCATCAATGCCGGCACCCGCGAGAAGGATGTGCAGTGGGTACGGCAGGTGATCGGCGGCATGAGCGGCGTCCACGTCAACGATTTTTCCGACTACTACACTCAGTTAGCGATCCAGGGCCCGAAGGCCGAAGCCACCCTGCAGAAGCTGACCGGCGTCGATCTCTCGACGATCAAGAACTACTGGTTCACCTGGGGACAGGTCTGCGGCTGCCACAACGTGATGATCGCGCGCACCGGCTATACCGGTGAGGACGGCTTCGAGATCTACATCCCCTCCGACGAACCGACCAGCGCGCGCGTCTGGGGTGAGGTGCTCGCCGCCGGTGAGGAGTTCGGCATCATCCCCTGCGGGCTTGGAGCTCGCAACACCCTGCGGCTGGAGTCGGCGATGGCGCTCTACGGCCATGAGATCTCCGACACCATCAACGTCTTCGAGGCGAATCTGGGCCGCTACTGCAAGCTCGACAAGGACACGGACTTCGTCGGCCGCGAGGCGCTGCTCGAGGTTCAGAACAGCGGCGGCCCGTCGCGCAAGCTGGTCGGCCTGGAGATGGTCGACCGTGGCATCGGACGCGATGGCTATCCCGTCGCCACCCTAGACGGCACCAAAATCGGTGAGATCACATCGGGCTCGCCCGCGCCGTTCCTCAAGAAGAACATCGCCCTGGCCTATGTGCCCGTCGCCTATACGGAACCCGGCACCGAGCTCGCGGTCGAGATTCGCGGCCAACTGGTGAAGGCACAGGTTGTGCCGACACCCTTCTACAAGCGTCCCAAACCAGCAGCACCAAAGCTTTAACATTCTCCCCTGAACCGGTACACAGCCCATAATCCTCTACAATCTTCTTCGGAGAACCCTCAAATGTCCTATCCCGAAAACTACCGCTACGCGAAGTCTCACGAATGGCTTGAAGTCGATGGCAAGACCGGCATCATCGGCATCACCGACTACGCGCAGAGCTCGCTGGGCGATATCGTCTTCGTCGAACTGCCCAAGGTGGGCGACAAGCTTGATGCTGGCTCCCCCTTCGGCTCGGTGGAGTCCGTCAAGGCCGTCAGCGAACTCTATTCGCCCGCAGCCGGCACCGTCACCGAGATCAACGAGGCGCTCAACGACGAGCCGGAGACCATCAACACCGACGCGAACGAGACCTGGATCATCAAGCTGTCCCTGACCGGCGACGAATCCGATGACCTGCTCTCCGCAGCCGACTATGAAAAGTTCGTCGCTGAAGAAACCGGCCACTAGACCCGCAACCCACCGGGTGCCCAGGTCTCGACTCTGAGGCGTGGGCATCGCAGGATGCTCACGCTCCAGAAAGACCCCATGCGCTATCTTCCAAAATCTCCCGCCGACCGCACGGAAATGCTCGAAGCTATCGGCGTCTCCTCCATTGAAGCCCTGTTCGAGACGATTCCCGCCGAGTACCGCCTGAAGGGCGATCTCAACATCCCTCGTCAGCACAGCGAATCAGAAGTGCTCGACCGCTTTCGCGCCTTTGCTGGAAACGTCGCGAGCGGCGATGTGGCGGTTCTGGCCTCGCAGCCCGCCAGCAAGCAGTATGCGAGCTTTCTCGGTGCGGGTGCCTATCGTCACTATCGGCCCGTAGTCATCGATTCTCTCGTGCAGCGCGGCGAGTTTCTCACCAGCTACACCCCCTATCAGCCCGAGATCGCCCAGGGCACGCTGCAGGCCATGTTCGAGTTCCAGACGATGATCTGCGAGCTCACCGGCATGGAGATCGCCAACGCTTCGATGTACGACGGCTCGACCGGCGCAGCGGAAGCGGTGATGATGGCCGTGCGCGTGACGGGACGCAATGGTGCGGTCGTAGCTCGTACGGTGCATCCCGAGTACCGCGAGGTGCTGCACACCGCAACCCAGCACCAGGGCATTCCTGCGACTGAAGTCGGCTACGTCACCGAGACGGGCCGCGTCGATCTCGCTGCGCTCGATGCCGCGATCACCGACGACACCGCCTGCGTGCTGATCCAGTCGCCGAACTTCTTCGGAACGATTGAAGACGTTACGGCCATCGCTGAGATCGCGCATAAGAAGGGCGCGCTCCTCATCGTTTCTATTGCTGAGGCTGTCTCGCTCGGCATCGTGAAGGCCCCCGTAGAAGCGGACATCGTCTCGCTCGAGGCGCAGAGCTTCGGAGTGGCTGTGGGCTTTGGCGGACCGTACTGCGGCGTCATCGCCTGCAAGGAGAAGTTCCTGCGCCAGATGCCCGGCCGCCTCGTCGGTGAAACCAAGGACAAGAACGGCAAGCGCGGCTTCGTGCTCACCCTCTCGACACGCGAGCAGCACATCCGCCGCGAGAAGGCGACCTCGAACATCTGCACCAACCAGGCGCTCGTCGCCCTGATGACGACGATCTTCCTTACCGTCTACGGCAAGCAGGGCCTGCGTGAACTCGCCGAGCAGAACATTGCGAAGGCTGCCTATCTGCGCGACACGCTGACCAAGGCCGGAGCGAAGCCGCTCTTCACCGGGCCGAGCTTCAACGAGTTCGCGATCAACCTGCCGGAGAGCGCCGAGACAGCCAACACCAAGCTACTCGGCAAGCAGATCATCGGCGGTCTTGCACTGGCGAAGTGGTATCCGGAGCTGGGCGACAAGGCGACCTTGTGGTGTGCGACAGAGTTGACGACCAAAGTGCAAATCGACGCGGCTGCGGCTGTCATTTAGGGATCGTAAGGGGATAGTTCAGCGTAGAGCTACGAGTGAACCAGCTATGAGGGTATCTTGCTCAGCCCCTCATAGCTCTACGCTGAACTTATCCCCTTCACACATCATCACGGAGACCGCACCATGGACATCACCACCATCGAAGGACAGGAACTAACCGCCGTCGAGTTCGTCGCCGACTACGTCCGCCTGCGCTTCGACGGCCCGTTGTTCACGCTCTATGACTGGCCGCACGTACTGCTTGCGGACTTCAGCATTGCGTATGGTGAGCCGGAGTATCGCAACGCCCTCTGCGCGCAGATCGGCGAGACCGTTGCCAAGGCTGCGCTCGAAGAGATGGAGTCGCTGACGATTGAATTCGAGAGCGGCACAGTGATTGCGCTGAGTCTGCGCGAAGAAGATTTGGATGGGCCGGAGGCTGGAAGTTATTCGGTGGACGGCAGCGGCGAAAATGCAGAAGATTTTTAACATTCAGTTTCGAGATATGAGTTGCGAGTAAAAGGCAGGAAACATGGCAGATAAATTTGTTGGCACCCCTATCAAGGCGACCACGCACGTCAATCAGAACGAAGACCTGATCTTCGAGAAGTCCTCGTCCGGCAAGAAGGGCTATCGCCTGGCACAGCTCGACGTGCCCGCGATCGATGCCGCTTCCCTGCTCGGCGCGGCCGTGCGCACGGACGACCTGGGCGCGATGCCCGAGTTGAGCGAGATCGAGATCATTCGCCACTTCACGCGGCTCTCTACGTGGAACTACGCCATCGATCTCGGCATGTATCCACTGGGCTCCTGCACGATGAAGTACAACCCCCGCATCAATGAAGCCGTTGCCAGGCTTGAGGGTCTGGCCGAGGCGCATCCCTATCAGCCCGAGTCGCTGAGCCAGGGTGCGCTGGGCATCATGAAGCTGCTGTCCGATTGCCTCATCGAGATCACCGGCATGGACACCATCACGCTGCAGCCCGCGGCCGGCGCTCACGGCGAGTTCACCGGCATTCTGCTGGCCCGCGCCTATCATCAGTCGCTGGGCAATCCGCGCAAGAAGGTGTTGATTCCCGACTCCGCGCACGGCACCAACCCTGCGACGGCAGCGGTCTGCGGCTACCAGGTCGCGAACCTCAAGTCGAACGCGCAGGGCATGGTCGATCTGGCCGAGCTTGAGCGCATGGTCGATGAAGACGTTGCCGCCCTGATGCTCACCAACCCTTCGACCATCGGGGTCTTCGAGAGCGACATTCACAAGATCGCCGACATCCTCCACGCGAAGGGCGCCCTGCTCTACATGGACGGCGCGAACATGAACGCGCTCTGCGGCAAGACGCGCCCCGGCGACTTCGGCGCGGACGTAATGCATCTGAACCTGCACAAGACCTTCTCGACGCCGCACGGCGGTGGTGGCCCGGGTTCGGGACCAGTCGCCTGCAAGAAGATCCTCGAACCGTTCCTGCCGACGCCCGTAGTCAAGACCAATCCCGATGGATCGCTGGGCCTCGACTACAACCGTCCGCAGTCGGTGGGCCGTGTGCGTGCGTGGTACGGCAACTTCGGCATGTTCATTCGCGCGCTGGCCTACATTCTCGCCAACGGCCCTGACGGCCTGCGCCAGACCACCGAAGACGCTGTGCTCAACGCAAACTACATCCGCGCCAAGCTCGAGGGCACCTTCGAGCTGCCGTACAAGTCGCCGTCTCTGCACGAGGTCGTCTTCAGCGACAAGCTGCAGGCCAAGAACGGCGTCAAGACCGGCGATATGGGCAAGCGCCTGATCGACTACGGCTTCCACGCCTATACGGTCTCGTTCCCTCTCGTGGTCAACGGCGCGATGATGATCGAGCCGACGGAGAGCGAGTCGCGCGAAGAGCTCGACCTGCTGATCGACGCGCTGAAGCAGATTGCACGCGAGGCGGAGGAGAATCCTGAGCTGGTGCAGAATGCGCCGCACTCGACGCGCCTGCAGCGTCTCGATGAGACTACCGCCGCCCGTAAGCCGATCCTGCGCTGGAAAGCCCCCGTGGCCTCCACACAGTTGACGCCTGATTCAGCGGCGAAGGAGTGGTAGTCCTCCCCTGCTTTATCTTTACGCTATGTATTTGAGAAACAAAAAGCCTGCTCACCCGAGCAGGCTTTTCTGTTTCCATTGATCGCTGTTATTTTGCAGCTTCGACCTTCACCCACTCGTCGGTGTTCTCCCACTTCACATGCAGCTCGGTCGAGTTCCTCTTGGTCTTCTCGAAACCGATGCTCATGGACTCCTGCGGTGCCGCCAGGTGGCTGGCCTGCATCGGCGTGCGTCCGAGGTCCTGCTCCTGGTGGTACTCCGTTCCCCACTGCCCGTTCTGCTTGTTGATGATCAGCTGCCACGGCGTCCCCGGTGCGGCTGGCAGGCTGTAGATCGTATAGGTTCCGGCAGGAACGTCGAGCGTACCGATCTTCAGATCGGTGGCCGTCACAAGGGTCGTCGCCGGGTTGGCACCGGTACGCCAGACTTGGCCGTAAGGAACGAGATCACCCATGATCTTGCGGCCACGCATCGCGGGCGAGTTGTACTTGATGGACACGGTCTTACCGGCGAGGGTTGTCTCGGCGGTGGCCGCAGGGGAGGCAAGAGGTTTTTGGGCCACACTCACGAGGGTGAGCGGAGCAAGAGCAGCGGCGAGGAGGGCGGTACGAAGAGAGATCATAGTAAGCCTATGCTACGCTTAAGACACGCGCCCGTAGCTCAGCTGGATAGAGCGGCAGCCTCCGAAGCTGTAGGTCAGAAGTTCGAATCTTCTCGGGCGCACCATTTCCCTCAAAATTCAATCAGCGCCACGCGTCTACCGTGACGACGCGCCTGCCCTCACGGGCGAAACGCTCTAACAGCACCGCCGTAGCTTTCACGGTGCTGCTGCGGTCTGCGCCCAATGCGCGGTCGTAGCCATCGTGCAGAAGGATGTTCGCCCCGACGCCGCGACCTTGGATACTGGCCAGCCCCATCTCTACTCGGCTCACGATGCCATCAACGCCAATCGGCTCCCAGTCGGAGCCCATCACGTTCCACTGCACCGTCGTCAGGCCAAGTTCCCGGGCAAGGCGCATGACTGCAGGACGGCGGGCTCCGTGGGGTGGACGGAAGTAATGGACCGGCGCACCCAGCGCGTCTTCCAACGCCTCGTTGCAGGCGCGAAGCTCTTCCCGAATGACTTTCTCAGACTGCCAGGCAAGCCACGGGTGCGTCTCGGTATGGTTGCCGATGAGATGCCCCGCAGCCTGCACCTCGCGAACGATCCCGGGCCGTTGCCGCACAAAGCGACCGATCATGAAGAAGGTCGCGCGGGCATTGTGACGTGCCAGTACCTCCAACAGCTCGCCGGTCGCGGCATCGTTCGGACCGTCATCGTAGGTCAGAGCTACTTCGTTCGGATTGTTTCCCGCGATCAGCGTGCGACCGAAGAGCTGGGACTTCGGTCGCAGCGCGGCGTTGGCCACGGCATAGGCTGCTGTGGCCGCTACGGCTGCGCCGAGTACCAGTTCTTCAGGTAGGGTTGGAGCCATCACGATTACTTCTTCAGTAGCGCGAGGACCTCTTCGGCGTGGCCTTCGGGCTTGACCTTATGGAAGACGTGCAGCAGCTTCTGATCGGGTCCGATGACGAAGGTCGTGCGCTCGACGCCGGTGACCGGCTTGCCGTACATCGTCTTCTGCTTGACCAGATCAAAGCGGTTGACGATCGCCTGATCGGCGTCGGCAAGCAAGGGGTATTGCAGGTCATACTTTTCCGCGAACTTCTTCTGCGCCCTAACAGTGTCGCGTGAGATGCCGAGGACGACCACACCGGCCTTCTGGAGCTTGGCAAAGTGATCGCGGAAGCCGCAGGCTTCGATCGTGCAGCCTGGCGTGTCGGCCCGTGGGTAGAAGAAGAGCACAACGGGCTTGCCGCTGAAGTCGGTGAGGTTGACGATGTTGCCGTCCTGGTCGGGCAGGGTGAAGTTTTCTACGAGCTCGCCTACTTGCGGTTGCATGATGAATCTCCTCAAGGACTATGGTAGCGCGGGACGTTTCTCCACGGCCATGATTGCTGTTGCCTTCGGCGGAGTAGCGGCCTTTAGGCTGCGGTATAGGTTGAATAAACGGATGGGCTTTAGCCCTGGGCCTCTCTCCTGTGCGAGCAAGATGCCCAGGGCTAAAGCCCAATGAATTTCGTGCTGGCTTACGCGGCCTAAAGGCCGCTACTCCGCCGAAAACAATAGCAAGCAAACTAGCTATCGGCCAACAGAGCGAAGTGCAGCCGCCAGCACAGACACGCCCCGTCGCAACTCTTCGGGATTGCAGCCGGCAAACCCCAACAACAAACCAGGCTTCAGCGGCTGCTTAATGGAAAACTCCGATAGCCCAATCATCTCCAGCCCAAGCCTCCTGGCCTGCTCTGCTGCGACTTTGTCCGAGGTCCCCGTCTTCAGCCACGCCACCGTCTTCATGCCTGCGGCGGCGTTGGTTACATCGAGCAAGCCGTCCAGATGCTCGTCCGCGGCTTCCTTCAACACGGCCATTCGTTCCGCATAGATCTGGCGCATCTTGCGCACGTGATGGCCGAAGTGTCCTTCCGTTATGAACTCGGAGAGGATTGCCTGGTCGAGCGTCGGAGGATGGCGGTCCACCAGCGTTCTTGCCGCTTCAAAGGCGCCGACCAATCGTTGAGGTAGAACCAGAAACCCCAGGCGCAACGCATTGAAGAGCATCTTGGTGAATGTTCCGACATAGATCACAACACCGGAGCGATCGAGGCTTTGCAGCGCCGCCACCGGACGCCCGAAGTAGCGATACTCCGCATCGTACTCGTCCTCAACGATCCAGGCTCCCGCCTCGGCGGCCCATTGCAGCAGCTCTATACGGCGGTCGGCAGACATCGTTACTCCCAACGGAAACTGGTTCGCCGGGGTCACGTAGGCCATCTTCGCTCGCGGTGAGAGCTTGCGTGCTGCTGCCACGTTGAGCCCATCCTGATCGACAGGCACAGGGACGATGCGCGCACCTGCCGCACGCAGCGTCTGCCATGCTCCGGGATAGCCGGGGTCTTCCATCCAGACGGAATCGCCGGGGTCCAGCAGGAAGCGGCCCAGCAGATCCAGAGCCTGTTGCGCACCCGAGGTCACGATGATCTGCTCCGGCGTGCATCGCACACCGCGCGAGGAACCAATGTACTCGGCGATCGCTCGGCGAAGCGGCTGGTAGCCTCCGGCACTGCCGTGACCGTACAAGGAGCGCGGAGCCCGCCGCAGCACTCTCGCTGCCGTACGCGCCCACAGGTCGGCCGGGAAGAGATCGATAGCAGGCTCGTAGGCCCGAAAGGCTTTGCCCACCGAATGAGGCGCAGGCATCACCACCACATCTTTCAGCTGCGCCTGGGCACGCTTGCTCAGCGTGGCCGTTGATTGCGGTAAAGCAGGGACGGGCTTGCTGCGGGAGGTTGGCAGTGGACCATCCGGCAGGCCGGTTGCCACGTAGGTTCCGGAACCCACCTCCGTACGGATGTAGCCTTCGGCCTGCAACTGGTCGAAGGCCGTGATCACTGTGCCGCGTGAGAGCTCGTACTGCACGGCCAGGCTTCTGGTGGAGGGCAATCGAGTACCGGCCCTGAGACGGCCATCCAGGATCGCCGCACGGAGCTCGGTGTAGAGCCAGCGCCAGAGCTCCTTCTGGTTCGTCGAGGGATGGAGCGATAGATCCTGAAAGGTTTCCATCTTTGGCATCGCTGGATAGACACTCCGTTTCTTTTTCGACCAAGTGGACTAGCCAATATTTCAATTATGGACCTTCCTGACGGTCCACTTCCTGGCTATTCTGACAATGAAAGGAATCCCTGACATGAAATCGAGATTGGAACCCCAGAAGACCTCGCCCGCAGCCTACAACGCAATGCTCAACCTGGAGATGTTTATCCGGAAGTCCTCCAAGCTGGAGCCTTCGTTGCTTGAGTTGGTAAAGATGCGTGCCTCCCAGATCAACGGATGCGCCTACTGCATCGACATGCACTCGAAGGATGCTCGCGCGGAAGGCGAGACCGAGCAGCGTCTCTATGCACTGTCCGCGTGGCGCGAGACGCCGTTCTTCACCGACCGGGAACAGGCGGCTCTGGCGTGGACCGAAGCCGTGACGCTGGTTGCCGAAGGCCATGTGCCCGATGAGACCTATGAGGAGGCCAGGCAACGGTTCTCCGACGAAGAGCTGGTCAATCTCACCTTGGCGCTCATCACCATCAACGGATGGAATCGTATCGCCATCGCGTTCCGCATGGTGCCGGGCGAGTACCAGCCGGCTCCGCGCAAGGCAGAGGAAGGGAAATAATGAAGCGCATTCTTCTCTTCTTACTGGCGGCAGGAACCCTGACGGCCCAACAGCCAAAGATCACTCCGCTCCTGTCGAAAGACCTTACCGGCATTCCCGGCAAAGAGGGTGCAATGATCACCGTGGAGTTTGCGCCTGGCGAGGTCGATCCCGTTCATCGCCACAATGCGCAGGTGTTCGTCTACGTGCTCGAAGGCTCCGTGGTCATGCAGGCCAAGGGCGGAAAGGAACAGACGCTCAAGCCGGGCGACACGTTCTATGAGTCGCCGGAGGATGTACACCTCGTCGGACGCAACGCCAGCAAGACCAGGCCTGCGAAGTTTCTCGTGTTCTTCGTCAAGGACAAAGGCGCTCCGTTTCTGATACCCGTGAAGTAAGCCACACAACTGCCCCGGATCGGGGCCCATCCATTCCTCAGAACCCTCAGAAGGAGAGAAAGATGAATATCTTTGTCGCTGGTGCAAGCGGAGCGATTGGACAACCTCTCATTACGGAACTGGTTCGCAAGGGACATACCGTCACTGGTATGTCCCGCTCCGAGGCCGGAGCCCGTAGGTTGCGTGAGATCGGCGCAGCCGCTGCCATGGTGGATGCGTTCGATGCGGCTGCCGTTGAGTCGGCGCTACGGCAGTCGAGGGCTGAGGTCGTCATCGATGAGCTGACTTCCCTGCCGAAAGATCCGAGGGACATGCCCTCCTATCAACCCGGGGACCGCAAACTGCGGCTGGAAGGCGGCGGCAACCTGCATCGCGCGGCGCTGGCCTGCGGTGCGCGACGCTACCTGCAGCAGTCGACGGGATTCTTTCTGAAGGCTGGCGAAGGCCTGGCAGATGAGTCTGAAGGACTGGCCCTTGATGCGAGCCCGGACGTGGCTCTCAGTGCGCAGACCTATACCACCCTGGAGGCGCGTGTGCTCCAGCCCGGTGCGATGGAAGGTGTCGCGCTGCGCTATGGGTTCTTCTATGGGCCAAACACCTGGTATCACCCGGATGGCGGGGCGGCAGAGCAGTTGCGGCAGCAGCAGCTCCCTCTTATCGGCAAGGGGCAGGGCCTGTGGTCCTGGGTGCATATCGAAGATGCAGCACTGGCGACGGTCGCGGCTCTCGATTGCGAGCCGGGGATATACCACGTGGTAGAGGACGATCCTCCGCCGATGAGCGTGTGGCTGCCCGCATTTGCGAAGTCTGTTGGCGCTCCGCCACCGGCGCGCGTGACAGAGGAGCAGGCACGGCAGTCTGCCGGAGAAGATGCTGTCTACTACCAGACCAGGCTGCGCGGAGCTTCAAATGCCAAAGCGAAGCAGGTGCTTGGATTCAAGCCCCGGCGGCTGGAGTGGCTGTAGGTAAGATCAGGGCTTCCATCTACGGAAGATGAGGGAAGCATTGGTTCCGCCAAAACCGAAGGAGTTAGACATCGCATACTCCATCGGCACGGAGACACCCTTGTCACGAACGAGGTTCAGCCTGATGGCTTCATCGAGCTGCTCGATGTTCGTGGTGGGGGGCGCCATCTGATCCCTCAGGGCCAGCACCGTAATGCCGGCTTCGAGACTTCCCGCGCCGCCCAGCAGATGTCCTGTCATCGACTTGGTAGAGCTTACAAGCAGTTTGTCTGTATGCTCTCCAAAGGCCTCGGCGATGGCACGGGCTTCAGCGCGATCGCCAAGCGGAGTCGAAGTGGCGTGGGCGTTCAGGTACTGGATATCGCTCGGCTTTAGCCCTGCACGCTCGAGGGTGAGCTGCATCACTCGCCGCACGCCACGCCCGTCTTCCGGCGGAGCATTGGTGTGGAAGGCATCGGAGTTCGCGGCGTAGCCAACGAGTTCCGCGAGGATCGTTGCGCCGCGAGCCTGAGCACTCTCCAGCTCTTCGAGAACCAGTACCCCGGCGCCTTCTCCCGTAACGAACCCGTCCCGCTGTTTGTCCCAGGGGCGGGATGCGGTCTCTGGCTTGTCATTGCAGGTTGAGAGCGCTCGCATGGAGGCGAAGCCTGCAATCGAGAGGGGCGTCACCGCAGCCTCGCTGCCGCCGCAGATCATGACATCCGCATCGCCACGGCGGATGATGTGCCAGGCCTCGCCAATGCCGTGCGCCCCGGTAGTACAGGCTGTGGAGCACGTGAGATTTGGCCCCTGGGCACCGTACCTGATGGAGATCTGCCCCGACGCCAGGTTCGCGATAGTGGCGTTGATGAAGAAGGGCGAGACACGATCGGGGCCGCTGGCAAGGAGCTTCGCATGCTCGCGCTCGATCACCTCGAACGAGCCAATACCGCTGCCGACGTAGACCCCTACGCGCTCCGCATTCTCTTCTGTGATGCTCAGGTCAGCCTGCGTCAGGGCAAACTCCGCGGCAGCCATCGCAAACTGGATGAACCGGCCCATCTTCTTGATGTCTTTGCGATCGATGTACTTCTCCGGAACAAAGTCCTTTACCTCACCGGCAATCCGGCAGGCAAACTGGGAGGCATCGAATAAACGGATCGGTGCAATCCCCGATTCGCCCTTCAGTAAAGCGGCCCAGGTCTCCTCTGTGCCGATACCCACCGGACTTACGAGACCCACCCCTGTTACGACGACACGGCGTTGCTGATTCATATCGATTTCCTTTTCATACGACTGGAACAAGTGCATCAGTAGGAGTACTCAAAATCAAGATCTTTACGGGACGGCTTTAACCGCACTGGCCGATAGACGATCCATCGCGCCATCCAATGTCTTGCTGAGTGATTGCACTTCAGCTTTGCCCAATTGCTGCTCAACGCTTTGCTGAGCGGCGTGCCAAAGTGGTCTTGCGTCCGAGAGAGTTTTTTCACCGGCCCGGGTCAGGCACAAAGATTTGGCTCGCTTGTCGTCCCCTTCCTCAATTTCGATGTAGCCGAGCTTTTTGAGAGGCAGGAGATTGCGGGTAAGCGTTGTACGCTCCATCTGCAGAACATCGGCGAGTTCGGAGATGGAACTCCCTTGCATCGCGGCGAGAGTGGCCAAGATGCCAAATTGTCCGATGCTGATCCCCACAGGAGCCAGGAAATGATCGTAGGTGCGAGAGATCAGCCGTGCGGTCTGTCGCAGACGATAGCAGATGCAGCCCGGATCACCAGGGTGTAAGGGCATTCATCAATCTCCCAAGAATGATTGTATGCGTGTAATTACACGTATGTCCATGCGCCCAGACGGACGAAAGATGAGAGGGCAACGACAAAGGCGTCGCGAAGACGCGACGCCTTTGTCGTTTCTACGGTACCAATTAGACCAGCACGCCCTCGCGGACTTCGTCATCCACAATCACCTGATCGCTCGCAGCGACCGAGGCCGACTGCGGGAAGTAGGCGTTCGAGACATACTGGCCCAGTTGGCGATGCGTATTGAAGAAAGTGCCGTTGATCGCGATGCAGTGGCGGCGAACCTCAGCCCAGGCAGCCTTGTTCGCATAGAGAGGAGCGACAGAGTGCTCGATCTTGTAATAGAGCAGGCTGGCTTCCGCCGCCTCATCGTCGCAGTCCGGAATAGCCCAGCCGGTGATGTTCTCCGCGCAGCCTTCGATCCACCAGCCGTCGAGCACGCTCAGGCTGGGAACGCCATTCAGCGCCGCCTTCATGCCGCTGGTGCCGGAGGCTTCATAGGGCCGCAGCGGTGTGTTCAGCCATACATCAACGCCACCCGTAAGCTGCTCGCCCAGGTCCCAGTCGTAGTTTTCCAGATAGAGGATGCGCAGCTTCGAGTTGTTGATCTTCGCAGCGGCCGTAAAGACATCGCGAATCAGTCCCTTGCCGGCGCTATCCGCAGGGTGTGCCTTGCCAGCAAACAGGATCTGCAAGCCACCAATCTTTTCGGCGATCTCGACCAGCCGCTCGGGTGAGCGGAAGAGCAGGCTCGCACGCTTGTAGGTGGCTACGCGGCGGGCAAAGCCGAGCGTCAGGACCTTAGGATCAAGCTCAACGCCAGTGCGCTGTTTGACCGTCGCAAACAGACGTTGCTTGCCGAGCGCATGGGTCGCGTCGATGACCGCGGGAGCGATGCCGTAGACCGAGCGGAAGTACTGGTTATCGTGACGCCATTCGGGAACTTCCTTATCCAGAAGCGCCTGGAAGGGCTGCGAGAGCCACGTTCCGGCATGAACGCCGTTGGTGATCGAGTGTACCTGGTAGCCGGGAAACATCTTCTGCGAGACCTTGCCGTGCTGCATGGCGACACCGTTGACGTAGCGCGAGAAACGCAACGCCAGATAGGTCATGTTCATCAGGCCGTCGTGCAGACAGCCGAAGCGTTCGATGGCCGAGGCGCGGTCATGGCCCAGCACCGCAAACATCTGGTCGAGACCAAACTTGTCATGGCCCGCAGGTACCGGCGTGTGCGTGGTGAAGACGCATTGTTGGCGGATCGCTTCGGCGTCGGCCTCGGTGGCATCGCGGAGCGGAGCGCCGTTCAGGCGCTCTTCAAGGAGGCCGATCGTCAGCAGAGCGGCGTGGCCCTCGTTCATGTGGCAGACCTCGGGCTTGCAGCCAAGTGCGTGCAAAAGCTGCACGCCGCCGAGGCCGAGGATCGTCTCCTGGCAGAGGCGATAGTAGGTATCGCCGCCATAGAGATGGTCGGTCAGCTTGCGGTCCCAGGGGTCGTTGCCTTCGATATCGGTGTCGAGCAGAAAGACCGGGATGATGTGGCCGGTGACGCCGACCACGTCGAAGCGCCACGCGCGGACCGTAACCTCACGGTTCTGCATGGTGACGACAATCTCCTGGCCGACGGAAGGCAGGGTCGTTTCGGGCGACCAGATGACATCGCTCTCCGTCTGCTGACCGACTCCGTCGAGGTGCTGCTGGAAGTAGCCGTGGCGGTGCACCAGGGAGACGACAACCATGGATACGCCGGTATCGGCAGCAGAACGCAGGGTGTCCCCTGCCAGCATGCCAAGGCCTCCGGAGTACGTCGGCAGAGATTTGGAAAGTGCAATCTCCATCGAAAAGTAAGCGATCTTGCGTTCGGCGAGATCAATGGCGGGGGCGGGGGTGGCAATACGGGAAGAGGCGGAAAGATTCATTCGGAAGGAGGAGTCCTTTTCTCAACCGGGCAATCATCCCGGCGGCAACAACAACGATCAGGAATCGACAAATGCCCCTCCGGTCCAGCCTGCGTGGAGTAAGTAAGCAATCGTTTGACCGCTGATAGTGCTTTGCCTCTTAAAGACTAGCAAGAATCGGCCTCCCGGGCAGAAAAATCGTGGGTTCCGAGGCAGATTCAGGTTTGTGGAAAAACAGTCAAAAATAGGGTCAGGAGGCAGCCGAACCGACGGTGACCATCCCAAACTTCATCGCAAAACCAAGAAGGAGGGCCAGTACGAACGCCAGGGTGCTGAGAGCCCCGGAGCTGCGCAACCGCTTCCGGGCGGCTGCAATGGCAAGAATGACCAGGTAGAGCGCGATCATCAAAAGCAGGCCGTCGAGCACGAAATCGTGCGTGGCGCCAGCGCCCATCTTCCACATAGGCAGAATATTGAACACCGGAAGAAACGACCCGACGCCGAAGACGGCCAGCAGCAGGATCGTTTGCAGCACTACCGAAATCGCTCGTTTCAACAAGGGACTCTCCTTAGGGTCGTGATTTCCACGAAATATCTGGCCGGTGCGACACAAGTTTAGCGCATGAGCTAGTGGATAGAAGCTTCAAAGAGAGCGAATCGGCGTTCCAGTTCCCATTGTTCGGCGGCACGCTCGCTCGACTTCAACAGCACGGCACAGGCAGAGGTGGGATTGCTGATGGAAGTGATCGATGCAGCACAAGCAGCCTTGCGTCGCGTAAAGCTATCGGGCGCCGCCCAGAGGCTTTCTCCGGCGAGAAAGGCGTGCTCCAGCGAGGTGCGTGCCATCTGCTTGAGGTCGACATAGGTTAGGCCCTGCTCTTCCGCACCCTTCACGTACTCGTGCGTGAGGTCGATGCGGCTGACGCCTTCGTCGTCAGTGGAGAGCGCGACAGGCACATGCGCAGCGCGGTAGGCAGCGAGGGGATGGTCCGTCCGGGTGAGACCGAGAATCACATCGTTGGAGGTCAGGTTGATCTCGACCATGACGTGTTTGTCCGCCATCTCTTTCAACAGGGCGGAGGGATGATCTTCATAAAGCACATCCATACCGTGGCCGATGCGCTCCGCATGTCCGAGGTCGATGGCCTCGCGAATGTGGAAGCGCAGGCCATCCGGTGTCACCATGCCGGGAGCGATCTCGCCGGCGTGTAGCGACAGGCGAACCTTCGGATAGACCGAGTGCAGATAGTCAAGCATCTGCATCTGGAGGTGGTAGTCCTGCATGGAGACACGGCCGTCCTCCGGCATCACAAAGTTGATGCCGACGACATCCGGATCAGCGCTTGCGACTTCAAAACCGAGAAGCGTCTGGGCAAAGACCTGCTGGGGAGGAAACCCGCGCAGGACCTGGTAGAGCCAGTGCGTCTGGATCGTGCAGGGATCATGTTCCATCCCCTGGATCTGCACAGGGTTGGGCTGCGCGCCTTCACATCCCTCCATCGCACGACGTGCGGATTCCGCATCGGCAAGCTCTTTGCTGTCGACGCTAACCTCATCGCGCACACCGCCGGAGAGGAGGTCGGTGCGGAGCTTGGCGAGCTGTTGCGGAGTAACGGTCTTCTCTGCTCCCTCGGGCCAGCCGAGGTTATAGCCAAGTGTCGCAGCGTGGGTAAAGGTTGGGGTCTGCATCACCTCGAGGTACTGCTCGTTCTGCACAGCGGCACGCCTGACAACCTCATCCAACCACTCACCTGCATGAGAGCTATTGAGACCGCGAAAGTGATCGAAGGTGGAAAAGAACTGGTCGTGTCCACTGATCCCGGAGCTAGGGACAAAGCTGCGCATGGAGAAGGCATCGATGAGAGCGTCGTAGAGCTTCTGGTCCTTGAGCGCGGACGACGCAGGAAGATTGCCTGGGCCGCAAGGGGCGTCCTTCCCTGTCGCGGACGGCGCGAGCGCCAAAGCTTTGGGATCGACGCAAAGCCCCTGCTTGACGGCCTCGGCGATAAAGGTCTCCGCATAAACCGCGCCGGAGAGATGCATATGAAGATCGGCGCCTTTGGGCATCGGCTTGAGAAACGCATAAAGCTCCGGAGCTCCAAGCTTCTTTGCGGCCTCAAAGGCACGCGCAGTCCGGGCTTCGGAAGGCGTGAGCGGAGAGCCTGTCTGTGCAAACACGCCGCTACCGGCAAGGGCTGAGCCAAAGGCAAAGAGAACGGAGAAACGGAGCAGCCTCTGGATAGGGCTGTTGCAAAAACTCATCATGCCGGATGTACCTCGTCAGGGATTTATCGTACCGCGAAGACCGGGGAAAAAGATTTTGCACTTATCGAGGTTGGCGCGAGACGTAAGTCATTGGTATACTGGCCTTCGACGTTCTCGAAAGCCACACGCGGTAACGCAGTTGGTTATTCCCTCCCCACCTCAGGCAGGCGAAGTCGAAACGCACGAGCTTAACGGGCGCACTTGGCAGCCCGATAGGTGTTCCAGTGCCAAGGCCAGATAGCTCAGTGGTAGAGCGCGGCCCTGAAAAGGCCGGCGTCGGCGGTTCGATCCCGTCTCTGGCCACCACATTCTAAAGCACTTAGCAGCAACCAGAAAGTTAGTGTTTTAGCAGTCCGAACAATATCCGAACATTGCTATGCAATGCCCTGTTGTTCGGCCTCTTCCTGCTCTGTTTTCCTGTTCAACATGTTCCAGATCACCTTAGCCGTGTTGCCAGTTTTGGCGATGTGCGCGCGGCCCAGCTTGGCATAACGCTCGGTCATCTTAAATGTTCGCGTGACCGAGAATCTTCGCCAGTTCGTAGAGATCGCCGCCGTTCATCATGTATCAGGACGCGAAGGTGTGACGCAGATCGTGGAACCAGAAATCCCGAATCTTCGCTCGCTTGAGCAGGTCATCGAAACTCCCTTCCAATCTCTGACGCTTACTCTTCGGTCCACCCTTCGGCGGGAAGATTCGTTCCTCATCTATCACCGCCGGATATCGCCGAATCTCCGCGGCGAGTTCCGGAGCCAGAGGAACGTAGCGCTCCTTGCCCTTCTTCAGCTTTGCCCGGACTGCGATCAGACCTTCGCTGTACTTCACGTCGGACCATAGCAGCCGGTGGATCTCGGCGGAGCGCATCCCCGTCGATACAGCGATCAACACGATAAGCCTCATCCGAAGATTCGTCCGATTAGGGTTTTTGGTGCCCTTCTGAAGCATACGATCGTCCAGCTCAAGCTTCAGGCGGTAGAGCTCCTCTGCCGAAAGATACCGTTCTCTTGAATCGTCCGGGCGGTACATCTCGATCAGGTCGGCTGGATTCCGGTCAATGCCGGTTTCCTTGGACCAGAGCGTCGAAGCCTTCTCCATCATGTGGTGCATGACGTTGAAGTGCCGCACTGCCGTATTATCGGCAAGGCCGCGCTTGCCGGTAAGGTTTTCGTACCAGCGCTGGACGGCGACGCCGTCCAGCTCACGCACGAACTTCCGCCCCAACTCGGATCGAATCCCTTCCACAATGCTCATCTCGCGATCTGCCGAAGCTTTCTTGCTTCCGTAGTGCGTCCAGTAACGACCGATTAAGTCGGACATCCGATAGTTGATCTCCTTCTTCACGTCGAGGTGCCGATTTTCGTCTCGCGTCGACATCTTTTTGCGCGAGATCTTTCGTGCCAGATCTCTACTGCCATGAACCGTCTGGCTTTTATTTCGCCCTCCTTCCCTCCAACGAACCTCGTACAGCTCTTCATCCAACTTGTGTACAGACATTTCGCTTCTCCTTTAGTCGATGGTTTCGATTGAGTGCTGCTCGATATAGCGCTCCAGCGCCTTCACATCGAACCGCAACGATCGACCAACCTTGACGCAGGGAACCTCCCGCAACCTGGACTTCTTGTAGACCGTGTCCACCTCGATTCCCAGGTATTGAGCTGCCTCCCTGACGTTCAGGAGCCGCTTGGCAATGACTCCATTTGACACCTTTTCTGTCGATTTTTCGTGCATCATATTTGCCGCACCTCGGGGTTTATTCAGCAGGCGACGAGTCGAATTCCCTGCGACTAGACCGACGATAGGGTGAAATTAAGGCCCCGATTATTACCTTTCGCAACGCATGATTCCATCCAGAGCAATAATCCAGAACCACACTTTGTTGCGTTCCGACCACAGAATCGGAATTTAGGCGACTTGCTCTCTCTCACCGCCTGCGCGATGATCAACTCAACGATGAGCAGCGCCCCCACCAATCCGCCCGGAGGCCCGCCACTCATCCCTCCACTCTGGACCGAAGAGAAGGACTGGATCGTATTCATTACGTTTTTGCCCAGACATCATCCAGAGGTATTAGCACGAGCAACTGAGGCGATCGGCTACATGCTGGGATATGCTCAGATGACGAATACGCGCACGTTGGCTCTGTCAGGAGATCCGCAAGGCGATGCATACGAGCTACTATTCTCTTTCTCCTCTCCAAAGAACAAGGCTGAATTCCTTCATCTGCTGCGATCGAGTCGCAAGACAGAGTTCGAAGAGGAAGAGATTCTCGTACCTACTCAGCGGGAAATCGAAGCTGCAGAACCCCTTGGACGCGTCCTTCCCAAAGATGTCATGCAAGAGGTCACCATCATCGCAACCGATCTGTTCGCTGGACATAACAAGACCATCCAGTAGCTAAGTAGCCCTATCGCTCACTTTCGTACTGGAATCCTCCGTTCTGATACTTCTCTTCAGCGCGCGATTGTCGATACTGATCCCCCCGTTCCATGCCCCTTCCATCGCCCGGACACTGCTTCGGGCCTCTACCGCCGCCCTGCGGACTGCGCGTGTTCTGCTTCGGACTAACGGTCCCCCTGCGGGTTTCGGGTCCCTCCAAAACAATCTTCTGCAGAGAACGCAGAACATTCTTTCGGCCCTCCCCAAAATGCACCCGCTTGCCTTGGGAGGCGGGTCCCTCGCATCGCTTCGCGTGGTGTGTCCCGAGCGCCTTCAGAGGCAAGGGACCAAGAGGAAATTCCAGAACTGACAACCACGAGCGCAGCAAGCCCACAGCTGAGCAGCTTCAGCAACCAGATCCACCATGACGACTGCATCGAAGTCATGCGTCAGATGCCCACAAACAGCGTGGATTTCATCCTTACCGATCCGCCGTATCTCGTGAACTACCGCGACCGCACAGGGACCACTGCACAAGCGCAAGGTGGAAAGCTTGGCGACGATTCTGGAACGCACGACCGAAGCCAGCATTGCTGACTGGTATGAAGAGGTAGAAAAGGAAGATGCCTTAATGGCACTTCCTCTCAGCCGCGAAGAGCGTTGCAAGCATCTGCCTCAGGTCTTCCTTGACTTGGCAAGGCGTCTGCAAGTCTTTAAACCACTGGGCACCAAAGAACTGAAATCAGAATCTGCCTCGAATCATGGGTTGGAACGGCGCCGACAGGGATACACCGCAGCGATGATGGTGGAAGAGAGCCGCATTCTCCAGGTAACGATCTTCCATACACTCCAGAAAAATCTAGGCACCATCGACTTCAGCATCCTGCTTCTCGGCATCATGACGATTGCCGATGAGGTGGACTCGCAGTTGAGTCAAGCGATGGCAAGCTATATCGCGGAATCCATCCAAGATGAGTTGCCGACGTAAAACTATTTGCTCAATCGCTAGTGGAGGCGTGTCCTCGTCTCCGCGAGAATCTCGTGTGCAAATTCCTCGTCGTTGACCGCACGAGCAAGGATCAAAGCTCCGGTCATGGACACATACCAGTGGATCGCATCCCCACGAGCAGAGCGCCGAGACTTCCAGGGGAAATAACTCGACAACTTCTGAACGACATTAGACAATCCGCAAAGACCTGGGCCTCCACGATCTCAAAAAGGCAGGCACCCCATCTCCGCAAGACTGTAGCACCAACCGAAATAAAGAGCTTGCGTGTGTCTTTTGCGACTACCGTTCCCATTCGCTGCACGTCCAAAACATGGTTCATCGCGATGTTCCACATCGAAAAGAAGTTTGAAGCGGAACTCACCCTCCGAAAAGGTGAACCCCGCCCACTACATGCAGAATATTCCTAGAGAGGGTCGAATTCTGTTTGCAACTTGACGCTTTCATACAATGTCGGGGTCCTAGTCCTCGATCAGACTGGCGAAGGAGATTGTATTTGCCGTCCCCGATAATGTCGACTGCGGACTGCAAACGTTCCTCTCACACTCGCTGTTGAGGAGGCTGCCGCAAACTAGCAGAGGTATCTTCCTTAGCTACGGAGAGCGTTGCCCTATTACCCTGTAGCTATGCAAGTGCATTCTGACATGGTGCGCACAGTAGCCTTCGTCAATATCCGTTTGGCGGATGGCAGACTCGTGCCGAAGGGCACCGCATTCTTCACCGGGCACCTTGACCGCAAGACAGCGAAATTCCGTCTTTATGTCGTGACTGCGAAACATGTATTAGACATGATTCGAGACAGGACATCGGTCGATACGGTGGTCCTGACTTTCAATGGGAAGGAAGGAAAGGAAGAGCGGGAGTTTCCATTGAACGTCTGGCACTATCATTCCGGGCGCGATGGCGAAGTCGTCGATGTAGCGATTGCCCGATTCGAGTACCAAATGCCTGACGCGAGCCGGCCCTATCTAACGAATCCGCATGAGATGCGCTGCTGGATGCCGGAAAACATTTTTACAGTTAGTGTTTCGAGTCGAGCGCACATCTTGCCGGGACACGAAGTCGGGCTCACGGGACTATTTGTTCATCATCAAGGTTCCGAGAAAAACATCCCGATTATTCGCGTCGGCAGCATCGCGGCGTTGCCTGATGAACCCATCCGCACGAGAATGGGATTGATGACTGCATTTCTAGTGGAGGTTCGCTCTCTGGGCGGGCTCAGTGGTTCCCCTGTTTTCTCTACAGGAAGCGATGGCCGCATTAGATTGATTGGTTTAGTACATGGTCATTTCGATCAGCGGACAAGCGATATCGATGGTGTATCCGAGGATGCAGGTTCTCCCTTTCAAGAGGAACGCATCAATGCGGGAATCGCTATCGTCGTACCGGCAGATCGTATCCGGGAAGCATTGAAACCTCTGGTTGAAGAGGATTTTGCGACGTAGTCGAGGCATGGTGAAGAACCCGCTTCCCATGACAGTCAGCCTACTAAAGAAACTGACACGTTATTCGCCCGCCGAGCAAACCCGGATCTTTCCAAGCGTTGAAAGGCAGATCCTCATACAGTCAATGAGTTCTAATACCCACAAGCCCGACTAATAACCTGCTCTGCCCCGATAGGGTGCCGGAGACCACACGTTGCCCCTTGCCGCGCTCAGGATTCGCAGCCCCTAAGTGCTACTTTAGTTTGATGAATTGTTATCTTTCTCCTGTACGACTTGGGATCTTTTTGCTCGCCGCTTGCGCGGCCGGCGCTCTCGCCCAAAGCGGCAACCCCGCCCCCATCAAGCCCCTCGCCACACACGATCCTCGCCTCATGGATTTCTACGCCAACGCTACCAACACACAGGCCTTTTACTATTCCGCCATCCACACACAGGCCCCGAGTGACGTCGCCCTCTCCCCCGATGGAGCCACCGTCGCCTGGACCCTCGGCGATGACAAAAGCTTTGCCCTCCACCTCACCCTGCTCGCCCATCCTGATATGGCAGCCGAGAAGATCGTATCTCCCACCGATGTGGGGTCCTGCTTCAATACAAGTCCCGTTTGGTCACCGGACTCCAAGATCCTCGCCTACACCAGCACCTGCACCACCGAAAACACTGCAAAATCAGGGGATGCCCAGGCTCAGCTCTTCCTCTACTCCGTAGCTACCGGCCAGTCCCGCCAGCTCACCCACCTCACCGGCATTTTCCAGGCACCCGTCTGGGCCCCGGACGGCAAGTCTCTCGCCTTCCTCTTCGTCAAGAACGCCACCCGCCAGTCCAGTCCGCTCGCCCCCATAACCCCCTGGTCCGGCGTCATAGGCGAGGACGGCATCGAAGTCCAGCGCGTCTACTCCGTCGACACCACCACCGGCCAAGGCGCTTGGCTCACCCCCACAACCTTGCACGCCTACGAGTTTGACTTCGCCCCCGACTCCAAACACATCGCGTTCACCGCCGCTACTCCGCCCGGCGATAACAACTGGTGGATCGCCAAGCTCTTCACCATCGCCACCACCGAGAACTCCGTCCCTCAGGTCGCCTTCGATCCCAACACCACCTCCACTGCCATGCATGGATTGCAGATGGCCATTCCCCGCTTCTCTCCCGACGGCAAGCGCATCGCCTTCATCGGCGGCCTAATGTCCGACGAGGGTGCCAACGGCGGCGACATCTGGGTCGTGACCCCGAAGAACGACGACAACACCGCCCAGGACATCACCCCCGACATCGACGGTTCTCCCTCCTTCGAAATCTGGCTTACCAAGAACACCCTCGGCCTCGTCGAAAATCGCCGCGGCCATACCCTCCTCACCACCTACGACGCCGACAAGCAAGCCAGGATACCCGGCCATGTCCTCGACCTCGGTGAGGTCATCCTCGGCGGTTTCGGCCTAGGTGGCGAAGCACCCCTCTCTGTCTCGCACAACGGCGTCCTGGCCTTCGTCAAGAGCGGCCACGAGACCCCCGCCGAGCTCTGGGCCGGCCCCGGCACCGCCCTGCGCCAGATCACCCACCTCAATAACCCCGGCGCCCCTCACGCCCACATCGAGTCCGTCGAGTGGACCAACGAGGGCTTCCACGTCCAAGGATGGCTCACCTACCCCTCAAACTACGACCCCACCAAGAAGTACCCCGTCCTCGTCCAGGTCCACGGAGGTCCCTCCTCCACCGTTCCCACCGGATGGGGCCGAAGCCTCTGGTCCGAGCTCGGCTTCTTCGAGTTCGAGCCCAACCCCCGTGGCAGTTTCGGTCAAGGCGAAAAGTTCGCCGCCGCCAACCGCAAGGACTTCGGCTACGGCGACCTTCGCGACATCCTCAGCGGACTTGACGCCGTGGAGAAGCAGGTCCCCGCCATCGATTCCCATCGTGAAGCCATTACCGGCTGGAGCTACGGCGGCTTCATGACCATGTTCGCCGTCACCCAAACCAACCGGTTCAAGGCCGCCATCGCCGGTGCCGGCATCTCCGCCTGGCAGAGCTACTACGGCGAAAACTCCATCGACCAGTGGATGGTCCCCTTCTTCGGCAAGACCGTCTATGACGATCCCGCTGTCTACGCCAAGAGTACCGCCATCAACTTCATCCACAACGTCAAAACTCCCACCCTGATTCTCGTCGGCGACCGCGATGGAGAGTGCCCCACTCCCCAGAGCTTCGAATTTTGGCACGCGCTCCGCGCCCAGGGCGTCAAAACCCAGCTCATCGTTTATCCCAACGAAGGTCACCTCTTCGAGAACCCCGACCATCTTCGCGACCGCAGCGAACGCGTTCTGCAGTGGCTCAACAAGTACATGCCTGCCCAATAACCCTGGGGCATCTTCACCCCAAAAAAGGGGCACCGGAGGTGCTCCGTTGCCCCTTTTCTCATGCCGCGGTGAGACGAAGCAGTTGAAGATGCCGACGCTGCAGCGCTTGGGCCGTTTTAGTCACCGGCGAGTATGGCTGACAGTGGGGATTTGCGGTCCCCGGACAACACCGATGGGTTGCGTGGGAACGGGCCGATTCCAGATGGGGTTCTTGATTCGGAATACGTGGGGAAGACAGATCCGGGTGATCCGGTGTTATCGCCAATAAACGCTGACCTGCACGATAAGAAGAGTTCGAGGCATTCCATAGATGACGGCGGCATCGAGATCGTCATCAGCATTCTTGTTCCGTATGCAACCTACCTGCTTGGCGCTCGGATGAGGGTATCCGGTGTCATTGCAGTGATTGCGTGCAGCATGTACATGAGCCGGAAGAGCGTTTCGTACATGACTCCTGGCGTACGGCTTCAGGCAACAGCCGTATGGGATGCCCTGACCTTTATTTTGAACGGCATTGTGTTCGTCCTCATCGGCCTTCAGTTGCCGTATGTCATGGGACAGCTTCATGGAATGAGCCATTCCGTGCTTCTCCGATACGGCATAGGTTTCAGTTTGGCCATGATCGCAGTCCGTATGCTCTGGGTCTTCGGCGAGACATACTTTTCTTATTGGCTGCAGCGTTGGGTGCAGAAGGTCGATGTCGAACTTCCGAATCCCGGAGCTACCTTCATCATCGGCTGGGGAGGCATGCGTGGTGTGCTCTCACTGGCAGCCGCAGTCTCCCTGCCATACACTCTCCCACAAAGAAGCATGATTATTTATCTGGCATTCTGTTTGATCTTCGCCACTCTTGTGATTCAGGGCCTGACCATGCCCACGTTGATTCGCCTATTAGGGTTGTGCGGTGCGGAATCTTCACGTAAAGAGGAACAGGAAACTCGGCGAGTACTTCTTCGAGAGGCTGTTGCTCATCTGAGCCGCAGACGCGCTAAGAAGAAAACTCAGTCAGCCATGTTCAGCGAACTCATTGCCATGTACCAGAGAAGGCTCGACGCACTTCCAGCGGAGAATGAAATAGAACCTGCGGGTAACGTGGATTATTCCGAGCGAAAAGCTGCCATGATCGAAGTGCTTCAAGTCGAGCGAGACTCCCTCATTCGATTGCGCGACGACGGGCAAATCAACGAGGAAGTGCTACGCACACTTCAGTACGAACTGGACCTTACTGAGAGCCGCATTCACACTGCGGCCACGTTAGAGCGTTGATTCTCCCGCTCGGAAGATATCTCGTCCAGTCTGTGTATTGGAAACCTAATGTCCAATGCCACAATGAGCCCGAAAAGCCTCTCCCCGAAGATCGGCGTAACATGATAGGCCGGTACTGCACCTACTTCCATGGGGATGCATGCGATGGACACATTGGCTCTCAAAAAGATAGCGTTCGACCGGATTCTAGTCCCCAGCGATTTTTCCGAGCTTTCGATGCTCGCCCTGGAATATGCCAAGAGCATTGCCCGATGCTATAGCTCGCAAATTCTGCTTGAAAATGTGAGCCAACTCCCCAGTGGATACGCCCCATCCGAAATGCCCTGGGTGGACCTCGACATGGTGCTTGAAGGGATGCGCCAGAGCGAACAGAAGCTGGAAGAGCATGACACCCAACTGCGTGCTGAAGGATTTGCGGTGCAGACGATTCTGTCTTCAGGATCCTTACAGGATGAGATCGTCGCTACGGCGCACGACCGGAAGCCCGATCTGATGGTGCTCGGCACACATGCGGCGAAAGGCGTTGTAAGGCTGTTTTACGGTTCCAACGCCGAAGCCCTTGTGCGTCGGGTCGACTGTCCCGTACTGGTGGTCGGCCCTAAAGTTCAGCCAGTGAAACAGCCTGTCTGGTCGTTGCGCGATGTCCTTTGCGCCAGTGATCTGAATCCCGGCTCGGCTCGCACTCCCGCCTTCGCCTGTGTGCTCGCCGAAGATCATCATGCGGCCTTCACGCTTCTGCACATCGAGAATCCTGAGCGAGCAAGACACGTGCAACCACTCGATCCGGGACCGTTTCAAAACGCACTGGCAAGAGTCATGTCCGCGGAGCAGAGACTCTCCGGGTGCGATCCGATGAAGAGCCTGCAAATAGTCGTCTCTCGCAAAGAGCCCAGCTCTGAGATTGTTGGGTTAGCGCGGGAACGGGACTCGGATCTTATCGTGATGGGCGCGCACAGCGCAGCAGAGAAAGCAGATCACCTGCTGCGCGGCCTTATTCCCAGTGTGCTGGCAGAGGCGGTATGTCCGCTACTGCTACAGCATCATCCGTAGAATGCCCGCCCCAGGCGGAAACTCCATAGGCGTGCAGGACATCTTGCAGGGTCACGATGCCTTCGAGATTGTGAATATTTGTGCGGCTGACTACAGGCAGCATCGCCATCCCTGTAGATCCCATGCGGGCGAGAGCCACATCCAGCGATTCATCGACGTGAATGTGAAGAAAATCCTGAGCCTTGATCAAGGAGTCGAGCTTGCGGTCTGCGCCCGCACCCCGCTCCCCATCGAGTTGCGCAAGGCTGGCCACCCCGATGACCCCGCTGGAATCCAGTACGGGACAGGATTCCAGCGCAGAGGATTGCATCACCGTAAAAGCCTCCTGGATCGTCATATCCGCGCGCAGTAACTCGCCCGCAGGCCGTATGGCCGCACTGACCAGCCGTTTGCTGGACCCCAGGTTCCGTGCCGCCGCCGGCAGATGGATGCCGTCCTGCGCGGTCAATGCCTCATAGATCGATTCGCGTTGGAATTGGGACGCGATGAACAGGCTGACAAGATTTGCCAGCATCAGCGGAACAATGACCGCGTAGTCCTGCGTCATCTCGAAGATGATCAGAACCGAGGTCATCGGAGCGCGCACAACTCCGGCAAAGACCGCGCCCATGCCGACCAGCGCATAGGCTCCGGGCGTTGCCGTCAAGGCCGGCAGCAGATGATGCGCCACCGTCCCCAGTGATCCTCCAAGCATGGCTCCTATAAACAAGGCAGGGCCGAAGATGCCTCCAGCATTGCCCGAAGCGTAACTGGTTGTGACGGCGAAGAGCTTCAACACAACGAGTAAAAGCATCAGCTTGAGGGCGATACCGTTGTTGAGGGCCTGACCGACATAGAGGTATCCCACGCCCAGAACCTGGGGCACAAACCATCCCATCGCGCCGACCATCAATCCTCCGGCCAGGGGATGCAACCATGTAGTTTTATAAGGCAAGCGCAGAAAGGCTGCGCGCATGCCCAGCAGCAATCGGGTGAAAGCCGCTGAGACCAATCCGCCGGCCACGCCCAGCACCGCGTATAAGAGAAACTCAATCGGGCTCACCAATTGATATTCCGGAACCCGGAAGAGCGGATGATTGCCCAGGCAGGCACGCAGCACTACCCAGGCCGTTGCCGAAGCCAATACGACCGCCGCCATGACCGGTGCGTTCAGGTCGCCCATGATCTCTTCGAGGGCAAACAGCACAGCGGCGAGCGGCGTATTGAAAGCCGCGGCGATGGCGGCTGCCGCCCCCACCGGGATCAGCTTCTTCACCGTTTCAGGACTCAGCCCAAGCATGCGTCCAAGCACGGAGGCGATACCGGCGCCGACCTGCACCGAAGGACCTTCGCGTCCCAGCGGGATGCCGCTGGCCAGTGTCACGGAGGTGCAGAAGAACTTGCCCAGCACCGTACGCAGAGTAATGCGTCCGTCGCGTGCAAACAGTGCGGTCTTGGTCTGCGGAACGCCGCTGCCACGGGCGTTGGGAAAGAAGCGATAGAGCAGATAACCAATGCCAAGCGATCCTACCACGGGGAACAAGAGCCGCCGCCACGCAGCCCCGCCGGCCGGGTAGAGGTGCATGCCGAAGCGCTCAGTACAGAGGATGAAGGCGACGACCGCCAGGCCCGTCAGCGCGCCAATCACAACGGCCAAAATCAATAACACCTGATCTTCAGCCTGCCGCAACCTGGACCAACGAATCACAGGAAAAATCCCGACAAATTCCACTTTGAATGCAAACTGTTATTCATAGCGGCTGAACGCTCCATCAAAAGCATACATCCGATATCGGTCGATACTTAGTCCATTGGGGTATTCTACGGCGCGCAGTTCTCCGATCCTTTCATCATCCGGCGGGTAATTCCGCCAGGGCTTTGAGGAGTAGTGCTCTTATTTACTTGCAACCAGGACGACGCTCGAAGATCTTGAATTTGACGATTTTCGGTTCGACTTTGTGAAAGGTTTGGACCTTGAATGATCGGCCTTCTAGCAAAGTACCAGTACAAAAAGAAGGACGGAAGCGAGTTCACCTCGTTTGTCATTAGAGAACATTGGTCCGGTCCAGATGTTATCGAGAACTGGCTTGATGGAGTTGCCGCAATGAATGACCGGTAGCCAGATCGCCGCTTTCGATTTCCCTTTGCGATACAAGCTCAAAGATTTATGCGATACCCGAATTAAGACCTTCGCAACCTTCCGGATGGGGGCTTCGTATCGGCCGGACGTCCCTTCAACGCCGTTACGTTCAAGGAAAATCACGATATGGGCGGTAACGAAGTTGTCAACGACAAGATGCTCGGGCATTCCTTCATCTCACGCAGGACGGCTATCATCCTGGTGTCGACCTTCTCCGTGGTCGCGTTCTCCATTCTCGTCTGGGCAACCTCAATGGGCTGGCTCCTGCAGCACCCTCTTCCGGTGGAGCAGGACGCAGCCTAAGAAATCCTGCGTCATGCTCTTCAGCAGTTCGAGGCAGATTAGGCGCGGACAGCCTGAAAGAACGGCCCGCGCCTGTCCGCTTACCCGTTCTGGTTCTCAGCCTCCGGGCTGATCGTCCTATAGCTGACGTTACCCTTCGACCACACAGTCAACAGGAGGTCCTTCCCGGCACTATTGCCGTGGATCTCACCGAGAAACTGGTTTGCTGACGACGCCGGCTGGCGGTTTACTTCCAGAATCACATCTCCCGGTTGCAGGCCTGCGTCTTCCGCTGGACTCGCAGGACGCACACTCTGCACGACCACACCATGCAGTTGGTCAGGAGCGTTGATCTGCTGGCGCGTCTCTGCTGTCAATTCGCTGACCGACAGACCAAGTTTGCCGCTCTGCAGACCGCTGTCCTCCCCATGACCTTGAGCCACTTCCCTGTTGGCTTTGAACTGCCCGACCGTGATGTTTACCGTCATGGACTTACCGTTACGCAGGACACCTAACTCGATCTTCGTGCCCGGAGTGTCTTCGCTGACCGCAACCTGCAAGGCGCTGCCATTGTTGATCGGTTGACCATTCAGTTGATGAATCACATCACCTTGCTGAATGCCCGCACGGCTTGCCGGGGAATCCTGTGTCACCTGCGATACGATCGCTCCAGATGCATCCGGCAGATTAAAGAAGTGAGCGTTGTCTGGAGTCACGTCATTCATGCTGATCCCCAGATACCCGTGGTCCACCTTCCCGTGCGCGATCAATTGCGCTGTAGTAGCCCGCGCAATTTGCGCTGGAATGGCAAAGCCTGCGCCTGCAAACGAGCCGTCATTTGAGATGATGAAGGTGTTTATGCCTACGAGTTCTCCGTGGGCATTTACCAGCGGTCCACCCGAGTTACCGGGGTTGATAGCCGCGTCCACCTGGATATAGCCGCCCGGTTTCCGCGCATCGTCCGAGTATGGATTAGGACGATTGACCGCGCTCACAATACCGCGCGTCACTGAGAATTGGAAATATCCAAAAGGGCTTCCGAATGCGAGCACTGTTTGGCCCGGCTGCAACTTGCTTGAGTCTCCCCAAGAAATAGCGGGCAGGTTGGTCGCGTTCACCTTTACCACGGCGAGGTCAGTCAGCTTATCGACACCGACAACTTTGCCAGTCAACACGCGCCGGTCGTGAAGCGTCACCTTGATCTGCGTCGCGCCATCCACTACATGGTTATTCGTCACGATGTAGCCGTCCGGCGAGATGATGACACCACTTCCGATACCGTGCTGAAGTTGCGGCTGCTGTGGAGCCTGCATCCCACCACCCTGTCCGAAGAATTGCGCGAAGCCCGGGGGCACCTCCTGCTGTCCCTGTGCGGAGGTCTCTTCCTCGGAACCACGTGAAGTCACCGCAATATTGACTACTGCGGGTGTTACTCGAGCGGCAAGGGTCTCCATCGCAGTATCGAGCGACGTCAACGCAGCTACGCTGTGATCGTCCAATGGCGATGCCGTCACTGTAGAGGCATGAACACCGTAATGAGTGCTGAAAAGTGCGATCCCGAGTACGGTAGCGGCACATAGGGACAGTGGAAGGAAAGAGCGCTTTGCTCTTTCTACTAATTCATTAGTTGCAAGTGGCATGGGAAGCTCCATAAAGACAGGTTGGGGTTAGAGTTGAACGATTAGCCAGCCGCCACGTATGGGCAAAGCGGCGTAAGTGAATTGAGAATCTTCTGCCACCGCCCACCGAAGGCGATGCGAGTCGAGCCTCTCTTCGCGAACAATTGCGATCCTCTGGAAGGGGGCCTGTCTGTTCTCCCGTTTCACGACATCGCGCAAACGGGTCTGAGGCACTCGCCGCTTTCTGCTGGAAGTTGTCATGTCTTTGCATGGCATGAGCGCTTTCACGAGCGTTGGCCGAGCGAAACCGGTGTAGGCTGATGGCCTGTTTGCAGGCTCAATCGAGTCCGACGCCACTAAAGCATCGGGAGTTCGGAACGTGAGGATTGCCGGAACCTGCACACAAAGCACGGAAACCCCGGATACCACGGCCAGAATTAACCCCGCCGAAGCCACACTCCACCGTGACTTAGCGCTGCGTTGCGAGGGATTTAGGATGCGATCCACCCTCAGTTCCAACTCGGAACGGTGCTGTCCAGCACCCAGCGCGAGCAGCATGCTCCGCCGCATCAGTGATTGCTCCGCCAAATTCGTAAGACAAGTGGCATACGCCTTGCTGCTTCCAGTGAGCCGCAGGACACCATCGTCGCATGCCAGTTCGCGTTCGACACACAGTCGCCTCTCTAGCCAGAGCAGCGCAACGTTCAGCGGGAAGACGACCAGAGTCAGCTTCTGGAACAAATTCGTCCAGTCGTCTCTGCGCCCGAGGTGCTGCATCTCATGCAGGATGATTTGCCTGATATCCGCCGGCGACATCTCTTCGCCGAATACAGACGGCAGGAGAATCCGAGGTCGGAAGAAGCCAACGACACTCGGCACGTCGACATCCTCACAGGAACACAGCTCCGCGCTCCTGCGCGACCAATAAGCGGCCTTCCCTTGCAGCAAACTGGCAAGTTCAGCATCTGGCTTTATTACGCGAGCGTTCTTCGACAACAGGTGCAAACGCCACGCGCTATGCACTAATCGGGTCGCACGATAAAGCGAAGCTGCTGCCCAGGCCGTGCATATCAAGAAAGCCCACGCCATGGAAATGTGCATCCCAAGGTCAATCCCCGCCACTTTGGGAGACTGGTTGGTAACGATGGAAAAGAATGGCAGAATGGCCGCTACTCCAAAGACCGCCATCCATATCAAAGCACGCACACCAGTTCTCAGAGCTGGCAGAAGCCGCAGACACACTGCGGTCAACAATGTCAGTAGGCCGCCTTCCCACAGTGAGGTAAATATTGCGGTCGACAGAAATGCCGCTACGTGCGCCACAGACCCAATACCGGGAAGCTCCATCACTTTTTCCCCCTCGGCGGAAGGCTCGGCTCGTCACCAGGAAAAACATCCGCCGCTTCGTCAATAGCTCGTCGCAGTCGCAGCAATTCTTCCGAAGTCACATCGCCATCTCCCAGCAGCGAAAGCAGCAACGATTCCCGTGAGTTGCCGAAGAAACGCTGCAACACATGCCGCACCTCGGATCGGCTTGCTTCGCTTTGCGCAACACAGGGGACATAGAGAAACGCCCGCCCTTCCTGGCGGTGGGTGACGTACCCCTTCTTCTCCAGTATCCGAATGGTGGTCAATACAGAGGTATAAGCTAGCGGAGTCGATTCCGAAATCGCGGACACGATGTCCGCTACCGCGCACTCCCCGCGCTCCCACAGCACGCGCATCAGCCTCAGTTCGGCTTCGGTAAGCGTGATGGAGCGCTTTGGGGGCATCGAGTAGGCCGTCCTTCGAGTGGAGCGGTTCAGCTCTCCACACTATCCAGACGTTCGACTAATTGATTAGTTAGCAAGCACGGAATTGCGTAAGGATTATTCCTTGAGAGTCCGGAGGCGTCCGACATTGCTTCCTTGAAGCCACTCTTGATGAGCCACCAGTTCATCGGGTAAACCGTAGCATAACCGACGATCATTGCGATTTGCATCATCAGCCAGAATCGCGGATGGGATTTGACAGATGTCGCTCCTCACACATAGGTATGAGCGGATTTGGCCTGCCGACGTGCATTCAATACTTGGGCTCGATCACCAGGCTCGGCAGGTATCCGTCGGCTATTCATCTCTCATTAATACAGCAAGAGACGATAAGCCTGCTTGGATGACAACCGCTAGTCATTTACGTCTACGGCCTTAAGCGCGTTCGCTTTTCGTGGCCGTGCTTCGCATTCTGCTTTGATCTTCTCGTATTTTCTCTGGAGTTCATCCAGCTCTAGATCACTCAGATTCTCGATGTCGATCATCTGATCACGAGCCTTATCAATGGCACGGATAAGCTCGTTGAGCTTTAAATTGATTGCTCGTGCGTCTCGATTTTGCGTGTTCTGGATGAGAAAAACCATAAGGAAGGTGACAATGGTTGTGCCGGTATTGATGACCAGTTGCCAGGTATCGGAAAAATGAAAAATAGGGCCCACGGCGGCCCAAACCACGATCACCAAACCCGCTCCGGCGAATGCCCACTTCGATCCCAGCCACCCGGAAGCATGCGCCGCGAATTGTCCGAACCAATCGTTCGTGGTTCTTACTTGCACCTCAATAGGTTGTTTATCCATATTTGTCTCCTTCGAACTTACGACCGATCCACATGCCATTATTTCTGGCTATGAAACCTGCTTTCTCCTGGCCTGGCAGGAGTGACTCATTGACACCTGCTATTTGTACAGGAATCACAGAGCTCCTGATTAATCCCAAGAAGCCGAAGACCAACAAAGAGAAGTATTCAGCCAAAAAGAGCAAAGAGGATGAAGCCAAGGCAGCCCCATCGCTCTAGACCTAATCCAATTTCGCATCGACGCTGTCGAGGGCAAACCAATCATGGGCGCATCCGAGCGTTTCACCCGATAAACGGGTCACGCGATATTACCCGAATCATCAAATACGAGGAGACACTATGGGACACGGAATTATCGCTTGGATCATCATTGGTATTGTTGCGGGCTTTCTCACAGGGAAGATCATGAAGGGCTCGGGTTTTGGAGTCCTGGCGGATATGGTGATTGGACTCATCGGCGCCTTGATCGGCGGCTTTATCTCTTCACACCTCGGGCTCGGGGGCGTTGGAGAGCACGGGCTTATCATGAGCATCGTCATTGCAGTTGTTGGCGCGGTGATCCTCACGTTCCTCCTCCGGCTCATTACAGGAAATAAGTCCGCCGAACTTTAGCCGAATGCAGACAGCCAAGCTACGCAAAATTGCAGCTGGTGATTGGAAGCAACATTAAGTCGATCGTATAAGCATCAAAGAGGGAGCACCTTCGTGCGTGGGGCAGTATATCTCTCGTTCCGCGCGCGGAGAGTCCCTAAGAACAGGACTAGACGATTGACCCGAAGCTCCGTTGCCGATTGGCTGCTCGCCGACATTCGACTTCCGAAAGGCGTTCATAGCGCGCCATCTCCAGAGCACGTCTGGTGGCGCGTTATGTGCCTCACCGGTGTCGATTATTTCTCAACTCTTGGTTATCAGCCTGGCATCGCCTTCCTCGCTGCTGGAGTTCTTTCTCCAATTGCGACCTTCGTCCTTGTCCTTGTCACTCTCTTCGGGGCCTTACCTCTCTACAGCCGCGTTGCTGGCGTCAGTTCCAACGGACAGGGCTCGATTGCAATGCTGGAAAAGCTCTTCCCTAAGTGGGGAGGCAAGGCATTCGTTCTTATTCTGCTCGGCTTTGCGTCCACAGACTTCATCATCACGATGACCCTCTCCGCCGCTGATGCTGCTGCACATTTCACCCACAATCCCTACGCTCCGCGCGGGCTTTCCAGCCAGATGTTTGTCACCCTGCTGCTGCTCGCCATCCTCAGCGCCATCTTTCTCAAAGGCTTCAAGGAAGCCATCGGAATCGCAGTCGTGCTGGTCAGCGTGTACCTGCTTCTCAACGCTGTCGTAACCGCTGTGGCGCTCATCGCCCTCTTTCATCATCCGGAGGCCCTGCCAGCCTGGAAACATGCCGTTTTCGGCAGTCATCCCAACGTGCTTGGCATGATCGGCATCGCGCTCTTGCTCTTTCCCAAGCTGGCGCTTGGACTCTCCGGCTTCGAAACCGGCGTCGCCGTCATGCCGCTTATCGCAGGTAAGGATCTCGAAGATCGAATCCGTAATACGCGCAAATTACTCTCCACCGCAGCCATCGTCATGAGCATCTTTCTCATGCTGACGAGCATAGTCACGACCATGCTGATCCCGGCAAAGGCCTTCGCAGAAGGCGGAGAAGCTAATGGCCGTGCCATAGCCTATCTTGCCCATCAATATCTGGGAAATGGATTCGGTACTCTCTACGACATCTCAACTATCCTCATCCTCGCCTTTGCGGGTGCCTCCGCGATGGCCGGACTCCTTAACCTCATCCCCCGCTACCTGCCTCGCTTCGGCATGGCGCCGGAGTGGGCACTTGCGTCCCGGCCTCTGGTTCTCGTCTTTATGGGTACGGCGGTCGCTGTCACTCTTGGATTTCACGCAAACGTCGACGCCCAAGGGGGAGCCTACGCCACTGGCGTCCTTGTACTGATCACGTCGGCGGCTATTGCTGTGACCATACACGTCTGGGCCAGGAAGGTCCTCCGATTCGCCTTCGCGTTCATCACCGCGATCTTCATCTACACCACTGCCGTGAATATCATCGAGCGGCCCGAAGGAATCAAGATCTCCTCGTTTTTCATCCTCGCGATCATTGTGACATCCGTTCTCTCTCGCGCGATGCGCTCGACGGAACTGCGCATCTCCGAGGTGATCCTCGAGCCTACAGCTACAGCGCTTCTCTCAAAGGATGAAGACCAAATCATCCGACTCATCGCGCGCAGCCCCAAACACGACGACGACAAGAACTGCATACAGGAACTTGATGAGTTGGATGCCTTCGTACGCACGCGCTACGGAATGGATCCAACCGAGTGTCTTTTCTTTCTTGAGATCGATCGCACAGACGCCTCTGAGTTTGAACACTGCCTTTGCGTCGAAGGTCGTCAAGTCGGTCCGCACAGGATTCTTTGCGCGAATAGCCCTGTCGTGGCCAACTCCATCGCTGCCCTTCTGATCCATCTGGAGAAGACCACCGGACATACGCCTCATGCTTACTTCAAATGGAAGGAGGGCAATCCGGTCGCTAACATCGTTCGTTTTATCTTTCTAGGCGAGGGCGATACCGCCCCTTTGACTCATGAGGTTCTGCGAAGAGCCATTCGCGATCCAGCCCGGCGGCCCATCATTCACGTCAGCTAGAACTCTCCGGCCACCTAGCCTATTTGCGAAGACTCCGTGGACTCGGATTCCTGAATGCCTGACACCATCGTGTAACGGATCCGCGCCATACCAATGACCTGCGGACTATAGCCAGTTCTTGAATAATGTGTTCATCCCATCTGAAAGACCAGTTCCATATTCCTTGCTGTCCGCAGGCTAACTTCGCCCTATATTCACGCGACGTTCATGCGTTGCCAATAGTCGCAGGCATCGAATCAAGGACGAGGCAAACGCCACGGCCACATCGATCGACACCAGGCAGACTGATTTCTCCGAGATGGATAATGCGGGGATCTCCAAAGAGCATTGGAAGATCATGTTTATCTCAGGAGTTGGCTTCTTCACCGATGCCTACGATCTCTTCGTTATTGGCGTTGTCATGGCGCTGCTGAAACCCATGTGGCATGTCGGCAAAGTGGAAGAGGGTCTGGTTGAGTCCACGGCTTTGCTCGCCGCAGCTATCGGTGCGCTCCTCTTTGGTCGAGTTGCGGACATGGTCGGTCGCAAGCGGATCTACGGGGTCGAAGTCTTGGTTCTCGCCGCAGGCGCAATTGCCTGCGCATTCTCCCCGAATATCTGGTGGCTCATCGGCTTTCGTTTCATTCTCGGTATCGGCATCGGCGGTGACTATCCCGTCTCCGCGACAATCATGAGCGAATATGCCGGCAAGGCCCATCGCGGGATGCTCGTCACCCTGGTCTTCGCGATGCAAGCCGCCGGATTGATCGTCGGTCCTCTTTTCGCTGCGGCTCTGCTCTCCACTCATCTCTCGCATGACACCATCTGGCGCATTCTGGTGTCTTTCGGCGCTCTGCCCGCCCTAGCCGTCTATGGTGCGCGTCGTCATCTCAAAGAATCGCCCCGTTTTCTGAAAGCTGCAGGTCATGAAGAGGATGACTCCGGAAAACTGAAGAAGTCAGAGCATTTCGATAAGAAGACACACTCGGTCTCCTTTTGGGACGGCTTCCACCGTCTCATCGATAGCAGGATGGTTCTCTTCCGCTTGGTCGGTGCAAGTGCTGCTTGGCTCCTGATGGACTTTGCCTACTACGGCAACACTGTTTCCAGCCCGCTCGTGCTCTCGGCCCTTGGCAGCGATCACACGATCCTGCAGAAGACTCTGACTCAACTCGGCATCTTCGTTGTCTTCGCGGCGCCCGGTTATGCGGTTGCGGCGCTAACGATGGATAGGCTTGGCCGCAAGACGATCCAGGGCCTCGGCTTCGGCATGATGGCGGTGACCTTTGGCTTGCTCACCCTGATTCCCAGTGTCGAGAAGCTGATGTATCCCTTCCTGATTATCTATGGCTTCAGTTACTTCTTTACCGAGTTCGGCCCGAATGCCACTACCTTCGTCTACCCCTCAGAGATCTTTCCGGTAAAGGTCCGAACTACCGGTCATGGTATCGCTGCGGCCATGGGGAAGATCGGTGGATTCGTCGGAGTCTTTACCTTCCCGTTCTTTATGCAATGGCATGGCCTGCCCGCTGCCGAGGGTGCGGCAGCCATCGTCAGTGTCCTGGGATTGGCGGTCACAGTCTTCCTGCTGCCCGAAACCAAAGGGAAAAGCCTTGAGGAACTCTCTGAAGAGCCTTCCACTCCGATGGAAAAGGCGGCCGCCTAAGAGATCGGCTATCGAAATCGCGCCTGCTGTTGGGATGTCCTCTTCACTCGTTCCTTGATCTGCCGAAACCTCAGAAACTCAGAAAGCCAAATCATCAATCTCTGCGTCGACCCTTACCAATATTTAAGGCACGCGCCGGCCGGTTTCATGCTCAACTGTCACCATGGCCGTATTGTGGAGCCTCCGAGGATTGTCCTGGCGAGAGTTGGCTAAGCGAACGTGTCGCAACAGTTGGGAGCATGAAGTTTTCGGACAAGCAGCACGACTCGCATTCTACTATTTTCTGAGCATTTTCCCGGCCCTCCTGCTATTGCTCGTCTTCCTGAATTTGCTTTCCAGCACTGGATCCGCACTGCGTAACACGCTCCTGGATTACATTCAGCAGATCGTTCCTCCGGGAGCTTCGGCCCTGCTCACAAAGACCGCTGGGGAACTGAACTCGAGAGCCACCATAGGGGCGGGTGCTCTATGGGCAGTCCCAAGCGCAGCCTGGCGATCTTCAATAGCACCTGGGCAATGATGGTCGGCCTGAACAAGGCATATGGAGTTAAAGAAGAGCGCCAATGGTGGAAGATTCTGGCCATCGGCTCGGCACTGACGGTGGCGCTGGGAGTGATGGGACTGATGTCGCTCGCGGCAATGCTTTATGGCAGCCGTGCCGGAGCTTCCATCGGTCGACGGCTGGACGTGCATGCTCCCTCCGTTTTCTGGCATATCACGCAATGGTTCGTGGTCGTACTACTGCTCTTCTTTTCATTCGCTTCGCTTTATCGCTTTGGGCCAAACTTAAAGGATCGCAGATGGCAATGGAGTACACCGGGAGCAGTTGTAGCGGTCGTGTGGTGGGTCGGTTCCATACTGTTTCTTCGCATCACTCAGGAGTCTTTCAGCTCCTCCCAGAGAATCTATGCGGGAATGAAGCCAGTAGCTGCGCTTCTGTTGTGGCTATATTTCACGGGCTCAGCCATTTTTATTGGAGGCGAGACTAATTCTGAAATCGAGAAAGCTGCGACGGACGCGGGCGACTCTGACGTAAGGAGACCGGGGCAACGGCGCAGCGGTGGGAACGAATCCGCATAGGCATCGCATGCCGGGAGTTGCAAGCTCTATGGCGCCAAAGCGAAGATAGAACCTTGGATGGTGCGGGAACTCCGCATAGCCTTGCTATGAATCTCTAGCTTATCGTGTTGTTTGTTCCGCCGCGCCACAAGGAACAGCCGCATGCTCAGACCGCTGATCGCACTCAGCCGGCATCATATCGGTATCTACGCTTGAGGTACAACAATGCAGGAAGTTGCAGGCAAGGAAGCGTTCGGAAAGCCAGGAATCAAACCTCGTTGGACACGCAGCAACAAGGCAGGTATCGGCAATGCATATTCCGCCTCCAGCCATCTCTGGTTCACGATCTGGAATGGCATTGTCACTGAAACCTATTACCCTACTGTGGACCGTCCCCAGCTTCGCGACCTCCAGTATCTGGTTACTGATGGCAAGACCTTCTTTCATGAAGAGAAGCGCGATCTCACCGTCAGGATGGAGCGCATCTCTGACCATGTGCTCGGCTATCGCTGCACCAATGCAGACGCTGACGGCCGCTACACCATCACCAAAGAGATCATCGGCGATCCGCATTTACCCTGCCTTCTCCAGCGGACCCGCGTCAATGGCCAGGACAAGACGTTTCTAGCAAACCTCAGGATCTTCGCTCTATGTGCCCCCCATCTTGAAGTCGGCGGTGCCGGAAACAACGGTTATATCGCCTTTGCCAACGGCCAGCGCATTCTGATGGCGCGGAAGGGAAATACGTGGATGGCGATGGGCGCGACCGTTCCCTTTACGCATCTCTCCTGTGGCTACGTCGGCGCGAGTGATGGCTGGACCGATCTCCACGACAACTACAAGATGGACTGGGAGTTTGATCGTGCCAGTGATGGAAATATCGCCCTCACCGCAGAGGTAGACCTTGGCAAGACGCAGGAGTTTACGCTCGGCCTTGCGTTTGGGAACAGCGAGCACCGCGCTGTCGCCAATCTGCTGCAGTCTCTCGGCATACCTTTCGACGATCACCTGGCGAGGTACAGGAAGCAATGGGATGAGACCGCCTTGCACCTCAGGTCACTCCAGAGTACGTCCTTCGATAAAGGGAATCTCTACAACAGCAGCTACAGCCTCCTGCTCGCGCACGAGGATAAGTCCTTCGCCGGCGCTCTCATCGCAGCGCTCGCTATTCCCTGGGGAGAGGCTAAGGGGGACCACGATGAGGGCGGCTACCACCTTGTCTGGACGCGCGATATGGTCCATAGCGCAACCGCTCTGCTCGCCGCCGGCGATACCGCGACCCCGCTCCGCGCGCTCATCTACCTTGCCGTCGCGCAACTGAGCGATGGCGGCTTTCCGCAAAACTTCTGGGTCAATGGAGATGCTTATTGGAACGGTGTCCAACTCGATGAAGTTGCTTTCCCCATCATTCTGGCGTGGCATCTTCGCGGCGAGGATGGGCTGGCCGACTTCGATCCATTCAACATGGTCAGCAAGGCCGCTGCCTATCTGATCCGCAACGGCCCAGTCACGCAACAGGAGCGATGGGAAGAGGCTTCCGGCTACTCACCCTCCACGCTCGCCGCGAACGTCGCCGCTCTCGTTTGCGCATCGAAGTTCTTCCGCGAGCGCGGCGACGAGGAAACCGCGACCTTCGTCGAGGAGTATGCCGACTACCTTGAGTTGCACATAGAAGACTGGACCGCAACCGCGACAGGCTCTCTGGTCGAAGGCACATCCTCGTACTACATGCGGATTCTGCCGGAGCAGGTTGGCCAAAAACACCCCGCCGAAGACAAGGAATCCCGCGGGCTGCACATCGCCAATCATGCCTCCGGCGAGCAGAGTGACTTTCCCGCCCGCAATGTCGTCGATGGAGGCTTTCTGGAATTGGTCCGCTACGGTATCCGGAGCCCGGACGACCCCACGGTACTCGCCACCCTGAAGGTGATCGACACCGTGCTCAAGACGGACACCCCTGCCGGCCCAACCTGGCACCGCTACAACCATGATGGCTATGGTCAGCAGCAGGACGGCAGTCCCTTTACCCAACATGGTGTGGGCCGCGTATGGCCTCTGCTCAGCGGAGAGCGCGGTCACTATGAGCTCGCTGCCGGCCGGAGCACCGAGACGTACATCCGCACCATGGAAGATCTTGCTTCAAAGACCGGCCTCCTCCCTGAGCAGTCCTGGGACCAACCCGACCGGCCTGAAATCTACATGTGGCTCGGCCGGCCCACAGGTTCGGCAATGCCACTGATGTGGGCTCATGCCGAATACATCAAGCTTCTTCGCTCCACAGCGGACGGCAAGGTCTACGACACGATTCCCGAGGTGGCGGAACGCTACCTCGGCACGCGCGGCAAGAGAAAGCAGCTCGAGGTCTGGAAGCCGAGCCGCCATGTGCGCTTTATGCGCCCTGGCGAGGTCCTTCGCGTGCTGGGTGACATCGCATTCACACTCCACTGGTCCAGTGACAACTGGGAAACCACTCGGAACACACAATCGGCTAAGAACGCCCTCCAGATTGACTATGTTGATCTGCAGGACGTCACCACTTCCTCTGGCGTCTGCATCCGCTTTACTTTTCTCTGGGCTGAGAATAACCACTGGGAAGGGCAGGACTACGCAGTCACTGTACAGTGATCTGCATGCCACAATACCCGTGGATGGTCGTGCCACCTGAAACGGAGTTGGCTGGTGTGGCAGGAGCAATTCTTTGAGCAAGACTGTAGCCAAAGCCGATCAACGTCCTTCCATATCGACTCCGCGATCGGCATTCGAGCGCAACTGGCGCTTGTATATCTTCGAAGGCATCGAACTCGCGATCTTCATGATCTCTGCGTGTGTCTTTACCGTCTTTCTCGATAATCCCTCCTATCCGGCAGTCCATCTTATTCCGAATCCTGCCTTACGCCGCCTGCTGATGGGAATCGCAATGGGGATCACAGCAATCTTCATCATCCGCTCCCCCATCGGGAAGCGGTCCGGCGCACACTTCAATCCCGCGATTACGTTGACTTATCTTCGACTTGGCAAGATCGATGTATGGAATGCCTTCTTCTATGTGGCGTTCCAGTTTATGGGCGGCGTATCTGGAGTGGCAGTTTCAGCCATCGTGTTGCGCAACAGCCTTGCCGATCCGAGCGTGGATTACGCGGTTACATCGCCTGGGCAATATGGAACCGCAGCCGCGTTCTTGGCGGAATTTTTTATGGCGACGCTTCTCATGGGAGCCGTTCTCTGGATCTCAAATCGACCAGCTATCGCGAATTACACCAGTTACTGCGTCGGAATCCTGATCACACTGTATATTCTCGTCTTCGCCCCAGTATCTGGTTTTAGCATCAACCCCGCCCGCACCACCGGGTCGGCCGTCTTTGCCGATGTATGGACTGCAGAGTGGCTCTATTTCATCGCGCCGCTGCTCGGCATGATGATCGCGGCTGAGATCTACCTTCGCATCTACGGCGCGGATCGAATCCTCTGTGCAAAGTTACATCCTGATCCGAAATATCCGTGCCCGTTTCTCTGCCATTATCCATTGCATCGCCACGGGCCCGAGCCGCCTATGGAAGCCTGATACGCACCTCGCCACGCTTCAGATCTTCTTTTGAGAGAAAGGGCTGACATAGGCCTGGATAGGCGGCAGAGTTTTAGCTGTTCTTAATCCAGGAGAAGTCTCGGCTTGCATCTAACTGTCATGGCAATCGAATACGACGCGATCATCATCGGTACCGGAGCAGGTGGTGGAACCCTTGCACTGCACCTCGCCCAGGCCGGCAAGAAAATTCTGATTCTTGAACGCGGCCCCTTTATGCCGCAGGAAAAGCTGAACTGGGATACATCTGCGGTTTTCCTCGACAATCGCTACCACACGAAAGAGACATGGCAGGATAAGGACGGCAAGGAACTCCATCCCCAGCAGTCGTATTTCGTGGGCGGGCAGACAAAGGTCTACGGAGCTGCCATGTTCCGGATGCGTGCCGAAGACTTCGGCGTCATCCAGCACCAGGGTGGCATCTCTCCTGCGTGGCCGATCTCTTATGCCGATATCGAGCCTTACTATACCCGCGCCGAAGAACTGTTCCACGTCCACGGCGATCTCGGCACCGCACCCTCCGTACCTGGCGGATACGGCTCCTCCTTCGATCCCACCGAGCCCTTCCATTCCAAAAGGTATCCCTATCACGCATTCGCGAATGAGCCGCGCATGCAGTCCATCGAAAACGACGTTCGCAAACTCGGAGTCAACACTTTTCCAATTCCTCTGGGACTCAAGCGCAACGAATCTGATCCATTCGCCTCGAAATGCGTCCGCTGCGACACCTGCGATGGATATCCCTGCCTCGTTCACGCGAAGTCGGATGCCGACGTCAACTGCATTCGGCAGATCATGCATCTGCCCAACGTTACCCTGATGACAAACTCACGCGTTACACGCCTGCTCACCAACGCCAGCGGAACCGCAGTCACCGCGGTTGAAGTCATCCACTCCGGCTCTGTAAAATCTGGCGGCTCCGAACAGGAATTCATTGAATCCGATGCGCCTGCGGCATCGAGGAACGGCAACACCGCGATCTACACCGCAGCTTTCTTCGCCGTGTGCGCCGGCGCCGTCAACTCCGCGGTCATCCTGCTGGCTTCCGCCAACGACAAGCATCCGACCGGTCTCGCCAACCGTTCCGATCAGGTAGGACGCAACTTTATGTATCACCAGGCGGATGCCCTGCTCGCCATCTCGACCGACCGCAACGAGGACAGTTACACAAAGACCTGGGGTACGAATGACTTCTATCTCAGGGATTCCGACTCGAGCTATCCGTTCCCCCTCGGGCAGGTGCAGCCGGTTGGCAGCTTCCACTTCGAGATGATGAAGGGAGACGCGCCGCCTCTCACTCCCGGCTTTGTCCTGGAAGGAATGAAACACCATGCCGTGCCATGGTGGCTCACAACGGAAGATCTTCCCGACCCGGATAATCGGGTCACACTTCACAACACGACCCCGCTCTCGGTTGAAAACCGGCAGCCCGGCCTCGCTGGAGCCCATCCCGCAGGGGATACGGGCCGCACCAACGAGGCGGAGGCCGTGACGGACGCTGCGCCCAGGCGAATCCAACTCTCTTACACACCAAACAACGTCAAATCATTCGACCGTCTCAAAGATCGCTGGGTGGACGTTCTCAAGAAGGCTGGCCACGCAGCTACTTCTGTACCGCTCCACGCTTATTTCAAGAAGCGCATTCCGCTTGAGGGTGTCGGTCATCAGAATGGCACTTGCCGCATGGGCAGCGATCCCTCTATCAGCGTCCTCGACCCGCACTGCAAGGCCCACGACCTCGATAACCTCTATGTTGTCGATGCATCCTGCTTCGTCTCAGCAAGTGCTGTGAATCCATCGCTGACTATCATCGCTAATGCCATACGAGTAGCGGATCATCTGCTGTCAGATCGCCTTAAGTAAAAGATGCGCACATGCATGAAGAAATGCGAACCGAGACCTCACCTATGTTGGTGTAGTTTCTCGTTATCATCGCCTTGACGTTTACAAGAGCGCGCTCTCCGCTACTCCACCTTCCGATCATTGCCGCTATTGACTTTGGAAATGATGATTTTTGCGGAGTTAGCGGTGATAGGAAAAGTGAAATCGTGAGGGTCGTAGAAGTCTTAAGCTTGCAAAGGGCATCTGACCACCAGTGAGGTGATTTGTGAAGATCGGTTATCTAGGCAAACAGGACTCGTTTGCGGTGGAAATGTTGAGACAACTAAAGGCTAAAAATCCGCAGGACGACTTTTTAGCATGGCTGCCAAGCGAGAGGGCCCCGGCGATGGATTTGGAGGTGCTGCTTGCGATCGGCAAGGTGAGCGCCGCAGAATTGGAAGGGCAAACAAGGCTGGGTCTGCTGCAGACTGCCTCTGCGGGGTACGACGGGGTGGATGTAGAGGCCGCGACGAAGGCTGGGATCTGGGTGGCTTCTGCGCCGACAACGAAGACGGGCAACGGAGAGTCGGTTGCAGAGTTTGCAGTGCTATTGATGCTGGCAGCATCTCGCCGGCTGAATGAGTCATTGACGTACACACGGGATAGCGCGCTGGATCGTCCGGAGAAGCCAGAGATGAATATGGCGCTCTACGGCAAGACGATTTGCATCGTAGGGCTTGGGGGGATTGGGGATTTGCTGGTAGAGCGACTGCGCGGATTTGGGATGGTGCTGACCGGCGTAGACAAGTATCCAGAACATGCACCGGGAGGAGTGAAGGCATATGGTATCGATGAGTTGAAGTTCGCGCTGGCAAGTGCGGACTATGTCATTCTGGCGATGCCTGGGACAAAGGAAAACGAGAACATGATCGACGCAGAAGTGCTGGCGGTGATGAAAAAGGGTGCGGTGCTAGTGAATGTCTCGCGCGGAATACTGGTAGAAGAGTCTGCGCTGCTGGCAGCGGTGAAGAGTGGCCACCTTTATGGGGCAGGGTTGGACGTTGTGAAGGATGAGCCAGTGAAGCCGGGCAATCCGTTGCTGTCCGACCCGCGGATCCTTGTAACACCGCATATTGCCGGATCGACGGATGTAATGCTGGAGGGGACAGTGAAGTACCTGAGTGAGGTGCTGGCTAAATATGGAAAAGGCGTACGGCCAGAGGGCACGGTAAATGAACCAAAGGAACCACGGATATCTTTGCGCAAGAAGGCGTGACTGCCTCCAACGGCTTAATTGGCATGGTAAGGAATGAGATCATGGCGCCCCCTCCTCAGCACCTCGAACCTCGCCCTGCTCGCTGTCGGTGGATTGCGTCTGGCTCTTCCCGAATCGCTGCTCCTCACCGTTGTAGGACTGCTGTTGATTCCCTCGGTCTAGTCCCGTCAGCGTGGATTGGACGATCTCAATAAGGTCCTCGGGTATGTCGTAACGAGCGTCGTTACGATAGATATGATCTGGTGACTTTATTTGCTCGTGGCCGCGCTGCCTTCGCACAAAGAAGCTCCCCAGGATCTGTTGCGCTCGGCGGCGGCCTTGTGGATCACAAATATCCTCGTGTTCGCCTCGTGGTACTGGCGGCTGGACGCAGGCGGTCCCCGCGCCCGTGAATTGCGTGGTACGCACACTGATGGAGCATTCCTGTTTCCGCAGATGACTCTCAACCAGCAGGCCAGGGTGGCCATGGGGGAGCAAGGCTGGAGCCCTAACTTTGTGGACTACCTGTTTCTCGCCTTCAACACCAGCACCGCATTCTCGCCAACTGACTCGCCGGTTCTCTCGCGATGGGCCAAGGCTCTAATGATGGTGCAGTCGCTGATCTCTTTCGCAACCGTGGCGCTTCTGGCTGCCCGCGCCCGTCAATATTCTGTAGGACGATCCACCGCCGATGACCATGGATCTCATTTAAATCACATGTAACAACAACAGGACGAGTACGACCAGTACGATCAGGCTAAGACCACCTCCACCGTAGTAGCCAAGCCCAGGCCCCCAGGCGATAACCGCCAAAACCGAACACTAACAAAAGCACAATCAGCAAAATAATCATAGCGATCTCCAGTTAGAACACGTTCGGACGATACCCATCGCGACACGAAAACATGTCTTTCCATATGTGATGCGCCATCCTGCGTAGAGTCTGTTCCTAATTGCTCACAATTTTCCACTGGGATTGCCATATGAATATACGGAATGTATGAAGAAATCTATCTTCATGCCCCATGGAATTGAGGAACTTGATTTTTTGCTCGTGGTCATCGCTATGCCAGCTTGACGCGTCTGGCTGCCCAAACCGTGCAAAAGGCCACAACACGTCCAGAGGGTTAACTGTGATGCCGCACGGTTGACCTATATCGGAAAGTCGGCGGTCAGACCCGCGCCGATCGATACGATCTGGGGTCCTGAAGGCGAACAATATCTGCAATTCCTTATATCGACATATCGCATCCGGGTCTATATGCATCTCACTTAGACGAGGTGTCATATGAACAACGAACATGTAAAAGGTGCAGCGGAAAAGGGCGAAGGCAAGGTCAAGGAAGTAGTTGGCCATGTTACTGGCGACAGGAAGCTCGAGAATGAAGGTAAGGTAGATCAGGTCAAAGGCGCCGTCCACAGCGCGGTAGGAGATGTGAAGGACGCTGCCAAGAAGACCTTTCAAGGGGATTAAGTAAACACTGCGATTAGACATCGGAGTTTTGCATTGGCAAGACGGAGCCGCTCTTATTACAACGGGCGGCTTCGCTGCGTGGCGTTCAAGACTTAATTTGCGAGCTTCAATTAGCACTAAGTTCTCCGCGCCGTAATTAGGCAAAGCCATACAACCTCGGTCGGGCATGCGACAAAGCGTACGCCTTAGATAGCTGGGGGCACTCGGACACTCGTCTGCGACCACTTGGAGGTATCGAATGGCGCTGGCAAGGGTTTTAGTTGTTGACGATAACGAAGCGATCCGTTTGAGCCTCTGCGCCATTCTTGAGAATCACGGTTTCGATGTCACCTGTGCTGCCGACGTTAGTGAAGCGCTCAGATACATCAGTTCACACAAATACATGTCCTGCTGAGTGATTTACATATGCCGTAACGTTGCTCTTGAGTGCATTCCCAGAGATGTCCGCAGCCGCCAACGCGATCCTCATGCAAACGGACGAGATCCTGGTCAAGCCGATGAATGTCTCCGATCTCCTTGACGCGATCACGCGACAACTCGTCAAGGGACCGCTCCACAAGCGCAAGGTCGAAACGCTGGCCACCATTCTCGAACGTACGACCGAGGCCAGTATCGCTGATTGGTATGGAAGCATAGAGAAGGAAGACACCTTGATGGCAGTTGCTCTAACCCGCGAGGCACGCTACAAGCATCTGCCTCACTTCCGTGATCTTGGAAGACGCCTACAAGCCTTTAAGCCCCTCGGCACCAAAGAACTGAAGTCCGAATCTGCTTCCGATCATGGGTTGGAGCGGCGCGGACAGAATACACGGCCGCGATGATGGTAAAGGAGACCCGCATTCTTCAGGCGACCATCTTCCATACACTTCAGAAAAACCTGGGACGATCCACTTCAGCGTCCTGCTTCTGGTCAGGATGACAATCGCCGACGAGGTGGATTCTCAGTTGAGCCAGGCGATGAAAGCTACATCGCGGAGTCCGTTCATGCCTTACCCTCCTGAACGGCCGATCTGGCAGTAGTCGAGCCGAGACAAGATCTTAAGTCGCCTTGTGTGCATGGAGTGCGGCGCGAACTTTTTCGACGTGGGTCCCGTGACTACGGATAGCTTCGTGGAGTTGGTCGCCTGTGACATTGAACTCTTTAGACCAGTAGGCGATGTCGGAGGCCGTCTTGGGGTTGATCTCTTTTGAGTCGTGTGGGCCTTTGATGTGGTCTTCGTGGACGATATGAGGTTCGTGGACTTTAGGGGCGTCGTGGTGCTCAGACATACGTGTTCCCTCATTTTAGGTTCTCGTTAGATGGATGAGAAACGGCTGGGCGAAGATGTATACCAACAGTGGATTCGTGGATTGATAGCCAGAGGAGTTGACTGAAAGAGCGCCCCGAGTTGTGCCGGTGCACCTATCCTGTTGTCGCTGACGGAGACCAGTATCAGCGACGACAAGTGAACTTTTGTCTACTGATTACTGATCGAAGCTGAACTCAAAGGTCCAATAAGGGGATTTTTTTCGTGTAATCAGTGGCGTAAGAGTGTGGTCTGTACCATCTGGTTTCAATGAGTTGCGTGACCGAGCTCCACGAACAGGAAAGGCCCTGGTATGTCGGACGCGGGCAGTTCACACGCTGTGCGAGGATGCCGGCGATGTCGCTACGACCAGTCTGATCGAGAACTGGATTGATCAGGGGCAGAAGCGAAGCTGGTTTCTCTTCGAATCCTCGCTCTGTAGATAGGTGGAATCGAACCTAGATTTACACGGATTTATACGGAACCATCGGAGTTAGTTCTAGTTTCCTACGCCAATCCGAGATAATGGGAGTATGGCGAGCAGAAGGCGATAGCAGAGCAAAATTCGGCCAAAAATCTTGTCGTCCACGGGACAAACTGGCCAGCAGGGAGTCAATTTCATCGAGGGGGTTCTCTTGAAGATGGGCTCCCGCTGGACGGCCAGCGGACCGAACGAAGTGGGGATTGATGGTTACATCGAGCTCTTCGACCCCGCTAAGCGAGTCCCTTTGGGCCTGAATCTGGCCGTACAAAGTAAAGTTGTCTCGTCCATCCGTGATGCCGTCGACGAATTCCGTTATACCTGCGATCCGAGTGATTTGCAGTACTGGCTTAAAACCAATCTTCCGGTGATTCTGATCGTTTCCGATCCAGAGACGCAGCAGGGCTACTGGGTTTCCATTCCCGAGGTTTTCCGGGACTGGAAGCCCGGCGACAGCACCTCCATTCTTTATCGAAAAGAACAACACCGCTTTAGTACGGCGTCCCTGTCGGAACTCGTGCGCGTGGGCGCACCGAAGGGAGGGTTATACCTTCCGCCACGGCCCACTGCCGAACGTCTTTGGAGCAACCTACTTGCGATTGAAGGATTGCCCGCTGTGGTCTATGTGGCGGCGACGCAGTATCGGGACCCCACGGATATATGGGAGATTCTGAATCGGAAGAAGATTCACCCCGCGTCCGGATGGATTATTTGGGAGAAGAAGCTTGTCAGTTTCGAAGATCTATCGAACTCGGATTGGGACTCTATCTGCGAGCCTGGAACGGTCGAAGGGTTCGACACCGTGGAGTGGTCGGAGTCTGACGATCCCGAACGGACGCGCCTCTTCGTCCAATTGTTGAACAAGACGCTGCGCGCACAGGTTGACGCCCGTCTGCGGTTTTGGCCGAAGGACGACTGCTTCGCGATGGTTGGGGAAAAGCGAAAGCAATCCTACAAATCGCTCAAGCGGACGAGTGGCCTGAGCGTCGTTTCCCCATTCAGCAGCAAGGCCAAGGATGGAAGGGTCTTCCACTATCGTCGACACCTTGCCTTTCGCGGGCAATTTCGCTTTTTGGACGGTGCCTGGTTTCTTGAGGTCACACCGACCTACCGCTTCACCAGTGACGGTTTCAAACGTGACATGTTCCACGAGTCGCGATTGAAAAAGATCAAAGAGATCGAGGGAAATCGCGCCGTGCTGAGTTGCGTGCTCTTCTGGGCAAACCACCTTCAGCCGGAGGACGGACTCTTCGCCGGTCCTCAACCGCCCATCATATTCGGCGAGTTGAAAACGATCAATGTGAACATCGGAGTGGAGGACAAGTCCTGGCAGCAAAATGATCCAGACACGGCGGCGCTCGACCAGCAGAGCAGCTTGCAGGGCCTCTTGCCGATGGAGATTCCGATGGGAGAGGCCAAATGAAATTCGAATTCTTCGATGAGCCTGAACTCGAATTTGGCAATGGCGGCACTCATGTGGACATTCGCTATGGCCTCATAGAGCACGGGCCATTGGATCTCGGCGAGGCGACCGCACCGCAGCAGATCCGCGTGGGACTTGTCGGAACGGCAGAGAGCGTGGCCGCTGTGCGGGCATGGTTCGAAAAGTGTGAAGCCGGGATCGACGCCAAGAAAAGCCGTCTTGGGAATCTCTTTCCGCCTTTTCCGGGTTTTCGCGAGGATACAGCGTTCCGCTCGCAATTGATGTTTCACGACCGCTGGACTTCGACGATTCGTCAACGGGAGATCGACCCGCTGCTCCAGACGCCTGGGAGTCCTACCCTCGTACAGGACTTCGTCAAGCTTTTCATTGAACACGTGAATGCTGTGCGTGAAAGCGGTGGGCCGATGGTCATCGTGTGCGCGCCACCCAAAGATGTTCTCGATGCGGTTGATGCACGGGTCTCGCGTAAGGTAGACGCACAGGAGCAGGATCTGGATGAAAGCGCGGAGGCGACGGAAACAGACGTTCCGAGCCCCGCTTTCCATGACCTGTTGAAGGCCGAAGTCATGCGGGTTGGCGTGCCAATTCAGATGATCCGTCCTTCTACCTATGGCGGACAGGCGAAGCGCAACCCGAAATCAAGGGCCAGCTCTTTGCCTTTGCAGGATGAGGCGACACGAGCATGGAACATTCACGCCGCACTCTACTACAAAGCAGGGGGAGCTCCGTGGAGATTGCTGCGCAATCCGAGTGAACTGACGACGTGCTTTGTAGGCATCAGCTTTTATCGGAGTCTCGACGGGGACCGGATCATGACGTCCGTCGCTCAGGTCTTCAATGAGCGGGGGGAAGGTGTGATCGTCAAAGGAGCGCAGGCAGAACTTGATAAGAACGATCGGCAACCCCATCTAAAGAAGGAAGATGCCAAAGCGTTGCTAAAGAGTGCGATCGCTGTATATCGCAAGGAACATCACACTAGTCCGGCTCGGCTTGTGGTGCACAAAACATCGCGACTGACGGCTGGAGAGATGGAAGGCTTTCGCAGTGCTGCGAACGAACACGACATCGAATCGGTCGAAATGATTAGTGTCAAGCCTTCGTTCACTAGGCTTTATCGAGAAGGGACGTATCCTCCGCTGCGAGGCAGCTTCCTGAAGCTCCAAGAAAACAGTGGTCTTCTCTACCTGCGTGGAAGCGTTCAGTTCTTTGAAACCTATCCGGGGATGTATGTTCCAAGGCCGCTCGAACTATCCGTGACAAAGGCTGAGACGAGCGTCGAACAGATCGCGCGAGAAATGTTGTCGCTGTCGAAGCTGAATTGGAACAACACCCAGTTCGATGGAGGAGAGCCCATCACGTTACGAGCAGCCCGCCGCGTCGGAGATATTCTGAAGTGCATTCCGGAGAATGGCATCATCCTGCCCAGCTTCCGTTTCTTTATCTAATCCTATGACTATCCCTCTTTCCGATGCGGAGTTGGGCGCGAGGTTGGACGCCCGGAGGCAGCAAGGCGCTTTCTTGTGCCCATGAATCCGGTGGAAGGCGCCGCTCACAATCAATGCCACGAGAATGCAGAAGCCTACGTGCGACAGCATGTGGACTTCCAAGTAGTTCGAGGCTGGTTGATTGAAGATTTTGACAGCTTTACTTACTTCAACGCACACAGCGTCGTGCAAGACCCGTCTGGTGAACTCTTCGACCCAACGCCGATGAGGCAGCATTGCCGCTTCATACTGCATGAAGGCGATGAGGAGGAATTTGCCCTGCAACGTCACAATCGTCGGCGTATCCAGTACCCGGCCGTTGAACTGGACTGGCATGATCTGGGCACCCCAGTTGAAGATGATCCGGTGTATTGATATCGCAGCGAAGTGAAGCTGCTAAGCAGCGACTTGATTCGTCGGGGGGACTTTGCCGAAAATTCAACATTCGATTCCGATTTACCACCCCATGCAAATGCAAAATGTTGGAGCGGGAACCGCCTGCACTCTCACGATTGCGCGTTTCGAACGTACCGCTTTGCACGGCCGAGAAATTACATCTAGATTTCCGATGATCGCGAGCGTTCTTCCCGTGGGTCAGACTATGAACATCCGGTCAAGCCCCGACGGATTAGACGATGAGAACGCGAACATCATTGTGTTTTATGAGTCGATCTCTGGAGATCGATACTGCAGCACTTATTACACCGATGAAGAAGGCCCAATCCTCAACTACGAGGACAATCCCTGGTTTTGGCCGGATTAAACGAAGCGCAAGCCGAATACCGCGTGGAACAAGCGTTCACATCCCAAGATTGTTATCTACCGCTACAGCAACCTCCTGCTCGGATCCGAGATACCTTTCTGTCGTTTGAATCGAGCTGCCCTCCGCTGGAACTTGATTTGCTGCAGATCACCGCCGCTCTTTCAGCAAATCTTAGCGCAGGTCCGGCGGAGATCGTGGGCTCCGAACCGCTCAATCCCAATCTCTTTCGCTGAGTGCTCGATCACTGAACAGACCGACCAGTCGCTCAGACTCTTTCCTACCTTCCCGCCCTTGGAGATGGACCGCAGCAGTCTCCCTTCTTCGATTCCCCCCGTAGTCATCCAGGCATTGATTCTTTGATTGGCTGCGACCGTCCGAATGCGCCTTCCTCTCCCCTCAAGATCCGCCAGAACCCAGCGGCCTTCCCTAAGCTGGATAGTCTCAACCTCTAGAGTGGCCAGCTCGGGGCTTCGAACCGCCGATCATCGTCGTTTTTTCGCAAGCCAGCCTCGGGTGGACGACCAAGCGTTTTACGATCCAGTGGGTCCTGTAACGAGAAAAATCGATATACTTTGTCGTGTTAAAGCGCGGTTGGTGTCGTTCAATTCCAATGAGTTGCGTGCCGTTGTCGAAATGGCACAGAAGAGGTCATCAGTTTGATCTAGTGCCCACCATAACCAGAGGAATGGCTAATCCTAAGTTCTCCATCCCGTTCTAAAGCCGAGCGCTCTGTTAAGCGCAAATGGACCACAGCTGATTGCTCCGAGGTTTTGGCATACGTCGGGAACCTTACGATTGGCTCGCTGGGCCGATGGCCGTGATACTTCGGTCCTAACGACCGTTCGTTTTGCGGGATCTGCCAGCGCATATGCAATCAGAAAGGGATCACGTCCGATCTTCTCAACTTCGTCGTCGCTCAAGTCAGCGGCGTAGCCTGTGGAGACGACATGCTGCACCAGAGCAACATCAACGAGTTCATCGAGCAACAAAGCTGACTCAATCTCAGGAATGCAGATCCAGTCGAGCAGAGGATCATCATCCTTTCGTCCTGCCTTTATCTCTTCCATGATTTCGCGCGGAATCTTTAGCCGGTTAGACTCTGCCTGATGATGTACCCAACTCCAGAATTCTGGAACCTGATCAAGAGGATAATAGGTGCTGTTTGCGGTAATCAGGACGTTCGCGTCGAGGAGATAGAGCACTTACCGACCACCCCGCGTTCCGGCAGTGTAGATCAAGGGATCGACATTGCGAGGCTTAACACCGAGTACCTGGCTCGCCCTTGTGTATGTGAGAAATCCCTCGGCAAGCGAGTTCTTCACAAGATCCACTACGGCATGCCCTAGCCGATGTCTCTTCACAACGTAGTAGCTTGGGCCGCCCTCTTTTTTCTCTTTACTCGCTGGCTGCGCCTGCGCCGCATTCCATTCGTCCGCGTAGTGTTTGTCCAGCTCTCGCCATCTGACCTGAGTGATAATGTCCACGCGAAGAAGCTTGTAGGCAACCATCGCCCGGCTTATCTTCCGGCTAGTGGCGAACTGTGCGATCGCCCCAACAGTCTCGTCCAGAGAAGCACGACGCAGAAAGCGCAGGCCGGCCATTTCGGCCTCGGGCAACAGCATCTCCCCGGCCACACTATTGCAATAAACTTCGATTCGAGTGTCGGTATTGCCGCCACTCACGCCCGTCGTCCCAAGCCACAAATGCGTCAACTCGTGCAGTGTTGTAAAAGCCCATGCCACCGACGCGTCTTGGTCATTGACGACGATAAAAGGCGCGACCGGGTCCGCGATGGCATAGCCTCTGAAAACACCGCTGGGAATGTTCGTGTGATGGCTTCCCAGGTTGCCGAGCAGCAACACGAAGGCACCAGATGCCTCGACCTTTTCGCGCAGGTAGCCGAATGCCGCTGGCACATTCGCCTGCCTTCTGAATTCGTCGAGTGAGAAACCTAACCTGACTGTCATGCGGCGCGCCAACTCGACGGGCGAAATATCCATCGTTACCGATGAGACATAATCAACCCTCTTCGGATCTGCTTGATCGAGCAAGTCCTTAATGATTCCTTGCCGCCCGCGAATGTCACGGATCAGGGCATCAAGCGTAGGATCGTACTCAGTGGGGTTGGCACCGGGAGCCCTCCGAAAGTCCTGGCCCCGATCGCTTGTACGCGGCGGCTCGCTGAGATAAAAAACGAGCAACGACCGGTGATATACCCGCGCCATGTTCAGCAGAACACTACGCGACGGCTCCTCCGTCCCCGCCTCCATGGCTTGCAAGCGCTCTGCCGCGGTCCGTTCCTGAGTGTTCTTGAATCCGAGAGCGTGAGCAGCCTCATCGACTGACAAACCAGCCGCTTCGCGAGCCCATATCAGGATGTGGGGATTAAGTGCCATTTCTTTCTGATCCTAGCTTATCGAGAGGTAAAGACGACAGCGTCAATGATTCGCTTGTCGGGAGGCTTGGACCACATATTGTGGTCCAGTTGCGGCTCGTTTTCGTGTTCCCAGTGGCGTAGAGTGCGGCGTAGAGTGCGGTCTGTACGAGCCATCTTCAATGATTAGATTGGCGCGTTGCCCCAAAAGGCTCCGAACAATACCCGAACGTCGTAAGGTAGAAATGATCCGATTTCGTCCTAAGTGATCCTACACCCGCGTCGCCCTAAGCTACTCGTGCTCAGCAACTTACGCTAGTTCTAAGAGGCTTAGATACTTTGCCAAGCAGCCCTGAAAAGGCCGGCGTCGGCGGTTCGATCCCGTCTCTGGCCACCACATTATAAAAGACTTAGCGGAAGCCAGGTTTGGCTCCATATTAGTTCAAGACACATAGAGGACACATCTGCGATATCACGTGGGACCACTAGGTACCACGTGCTCAAGCTGAGCGTCCTATCTTCTTTTGCGCAACCTCACTCTCTTCCCTTTCTGACTGCGGTTCCAGCTTGCTCAACCGCTCGCCATGGAGAGCGGTTGATTGTTCCTGCCGTCTTAGGTGCCCTCTTCTCTTTTATGTCTAGAGGTTTTATGAGCATCGTTGGCGGTTCAACTCGTCGCATGAAAACCGTTTGGTTGTGCTCGCTTGGATTTATATTCGGCGTACTCTACTGCATCGCTTGGCAGGACAAAATTGCTTGGCTCTTCGGTTGGGCGGAAGCATGGAAAGCGCTTGCTGTTGTCTTCGCCATCGGGTCGATCTATCTCTGTAGGCGGCTGTTGCTCAAGCAGTCAGCGCAATCTGAATCCCAAGCTCAATGAAGCCATAGGCCATCTCTTCGGAGGCGGCCTTGCAGCGTCTGTGGACGCGTCACCGCCGTCCGTGGCAGCCCTGAAATCCTCTCCTGATCCAGCATGAGAAAGAGCACGCTGCTTCGCATCGGGAGTAGGGTGACACATCACCCACAACGGGAGCTGCTGAAATGACCCTTTCAGTGAGTACATATCCTTCAGTTAGAAAGTTGGCCTATCCGGTGAGTTGATTTTCGGCAGCCTCAGAGCTATTCGACTGCCGTCTGCGTGACCGTTCACCCCATAGTTGCTGAAGGAAGATGGCCAAGACCACGAAGACCAGAGGCTGGGTCTCGAGACGAAAGCGCATGTTCTCGCCCACCTCCAAGAGATTGCTCACCAGGAAGACATAGCCAATGGTCACCGACATCACCATGATGATCAGTTTGCGATGCGGGCTGTTGCTCCACATCGTCTGACGCCGCAGGGAGAGAAGAGCGGCGAGCACGATGAAGTAGGAGACAATGGCTCCCACACATATGCTCTGCAGCCGCGTCTTTACAGTCGCATGTCGCGGAGGCGGCGGCGCGCTAAGAATTGAGTACACCTCTGGCGGAATACCGAAGATGTTGCAGCAGAGGCGTCGTGTAGCGTGATCCAAGTTGACCACCGCAGCGTACTTAGCTGCATTGTCATCTTTTCTGTTAATTAAGTAGTAGTCGGAGGATGGTCTGAAGTAGTCGAAGACAGCGACGGCCACACCGAAGAAGTAAGGTTTCGGATGGTGGCGGATGAGAAAGGAAACGTCGCGTGCCTGAGCATCGTGCATGCGCAACATGGCACGGGAGTTCCAGTTGACGTCTCCACCAGTCTTTTTCACGATATCGTCCAGCTGTGGACTGCTACTTGGCTTTGCCTGCCAACGATCGCGCAGCCACGCTGCGAGATCCTGGTCGGAAACGATAGCCAATGGGAAGGTAGAAATTTTCCCTTCTTGACTCCAGCGTTCGAGGGATGGGTCGTTGCTCTGCCAATGCTTGGCAAGGCTGAAAGGAGCCCAGGTCGAGGATGTAAAGTGGTGAAACACGATGTAGTTTTTCACCGGCCAGAGTAGGGAAAGACAGATGCCGATGAGAGCTGCACTGAGGATGCGAGGTCTGGTGTTCTTCAAGTTCCACCAGAGAACGGCCAGTACAGCAAACATCCAGACCCATTGGTACGTGGAACGCACTAGGGTAAGGCAGACCATTAGACCTACCAACGACCAAAGAGCGAGGCTAGACCGGCTGCGTACAAAGCAGACGATTGCAAGCGTCAGTAAACAAAGCAGGGCGTAGCAGAGCTCTGAGTAAAGGGCGTCGAACTCATAGGTAATCTCAGTTGGATTGAAGATCAAGAGAATACCTACAGAAAGAGCCAGGAGGGGAGATATCTCAAGGCCGATCAAAGCAAGATAGATTGCCAGAGTGGCAGCGAGTGCAAGAAGCAACTGCGCGCCAACGATCACGTACCCATAGTGTAATCCTGCAGCCTTCTCGGCCAAGCCGACAAGTATGTTGAGCGCGGGAGGTTGGGAATGCAGCAGGTAAAGGCTGCGTAGAAGATGATGCTGCAGTAGATCCAGATCGAGCAGTTGCCAGAGACCAGTTGCCTCGTTCGTCGGATATCTTATTCCGGACATCCATACCCAGGTTCGAGTGGCAATGAAGACAAATGCGAGAAGCGCAATGTGGCTATATTTCACTTGCGATTTACGGAGAAATAATTTCATTCAAATATATGTCCGACCCTCAAAGTCTTCCCACACGATACCCATCCCTTTAGTGCTGAGTACATCCCACTCGGCACAAGCGTCCTTTGTTCGTGCCAAGTCGAAGAGCGACGGCTATGCGGAGGGATGCGGGTCGGGAGTTGCGGGTACCGGCTGGACTTGCGCAGATAGGTATTGTTCTATCCGGTCCAGTCGGCCGGCCCGCTGCAACTCCTGTTTCTCCTGCTTGTCCTGGACGTCGCGAGATCCCGTTTGAATCTCTAAGTGTTGCTCAGTTTTACCCGCGACCTACTGCTTCCGCCAACCATCAAACCGCTCGCGAAGCGTTTGCGCTCGGCTCGCTACGATTGTATGCTGAGTCGCATGGCTCGGTCGAATCCAAAGAGTATTCAGGAACTCGAAGCGCAGAAAAAGCGATTCGGGAAGCCTTCGGCCTCCTCCATCGGGTGAACGTCGCGACACTGAAGGTTTTCGACAAGCTGCGCCTCCAGAACTTCCGCGTCGGTCATCTCGCGGATGAGTGCGGGAATGGTTTCCTTCCCGGCCAGCAGAGAGGCACAGTAGCGCCGCGCTCCGAAGACGATCTGCAAATGCTCTTCCTTCGGTCGGGCAAGAATAGCCTGATAGATGCCGGATTTGCGAACGGTGTCCGCGAGTTCTTTCAAGTCGTCCTCGTCAAAATGCTGGCGAGGGTTCGTGGGAGATTCCACAAGCAAGGAAAGTTAGTGAAAACCCCTCAAAAACCTCACTCGCTCTCTACCCGTAATCGCCCGCATCCGAGGATCTAACTCCGGCGCCTGGCGCGCACTCCCATTGAGGTAGCGGGCATCAAGCAGGTTACGAATGGGCTGAGGAACACAACATCTCAGATGAGGAGCATCTGCGAGGAGGCGGGCGATCATTCCAACTCTCCATCATTTGCTGAGGGCTGCCTGGTTCGCTTCAGAAGACGATGGGGTGGTAGCCAACTGCCAGCAGGCTCGTTATAGAAGATGACAAAGCAATGACAAGCATCTCCAGTGTTTGCGTTTAGCTTGTTGTAGTACATTCAATTGCCGAATTCCTTAGATAACGCGTCGGTTCCAGGACCTTACGTGGCGAAAACACGCGATGGCAGAAAGTTTAGAGGAACCTGAATTCGCATGAAGGATTTTGATTTGCTTTTGCAAGGACGAGTATTTCGCTGTGGCGTCCTGGTTCTGCTGACACTCATTCTTCGGATAGCAAGCGCATCAGGCCCCTACTATGTCGATGCCTTTCGTCATATCCACTCCATCGAATCCGGAGTACTTGTCATCCATGCTCCCGGCTACTTTTTATTCAATGCAGTAGGCTTCTTTCTCTCTCACTTGCTGCATGTCTCACCTGGGAGTGCGCTGCAAGTCCTGAACATAGCCTTAAGCGCTTCAGGAGCTGCGGTCTTCTACCTTCTTGTGTCACGATTAGCCATTCCATCCCCTTTTTGGCTCGCTCTGGCGTATGTTTGTCTGCCAACCGTTTGGTTCTCGAGCGACATACATAGCACTTACGCCACCATGACGTTCTTTGCTCCTCTGCTTATTCTTGTTGTGGAGTGTGAGCAGGCTTTCATCTGGGGATGCATGATCTGGGCCGTGATGACAGGATTTCGTCCCTCCGATGGTGTCTTTGTACTTCCGTGGATGGTGCTCCAGGCTCTCCGGTTTCCCTTGAAAAAAACGGCTGATTGGTATCTCGGTCGCAATCCCTATTGTCGCGGCCTGGTGGATTCCGACAATGGAGCGCATTCGCGGCAACCTGGTCTCACCGTTAAGCTCTTCTGGCGATCAGGTACATAGCCTGGCCCAGGGTGTGTTGAGCGGGCAGTTTGGCATACATGCTCTCGTCAATGTGTTCCACGCTTTTGCCGGAACGATCATGACCTGGGGTGTGCTACTACCTTTTGTATGCCTCGGGATGGCCGCATTCATTCGGAACCCTGTTGCGCGCAGTATGACTGTATTTCTTGTGCCGGGTGCGGCCTTCTTTTTTCTCTATTTCATCTCTGACGGACTTTACTTTGCCTATGTGGCTGCGGCGGGGATGGTGCTCGCAGGAGTGTCCCTTGCAAGATGGCCTCCAAGGCAAAGGCAAACCGTTTATGCGGTCGCTATCTCCGCATCAATGCTTTTTATGATCTCCGCACGGACTGCTGATGGAAAAAGATCCCAGATAAGGGCCGTGGCTGACGCCTATTTCCTGAAGTATTCCATACCTTCGCTCAAAAGACAGAAAGACCCGAGGTTGGCTAGCTTGCTGGAGAAGTGTCACGACAGTTCGGTGCTGGGTATATGTAAGTAATGACTTAAGCCAGCAAGCCGACGGGGTGTAAGTCTCAACCGTATTCAAATCGGTTCCTTGGCTGAAGCTGCTTATGTCTATTCCTTCGTTTATTCCACCGGGATGAGCACTGTGTCATCGGCGAGAAGCGTTGCGGTTGCGCCGTACCTTGGCGGCTGTGAACATGGCGGACTGAAGCTGCCCATCTGAAGGTGAGTAATATCGATATCTGTGACAACTCTTCTTATTCTGACGTGTTAAGTTAGACAGGTTTTAAGCCTTAGGTGGCCCAATCATGCGTAGTTTTTTACCTCGTCCGTTTCTCCTTGGAACGCTGGCCCTTCCTCTTCTCACTGGTTGCGGTTCAAACGCTCCTTCCGGCTCCGGCGGCCTCACCGGAAATACAAACGTCACGCTTCTGGTCTCCAGCACCGCTAATGATCGTTTCCCGTCTTTCGGCATGACGATCCGCAGCCTTACGCTCACAAACAAGTCCGGCAAATCAGTCTCGCTCATCAGTTCAGCGGAGCAAGCTGAATTTATCCGCTCCAATGGCACAGCCGCCCCTCTTCTCATCGCCACCGTGCCTCAAGACGTCTATACCTCTGCAACCATCACCCTGGATAATCCTTATTTCTCATTTGTAACTCCCGATCCCGATGGCGGCATCGTGGATGAAACCTTCACTTTGGGGGGCAGGTCGAAACTCCCGCCGTTGCTATCCAGGCACCCATCACAATTACCGGCGACACCATGGTGCTCGATCTCAACCTGTTGGCAGCTCAATCCGGCACTTACGACGGAACCCTAACCGGCGTCGACACCATAACGCCCGCCTTTCAGCTAACCGCTGTCACGATCGCAAGCTCTCCCATCTCCGCACAAAACGGTAAACTTTCCAATCTCAGCGGAGACATCACAGCGCTATCCGGTACTACCTTCACCACGTTGTTACCTGGGACAATTCCCACCAGCGGCGGTATCGGCTCCTCGTATCTGCAAAGCACAACCAATGCACCGATTACAGTCGCCACCAACAGCAGCACCATCTTCCAGGGCGTCGCCAATCTCGCCGATCTTGCTGCGGGCTCACTGATCAACTTCGACGCTGCCATCCAATCCGACGGCACGCTTCTCGCCACGCGCGTCACGGCCTACGATCTGCCTGCACAGAACCTGGCCACCGGAGCTATCACCAACATCACCCCTACGCCTCCTGCTGGTGCATCCCCTCTTTTCGGCCTCGACCTCCTGGAACAACAAGGAAGCTATCTCTCCGCAAATCCAATCGGCCCTCCAGTCTTCACACTTAACAACGCAACCTTTCAGACTGCGCCGCAGATTACAAACGTCTCCTCTCTTCCCTTCACTGCCAGCTTCAGCCTCGCTAGCCTGATTCCGGGCCAGGAGGTCGCCGTCAGCACCGCTACCTTCTCTACCGCACCAGGCGTCTTTACCCCCGCCCGCACCGTTACCCTCGTGCCCCAAACAATCGATGGCAGCATTGTTTCTATTTCTTCCACCGGAAACTTTACTGTTTACACCTTGGCACTGAGTTCCCTTGACCCGATTCCCATCGAGGGCGGTCCATCCTTCGTCACAGCCTACGTCGCACCCGATGCCCTTCTTCTTAACACATCTTCCCCGGCGTTGAATAGCCCATTGCGTTGCACTGGACTCCTCTTCAATGACAATGGCACGTTACGTATGGACTGTAAGCAGGTAAATGATGGTGTTACTCCTTGAAGCCATACCCACCCCACAAAAGTAAATAACCGCACGGCCCTCCCCCAAAGCCGTGCGGTTCGTCCTGTACTTGAGCAGATATCTGTGCTGCAAGCTTAGCCTGTGCGATTCTGTCGAGATAGCGTAGACGCTTTGCGCGATGGAGATTCGAGGGTTCATAGTGCGTAGAGCGGCAACCTAAAAGAAGTCGAAGAGTGCCAATGATCACCGAATACTGAATCAATATTCGGCAGGTACAAGCGAACGGTCTTTCTCGGCCAGTATGCATAGAAGATATTCGCTCGAGCAATCTCCCAATCTGGCAGGTAAAATCGCGACATTGCATGGAGGTTCAACCTTTGAAATGGCTTCAGCTATTAATTCTGTTCGCCCTGACTTCGCAGGGGGCGAAAGCTAACGCCGAAGTTCGCCTCCCACACCTCTTTTCCGATCATGCTGTCCTGCAACGCGATCGTCCGATCCACGTGTGGGGTTGGTCGGCCCCCGGTGCGCACCTGGTGGCTCACTTCCATCAACAACAGGTTGCGTCGATTGCAGATGCCGGCGGGATATGGAGTCTCTATCTGCGCTCTGAGAGCGCCGGAGGGCCGTATGTCCTAACGATTACAGGCGACGGCGCGGATGTGGCAGTACACGATCTCCTGGTCGGAGATGTGTGGATTGCGTCCGGACAAAGCAATATGGAATTTCCGCTGCAAGGGTTCGGGCCAGACACGCCCCTGAAGAATCAGGAAAACGAAATTGCTGCCGCCACACAGCCAAAGTTGAGGCTGCTCCGGCTCGAGCATAAGAGCAATGACTTTCCACTCGCTGATCAACAAAACGTCTGGACGCTTTGTACGCCCGACACCGCGAGATATTTTTCCGCTATCGCTTATTTCTTCGGACGCGATATCTCGCATCAAGAGAACGTTCCAATCGGATTGGTAGACACGACCTGGGGAGGAACCCCCGCGGACTCCTGGATTTCACTGAACACGCTTGGCTCCAATGCTCAGCTTCTGCCTGCGTTCCTTAGCAGAGCCCATTTTGCCGACGAGCAAAGAGACCTCAACGCGATCCTTGCCTCGGAAAAGGCCGAAGACGAAGCGGCTCAGCACGCAGGCAAGCATCTTCCGAAGCACCCATGGCATCCCGCTGAGGAAGCATGGGTGCCGGCAGGGATATACAACGGCATGATCTCCCCGCTCGCGCCGATGACGATTAGGGGGTTCCTCTGGTATCAGGGCGAATCGAACTCCGCACATGATCGCGCTCCTTATTACAAATCTCTGTTTTCGGCGTTGATCGGAGACTGGCGGAGTCACTTTGCACAAGGTGATCTTCCTTTTCTCTACGTGCAGATTTCGAGTTTTGATTCTCCATCAGAGGATTGGGGTGCTGTCCGCGATGCACAGCGCCGGACGCTCGATGTCGCCAACACGGCCATGACCGTTACGCTGGATATCGGCGATGCAAAGAATGTCCATCCCAGCGATAAACAAACGGTTGGAGCACGTCTGGCTCTAACTGCTAGGCACCTGGTGTATGGTGAAGCCATTCTCTCGACCGGGCCGCTCTTTCGAGAAGCTACCAGGGAGAGCAATCCAGATGGATCGTTCAGCATGCGCGTTTGGTTCGATCACTCGAAGGGACTCACGTCCAAAGGAAAACCACTCAGCGCATTCGAACTCGCGGGGCCTGACCGCCACTTCATCGCCGCAACGGCACGTATCGATGGAGAGACCGTCCTTGTAAACGCGCCAGAAATCCTTCAACCTATGTATGTTCGTTTCGGATGGTCCGGTGTGGTGGACGGGAATATCTACAACTCAGCCGATTTACCGGCGTCAACATTCTCTTCCGAATTAGCTCCGTAGAGATGGCTAATATTGACTGGGCACTTCAACTACGGATATGCAAGATGATCATAAGAGGCATCGCCTGCAGTACCACATAGAACACCGCCGTTTTAATTCTGGAGAGGCCCTTGAACTTTTCTGTTGTTTCCCGTTGCACGATGATGACTGGATTACTGATGTGCGCTGCGTTGCTCACCGTAAACGCGTCCGCGCAGCGCGAACCAGCAGTGCCGCTCGTAACGCATGACCCGTACTTCAGCGTGTGGTCGATGACAGACAAGCTTACCGATGGCCCGACGCGACATTGGACCGGCACCGAACAGCCCATGCGTGGATTACTGCGCGTGGATGGAAAATCCTATCGCGTGATGGGAGATAGTCCGCGTGAAGTGCCCGCAATGAATCAGACAGCGATGGAGATAACGCCCACCCACACCCGTTATTCATTTGAAGGTGCGGGTGTGCGATGCGTGCTCACCTTTCTCTCTCCATTACTGCCAGACGAGCTTGATGTCATGGCACGACCGGTAACGTATGTCACATGGGAAGTATCTGCGACGGATGGTGCGAAGCACACAGTGGAAGCGTACCTGGATGTAGACTCGCGAATTGCGGTCAATTCACAGGACCAGTTTGTAGTTTGGGGGCGATCCGCAGCGAAGGGATTGCAGGTAATGAGCGTTGGATCTCAGGAACAGCGTGTATTGAATCGCAGCGGCGATAATCTGCGTGCCGACTGGGGCTATTTTCACCTGGCTATACCCACGGACGAGCAAGCAGCAAGCGCGATGAGTAGCGACGCGGTGAGGTCATTTGTCCATGACGGCACCTTACCGGAGGAAGACGATGTGAGGATGCCACGCGTACCGACGGATGGCGCGGTGCAGCTTGCAGTTGCCTTCCCCATGAATGTATCCGGAACGCATCCGGTAGAACGGCATGTGCTACTGAGTTTTACGCAGGATTATGCGATCGAGTACCTGAATCGCAGACTGCGGCCGTATTGGGCAAGAGATGGCAAGACGAGCGGAACGATGTTGGCCGAATCCGAACGTGACTATGCAGCCGTGGATGCGAAAGCGGTGAGGTTCGACAAAGAACTGGTTGCCGACATGGAGCGCGTGGGCGGCAAAGACTATGCGCGATTGACAACACTGGCCTACAGACAGACGCTGGCCGCAAATGGATTCGCTGCGGATGTGGATGGCAGGCCACTGCAGTTTCCGAAGGAAAACTTCAGCAATGGCTGCATCTCAACCGTAGATGTGCTGTATCCGTCTGCGCCGTTCTTTTTGTTCTTCAATCCTGCATTACTCGAAGCGCAGCTTAAACCGGTGATGGACTATGCTGCGAGCGGACGGTGGCGGTGGCCCTTTGCGCCACATGATCTCGGGCAGTATCCCCTGGCAGATGGGCAGGTGTACGGTGGCGGCGAGCGTACAGAAGAGGATCAGATGCCCGTCGAAGAGAGCGGCAATATGCTGATTATGATCGCCGCAATGGGTCGTGCCCAGGGCGATATGCACTTTGCCAAAACGTATTGGCTGCTGCTGACAAAGTGGGCCGAGTACCTGAAGGAGAAGGGATTTGACCCGGAGAACCAGTTGAGCACGGACGACTTTGCCGGGCATCTGGCACACAATGCAAACTTGTCGATCAAAGCAATTGATGCACTGGGCGCTTATGCCGAAATGGCTCAGGAACTAGGCCATACAGATAAGGCAAAAGCTTATGCCGGCCTGGCAAAGACAATGGCGGCACAATGGGAAACGATGGCGCAGGAAGGCGACCACTACAAACTGGCTTTCGATTCGAGCGGTACGTGGAGCCAGAAGTACAATCTGGTGTGGGACAAGGTGCTGCGACTAAATCTGTTTCCAACCAAGGTGCGAGAGACAGAGCTCGCCTTTTACGCGAAGCACATGAATCGCTACGGGCTGCCTCTGGATAGCCGCAAGACTTATACCAAGCTGGATTGGGAGATATGGACAGCAACGCTGGCGGATTCCCCGCAGCAATTTGAGAGTTTTACCGCACCTATCGCAGCTTGGCTGGACGATACGCCATCACGAGTTCCGCTGACGGACTGGTATGACACACTGAGTGGAAAGCAGCAGGGCTTCCAGGCCCGCTCGGTAGTGGGCGGGGTTTATATGAAGGCTCTGAGCGACGATGTGCTGGCAAAGAAGTGGCGTAACCGCGCGCAGTCTGGGGCATCTGTCTCGCATCTGCAGTAGTAAACCAATTGGAGAACAAGAGTGACCGACAGTCGATCAGCGACGTCTGCAGATTCCGACGGAAACATCCATGAATCAGCTATGTCTTCTTCGAAGATGATTCAACAGCCATCCCAGGAAAGATCCTCGGGCCGCAGCTATCGCATCGAGTCACTTGACGTCCTTCGCGGTCTCTTGATGCTGCTCATGGCGATCGATCACACACGCGACTATTTTTCGAACGCGGCCATCGACCCCGCCGACCCGATCCACTCCTGGCCTGCATTGTTCTTTACCCGCTGGATCACCCACATCTGCGCGCCTGGCTTCATTCTGCTTGCCGGTACCAGTGTTTATCTCCAGCGTCAGCGCAAGAGCGCTGCAACGCTCACCCGCGCTCTCATTCTGCGCGGACTATGGTTGATTGTTTTTGAAATCATAGTAGTAAGTTTCGGTTGGTCGTTCGGTTTCGGACTGCCGATTCTCCAGGTCATCTGGGTCATTGGTGTCAGCATGATCGCGCTGGCCGGGCTGCAATGGCTGCCTGTAGCTGCGGTTGGCGCATTCGGAGCGATCGTGATCTTTGGCCATGATCTTCTCGATCCCGTTCGTGCCGAGAATCTGGGACATTGGTCAAACGCCTGGCACCTCCTCCACGAGCGCGGAGTGTTGACCTTTCACGCGCATCCTGTCGCAGTGTATGGATATCCCATTATTCCCTGGGTGGGAGTGATGGCTCTCGGTTACAGCTTTGGCTCGATCGTTGCGAAGAATCCAGAGGCAAGACAGCGTATTTCACTCGTGGCCGGAACAGCGAGTCTTGGGCTCTTCGCACTCCTCCGCTTCACTCACGGCTATGGTGATCCCGGGCCAGTTTTTGAGCACCTTGGAACGCCGGGCCACACCGTGATGTCATTCCTCTCGGTACAGAAGTATCCACCCTCGCTCCACTACCTGTTGGCGACACTCGGAGTGGTGCTGGTGCTTTTCGCTCTGTTTGACAAAGTGGTCCTTGCCGGCCGGTTGGACCGCTTCCGTGCGTTCCTGAATGTCTACGGCCGGGTTCCGTTTTTCTTTTACATCGCCCACATCTTTGTCATTCATGCTCTCGCACTCGTTGTGGCACGCATTACGAACCCCAACTGGCGTTTCTGGATTACACCGGATGCCGTCTTTACGCGCCACTTCGACGGTTGGGGTTACTCTTTGCCGGTTGTCTATTTCATCTGGATGTCGGTGGTGTTAGCGCTCTATCCCCTGTGCGCCTGGTTTAGCCGCCTTAAGGATCGGAAGCGTAGTTGGTGGTTAGCTTACCTTTAAGGGTTTCGCATACTGCTCTTGGAAGCAGGGTTCACAGCCATCTAGTTTTTTATGCGCGATGCGAGAATGCTGTTTTTCACCGCGCTACCGCTCATGTTATTCGTTCCGAGAAGCACTTCGAAGTGCGGAATTTTGCCATCTGATTGACGTATCTGTTTCAAGAACAGCAGGAGTTGGGCGTCATCAGATACAAAATCCAAGGCAGATTCTGTGCCAGCAATCGTTGTGCCTTCAAGGATCAGGACGTTGCCGTTACCGCTCAGGTTGGGCAAATAAGCGACAACGCCGTAAACCTGGTGCTGCTTGTCAGTCTGAAACGAGTCCCATTGCCTGGGCTCATCTCCCTTGGGCGACCGATTGAGCACTGACGTCTTTTTATTCGCCCGATCATAAGAGTAGACAAAGTTCATGTCGCGCTCAAAGAGCTGGACCCAGGGATTGGCTTCCGGTGCTCCGCTGAGAATGATATTGCCCAGCTTCAAGTCATTGGGCCTTAGATCGCGCGTGTATCGTACCCCGAGTTTGCTCCGCTCGCTTTGCGAGATTTGAGAGAAATACTGGACCATTTCGACGTCGATCATCGATGTATACCGTCCGCGAGCTATCCCCAGCGCCTCTATCTGAAGTGGTGTGGCGGTTGGTGGGATCGTCGTCCTGTAGTCGCCGCTAAGATACTCCGCCAGGCCAACGTCTCGCTTCATTAATCCTTGCCAGACCACCAAATTGCTATCAGCCAGGACCAGAGTCGTTGGCTGGTCTCCGGCAAACATCAGGCTCCAGAATGGGTGACCGGCCGAGTGAATCGGTTGCACCTCCCTGGGAGCAATTGTCATCTTAAGCAGCAGCGCCAGAACTGTTATTGCAAGCACAACGATCAGGCCCCACATCAGTCCAGCGCTTCCGATACGTCGTTTTTCGATTCGCACCGGCTCTGCGAACGAGATCACCGGATCTGGCATGGGCGTCGGAGCAGGAACAACTACCTCTTTTTGGAGCCGCGGTTCGAAGAAGGGGACATAGCCACCTCTGGGAATCACGATCCTGATCGGCTCAGCTGCTCCCTCGCCGTCGAAGTAGAGGTCGAGTCTCTGCCGAAGGCGGCTCACCTGTGCTCTTACGATGCCATCGTTCGCGGAGTCGTAATCACGCGCCCTGCCGAAGACAGCCTCGCCAACATTCTGCTCGCTGAGTTCATCCGCCCTGCCGTCCAGTGCAACATCGCAGACATATAGAAGCAGACTCGAAAGACGTTCGGTCTTCGAGAAGGGCGCGGACGCAACGACACGGCCGACCAGCTCACGGCGAGAATCCGTCTCTGAAGCCCCGGAGTGAGTTTCCTCTTTATCAGCGAGAATCATGGCAACCTACAGAAATTGTAGTTAAGCAGGCTCATGTAAACCCCGCGTAAACAGGATTGAAACAGTCTATTCACTGTATCGGTTACATCCATGCCGGAACCAACCTTCGCATTTTCAGCGTGTTATGTCCTGTATCGGGGGTGTTGCAGTGATTTCCCGGCGAGTTGCAGTGATTTGCTTTGGTAGGTGCGAACGATGGTGCTAATCCTATGCGAGCTGACGAGTTGAGACATCTTGCAGGAATTGATCTCGCATCAGACGCGGAGCCAACAGGTAGCAGACTGACCGAATTGGTACATCCGGAATTCCCACCAACCATGCTTTAGGAGAGAGTGACGTGATCCGTAATCTTTGCTTCCAGCTTCTATTCTTGTTCGCAGTATTTCCTGTTGCGTCTTTCGCACAGGCAAATGCTGTGGACGCCGCCGTAAACGGCTACGTCTTAGATCCCTCAAAGAGCGCGATCTCCGGCGCCCATAATACGCTCACCAACGTCAGCACCGGTATCTCTCAAGCGGTGACGACCGACGAAAAGGGCTATTATCGCTTTCCCCTCGTGCCGGTAGGAGTCTATCGCCTGGTCACCGTCGCTGACGGATTTCAGACGCATACGCTGGAAGGCATTGTCCTGAGTGTAGGCCAGGAGGCCCGGCTGGATATCCCCCTTGTTGTTGGAAGCACCTCGCAGACGGTCCAGGTTGAGGCCGGAGCAGACATCCTTGACACCGGAACCTCAACGGTAGGTGCCGTGCTCGATCGGAAGGAGATCGAGAACCTGCCGATTCTCTCCCGCCAGGCTTACAACTTCCTGCTCCTCTCTCCCGGCGTTATTGGCATGCCGACCAGCACGTTTTCGACGACCCAGTTCACCTTCGGCGGAACGGAGCGCTCGCAGTGGAACCTCGATGGTCTCGATGACACCCAGCATGGCGGGAACAGGCAGATTCGCCTCATCATCGTCACTCCGGAGGCGATCGCGCAGACACAAACACTGGCCAACGGCTATTCTGCCGAGTTCGGCAGAGCTGCCGGAGGTCAGGTTAACGTCCTCTTGAAGTCCGGCACCAATCAGTTTCACGGCTCGGCACTCGGGCAATGGCGTCCCACCGACCTGCAGGCGATCCCCACGCTCGCCACCGTCCAGCCCAACCGTAGCTGGTATGACGAAGCCTTTACCCTGGGCGGCCCCATCGTCAAAGACAAGCTCTTCTTCTTTGGGCAGTTCGAGAACAACCCCTATACCCTTCCGAACGCGATCACGATCACTCCGGCCAGTGCCGCCGCACTCGCTTTGCCCAGCAACGAGATTGGTACTGCTCCTTTCGGAGAGACCTACCGTACGCTCGTTGGCAAGGTGGACTACACCCTGAACTCGAAGAATAGTGGCTATGTCCGCTATGCTCGTTTCACGAATCATCAGCCAAATAACGACAGCGGCCTCGCCATCGTCGACCGTGGCTCCTATTATGTTGACCACCAGAATGGTGGCGGTGTCCAACTCGCTACCGTTCTTTCCAGCAGCCTCCTCAATGAGCTGCGCTTCGGCACCATCCAGCGCGATACTGGAGATTTTCCAGTAGTCAACAACTCCCCTGCGGGGAATGTTCTGATCAACATTTCGAGCGTTGCGAACATTGGGTTCAGCCCACTGACTACAACCACCACCACCGAGCGCAGCACCAGCGCGCTCGACAACCTGACGTGGACGCACGGACGGCAGACGTTGAAGTTTGGTGGTGAGTTCGATCACGAACTCTTTGCCAACCTCTCTGGGACTGCTCCCACTTTTACCTTCAGTGGTCTGGCCGCACAGAACGGGCGCCCTGCTGTAAGCGCACTCAACCAATATCTCAACACCGTTGCCGGTGCAGTCGATCCGGCGACAGGCTTACCCTACACCTATACCAACCTCACCTCTTACTCTGGCAATCCAGAGATTCGGATCGCATTCAACTTTGTGAATGGATTCGTGCAGGATGAGATTCGCATTACTCCTAACCTGAATATCAACGTGGGCGCACGCTACGAAGTAATCCTCTTTCCTACCTTTGATGCTCTTGCGCCTTATCCGCTTTCGCGTAGCGTCCCCAACGACTACAAAGATATTGCGCCGCGGTTCGGCCTCACCTGGTCTCCGTTCGGCAGCCATAAGACCACGGTGCACGCGGCCTATGGCATGTACTACGACGTGCCCGGCTTAGGAACTTTCTACAATGCCGCGCAGGTCAACGGCCATCGCCTGCTCAACTATCTCGTGACTGGCAGCACCCCGGGGTCGCCGACGTTTCCGAATGTTCCACAATTCAACGGCGGCGCATTTGAGGTCCCTCCCAGCATTACGGCCTTCGATCAGGACTTCCACAACGCCTACCAGCAGCAGGCCAATCTGCAGATCCAACAGGAGCTTGGCGCCAACTTTCAGCTCACGATCGGCTATCAATTCGCAGGTTTGCGCCACGGGCTCTACTATGCGGATACGAACCTTACTGAGACCGGACAGACACTGGCAGATGGACGACCGATCTTTGCCGGCACTGCCAAGCGCCCGAACCCCAACTTTGGCGCCATCAACCTGATCCACTCCGGGACGACCTCCAACTTCAACGGGGGCTTCCTTACCCTGCAGAAGCGGCTTTCAAACGGCCTTGAGTTCACCGTCAACTACATGTACTCGCATGCTCTTGACGACAATATCGGAGAGGGTGGAAGCATCAGCGATCCTACCAATCTCCGTCGCGACTATGGCAATGCCGACAGCGATATACGCCACAACCTCGTAATCCAGGGACTGTATCAGCCCAAATTGGCCGCCCCCTCTCTGCACTGGCTCAACGGTTTTGAGCTTTCAACGATTACCTATATAAACTCCGGCTTCCCTATCAACGTGACCGCAGGCACAGATCTTAACAACGATGGAGTCGTCAATGACCGGCCACTCTTTGAGAGCCGCAACAGCGTCTATGGCCGGGGATTCTCTCAGGTGAGCGCACAGATCAAACGTTACTTCGATATCGGAGAGCGCATTCATATGTCCGCGTTCATCGGAGCAGAGAACCTGCTGAACACCAACAATCTGAACTGCAATACGACCACCGGCTGTACTGGTGCCGTAATCAGTACAGCGAACTCAAGCGACTTGTTTCGAGAGACGGCTGCGGGCACCTCCCGCAATGTTCAACTAGGGGCAAGCATTAAATTCTAAAGTAGCGTGGAGGCTACCCTGGCAACTCGGTAGCCTCCACGCTCCATTTCGTTCCGATGATTCGGAGGAGACTTCAGCGGCCCATGCATCTGCGTCATCTTCAGATTTGTTTTCTCGCCCTGGCGATTTTCACTCCCCACAGCTTCGCGGAAGGCTCTCCAACGAGAAAGCCGTTAACTCTGCATGCCGCCATCCAGGACAAGAACTTCTACCTTCTGTCACTTTTTCAGGCGAACCCGAGACTTCGCGGCGCATTAGCGTCAGACAAGACGCTCAGCCAGATCAATTCGACGCGACAGCAGCGTCTCAGACAGGCGCTGCAAACGTGCCAACAGAAGCCAGAGTGTACGTTCCAGGCTCTTGTCTGGACCGACGAAGAAATTCACACCGTTTCACTGGCTCTTGCTCAGATTGATCGCAGCAACCGGCAGGTCCGGAAGATTCTTGACGAAGAACTACGAGCGAGCGGTGCCTATGAACACTACCAGGCACAAGATGGAGAAGGCCTTGTTGCGAGTGCATGGGAACTCTGTGCCCGTGGGCTCAATGAGGTGCTCACCGTTTATGGGGAAGGCGTTCGCCCTCGTTATCCAAGAATCGATTCCCTCTCCTTTGATATACACTCGGCTGATTTCCAGCAGCGCACAGCCTCGCTAACAGAGCAGTTATCGAACGAAACGCCGGAGCTCTTCTTTGAGTCCTCTCTCACGGCTGGACTGCAATTGCTCGCGATGAACCATCGCGATGAGGCAGGCCGTTTTGAACCTATGGAAGAAAGCGTCAATCGAGCGGCGGTGCAGGCTCTCCGGTCGATTCACTGGGACAAGTACGCCTACTCGGTCATTGTCGTACCCGGCGAAGGACCGGAAGATCCAAACGTTCCCCTCGCTGAGATTGGCCGTAAGCGGACTGCTTTGGCCGCCGAGGCGTATCACGCGGGCAAAGCCCCTTTCATCCTTGTCTCGGGGGGCTACGTTCATCCATCTCAGACACGCTTCTCAGAGGCTATAGAGATGAAGAAAGCTCTTCTGAGCGACTATCATGTGCCAGAAGAAGCGATTCTTGTAGATCCGCATGCTCGGCACACTACGACGAATATGCGCAATGCCGCGCGTGAAATCTACCGATACGACATCCCGATGGACAAGCAAGCCCTTGTCGTCAGCGATCCCTTACAAATCACCTATATCCAGAGTCAATCATTCGCTGATCGTTGTCGCTCCGAATTAGGCTATGTGCCGTATCAAATCATCACACGGTCCTCGGATACCAGCATTATCTTCCTGCCAAAGGTTGAGTCGCTGGAACAGAACCCTATGGATCCACTTGACCCATAGCAATTGTTTTCCCGCCTGTGAAATGTCCATCCCTTTCAGGTGTTACAAGCCCGGAACCATCCGGAATCACATGCCTCGCCAACACAATCACTGCCTGTATCTGGTCCTCGTTCGTCGCAGTACTCTTCTGTGCCCATGCTGGGTGAAAAAAAATAGAAAGGCAAACAGAATCAAGCTGCTCGCTTGGCTTTTGATATCGGTCCAGAGACAAAAATTCGGACGGAGCTTCTGCAGACAAGGTAAAGCTGGAAACATCCGCGACATAACCTCTCAGTGGCTCGGAGCCGACGCCGCTGGTGCGGCCGGACGAAGATCCTTCTCGTACTGCTTCAGATAGGGGGACAAATCCTCATACTGATCGGTAGCGATAAAGTTCACTCCTGCGGCGATAGCAGCCTTCCATCTCAGGATGACAGCTTCCTTCGAGCCAAAGTTGTAATACCCTCCCCACCCCTGGTCGTCCCCAGATTTGAAGCCATCGAGAGTATAGAAGCGGGTCCAGTAACCGAGTTGGTGAGCGTGATCGACGAGAGCGCGCAGGCGCGCGTCATCTGCCTGCGTCCAATCCCCCGCATGATTCTGTCCCCCCTCTTCGACGGGATACCAGGAGCTGTTCACCCATCGCCGGTAGTTGGTGGGGCGCTCCGTAAGTAGCTGTTCAGGAGGGGTCATAACGGCCCAGTGCATCAGCTCCTGCATCGGCATGCTTTTGGGGTTTACAGGATCATGTGCCGAGCCGAAGATGCGCAGCTTAGCGCCGACCGGCACCTGGTCGTAGAACACCTTCTGTTGATCGTCGGAGGCTTCGGTAATCGCCAGAATAGGCCTCCGCTCAATCGGAGAGAGCTGGTGAGGATCATCCGTCTTGACGGCGGTGGAAAGCCACGGCTCGTATTCGCCCAGCAACTGCCAGACGGCATTCAGAATCGCCGGCTGGTTATCCTTGAAATCGAAGTGCAGGACAACGAGCGGCCACTCCTTCTTTTTATTCTGAGCAATTGCCTTCTCGATGACAGGCCGAACCTGCTCAAAGAAATATTCGCGTAAGGTTGGCTCCTGGCCGGTGGGCTTGGGCGTATGCGAGACGACGACGCGGCCTTTCCCCGTCGCTGGATCTACATACCATGCCAGGTCCTGCTCGATAGAAACCGGAAATCCCGATCGCAACGCACGCTGTACCCGGTCGCTCCAATGCCCCTCATAGGGATAGCAGTTATGCGCATCCAGTATCGGCCGGTTGTGATTCAGAAAGTCCAGATCAGGGCCCTGCGCAACCGCCGTCGATAAAGTAGCAGCCATTCCTATCCACGCAAAGAAACACAGGTATTTTCTGAGTGACATCGTAAAACCCTTTTCTGCCATGAACTGGCATCCTAAGCTGGCTATGTCTCTAACCGATTCTGCAAAAAACAACGGTGCCAGTGTGTAAAGTAACGCTGATTGGCCCTTTGCTAGAAGGACAACCGCAGAGCGAACTGCATGAAGCGTGGATCGCCTGCAAGCGATGTAATCGTGCCAACGCCACTGTCGGTTAAGGCGGAATCAGGTTGCGAGAACAACACGCTGTTCGTGAGATTGAAGACCTCCCAACGGAACTGGAGCTTCGTCTCTCGATAGAGAGTGAAATCGCGCGTCAGAGAGAAATCAAAGACGTTCGTATGGGGTCCACGTAAAGTATTCGTGCCTCCATCGCCGTAGGGGTCGGAGCTTGAGGGTAACGACCATGCCGGGGAGGTGTTCGGAGAGAGCGCCTGGCAGGCCGCAGTCGGAGTGTAGAACCAGCAATTCGGGCTTCCAACGATCTTCGGTTTGCCGATGAGATTTGGAAGCGACGTCGCATTGCCATTCGTGTCAACGAGATCAGAGAGATTTCCCCCCGAGGTGACGGTAAAAGGAAGACCTGCTGAATAGGTATAGATACCGGACGTCTTCCAGCCTCCAAGCAGTTGAGATCCCACACCACGTGAAAGGAACGGCTTACCGTGACCAAAGGGCAACTCATAGAGGTAAGACGCGACAAGACGCTGCGGCACATCGGAACCGCTCAACGCATTCGTGAATGTCTGCTCGTAGGTGGTGCCTGTGTTCTTCGACCAGGTATAGGCCACTTCAAGCGACAAGCCACTCGAGTAGCGCCGCTGCGCGGAGACCTCGAGGCCGTTGTAATTCCCGACTCCATTCGCCCGAGAATATTCCAGATAGCCGAAGTTCGGATACGGCAAGGTGGTTGTCCCGCGGATGTATTGGTTTAGGTCCTGGATCACATCGAGGTGTGACGATTTGGTACCCACGTAATCGGTAGTCAATACCACCTTTCCAGGCAGTTGACGCTGGAAGCCGAAGCTCCACTCCTGGGAATAAGGGGTGGGTGAAGCTTGCTCCATCGCATGGATATGGAGCTGCGAATAGTTCAGATTGGCCGGACTGAGAGTGTCGGCAGGAAATCCCTGCTGGAGGAGGAAAGCCGGCTGGAACGCGGTCAAATTTGGGTACGCGGTTGATTCGATGAGATCCGGCGGGTTGAGAGCCAGTTGGTCTTCACTGCCGGCACGTTTGAACAGGAGATAGTAGAGGCCGTATCCGCCGCGAATCACGGTCTTATCGTCAGGAGAATAGGCTACGCCGAGACGCGGAGCGAAGTCGTGATTGTTTACCTGAACCAATGAGCGTTGCGACAGAGACCCAGCGGAAGCGAAGAGCAGCGACCCGGCACCTGCGGGGTCGAAGTTAGCTAACTGGTTTTTCGCCGAATAGGGCGGTGTGGCGAAGTCATAGCGCAGGCCAAGGTTGACCGTCAGTTTCGGCGTGACCTTCCAATCGTCCTGAGCGAAACCCGAAATCATCCAGAGACGCTGATCGACGAAGTAGACATTCGAGAGACCGCCTTCGTAGACCAGTCCAAGCAGCCCGTCGGCATAGGCCGAACCGTTTTTTGGAGTAGCGCTTTCGGCTGAGAAGATGCCAGCGAAGGCCAGGCCTCCGTTCATGTAATCCTCATCCTGATAGATGTTGCGCATGGGCGCGCGCAGGTCTCCACCGAAGCGGAAGAAATGCTTCCCTTTGGTCCAGGAGACAGTGTCTGTGTACTGAAATTGCTGCGGGACCTGCTGCTTGGGCAGATAAGCTGGAGACCCGATAGTGGCATTATTGTCAGAAACGTATTCGGTGATGCCAATACCGCCTGCGGTAGCCGGATTGTTTGGAACTCCCGGAATATACTCGTCAGGGCTGTTGAGTCCGAAGGGCTGCTGCCTGTCTTGAGAGAAGTTCCGGACGAATCCGAAACGGAAATCGTTAGTAAGCGCGGGACTGAGGGTGCGGGTCCAACCCAGCGCTATCGACCACGACTTCAAAGTGGAGTTGCCCCACGAAGAGGTGGAGCTGCCATCTGCGATACCGCCAAAATCTCCACCGACATCGCGGATTCGGTTGGAACCCGTGTAGCGGACGAAAACAAGGTCCTTGCTGCTCGGGTTCCAGTCCACTCGCGCGTCATAGCTATCCGTGTTATCGATGATCGGAGCCGTTCGCGCATAGTTATTGAAATCACCAGGCAGATTCGGGAGCGGGAAAGCATTGAGGATCTTTGCCCCGAAAGGATCGAAGGCCGCGGATGGAATCGTGTTATTCAGGAAGGGTTTGCCGGTGGAAGGATTGTACAAAGTCGCATAGGTGACGTTGGGAGCACCGGCCGCCGCGGCAGCCGCGCTGGTGAAGACGCCGGCGCGCTCATTCGCCAGCGGAACGGTGGAGATGCGATTCACACCCTGGGCGATGCGGGTTCCTTCGTAATTGAAGAACCCGAAGAGCTTGTCCTTGATGATGGGTGCACCGAGGGACCCGCCGAACTGGTTCTGGTCCAGTTCAGGCTTTGCGATATTTTCCTGATGGCTGAAGTAGTCGTTCGAATCGAAGATCTTGTTGCGCAGATATTCGAAGAGGAGGCCATGATATTGGTTCGTTCCACCCTTGGTGGATACGTCCACCTGGCCGCCGGGGCTGCGACCGTAGACCGCCGTATAGGCGTTGCTGATGAGCTTGAACTCACTGATTACGTCCACCGAAGGACGTGCCGCCGATGCAGAAAGTTCCTGCAGATTCTCGGAGAACGTATTGTTGTCGATGCCGTCGAGGATGTAATCGTTCTGCTCATCCCCGATGCCATGGATAACGAAGAGACCGGTGCTACCCGATACGCTGCTCCCGCTCTGCTGAGTGAAACGCTGCATCTGGACGCCTGGCATCAGACGAATCAAGTCATCCCAGTTACGTTGATAAAGCGGAGTCCCCACGATCGTCTGGTTATCGATAACCGTACCGATCGAAGCATCATCGCGAGATAGCTGCGGCTCTTCCACGGTGACATCCAACTGGGTCGTTCCGCCCGATACTTTAAGACGAAAGTCCTGCCGGCCGTCTTCCGAAGGGTCAAGCAGCAGTGAAACTTCCTGCTGCTGAAATCCCGATTGATTCGCAGAAACTCGATAATGGCCTACCGGAAGCCCCACAAAGGTGTAGTAACCCGAACGGTCCGTCGCTTTGGTACGAGATACCTGTGTATCGATGTTGGTTTCCGTGACCTCTGCGCCGGCCACGATTGCCCCGGAAGGATCCGTGACCCGCCCCGAGAGAGACGCTACGCCTGCCTGTGAAAACATCTTGAGAGGGAGTGATAAAAGACAAAAAGCAAACGCGCAAGAGCGGAATCGTGAAGCGATCATCGAGCACTAACCTATAGGTGGTGGGCTGGATAGCTACATTGATAGGGCAGGGCGATTGCCCTGCGGGACCGGCGATGATCCCACCCTAAGTCATCCAGAGTTCGACACCTGTGCAAGACACCGTATATTAACGTGCCGAATGTTTCACTTTAGGAATTAGTTCAGTTGGCTCAAGAGTTTATGCGTTTGTGAAAACTCGATGACCATCCGAAAACCGCCCAGGCGCTACGAGTGGATTGCGTCCGCTCTGGCACACCAGCAATCAAATCTGGCGGCAACGAATGTTTCAGCCTTTCATCCGGGCTTCGATGCTCCCTATCCGTCGTTCCATCCAGAGACGCAGGAGCCGGTTGGATGCCACCAAAGGCACCGAGGCCGCCATGATTCGGTACACGTCGCCCCGCCGGATCTTTGAAACCTTTGCCGGGTCCAGCCAGTGATCGTTGGACACAAGCAGCAACAGGGTCTCTAACCCAATAAGGATTGGCCACAAACAGGCCAACCGTAGCCGTACCGCGAATGCTGGAAGACAGAGCGTGTATTCGATTGCTTCTCGAAAGTTCTCGAGGGCCTTTTCCACGAGCTCGAATAAGAGCGGCCGTGCGGGCAGGGATGTTTCCGGTAACAGAAGATCTTGCGGACTTAAGCCGAATCGATCGAGCATTGTGGATGGCAGGTAGCAGCGTCCGATCCGCAGATCTTTGCCGCAGTCTCTGAGGACATTCGTCATCTGTAGCGCTTTTCCGAAACGAATCCCACGGCTCAACACGGCCTCAGGGTTGCCGGCAAACGTGCCAGGCACATGCACAAAGGTCATCTTCGTCCAGAACTCCCCCACACATCCGGCCACCATATAGGTGTATTGATCCAGTTCGGAGAACTCCCGAAGTGCGACGATCCGCCCTGACGCCTCATCAGGAAAGGTACGCAGGTCGAACTCCATCCCCTTCGTAAGAGTGGTGACGATATCGCGCACGGCTTCTCGATCGGACGGACTCAATTGAGAGAGCACCGTCAGTGCTGCTCCAAGTGATTCGAGCAGGACCTTTTCGTCTGAATCTGCCTGTTGAGAGCCAACCTCCGCCGACATGCGCTCAAGCGCTGCTTCATCGGGCACTCCGTTCACTTGATTGCGAAGGGACAAGAGTAGCTCCATTCGCTGTCCCGGAGAAATCAGTGAGGTATCGGCGATGGTGTCCGCGGCTCGTGCCAGGAGATACGCAAGGCCAATCGGATCACGCATCCCTGCAGGAAGCACGCGCAGGGTGATGTAGAAAGATCGCGAAACACCTTTCAGGAGGGGGCCGAGAAGCACGGCACGAGCTGGATTAGACATGAGTTCTGGTGGCCATTCCTTCATCCATTCTACCGGTAGACCAAGTTGAACGAAGCGACGACAGAAAGGGCCGTTTAGAGTAACCCTGCCATTATTTTGCAGCCGGGAGAGCGAAGTACATCCAGCTCCATTGGACCAACTGCGATACGACAATTGCATGTCAGCGAACTGGCTCACATGGCTGCAGGGCGCAAGTGTTCGATGCGGGCAAAAAAACGGAGAGGCTGCCATTTCGCAGACCTCCCCGATCTTCCGGCACGATGTGTTTTGGCTGGCTTGTGCGCTCTAGAAGGATAGTTTGAGAGCTAGTTGCACAAGGCGAGGATTGTTGACGGTGGAGTTGACCGCGCCGAACGGAGAAGTATTGGGTATCGAAGCACCAGCGGCTAAAGCCGAACCAGCGCTGATATCGTTTACGGGCATTCCATACTGCGGATGGTTGAAGAGATTGAAGAACTCGGCTCGGAAGTTCAAACCCATGTTCTTACGAGGCAGCGCGAACTGCTTGATGAGGGAGAAGTCCGTGTTGACGAAATCCGGCCCTACAACCGGAACTCGTGCAGCATTCCCTAGTTCGCCAGCAACGGGAGAAGTAAAGCAGGCCTGGTTGAGCCACTGATGCTTGCTGTGATCTGCTTTGTAGGGATCGCAACCGGCCACCTGGTCAGGACGGTTCCAGTTGTTACTATCACCACCATTGTCGAAGAAAACACCTGAGTTGTTCGAGGTGTCGATCAAGGGGACGGGGAATCCCGAAGAGATTCTTTCGATAAGCGTCACCTGGATGCCGCCCAGAAAGGTATTGGTCAAGCTGTTCCAATTGTTACCGAACTGCTTTCCACGGCCGAAGGGCAGATCATAGATGACACTGGCCGTAAAGCTGTTATCGAGATTGATCTGCGATAGGGACCAGTCCAGGTTTTGCCAGTTCGGAAGAGGAAAGTAGGGAGCACTCAGTTCAGAACCCAGGCCGTCGCTCAACCCGTTGTCATAGGTGCGGGAGTAGGTGTAAGCCACTAGGGCGTAGAGGCCATACTTCGGGGTCTTGGTCTCCGCCTTGATCTGAAGCGAGTCATAGTTGGCCTTACCCACATCGCCTATCAACAAAATGGCATTCCCCGTGGCATAGGACGGTATGTAAGGTGCTCCGCTGGGAAGGCAACCGAGCGTGTAGCCGGTCACCGTGCCGCATCCGGACGGACTTGCTGTGTTGAGATCGTTGCCGAGCATCAGGATGTGGGTACCGCGGGAACCGGCATAGCCGGCGGTCAGCACAAGGTTGCCGAACAACTGGCGTTCGACGTTCACGTTGAATTGCTGGACCCGGCCCAGTTTGAGGTTGGTGGGTTCATAGGTGAACGCACCCTGATAGGTAGAGACAGTGGGCGGCGTTGGAAGAAGTTGAAACCCACTGGAGAGACTGATGCCGGACGGCGTTTGGCTTCCTCCTGCCACAGAGGCGCAGTAGGAGGTTGCAAAGGCGCAGCCGGCGCCGGTGAAGTTGTCGGATTCGCCCAGGAAGGGCGGGTTCTGCCACAGGCCTTGTGCGCCCTGGCTCCAGGCAGAGTCGTGATAGAGCGAGTAGCCGGCGCGGAGCACCGTCTTCTCGCTGCCCAAAACCTTCCAGGCAGCACCGATGCGGGGCTCGAGGGCTGTCCAGTCCATGTTGATGCCCGCCGACGGGCCCACGCCATTTTGATTAGCAACGAGCAGTTGACCAGTAGGCGCAATGTAGTCGGCCATACGCCCATGCTCTTCAGTAATCGGAGTGGTCATGTCCCAGGCCAGGCTAAGGTTGAGCGTGAGAGAGGGCACAACCCTCCAATCGTCCGCGATAAAGGGGCGATAGATCTTCCAGCGGCGGCCGGTGACGGCTCCATCGTAGGTCTGGTCATGAATGGCTCCACCCGTGAGGCCGAGCAGGAAATCGGCCTCCGAATTGCCGGGGATGGCACAATTAGCAGCGCTCGAGGAAGTACATAGGCTTGAGGGCTCGGTGGTAGCGGTGAAGTTACCGCCGTTGCCGATAAGCCAGAAGCCATCTCCGAAGGCCTCCGAGCCCACGTTCATCTGATTGGCGCGGAAGTCGAGTCCCATTCTGAGGTCATGTTTGTGCAGGATGAGATCAAATGAATCTTTGAAAGAGTAGATGTTCGTTCCACCCTGGAACGGAGAGAAGCCGCGGTCGCCGAGGGCCCAATAGCCGCCGTTTGTAAATTCTGTCGAGGTCAGCCCGCAGCTGTAAGCGCCGGCAGCGCAGGTAGAGCCGCTGCCACATCCGAGATTGGCACCAGGAATCCCACCGGGAACGATCGTGTTTGAAGCACACGTCCCCGTGCCTTGCGACAAAATGTAGTCGAAGATGCGGTTGTAACCAAAACTAGCCTGGTTGAGCATCTTAGGCGAGAACACGTGGGTTTCGCTGAGGGCGACGTTACGTGCGTGGTTGGCGATCCGCTGATTGCTGCCGAAGGGGTTGGCTTCAGCAAATCCCGGAGCGCCACCCGGCACATAGGACGTGGCCTGATCGTAGCTGAAACGAGCGAAAGCCGTATCTTTGCTCGAAAACGTCTGGTCCAGACGCGTATCGAACTTGGTTTCGTTCAGGCTGCGCACGGGCTCGTTGACATAGTTGTAGTTCTGACCGGGATTATTGGCATTCGGTATGGGGTACAGGTTGATCATCGCCTGCCCGATATTGTTGATCAGGCCGGTTGGAATCTTGCCGCAGGGGATGCCTTGGGCCTGGCTTCCATCGGGATTGACAGGTAACGGAGCCCCAGACGCGTTGCACTGGAAATAAACGTTGGGGTATATGGCCGGATTCGTGGACGCGCCTATCATATTCGGGTTGACGATTCCAGGGACCGCTTGTGGTACCCCGGCTATGTTGACGGTGGCGGGACGGCCATAAGCGTCGTTGGAGAAATCACCGGAGCGCATAGCCAGCGAAGGCACCAGGCCTGTAAAGGTAATGCCCTCCCGTTGATATTTTTGTTCGCCATCCACGAAGAGAAAGGTCTTGTCCTTGCGAATGGGGCCACCGACTGAGCCGCCGAATTGGTTCAGGTTGAACTTAGTGGGAGTGGTTGCAAAGTAGTTCCTGGCGTCGAGGTCGGTATTGCGCACAAATTCGAAGAGCGACCCGTGAATGTCATTGGTACCGGACTTCGTGGTGACCAGTACGGTCGGGCCTGCGCGGGTGCCGTATTCGGCTGAGTAGGTGTAGGTCAGAACCTTGAACTCCTGAATGTCGTCGATCGAGGAGTAGATGCCGATACCGCCTGAGGTGAGCTCATTATTGTCGACACCATCCAGTATCCAGTCGGTGCTGTTGGGGCGCGAGCCACCCACCGATAAAGAGAGGGGGCCGCGTGCCGCCACTTCACTGTCAGCACCAGACACGAAGAAGCTGTTGGGGTTCGTTTCTGCCGTAGCGCCTGAGGTGAGTGTGGCCAATTGAACAAAATTGCGGCCATTCAAGGGAAGCTGCGACACCTCCTGCGAGGTGATGACCTGACCGAGAGAGGAATTGCCGGTCTCGACAACGACCGCGTCACCGCTGACGACCACCGTGGTGTTCACCGTGGCGGGTGAGAGCGAAAAATCCAGTTCGCGGGCTTCCTGGACCTGGAGCTGTAGCTCTTTGGAGACAGCGCTTTGAAAGCCTGCCGCGTCAACGCGTACGGTATAGCCCCCGACGGGGAGCAGTGGGATCAGATAGTGTCCGGCACTGTCCGTCTTGCTCACACGAGTGAGGCCGATAGCCTGAGAAACCACGGTGACGTCAGCCCCGGGAACACTCGATCCGGATTTGTCGAGAACATTCCCGGAGAAACTTCCAGCGGCCTGACCGTATAACGGTAACGAGCTCATCAGCACGATGAAGCAGAGGATAAGGAGGAAAAAGGCTTTGCGAATCTTTGTGCCGGCAGCGGCTTCTACCGATTGGGAACACTCTGCCGAAAACTTCATATGCTTCATGGTCTAACCCCCTGAGGCGCCTCGGTTGAGGTGGAGTGACTGCGATATATTGAAGGCTCGATATAGTGAAGGTTCGACTGTACGAAGTTGTTAACAGAAAGTCAACGCATTTCCTCGGTTGCAGCACAGAGGCCGTGGAGCGCGTGCATTAAGGATGCTCCTCAAGATCCGCACCCTTCCCTATCTTTCTGGAGACGGCAGAGGCGCGCCGGGAACGATAGCTTCGCGACGTTTGTTCTGAGGCAGATACGATGAAGTAATGTTTGAGAAGCGCAGTTCCGGTGCAGTTCAGATTGATCTGGAAACCGGGGAGCGTGATCCACGTTTCCGCCTCTTCAGCGCATCAGGCGGAAATTTTATGGCGGGTGGGATTACACAATCGTGAGTTCGATACCTGCTTCACGAATCGCTCTTGCATCTCTTTCCGGAAGCTGACTGTCGGTAATAATGTGATCGATCTCGGAAGCCGCCACGATCAAGGAGAGGCTTCTCCGGTTAAACTTGCTGGAGTCACAGACCACCACGACCTTCTCCGCAGCCGTCACCATGGCACGGTTGACACGGGCCTCAAGAACGTTCGGCGTCGTGAGGCCGGTCTTTAAGTCGAAGCCGTCAACACCGAGAAACACAATGTCTGCATGCATTTCCTTCAGGACGTCGTCCGCAAGAGGACCTACGACCGATAAGGAATTCTTACGCAATGTGCCACCAATCATGATGATTTCGAAGTCACTCCTGGCCAGGTCCGCAGCGATATTCAATGCATTGGTAATTACCGTAAGGTGCCTCAGCGAAGAGAGTGAACGAGCTATCTCCGTAGTGGTTGTCCCTGAATCAAGAATGATGCACTGGCCTTCGGAAACCATCGCCGCTGCGGCCTTCGCAATCTTCACCTTTTCATCGTGGTAAAGCTCTTCTTTTTCCTGAATCGTTGGATCGGATAAGGCTCCAGCGTGGGACGGCAAGGCTCCGCCGTGAGTTCTGATCAACAATTCCTTCGCTTCGAGATAGTCGAGGTCTTTCCGAATCGTGATCTTCGAAATATCAAGATCGTTCGACAACTCCTCGACAAGCACGCGACCCTCGCTTTGGATCAAGGAAAGGATATGCTGCCGGCGCTCCTCGATGAGCATGGGCGCTTTCGCTTTTTTCTTCATCATCATCAATTTCTAATCGGCACTCTGATTCGAAATGCTATAGCTCTCAACGAAAGAAGATATAACGCGATTGCTCTAGCCGATTCGTATTGCGAGAAGTGTAGCAAACTGATGGGTAAATTGAGCACTTTATCAAAGACTACGGAGCCGCCTGCGGTGGAAATCAATGCACCGCTTGCCTCTTGAAGACACTTATATATGAGCAAGTACGAACAATTCATCCTTGGCTGAATCTAAGTGTCTGAATCGGTATCCAATCCCAACAGCTTCCAGTCAGAGAACATTGAGATTTACCTCAGCTCTGAACCGAGATTTCTGAAGCGGGAGAACGAAGTAGTAAGAGAAGGCACGCAGTAGCAACTAACGGCAGCAGACCCGCTATGAAGAATGCTGGCGTATAGGAGAATCGGTCGATCGTGAGCCCCACAATAGCCGTGAAGCCGACACCAGCGATACCCGCCGCTAAACCACTTAGTCCTGTGACAGTTGCGACGATGTCCTGGGGAAAGAGATCCGAGGGCAGTGTAAGCCCCATCGTGGCCCACGCCGCATATCCCCAAAGAGCTACGCAAATCAGTGCCAAGGCAACGTAGGGATTATGAGCCCTTGCTGCGGGTATACCGGCGAGAATAGGCAGGCAGCTTACCAAACAAACCGCAGTCCTGGCGCGCACAATCGAGAGGCCACGACGAATACAGTATCCCGATAAGAAACCACCGGTGAAATTACCGAGGTCCGCAGCAACGAATGGCAGCCATGCAAAATAGGCAATTTGTTTCAGGCTAAATCCGCGCACATCACTTAAATATTGCGGCAGCCAGAATACATAGAACCACCAGATAGGATCGGTCAGCGCGCGCCCGAGAACGATAGCCCAGACGTTTCGATTCTTCGCCAGACGAAGCCAACGTTGCAGTCCCAGTTCCTGAGATTTCGAAGGCATCTCTTGCCCAGCCCGGATGAGATCAAGCTCCGGCTGTCCAACCCTGGGGTGACGATCCAGTGGATGATAGACAAGAAGCCACGCAATGAGCCACAGGAATCCAAGCAGTCCTGAGAAGATGAAAGACCATCTCCAACCGAATTCAATTGCGATCCATGGTATGACCATCGCCGCCAGCGCTCCTCCCACGCTGGACCCGCTATCAAAGATGGCGACTGCGACACTGCGTTCCTGGCTTGGAAACCATTCTGCTACCGTCTTGCTCGCACCCGGCCAGTTCAATCCCTCGCCGATCCCGAGCATAAAACGCAGAGCCATAAAACTGAAAACAGAACCGGCGAAGCCCATCATCATATTGACGAGAGACCACCAAATCACCGCGACAATCAAGCCAATACGTGTGCCAACCGCATCCAGAAAAATGCCGCCAACGAGCCAGGTAAGAGCATAAGAGATCTGAAACGCTCCAATGATCTTCGCAAGATCAGTGTGGCTGAGATGGTATTGCGCCGCAATAACAGGAGACAGTACCGAAAAGGTTTGACGGCTGATGTAGTTGATTGCCGTGGAAAAGAAAAGTGTCCAGACGATCCACCATCTCGTCCGCCCGACAGCACGTGTCTTTCTCGGCTCCGGTACTGAGTGCTGTTTGATCCATGCCGTCATCAGGCGATCCTCAACACAGAAGAACAGGTCTGTGTGTTGTCCTTTCTGTCCTAACTCCACCGTCTACATGAGCGGCAAATATTCACGACAAGATTCGCTTGTTGGCATTAGTTTTTACCACTTGATCTTCTCAGCAAGAGGGCAAAAAGTCGGTCAATTCAGAGGCGGAGTCGTTATCTAGGTAGATTGTCACGTCAGGATGTGTGCGAAGAATGGTAGCGGGACATGCGGTCGAAATCTCTTCTGTCAGCGAGCGCCGCATGATGCTTGCCTTCCGGGTGCCCGGCACCGAAACGATCAATTTGGGAACGCGAAGCATGGTTGGAATCGTCAGTGTAACGGCCCGTTCTGGAACGTCGTTGGCCGTCTTGAACCAGCCCTCTGCCGTTTGCTGGATACGGCACGCCTCATCCAGCTTCACGACCTTCACATCCAGAGGGTCATTGAAATCTGCAACAGGAGGATCGTTGAACGCGAGGTGCCCATTCTCTCCGATGCCCAGCAGACAAAGTTGTGGATTCGCAGCTCGAAGTTTTTCAGTGTAGGAACGGCAAACCTCGTCCAGGTCAACAGCGGTCCCATCGACCTCATTGAACTTTCCAATAGGCACCTTATCGGTCAGATTTTTACGTAGATAGCCACGAAAGGAAGCCAGATGCTCTATAGGAAGTGCGACGTACTCATCGAGGTGGAAGCCGGAAACTTTACTCCAGGGCAATCCGTCGATTTTCGTTAGTGCGTCGAGTGTTGCAAGTTGCGAGGCACCCGTAGCGAAGATGACCCCCATGACGTCTTGAAATAGTGCGAGTTGCTTCATTGCCTCCGCAGTGGCATGGGCAGCAGCCGCACCCATCGACTCACGCGACGGGTAAACCTCCACATTCATGGTTCCAACCTTAAAGCGTCTGATTGTATCGATACGGGCTTGAGTACTCACTCTTTAAACTCCTCTGGATGTGACGGAATGGGGTTGAAAGCTCAACCCGTGACAGGTCAACTATTCGAAAGTAGGTGTAGCTGCATCAGTTCTGCCATTCCGGCGAAGCCAATAAAGTCCAAGTCCGAGGGCGATCCACGTGAAGCCCAGAATCTGGGCATTTCTACCCAGGCTGAGCCAGATGAAGGCACTCACAATAAGGCCTGCAAGCGGTATGGTCGTTCGGAGCAGGACTTTCTCTGTCGAACGGAAGCGATAGTGGATGAGGGCAGCGGCATTGACACCCATGAAGGCAATAAAGGCACCGAAATTAAGCAACTCGGCGCCGCGCTCGTAGGTAAGCACAAAAACTCCAATAAGAGTAACGGCTCCCACTAAGAGCACATTGTTGCGCGGAATCGAGTTTTTTGGATTGAGTGCACAGAAGAACCGTTGTGGCAGAGCACCACCACGCCCCATTCCGTAAAGAAGACGTGCGGCTCCGAACTGAGCGGCGACTCCTGAGCCTAGATTGGCAATTAAGAGAGTTGCATTGAGTAGCTGAAAAAGAAAACTGCCACCTATGCGGCGCGCGACGTGAACGTAGGCAGTATCCACCTGCGCATCGGGGAAAGGCCCGTGGTACGGCCATGCGAGTTGAGCTACGTAGACCTCCCCGGCCGAGAGAACGCCAATAATCAGGCAGGTAAAAACAGTTGCGAGCATGATGTTACGGCGTGGATTCTCAACTTCCTCGGACATGGTAGAGATTCCGTCAAAGCCGATGTAAGTCAGAACAGCAATGGACGTTCCGCGAAGAAGGAGTGACGGAGAAAAAGCGGTTGGATCGTAGAAAGGTGTCAGCCATTGACCGCCAATTGGACGGGCAATAAGGGCAAGGTAGCGGATGGCATACGCAAAAAAGACCACAACAACAAGGCTCATGCCGATGGCGAGGATGGCATTCACTTGTCCTGAAGCCTTAACGCCACGCAGATTGAGTAATGTAAACAGCAATACAAAAGCGACAGCCCAGGCAGCGTAAGGAATATTAGGTAGAACATTAGCAGCCGCAGCGCTACACCAGATGGCGCAGATGATTGGATTCAGAAGATAGTCCATCAACATGGACCAGCCCACCACATAGCCGGCAAGAGAGTTAATCTCCCGTCCTACATAGGTATAGGCTGAACCTGCACTGGGATAGATGCGCGCCATACGGCCATAACTGACGGCCGTGAAGAGCATGGCGACCATCGCGATAAGGATTGTCGTAACCACATGCCCGCGCGCTACGTTGTTGACAACTCCGTAGATCCCCATGGGTGCAGTGGGTTGAATAATGACAATCCCATACACGATGAGATGCCAGAGCTTAAGCGATCGCTTCAGTTGAGGGGCCGGCACATCGGCTTCGAGGGTTTGCATCGTGATCGCTTTCAGGACATGAAGATAAAATACTTCTTTGCGTAAAACAGTTTCAATTGTGCTTACAGAAGCATTCCCTCGAATAATCGAATGAGGCGTCTATCAAGCCGGAGAAGTTGAACAAATCACTATTGCTTTGGTTCTGCCTCTTCCTCAAAACGCCGTTGACGTGCCGGTACAAATTTGGTCGCGACAGACCCAGTCGTCTTCACCGTAAATGTCTGGACATCCGGTTGAGGTGCAAAACCCGAGCACCGCAGACCTACTGTATAACTCCCCGCATGCGTATAGCTATGGGTTGTCTTCACTCCGGCTACAGTGATGCCATCACCAAAGCTCCAAGAACAATTTAGGATCGGGTTGCCCGCGTCTTTGGCGACCGCGCTAAAGCTCATAGGCTCCCCGGTCTTCCCCGAAGGCGCTACTGTTGCGTTGACCATAGGGGCCTCTGCCGGAATATCTGTATTGATGATTTTGAAGACACGAACCGAGTGAGCTGGCTGTTTTACATCGAGCGAAGCAGAGAGAGACGTAGAATCGCTCGGCGTAGTCAGAACTTCGGAGACTGTGTAATTCGCCTTCGGATCGAGCCCAAGAGCGGCTCGCGTAAGGCTATGTGACCGGGAGATCTCCGACCAGTTGAACACGGTAACGATAGACTGATGGCGTGTTTGCTGCAGCTCAAAAATGCTGGGTTGCAGATCTAGAGGATCGTACGTCATGAGGTCCAAAGGCACAGACGCACGACCCAGGCGCGCCATGTCGAGCAGATCACGGTTTTCTACCAATGCCAGACGATCCGGAGCTTCGCCTAGCGTCGGGAGATCGTCGCCAATCTCGTACAATCCACCAGACACAGCAGAGAGCACGATCGAGATCTTCGCTTCATCGAGCGTGAGTTGCTTCGTCCCACCATGCCAGTGCTGATCATCAACAGTCTGTGTCGAGACGGAGAAAGCATCAGGATCAGCAAGGAAATAGTTACGATTCATATAGTAACGCGCAGCTATACCAGTAGCCGCGTCTTTACTGGAGGAAAAGGTATGCCCGGTGTCCTGTGAAATGCGGCCGGTATCAACCAGGCCAACGGGGTTGAGGAGTTCGCAACCATCCTTATCAAGCAGCACATTGGGGCCGACAGCATCGCGAATTGTCTGGATGCCGATGCGTTGAGCCTCTAGTGCAGTGGTCTGGGGAACGTGATAAAAACCCTCAATAGCGCTGTCTTCCATGAAGTCCAATTTGATGTAGCGGAGACCCCACTCCCTTGTCAGCTTGGAATAAGTCGAGTGAAGATAGGCCTGCGCCCCTAAGTGGGTTGTGTCCAGGGCATAGAGATGATCGAGACTATTGGTAACGAAACCAATATGGATCGGCTCACCTTGTGCATTGTGAACAAGCCACTCTGGATGATGGGTATAAACCCAGGAGCGCTCCGATACTTCGAAGGGAGCCGTCCAAATGCCTGGGGTGAGTCCCTCATTGATGACCTTATGCTCCAGGGAGCCCATACCTTCAGGGAACAGTGATGCATCCGGCGTAGCGTATTCTCCGCGCGCAAACTGATAGCCCTCGTCGATGTGAAAGAAGTCATAACCCAGAGGCTTAAGGTGTTGAGAAAGCCACTGCGCATTGGTCAATGCAGTCCCCTGGTCCAGCCCAAAATAGTAGGCAGTCCAACTCCACCAGCCGATAGGCGTGGGTGCGGTCACAAGCGCATGATGGATGTCACGGATCAGATGAGCATAGGTTTCAAGCTGGCCATGATAATCCGTGCTAACTCCGAAAAGCATCCGCTCTGACGAGAGCTCACCACCTTGAGGCACACTAAGACTGAGCTCCACACGGTCCTTTTCAGAAGAACGGTGCAGGGAGTTTTCAATGAGAAGCTCGGTCGTTCCCGTGGAATCGACCTCGTAGGCATTCATGACACCAGCCGGGGCCATGTGAAGTCGAAGAACGCTGAGGAACTTATTGGAGGTAAGAGCACCGATAAACCAGCTCTGCTTGCTCTGCTGGTTATAGAGAAGTTGGACACCAACCGCACGGTGGACATTTGCCTTAGCGTCACTGAGATCGTGAAGCTGCATAGCGGGGCGGTCTTCACTGAAGCTATCGTTTAAGACGCGATCGGCTGAGGCCGACCCACCAAGAGTGATGAGGTCTCCTTTTAGACCACCTTCTTTACCCTGTTCCGATTCGAGAACACGTAAATCTTGAACTTCGATCGCATGACCTGTCGTATTGTGCGCCGTGAGCTGCATGTCGCCGAAAGGCGAAGCATCATAAGTCCGGAGCGATAGCAAAAGATCTGGAGCATCAGTGCGCCCAGTGTATTGAATGGTGACTAGCCTGCCGGCGCCGAGTTCACCATTTGCAATCTTAGTACTGACAAAGTGTTTTGGATAATCTGCGGCATGAAGCCATTTTCCATTGACCTTCGCCGCAGCCGTCGCCCGAAGAATAGGCACCGAGATACCTGGCGCACTGATGGAATAACTGCCATCGGTTGCATCCGGTTTCAACTGTAGCGACACGGCCTGCTGTTGCGCGCTTGCTGTGAATGCGAAAGGAATGGCGAGAGTTAGACCTAAGATGCGATAAAGATTTGCCTGCTTCATTTGACACTCGTTTCGTTTGAGAGACCAGTGATGATCTGATAGTGATGATGTCTTTTGACGGGATCTTCAACCTCTTGAAAAATGCAACATAAGACTGAATTATCGACACGCGTTATACAAGAAATTGAACCTTTGAGACCACATCGGATAACCATCTGGCCAACCTGCGCTGATCGGTTATTGGTCTGCAATACCGGGAATCCATTTAACTGCATTGCCGTGGTAGATTTTTTTGACGACTGAATTCGGTAAAGCCAGTCCCTTCAATCGGCGACCGCCATATTCGACTGTTTGATCAGTTGCCAGAAATCTCCAATCGTTGGCATAGGAAACCTCGGCCCTGGACACCCACGTACCGACTTCCGTTTCCGGGTAGATTGTATTATCTGTGCCATACAGCAGCCGATCTTGATATTTGGTTATAAAAGCAATTGCTTTTTCGCGGGGTAGCAGCATTAGATAGGGCATTCGGCCCGCAAGATCCACTGTGAAATTTGGGTAGCGGTCAAAATGCTGGGCCACCTGATCGATATCTGCTTCCATGCTACCGAGATGAGCCCCGACCACCCGCAGATCAGAGTTCATCTCGAGGAGATGATCACGCGCATCGAGTATTTTCTGTTTCGGCGGTGCATCCTTGATGTTGTACATATACCACTGCGGATTGTTTTTGAAGTATGAAAAATCAGGTGCACTCGGATTTGGCGCGGCCCAGGCCGTATTGGGGTCTCCAACGTGTGTGACCAAGGTCTTGTGGTGAGACTCTATATCTCTGTAGATCGGCTCCAATAATGAATTGTCAGGGAGGATATAGTTCCCTTTCGAATCTTTGACCTCCATCCCAACGTTCTTCCAAACCTTTACCGCAATTGCACCTCGAGCAAAACTTTCGTTGAGTTGATGGATGGCAGCTTCTGTAAAGCCAGGTTCGCTAATCAAATAGGGGTCAAATGTGGTGCAAACCGACACATGCCCGCTACTTTCTCTCGCCACCTCAAGCACATCATTATTTTCTTTTGTCAGATCTTTCCGTTCAGCGTTGCCGTTGTCTGAAACGTCCACAATATCGAGAGTATGCAGGTGAAGCTTGCGCAACATCTCGAATAACAGCGGATCGCTCTTGTAGATATGAGTGTGTATATCGATCGGTTCAAGTGCAGTAAATCGCAGAAGCTCGACTTCGCTAAAATCACGATTCACTGCCTTAGCTGGATCAGGCTCCACCTGTGTATGCAGATCGGGTCGTGATGTGCTGGGAATAGCCGATTGGGATGCGCCCGTAACCTTTCCGGAGATACTGGCTGATGGGAGCCGTGCAAAGGAAGGAGAAGTGCTCAGGGCAAGAACTAAGAGCGGGAAGAAAAGCGATCTACAGCGCACGATTCCTCCATGGGCATCTTTGCTCGTTCTGTATCGATTGCGATCTACACAAATACTTACAAGTTCCAAGCCCGTATTGAGACCTACTTGATGTTCTGTTTGTATCTTTTTAGATTTTTTAAAATCCAAGTGTCAACCTGAAACTTATGAAGATCTCTGAAGCTACCAACTTATAACTTGTCTTCTTGGTCAGACAAACGTGAATGATGAGCGGAACACAGAACCCAATTCGGGAGTAGCAGCAATCATTACCGCACTTCAAACTATCGCTCTAATCCGTTAGTGCATTACCTTATTACGGCTGAGACGGTGGATCAGTCTCTAACTAACGGGCTGGTCAGCTATTTCTTCAGTTTTCGGATTCCAGTAAAGCTTTTTTCCACTCCAATAAGATTGTGCGGCCATAATGACCACGATTGCATGAGAAAATCCGTGATTGACATTTGAGTTGGGCTCAGTTCTCGCCTGCATCGCTTTGAACCAATTCGTAACATGAACCACGCTATCGTCTCCCGGTCCTTCGGTATCTGCAGGTTGTGCACCGGCGACCCGTACTATTTCCTCTTTATCGGAAATAGGAGCAACGATCGGCAACCTGTCTGCTTTTACAGATCCCGCATATTCGTCTCTACCACCTTCGCGACTTACCGAAAATAGCGAGGCCCCTTCTCCTCCGTAGTTCACGATTGTGCCATCGCGCCCTTGTATTCGAGAAAAGCTACGGAAGCTGTTTCCAAATACTGTCTTGTAGGTATAAAGAAAGCCTTTTGGGTAAGTGACGGCCGCTACACAGGTGTCCGCATTCTCCCGACCGTCTTTCCATGCGAAGACTCCACCATTTGCTACGACGCTCTCCGGATACGTTTCGTCCGTCCAAAGGTGTACCAAGTCGCTGCCGTGGCTCATCCACTGGTCGAATATTCCCGAAGAAAAGTCCTTATAGAGACGGAACTCTAAATAGGTGTGCGGATCAAAGGGCCGGTAAGGTTTACCTAATAGCCATCGTTTCCAGTCTGTGTCCTCCTCCCGGAGCTTCGACTTTCGATCGAACATCCACTTGCGCCACTCCATGTTTCTGTCTTGTTCCATCTCAGCGGATCTTCCCGTATCCATAGGGACAAAGCGCCACCGTTCCTCATTGACATTCCACTCCTGTTCAATGTGAACGATACTTCCGATACGGCCGGAGCGAATAATGTCGCGAACGGCCAGTTGATACGGCTCGCTTCTGTGCTGTGATCCTACCTGGACCACCTGCTTGGAAGCCTTTACGGTGTCTCTCGCCTCTTTAGCCTCCGAAAGTACATTGGCAAATGGCTTTTCGACATAACAATCTTTGCCCGCTTTTACGACCTCTACACAAAGTTTGGCGTGCTGAAAGTCGCCTGTAGCGATCATGACCCCGTCAATATCTTTGCGATTAAGCATGTCTTCGGAGTACTTAAAAGATTGCGGCTCCAGATTGAAGGCCTTTTTGACCTGTGCAGCGCGCCGCTCGCGCGCCAGACTCCAGATGTCACACACTGCCACAGTTTCGACCGGCATTCCTTTCGAAGCCAATCGGACCATGTTGACATGTCCCTCGCTGCGGTCTCCACAGCCCAACTGAGCGATTCTGATTTTATCGTTCGAACCAATGACTCGCGCATATGAGCTTGCAGTCATGCCAGCCGAGGCAATCGCTACCCCAGCTTGTTTAACAAACGTTCGTCTGTCTACTAGCGGAAATAATTTGTCTGTCACAAACGATCCTTTACCCGGCTGGATTGCATCTTGAAACATGCAATGGTTTTAGTTAATTAGAATCAAAGCCCCTGGGAGTCTCCCAGGGGCCTCAGGATATTGGCTCAAAACATGATCTTCAGGGCCATTTGAAGAATGCGAGGATCTTGGGCCGACGTAATTTGGCCGAAGCTACTGTCTGTCAAACCGCCATCAGGCATACCGAAGTTCACATTATTTAGAGAGTTATAGAATTCGGCTCGGAATTGCGCTGAATATCGTTGATTGACTTTGAAGGTTTTGAGCAGTGCCAGATCCAGATCGAAATACCTCGGTCCGCGCAGTGCGTTTTTACCTGTATCGCCAAAAGTACCAATTTGGTTAGGCGCGAACGCAGATGTATCAAACCATTCATTGATCAGTTGCGAGTGTGAACGGCCGTTGCTCAATACGGCCTTTTTGATACTTGAGACAGTTAGATCTGCTCGATCAGCTCCAACCGAACTGAAGGAATTGTCGTCATCACTGAAGACTGTGAATGGAAATCCTGATTGCCAAGTTGCAATTGCCGACAAATTCCAACCATTGATTACATTTGAAACGAGCCCCTTCACAGGTATCGCAGGAAAGTCGTAATTTCCGGAAAATTTGAACACTTTATTGGCATCGCCTGCATCGGGGCCATAGTCAAAGTAGCGCCCACAGCTACAAGTGTTCGTCGCCAGTCCGCCGGGCTCTCCATTAGGACCGAAATCGTCGAGCGCTCGGGACCAGGTGAAATTCGCGAGGAAAGAGAGGCCCTTGCTGACGCGCTTTTCCAAAGATAACTGCAATGCGTTGTAGTTGCTGTTCACTCCGGAGTTAATCGAATCGACAAATCCAAAGGATGGATACAGCCGACGTTGTTGGACATTTGCTTCGGTGGATTGACCTGGAATGTAAATCGCCGGATTTAGCTGAAGAAGTCCTGCCTCCTGGTCGCCGGTTCCACCAAGATGAGTCCCCTTCACGCCCATATAGGCCACACGTGCCAGCCAACTTGCACCTAATCCTCTTTCGAGCGTCAGGTTCGTCATGAGAATCTGCGGAAGTCTATAGTGACTCGAGAAAATTTGAGTAAAGGATATATTTTGCGGGAATGTGGCAGTGGGACCAGGATTGGAAGGTCCAAATTGTCCGGGAAATGGATTTGCAACTCCCGCGCTTCCATAGGGGTTAGTAAAGTTCACTGCCGTCAGATTGACGATAGGTGCGAAGGGCGGAATCCCAACGACATCTTCAAAGGCAACGAGGTTGGGAGACTGATAGTAGTATCCAACTCCGCCCCGGAGACTGGTCTTCCCGTCTGCCGTAAGTTGAGAAGCAAATCCGAAGCGTGGTCCCACATTACCGAGGTTGTTATAGATAGAGGACTGCGGACAACCCGCATCATGATCGCTTCCTCCAAAGATAAGGCCTGTAGGCGCATTCGGAAAGCGCACCGATTGCGCTCCTGGCAGAAAACATCCCACTCGCCCTTCGCTATCCTTGTAGGGGATGAAGGGATCCCAACGCAGGCCAGCACTCAAGGTGAGGCGCGGGCTTACGCGCCAATCGTCTTGAACGAATGCGCTCCAGTTGATTCCGGTGAAGTTGAGATACAGGCCACCTCCCTGAGTGAAGCTGGATACATTACCCGAAACGAAGTCGGCCACGTTATCGCCCGTGAGACTGTTGTCGAAGGTGTAATTACCATCTGCTTGATAGGAGTTTCCCATCGGTGCACGAACCCGTACGGCTTCGCCACCAATCTCGATCTGATTGTTGCCCCTTATGACCGTGAGTATTTCGCGAAGCGATTGGTCTCCACGGTTCCACGTTCCAGTTGCAGGCTGTTGGCCAATCGAAAAATTACCGCTGATATCAATATTTAATGTTGGCTTGAAGTTGGTCGGCTGTGCGATCTCGGCACCCGCGTCCGCAATACTAAATGGTGCGGGTGACAATGTTGTGCCTGTTTGACTTGTATATCCGAAATAGCTATTCAGCAAAACGTTGCTGGAAATCGTATAGATGTCCACTACACTAATGTGTTTAAGTGCGAGATTTTGCGGCGTTTCCGTGTTTCCAGCCAGGATGTTAGTCGTCGGCGGCAAGATAACGGGAATCCGGTAATTCAACTGAAAATAGTGCCCGCTCAAGTGGTGCTTACCTGTGTTGTAGTCAGCCTTGATCAGGAACTCATCAGTGTCTTGAACGAGGGGCGCACCATTGTAGGTCAGTTGGCGGCCGGGGCCATTGGGAGCTGGGATATGTTGAAGAAGATAGGACGCGACCGTGTCGACCGGAACCTGATTATTGTTGTACGGCGCTCCCGTGGCCGGGTTCATCAACTGGGTGCCAGGCAGGAGATCTGAAAAATCTCCTGTCCGCTCGGCCATAGTCGGCACAAACGCGATCTGTCCATTGTTGGCCGTGTTGGTCCGCGTTCCTTGATAGGATCCAAAGTAAAATAGCTTTCCTTTGAGGATCGGCCCCCCGATCGTTGCTCCAAATTGATTTTGCTTCAAAGGATTTGGTGAAGTAGCGAAATAGTTCTTCGCATCCATTGCGTAGTTGCGGAGATATTCAAAAACATCTCCATGTATCTGATCGGTCCCCGACTTAGTCAGAATGTTGACCACTCCGCCTGTCGCATTTCCATAAGCAGCGCTAAGGTTATTGGTCTGAACATTGAATTCCTGAAGCGCGTCAGGACTGGGGAACGGAAGGTTTGTGTTGATGTAGGTATCGTTGTAGTCGACGCCATCTAGCAGATAGTAGACGCCATTGGCGCCGCCACCGTTGACCTTGGCATATTGCTCGCCTGGGAGAACGCCGCCTTCGCAGTCTGCACCGCAATTTTGGGTCGAAACATTCACAGCGCCCGGCACCAGGAATACGAGCTGTTGAGCCTCGCGGCCATTCATGGGCAAGCTTTCCATGCTCTTCTGATTGATCAACTGTCCGACTGCGGCATCTGAAGTCGTAACCAGAGATGAATTCTCATTGACAGTCACATCTTGAGTGACTGTTCCGACTCGTAACGTAATATTTTGGTTAGCCGATTGACCTACCGTCAGAACAATGCCGTGTTGAACGTACGTGTCAAAGCCGGCCATCTGAACTGTAAGCTCATAACTACCGACAGGGAGGCTTGGAAACACATACTCGCCCGAAGTTCCGGTTTTCACCGTCAGCTTGTAGTCGGTTGTGACTTGCTTGACGGTCACCGTCGCCCCTGCAACTGCGGCTCCCGAATTATCGACTGCGTTTCCAGCAAGTCGCGCAGTCGTATACTGAGCCGACAATGATCTCGTGAACAGCAACGATATCGCTAGGAAGAGCGAAAGCACGAGAAGGGATTGTGACGGCACCCTCCTCAAATTTTGAAATCTGCTTACCATTCCGCTGGTTTCTAATTTCATTGCGTTCCCTCACCGAGCTTATTTTTTGCGGCTGCTAGATTTTTGGTTGAGACCTTAACTCAGGTTGAGCATTAGCTTTTCCTGCCCCTGCAATTACGTTTAATATCGTTGATAGTCATTTATGATCGTTTTACCTTCCAATGTCAAGAGGAGATGAAGACAATAAGCTCTTTTCGGTAGAAATTTCTTGCTCCGCAACCGCGACTTTGATTTGGCGAGCCAGTTTTTCGTTGAATTTTAGAGTCGCTTTTTAAGCGCAGCGAAGAGCCTAATGGTCTTATCAGCATGGCAAGTCGATTTTGATCGGACTAGACAGGCAAAATGGCTGGAGTGAGAGGTTCTTCGAGGTCCCCTCTTAGCTGCTGGCGCAATCTCAGCAGAGATCGCCACGGCAGCCTGGAAACAATGCATGGAATTGGAACCTGTCTTCGACTTGCTACAAGCTATGCGAGTTTGACACACCCGTTGCTTTGAGCAGCTTCGGAATGTCTATGCCTTGGCTGCAAGCCGAAGCATAGGCATTTGTTATATCTCCGATAAGATTAACGATCAAAGAAACTCGATCGCTCGCAATCTCCTGCTTGCCCAGCCGCCAGTACTGTATTGGCAGGTAACGAACTGGACATGCTCTCAGGAATCTTTATTCACGAAAGATTGCAGGCTGCATTCTGGATAGCCGCCAAGCCGATTTACCTGGCCGTTGGTCGCTTTAACCAATACCAACAATCCTGCAATCTACTGCTTGTTCAATCGCCACACGAGTCGCCCCCTGTGTGCATGTACGCAGAACAGGCCCAATAGATGGCGGCTAGAATGCCACCCTTTCGTTAGGCAAAGCGCAACTGAAGCAAAGAAGACACGGTCTCTAATAGATCCTGAACTTTTGTACGACTCGATTAATCACACCACCCGGGCTGGGCGAGTCTGGCTTCAAATCACGAGCCACCGAACAGTACAGACCAAGGAGTTGGCCAAACATCACGTCCAAAATCGGCCGGTACGCATCAGCGACATCAGCTTCTACGGAAAGATAAGACTCGCAGTAAGGCTCGATTTCAGCATGCGTCGAAGGAACTCCCACTGCGATTCGCTCCGCAGCAATCCCCTTTTCTCCGATCTCTCGCAGCAAATCTCTCGCGTACCCAACTTTACGAGCCTCACCGGAGACAAAGCATACAAAAAGCGTCTCTGAGTCTAACGCCGCCATAGGTCCATGCCGAAGCCCAAGCACAGTCTGCGACATTGTCTTTACCTGGCCCGCCGTCATTTCCAATACCTTCAATGCGGACTCCCGAGCAATGCTGGCAAGCGATCCGATGCCAACCATGCAGACGCGAGAGAATCCAAGTAACGAAGTGCGTTCTGCCTCTTCTTCGGCGCGCGACAAAAAGCTCTGACCAGCAGCCACTAACCGCTCGACAATCTCCGAGTATTCCTCGATCGACCACGCATGTCCCAGGCATTGCCCCATCACGATCATGTTCGTAAAAGAGCTTGTCATCGCCAGACTGCGATCATTTACTTCGTCGTCCAACACCACCACGCACGACAGTTCGGCAGCTTCACAAACTTCAATCAGCCGGGCTTGAGCATTGCAAGTCACAATCAGGTGGGCAATCCGCGGATGCAATCGGACAGTCTGCTCTACAACGGCCACAGCCTCCGGCGAATCCCCTGACCTGGAGAACGAAATGAAGAGATATCTGCGCCCTGAAACAATGTAGTCGTCGAGGTTGGGCAGCAGTTCCGTGCTCGCACACACCAACACCTCGCAACTCCACTGCTGACGCAGCAGCAGTTCTAATGCCTGACCAATGTAATCCGAAGTTCCGGCTCCGGCCAGCACGATAACCGGTCGCAGTTCTAACTCATCTCGCAGTCCAGCTTTCTCTAAAAAGCTGCAAATCCGCGTCTGATGCTCTTTGAATATCTGTAACGTTTTCTTCCACGTATTAGGCTGCTGGGCAATCTCACGGGGAGTATAAAGTAGCCCGCGAGCTTTCTGCTCATCTACCGGTAAATCAACAAAATCTAAAAGAGATGTCACGCTAATCCTCTACACCGCACGTTTCGCACACGAAACTCGACAAATAGAAACAAAACACAACGAATAGTAACACAAAAGGTCCGAAGGCAATTGCAACTAATGATAGATCTATTATGTTTGCTACTCATTCGGAGACGCGCCCCAAAATGGGCGCTATCAAAAGGCATGTGATCGCATCGATCTTATTGCGTGAAAGCTCCTTCCACTAATAGCCGTCACTGATACGAATTTTCCCTAAGCTGTACCAGCCATCTATTCCGCGGCCCTCGATTGCCAACTGTATCGCGGGCAAGAACGTCACAGGATCCAGGAGTGCGACGCTTATTTGATATTCTCCGGCTGGTAGATCGCTTGGTACGAAGACAGGGTCTTCAAATACCGCATCCCCAGGAATCCACTTGCGCACTTCCGCATCGGTCCGGATCACTCTCGATTGGTTTGGCGAGCTCAGCCGAAACGCCAATACAAATGGCCGGTAGACCGGGGCGACCCCTTCATTGACCCACCATGTTTTTAAATGAAGCGCCTCACCGGCTCGAGCTTGTGTCTGCCACTCTCCTCGCCTCAAGACAAAGCGATACCCCATTTTTCGTTCGAGGTCCTCGAATTCTTTTCGCCACAATTGTGGAATGGCGCTGGATTTCACATTGATCGTACTCACGTGCCAGCGCAATGCTTCGCTGAGGATATAGTGCGCGTCCCAACCGTTCCGAAACCACGACTCAGGCACACCACAGGTCTCCATCGAAATAGGTGCCGATCTCCACACATCCTGAATGCCTGTCTCCGCAATCTCTTCGGGATATTGATCCAGCATCTCCGGCTCATGTTCCTTCATGTCACCGAGACAGTCGAAGCGCCAGCCTGCCCCATGGGAAGTTCCATACACCAGGGCTTCAGGCTCATCAAAGTTCATCAAGAGTTGAGTCTTATGAAACGCTTTGAAGTAGATGTCGATCAATTTTTTCTGAATCGGAAATTCGGGCATGTAGCTACTCCATCCTTCGCCCCAATAACCCACCGTTGAGATATCCACACTCTCCAGATCAGGGTGGCCATCATAACGTCGACCGGCCTCGTTGATCAAAGCACTCCAATATTTGAAATACAACGGATCACTAAAATCAGGCTCCCATATATTTCCATCGTTCGAGTTCGCGCGCCGCGCACCCGACTCGCGATACCACTTTGGCAATGGGTGTTTTGGATCATATGGCATGAGACGAATCGCGAGCCGCTGTCCGTGCCGTCTAGCTTCAGCAAGTGCAAGATCGATGATCTCCCAGCGAACTTTGCCTTGCGCCGGTTCAAGCGTTGCCCAATGCCACCGCACGTATGCAACAGAGGCGCCAGGAAAATCCGGTTTTTTCGCCTCGGATTTCAGAGGACCCACAGGCCCTTCCTCGGACCAGGTCACACCAGGATTCAACGAATCGCCGTTGTATCTCTGAAAGGTCTGAATCCCCATACCAGGATTGATCAGGATCTCATGAGTCTCTACCGGCCTTACAACAGTTGTAACTTCCTGTGTAAAACCAACAAAGGAGTTAGCTGCAAATGCCACGAGGAGCACCGCAGCGACCTCCCAAAGCGGTCTTCTTTTCGAGCTCTGCAAGCCTCTCATCGATAACTCCACCAATCTTTCGGAGACCGACAGCAAACGAACGCGTACCGAAAACTTTACAAGTTCCCAGACGCCGGGAGCATCTCGAACCAGCAGCGCAACCTCAAAAGGGGAAACTCTACGCTTGCAGCGCGATGGCGGAGACCTTCCTCTGCTGCCACTTCCCTCGCGTAAAGTCTGGAAAATCTTCCGGTTGGCTGCCGCGACTTACTGAGGAGACACTAAGCGGAGCCACAGCCGACCAGGCCGCGGCATCGTACACATCCATATCCGGGGGCAAGCCCTCTTTGACACATTGCAGCAAGCGATAGAGCATGATGTAATCCATGCCACCATGGCCCCCGATTTTTGTGGCTGTTCCTCCCTCCCGCTGCCAGAGAGGATGCGCATACTTCTTCCATGCATCAATGGATCCCCAGGACTCATCGCTGTTTTGGCCATCGAAGTAGATACGCGCAGGATAATCTTGAAATATGCCTTTGGTGCCGGCAATCATATTGACCCGATCATAGGGATGCGGTGTCGAGACAGTATGTTTAACTGTGATGGTCAGCCCATTCGCCGTCTTGATCAGAGAAGTATTCATATCACCGGTCACATAGCGTTCTGCCATACGCGGATCGCCTGGCTGTAAATGTTCTTTGCGATATTCATCGAATGATCTTTCCCTGCTGCTCATCGAGACAATATAGCCAAACCGGTCTCCACGCTGGATTCCCATGTAGTTCGCGACCGGGCCCAATCCATGCGTAGGATACAAATTCCCATTGCGCTTGGTGTGTTCGGCGCGCCGCCACAAGCCTTCGCCTTCATCGGAGAAAAGTATCTGGCGAAGGTCGTGTAAATAAGCACCCTCCCCATATAGAAGGTCACCGAACACACCGTCATGAGCCATGCGCAACACGAGCGTCTCGTTGTAGCCATAGCAGCAGTTTTCAAGCATCATGCAATGCTTGCGCGTCTCTTCCGAAGTGCGGACGATCCTCCAGCAATCCTCGATCGTATCTACTCCAGGAACTTCAATAGCGACGTCCTTGCCGTGTTTCATGGCAAAGATCGCCTGCTCAGCGTGCCAACTCCAAGGCGTTGCAACCAATACGAGATCGATGTCATTGCCCGTGAGCATGCTCTCGTAGTCATGAGGCCCATGGGTATAAAGTCTGGGCTTCGGCTGCCCTGCTGTAGCGACCAGCGAGGCAGCATGCTCCGCCTTTGCCGGAACAATATCGCATAAAGCAACGACTTGCCCATCTGCTGCAAGCAGGTTCCCCAACAAGGAAGTTCCGCGCCCGCCCAAACCGATCAATGCGATGCGAGGGTTTCGCTTCTCAAAGGGAACATCGATCATGGTGCGATGCTCGGTCTCGCTTTCAGCGTGTGCAAGGGGTGCCACGCTGATGCTCGCCGCGCTCGCCGCGGCTATCTGGACGAATCTGCGCCGCGTCCATGATTCGAGAGTCGGTTCATCCATAGTCATTTGAAATTCCTCGATCTGTAGATTGTGCGTCTTTACTCTTGATCGGAAACACGGGGATAAGTATGTTGGCGAATCGAAAGCAGGCTTCAAAGGCTAGCCATCACAGAAGCTCATACCCCTCTGCCATGAACGACAGCTTAGTGGGCAGAATCGGCACTGTCAAGATTTTTCGACGAAAAACGAAATAAAATGATTGAAATCGACTTAAAACATTGCCCATTATGCCTGCCTTATATTACCTTTCTGGTATCCGCAGAAAACTCTGCCGGGATTTGGATACAAAGTTTCCGGAAGTGATCTTCCACAACTGTTTGATTTTTTGATCCGAACAAGAGGCAAGCATGAGTGAATTGGGCACACCTGCAACAGGACCGCAACAGCGTAATTCTGCGGTCGATGCATATCGCGGTTTTGTGATGGCACTTATGCTCGCTGAAGTCTTTCGCTTTGCCTTTGTCGCGAAGTCCTTCCCCGATAACTTGTTGCTGCATATCCTGGCTTACAACCAATCGCATGTCGAGTGGACGGGCATGAGTCTGCATGACATGATCCAGCCGTCCTTCACCTTTCTCGTGGGGGTTGCGCTGCCCTATTCACTGCGCAGCCGGCAACGCAAAGGAGAAAGCTTTAAATACATGCTGGGTCATACCATTTGGCGGAGCTTTCTACTCGTCGCACTTGGTATCTTTCTTCGTTCCATTCACAGCACGGCGACGAACTTCACCTTCGAAGATACGTTGACCCAGATCGGACTGGGCTATACCTTCGCTTTTTTAGTGGCGCTGCGCCCTGCTCGCTGGCTATGGATTACGCTAGGAACAGTTCTCTTCGGCTACTGGCTAGCCTGGGCTTTATACCCAGTCCCCGGCCCCAATTTCCCATATAACTCCGTTGGAGTCCCGCCTGAATGGCATCAACACCTCTTCACAGGCTTCATGTCGCACTGGAATAAAAACAGTAACCTCGGACAAGCCTTCGATGTATGGTTTCTCAATCTTTTTCCCCGCCCCACTCCCTTTGTGTTCAACGACGGTGGATATCTAACACTTAACTTCATCCCCACGCTTGGAACCATGCTTCTGGGTCTTGCCGCAGGGCGCTGGCTTCTTGACGCTACCCCCAAGATTCCGTTTAAAAAACTTTTGCTTGCGGCCGCGGTGTTACTCGGCAGCGGTCTTCTATTTCACTTCGCCGGAATCTGTCCTATCGTGAAGCGCATCTGGACACCTTCGTGGACTCTCTTCAGTGGTGGCATGTGCTTCCTCTTTCTCGCCGCCTTTTCATGGGTTGTCGATGCGAAGAAACAGTACCGCCTTGCATTTCCGTTGATCGTCGTGGGGACGAATTCAATCGCCGCCTATTTGATGTCCTACTTAGCCGATAACTTCATCCAAAACAGTTTCCGCATCAACCTTGGGGAGTCCGTGCTGAATATATTCGGGAGCAATCTGCAACCGATCCTGCTCGGCGCACTTACGCTCGGTACCTATTGGATACTTCTGTTCTGGATGTTCCGAAAGAAGATCTTTGTTCGCATATAGGCTAAACATCCCTCTTTTCAGGGTGCTCTGTTTCATTTCCTAGCTCGATTGCCTTCTGGCCTTCAGATGAAGGCCAGAAGGCAATCGAAACCAATGAGGACGAATGCAGCAGTTGGTTGCTAACCCAGCCCGCAATCACAACCTTCACTCATGTCAGTGCGATTCTTGAGTGTTGTTGCCTATGTAGGTGACGTGCCAGACGGAGCGGGAGCCATCGTCCGTAACGAACATGCTGCCATCCTGAGCGATCGTGATGCCTACAGGCCGCCCCCAGACCCCACCGTCCTTCGTGACGAATCCGGTAAGGAAATCTTCGTAGGTGCCGTCGGCCTTGCCATTGTGCATGGGGATGCGAATGACTTCATAGCCCGCGCGATTGGCACGGTTCCAGCTTCCATGCTCAGCCGCGAAAGCATCGCCGAAATACTCCCGCGAAAAGCCTGAGGGGTTGGTGTAGAAAATCATCTCTAAAGAGGCCATATGAGGCTGTACGAGGACATCCGGGACGATGACTTTGCTGGAAAGGTCTACGCGCTTGCAGGAACCACCGTCAGGTGAGATTGCGGCAGCCTGCTGTTTGGCAGCAATGCCGTCGGCACAGGGTGCGGGGAGCCGCGGGTCGGAATGGGAACCGATGTAGTACCAGGGCCATCCGTAAAAGCCGTCTTCTTTCACGGAAGTAACATAGTCCGGGACCAGGTGGTTGCCAAGATTATCGCGCTCGTTGGTCGAGCACCAGAGCTGGCCGGTAGTCGGGTTAATGGCCTCGCCAACGCAGTTGCGTATGCCCGATGCGTAAACTTTGAGGAATTTGCCTTCAGGGGTGAACTCTAGAACGTCGGCGCGGTGAAACTCCTTGGAAGAGGTATCGGGGTTATCAATATTTGAGGCAGATCCTACGGAGACGAGCATCTTGCTCCCATCAGGAGTGAAGACGATATCGCGGGTCCAGTGGCCACCGCCGCGGAGCTGGGCGAAGCCGGGGAGCTGAGCGATGACCGTTTTCGCCGGGCCGGTAGCAACGAGGTCACCAGACTTGTAGGGGAAGCGAACGACGGAATCGGTATTGCCGACATAGACCCATTTGGGGTTAGGTCCAGCGGGGTAGAAGTTTATCCCGAAAGGCAAGTTCAGGCCGGTCGCGAAGGTAGAAATGGTTTTGGCTTTCCCATCGGGGCCAACTCCACGGAGAACGAAGATTTTATCGCCATGCGAATCGGACAGGAAGATGTCGCCATTGGGAGCGGTGCGGAGCAGTCTTGGCTCACGGAAGGTGCTACGCGCAACAGGAACAGCGGCTGGCTTGTGATCCTGCGAAGAGGAGGCCGCAGTCGGCGTGAAATCGCCGCCGGCATAGAGGGTAACTTTGAAGCCGGCAGGTGCTATAGGCCACGCGTCTTTCGGCCGGGGGATGAGGTGCGGACCATTATCTACGGCTTCTTTAGGAGCGGGTGCGGGGAGATCGGCAGCGGTAATTTTACGGCGCACGCCAGGTTGCTGCTGGTTCCAATCGGCAAAGGCCGCCTGGCCGGTCACGACTTGTTGGGCAGCGGCAGGGATAGCGGACGAGGCAATCATGGCGACGGCGACAATGACCTTAATCATGGTGGGCTCCAGTTGATCGTAGATACAAGGTTAAAGAATGGACAGAGGGTTCCCGCCCGGCGCCGTGAAGCTCTCGCCGCCGGGTTGAGAACGCCTCAACGAAGCTGCGGAAGAAGTTTCAGAGCGTTTTCGCGATAGACCTTTCGTAGAACATCCTCCGGCAGATAGAGCCCATAGATATTCCAGCGGCCCTGGCGCGAGGCGTGCGTGGGATATTCAAAATACTCATCGTCCGTTTCAAAAAATCGGTAGTAGAGCCGATACATCTCGATCTCCGGCACAAGATCTGCGCCAAAGAGAATACGGTCGGCGTAGCGTAGGAAGAACTTTCTTGACGAGTAGGGCTGACGCCCGAGTTCGGAGGCGCGTGCGCTGATATCGACGAGCACATTGGGGCAGGAGTCCAGCATGGCTGAAACTCGTTGCAGATCTTCGCTGTTCTCGGCAATGTGAGCGCCGACGAAGGTTGTGTTCGGATGCCTCTGGAAGACGCGATCCCGTTGTTGCAGCAAAGCATCTTTGCTGTACTGCGCGCCGTAGAATCCCCAGTCTGGATGAGCGGCGAGTTCCTCATACCTCTCGTTGTTGGCATCGATTGGCAGGAAGAACGCCTCAGGATCGCCGAGGTGAACCATGACGGGAATGCCGAGAGAACCAAGCCGCTCAAAGACAGGTGCGAGGCGTTCATCGTCGATGCGAATCAGTTCCCCACTGGCGTCACGCACTGTCAGTCCAAGGTCCTTCCAGAATTTGAAGCCAACGATACCGTGCGCCACAAGCCGGTCGATACGCTCCATCGTAAGCTTGATAAAGCCTGAGAAATCCGGTGAATCCGCACCGTTCCAATCCATCCAGCCAATCGTAGAGAACCGTTTCGCATCGGCGGTGCGATAACGTTCGATCTGCTCTACGGCTTCGTCGCCGACCTTCATCGTGATGTTAACGATGTGTTCGATGTCACAGGCATCCATAATCTTCAAGACCTCTGCCGGATCTTGCGCGTCGAGATGATTGTGGTAATCGATGACAGAACAGCGGGGGTGATGAACTTCATGCACGACGTTGTGCAACATGCTGCGCGGGTGAAATTCGCTGATGGGCAGCGATACATCCGCCTTAGCCGAGACCATCGCGATAAATTTGTCCTGCGCATTCGATTCTGACATGCTTGTCTCCTCAAATCCCCTGGGAACCAGGAGCCATTTCCCTGACCGCCAAGCTTCTTCTTGCAGCGCTTCAAATGCAGAATTGAATTGTAGAACGAAATATAAAGACATTTCTATATATTTCGTTTTATTATGAACACTCTAAAAGTTCGTGAAGGTGAGGCGTTACTCTATGATCCGCTTCGATTACTCCTGTGCTGCTGTGCTCCTGGCGATCGCCACCGCTCCAGCTATGTTGCCGCAAACGTATGACGTTGAAGCTGGCATGTTGCGGACCAGAGTTGCCGTGCATAACGGACGCTTCGATGGTGTGTCCGTAACCGACACCACCTCCGGACGAAGCTTCTCCATGAAGGAGGCGTTCGTCCTCGTGATGAAGGACAGGACGGAGCTACGATCAACAGAGATGCAGGTCTCACGCATCCCGGAAGCTGCCAGCGTGGCCGACCCTCACCTGGCGCTGCGCAGGACTTCGGACAAGGTCGCCAGGACGGAGGCGTGCTGGCAGTTCACCTCGACCGCGTCGTCAGGCAGCTTTGCCTGGTGCCTGAATGTTCGCCCGGGCAGCAACTATTTTCGTGAGTTACTGCGAATCTCAGCAGGCAATACAGACCTGCCAATCGCCGAAGTGCGTCTGCTGCAGTTTGCCGATGCGGGTGCCAAGGTTGACGGCTCGGTGAAGGGTTCGCCTGTTGTGGATGGCAATCTGTTCTTTGGGTTCGAGCATCCGCTGTCGGTCAGTGCGATTGACGGTGGCGTTGTAAGGACCTCTCTGTTCCGTGATCTCCCGCTCCGTGCAGGACAGGCGATTACCTACTCGGCGGTCGTCGGAACCTCGCAGCCGGGACAGATGCGACGTGCGTTCCTGGCTTACCTGGAGAACGAACGGCCACGGGCGTATGAACCGTTTCTGCACTACAACTCGTGGTTTGATCTGGGATATGAGAACCGCTTTGATGAGGCGGGAGCTATGGACCGCGTAAACGAATTTGGCCAGCATCTGGTGGTGGAACGACACGTGAAGCTCGACTCCTTCCTCTTCGACGATGGGTGGGACGATCCGAAGACGCTGTGGGGGTTCAATTCGGGTTTTCCGGACGGCTTCAAGAAGACCGGTGAGACGGCTGCGAAATACAACGCAGGCATTGGCGTATGGCTTTCCCCGTGGGGTGGTTATGCAGAGCAGAAGCGCGAACGCACTGCCTATGGCCGATCCCACGGCTTCGAAATTCAGAACGACGGCTACGCGCTCTCTGGACCGAAGTACTTCGACCGCTTTGAGCAGATATGCCTGGAGATGGTGGACAAGTACCACGTCAACCAGTTCAAGTTCGACGGTACGGGAAATGCCGATGGTGTGTTTCCGGGCAGCGCGTTCGACAGCGACTTCGACGCAGCGATTCATCTCATCGAACGGCTGCGAAAGGAGGAGCCGGAGTTGTTCGTCAACCTGACGACAGGAACGACCGCCTCACCGTTCTGGTTGTTCTATGCAGACTCAATATGGCGCGGCGGCGAGGATCATGACTTCTCCGGAGTGGGTGATTCGCGCCAGCGCTGGATTACCTACCGCGATGCGCAAACGTACAAGAACATCGTAGTCAAGGGACCGCTCTTCCCACTGAACTCGCTGATGCTGCATGGCATCATCTATGCCAAACAGGCGAAAGACCTGACGACCGATCCGGGCAATGACTTTGCCGACGAGGTTCACTCTTACTTTGGAAGCGGTACGCAACTTCAGGAGATGTACATTACGCCTGAGCTGCTCACCGAGGCCAACTGGAACACACTTGCCGAGGGTGCGCGCTGGAGCCGGGCGCACTCGCAGACACTGAAAGATACGCATTGGATTGGTGGCGATCCGGACAAACTGGAGGTCTACGGATGGGCGGCGTGGACTCCGGAGGCAGGTATCGTGACGCTACGAAACCCCTCCACGAAGCCCCAGCACTACAGCCTGAACCTTGCGGATACCTTTGAGCTGCCCAATAAGAGCAAGACTACCTACAAGCTACACAACGCGTGGAGTTCCGGCAGAAACTCACACTTCGGAGAGCAGCGGACAGTACAAAGCGGCAAACTGCTGGATGTTGAGCTGGCGCCGTTCGAGGTACTGACACTTCAGGCTGATCCGCTTCGCTAGAGCCTAAACAAGAGTGAGATTGATCCCGGCCGAGCGGAGCGCATCAGCAGTTGCAGACGGCAAGCCGGAGTCCGTAATGATGTGGTGGATTGCCGTGGCATCTACGATTTTGGATAGGCTGCGCCGGTTGAACTTGGTCGAGTCACATACGGCCACCACCAGCGAGGCAGCCTTCACCATGGCACGATTGACGCGTGACTCCATGACATTTGGTGTCGTAAGACCAACCTCAAGATCAAAGCCATCGACACCGAGGAAGAGGATATCGGCATACATCTCGTGCAGCATATCTTCTGCCAGAGGACCGACGAGGGAGAACGAGTTCTTACGCAGCGAACCGCCGGTCAACAGCACCTCAAAGTCGGTATCACGGAGTTCGCTGGCAACGTTGACTGCGTTCGTGATGATGGTCAGATGCGAGAAGCGCCTGAGAGCCTTGGCGACAGCCGTCGTGGTCGTGCCGGAATCAAGCAGAATGCACTGCCCCTCTTGAACCAGGTTGGCAGCGGCGGTGGCGATACGCAGCTTCTCCTGCGAATGACGCCCTTCTTTCTCCCGCAAGGAAGGATCAGAGATGGCTCCGTTACTTGGGAGTAGAGCGCCACCGTGAGTGCGCTGCAGCAATCCCTGACTCTGGAGATGGTCGAGATCCTTGCGAATGGTGATGCGCGAAATCCCGAGGGAGTCTGAGAGCTCTTCGACAAGTACGCGGCCGTGCTTCTGGGCCAGCCCTACGATATATTGACGGCGCTCTTCGATAAGCATTTCGGAACCACGTTCGGCCCCCGGAAGCATTACGGATCTTGCCTCAACGGATGATTTTTTTGACGGCATATGTGCCTCTACCCTGCTTGTTGCTCAACGAAGACTACATGCCACCTTATCTAATTGCAATTGGAAAGGGAATTCGAAGGAAAATATTCCTAAAAATTACTGAATCGCACAGGCTGCAGCATAGGAACGCAGTACATCACGGATATGGTCAAGGACGAGCGACTCCGGATCTCCGGAAATTTGTTTCTCCCTCAGGCGCAGATACTGCGCGGGCAGATAACGGCTCAACAGACTCTCAGGGATCTCCACAGAGGCAAGATTCGTCATGAGACGGTCGACAGCGTTCACAATCTCAGGATATCCCCAGTAGTAACGGACGCGATCACTATAGCTATAGCGGCGAAGCAATTTCTGCTGCTCGGGAGTTCCCGCATAGTAAGGCAGCCAGTTGTCCGGCTCGCTCAGCATGATGCGCTCGATCGCTTCGCTCAGTTGTGATCGACGCGACTCGCTTATGAGCTGGCATTCAATATCTTCAAGCGCTTCAAGCGCCTCTCGCATTGCAAACGTCACTCCGGGCCCCACCTTGAGTATGGCGAATCCGTCATCGACAAGCTTCGGGTAAGCGGGAGGGAGCTGATAGTCCGTTGAATGCGCCTCAAAGACGATAGATTCCGGCTGAGTGCGCAGCCATGCAGTGAGCTGCGCAGCCTTTGCGGAGTCATAGTTCACCACAGCATCGTGATCGAACTCTACCCCCGGCTGTACTACAAGAGCGATGACGCGCTCCCACACACCCGGAAGTTCCCGCTCAAAGATCTGTTTATGGACTGCGAGAGTGTGGGAGGCTGCCTCGGTCGATGTTGCGGGGAGATCATGAACAGAGTGCGTAGCCCCGCCCGGGACAGGAACCTCCGTACCGATGACGTACACAGGATGATCTCCCGCGACATAGGCAGACTCAGCCGCCTTGCATAGCGCGGCGGCACGGTGTGCAACCAGTTCATCTGATGGCGGGCCAGGGTCGTCTTTACAAGCCATACTGGCGTCGAGATGAATTTTTGTGAACCCCGCCGCTACGTACTCGGCCACCATTGTCTCGGCATGAGCCATGGCCTCTGCCGCTGGCAGTTTGCGCCAGGGGTTAGGCCCCAGATGATCTCCACCGAGAACAAGCTTCGTTTCGTCAAATCCAGCGGCCCTTACATGGTCCAATACAAAATCGCGGAACGCAGCGGGGCGCATCCCGCTGTAACCGCCAAACTGGTTCACCTGGTTGCTCGTCGCTTCCACCAACAAAAGCGAGTCGTCGTGGGCTGCCTGCTCTGCGGCCGCACGAATAACCCAGGGATGTACGGAACATACCGAATAGATTCCAGAGGGAACGCCGCTGCGCTGCTTCAGAAGATGCTGGTGAAGAACACGAGACATAAAAGCCCCCTAGTAGATACGAAATTTCTGAACAACACGGTTGATGACACCACCAGCGCTCGGTGAGTCCGGTTTCAGCTGATGGGCAATCGAGCAATACAAGCCAAGAAGCTGTCCGAAGAACACGTCCAGGACCGGCCGATACGCATCGTCTACGTCAACCCTGATCGGAAGATAGAACTCACAATCAGGAGAGAAATTCTCCTCGGCAGACAAGGGACCCACAGCGATGCGCTGGGCAACGAGGCTCTTTGCGCCAATCTCCCGCAGCAGGTCGCGAGCATATTGCGCCCGACGCGTATCTCCAGACACAAAACAAACGAACAGTGTTTCTTTGTCCAAAGCGGCCATGGGACCGTGACGCAGACCGAGCACTGTCTCCGACATCGTCTTGATCTGCCCTGCGGTCATCTCCAGCACCTTCAGTGCCGACTCCTTCGCAACGCTCGCGAGGGACCCGCCACCGACAAAACAGATACGCGCAAAGTGATGCTTAGCAATTGCTTCCGCCTGCCGTGCCGCACTCGACAGAAGGTCGTCGCCGGCAAGCACCAATTGCTCAAGCAGCGGCTTATAGCTTGCGATCGACCACGCGTTGGCAAGGCACTGCCCCATAACGATCATGTTCGTAAAGGAACTCGTCATCGCAAGACTACGATCGTTCACCGCGTCATCCAGAACGATGACATAAGCGTGATCCACGCCCTCGCACAGAGCTGCCATACGCGCCTCTGCATGGCAGGTAACGACGATGTGCGAGATACTCGGGTAGCGCTGAAGCACTTGCTCCAGAACCGCCACCCCCTCGGGCGAATCCCCTGAGCGCGAAAACGATATCCAGAGGTATTTACGGCCGCGAACAATATACTCATCCAGGTTTGGCAACAGGTCTGTGCTCGCCACTGCAGAGACTTCGCAGCCCCACTTGGAGCGCAGGAGAGATTCGAGGGCCTGAGCGACATAGTCCGAGGTACCAGCGCCGATGAGCACGACTGAAGGACGATCTTCAACCGAGGCACTCACACCAGCTCCATCCAGGAAGGCGGCAATCTGCGCCTGGTGCTGTTCGAAGATGCTCAGTGTCGTTCGCCACGTGTTTGGCTGCTGGGCGATTTCGGCAGGAGTGAAGAGCAGGCCCAGAGCTTCCTTCTGTTCAAACGGTAGATCGACAAAGCTCGAGAGAGCGGTCAAAATCAGAACCTCACAATAAAACACCCAAAGGGGCGAAATCGAAACTTAAACTAAGTAATAATAACATGCAAGAATCAAATGAGAACATCGAAACAATAGAGGTCGAAATGAACGCAAACTCCAGGAACAGCCATCAAAAACCGTTAGATATTTGCATCGTGGGAGAAACCAATCTGGATCTGGTCCTTTATGGACTCCCGGAGGAGATGCCCGTCGAGCGGGAGCTCCTTGGCAGCGGGTTCGAAATGACCTTAGGGGGGTCCTCTTCGATTCTGACGCACAATCTAGCCGTCCTTGGCACTCAGGTGGGATTTGTCAGCGACGTCGGGAACGACGCTATGGGAGACATCGCCCAGGGCTACCTGAAAGGAAGCGGCGTTGACCTCTCACACTTCCGGCAGAAAGCTGGGGCGAAGACGGGGGTCACCCTGCTGCTTCCCCATGGGAAAAAGCGTCACATTCTGACCTATCCTGGGGTTATGTCGGAACTGAGGGTAGAGGATCTCGACTTCGCCTATCTGACCTCGGCCCGCCACTTTCATCTCTCGTCCCTGTTTCTACAGACTGGCCTCCATCCCGGCCTGCCTCAACTCTTCGACGACCTTAGATCCGCTGGGTTAACCGTGTCGCTCGATACGAACGACGACCCGACTGGCGCCTGGCATGGCGTTCTTGATCTGCTACTGGATAAGGTAGACATCCTACTGCCCAATGAGGACGAACTCCTTCAGATCGCGGACGCCTCCACCACAGAACAGGCGCTCGATAAACTGGCGCCACGCCTGCCCTTGATTGTCGTTAAATGCGGCACTCGCGGTGCTCTTGTGCAACGAGGCAAAGAGCGGAAGTGGGTTCCTCCGTGCGTCGTCGAACCAGTCGACACGATCGGCGCGGGTGACAGTTTTAATGCCGGGTTTCTGAACGCGTGGCTTGCAGGAGAAGACCCCATGCGCGCGGCTGCCATGGGAAACCTGACAGGAGCGCTCTCCACACTGAGGCCTGGTGGCGTAGAGGCACATCGTGATGTTTCGCTACGAACGCAGTTCCTCGGCACGCACGCCCTCTCCTAACGATTTCGAGAGGGCGCAAAAACTACACCGGCTCATGTCGAGGGAGGGTGCTGAGTGGTGCCGGATAGTAAGAGAGTTCGCCTACGAGCGGGCGGACGTAATCACGGAAGGAACTTGTTACTGCGAGCGCATCGTTGCTGAGCCAGTCTGCGGGGATCTCGCGATGCGACCCTCCGGCCTCGCTCAGTGGTACTAGTTTGAAAGCGTGCTCAGATCGGACGTCAAGCGGGCACAGGGCTACCATCTTATCGGTTTCACCGGCAACTAGAGCACGAACGCCTGCCCGGCCAACGAGCTCCGCATCCTCCAGGTCCCGCCTGGAAACCTGTGCCGTACAGGATCTGCCGATCAGTCCGGGCTTTTCGCTGCGGCAGCGGATTCCCAGGCTCTCTCCCACAACACCGGACAAGTACTGCGCCACACCACCAATCAACGGACGATTCGATGAACTGTATTGAGAGGCGTTCTTCTGCTCAAAGACGCGGCTTCCATCCACATACTGGACACCTTCGGAGATGACGACAACCGCCCAGCCGATTCGGCTGACTACGTTGTCAAGATCGCTTAAGAACGCCTCCAGTGAGAATGGAATTTCCGGGATATAAACAAGGTGTGGAGCATCGTCCGCATCGCGTCTCGCAAGCGTCGAGGACGCCGCCAGCCAGCCGACATCCCGGCCAAGAGTCTCGAAGATCGAGACAGGTTGCGGAAGCGAACGAATATCCATACTCAGATCGAGCGTGGATTGCGCTACAAACCGAGCCGCGCTCGCGAAGCCTGGGCAGCGATCGGTCGCGGAGATATCGTTGTCAATCGTCTTTGGAATCCCAATGATCTGGATATCTAAATTCAGCTTCCGGCAGAATCTTCGGAAGAGATCCGCGCCCCTCATGGTGCCATTGCCTCCCATGAAGACGAGATATCGAATACCGAATCGCTGCAGGTGCTCGACGCTGCGCTCGAGGTCCTGTTCCGATGGTTGGAAACGGGATGAACCCAGAGCAGCCCCAGGGCTGTTCCGAAGCGACAAAAGATCACCCGGCCCCAGATGACTCAAGCCGACAATATCCGCGGAGGATAGACCTTTCATACCGGCTCGGGCTCCGTAGATCTCCCCAATGCGAGATTGGTGAAAGCTTTCCCTGATGATGCTCGCAAGACTGGCGTTGAAGACAGCAGTAGGGCCACCTCCCTGGACGATCAATAGATTTTGAGCAGACATTCGATGTTCCTCCAGGGCGGCCTGAGATGATTCTTTTCGGTCCTTATTGAAGTCTAGGACTGACTGTATCTATTTTGCTATTCGGGCCTGCGAGTGCGAGGCCTGGACCGTCGTAGATAGGAATTCAAGAAACGCGCGCGTCTTCGGTGCGAGGTATTGGCGCGAGGGATAGTAGGCATACAGGGGAAAACGTTCATCCTCCCAATCCGGAAAGAGGTTCACCAGCCGTCCGCTCGAGAGATGGGCGTCCACGCCGAGTTCGAGAACTTGAGCGATCCCATATCCTGCCACACACACAGCGTGCATCGTTGCGACGTCACTCAGCATGAGCTGGCTTTGCGTCTCAACCTTGATCTCCTTCCGCCCTCTACGGAATGCCCACTCGAAGGGACGGCCCGTCTCCGGGTCTCGAAAATCAATCATCCGATGCCGTTCCGCGACCAGTTGCTGTGGGTCGGCAGGGTGGCCGTGTTTCTTCAAGTAGCCGGGCGAGGCCACGGTAAGAACTCTCGTGTCCAGCAATCTTCGGGCGACAAGCGTGGAGGGGCGCGGCTCACCGAAGCGAATTCCCAGATCGTATCCCTCCGAGATCAGATCTCCGAGGCCCTCCCGCGTAACCATGTCCACCTTAAGCTCCGGATAGGCTTTGAGAAATTCACTGAGTTGCGGGCCGAGAATGAGCTGCGAGAAGTAAGGGTCCATGTTGACGCGGAGTCTACCCCGGACGGTCACTTTACCTTCGGCCAGAGCGGAGGTGGCGTCTTCGAGCGCCGACACAATCGGGCCAATGGTCTCGTAAAACCGCCTGCCTTCGTCCGTAAGGGAGACGGAGCGTGTCGTCCGTTCCAGGAGCCGGACTCCAACCTGCGCCTCGAGCCGAGCTACTGCACGGCTGATGCCCGGCTGGGAGACGTTCAAGGACCTCGCCGCGGCCGCGAAGCCGCCCGATCTCACCACAGCTGCAAGGGCGCTCACGCCATTCAGAAGTCGATCATCGAAACTCATGCACTTATGCTAATTGGTTATAAGTGAAATGCCGAGAAGATTAGTTCCGAATCAATCCCCGTGAGTCAGATAGTAGGAAGCAAGGAAAGGGAGGTAAGGAACATGGCAATTCATAGAACATGGGCGGTGCTGCTCGCTGCAGCAATATTGGGCATAAGCGGTCATGCGCAGGTGCCGGCACATCAGGGACTTACATTCAACGGCGACGGCGCGTTGCGTAATCACCAGATTCATTGGCCGAAAGGGTTCGAGCCCAGGCAGGCGGACCTCTTCGCGCACAATGAGATCGACATCCAGGCCGGATGCGAGGTTGCTTTCTCCAATCTTGTCGATGCAGAGGCTTGGCCCTCGTGGTACTCGAACTCGAAGGACGTCAAGGTCTTGAATACACCGGATCATCGGCTCCGGAAGAACGCGCGAATCTCGTGGGAGACCTTCGGATTCCACATCGAGAGCCGCGTGTGGGAGTTTGAGTCGAATAGCCGCCTCGGATGGTTCGGAGACGGTAAGGACGTCCAGGCTTATCACACATTCTTTCTTACCAAGACCCCTGAGGGGTGCCACATCGTCACGGAAGAGGTTGTGAAGGGCCCCGGTGCCATTCAGTTCCGTGAGCAGCAACCGAACGCCATGCACGAGGGGCATCAGCTTTGGCTGACGACCTTGAAGGACCGGTCGGAAAAGCACTAACACTCGTAACAAATCATTTTCAGAGAGGAAGGAGCAAGACTATGGCACGCATATTCATCACCGGATCTTCTGATGGACTCGGCAGGATGGCAGCGGAGTTGCTGATTGAGCAGGGTCACAGGGTCGTCCTGCACGCCCGAAGCCAGGCCCGCGCCGACGAGACAAAGAGGAACGTCCCACAGGCGGAGGCGGTTGTTATCGGCGATCTCGGCACCATTGCCCAGACTCGGAAGGTTGCAGAACAGGTCAACGCGCTCGGCACGTTCGACGCCGTCATCCACAACGCTGCAGTCGGCTACAAGGAGCCGAAGCGAATCGAGACGGAAGATGGTCTCCCACATGTCTTCGCGATCAACACGATTGCTCCCTACATCCTGACAGCCCTGATCTCGAAGCCGAAACGACTCATCTATCTCAGCTCCGGGCTTCACCGGAACGGCGATCCAACCCTGGAGGACCTGACATGGAAGGCTCGCGCATGGGACGGAGAACAAGCCTACTCCGACACGAAGCTACACGATGTATTCCTCGCCTTTGGCATCGCACGACGTTGGCCTGGAGTCCTCTCGAATGCACTGGAGCCAGGCTGGGTCCCGACGAAGATGGGTGGCGCCGAGGCAACAGATGATCTGGATGAGGCACATCGCACCCAGGTTTGGCTGGCTGCAAGCGATCAACTTGAGGCACTCGTAACTGGAGAGTATTTTTATCACCTGAGAAAGTGGGGTACCCTTCCAGCGGCCCACGACGTTGCCAGGCAAGATCGGCTGCTTGCAATCTGTGAACGCCTAAGCGGTATCGCTCTGCCTGAGTAGCAAGCTTGATACGAATCTTTTGGTGACAGACACCGCTTCGGTTGGCCGATGTCACCCATAACAACGATAGGAACAAGGAGATCAACATGTACGCAGTCATGGGAATCACAGGGAAGGTAGGCGGTGCCGTTGCGAGCACTCTTCTTGCAAAGGGCGAAAAGGTTCGAGGGATCGTAAGAAATCCCGAGAAAGCGGCAGAGTGGCAGAAACAAGGTGTGGAGCTTTTCAAAGCCGACTACGACGACGTGGATGCGCTAACGGCAGCGTTCACCGGTGTCGCTGGCGTGTTCGTAATGGTCCCTCCAAACTTCGCACCAACACCGGGCTTCGCCGAGACCAAGGCAACGTTGAAGGTCCTGCATGAGGCACTCTCAAGAGCTCTGCCGTCGAAGGCGGTTTATCTTTCATCCATCGGAGCGGAACAGGCCAGCGGATTGGGTTTGATCACGAGCTCTCATCTTCTCGAAGAGGCGATGGGCGATCTTCCGATCTCTCATGCCTTTCTGCGCGCCGCCTGGTTCATTGAGAACTCAGCCGGCGACGTAGAGAGCGCGCGGAATGAAGGCAAGGTCCTGTTTCAGCTCCATCCGCTTGACCGGAAGTTTCCTCTGATTGCGACTGCGGACATCGGCAAGGCAGGTGCGGAGACGATCACCCAGAGTTGGACCGGAATTCGCCATATCGAAGTTGCGGGCCCCGAGGCCTACAGTCCACTCGACATCGCAGAGGCTTTCGCGGATGCTGTTGGACACCCCGTCGAGGCGATCGCCGTTCCCAGGGCGGAATGGGAGACGCTATGGGTCTCACAGGGAATGCCGGAGGGGCGGACGGCGCCTCGTGCGGAGATGGTCGATGCATTCAATTCCACGTGGATTCACTTTGGCGTACCTGGAACAGAACATGTGGATGGAACGACGTCGCTTCGCGAGGTGATCACTCAGCTCGTGACTCGCGGCTAACACCACTGTCCTCAATTCGACTGATCCCTCAGCTCTGTTGCGGGTGGCATCGACGATGCCACCCGCAACAGAGCTTTGCCACGAATCGGAAGATCTTAGTCGCGCCAATCCAGTTCGGCGAACTGCTTGGGACCCATGATGAGTCGTCCCTATCACGGTCATAAGAACAAACAACAATCGCGAATCACCTGTGAAGAGTCCAACGTAGCGTGAGGCACAAAAACACATCCGCTGGATGAGAGCCGCACCAGCAGTGCCGATTCTTGGTTTTGAAACGCACCGCAGGACTCAACAAAGAGGAAACAGGAGCTAGTATGTTCAATCGATTCGCCGTATTTACCACGATGTTATGTGCTGCCGCTCTGTCGAGCGCACCAAACTTACAAGCTCAGAAGTCTGGAGTAAAAAATATTGTCCTCGTCCACGGGGCCTGGGCGGACGGTTCGGGCTGGAGGGGCGTTTACGACAATCTTGTCAGGGATGGCTTCAACGTCAGCATCGTCCAGGAGCCGGAGACCACCTTCCAGGATGATGTGACCGCCGTGAAGCGTGTCCTCGCCCTGCAAGATGGACCGAGCATCCTTGTCGCGCACAGCTATGGAGGAGCCGTAATTACGGAAGCCGGCACGGATCCATCCGTTGCTGGATTGGTGTATGTTGCAGCGCACATGCCAGACGCTGGAGAGAACGAAGCGGACGACGGAAAGCGCTTCCCGAGTGACCTCAGCAAGTCTGGTGCGATCAAGAAGACGGCAGACGGTTTCACGTACCTCGATCCCACCCAATTCCATGAATACTTTGCAGCCGATCTTTCTGCAGAGCAGGCCGCTTTCATGGCGCGATCGCAGGTACTGAACGCAGCGGACAACTTCAAGGCAGTCATCACCAGGCCTGCATGGAGAGAAAAGCCGAGCTGGATGGTCGTCGCCGGGGCGGATAGAACGATCAACCCCGACCTCGAACGGTTTTATGCCAAGCGAGCTCATAGCCACACAGTCGAAGTCGCAGGCGCCAGCCACTCAGTCTACGTCTCGCACCCGAAGGAAGTCGCAGAGGTAATTGAGAGTGCGGCCCGTGCGGTTTCAAAATAGTTCGGACTCCGCAAGGAGTCCCCACAGCCGGAGGAACCAAGTGAACATTCTCGAAATTCAGTCCTCGCCAAGAGGCGAATCTTCCGATTCGATCAGCCTCACCCAATCATTTATCGAGGCGTGCAAATCCGACAACACCTCAATCGTTGTGGATACATTGAACGTCTGGCATGAACATCTACCGGAGTTCGATTACGAGGCCATTGGGGCGAAGTACAAAGCAGTGAAGCACGAAACGATGACGGCGGCAGAGTCCAACGCATGGGAGCAGATTCAATCGCTGATTAAACGCTTTCAGAGCGCCGATAGAATCGTTATAGGAACTCCAATGTGGAACTTTGGCCTGCCTTACAAGCTCAAACAATTGATCGATCTCGTAGCACAGCGAAACTATCTGTTCACCTACGACGGCAAACAGTACGGCCCTCTCTTGAACGTGGAAAAGGCAATCGTCGTCTATACACGCGGTTCACGTTTCCTGGAGGGCACTCCTATACCGCCCTCGTTGTTCGATCACCAGGCAACCTATTTGAACTTCTGGTTGCACCTTGTAGGTGTTCGAGATCTTCGGAGCGTAATTGTTGACAACGCGTGGAATCAAGATCGTCAGGAATCAGAAGTGAGCCTGGCGAAGGGCAAAGCGACTTTGGAACAACTGGTTGAGTGGTTTCTTAACTAGTCGCAGAGCCGGGGTTGCGCTAGAACGCGCCCTTTCATTTGGGGAGAATGTACCCCAGTAGCTCTTCCGTTTTACTGCCTTCGCACAGAGGATCGCCGCTTGCGAAGTGGCCACTACCGGTGGAGCACCGATAAAGAGGAGAGAGCACGAGACCCGCAACCGATTGCGCATACATGTATCCATTGATGCCAATGATGTGCTGTCCTTCGCAGTTCCCATCAAGCGAAAGAAAAAAATCCACGTCGCCGCGTTTACAGCTGTACAGGGCAACGGTGGCTCCCTGCTGTGGAGATTTGTAGACTTCGCCCAGCGTCTCCTCGATCGAAAAACCTCCCGCCGGATCGATCCAGCCCGTTGTGACATCGTGTGAGATGCCGTTCTTGTACCGCTTTAAGTCGTACAGCGGTGGCTCCTTAGCTGACCATGTGTACTTCCCTATGTCCCACGTGTTGACAGCGGCCTGTGAGGCGGCGGAGGCAGGGGATGCATTCCAGGGAATCCACATATTGGAGAAAGAAGGAAAGATCTGAAGAGTACCGCTGTCGTCCTGATACAAATTCCCAGAAGGATCGCGTGCGAAACCGGCACCGGAGATCATTTCATACCCGGTAAGATTGGTGTCGATCGTCTTCAACTGGAGCCAGCCCGTCTTGCCAGCCAACAAATCGTTCTGCGGGATTCTGTAGACCTGGAAGCCGTAAGAACCCAACTCCTGTACGTTTCCTGTTGTAGCCAAGCTGCGCGTGGGGAAGTTGAAAGAAGCATACCAATAGCTATCGGCTGGGTTGTAGGCTATGTTGCCCCAACTGGCAAGAGTCGGAGGAATGTTCAGCCCATTTGTGGTCAGCGTGCCGACGCTGCTGAAATGTACTCCGTCCGACGAGACGGTCTGCACATGACTATTCGGCGCCAGGGGTGGTTCGTCATCCTCGTAGAACAACCAGATAGCCTGTTTTCCATCTGAGTTATAAGGCACCGGCTGCGCCGGACCATAGACCTGCTGATTGGTTGTCGGGATCACCGGCGAAGGGTACTTCTTCCAGTGGATGCCGTCGTTGGAAAAAGCGGCGCCGATGCTGTTGTTAATACCTGCCACCTCGGCCGTCCCTACGTAATACAGTGCGTATTTATAACTTGCGCCATCTCCCAGTGGGTTCGTGAACGTGCCCTGTACAACCTGTGGGTTGCACGTATACGCCGAGTCCCAGGCTCCGGGCGTCTCAGCCAGCACGACCTCAGGCCCCACTTGTTGGCCGGTGTCGAGATTGATCGATTCATACTGAATCGTGTCCGTATTTTGCGAATGGTCGGCTGGGTTCTGGCCCTGACCACACCACCAGAACTGCTGTACATGGCCAACCTGAATGATGGAGGGCGAGTAGTCATATACGCCGGCGCGGCCGACCACTGCGTTTGCAGGTGTTCCACTCAGCGTAGAGCATCCGCCTAAACAAAAAAGCGCGCAGACAAGCGCCACAAGGGTTGCCGCAGATGCGATGCCTCGACGGCTGACCGACGGGAGTTCCTCTTTCGTCAACATTGTGTCGCCGGGAGCGAGGCAAAAGACAGGGGTGCACGCACCGGCTTCATAACGATTCAGAAGGAGCTTCATGTGGCAATTGTAGCGACCCACCGGGGTGGCTATTGTTACAGATTTCCAGAGCGACCGTTGGGTGTGGCGGCCCGGCCACCGGATCGGACAAACAAAGCTGAGAGTTTCTGCCAACTTATTTGATCCGGGCGGTGGAAGCATCGATGAAAGACAGAATCGCCACGGGTTCTTGATCGAATACCGGACCGACCGGATTGGCATTGCCATAGATGTCGCTTGTTTATGTAGACAAGCCAATAATCCCAGCCACACTTCGGCTTTTTGGAACCTATGCCTGCCGAGTTAGAGAAGCAGATCCCGAATCATGGCTTGAACGCCTGTGGGAGAGTGACGTTCGTAGTGTTTTTTGCGCCGAAGCACGTGTGGCCAGCGACGCAGCCGGCTGAGGTCGAGCAGCGCCGCGCTCGTACGGGCATGATCGACTTTGGCCTGGATCTGGCCTCGAATCTGAAGCAGCTTCCTCTGCAGATCTTCCGATGAATCAGCCGTGGCTACTCTGAGCAAATCTTCAAACAGCTCGGCAGACGCGCGGTAGTCTTTCTGATTGCGCTTGCGCGAGAGCGCGAGATAGCCGCCCAGACCGTGCTGCAGGATATAGCTCCGCTTTTGTGCTGAGGTAATGGGAACGCCGATCTTTTGATTCTCGTGGACACGATATGCCACAAGATGTTCAGGACAGGCCAGCAGCTTCCCTGCCTGAGCCATCAGGAGAGCCAGCCATGCATCATGCGGCCAGCTCGCAGGCATAAGCCGGAGCTCATCCTTCCAGGTCCGGCGAAAGGCGAAGGCCATGCCGGTGACCACGTTTCGCTGCAGCAGCACATCAACCGCGTGGCCAGAGCGCAGCCGTTTCTGATCCACGTCGCGAAAGCGAAAGCTCGCCCAAAGGTCCCCTGGAAGCTTATGGGACTCACGATCGATCAGGTCTCCGTTGCTGAAGATTCCCTCTGCCTCAGGATGGGCGCTGAAAAGTTCCCTCAGCCGCGCCAGCTTCTGCGGATACCACAGATCGTCCTGATCGGATAAGGCAATCACCTCTCCCGAGCAGAGCGAGATCGCCTTGGCGAAGTTGCGACTGTAGCCAAGGTTCTCGGCATTGCGCACAATACGAACCGGAAAGGGAGCATGGCGGGCAAACTCTTCCGCGAGAGAAAGAGTGTTGTCGATGGAGCCGTCGTCGCACAGGATAAGCTCATCGGGTAGCCGGTGCTGGTCGACGAAGCTCTGCAGCTGTTCGTTCAGATAACGTTCGCCGTTGTACGTACACATGGCAACGGAGATACGAAGAACCTGGTCGGATAAGGCGGGCTGGGTCTGGCTCATGGCAACACTAGGTATTCTAGAAGAATTATCCAACTACAGGGAGTTTCCGGTCGGGCGCGTCTAAGACAGGTGCGGTGCAGGGCCAAGGATCTGCCGTAAGCCTTGTCAAATTCTTCGCGGTGACGCAGAGGGGCGGTGTCCTTCTGCCGCTAGCGATCACAGTGTGCAGGCCAGCGTCTGGTCGTCGCTCAGGTAAGTGATTTTCAACACGAGATCACTCTCCTAATCGAAGGCGAGGGCATCGGCCAAAACCACTGCCTCCTCGAATCATCTGCAAAAGCGTGAGTTCTTGCCGATGAACAGGCGAGCCCCGAAGGAGTCGTCTAAACTATAGGTTTAGGCTGCATTTAGTGAGGGTGTGTCAATGACAGGTCAACAGAGGGTACTGATAATACAAGCACGCAATCTGGGGGACGCTGTTATAAGCACCGCACTAGTAGAGACCATTGCGCATGGCTTCCCTGCGGCGAAAATCGATGTTTTAACCAGGCCAGAGATTGCTCAGATATTCGCCCATAATCCTCATGTAGAGGAGATCATTACGGGCCGCCTTCCGATGAGCTCACTTCACGATTTTGGACTAAAGGCGGCGCTGGTACTCCCTGGTTTAATGAACAAGTTGCGTCGCAAAGGGTATACAGACGTTGTCAATCTTACGGGTGATTTCCGCGAGGAGTTTATAGGACGAGTTATCACTCGCAAGAACAACTGGAGTCCAGCGTGGGCGGCTGATCACCCATGTCGTAAAACAATTCGACCATCGATCATTCGCTTGGCAAACCGGCCTATAACCATCCCGAGTACTACACCCAATATCCATGACGCGGCAGCGATCATAGGAACGGCCGTGACCAGTGGGACGGCTCAAAAACCCGCGCTTTACACCCCCGGAAAAAAGAGGATCACCTGGAATCCTCTGGAGCGAGCGGTGGGAATTCATCCCATGGCAAGTCAACCCTGGAGAAGATGGGAATTAGAGAAATGGAACCTGGTCGCAAAGGCCTTAATCGAGAACGAGATCGACGTGCACGTATTCGGCGCCCCTTCAGAGGCAAAAGAACTCACTCAGCATTTTTGCCAATTGGATGCCTCCAGGATAAGCATCGTGACAGGCAGCCTTTCTAACTACTTTGCAGCAGTCTCGAGAATGCGCGTGTTACTCTGCCCCGACAGTTCTGCTTCGCACGTTGCCTACGCTCTGGGCGTCCCGACGATTTTATTAAATGGAGCTAACGACGCAACGGCGTGGGCTCCTCCCGGAAGTACGGTTCTAGCCGCTGGCCCGGGATTGAGCTGCTACCCCTGCTACAACCGGCCCACATGCTTCGGCGGTGCCGATGAATATGCGTGTGTTCGTCGGATCCAGATGAAGTCAGTACTTGAAACAGTCTGGGAAGTACTGGAGAGCACAGGCCGGGAATTTATCTCCGTTTTGCCACAAAACTCCCGAAGTTAGGCAGATGCTTCTCTTATCCTACAGAAACATTCGGGGTCTGAATAGCAATGGACACCTTGTCACAGGAAACTTCCCGCGCGGATTAGCTAGATAGCACGCTGTTGCAGATGCGTGCTCGCCGAGGATTCATCGCGCCGTCGCGTCGCCCATGTACGCCACGCAGCGATCCGCGCCTTCCTTGTCGTGAAGAGTCGCCGCCTCAACTCCAAAACGGTCCGCCTGCGAAAATCGGCGGCTTCAGGTGTAAACAGCTCTTTAAGAGCTCTAACGGAGAACCGCACGACGCGTTCAAACCGCGCGAGCGGCCCCATGTACATGTCCCAGAAGGCGCAGTCGTCCAGAAGAGAGGCATCATACCGCTGGATGCTCATGCGAGTTTGCTTATTATGTAAAGCGAAGTCATGCCCCATCGAGAGATCTCCGGAAATAAACACCTGTTTGCCGGAAGCGTGGAGGCGATGGAAGAGACTGGTGTCGCTGAGATCAAGCGGAAACATGAGATCATAGCCACCAATCTCACGAACGGCATTCACCCTCAAAACAGCTCCGGAATTGGCGGCATAGACCGCGCCTTTCCAGATACCTACAAATCCTCGAGGGAACAACCGGGGAATCGCTTTGAAGATGAAGTGAAAAGGCGACATAATACGGCCACCCGCAATCACCTGTGGAACGATCGCCCCAATCTTCTCTACCGGGCCTAACTTACAGGTGAGATCCGATATCCTCTTCAGAAAATCAGCTGGCAAAAGCGAATCCTGATCCAGTGTAAGCAGCCATTCGTATCCTTCCGCTTCGGCCAGCGCCAGCACGTGATTATAGGCCAGCGCTAATCCGGGGTTCTCAGGTGCCGATACGTACGATACTCCATCCGGAAGCTTTTCAATCTCTTGACCGCCGGGAGTGTTGTCCCAAACAACGATCTTCAAATTAAGTTCTTCTGAAGATACATTTTTCGCTGTAGCGAGAAGAGTTTGCAGTGTAGAAGACTTGCTTGGACAAAGCTTGTAAACGACAACTACCGCAAGCAGGCTGCTAGCTGACGGCCGTTGAATGTCGTTATCTGCGATACGCATCCATTCATTTTACTGCATCATGATAGCTCTTACGCGAGTCTGGACAGTCCTGGCCACATGCGCGTGGCCCCGATGCGCTCGTTCATGCTTTCGCCAAGAGAGTCATCGCGGTATGCTTTCTGGTATGGCCGCTCCGGCAGCACCCTTAGTAGCACGCTTGGATTTTTCGCCATTTCTGGAGCGCGGCTTTGAATTTCTTTTCGGCCTGTACGTCTTTCTCACGATCTCTCTGCCAAGTAGTTCGATGTACGGCATCAATCTGAAGACCCCGCTTTACGCTTTTATGCTGCCGATGGCGGTCTACTGCTACTTTCGCCGTGGCCAGGCTTCGCGCGGGAGTATCGTTCTGATGGTCATCGTCCCGACCACCATGCTGCTGTGGATGGTCCTTGGGCTCAGCCAGGGTATTGAGCTGGCCGGTGCTGCGCGCCAATACCTCGACATCTTTCTCACCTTCCTCACCTGCTGGCTTGTCTTTGTTTTCTGTGGACAGAGCGAGCGACAGTTTCTCCGCTTCGTGAAGATCGTTGTTTATTCTGAAGCTGCTGCTGCTCTGTTCAAGTTCGGCATCATTCTGTACGCCTTCCGCACCGGCGTGTCCATCACCGAAGTTGTCTCCTCTGTCGATAAGATCTTCGGCGTCGACCTCATGACCATGGATATCGGCGATCTCTTCGGGCGAATCCAGTTCATGTCGGATGAACTCGTCCCGCTCTGCATTTATGTGATACTTCGCTATCGCGACCGTCTGGGCCTCAGCAGCTTTCGCTCGGCCGTGTTGATGCTGCTGCTGTTTGTTTCAGTTCTGATAAGTTTTTCGCGTTATTTTTGGGGTTTTACCGCACTCGCATTTGTGCTTGGGCTTCTTGTGGGCAAAAAAGACCGCTTCACTCTCGTGCTCGCGTCTGCGCTGGGCCTGTCGGTTCTGTTGAGCCTGCCCTTTCTCATCGATCTTTACCAGCTCCGCTTCTCTGCCGATCTCGCCGGCGGATCAGACGACATCCGAGTCGAACAGATCAGGGCGTTGGTCCCTTTCTTTCAGGATTCGCCGCTCTGGGGACATGGTTTCGGTAGCTTTACCCATCAGGTAATCCGGTCGGATGACAATCCCTATACGTATGAAGTGCAGCTGCTAGCGCTGCTCGGCCAGCTAGGCATCGTCGGAATGCTGCTCCTGGCCCTGCTCACTGCTTTTTACTACCGGACACTGTGGTGGAAGAGTCAGGTTCGAACCCTCGAGCGGGTGAGCATCCTGCTTCTGCTCATGGCATGGATTGCCGGTGGTTTATCTAACCCGATTGTGTTTCTTCCGATTGCCGGCATCAACTTCGCCGCCCTGAGGCTGCTCGCCGAGTGGGGCGCAGACAGCCGGGTTGCAAATGCCCGCCCCCTGCGGTGCTCAGATGAAAAGCTCCACCGTCTACAGGCCGGGGAGAACCTGCGCCAGTCAATTCCCTGAAGATTGTCGCCATACTCGCTTTTATGTAAGCGTCCATGTTTGATGGCTTTGTTTCTTTTACGATAGCAGAGAAGCGCTTTCCCCTTAGGACCTGGGCGCCAGTAACCCAAAGCAGACTGCGGCACGGAAAGCGCAACTCAGAAAAGCAGGAGCCATGCACGGAACAATGCAGCAACCAACTCCCGAAGAGCCTACCTTCGAATCCTCCCTGCCAACCTCGCTGGAGCCCGAAGCGATCTCTTTTAACACAATGCTAAGCATTCTCTTCGCCGAACGCAGGACTATTCTGTTAAGCGGCCTGGTCACCTTCGTTCTGGCTGCCATCTTCGCCTTTCTACTGCCTAACACCTACAAAGCGACCACTTCGTTCGTGCCGCCCGGCTCCAACTCCGCTGGCGCCAGCTCTGCCGCCATCATGGGCCAACTCTCCGCTCTGGGCGCCGGCGGCCTCCTCGCCGGTAAAGGCCAAGGAGATCTTTACGTCGGCGTCCTCAAAAGCCACACCATTGCCAGGAACCTCATTCAGCGCTTCCATCTCATGGATGTCTATAAGGTAAAAAAAGAGAGCGTAGCTGAGACCATCCTTGAGAAAAACAGCACCTTCACCCTGGGGACCAAGGACCCCATCGTTATCATCAACGTCGTTGACAAGAGCCCCGAGCGTGCACGAGATCTCGCCAACGGCTACCTGGAGGCTCTGCAGTCGACAACGACCGGTCTTGCTCTTACTGAAAGCTCGCAGCGCCGGCTCTTTTATGAACAGCGCCTCGCCAAGGAAAAAGATGAGCTCGCCAACGCCGAGGTCGCACTCAAACAGACTCAGGAGAAAAGCGGTCTCATTGCGCCTGCTGGCCAGACCTCCTCAGAGATCCAGACCCTGGCTCAACTCCGGTCTCAAACCTCAGAGCGCCAGGTAAGGCTTGCTTCGCTGCTGCATGACGAGTCAGACGAGAATCCCGACGTAATCCGGCTCCGGAACGAGATCGCCAGCCTCCAAACCCAGACCTCTCAGCTTGAAAACGGCCAGGGGCAGCGCCAGTTCGGACGCTTCTCCACCGTTCAGGTCCCGGAACTCGAGCTGGATTACATTCGCAAAGCTCGCGACGTCAAATATCACGAGACGCTTTTCGACATCATCGCCCGCCAATATGAGGTCGCCCGCATTGACGAAGCAAAGGATTCGCCTCTTCAGGTCCTTGATCAAGCCACCGTGCCCGACACAAAATCCGGTCCACACCGCACAATTCTGTCGGCACTTGGCCTCATCATCGGTCTTGTCTTCGGCGCCGCCTGGACCTTGCTCAAAACTCTCCGTGCATCTGCGGTCAGACCATAGATACAGGTCGGCTCTGTTCATTAGCCCTGGTTGCCGCGGCTAGATCGCGGCAAAAGGCCTCGAAGGCAGAGATCGAACTGTCCCAGCCCTGGCCCTTACATTCGGCTCATGCGATTCGGCCGAACTTCTCTGGGGAACCCCATCCGTCGAGGTCTGAGCGAACTCTGGCGTTCTTCCACGCCTGAGCCACTATACTGGCTCAGGTAAACCAGCGGCTCAAAGTAAATTTGACTTTTTAGGATCGTGAATGAGCATCAAGCAAGCCCTCAAGAACACCATTCCCACTTCCGTCTTCAACTACATTAGGGATGTTCCCTGGGTGATACGGGACTGGACGACGAAGAGCCCCACTGGATGTGGCCCTATTCCGTCTTTAAAGCTAATGTTCGACGGACCTCGAGACTATGAGCTCTTTCTGAAGCAGGGGCGTGAGACGCTTGGATTTTACAAGAACATCGCCGGCATGAAACCCGATGATGCGATCCTCGATATCGGTTGTGGTATCGGCCGCAAGACAATTCCACTGCTTGACTACCTGAACAGCAACGCGCTTTATGTCGGCATGGATCTTGATCGGAGAGGAATCGATTGGCTGTTGCGCAATGTAACTTCGCAGAATCAGCGCTTCGTTTTCCTGCAACAAGATATTTATAACAAGTTCTACAACCCTAAAGGGGCTCTCATTCCAGGGAAACTGGTTCTGCCTTTTCCTGATGCATCGTTCGATATGGTGGTACTGTGGTCGGTCTTCACCCATATGTTTCCGGAAGACATCGCGCACTATATGTCTGAGATTACTCGTGTGCTTAAGCCTGGCGGGACACTCGCGGCGTCTTACTTTCTTTACGACGACGAGATCCTGGCCCGAATGCAGCGTGGCGAAACCAAGTCCAATTTCAACCATGTGCTGAAGGATTGCCGGACGACCAATCCGAACATTCCGGAAGACGCCCTTGCCGTCAGTCGGGACTGGCTACAGTCGGTTCAGGACCAGGTAGGCCTGCAAACTCAGCAGCTGCTGATGGGAGCCTGGTCGGGACATACGCCGCCTCAGGGTCTTGAAATAACAAATCACCAAGACATCTTGGTAGCGAAAAAGCGTTAGTAGCTCGTTAAAGCTGCTAAGTAGAGGTCAAGGAACCTCAAGACCTGAGAACCTGCGTGACGGAACATCCGTTACGCAGGTTTCCCTTTAAAATCGAACTCCGGCATGATAGGCGGCGCATATTCGTTCGCAGAACGTCATTGCGGGAAACTGCTTTAGTCGCCGGCAAGTGAAAGCGGAACGTCGGCGCGATGGTCGCGGTGGGTCTTCCACAGTCCGTAAATCGCCACATAGATGTGTGCGATCAGCACGCAGATACTGGCGGCAAAGGCGAGAAAGACCGCGTCACGCGTGTTCTTTATACCGACCGCCACAAGAAAGGCGATCTGCACCGTGATGAGGAGCCCCACCTCCAGGAACGAACCGGACCAGAAGACCCAGGTGCGGGCCCGGTTCATCATCCAGATCAGGCCCGCGATGTAGTTGATGGCGGCTGCCAGAATGACCCAGCCCAGCACATCGCGCAGACTGCTGTATTTGGGGCCGATCAGGAGCAGAAACGCCTGCGGCCATGCAAACGCCGCACAGACAATCGGCATCATGAGAAGACAGGCGAGACCGGTAAGCATCAGAAAGGTCGGCAGCAGGCGACGATGGTTCAGCCGGGCAATATAAGGTTCCACTACGATTAAGTTGAAGGTCGCTAGCACAGTAAAGACCTGGCCGATGCGACCGAGCGCGGCCACCTGCGCGATGTAAGCGGTCTGGCCGCCGAAGAGGCTAATCAGTATGAGGGTGATCTGGGCCTGAAAAGCGGCGAAAATCATCGCCGGCGCGGCCGGCATGATGTAGCGAATGATCTTCTTCTCGGTCGCGGAATCATCGCCGGCAGGCCAGTCCATCAGCGGCTTGGCCTGATGCGCAAAGTATTCAGCGGTCAAGACGGTCGTCAGTGCGGCGATGACCGCTGCAACCCAAGCGTTCAGGCCTCCGGTAAGCGCCAGAACTACATAGCTGCCGAGCCGGACGGCAGCCGCGAGCACCTGAAGCACGTAGTAGGAACGCAGCTTGCCATGCATGAAAAGCGGTGCGGCGAAGTAAGAAGCCTTGCCGCCGGAATAGAGCGTCAACAGCACAGAGAACAGAAGAATAGCCTGGACACTCCAGGACCAGTGCTGGCGATGCATCAGACCGAGAAACGCAAAGGCAGCAATGGGCGCGATCCCGAGGAAGGCGCGGTCACGCAGATGCTTCGCCGCGCGGACATGGCGACCGACCAGCGCGCGGTCATTTTTCCGGTCGCCCACCATTGGGACAATTGTTCCGGCAAAACCAAGATCCATTAGCGTCAGGAACATCGTCTGAAAGCCGCTAGTCAAGCCGAACTGCGCATACGACTGCGTGCTGAGATGCCGTACGAGAAAGAGGCCGGCCAGCAGCGTCAACGCCTGGGACGCCCCCTGCCCGAGCAGGAAGCTGGTCACGATACCCGTGATCCGCCGTCCCCGGATGACCCATGCGCTGCCGAGAAGCGCCGGTCCCGGGTGCAGCGGCGATAAGGCCGTTTGCTCCAATCCATCTTCCGGCTGCATCGACATCCCGCTTTCCATTCTATAGAAGCTGCTTGCGAAGACTATCAGTGGCCTGAGCCTGGTGCAGGCCCGCCTCATGATGCAGCAGTAGCGCCGGCTTGAGCAGCACATTCGGGCATTGGAAGCGTGTGAGGATGTCGGCAGCCGACCGTAGAACTTCCAAGCTAATGCCACGTTCTAGGATGCGCCTGCGCAGCCAGCCTTTCCAACTGGTGGAAGACGGAGCCGGTTCAAGCTCCGGCCAAGCACGAAATAACTGCTGCGTCGCGGCCCCTGCGGTCATCATGCGGCGGCATGACCGGACGACATCGGTGGGATGGATGTGCTCGCCCACCGCGTCCGGCAGAAAGTGCATCTCTAGTTCGCCACGACGCGCAAGACGATACCCAAGCTCGATGTCTTCCATCGCGGCATGCGTAAAGCTCTCGCTAAAGGGATTCGCATGCAGGAGCTCGGTCTTACCGGAAAGATTGCTGGTGTAGAAGTGCTTCCAGGTGGGCTGCTCCCCTCGGAGCAGATCGGGATAAGCGAACTGGAGATTGCTGCCCTCTTCCAGCCAACGCATAAAGGGCGTAACCGTCTGGCCTTCATATCCCCATCGACTGTAGCCCAGCGCGAAGGCGGATCGATGAGGAAACAATCGGTGGAAGGCGAGATGCTTCTCCACCAGATCCGGGCGGGCCATGATGTCGTCGCCGATGATCAGGCACACGGGTGAGGTCAGCAGTGAGATGGCGTGGTTCCGTGCACGGGCGGGTCCGGCGTTCTTCTGGCGTACATAGCGGAACCGGAGCGTGGTGCGCGCCGCATACTGCTCCAGTAGCAGAGGCGTCTCATCCGTGGAGCCGTCGTCCACCACTACGAGCTCGAAATCCTTCCAGGTCTGCGATTCCAGGTGCTCGAAGCAGCGCAGGAGCACATCACTGCGATTATAGGTAGGGATGGCGAGACCGATGGCCGGAACCGCACCGGCCTGTTCGGCTCGCATAGACTTTGCGCCAGAGTTTAGGGATGCAGACATCTCAAAAACCATTCTAATTGGCGAGCGACTACAGCAGTGAGCCGCCCGGCCAAGCGGATGTATCAGGCGAATCCCATTTCACTATAATAAGCACGATGTGCGCTTTCATAGGGAAACAGCGGGGAGCAGGCATTCCGTCGAGGCGCGGTAACTGCGAATCGGCCACATGACGAATGCAGGATTGCAGCAGCAGCGCAAGACAGAGGTGCTTGTCGTGGTGGTGCTGTACCGGCTGTCACCTCACGAGAGTCCGGCGTTTCAGTCACTAGTGCGAAGTGTTGACCAGGCCCCAGGGATACCAATCGCCTGTGTTGTGTACGATAACTCACCGGCTGCACACGAGCTTCCAGTAATCCCTTTTGCCTGTACCTATCGCCACGATCCCTCTAATCCCGGTTTGGCCGTGGCGTACCAGTATGCGCTCGAGCAGGCGGAACGGGAGGGCATTTCCTGGCTACTGCTCCTGGACCAGGACACAACAGTCACCGCAGAGTACTTAGCCGAAGCATTGCAGATGGCAGGTGACCTCAGGGAACGGCCAGATGTAGGTGCCATCGTGCCGAAGCTTGTCCAGGACGGCCAGGTTCTGTCGCCGCACTGGCCCTACGGGAGCCGGTCGCGGCAGAGTTTCGGCGACCGTTTCGGCCTTATAGAGCCGAACGTGCGCGTATATAACTCCGGGTCGCTGCTGCGTGTCGAGGCGGTTCGCGCGGCCCAGGGTTTCCCGTTGGATTATCCGCTGGACTACCTCGATCACGCGATGTTTGCGCGGCTGCAAATACAGCAACGACGAATATTCCTGCTCCATGCGACATTGCCACATCAACTGGAGAGCAAGTCCCAGGATGTGCACACGGCTCTTAAGAACTCCTTACGGTTGCGTGGGATACTGGCAGCCGAGACGCGCTTTTACCGGCAGTATGGGTCACGCTTCGACCAACTGCTGTTGCTGCGACGCCGTACCAAGCTAGCCTTCGGCATGTTGCGACGCATGGAACTCCGTTCCTTGGTTGCGCTGATCCGTTGCACGGTTTGATCGGCCCCGAGAACATGGCCGCCGCAAACAGCAGATTATGGCAATGAACCGATTCGATGCTATTTCAGCTGTAGATCACGGCGGCAGAGTTCCTAAACAGATTCAAAGTCCATAACAGACTCTAGCCCACCTCTTCACGCACCCAATGAACTCCCATATCGTTGAGTACCCGTCGAATCGCTTCAAGAAGTGCCTCTATCTCAACGACTGTAATCCGTCCAATGCTTCCAATGCGAAAGCATGATTCGTGGGACAATTTGCCTGGATAAATCGCAAACCCTGCGGTCCAAAGCTTTTCATAAAAATCCGCAAATCGGAATGCGGGGTTGCTAGAGTATCGGAACGACGTGATGATGAAGCTCTGATCCTCCTCCGCAAGATAGACCTCAAAGCCAATGTCCTTCATGCCTCGGCATAAGGCAATGTGGTTCGCCTTATAGCGCTCCCCACGTGCATGGACTCCACCCTCCTCATCGAGTTCATTGAGTGCCTGCTCGAATGCCAGTAGAGTCTGGATCGGAGGGGTGAAGCGAAAATGTCCATTCGCTTCCATACTTGCCCATTGATCATAGAGATCAAGACTTAGCGTACGAGCATGTCCCTTCGCTGATTCCAAAGCTCGGCGATTGACGAGAATAAAACCGAACCCAGGAACTCCTTCGATACATTTATTGGCAGAAGAAATCAGATAGTCGATATGTGAAGCTGCCATATCAATGGGGACCGCCCCAAAGCTGCTCATTGCGTCCACGATATAACTCGCGCCGGCACGATGCACTACGTGTCCGATCTCTTCCACCTGGTTCAGGATGCCGCTTGTCGTTTCACAATGCACCACCGCTACGTGAGTGATACCGATGCGAGAGGACAAATATTCTGCAACAAGTTCAGGAGTGAACTTTCTATTTTCAGCTACTTCGAAGACATCCAGCTCGATACCGTGCACTCGTGCTGTCTGTGCTATCCGTCTCCCATAAGCACCGTTGACCAGAACCAGCAGCTTGCCATCGCGGGGGATCGCGGAGGAGATCACCGACTCAACGACAAACGTTCCGCTTCCCTGCATGAGGACGCATTCATAGTCCTCATGCGAGTAGGGGCCCAGGTCGAGCAGGCGTGTTCGAATATTGCGGATAGTCGCCAGGAAATCGCGATCCAATGATCCCAGATCTCTGAGCATAGCCTCTTTGACCGTGGCGCTCGTGATCAATGGACCAGGGGTAAAGAGCAACTTATCTGGACTAGTTGGGTACATTCTGGTTCTCCTCCTCGTCTCCATCTCCGTAATTTCCATCACCGTAATTGATCGGCGGAGGAGGGATCATCGCAACTGTTTTAAGCGGCGCTGTGTACACTTTTTGTCCGCCCAGATAAGTTGCTTCAAGAGGAATGTCCTTGATCTTGTTCGGCGCAACCTGGTGGGGGTCCTTCTGAAGAACTACAAAGTCCGCCAACTTCCCTGGCGTGATCGAACCCTTCGTGTCTTCTTCAAAGGTGGCGTAAGCACCATCCAATGTCCAGACCTTGATAGCTTCATCCACACTGACCCGCTGCGCTTCTCCAATAAGACTTCCCTGATTGCTCGTGCGTGTAACCATATCCTGAATTCTGAGCAAAGGATCAGCCGCGGAGATGGGAGAGTCAGAATGACCGGCCACGGGAATACCCATATCAATTGCTGTGCGATAGGCATGCATCATCGAGAGCCGCTTTGGTCCGTAAGAAAGCAGAATATCTCCGTACTCCCACATGTACGAGTGAAAAACCAGGATGACACCATCCTTCTTTGCACGATCCAATAGCGCCTGATTCATTACGCTCGCATGCTCAATCCGCCAGCGGGCATCTGGACGAGGATTTTTTGCTTCGGCACGTTCAATGGCGGTAAGGACCATATCGATCTCGCGATCTCCATTGGAGTGCGTCGCAACCTGCCAACCGGCATCCCACCATTTTTGATAGTCCTCATCCAGCTTCTCTTGAGTACGAGCGGGCGGGATACCAAAATAGTCAGGACGGTCTGAGTAAGCCTCGCTAAGCCATGCAGTACGACCGCTCAACGAATTTCCCTGGTAGGTCTTGAGTGCTGTAATGCGTAGATGGTCATCACCAAAGCCGCGCTTTATACCGGCCCCCTGGAGCTTGTCGAACGAGTCCGCACTGAACATGAATCCAACACGCACCGGATTCCCGCGATCGCGCAACTGCTGCATGATCTGGAAGGAAGAGGGGCTGCCTCCCGCAATGCCTACGCTGGTGATTCCCTTGGCGGAGTACTGCCGAAAGCAATTCATATACCCCTTCAGCTCTTCGTCCAGCGGAATGGCTTCCCGGTTGGCGCCGCCCGTTCCGCGCCGGATAAGGCCACGAGCACTCTCACGAATTACACCGTTGGGCGTTCCATCGGCATCACGGTCGAGGGCGCCACCAGATGGGTCCTGAGTATCTTTTGTGACGCTTGAAGCTTCCAGCACAAAACTATTCACTGCGGTGATATGGCCTGAACCATGGGTAATCACAACTGGCTGCGTAGTGGATACTTTATCTAAATCATGACGGTTGGGATGACGCCCCAGCAAAACATCGTCATAGCCATATCCACTGATCATCGCGCCCGGAGGCGTAACCGCGGCTTGCCGCTTGAGTGCCGCGACAAGCTCATCCATCGTCTTCACTCGGTCGGCGCCTAGCCACACCCGGTAGTGCGGCGTGCCTTCCGCGAAGATGGCCTGCGGATGCAGATGAGCATCGTTGAACCCGGGCGTAACAGTCATTCCCTTGAGGTCGATGACCTTCGTCTCCGGCCCTTTAAGTTTCAGGATTTCAGCATTGGTCCCAACGGCCGTAAAGCGGCCATTGTCGAAGGCGAAGGCCTGGGCAATGGGATGGTCTTTGTCTACTGTAATCACGTTGGCATTGATAACGATCGTATCGGCCGCGAACGCGATATTCGAGATAAGTGCCAGCAATAAACAGAGCTTCTTGATCATAATTTCTCCTTTGCCTGGGACTAAAACGCCAGGCGCATGCTGAGCTGAACGTTACGCGGTGTATTGCTCTGGCTTAGAGTGGCTTCCTGACCAAAGGTCGAGGAAGTAAAGCTCGTTGTAGGTCCAGAGAAGGTCACATTGTTGAGAGCGTTGAACATCTCAGCTCTAAAGGAAAGCGTGAAGCGGTTGGACAACTGAGTGCTCTTTTCGAGCATTGAATCGAGGTCCCAGGCCGTAGGGCTATTTACGTCAGACAGGTAGCGATTCGCTGTGCCGAAAGAGTAGGTGGGCGTTGCCGCGAAAGCAGCCTTATTGAAATAGATACCTTTGAGCTTGATTTGGGGACCTCCCGGCGCCTTGTCGGAGACTCCGGGAACGATATTTGGACGGGAAAGAGTACTGGAACTGCCTGTGTTGGCGACGTCGGTATAGCTAACCGCCAATGGGCGTCCCGTATCGATCTGGTAGATGGCACTCAAAGCCCAGCCACCCACGATGTGTTTGACAAAGCCCTGATTCAAGAAAGCCTTTCCGCTGCCAAAAGGCAGTTCATAGCGCGTACTCCAGCGAAGCACATGAGTTTCGTTCTGGTCGGAACGAGATCTATCGCATCGCGGGCAATACGTGTCCGTAAGAGCGCCCATGGTACCGGCAACACTGGTCATCTCGCCTACGTTATCTATCGCCTTGCTATAGGTGTAGGCGAAGACAACTGCAAGCCCGTGCCTAAGCCGGTGCTCTACCGTCAATTGACCAGCATGGTACGTAGAATGCCCTACTCCGACACCGGTCGCTTCAAAGTTTTGATATTGCGGATGCGGGCGAAGCAACTGCATATTTTGAACTGTCGGTGTATTGATGCTGGAGACAGGATCGATAAGACCATAGAGCGGGTTCGGAACAAGGGTTAGCAGCTTAGAACCGAGTGCCAGGTCTGCATCTGGAAGTTGGTTCAACTGCTCGTTCACCAGAAGATGCACGCCTTCATTCCCGACATAAGCGGCTGTCACAACGAAGTCACCAGGCAGAGTGCGCTGGATATCGAATGACCAGTTTTCCTGGTAAGGAACATTCTGGTGCCGCAGGGGCCCTTCGACGGAATCGCCAACGTCGATGCCAAGTCCAGCCGCGTTACCGGCAGGAGCAGGAAGTCCGAGAGGAAAGGGATTGCCGAGTTGGAAGCCGGGGAGAGGCGTCTCCTTATCTGCTTCCGTGTCGACCGAAGTAGAAGTGCGTATTCCACCATCTGCATTCGGAAATTGCTGCCAGGCCGCGGCAGGATGGCGGAAGATGCCAAATCCGGCATGCATCACGGTCTTATCGTTAAGCCTGTAGGCAACGCCTATGCGTGGATCGAAGCTCGTCTTCTCCGGATTCTGCAACTGTCTGCTTGTGCCTCCCAGGCCGGGGATACCCACACCCCCTGTAAGCTTCAACGAGGGGACCTGCGCCTGGAGCGGTGAAACTGCCGTGGTATTCAGATAATTCAACAAGTTATTTTTCTCGACATCGCCGGTCTCATAGCTGTATCTGAGTCCGTAGGTAACCGTCAGACGGGGATTGACCTGGAATGCATCCTGGACATAGACGGCACGGTAATCGTGGACAGACTGCGTCTCCGGCTCATAGCCAGAGCTTACAGATCCATAACCAAGGAGCAGCTCCGCAACGCCGTTGCCGGAGTCTGTAAGCGCTGTAGTCGTGCCTTTGGTGAAGCCGTCCGTCAGGCCTGCTCCGCCACTGACTGACATCTGTTCAGGGTCCCAGAGTTGGGTCGGGTAACGCCGCCAGTCAAGACCGAACTTTACCGTGTGGTTCCCTTTGACCCACGTCATCGCAGCCGCATATTGGTAGACAGAAGAGAAATTCGCCTCGAAGGGATAATCATTTCCCAGCGAGCTATAGCCACCTACAGCCCCAGGGCCGCTAATGCTGATCGAGGGGGTCAAGTTCGCTGTGATCCCAGGAGCCACGCTACCGTTGAATCCAAGAGACGCTGGGCTCTTTAGAACCGTTTCCGCTCTGTTCGACTCACTGTGCGCCCAGGAGAAGTGGTGTTCGAAGATCAGGTTCTGCTTGATGATCCAGGTATGGTCCACAGTGATGTTCTTGCCTGGAATGCGGTCGTTTGCATCTTCAGGCGAAAGCCCATTGCCGAAGTAATCGTTGTAATTGATGTGGTTTGTGAAATCCGTTATATGTCCAAAGATGCTCTGGTGCTCGCTAAACTTATGGTCGATCCTGATATCGAAGCTATTATTATCGTCCGTCCCCGGAGCATTGGAGAAGAAGTTATCCAGATCGCTCCCACCCGTTCCAGGCCTGTTAGGAAGCGGGTAAAGATTGACGATCGCGACGCCGATTGGATTAAGGGGCGTTGTGATTTTATTTGCGTTAGGCGTGTTCGCATTTAGTTTCGTCCTGGAGTACCCAGGCCCTGCAGTGTTTGTGGTGCTGGGATCATAGATATCGATTTGATTGCCATTGGCATCTTTCGTTTGCGAAAAATCACCGGTTCTTTCCAGCGCTGTGGGCACAGTTCCCAGGAACGAACCGGCGCTGGTGTCCCGCAATCCTTCATAGGAAACAAAGAAAAAAGTCTTGTCACGACCGTCGTAAAGCTTAGGAATCACAACAGGGCCTCCAAGCGTAGCGCCATATTGGTTCCTGCTGAAGTGGCCTCGCGGAGTAGGAGTTGCGCTGTTGTTCGCGTTGTAGCCATTCGCGTCGAGATCTTCATTGCGGAAGAATTCGAAGACCGATCCATGCAGCCGATTGGTTCCCGAACGCAGGGCATAACTTACTAATCCACCGCTGGTACGCCCAAACTCCGGAGCGTAGGCGTCTGTATAGACGCGAAACTCCTGAACCGACTCCACTCCCGGGATACCTGCATCCTGGTTGTAGTAGGCGGTGGTATTGGTTGCACCATCGATCAGTACATCCGTAGTCGCGGACTTAGCACCATTGATACGAAAGGTGTTGGTACGGCTTTCGCTGGTTGAATCCTGACCGGAAAGTCCATCATCACCCTTCGTTACACCGGCGGCGAAGTCAATAAGCTGCAAGGGATTTCGAATATTAAGTGGGATGCTCTGAACAAAAGTAGGTTCAATAAGAAGACCGCGGTCAGCGCTACTCGTGTTCAGCTCCGGCGGAGTGCTCGTAACTTCTACTGTCTGCTGTACAGCGCCTACCTTCAACTCCAGGGTCAACACCTTGGATTCGCCCAGCTCCAGCGTGACTCCCTTCAAGATGGTAGAAGTAAACCCTTGAGCTATGGCCTTGACCTCATAGTGCCCAGGCACAACTGGGGGGAGGATAAAGTTACCTTTTGTGTTCGTTTTGGTTCGTGCCTGCACCTGGGTCTCAGTGTTCATCAAGGTCACTGTCGCGTCGCTTATCACCGCATGTTGAGGATCGACGACTTGACCGCTGACACTGGCGTTCTGCGCAAGAAGTGGCGAAGAAAGACCTATGAGTGCGAGGAGGTATCCAGTGAATCTTATATATCGCATTCCTTACTCCATTTATATCCGAGGTGAGTTGAAAGTAGCGTTGCCATGGTTTCTGTCAATCAATGCGAGATGAAGGTGTTGAATCTACCGGGCCCCTAACGGTTTAGAAACAGGTCTGAACCTTTTGCAAGTACTGCTTTTGCATTACAAAGAGGGAACATTGAGCGTTTGCCTTTAGAAGATCTCCTGCAAAGTGGGTTCAGTAAATCGATTAGTGGTCTGGGTAGCAGCCCGGAGGTTCCAGAGAGGAAGCAGGACAAGGCCCGCAAGGAAAGCTGTGCCCGCAAAGATAAAGAAGAGCCGGTCCCACCCGTAACGTTCACTGACAAAGACGACGAGGTAGGGAGAGACAATTGCCCCAAGATGTCCGATACCGTCAATCAGCCCTGTTGCTGTTGCTGCGGCTCTGGTCTCACCGACATCCTGGGCAGCGGCTCCGGAGAGCAAGGTATCTGGCCCGTAAGAAAGAAAGCCGGCTAATGAGATTGCCACCCCTATGCCAGCAAGCCCCGCATGTACAAACATTGGCTGGCAGAGCATGACAAAACCCAGGCCACCGAGCATGACGGCGGAGACAGGAGCTCGCCGCGATTGATTGAATTTGTCCGAGATATACCCTGCGGCAAGGGCCCCGGCGATGCCTACCAGTTCATACAGAGAAGAGAGGTACCCTGCAGTCTGTACTCCATAGTGCAGTTGCCGCACCATGTAGTAGGGCAGCCAAAACATAAGGGCATACCGGCAAACTTCCAGGAAGAAGTAGGAGATGCCGATCGTCCACAAAGAGGGTTTGCACAGCAGCATTCCCAGGTCGGTCCAGCTTGTCTGGCTTAGAGTTGCACGCCGTAAAATTTCGCGCTCGCCGGAGGATTTCCCTCCATCGGCAGGCGCATCGGAGACATTGAGGAAGAACACCGGAACAATCAGGGCGAGCAGCAACGCGGGAAACAGGAATCCACGGGCTCCCCCGAGCTGCGGCAATGGGGAATGCGGCGAGACGGACCAGGTGGCAAAGGTTGTTGCCAGAAATCCCCCAAGGACATAATTTGTTCCCCACCAGGCCATCACGACCCCGCGATTCTCATAACTGAACCAATTGGCCATGGTCTTGACGAGGCCTGACCATCCTGTGGATTGCCCCACCCCGTTAAGGCATGCAAACAGCAACAGCCAGATGACAGAGGCATGAAGACCCATCATCACGTTGCAGACGACGATCGTCAGCAGGCCAGCGCCGACGACTCGCTTCGGGCCGATTCTGTCGGATAGAAATCCGAAACCAAACTGTCCCACCGCATAGAGAAAGCTGTAGCCAAAGACAATATTGGCTAACTGATAGCTGTGCAGCCCCGCGACGACGGCAAGCAGGGGGAGAACGATGCTGAGATTTTTGCGGCACAAATAAAAGCCCGCATAGGTAATCCAGGTGACACCAAAGGTCTTTCGTTGACCGGCGGTCATGCTCATCAGGTCTGACTTCTTTCAGGTAGGCTCTACGCATTGAAGCGTCGCATGCATCCTCCCGGCTCGAAACGTTTGGCAGGTTCAGCAGGCTTCGTCTTACCGTTAGGCGAACCGTTACACCTGAATGACCGTCAATTGATGAGTAAAAACCGCTGCGATTTTCATGTTTTTTACAACCTTGTAATAGGCCCCCAATAAAGTACCTATATTGATAGGGACAGATCGTGGACATGCATAGCTACACGGAGATTCCACTTTCGGAGCTATCTCCCTACGCAACCAACTTTCGGGAAACTCTTCAAGCGGTGTGTGAAAGCCCCGCCTTCAAGACCAGCCCAAAGAGTTGCGAATTTCTACGGCATATCGTCAGTCGAGCTCTTAGCGGCGATACAGATGAATTAAAAGAACGCCTGATTGGCATGAGCCTTTTAGGCCGTGAAGCCACATATGACACAGGCTCCGACGCGGGCGTGCGCGTACGCGCGAATGATGTGCGCAAAAGGCTTGGAGCCTATAACAAGGTACAGATAGAAAATAGATTTACTCTCGATCTGCCATCCGGATCCTATGTGCCCCGTTTTCTGACAAGGGCTGCCTTATCCACCCCTATCGACACGGACAATGAGGTTGGGCAGGGTCGATCTGACCTGTACGAAGTACAAGTGCCACTCACGCTTCAGCAATTGGCCGCACCAACCTTTATTGCACTCTTCTTATGCATCGTCTGTCTTCGATGGCAGATAGCTCGAGAACATCCTTTTACGACTTTTTGGCAGAGTGTCTTTCAGGGCCATAGTGTCAGGCTCTATCTTCCGCCGGCAGAAAATAATGATGGACGTGAACTCGTCGCAATCAATGAAATTCAGGCGACGACGCCTCTACTTAATCTTGCCGGACAATTTCATGGGGAGTTAGACCTTACTGGGGAAGCTGCGGCCAGAGGAGAAGAAACTATAATCTCAATCGGCCCGATGGCCGAAGGTCCGGCTGACACAAAGAGTTCTCAAGCCTCGATGGATAGTGCGGCACCGTCTGACTCAAAACGGTTTACGATCGTCAACACCGCAAACGGCCGCCGGGTCTTCGATCGCATTGCGTCGAAGATATACCCCGTGCCTGGGGGCTCGGCAGCGTTGTTGACGATCTCAGCCAGACCGGTTCGCACCATACGAATTGACGGCACAGATGAAAGCTCCATCGACTCGCTCGTCAAACTGCTATGCGAGCGGGACACCTTTCCGGAAGGTCTGGCTGACGGTTTGTCAGATTCCCTTACTACCCAGGCCATCTTCCCCATGGGCTCATCCTCTCAGCCGATACTCTTTCGCGATGCGCCCCCTCAGACACAGACTCCTATAGGAAAGACACCATGAACATCGAGAAAGCCTTCTGGGCGCGATGGAGAGGGCGCGTCTTTATCGCAGCCTGGACGCTGTATGCAGGCTTTTATGCGTGCCGGAAAGATATGGGTACGGGCAAAGGCGCGATCTCTTCCCTCGCCGTTAGCCTGGCGTGCTTCGGAGGAATGTACGCCGTAGGTCAGTTAGTGGGCGGTTCCCTGGCGGACCGTATCGGCGCACGGCGTACAGCCCTGATGGGCGCAGGAATCTCTATAGCTTGCACAATCTTATTAGTCTGGTGCGATCAACCTGTTCTGGTCCTCTTGCTCCAACTCGGCAATGGATTTGGCCAGGGCTTCGGTTGGCCAGCCCTGCTCAAATTGCTTGGAGGTTGGTTCCGGGCTGGAGAACGAGATGTAGTACTTGGTTGGTGGAGCACCAGCTATATTCTTGGAGGCCTCCTTGCAAGCGCTCTTACCGAGTGGCTTGTTCTCAATACCGGAATGGCCACACACAGTGGTTTTCATCCCGCTTACCTTATTTCATCGGCGGTCCTACTGTGTTCGGCATGTTTCTTTCTGAAAGAGACCGCCCGCCTGCCTGTCGCACCTCTTGGAGTTGCTCCTGCACCGCAGCCCTCAGAGGCTGTAGTGCAGGACCGTCCATGGCGTCAGCTCCTTGCAAATCCTAGAATTCGTCTCATTGCAGCTATGTATTTCTTCCTGAAGATGACGCGTTATACCCTTCTCTTCTGGCTTCCCAACTACCTGATCTCAGATCTTGGTTACCGGACTGTTTCCGCGGAACATATGGCCTCCTACTTTGAACTCTTCGGTTTTCTCGGGCCATTGGCAGTGGGATATGCCGTTCAGCGCCACTTCGGCCGGCGCAGAATGACCCTTGGCGCCTGCATGCTCTTTGCTCTCGCCTTTATCTGCCTGATTCATCCCATGCTGGCGGGCAGCGGCGGTGCGGGACTGGTACTCTCCATTGCGCTAACGGGCATCCTGATTCATGGAGCCGACATCCTCATGTCGGGAATGGCTGTTCTCGATGCCGTTCCCCACGAGCTGCATGGACGAGCCTCGGGTCTGGTCAACGCCATCGGATCGATCGGCCAGGCGTTGTCTCCCCTGCTCATAACGGTTTACGTCTCCCATCTCGGCTGGACGAAGCTATTCGACCTCTTTGTGTTCTTTGCCCTTGTGGCTGGCACGATTTGCGTGTTCGGAGCACGCAAGGAAACGCAATTTACGTCCCGGCCTAACCGTTCAATCCTTGAGACTGCGAGTTCTCCGTTGTAGTCTCCGCACATGAAGAAACAAAATTCGGACATCCTTATCGGAACTGGCATAGCTTCAGGCCTCGGAATCACGGCACAGCCTCTGGACCTTCTATCCGGACGAGGTACGGCATGAACCAATCTCCTCGCATCCGCGCAATCATGCTCGACTGGGCTGGTACAACGGTGGACCATGGTTCTGTCGCTCCCGTGTTGGCCCTCACCACTCTTTTCGCACGCCATGGAATCGCTCTTTCGATGCAGGATGCAAGACGGGATATGGGATTGCTAAAGCGTGACCATATCCAGGCCATTCTCGCGCTGCCCAATATCAGTGCGGAGTGGAATGCTCTCTTTGGAAAGCAGCCTGGCATGGAAGAGGTCACACGCCTCTTCGCGGAGTTTGGCCCGGTGCAGATGGATATCATCACCCAGCACTCACAACTCATCGAAGGTGTAGTCGACACCGTAAAGAAATGGCAGGATCGTGGACTCCTCATCGGGAGCACCACAGGCTACACCCGTGCGATGTTAGCTCCGGTTCTTGCTCAGGCTGCTGCCGGTGGATATCGGCCAGAGGCTTCGGTATGCCCGGATGAAGTCGGTGCCGGAAGACCCGCTCCCTGGATGCTGGCACGCAATGCACAACTCCTCAACGTGTATCCTCCATCCTCCTGCGTCAAGATCGGCGACACCCTCAGCGATATTGAAGAAGGAAAAAACGCTGGAATGTGGACGATCGGATTGACCCGGACGGGCAACATGATTGGACTCGATGCCGTGGGCTTAGAGCAACTTCCGATCGCACAAAAAGAGAGTCTCCTCAAGCAAGCCTCATCCGAGATGCTCAAGGCGGGCGCCGACTTTGTGGCAGAGGACCTTTCCGCCTGCGATCAAATCCTGCCAGAGATCGAGGCAAGATTGCAGGCCGGCACCTAGCTCAAGCAAATAAACGAGAAGTGCGTTTACGAGGAAAACCAACCTTAGCAACGCATAGCGCTCTACCCGGTTACAACAAGTTTGTGCTCATGACTGCGAGGGTATGTCTTGCGCCAACATGGAGAATAAAGATGGTGCGTGTGGTCGCAGACACCTGCGACCACACCTCTAAGTTCAAATGAAGGTAAAGCTCGCTATGGCTGCCTAAACTGTTTCATCATCCACAGTTGCTGTTGGCGCGTTTGTCTTACCGATTCGATCCCATGCTCCCGAGCCGATTCACTGCTGTAACTCTCACTGGAACCGATGACCTCTCCATTCGCAGCTTTGAGATTAAAGCGAGGATGCCCGGATTTATCGGTTTTCCTCTCGTATCGTTCATCCTGAGGCGCATTCTTCTTTACCGACTCGACTCCATTCAGAGCCGATGCTTTTGCCTTATATAACTTGCTGGTGAGAATCGTCTCTCCATTCCCAGCCTTGAGATTGAAAAAAAAATTGCCCGTCGGAGGATTTCTTGATGACAAACTTGCCAGCCATTGCGTGCCCTCGTTTCTATAGTCGAGAATCAGCTTCGCTACTGCTTGTTGAGAAACAGTCTACACATCTTGCACAGACCCATTAAAGAATTTTTCTGGGAACAGCCGGGAGCGACATTCCAGAGTAGAGGTATCGATTGACTCTCATCAGGTCAATCGATGCCTTGCTTGCCGGAAGACGAAAATGACGGATTGCCTTCAATCACCATTGCCCCTCCCCCATACTCGTGTACACAGTGCACCGCCCCACTACTCTGCTGACAAAGTTCAACTTCCCAGAACTTAGAACTTCAAAAGTCGAGGTGAACGGCCGCCAGCGCGTGTTGTGTCCGCGCACCGGCAAACCGTTCGCCTCGTCCAAGCGCTCTTCCCTACGGCTGAAACCTCCACAGGTCGTTGAGGTTTCCTCAGATGTGCCTTAATCTCCACAGTTGAACACCTGTTGAACCTCACAGTTAGTTCTTTGACGGCAGAATAAACGTCTTTTCCTGCAGGAAAACCCCTATTCCCTGCAAACCTCTGGAATGTTTCATCCGTCTTCTTCTAAGAAGAGAGTGATGGAACGCGGAGGGGACAGATGTCCTGGATAGCCCACGCAGCCCCGACAGGTACAGTCACGTTCGATTGGATCGTGACTTCAATTCAGTCATTTCTCAGTAGCCTTGGCGTAACCCAGCACGGTCATACGGTGGCGCTCTGGCTCTTCTTTGCGGGTTGTGGAGTGTTGCAACTCTGCCTGAGCTTTTTGGTCTGTACGCCCATCGAGCGATACTGGCCGCTTACAAGCTGGTCCCCACGGAATCCGATTGCAGCCGATGTGGCATATGCCTTTTTCGTCCGCCTGGTACTCTTTCCGCTTGTCGCTTTTTTTGAGTACAGTTGGCTGCAACAGCAACTTGATCGATTCTTCCTGGCACATTCGATCAGTCCACCGTCGCTGACTGCGCTCGTGCCTGCATTGGCTTCGTGGCCACTCCTGGTCTTTTTCTTATACTTCGCCATCCTCGACCTTTCCGATTACTGGAGGCATCGCCTGTCTCACAGGTATGGCTGGTGGTACGGTGTCCACTCCGTGCACCATGCGGAAGATCAGATGACGTTCTGGTCTGATGAGCGATCGCATGTACTGGAAGACACGATCACTTACCTATGGCTGATCGTGGTGGGCCTGTTGATTGGTGTCCCGGCCTTTCAGTTTCCCTTTGTCATTCTTGGATTTCGACTTGTAGGGAGCATGGCGCACTCCAATACACGCATCGGCTATGGATGGCTGGGCGACCACATCTTTATCTCCCCTCGTTTCCACCGAACGCACCACGCATTGAAGGCAGCAGGACGACGCAGTTGCAACTTTGGGACCGCGCTCTCCTGGTGGGACATTTTGTTTAGAACGGCCAAATTCCATGACAGCACAGTCGAGACCGGCGACGCCGGAGCAGAGCCTGCGATGGTTACCGGCTCGTGGGGAGAACAGCAGGCTGCAGGCTTTCGCCGAATGGTTCGGCTGGCTCGGCGTGCCAGAAAAGCAGACGCAGCAAAGGTCACATCATGATCAATACCGAAGTATCGCCGTGGATAAGTCGAGCTCTTCATCATGGCGTCTTAGGCATCACACCGGAGGAGAGTTGGAAGCTCCAGGCGTATGAATCCTACAGAACGAAACTGCAAGCAGCGAACTTTCCGTGTTTCTTTGGACAGGCAGGTGAGATTCGCGGCGAGATGATCTATACCTTCATCTCAAAGCACTTCCCGCAACAGTTTGTGAGAGACATGCAGGAATTCGTCACGCTGCTGGACACAGCGGAGTATGAGCGTTGCAGCCTGGTCGCATTCTGCGAACCCGATCCAAAGATTACGACGCACGCCGCTTTTGTCGATCGCTTCTGGGGACTGTTGCAGATGCTTCATAAGCATGACCGTCACCCCGCGCTTGAGAGAACGCCGAATGATCCACTCTGGGAGTTCTCCTTTGAGGAATGCGAGATGTTTGTTGTAGGGTCATCCCCGACCTATATCCAACGCCGCAGCAGAAATCTCGGCCCCGGTATCGTGCTTATCTTTCAGCCCCGAAGACTCTTTATTGATCCCGCTACCTCCCAGCCCATCGCAGCCGACGTGCGCTACAGGATACACAGGCGGATGCTGGCCTATGACGAAATGTCTGTCCACCCGGACATAGGCTTTTATGGTCAACCTACCAATCGTGAGTGGAAGCAATACGCACTTCCGGATGACAATGCGCCCGAGACTGGAAGCTGTCCCTTTCACACTCGAAGGCCTTGAAATTATTCTTTTTGGCCCTTGACACATTCCTAAATCGGAATATATTGAGTCCATGACGCGAAAGGCCTACCCGACGGACGTCTTCAGCGCTATTGCCGAACCACGGCGGCGCGAGGTCATCACCGTGCTGTCTGATGGCCAGGAGTACGCCGTCAACGAGATCGTCCTGCGCATGAAGATTGCCCAGCCTGCGGTTTCCAAGCACCTGGGTGCCTTGCGCAAGGCCGGCGTGGTGACGGTGGTCAAACGCGGACAACATCGCATGTATCGCCTTAATGCTGCGGGCCTGAAGCCGGTGCACGATTGGGTGAAGGTCTTCGAACGCTACTGGATGCATCAGGTCGACCAGATCAAGCAGCGTGCCGAGCGCAAGGCGCTGGAACGAATGATTCGCCTGGACGAGGGCCCAAATCCAAAGGAGGAGTAATGGCAACCACTGTGAAGGAAGGCGTATTACACGCCTTCGAGATCATCAAGGAAGAGGAGATCGCGGCCCCCATCGAGATCGTCTTTGAGACGATCCTCGAACAGATGGGGCCGTTGAACTCCACTCCAGAAAAACCGATGCCGATGGTACTTGAGGCCTGGCCCGGCGGGCGCTGGTATCGCGACCTGGGCAACAATACCGGCCACTTCTGGGGCACGGTACAGGCCATCAAGACGCCATCGCTGCTCGAAATTTCGGGGCCGCTCTTTATGTCCAACCCTGCTGTCTCGAACATTCAATATCGCCTGACCGAAGAAGACGGAGTGACACGCATGCACTTTGTCCATCGCGCGATGGGCTGGGTGGGCGAGCAGGAGCACGGCGTGGACGGAGGCTGGAACCAGTTGATCAGACGTATCCGCACAGCAGCCGCGGAGCGGGCAGGCAGGTAGCCATGTGTCCCTTCTGTGCAGGGATTGCGGTATGGATTGCGGCGGGCGCTGTCTCGACAGGCAGTATTTCCGCGCTCGCCGTGGCGAAGTTCTGGAACCGAAAAGCGCGCAAGCGCGAACAGGGAGGAAGTCATGAACAGCAATGAGCAGATCGCAGCGATGAAAAAACCTCCGGTCGTTTCGGCTGAGGAGTGGCAGAAGGCGTGGCAGGAGATGCTAGTCAAAGAGAAGGAGCACACCCGCTTGCGCGACGCGCTGGCGGCGGCGCGGCGGCGGATGCCGTGGCTCGCGGTCGAGAAAGAGTATGCCTTCGAAGGTCCGCAGGGAAAGGTCTCGCTGCTCGATCTCTTCGACGGCCGGCGGCAGCTCGTACTCTATCGCGCCTTCTACGATTCCGATGTCTACGGCTGGCCCGACCACGCCTGTGTTGGTTGCTCGCTCGGCGCAGACCAGATCTCGCACCTCTCACACCTGCACGCGCGGGATACCACGCTGGCCTACGCCTCACGCGGGTCGCAGGAAAACATTGCCCGCCTGAAACAGCGCATGGGCTGGGACAAAATTCCCTGGTATACCCTCACCGACGGCTTCGATAAGGACTTCGGAGTCGACGAGTGGCACGGGCACAATGTCTTCTTCCGCGACGAGAACGACAAGATCTTCCGCACGTACTTCATCAACAATCGCGGCGATGAAGCCATGGGCAGTGTGTGGAACTATCTGGACGTCACGCCCTTAGGACGGCAAGAGGATTGGGAGGACTCACCGGAGGGCTATCCGAAGACGCCACGCTACAAGTGGTGGCGCTGGCATGACGCCTACGGCAACGAGGATGCCAGGTTGGCCAACGTGATCGATAACGCGGTAGTGACGCTGAAGCTGTAACTCTACCGGGTGCCCCCATCTGATGACGATTTCGGCAGATGGGGGCCCAGTTCCGACACGTGGACGATTGCCCCACTCATCAGAAGGGCTAGGCGTGTCATCCAATTGCTTCTACACCTAAATCGAACAGTGCAAACAGTTTGTTGAGGCGCAAAGCGGAAGGAATCTGCGCCCCACTCCTACGGCCTGGCTGAAGCCAGGTCCTTCTGGTTTCTTGCTACAAGAAGTTATTTGCACCGCTCGAATAGCAGTTTGATGACACGCCTATAGCAAATCTCCTGTAGGTGTATAGCGAAACCACGACGCTTTAGCGTCGCGGGACGGAGGGAGCCGTAGCCTTTAGGCTACGGAATGAGAGCCAGGCAAGAATTGGGCTTCAGCCCCGGGCCTTTTGTTCGCAGCCGAAAGAAGGCCCGGGCCTGAAGGCCACATCTTTCCCAGCCCCTGAATTCCGTAGCCTAAAGGCTACGGCTCCCTCCGTCTCCCTGATGCTGAAGCATCAGGGAACGCGCTTCGCGTTGTGCTGAACAGACCATCAATTCTTTAACTAATTAACGACCCACCACTCTAGAAAAGTACAGTGGAGAGATGAAGATCAGTCAGGCCACGGCGCTGATTCGCACACCCCTCATCGAATGGTCGCGACCGCAATCCTGGTGCGATCTTGGTTGCGGCAGCGGAACGTTCACAACCGCGCTTGCGCAGTTGCTGGCTCCCGGTAGCACGATTCATGCCGTCGATCTGGACCAGAGAGCGTTGGAGCGCATTCCGAATCAGTATGACGGAGTCGAGATTCGTAAGATCCTGGGAGATCTGCAGAGCCCGAGCCTCCGCCTTCCATCGGTCGATGGAATTCTCATGGCAAACTCCCTGCACTTCATTCAGGAGCAACACCTGTTTTTGAGAAGGCTTTTGTCCGTGACAGATCGCTTCCTGATTGTGGAGTATGAGCGATCCAGGCCGAATCCGTGGGGACCTTATCCGATCGGCTTCAAAAGGCTTCGCGAACTCTTCCGTGAGTCAGGAGTGGAGCGTGTGGAAAGACTGGCAACGCATCCATCGCGGTTTGGGGGCACGATGTATTCGGCCTTTGCCGAACAGTCAAGAGCGTAAAGTCACGTGTATCTCTAAGGCCTGACTACCGGCAAGGCCGGCTGGCGTATCCTCGCCGGTGGTCCAGGCCCCGGAGCCTACGCGTGGGAGCGGACGAGACGGTCGAGTTGTCCGATAGCGTGATCGAAGTCGCGATATCGCAGTTCATAGGCAGGAACGCCGGATAGTACCTGCACGGCCTCTTCATGGATCGCACGAATTTCAGCGATAGGATATAAATTTTCTCGAATGCGCTCTATCGCAGCACCATCGGGTAGCGGTGTCAGTTCCCCCGTCTCTGACGGCCCTCGCTTGAGGTAGACGATAAAGTCGATTTTCGCCTCGCTCGCTGTAATGAGCCCGGGCAACTCGGAGGTAGGAACTTCAATGGACGGTTTGCCCTCTGCCCGCGGAGTGAGTGCACGGCCTTCCAGCTCCGGAAAGAGTGTCTTGGCCGTCGGCCGAAAACGTACCTGATGCGAGTTGCCGATGACCCGGGGATCATCCGTGCCATGCAGAAGATAGCTGGCGTCGTCAGAAGTATAGGTCCATCCGGCACGGGCACAGGCATAGGACAGAGAAGACTTGCCGGCCCCGGAGTCGCCGCACAAAAGAATACCTCGCCCGTACCGGCTGACACAGGCTGCGTGCAGAGAGGTTACGGCTGACGAGCAGAGAAGAATGTACGCAGCGCCTTCAAGAAAGTAATAGCGAAGATACAAACTGTGACGTATCGTCGCCTGATTCAGCCAGACGGCGGCAAAGCCTGCTTTAAGATCGACGATAGCCTGATTGTCTGTGTCCGCCACAATCGAAAACAAGTGACGGTTAGCCCGGGAAACAGGCGTGGGAGGGCACTCGGAACCGCCTCCTTCACTAACACTGATGCGGAGCTGCACCACGGAGTTCATCTGCCGCGGACGAAGATATCCCCAGCTATCGTTAGCGGCGTCCAGAACGGCTTGCTCATTGGTGACGATCTCGACAGGAAAGCCAAGAGGATAAAAGACACCACGGAGCGGCAACTCCATATTGCAAAGGAGATCCTCCTCTATCGTGCCTGGCTTGGGAGCGATAGTCGCCTCGGGAGATCCCTGTTTAAGAAGTTCGGTCGTCAACAATTTTCCCTTCCTGCACCTGGCTGGTTGAAGCTGAAAACTTCCATCTTCTGCATACCGGTTGACTAACAAAGTGTAGGAAGGATGGGTGATTGGTTTGTCACCACTTTGTCCGCGCTTCGTCACCATTTCCACGAACGAATTTGCCTGGAAAGAGCCTTCAACTCACACCAAACATAAATGACAAACTCCTGACAATTCGTAGACACCGATGTGACACGCTCTTAACAGCGAAACGGCAAGATCTCAATAGAGGAGCGTCGTCTATATGCCCAAGAACTCCGTCTCATCCAGGAAAATCGTCTTCTTCTTCCCTTCCTTCGCTAGTTCAGAAGCAACGGCGCCTCTAGGGATCCTGGCTGTCGCAACCCCGCTCATACGAGCTGGCTTCGACATCGTTCTCATTGACTCCACCATCACCCCCAACTTCAAGCAGCGTGTGCTCGAAGAGGTTCGTGACGCCGTCTGCCTGGGCATCTCGCTCGTCACCGGTCCCATGATTCGCGAAACGGTAGAGATCGCGCGTGCGGTTAAGGAATGGAATCCTGATTTTCCCATCATCCTCGGCGGATGGCATCCCTCTCTTCTTCCCGACCAGACTCTTCAGGCTGACTGTGTGGACTACGTCGTTCGCGGGCAGGGCGAGGATGCTCTCCTTGAACTCGTGCAGCACCTCCAGAGCCACTCCGCCCCTGACCTCATAGCAGGTATTGGTTTCAAACGCGGCGGTAAGCTCATCATGACGCCTGAGCGCCCCCTCAAGCCACTCATGGATATGCCTCCCAAGGCTTATCACATTGCTGATTTCGATGCCTACGAGCGCGGCTGCGGCAAGCGTTGGGCCATGTATACCTCCTCCCTTGCGTGCCCATTCAACTGCGGATACTGCACGAACGCCGGTGTCTACGGCCGCAAGTGGAACGCCCTGCCGCCCGAACAGTTCGTTGAAGAGACGGTCGATCTCACCCGCCGCTATAAGTTGGAGATGTTGTGGGTGGTCGACGATAACTTCATGGTCGATCTCGACCGCGTACGAGGCATCGCAGAAGGCCTTGTACGCGAGAAGTCACAATTCAAGTGGAGCGTGCAAGCCACGACAAATATGGTCGCCCGCCTCTCACCTGAGGATTTGAAACTACTCCGCCGCGCGGGCTTGCAGCAGATCTGCCAGGGCGTCGACTCCGGCTCCCCCAAGATCCTGCAGTTGATGAATAAGACGTTCCAGGACTTCGACCAGATCTACGAGAGCGCCGCACGCTGTCTTGCCGCTGACATCCGGCCCTCCTTCAATATCATCTTCGCTTTCCCGGGCGAGGGCCTGACGGAACGCCGCGAAACCGTCAACTTTATGATGGACGTCTGCCGCCGCTTTCCTGGCGCCGAGTTCTGGACAAACATCTTCACTCCCTATCCCGGTTCCCCCATCATGAAGCGCTCCGAGGAGATGGGCATAGAAGTTCCCAAGACCCTCGAAGGCTGGGCTGACTACTTCCCGCGTTATACCCAGCTTCCCTGGCTCAAGGGCAAAGAGCATGAACGCCTCCAGATAACGCGCGATTATCTCCGTATCGCCTTCGACCGTATCCCCATCGCAACGGACACGCGCGGCCCCATCACCCGTATCGCTCAAAAGAGCCTCTCGCTTCCGGCCCGCTGGCGCCTCGACCACGATGTCTATAAGTATCCCGTGGAGATCTGGCTCAACAACAAGCTGAAAAAGCGCATGTCGACAGCACAAAAACCCGCTGTCGATGCCAAGCGCCTCGCCAAGACTCCTGCGGAGGCTGCATGTTAGAGGTCTCTGATCGAACCGTCGCTCCAAGCCAATGCCTGCTAACCCAGTCAGTACCCTGCTCACAGTCCCGCGTATAACATCGAGCAATAGCCAAACATAGAAAAGGAGAGCTTGATGCCGGACCTTCTGCTTACCCACGGTTATTTTCTCTTCGATGATCCGAAAGAGATCCAGATCATGAAGCCCTATGCTCCACTGGGGATTCTCTATCTATGTTCCCATCTGCGCGCGCGGGGTTTTGACGTCGATGTATTTGACACGACCTTCTCCAGCAAGCCAGACCTCATTCATCACCTGCGCACCGAGACTCCAACGGTGCTCGGCATCTATGCCAACCTGATGACGCGGACAAATGCTGTAGAGATCATGGCAGTCGCGCGCGAAGCCGGCTGGCGTGTCGTCGTCGGTGGTCCGGAACCTGGAGCCTATGCGCAGGAATACCTGGAGTCTGGCGCGGAATTCGTGGTCTTCGGCGAAGGCGAGGCGACCATGGAGGAGCTGCTGACTGCCCTGCGCGCACGCGCAGACCAGACGGACGCCGACTGGAGATCCAAGATCGCCGGGGTCGCATTCCTCGATGAGACTGGGCACTACCATCAGAATCCGCCACGGGCCCAGATCGCGGATCTTGACGCACAGCCGTGGCCTGCGCGTCACGCCATCGATCTTCATCGCTATGTCGATACCTGGCGTACCCATCACCAACAGGGTTCCGTCAACTTCATCACCGCCCGTGGCTGCCCGTATAAATGCCGCTGGTGCAGCCACCAGGTTTACGGGCAGACCCACCGCCGCCGCGATCCGCTCAAGGTCGTCGACGAACTTGAGTTCCTCCTCCATGAGTACACACCAGACATCGCCTGGATCTCGGACGACGTCTTCACCATCAACCACGAATGGATCCGCAAGTATGCAGGCGAGATGCGTCGCCGCAATCTACACATCCCCTTCGAGTGCATATCGCGAGCCGACCGGCTCAATGAAGAGATGCTGGATCTGCTCGCAGAGCTTGGCTGCTTCCGCATTTGGATCGGGTCCGAATCAGGTTCGCAGCGGCTGCTTGACTCCATGGACCGCGGCGTAAAGGTAGAACAGGTTCAACGCGCCATCGAGCAGACACGCGCACGTAACATCCAGAGCGGCATGTTCCTGATGTGGGGTTATGAAGGCGAGGAGATGGAGGACATCGAGGCGACCATTCATCATGTCAGCAAATCGAAGCCTGACATCTTCTTTACTACCGTCTCCTATCCCATCAAAGGCACACCCTATTACCAGCAGATCCAGAGCAAGCTGGTGCAACTCGGTCCGTGGGGCAAGAGTTCAGACCGCGAGATCAAAATCAAGGGTCGTCATTCCCGCGCCTATTATGCCCACGCAGACAAGCTTCTCCGCGACGAAGTAGCACTCGCCAAACTCACAGACGGCGGAGGGCAAGACATAGCCCTCATAAACAATCTCGCACAGAGCATTACAGACTCACGCCAGGGCCTTCTGGCTACGCAGTACGAGGTAGAGGCATGATAGCTTCTCCTCTCTCCACCACTGTTCATGCTGCCGGAGCCGCCTTCGACCGTCTCGCCCCCGTCTATGACGATAAGTTCACGGACACACTCATCGGTCGCGCTCAGCGCAGCTCTGTCTGGAAGATCCTGCTCGAAACCTTCCATGCTGGCGACAACATTCTGGAGCTGAACTGCGGCACCGGCGAGGATGCCCTTTTCCTAGCCCAGCACGACATCTCTGTCATGTCCTGCGATGCTTCGCAGGACATGATCACGCACGCCGAGCAACGGCTCAAAGCTCAATCCGTTCCGTTGCCCGTCGTATTCTGCCATCTCCCCACGGAGCGTATCAAGGAATTTGCTCCCGCCCGTCGCTTCGACGGTGTCTTCTCCAACTTCTCCGGGCTCAACTGTATTAAGGACCTCGCCCCTGTCGCCGCATCGCTCGCCCCTCTCGTCAAGGATGGGGACCGGCTCCTGCTCTGCTTCTCAACCCGTGTCTGTCTGACGGAGATCTTCTATTACCTTGCTCTCGGCCAGAAGAAAAAAGCGTTTCGCAGACTGAGCGGTCATACACAGGCCACCATCGACGGCGTCTCGCTCGATGTTTACTATCCGAGCCTCAAGCAGATCCTTCGTAGCTTCAGCCCGCACTTCCGGCTCCGCTCCACCACTGGAATCGGCGTCGCGGTACCTCCTTCTTACCTCGAACCATGGGCTCGCAACCATCCGACTGCCTTTCGGCTTCTTTGCCGTCTTGAATCTCTTCTCGCCCGTGTGCCGCTCCTGCGCAGCACAGGCGACCACGTCCTGCTGTGCTTCGAGAAAGTCTCGCAATGATCATCCTCTACCATCCCCGCGCCACGAAGCCACGCAACAGCCGACTGCCTCTGGCAGTGCTTGCCCTCGCCGCCGTCCTCGAAGGGAAGGTCGACTACGAGATCGTAGACGGCAACGCGGAAGACAATGCGACCCAACGCATTCTCGACCTCATCTCCACCCACAACGTTGAGCTTCTCGGCGTCTCCGCGATGCCCGGCCCCCAGATGGTCGCGGCCATGGAGACCTCTCGCGAGATTCGCAGGCTCCGTCCCGAGGTCCCTATCTGCTGGGGCGGCTACTTCCCTTCCATCTATCCCGACGCCGCGCTCAATGCCCGTTATGTCGATTACGTGGTTCGCGGCCAGGGCGAAGACACCCTTCTGGAACTCCTCGACGCCCTTCGCGGTAACCGCCAACTCGACACCATCAAGGGTCTCTTATACAAGGACGTCTTCGGCCTGCGCCGCGACAACGGTGAGCGTCCCATGAAGGGGCCGGACGAGTTCCCCTGGTCCCCCTTCCACCGCCTCCCCGTTGAAAAATACCTTCGCCCATCCTTCTTCGGAAAGCGAACAGCCGTACATCACGCCAGCATCGGATGTCCCTTCAACTGCAGCTTCTGTGGAGTTCACGCAGCCTACGGCAACAAGGAAAAGTTCGAGTCCCCCGAGCGCACCATTGCCATACTTACGCATCTCGTAGAGAACTACGGTGCGGACTCCGTCCAGTTCTACGATATGAACTTCTTCCTTCGCGAAGATAAGGCCCGCGAACTCTGCGACGGCATGGCCCATCTGAACCTTCGTTGGTGGTGTGAAGCCCGTGTCGACATCATGTCTCGCTATTCAGACGAGACATGGGCCTCCATCAAACGCGCCGGCTGCGCGATGATCTTCTTCGGCGCGGAGTCAGGCTCCGACTGGGTGCTTGAGGAGATGCAGAAGGGCATCACCACGGCTCAGACTCTCGAGATCGCACGCCGCACTCGCCAGTTTGGCATCATCCCGGAGTTTTCCTTCGTCATCGGCAACCCCAACGATCCCGACCGCGATACCCGCGAAACCCTGCGCTTTATTCGCAAGATCAAGCGCATCAATCCGGACTCCGAGATCATCATCCAGCATTACACTCCCACTCCTCAGCCCCATCAGGCCGGTGATGGCATGTATGGCAACATCGAGGTCCCCTTCCCCGATACCCCAGCGGGCTGGGCTACCGAAGAGTGGATGAACTTCACCCTTCGTATCGATACCAATGCCCCCTGGCTCAAGCGGAAGACCAAGCTCCTCATCGACAACTTCGAGACCGTCGTCGCATCCCGCTGGCCCACGGTCCAGGACATCCGGGCGCCTCGCTGGAGTCGTATCTTCCTTCAGGTGCTGAGCGCGTGGCGTTATACGCTGCATCTCTATAGCTTTCCGTTCGAGCTCCACCTCGCTAACCAGTTCATCGCTCTGCGCAGACCAAAACGGGAAAGTTTGTGAACACCGGCACACGTGCGCTCTTCAATGATTGGGCTGAGGTCTACGACACTCAGCCCAATCCCCTGCTTCTGCTCGAACAGCGCACGCTCCCTCCGATGATGCCGCCGATCAAGGGCCTTGATGTCCTCGACATAGGCTGCGGTACCGGGCGCTGGTTAAAGCAAATTGAGCTCCTCGCCCCCAGGACTCTCACCGGCACGGACGCCTCCGACGCCATGCTGGAAAAGGCACGCGTCACGCTCGCTCTCACCACCGCCCTCCACCTCAGTGACTCCACCACCCTGCCCGCCGCCGACGCGTCCACTGATCTTATCCTTGCCTCTTTCGTGTTGAGTTACCTCGCAGATCTGGATGCCTTCGCAGGCGAGTGCGTTCGTATCCTCCGCGTTGGCGGACACATTCTCCTTTCCGATATGCACCCTACAACGGCTGCACAACGCCATTGGATTCGCTGTTTTTATCTTGATGGCAAGCGCATTGAGCTTCCCGCCAACCCGCTCACCATGACTGAGATCATTGCCGCCTTTAGCCGTCGCGGCTTCGAACTCCTCACACTCAACGAACCCGCCTTCGCCGAACCCGAACGTCATGTCTTCGAGCAAACAAACAAGCTGGCGGAGTACCATGCGCTGCACGCCGTCCCCGCCATCTACCTCATGAAGTTTCTGAAAGTTGAGGGAAGCAGCGAATCTGATACGGAACTCGCCAACCGCACAGAGGGACGCGCGGATACCTTTGGGAAACCAGCTTCGGAGGTTACTCCGTCATTCGTCGATCGGCGTTTAAGACGATGAGGTGCATGAGGTAAAGGAAGCTGAGGACATCAGGCTGCAGTTCCTTTGAACGCTGCGATATCGCGACGAGGAGGCATCGCGAACATGCGAGAGTACTCGCGGCTAAACTGCGAGGGACTCTCGTAGCCGACCTGAAATGCGGCTGTCTCCACGTTTGCTCCAGAGGAGACCATCAGTCGCCGCGCTTCAAGTAACCGTAGCTGCTTCTGGTATTGAAGCGGCGTCATGGACGTGATTGCCTTGAACTGGCGATGAAATGCAGAGGGACTCATTCGCGCTATCGCTGCAAGCTCCTCGATGCGAACGGACTCCGCAAAGCGATCACGCAAATTATGAATTGCGCTGATGACTCGTTGCGTGTGGGGATTGGTCAGCGTCATCTTTACTACGTCACCGCCCTGTGGTCCTGTCAGTAGCCAATAGCAAATCTCGCGCATGATTGCCGGATAGAGCATCGGAATTGCCTTAGGCGTGCCAAGCAGGCGCACCATACGCAAAGCGCAGTCCGCAAGGGGTCCGTCGAAGTCAGCCACACAAACACCCCTACTCACCTTCGGACTCGCCGTTGGCGGCGCTTCTGTCTCATCGATGACCTCGCGCATAATCGCGAGGTCGAACTCAAGAATGATGCCCAGATACGGCTCGCTTGGACTTGCTTCGACGACGGTGCCAAACGCCGGCATCTCGACGCTCACCACCAGCGCTTGCCCGGCACCATAATCGAACCGCTGGTCGCCGAACATGGCGGACTTGGCGCCTTGAACAGTGATGCACAGAGCAGGCTTGAAGATGAGGTGGTTCGGACGTTTCTCGTGATCCGATCGAAGAATGGTAAGCCCTGCGATCTCCGTAACAAACGGGCTCTGCCCGGTCTGCGCGTCCGTGTAATGCTTGACCGCCTGTACCAAATCACGAAGCATGTTCGCCCTTACTCCTGGATCAACCCTAGGCTTCTTAGCAGGAATAGGCAAGAAAAGGGAGAGTTTCGGCATTCTCTTCTAAGCACGCTGAACCTATCCTCAATCACAGGAAGATATGAAGGAGCGGAGCATGGCAGCAGAAAACAACGCATTTCGCAGTAGAGCAATCGCTATCGTAACCGGTGGAAGCCGCGGACTCGGCCGCAATACTGTACTCAATCTCGCCGAACGAGGGGTCCACTCGATCTTCACTTACAACTCCAATCGTGCAGAAGCCGACAAGGTCGTCGCCAAAGCCAGCGAGTTGGGAGCCAAGGCCATTGCCTTGCAGCTTGACGCTGGAAAAATCGGCATTTTCGATCAGTTCGTGCTGAGAGTGAAAGACGCGCTGTCGGAGCTTGGCGCGGAAAGCTTCGACTTTCTGATCAACAATGCCGGCACTTCGCACCACGCCGCCTTCGACAAGGTGACAGAAGAAGATTTCGACGGCCTCTACAACGTGCATTTTAAAGGCGTCTTCTTCCTGACACAGAAGCTCCTTCCGCTGATCAAGGATGGCGGAAAGATTTTGACCATCTCGTCAGGCCTGACCCGCATCATCTATCCCGGCAGCTCCGCCTACGGATCCATGAAGGGCGCAGTTGAAGTTCTTACCAAATACATGGCGAAGGAATTAGGCCCACGCAGAATTACAGTCAACTGCATCGCTCCAGGAGCGGTCGCTACCGATTTCAGCGGCGGTATGGTCCGCGACAATCCCGAGGTCAACAAGCAGGTTGCGGCGATGACGGCGCTCGGGCGTGTAGGCATGCCGGACGACATCGGACCAATGATCGCGTCCATGCTTTCCGACGACAATCGCTGGGTGAACGCCCAGCGTATTGAGGTCTCCGGGGGCATGTCCATCTAACCAGGATGCCGCGGCTCGCCGAAGACCGTGACCACGGTCTTCGGCGAGGACATTCAGCAGACGACTACACCCGTTCGACTTGCAGACCAGCAATGCGAGACGATCGATCACGCAGACGATATCAAATGATCAAACAGAGATTGGATCAGGTTGCGTGTGCTTCTCTGCGACTGTTCTGCGCCAAGGATTCTCTGGGTAACTGCCAGACCGTGAGCGAGATTGATGATAACCGTAATGAAATCATCCGGCATCAATTTCGAAGAGACTTCAGGAGCTTTCACAAGGTCTCTGATGAGATCACCTCCGTCGCGAATCTGCTGCCGATGCGCTTCAACAAAGCTTTGCCGGATACGTTCGCTGCGAAGAGCTCCGACCTCGAATTCGGCACGGAGTACGATCCAATCGTGGTCCGTCATCAGTTCGGCGATGGCGTCCCGCATTTTCTTCAACCGTTTCTTCCCTGAAGGCTCCTCCTTCAGCAGAGACCGAAAGAAATCCAGCCGATGCGCCTGTTCCTCCTGGATGACAGCGACAAACAATTCCTCTTTACCGCCGAAATTGGAATACAGAGCGCCCCGAGAATAACCAGCATCCTCCGCGATCTTCTCCGCCACGGCACCGCCAAGCCCGTAACGCAAAAAGTGCTTGCGGCCCACGGCGATCAGTGCAGCGCGGGTCTGCGCCTGGCTCTCCTCTCGGGTGAGCCGCTTCCGTGTTTTTGCTCTAGTCACAGGCATTTGGTTCCTTGGCCCTTAGGTTGTTCCCGCAATTCATCAACTGTTTCTGAGGCCATATGCGAATGCTGCGGATGTCCGATCACCTTCACATCGCTCAGATTCCAGACTGGATAGAATGAACACTCTGCATCCAGATACACTTATAGCCTATCTGCAGAGCACTCGCCAACACCGGCTTCGTGGGCGAACATTCGATTCCGCCTCGTCGATACACTTCCACATTCTGGGACCTGTGCGAAGGACTGGAAGCGTCAAAACAATTGCATCACCAGGACGACTGCTATGCACACAACCCCGGCAATCGCGAGAAGTACATACAACAAATAGACCATCGGAATATCTTCAACGTCGTCTTTCATGCTGTTTCCTCCTTAGCCCTTTTGCGCAGATAAGGTGTTCGCAGAGCGGAGTCAGGACTACGTCACTCCGCGGCGGACAAGCACCAATCCCATGACGAGGCACCCGGCTGCGGTTACCCGCAACGTCGGCACGTAAGCCGATCCCAACCATGCAAGGTATGCAGGAGAAACATTCTGATTGATCTTCAGGAAGGTTCCCCAGACCCCTGAGACGATGCAGGCGACGCCTAGCACCAGGCAGACCCACTGCTCGATAGCAACAATCAGTTTGAAGCGGGAGTCCTTTCGCTCATCCTCTCCGTTCTTCCACATCCCTTGTCCGGCACTCGATGTGTGCTCGTGGTCGAAGCCCTTGGCAGCTCCACGAGAGTCGCTGGTGCCATCGTGAACCGCGGAAATGCCTTTGGCTGCCAATATTCCGCCTGCGCCTGAGTCAGCCATCATTGGACCCTCCAGCGATGCTTCTTTACATACAATACGCTTTCAGATACAGTTTGTTTTTGAATGACGAATGACGTTAACGGATGAAACTGCGATGGGAAGTCTATAGGCGCATGAACGGGTATCAACGGACGTAGTCGGTGTGCGGAAAATCGCTTCACTGGAAAGGAATGTAATGGCAGCAGAGGTCTCTAGTAGCGGGCAATGGAAACCTGATGTCAACCCGTGGCTCATCGCAGCGACGGTTGCGCTGGCTGCCTTCATGGAGGTTCTCGATACCTCCATTGCCAATGTTGCCCTTCCTCACATTGCCGGCGCGACCTCGGAGCCAGCACGAGTCAGGGAACCTGGGTACTCACCAGCTATCTTGTTTCCAACGCAATCATTCTGCCGGTTGGCGCGTGGGCATCGAGCGTCATCGGCCGTAAGAATTTCTTTCTGCTCTGCATTACGATCTTCACCGCCGCAAGCTTTCTCTGCGGTATTGCGCCGACACTTCCGATCCTGCTTTTGGCTCGTGTTCTTCAGGGCGTTGGAGGTGGCGGTCTACAGCCAATGGCGCAGGCCATCATGGCAGATTCATTTGAACCGAAGAAACGAGGCCAGGCCTTCGCGCTTTATGGCCTTGTCGCTGTACTTGCGCCTTCCCTCGGACCGACGATCGGCGGTTGGATTACGGACAACTACTCATGGCGGTGGATCTTCTATATCAACCTGCCGGTTGGCATTCTTGCCTTCTTTCTGGTGAGCCGGCTGGTTCAAGATCCGCCCTGGATCAAGGCCGACCGCTCCAACCTCAAGAAGCTGGATTACATCGGCCTGGGTCTGCTGACCGTTGCCATGGCCGGCATGCAGATCATGCTCGATAAAGGTGAAGAGAACGACTGGTTTGCCTCCAACTTAATCCTCACCTGTGGCTTACTGTTCGTTGCTGGGATGGCTGGCCTGATCTGGTGGCAGTGGCGTGCTAAGAATCCCATCATGAATCTGAGGCTTTTCAAGTACAAGAACTTCGCCATCTGCTGCCTGCTCATGATTCTGGTCGGCGGTGTCTTGAATGCTGCAACTGTACTTGAGCCGCAATTCCTGCAACAGCTAATGGGCTATACGGCAACCCGCGCCGGAGAAGCGCTCGCGGGCGGAGGTGTTGCCCTGCTCGTCATTATGCCTCTGGCAGGAGTGGCTACCGGCAAGTTCCCGGCAAGGAACATGGCTGCGTTCGGGTTCGCTTGTTTTGCCGGTGCGTTCTATTACACCTCAACGCACTTCACGCTGACGATGACCTTCGGTTTTGCCTCCTGGTTACGCATACTTCAGATGTTCGCGATTCCTTTCGCCTTCATCGCCATCACCAACGCAGCCTATGTCGGGCTTCCGAAAGAGGCGAGCAACCAGGTCTCGGGAATCATCAACTTCGTCCGCAACGTTGGCGGCAGCATCTTCATTGCTGCCACCGGAGCGATTGTCACCAACCGCTCACTCTTCCATCAGGCACATCTGCAGGAGTATATGCAACCTGGTAATCCTGCCTTCGTCAGCCGGATCAACGCACTTACCTCTTACTTCGGCGGAAGCGGGAAAGGGCCGGGGCCGGGCTTCATGGCACGAGCTGAGATCTATCAGGAACTCAATCAGCAGGCAGCCGCCATGGCGTATCAGGATATCTACCGTCTGCTTTGTTGGATGGCAATGGGCATGATAGCGTGCGCCTTCATTCTAAGTAAGAACAAGCCCGGTCAGGGAGCTCCGAAAGGAGAAGCAATGCATTAGCAATACACCGAGTTATTATGCCGTTCCAGTCAGGAGATAGGTCCTTATGTATGACGAAAAAACGAACTCAATTGTTGAAGCTCAACAAACATCTGTTGGGATGGTTGCCGATCTCTTGCTGACGGCAGAAAAGGAGTTAGGAGCTTTTTATGGGGCGATTGCTGGAAGGTATGGCTCAGATGAAGCGAGAAAGGCCGCACGCGATTGGATAGAAGAGGTAGAGACGATGGATTGGCCTATGGCAGGAACGATCCCGAACTGGCGCCATGTGTCTATCGTCGCCGCCGGCTGCCTGGCCTCCAGAGTCATCCAGCGTTCTCTAAATCCATGAGGATCAGAAACCTCGCAGTTGGCCCAGCCCGCTCGAGTATGAAAGCGTTGCAACTTTTTATCTTTGGCAGGATACTGCCTACACGATGGCCTCGGCGTGGACAGCTTCCCCCAGATCTCCATGGCTCACACTCTCTGCGACGAACATCGAAGCAGATGGAATAGCGCGACCACCGGTCGTGACCCAGGTGCGAGTCCAGACGCGGGCGACGAGACGCATCACGATCAGGACAACGATGGCGAGGCCGGCGTACAGAATGAAGCCTGCGCTGTAAGAGCCAGTGTGTTGTTTGGATTGACCCAGGAGGTTCGGCAGGATGCCGCCACCAAGGGCTCCGATCTCGCCGATCATGCCGCCCGCGACCGCCGTAGTAAGGGGCCAGCGTAGCGGGACGAGTTGGAAGGTGGCGCCATTGCCTGCTCCAAGAGCGGCAAAGCAGAGCATGAAGAGCAGGGTCGTCGCGAGGAGAGAGGGAGCAGTCATGAGGCCGAAGAGTCCTGCGACCGCAATGAGGAAGACGACCGAGAGAGTGGTGATGCCTCCGACGCGATCCGCGAACCAGCCGCCTACGACGCGGGTAAGCGAACCGGTGAGAGTTGCGAGTACGGTGAGGCTGCCGGCTTGAACCTTGGTGACGTGAAACTGCGAGTAGTAGAAGGACGGCAGGAAGGTGGCGAGGCCGAGGAATCCACCAAACGTGATGATGTAGATGAGATTGAAGACCCAGCCGTCCTTCTCGAAGAGGCAGGAGAGATGTTGCCGAAGAGTCTGATGCTCAATATCGGGCGGCTCTTTGGCGAGAACAATCATGACGATAAGTGGAAGAAGCATCATCGCGGCGGCGAAGCCATAGACCCGCTGCCAGCCGAAGTGCATCGCGAGGCGCGGAGCGAAGAGAGCGGCTAAGGCCGTACCGCTATTACCTGCTCCGGCGATCCCCATAGCGAGGCCCTTGTATCGCTTCGGGAACCAACCGGAGCCCAACGATAAAGCGACTCCAAAGCTGGCTCCGGCGATGCCCAGCAGGACTCCCATGGCGAGGACATCGTTGTAAGACTTAACGAAGAGGAAGCCAAAGACGAGTGCCAGTACGATGGCCGACATCTCTACAATGGCCGCCTTCTTTCTCCCGATGTATTGAGAGAGGACGCCAAGGGGGAAGCGCATGAAAGCACCGGCGAGGGTGGGGACGGAGACCATCAGACCGACCTGGGCAGGCGAGAGATGAAACTGCTCGGAGATGAAGGGCCCCATGGCTCCGTTAAGTACCCAGACGGCGAAAGAAAAATCGAAGTAGAGAAAGGCCGCGAAGAGGGTTGGCGGGTGGCCCGATTTGAGGAAGGCTTTCATGTTTGCCATGGCTTAGAGCAATCTCCTGTTACTGTGAAGTGGAATCGGGCGTACAGCACCGTTTTTCTGGGGAAAAACGGCCATAAGCGTTGTGGTTTCGCGATACACCTACAGGAGATTTGCTATAGGGTCGCTCCGTTAGAGATTTTTGGGTGACGATGCGTGCAGTTTGTGGGGGTTGAGGTTGGGAGGAGCGGGTCTTCTCGATATCTGTTTGCGCCGGTCGCGCATGGGTGTGCGTTCGATACGAACGGCGCATTGTTTGAAGTTGGGCTCGCGCGAGATGGGATCGAATGCGCCGAGGGTGACGATGTTGGAGTTGGTCTCGGCAAAGTGAAAGGGCATGAAGACCTGGCCGGGAGCGACGATGCCCGTGATGCGGAGTTCAAGGTCCGCGACAGCGCCACGACGGCTATGGACGGTGACCCGATCATGGGGCTTGAGGTCGAGACGCGCCGCGTCGGCAGGGTTGATCTCAAGCCAAGCGTTAGGCACCATGTTGTCGAGGAGCTCTACCTCTGCGGTCTTGGTGCGGGTGTGCCAATGCTCCACAGTACGGCCGGTGTTCAGGATGAAGTCGTATTCAGCATCAGGCTGTTCGACGAAGGGTTCGCAGGGCACGAGATGCAGCTTGGCTCGCCCATCGGCGGTGGGAAAGACGCCGTCACGATAGAGCGATTCCCCGCCCCACTGGATACCGTTGGCATCGTCGATCTGCTGCCACGAAAATTTGCTGTAGTCACACATGCGTCCCGCAGAGACGCGCTGCCACTCCTGATACGCATCGCCTGGAGTCTTCCAGTTGGGATAAAGCTCATCGCGAACTCCCATTTTTTCCGCCAGGGCGAGAAAGATATCGAAGTCAGGGCGAGCTTCGCCAGGAGGACGGACGGCAGGATTGGCCTTGGAGACACGCCGCTCGGAGTTGGTGTAGGTGCCTTCCTTCTCTCCCCAGATAGCGGCAGGCAAAACGAGGTCCGCAAACTCGCTGGTGGGCGTGGGGTGGAAGCCGTCCTGCACCACAAGGAACTCGACAGAACGAAGAGCCTGCTCGAGTAGCTTGTAGTTGGGGAAAGAGACAGCGGGGTTGGTGGCGATGAACCACAGAGCTTTGATGCGGCCCTGGACGGCGGCTTCGATGATATCGGGATAAGCAAGACCGCGAGCGGTGGGGATGCGGTCGACGGGGATGTTCCAGATGCGAGCGAGATCTTCGCGGTCCTGCGGGTTATCGAACTTGCGATAGCCAGGAAGCGAAGAGGTGAAACCACTCTCGCGAGTGCCCATGGCGTTGCACTGGCCGGTAATGGAAAAGGGAGCGGCTCCGGTGCGGCCGATGTTGCCGGTGATCAACGCGAGGTTGTTAATGGCGGCAACCGTAACTGCTCCCTGCGTGGAGTGATTGACGCCCATCGTCCAGCCGATGAAAGCCGCTTTGGCGCGGCCATAGAGGAGGGCCGTCTCGATGATCTGGGCTTCGGTAAGTCCGGTCACAGCGGATACGTGAGCGGGGGTAAAGGTGGAGACAAACTCTGCGAACTCGGCGAAGCCGTTGGTGTGCTGAGCGATGTACTCGGTGTCGATGAGGCCTTCGCGGATGAGGATATGAGCGATGCTGTTGATGAGGGCAATGTCGCCACGCGGCTTGATGGCGAGATGGATGTCGGCCATCATCGCGGTCTTGGTCACGCGAGGATCGACGACGACGAGCTTGCGCGGCTTGGTGCCGGGACTGCGATCAACACGATGGCAGAGGATGGGATGATTGTCGGCGATGTTGGCCCCAATGAGCAGAATGAGGTCGGCTTGCTCCATGTCAGCATAGGAACCCGGCGGCCCATCGGAGCCAAAGGACAACTTGTAACCAGAGACAGCGCTTGCCATACAAAGCGTCGTGTTGCCATCGTGGTTGCGAGTGCGAAGCCCAAGTTGGACAAGCTTGCCGAGCGTGTAGAACTCTTCCGTGAGTAATTGGCCAGTGCCGACGACACCCAGGGACTCGTTGCCATGGCGCGACTGGATATCGCGAAAGCGCTCGACCATGGTGTCGAGCGCTTCGTCCCAGGAGACGGGAGTAAGGACACCGTCTTTGCGCAGGAGGGGTTGTTTGGAGCGGCCGGGATTTTCGAGAATGTGGTGTTCGGAGAGCCCTTTAGGACAGAGCTTTCCGCGATTGACCGGATGATCGGGATTGCCGCGCACGGCAACGGCCTTATTGTCCTTCACACCGAGGAGCATGCCGCAGCCTACCGAGCAGTACCCACAGGTGGTCTTCACCCACTTGTCGGGGACTCGTGAGGTGGCGGTGTAGCCGAAGGTGGCATCCTTGGCGTAGGTGTACTTCTCGCTGCGGATATCGATGCCGACGAGGCGTTTGAACTGGGTGAGGAGAGGGCTCATGCGTGGACGCTCCTGACGAAGGTGAGTGCCATGTTGAGCGGCACGACGGACACGAAGAAGAGATAGCGCGCGGAAAGAACTCCGGCGAGCGCAGCGGGCAACGCGAGAAGAGGCATTCCCGCAAGAGAAAGCATGATGGCAATACCGATGAAGGCAAAGCCCACGAGGAAGGTGCCGCGCAGGCTGTCCGTGTTGAGCAACGATGCGGCTGCGCGATGCTCGTAGGTTTCAGAGTGATGGAGGCGAATCGCCCGGGTGATGTGGTTCAGCATCCAAAGAACAGAACAAAGAACCAGCGGCCAGAGGGGAAAGGATCTTGCGGTTAGCGATGGAGCGATGAAGTGGAGCTGCGGGATAACGCGTTGAAGGTTGGTGGCTCGAAGGAGTAGGGGAGCTGCCGCGGAGCCAAGTACCCCAGAGCTGAGAAGGAAATCAATGGGAGTGTGAAGCATGTTCCACGCAGGACGCGCAGGAACAAGATAGATGTAGGCGCTAGCCAGGATGCCGGCGATGCCGAAGACAGGCGCGCAGACCTTGAGGAACAACAGGACGATGGGCGCGATGGGGAGTAGGTGCAGGCTGTCAATCCACGTGGCTGCGGTGAGAGTGGCTAAGGCCCCAAAGAAAAGACCGAAGAGTAGTACCTCGCGAGAGAGCCAGGAGCGCCGCCACATCTTGAGAGCACGCCAGGCATAGGCGGGACGTCCGAGGTGAAGCACAGAGATGTTGAGCGTAAACGCAGTGAGCGCGAGGATGAGCGTGAGAGTGATGGGACCATCGTGATGGGAGAGCAGAGCAGCAACGAGAGTTCCCGCGGAGAGTTGGATGAGTGAGGTCATCCAGACAAGAGACCAGTGCGGATGCTCAGGACGGAGAGTCTCGATGTCGACACGTTCCAGGCTGGCTTGAGCGCCTTCCGGAAGAGTAATGCGAGTGGTCGAGATCGTGACGCCCGCATTGGGCATACCGGGTGCATTGCCGGCAGCATAGTCACTTCGCCACTCGAGTTGATCGACGATCTCGATTTCGATAGCGGCCTCAGGGCAGGCGTTAACGCAGGCCGGTTCGAGCCCATCGGTAAGACGACCGTGGCACATATCGCATTTGCCCACAACGCCGCGCTCCGGATTGAACTGTGGAACGGAGTAGGGGCAGTTCCAGACGCAGTACTGGCAACCGATGCAGGCGTCGGCGGAGTGCAGGACGATGCCGGTGATGGAATCCTTCGTGTAGGCGTCGACCGGGCAGCCCTTGATGCATTCGGCGCTGAGGCAGTGGTTGCAGCCCATGGAGAGATAGAAGCGGTCGGTATTGGGGTAGGTGCCGCCTTCAATCTCGCCGATGCGCCGCCAACGCAAATCCGGTGGCGTGTTGTTCTGCTCATTGCAAGCGACCTCGCAGGAGCGACAGCCGATGCACCTGGTCATGTCGAAGTGAAAGCGATATTGCTCACCCGGTCCGAGAGGCCGTGCCGGAATAAGGCTGGTCTTTACTTCCGCTGCAGGCGCAGGAAAGAACTCGATGCCGTTCTCCGTCAGACGCACGATAGCGTTCGTGGAATCGTTGTGCGCGAGTTCGTGCAGCGGAAGAGACATTCGGTTTCCTTTAGCTCAGACAGAGGTGCTAGTAGACGTCCCGGTGGTAGCGGTGCTGATCTTTGAGAGCGTTGACGTATTCAGAGGCAGCGTCCGCAGACAAACCGGATTGCTGCTCGACGATCGCATGCAACGTGGCATCTACATCTTTGGCCATGCGCGAGGCATCGCCGCAGACGTAGAGGCTCGCGCCTTCTTCGAGCCATTGATAGAAGGTCGCAGCCTGCTCGAGCATGCGGTCCTGAACGTAGATCTTGTGTTCCTGATCGCGGGAGAAAGCGAGGTCGAGGCGTGTGAGATGGCCGTCAGCCTGCATGGCAAGAAGCTCATCGCGATACAGGAAGTCGGTGGCGGCGCTGCGCTCCCCAAAGAAAAGCCAGTTGCGGCCGGTGTGGCCGAGAGCGCGGCGCTGATGCAGAAATGCGCGGAAGGGAGCGATCCCCGTGCCAGGGCCGATCATGATGATGGGCGCCGCAGCATCCGCAGGAAGACGGAAGCGTTTATTCGGCTGGATATAGACAGGGAGAGCCTCGCCCGTGGCCGTGCGATCCGCGAAGAGAGTCGAGCAGACACCGCCACGTTCGCGATTATGCGAGCGGTAGCGGACGACAGCGACGGTGGTGTGTATCTCCCCGGTGTGGGCGTAGGGACTGGAAGAGATGGAGTAGAGACGCGGGGAGAGACGCGGCAGCATGGCTACCAAATCGGCAGGATCGTGCAGAATGTGGGGGTAATCGTGGATAAGGTCGATGAGGCCGCGATCGTAGGTGTACTTTTCTAGAAATCCCTGCTGCTCGGGGACGAGGAGGCTGGTGAGCATGTGGCACTGCGCCGACTGCTTTCCGATCGTGGCGTAGGCCTCGATCATCTTGCGGGTCAGGCGGGTGATCTGGAGATGGTTGAGGAGCGCATCGTAGAGTTTGGTGGCTCCGGATTTCGGGAGTTGTATGGGAACCGTTCCGTTGAAGTTGAGCGCATGAAGAATCTCTTCGACGAGACCGGGGTCATTCTGGGGAATGACGCCGCAGGCATCACCGGCATCGTACGTAACGTCTGAGCCGCTGATGTTGAAGGCGAGATGGAGCGTGAGTTTGCTGGATACGTCGTGGGTGAGAGGGCGCTTATCGACAAGAGGCGCAAGGTAAGGGTTTTCGCGCGTATGCGTAACGGCGATAGGCTCCTCGACCTTGCTGGCAGAGGCGATCGAGGCAGGCGGCGCTGTGTGAACAGGGCGAGCGGAGGCCATGTCGTCGAGCCCGGCGTAGAGAGCCTGCTTCCATTGGGCAAAGGGCTCATCAAGATCAACGTCGCAGTCGATGCGGTTGGCGATGCGAACGCCGCCTAGTGCGGCGAGCCTGGTGTCGAGATCGATACCGAACTTGCAGAAGTGTTCGTAGCTGGAATCCCCCAACGCGAGCACGGAGTAAGAGAGGTTCTCGTAACAAGGAAAGTGTTCGAGGCAAAGCTGCTCGAAGAAAGGACGCACGGCGTCCGGTGCGTCGCCTTCGCCATAGGTGCTGGCGATGAAGATGGCATAGCGTTCGGCGATAAGTGCTGCGGGCGTATAGCCCTCAAGCGAGATCAGTGATGCGATGTGGCCCTTGGCTTTGAGGTCCTTGACGACCTTGCGGGCCAGCCCCTCGGCGGTGCCGGACTGCGAAGCATAGAACACCGCGATCTTCAACGAGGGCGGCACTTCCGCAGCCTGGTTCGTTGGCGCGGTGGAGTACAGGCCCGCGAGGAAGCCATTGAGCCAGCCACGCTGCTCAAGAGTGAAGGGAGCGTTGTCCGGAATCAATGGAACTTGATGGGACATTCGTTCAGTTCTCCTCATAAACGCAGAACGCCTTGAGCTCTTCGAGATCGTGACGGCGGGTGAAGTCTAGAAAAGACTCTTCGCTATTTCTCTTGCCGATATAGGCCTGAAAGAGGCGATCCATCACCGGAGACAGATCGGAGAACCTGATAGCAGAAATCAGCTCGCGCGCAATTCCCTGTTGCTGGTCCGTGCCTCCGCCGAGCAAGACCTGGTAGCCCTCTTCGCCGCCAACCTTGACGCCCATCAGGCCAATATCGCCGACGTAGTGCTGGGCGCAGGAGTGAGAGCAACCCGTGACGTGAAGGTTGATCGGCTGGTCGAGCAAGGGAAAGTTTTTGTCGAGCTGACGCGCAAGAGCGACAGCGTGCGTCTTGGTATCGGAGGCAGCGAAGCGGCATCCCTGGTTGCCCGTACAGGCGATCGTTCCACTAAGAACGGTGCCGGCGTTGTAGTTGAGACCGGCAGCGACTAGCGCATCCTTTGCCGCTTCGAGATGCTCGCTAGAGATGTTGGGGATCAGCAGGTTCTGCCAAACGGTGAGACGCAGTTCGCCGTTGCCGAAGCGGTCCGCTATATCGGCCAGCGCTCTCATCTGGGAGACAGGAAGCTGGCCGACGGGGATGGAGACACCGATGTAGTGCGTTCCGGACTGCGCCTGGGGATGAACGCCAATGTGGCCAGCCCGGTCGATGGGACGACGTGGTTCGCACTCGGAGGCCGGGACATGGATGAGCGGAAAGGCGAGGAGCTTTTCTGTCTCAGACAGGAACTTTTCTACGCCCCACCGATCGACCAGATACTTCAGCCGTGCCTTCTTGCGATCGGTGCGGTCGCCGTGCTGAGTGAAGACGCGGACCATGGCAGCCGCAACCGCGACCGTCTGATCGGGCCGCAAAAGCAGGCCGCAGTCGGTAGCAAACTGGCGGTGTCCGGTGATGCCGCAGAGCAGCACGCGGAAGTAGACACCGGCAGGAACGCTTTGGCCTTCCCTGACCTCGACGGCGATGAAGCCGATATCGTTGGTATCCGCAACGACGGAGATCGCGCCGCCATTATCGAACGCGATATTGAACTTGCGCGGCAGGAGGTACATGTCCGGCGAGTTCGAGATGTAAGCCTGCATCGCGTCGGCCAGCGGAGCGACGTCCAGCAACTCCTGCGGATCGAGGCCCGTCGTGGGCGAGGCGGTGATGTTGCGGATGTTGTCCGCACCCGCGCCGCGTGAGGTCATTCCAAGCGACTGCAGGCGGTTAAGCACACGGACGATATCTTTGGGCTGGAACTCACGGATCTGAAGGTTGCTGCGCGTGGTAAGGTCAGCCCGACCGGAGCCCCATTCCTCGGCCATCTGGGCCAGCCCGCGGAGCTGGTGGGTAAAGAGAATGCCGCCCGGGATACGCAGGCGAAGCATGAATGAATCCTGCGCGGGAGCAACGTAGAAGAGTCCGAAGTATTTGATCCGGAAGCGATCGTCGTCGGTGGGTGGCTCATTCCGGTTCGCATACTGCAGAAGCTTGTCCCAGAGGGAGAAGGGATCCTGCTCGTACTTCCAGCGTTCTTCGCGAGCGAGATCTTCAACCGGGGTATTGAACCAGAGAGGCTCAGTAGCCTGATTGGGGTCGCTGGTGATGCGGCCATCCGCGGTGTGGCCCACGAAGGGGGCGAGGCCGCGCTGGGCTACTCCCGCGAAGAAGCCCTGAAGGTACTCCTTCTGCTCACTGGTGAACTCAGCCGAATTGACGATGGCGCTCGTGTCCATACCCAAGGTCCTCGTGAAGCGGTCGTCCGTGCGCAGAGGCGCGGAGTATTCGTGCGGTTCTTCCTGTCGCAGAGAAGGGCAACGGAAAGAGGGCGCAAGCCAGAGTGCGTACAGCAGAGATCCCTGTAGGGATTGCTGATTACGATCAAGGCTCTTCGTGGAGCTTGGAATGTACGGGGTGTTCTAAGTACCGGGCACGTCGGAGTGCCGCAACGCAATCGAGAGGTCCGAAAGAACGGCTCGATGAGCAAAGTGTAGGGCAAATCGGGTGCCAATGCAAGATGGAGCTTGAAATTGTGGGGAAATGGCTGGCAAACAGAAGGATCCAAGTCTTTGCTTTGAAGGGGCGGGGCTTCAGCCCCGCCGTTGAAGTCGCTACGTGCAGAGGCTAAACAGGCTGCGGAAAAACTCTTAGATGGGAAGAGAGTTTTGATCTTTAGGTCCAAGGGCCCGTTTCATCACAGCCTGGGGTGGAGCGCAGCAGCGAGCGGTTTTTAGCTCGCTGCAAGCGTAGCCCCAGGTACAGGGCCATACGGGAAGCAGAGGGCTGTAAACCCGATTCATAGTGCCCGCACGATGAGTCGGGCTTACAGCCCTCTGCTTCTACTCCTGCGCTAACCTGGGGCGTCGCTCCCGGAGCCACCACGCTGTTGCGTGGTGACCCTGTTCGCTTTGCCCCAGGCTGGGATGAAACGGGCCGTTGGCCCTAAAGATCAAATGGAGATGTTTGCGCAGCCTGTTTAGCCACGGGAGGAAACGATTCCGGAGCAGTTCCATCAGCAGGGCTGAAGCCCCGCCCTTTCAAAGCAGAGCCCTGACCCCTTCAAACCAGCGGTCTGACTAAACCTGGAACGAAATTTGATACACGTCCTCGTCTTAACCGGACGTATCGCCTTCTATTGGCCGCTTCTCAGAGTCGCGTCTATCATCAGGATACGGACTCTCGCTCAACCGAAGATTCCGTGCATCGCCCAAGTGCGATGCACGGGTAAGAGCCTGGACTCTGACAACTACAAACGTGGAGGAAGCGTTGGCACATGCAAGCTTCAATGGACTTCGGGTACTGGCGCTGGAATCGCGTCGTGCCAAAGAGGTCGAGAAGCTGATCCTCACCTATGGCGGCGAGCCAATCGTCGTGCCCGCCATGCGCGAGGTGGGTCTCGAGTCGAACCAGCACGTACTGGATTTTGCTGCCCACCTGCTGGAAGGGCGCTTCGATCTCCTCATCTTCATGACGGGAGTCGGCGTGCGGGCGATGCTCGAGATCGTGCAGACCCGCTACGACCGCGAAGACTTTCTGGCTGCGTTGCGGAAGATAAAGATTGCAGTGCGTGGAGCCAAGCCGAACTCGGCGCTGCGCGAGTTGAAGATAAACGCCGATGTGGTCTCGGAGGAACCGAGCACCTGGCATGAGCTTCTACACGCTATTGAAGCCGCCTACGGCGAGGCGCTGGGCGATATGCGCGTGGCAGTGCAGGAGTACGGAGCCTCCAATCCCGAGCTGCTCGCAGAGCTCAGCAGCCGCACCCGTGAGCTGACCAAGGTGCCCGTCTATCAATGGGCGCTCCCCGAAGATCTGCAACCCCTGCGGGAGTGTGTGCTCGGCATTCTGAGCGGATCCGTTGATGTGGTGCTCTTCATGACGGCCGTCCAGGCGATTCACCTGTTTCGCGTGGCCGAGCAAATGGGCGTTCGGGACGAGTTGCGCGAGGCGTTGGGCAAAGCGGTTGTGGTCTCGATAGGACCTACGACCTCCGAAGAGCTCGCCCACTACGGCCTCGAGCCGGACTTTGAACCTTCGCGCCCCAAGATGGGCTTCATGGTCAACGAAGCAGCGCAATACTCTTCAGGGCTGCTGGTAAAGAAGCGAAACGGCGAGATGGAAGCGGTCGCCTCGCAGCCTGCAGTGGAAGGCGAAAGAGAGACAACGCCCGCTAAACAGGTGCGCCGTGTAGCTGTCTCCACTCCGACCATGGCAGGCTTTCGCGATGGACTCGCGGAGATGGACTTCCTGCACGAGATCAGTAGCCGCATCGCGGCGGCAGATTCGCTGCATCTTGTACTTGATCGTATCGTCGACTTCATCTCCGGCGTGATCCCCTGCGATTCCTGCTTCATCTATGTGCTCGAAGGCGAACAACTCGTGCTGCGTGCCTCCAAGAATCCGCACGCGGAACTTATCGACCACATCGGCGTCCAGGTGGGACAAGGCGTTACGGGCTGGGTTGCGAAGCACCGGCAACCTGTAGCGATCGCCTCCGCAGCCTCCAACGACCCCCGCTTCAAAGCCTTCAAGAACATCCCGGAAGATCACTTTGAAGCGATGCTGTGCACGCCGATTCTCTGCGCCGGCCGCGTGGTCGGCGTTATCAACCTTCAGCACCGCATGACGTACCGGCACACCACCGAGCAGATCAGACTTCTCTCTACGCTTGGGTTTCTCGTCGGCGCGGAGATCGAACGCGCCAGGCTGGAGTCGGAGAACATGCAGCTCACAGGACGACTCGAAACCCGCAAGGCGGTAGACCGCGCAAAGAGCGTACTGCAACGCGATCTATCCCTGAACGAAGAAGAAGCCTACCAGATGATGCAACGCGAGAGCCGCCAGCGCCGCAAGTCCATGCGCGAGATCGCCGAGGCAATTCTCCTGGCGGAAGACTTCAGGCGATCGACAGGATGAGCCTGCGCAAGCCAGGCGTCGTCACCTTAGGGTGTCATCCGCCTTTAGGGCCAAGGGCCCGTTTCATCCCAGCCTGGGGTGGAGCGCAGCAGCGAGCGGTTTTCAGCTCGCTGCAAGCGTAGCCCCAGGTACAGGATCAACTCGAAAGCAGAGGGCTGTAAGCCCGATTCATCTTTTGTGCAGGCACTATGAGTCGGGCTTACAGCCCTCAACTTCCAATCCTGCGCTAACCTGGGGCGTCGCTCCCTGAGCCAACACGCTGTCGCGTGTTGACTTGGATTCGCTTTGCCTCAGGCTGGTATGAAACGGGCCGTTGGCCCTAAAGATAGATGACATACCATCGCACAATCCTTTGTTCTAGACCATTTTACTTTTGGGTATAGATCTAGATACTTTTCAATTGTTTGGGTTTGGGTGATTGTTAGGAGATGGCGCGAGCGTATAGCGATGATCTTCGGCGCAAGGTGTTG